>NZ_JAPNLM010000014.1 GCF_026627255.1 Streptomyces antarcticus | reverse complement strand
CCTGCGGCCGCTTCTTCTCGACCGGCTCGACCTCGAACAGCCCATCCCCACCATGCATACCGACATCATTCCGCATGAATGATCACGAACCGAACGTGGGCTGCCCGTTACTGACCCACGCTCCTAGCCAGGCGAACATCGTCTCGACCGCGAGCAGGATGACGACGGGGACGAATATCGCCGAGAGGGAGTCGACGAGCCGCTGGACCTCCGCCTTGCCGGTCTGGGCCTCCTCCACCAGGCGCGCGATCTGCGCGAGCTTGGTCTCCGAGCCGATGCGGGTGGCGCGTACGACGAGCCGCCCGCCGGCATTGACCGTCGCCCCGGTGACCGCGTCACCCGGGCTGACCTCCACCGGCAGCGACTCACCGGTCAGCAGCGACTCGTCCACCGCCGATGAGCCCTCGACCACGACACCGTCGCTGGCGATCTTCTCTCCGGGCCGGACCACGAACTCGTCGCCGACCGCCAGCTGCTCGATCGGGACCCGCGTCTCGCGTCCGTCGCGCAGCACGGTGACGTCCTTGGCGCCCAGGTCCATCAGGGCCCGGATCGCCTCCCCGGCCCGCCTGCGGGCGCGGGCTTCGAAGTAGCGGCCGGCCAGGATGAACGCGGTGAGTGCCGCCGCGACCTCCAGATAGATCTCCGCCTGCCCGCCGTGCGCCCCCGAGCTCGGCATCAGAGAGAAAGCCATCCGCATGCCGGGCTCGCCCGCACCGCCGAGGAACAGCGCGTAAAGGCTCCAGAGCCACGCGGCCAGCACCCCGAGCGAGACCAGGGTGTCCATGGTCGCGGCGCGGTGGCGCAGGTTCAGCGCGGCGGCGCGGTGGAACGGCCAGGCCCCCCACAGGGCTACTGGCGAGGCGAGCGCGAAGGCCAGCCACTGCCAGAACCGGAACTGCAGCGGCGGGATCATGGACAGCAGCACCACTGGCACGGTCAGCGCCACGGAGACCAGCAGCCTGTCCCGCAGCGCCCGCACACGACGCTCCTCCTCGCTGCCCGGCCCGTCACCGGCAGCGGCCGGGCCACCCGCCTCGGCGGACGGGGGCGGGGCCGGCAGGCTGGCACCGTAGCCGGTGGCCTTCACCGTGGCGATCAGGTCCTGCGGTGTCAGGTCCTCGGGGAAGCCGACGCGCGCACTGGCGGTGGCGAAGTTCACCGTGGCGCTGACCCCGGGAAGCTTGTTCAGCTTCCGCTCGATCCGGTGGGCACACGAGGCACAGGTCATGCCGGTGATGGACAGGTCGACGCTCTGCGCCGGAGCACCCTCGGCGGGCGGCTCGCCGGCCGGCAGCGAGGTGGTCGTGGTGGTCACAGCGAGCTTCAGGCGCCAACGAGCTGGTAGCCGGCCTCGGTCAGGGCCGCCCGCACGTCCTCGGTCGACAGCGGGCTGTCGCTGGCCACCGTGACGCGGCCGGACTCCACATCGACGTCGACCTTCCGGACCCCGGCGATCTCGGTGATCTCCTCGGTGACGGAATCGGCGCAGTGGCCGCAGGTCATGCCGGTGACGGTGTAGGTGGACTCGCTCATGCAACGCTCCTCGATCCGTGCGAGCGACCGCCCGCTCGGCGGCCGCCGGTCGCAGGGGCTCCCTGGACGCCCGTAGCGTTACACTTCCAGCGCACTGGAACTTCAAGGGGAGAGTGCCATGAAGATCGGCGAAGTGGCCGAGCTCACAGGGACGAGCACCAAGACGATCCGCTTCTACGAGGACTCCGGCCTGCTTCCGCCGCCGGCGCGCACCCACAGCGGCCACCGCGTCTACGGCCCGGAGACCGCCGACCGGCTGCGCTTCGTCCGCCGCTGCCAGGCCGCGGGCATGACCTTGCAGGAAGTCCGGCAGATCCTGACTGTGCACGACCGCGGCGAGAGCCCCTGCGGCCACGTCGGACGCGTACTGAGCGAGCGCCTGGACCACGTACGCGCCCAGATCGCCGAGCTCGTGACCCTGGAGACCCACCTGGCGGCCCTGCTCGACCACGCCGACAAGGGCCGCCCGACCGACCACGACAACGCGACCGTGTGCTGGATCCTGGAGACCGAGCCCGCCGAGACCGCGGTCGCCGGCTGACCAAGCGGCCTGGACGCTACCCGGCCGGCACGACGACCGCGAACCCCTGACCGACAGCGGGCCGCCATCCGAGCTCGCCCGCGTACAGGCGGCGCAGTACCTCGGGCGGCCGGTGGTAGCAGAACACCGAGGTCCCGGCACCGACGATGGACGGGGTGTCAAGGAACAGCGGCAGCTCCGCCAGGAAGTACCGCACCGCCCGCTCGACCTGGCCCTCGTCCGGAACCGATCCGCCCGGCAGCTTCCCGCCCAGGACCCAGGCCGCGGCCTCCCGGCACACGGCCCGGAGGCCGGCATCCTCGGCATACCGCCGCAGCAGTCCTTCGTGCAGGTCCCTGAACGCCTGGTTGCCCGCCAGCTCCGCCCACCCCAGCACCCGCCCCGCCCCGCCGTCCACGCCCAGCGACCCGAGCGCCGTGACGATCTTGTTGCGCGTGTACTGCCCCTGCCGCCGTGCCTTCCACGCGGCCTTCTCCGGCGCGTACCCCAGCGCCTCCAGAGTGAAGGCGCTGGGCGCGTCCGGCACGAAGAAGTCCACCCGCTCGAACCGGTTCAGCCCCCACTCCACCAACTCCCTGAGGCGGGGCGGGGAGAAGTAGCCGTTGAACGGGCTGATCCCGAAGCACGCGTGCTCGGCGCGCTCCAGAACCGCCGCACATCGCTCACTCAGAGGCGTGGCCGTCATCATGACCGGACGCTAAACCCTCCCCCCAAGGGGAAGTTCAAGCACCGGGCACGGCATGACACCCGAACGGAGCACAGTGGTCAGGCAGCTGGGGTGGGGTGGCGGTGTCTCCGGCGGCGGCGAACGCGACGAGGCGGGTCATCGGCTCGCCTCCTGGGATGCGGCGGGCCGGGGGCCGTATGTAGGGGCGGCGGGCTGTTGGAAGCGGATCTCGCCGCCGTACATGCCCATGCCGCAGGTGAAGGCGAGCGTTCCGGGTTGCGGGGTCCCGAGGTCGATGACGGTCTCGCCGGTGACGGGGAGGATCTCCTGCACGCCGCGGTCGGGGACCACGAAGGAGCGGACGCAGCCGTTCGTGCCGCGGGTGGCGACGACGAGCTTGGTCGGGATGCCGGCTGCGGCGGTGATGGCGGTGGGCGTGTAGGAGTTGGTGCGGGCCTGGACCGTGATGGTCTGCGTCCCGCCCGCGGTGGTCACCGTCTCCACCGGCGCCGCGGCGGCCGCGGGCGCGGGTGCGGGTGCGGGCCACCAGCCGCCCAGCCGCAGCCCGGAGGTGAGCGTCCAGACGGCGACGGCCAGGACGATCACGGCGGTGACGGCGGTGAGCCGGCCTTGCCAGAGCTTCGCGGCGGAGCGCAGGAAGAACCCGAGGATCGCGAAGAGGGGCCCGGTGCCCAGGACGAAGCCGGCCATGACGGCGGCCCCTGCGAGGGGAGAGGCTGAGGTGACGGCGATGAGCTCGACGCTGAGGGTGACTCCGCAGGGGATGAGGACGGTGAGGAAGCCGAGGACGGCCGGGGTGGTGACGGTCGTCGACTTCGCCGACCGGCGTACCCGCCGCCCCCACGATTCGGGCGGGCGCGGCACGAAGCGGCGCACGGCGCGGACGCCGAGCATGTCGAGGGCGAACAGCACCATCAGCAGCGCACTCGCCACGAGCAGGACGGCTCGGGTGCGTGGACCGGGCTGCACGGCGGCGCCGGCCAGCCCCAGGGCCGCGCCGAGCAGGGTGTGGGAGGCGAGCTTGGCACCGAGGAACGCTCCCACGGGCGCGAACAGGCCGCTGCGCTCCCATGCTTCGGGCGTCCAGGCGGTGGCCCGGCGGCCGACCGCGCCGGCGAGCAGCCCGCCCTGGACGGCCGCGCAGGAGGCGCCGCCCGCGAAGAGACCGGTGGTCAGACCGGTGACGAACAACGTGGTGGACATGGAGGAGGAACTCTCCCAACGGGGAAGACCGGATCAGGACACGGCGAAGCACCCGCCGGCCGGCACAGGGCCGGCCGGGGTGCGGGGTGTCATCAGGTCCGGCTGACGCAGAGGAGAGCGACAGGATCGGGCGCCCGAGGCCTTGGGCACCCATCCTCGGTGCCCCGCACGAATTCCGCGGCCGCCACTGGCGGCTGCGCGAGGGCGGCGGGGCCGGGCGGTGCCGTGAGCGGGAGAGGCGTATACGCCGTGGCGAGCGGACAGTCCAAGCTCGTCGCCGGACAGCCGTCGTGTCCGGCGTCGGAGACGGCCGGGTGCTTTCCGGCTTCCGCCGCCATGCCCTTGCCGACGGCCATCGTCGGCATCGGGCCGGACATGGCCATCGCGCTGGTGTGCCCGGGTCCCCACATCAGATAGGCGCAGGCCAGCAGCACACCGGCCAGGAAGGCGGCGACGGCCGGCCGGGGGCGCCGGTCAGGGCGGACGAGCATGACCGCGATGCTACCCGGGCGCCCGCCCACCGGCCTCGCTCCAGGAGCCGGGTCAGACCGTCCAGCGGCCTGCGGCCCCCACCCACTCATTCACTTGACGGTGCCGGCCTTCTCTGTGGAGCAGCAGGCATCGCCGCCGGAGCCGCAGGAGATCTCCGCCAGCCAGACGGCCACCTTCACCGCCCCCGACAAACCCGGCAGCTACCCCTCCATCTGCTCGATCCACGCGCCCATGAAGGGAACGCTCACCGTCGGCTGAGCCACCCCGCAGCGGTCGCGGCCCTGCGGCCGCCGTCCCTACGATGGAGAGACAGCAAGGGCCGCCGACGGCTTGCTCCCGGCGGCCGCGTGCACCGCACCCAGGGAGGTGCGCAGCACATGAGTTCTTCCCGCAGCCCGAAGGACGGATCCGGGTCGCGTCGCGCACGGATAGAGGAGATGCGGCGTGCCGACCGGTCCCGCGAACGCCGTAAGAAGATCACCATCGCCGCCGCCTCGACGGTGATCGTCGCCGCTGCCGGCGTGGGCGTCGGCTACCTCGTCACGGCCTCCGACAACGGGGAGCAGAAGCAGGCAACAGCCCTCGTCGGCGAAAAGACCTGGCCGGATCTGAGCCGGAACCACGTCACCACGGACGTGTCCTATCCGATGACCCCGCCCGTCGGCGGGGACCACGATCCGGTCTGGCAGAACTGCGACGGCGACGTGTACGACAAACCGGTGGCCGACGAGAACGCGGTGCACTCGCTGGAGCACGGAGCCGTGTGGGTCACGTACACGAACAAGGCGAGTGCCGCTGACATCAAGGCGCTGGGCGATCGTGTCTCGAAGACTCCCTACACCCTCATGAGCCCCTACCCGGGCCAGCCCGCACCCATCACACTCACTGCCTGGGGCCACCAGCTGAGCGTGAACGACGCCTCCGACTCCCGTGTGGCGGAGTTCCTCGGCCGCTACGTCCAAGGCCCGCAGACACCCGAGCCGGGCGCCCCCTGCGGCGGCGGAAAGTCGTCGTAGCGCTGCCACGGAGGTCGGAGACCCAGTAGCAGCCCATGGCGAACGCGCATCCGATGGACCAACAAGCAGCTGCTATGGCACATGCTCGTCGGCTACGTGATCACCCTGCGGCTGCTGTGGCTGGTGCGACTCTTCGGGCGGCTTCCGCCCAGTGTCGGAATGGTGTTCGCCAGGCTGCTGGACGCTGCGACCGCCGCCTTCGATCTCATCAGCTACGCCAGCCCCGTGGGGCCGTGAGGTTCTACGGGCCGCACCGGACGGGCACCTGATTAGATCGCGTCACCGCCTCATTGGAGCGTCGGCTCGCGACGGAGTCCGAGGCCGGCCTCGCCCGCGGGATGCACTACCCCACGCGCTGGGACCCCTTCTTCGGATGCTCAACGCCACCCTCGCCCCCTCGGAGGCCGACTTCAGGAGGACCCGTCTTCCGACCTCTGGGTCGAACACCTGAACCAGGTGCTGCGCCCGCTCGTGGATCTGGCGAGCCTGCCGGATGGCGGCAGCTTCAACACCGCGCTTTGTTGACTGTTCACAACATCGCGCACCGGCTTCCGCGACAGACCGACAGCAGGCTGCGGCCTCGGAGGTGAGCTCACCTGGAGCTGTCCTCGGCAGCCGAAGAGTCCAGGGACCAGACCCCTCGGCATGACGTTCCTCTGCCAGGAGGTGCGTACACACTTCCCTCCAGGCATCTAACTACTCGTCAGTAGAGTCAGCAAAGGGTCAGCATTCGTCTGACTAGACCTGACCACAGCCTGCTTCACATGAGACTCGACCTCAAGATCGGGAAGCGCTTCCAGAGGCCTCGTCGACGTCCGACGGACCTCCAGAAGCGGAGCGGCGGCGCGGCCACAACACCGGGCCCGCCTTCAGGACATACGCGCAGTTCAGCGCACCCTTCCTCTAGGCTTCAGGCGGGTTGGGGGGAGTTCCGGAGCCGGAATCGGAAGGCCGTCGTAGCCCTTGACCTCGCCGAAGCGGGTGCCCTTCATCCAGTCCTCGCGGGCCTGTGCGATATCCTCTTGGGAGCGTCCGATCCAGTTCCAGAACATGACGATCTCCTCTTCGAACGGTTCGCCGCCCAGGAGCATCAGGCCCGCGTCCGACACCGCCCGCAGGGGGAGGTCCATGCGGCCGCAGCCCAGGTAGAGCATCGAGCCCGGGAGGACCGGGACGCCGTCCACGTGGGCCTCGCCCGACATCGACAGGACTGCGTACTCGAAGTCCGGGTCGAGCGGGAGCCTGGTCTCGGTGCCGGCCGCCAGGGCGAGGTCGGCGCCGACGATCGGGCTGTACGCCGCGCCTGGCGAGGTCGCCGTGTCCAGGGTGCCGAGGATGACGGTCGCCGTCAGGCCCGGGGCCGTGACCTGCGGGAGGTCGGCGTGGTGCTGGAAGTGCGGGGCCACGCCGCGGTGGGCGTCCGGGAGGGCCACCCACAGTTGTGCGCCGTGCAGGAGCCGGGGGTGCGGCCGCGGGCTCTCCTCGGAGTGGCTGATGCCGCGGCCGGAGGTCATGAGGCCCAGTTCGCGGGGGCGGATCGTCTCGAGGCTGCCGACGCTGTCGCGGTGCAGCACCTCGCCCTCGTGGAGCCAGCTCACGGTCTGCAGCCCGGAGTGCGGGTGGGGCGCGACCTGCATGCCGGGCTCCTCGGCGATGTCGTCCGGGCCGTAGTGGTCCACGAAGCACCAGGCGCCCACCATGCGGCGGCCCAGGTTCGGCAGGAGGCGGCGGACCTCCGTGGACTCTCCTAGCTTGACCGTGCGCGGGCTGAGGAGCTCGCGGACCGGTTCAGCCACTACGAAGCCGCGGCCGCCGCAGGTGGAGAGAGCGGGCTGGCGATCGAGATTGCTCATGCGGACAACCTAGCCGCGCGCGGCGGCGGCGCAGAGCGGAATGTTCCGCTGCACAACCGTGTTGGAGGCAGCTGACAGACCAGACGACCGGCGGAAGGGAAACGATGAACGGGCCGACGACGTACCTCGGGCACGGGACCGCGGCCGAGCGCTGGGAGCGCGCCCGGCTCTTCTTCGACGCGAAGGAGTACGCGACCGCCGCCCGCGTCCTGGAGCCGCTGGCGCAGGAGGCCTCCGAGCAGCTGGCGCCCCGACTGCTGCTGGCCCGCGCCTACTACCACTCCGCCCAGCTCTCGCGCGCCGAGGCCGAGCTACGCGCCGTACTGGAGCGCTGGCCCGTTGAGGACTACGCCCAGCTCATGCTCGGTCGCACGCTGGAGCGGCTCGGCCGTGCCGCCGAGGCCCGTCCGCACCTGCGCATGGCCTCCGCGATGGCGGGCGACCTGCCCGAGCAAGGACCCGAGTAGGGACCGAGTAGGGAGGGCCCATCGGACGCGGCTCCGGCCCGTCCGGTGGGGGCTCCGGCCCCCTCCGATCGGGGCTCCGGCCCCGTCCATGCGGGGCTCGGCCCCGGGCTCGGTTAGCCTGGGGCCAATATGAACCGTCTGACCACGCCTTTCGGCTCCTACGAGCTCACCCGCTTCCCCGAGGACCCGCGCGACCGGCTCTTCGCCTGGGACGCCGCCGACGAGTACCTCCTGCGCCACCTCGACTCCGGTACGGGTGAACGCGGCCCGGTGGACCTGGCCGGCGCCGGGCAGATCACCGTGCTCGGGGACCGCTGGGGGGCGCTGACCACGGCGCTCGCCGCCTATCACCCGGCGCAGATCACCGACTCCTCGCTGACGCGTTCCGCCACCGCTGCGAACCTGGACCGGGCCGGCATCGGCACGTCGAAGTCGACGGTGTCGCTGCTGACCACGCAGGACGTGCCGCCGGAGCGGATCGACGTCCTGCTGGTGCGCGTGCCGAAGAGCCTGGCGCTGCTGGAGGACCAGCTGCACCGGGTGGCGCCGCACGTCCACGCGGGTACCGTGGTCGTCGGCGCGGGCATGGTCAAGGAGATCCACACCTCCACCCTGCGGCTCTTCGAGCGAATCCTGGGCCCGACGAAGACCTCCCTCGCCGAGAAGAAGGCGCGGCTGATCTTCTGTACGCCGGGTACCCCCGGCGCCACCCGTCCCACGACCCCCGGGCCGTGGCCGCTGACGTACACGGTCGACGAGGACGGCGGCTCGGGAGCCGGGCTGACCGTGGTCAACCACGCCGGGATCTTCTGCGCCGACCGGCTCGACATCGGCACGCGCTTCCTGCTGCAGAACCTGCCGACCAACACCGACGGGGCCCGGGTCGTGGACCTCGGCTGCGGCAACGGCGTCGTCGGCACGGCGGTCCAGGTCGCCGATCCCGACGCCGAGGTCGTCTTCACCGACGAGTCGTACCAGGCCGTCGCCTCGGCGCAGGCCACCTACCGGGCGAACGTCCGCGAGGGACGGCGCACCGCCGAGTTCCTGGTCGGGGACGGCGTGTCCATGCTGCCCCCGGGTTCCGTGGACCTGGTGCTGAACAATCCGCCGTTCCACTCCCACCAGGCCACGACGGACGCGACCGCGCTGCGGATGTTCGCGCAGTCGCGCAAGGTGCTGCGGCCGGGCGGCGAGCTGTGGGTGGTCGCCAATCGGCACATGGGATACCACACGCACCTGCGGCGGCTGTTCGGCAACAGTGAAGTCGTCGCGAGCGAGCCGAAGTTCGTCGTCCTGCGGGCGGTCAAGCACGATCGCCCGCGAGCTATGTGACCTGCCGGTACGTCCTGCGCTCGGCCGCCCGCGCTACTACCAGGAGCGCGGGCTGCTGCCGCCGCCGCGCCGGGAGGGCCGGATCGCACGGTACGCCGACGAGCACCTGACCCGGCTGCGGCCGATCAACTACGCGCTCGGGCGCGGCTACACGGCCAACGGCATCGCCGCGCTGCTGGACGCGTGGGAGCGGGGCGGCGGGCTTTCCCGACTGCTGGGCCTGGAGCGGGAGATGACCCGCGACTGGGCGCGGCAGAACCGGTCACGATGACCCGGGCCGAACTGGACACGGGAGACTTCCCCCAGGTACAGGCGACGGCGCCGGCGGACCGGTTCGTCGGACCGTTCCGGCGGCATGTGATCAGCGCGGACTGCTGCCGAACTCTCGGTCCGTTGCTTCCTCGCCCGCGGGCCCCGCGGGCTGCGCCCCCGCGCGCTGCGCCCCCGTGTGCGGTGCCGCCGCGGGCTGCGGCTGTGCGGAGCGTGACCCCGCGGGGCGTGACTGCGCGGGGTGTGGCTCCGTCGGCTTCGGCTCCGTGGCGGCGTAACCGGCGGAGACGCGCGCCTTGCTCTCCAGGAAGGCGGCCGCCGACGTACCGGCGAGCGTGGCCAGGAACAGGCCGCTCTGGTAGGGCAGGTGGCTCAGCAGGAGACCGCCGGCCCCCGCGATGAGTCCGATGACGAGCGCGCGGCGGGTCGTGAATGAGGAGACGACCAAGCCGATGTACGAGGCGTAGACCGCGAAGTCCAGTCCCCAGGAGCTCAGATCGGCGAGGGTCTGGCCGAAGGTCCAGCCGCAGAGGGTGGCGAGGTTCCAGGCGACGTAGATGGCGACGGCGTTGCTCAGCACGTACCAGCGCCGGTTGTCCTGTTCGGGCGTGGGCTCGCCGAACCGCTTCGCCGCGAGGGCGTAGACGGCGTCGGTCATGCCGAAGGCGATGGCCGCGCGCCAGAACACGGGCATCGGCCGTACGTACGGGGCCAGCGCCGCGGAGTAGAAGACGTGCCGCAGATTGATCAGCAGGACCGTCATCACGGTCAACGGTCACGCGGCACCCGAGGTGATCATCCCGAGGCCGATCATCTGGGCGGAACCGGAGTTGACCACCAGGCTCATCAGCATGGTGTTGACCACGTCCAGGCCCTGCGCCTCGGCAAGCGCGCCGAACAGCAGGCCGAACGGCACCGCGCCGATGATGACGGGTACGGCGGCCAGGGCGCCTTGCAGTACCTCACCCCCGCGGTTGTGTCGGGGCAACATCAATTCGACCTCGTTCCGGAGGGAGGGCGGAGCTGGTTCACAGCGCGAACTTGGTGACCATGAAGCCGGCCATGGCGACCGCGAACACCAGGAAGAAGGCATCCCTCTTGAACGCGCCCACCGTGAACCCGCACACCGCACCCACCAGGTACGGGGCGACCGTCTTCGGGTCGCCGGAATCCCCGGCCAGCACCACCGACGGCACGATGATCGCCATCAGCACGGCGGGCATCACGTAAGGCTGGGTGCTGCGGATGCGGGTGGGCAGGTGCTCGGGGCCGATCGGTCCGAAGAGCGCGTAGCGGACGGCGAACGTCACCGCCCCGCAGAGGATGATGGTCAAGGGGGGCATCGAAATCTCGCCTTGGTCAGAAGGAGAAGTCGGCGGCTTCGAGGACCCGCCCGGGTCCTTCGGCCGCCTCCGGCAGGACCGGAGCGTGCGGGTCGAGCGACAGTTCGCGGAGCGCGTCGAGGACGCGGTCCGGCAGGAAGGCGGCGCAGGTCCGGTCGAACAGCGCTGTGGAGTCACTCCAGTTCCCGTGTGAAGCGGGCCGGCTTCTGCCTCTGCCAGGCCTGGAGGGCGAAGAAGACGTCGAACAGGGCGTTGCGGCTGAGGTCCCCCGGCAGGCCCCCCAGTCCGGCGTGAAGCTTCCCCTTGATTGTGGACACCTGGAGACTGGGACGTGAGAGCCCAGAGGAAGCAGTGCCAGGTGGGAAGCAAGTACATGAGGCGGTACTCGGACGAGTACAAGCGGGACGCGATCGAGCTCGTGCGGTCGTCGGGCCGGACGGTGACCGAGGTCGCGCGGGAGCTCGGGATCAGCTCGGAGTCCCTGCGGGGCTGGGGCCGCGGTCCTCAGCGCCTGGCGCCGGACGTTGACCAGGTGGAGGGCCCGGTTGCGCTTGGCGCGGGCCTTGTGGCTGTTCTTCAGGCGGGAGTCTCAGCGGTGGCTGTCAGGACCGCGCGGCCGAGGATGTGGCCGGCCATGGTGAAACCGAGGGCGGCCGGGGTGGCGTCGGCGGGGACGCCGATGGTGTCGACGTCGAGGGCATGCACCACGGTGAAGTAGCGGTGCGGGCCGTGTCCGGCCGGCGGGGCGGCGCCGATGAAGCGGGCCGCGCGGGCGTCGTTGGGCAGCTGGAACGCGCCCCCGGGCAAGCCCGAGCCGGTGTCATCGCCGGCACCTTCGGGCAGCTCGGTGACGGTGGCGGGGATGTCGGCGACCGCCCAGTGCCAGAACCCGGATCCGGTGGGGGCGTCGGGGTCGTAGACCGTGATGGCGTAGCTCTTGGTGCCTTCCGGGGCGCCGCTCCAAGAAAGCTGCGGGGAGACGTCCTTCCCGCCGGGAACGCCGGAGAGGCCGGAGTATTGCTCGATCGACCAGGGGGCGCCCTCGGTGACGGTGGTGCTGACAACGGTGAAAGAGGCTGCCCAACCGCGGCTTCGCCGTCCCGGCGTACTCCGACCGCCGCTGGCAGGAGATCGGGGAGGCCCGCCGGACGATCGAACCGGTCATGCTGCGCATGGCCGTCGAACGCGGCGATGTGGACTGGGAAGCACGCGTACGAGCCTCCCACCACCCTTTGACCCGCACCCCGGCGTACGTGGCAGAGGAGGGCGAGCACTACAGCAGCGCCTGGGCCGAAGCCCACTGCCTCTTTCACCGCACGCTGCTGGAGGGGTGCGGCAATCTCGTCCTGCTGGAGACCTTCGACCGGCTGTGGACCGCGAGCGAGCTGGCCCGGCGCTGGCCGGCGCACCGCAACCCCGACCGGGACGGCGCCGCCGAGCACCGCCGACTGGAGGAGGCGGTGCTGGCCCGCGACGCCGACACCGCAGCCGAGGTACTGATCCGGCACCTCACCCAGACCGCGGCCGGGCTGACCGGCTGCACCCACCGCGAACCCGAGCGGGAAGCCTGATAGGCCTCGCCCGCCTGGCCGCACGACCACACCTGATCACCGACACCGGAGCCACGGCATGACTATCTTTCAGGCGAGCACAGGCCGCCACTGCCACAACGCCGTCAGCCCTCTGCACACAGCCGTGTATTCCGCACCGGAGCGGCAGGACGAACTCGCGGCGCTCGGGCTGGAGCGCGGGGCCATGTCCTACTACGCGGGCCGCGCTGCCCCGCTCGGGGCGGTCGGCGCGGGCACGGTCTCGGCGACGTTCTACAACTTCAACCACGAGCATGTGAAGCGGTACATTCCCGCCGCGTGGACGGTCACCACACCGGAGGCGGTGCTCGCGGCGCTACTGCGCGGCGTGGACGGGATGCTGCGACGACAGCTCGGACAAGAGGTTCTCGCGTCGAAGGAGATGGCCGAGGCAGCTGAACTGGCGCTGCGCGCCACCGAGGCGTGCCACCGCGAGTCGCGCCCGCTGTACGCCGCGCACGCCGGCCTCCCGGTGCCCGAGGAGCCGCACCTGGCCCTGTGGCACGCCGCGACGCTTCTGCGCGAACACCGGGGTGACGGTCACCTCGCCGCCTTGGCGATCGCCGGTCTGTCCGGCATCGAGGCGCTGGTCCTGCACAACGCCACTGGCACGGCACCGACATCGGCGCTGTTCATGCGGACCCGCGGGTGGTCCGCACAGCAGTGGGACACCGCCCGGGACCAGTTGCGCGAGCGCGGCCTGCTGGACGAGGCAGGCGCCCTCACGCAGGGGGGCACGGCCCTGCGCGGCGAGACCGAGGTGCTCACCGACCGCCTCGACGCCGCCCCGTACGACCACCTCGGCCCGCCCGCCACCGCACGCCTCACCGAACTGGCCGGCAGCTTCTCCGAAACCCTCAGGGCAGCGGGCGCCTTCCCCGCGGTGCACTTCGGCAAGGGCTGAGGGTCGGGGCCGGGAGCCCTCTCAGTGGCTACGGTCAGGTGGCGTACAGCGCTACGTGACGTTCAGTTCCGAGGTTGTTGTGACAGCCGGTGGCTCCGCCGCAGTAAATGCCGGATTTACCGCGACAGGGCCCCTACGGTGATCACCACGACCTGCGGCGAGGGCTTCCGACCTCCGGGGCGAGGTGCACGCATTTGCTGCGGCAGTGTCAGGGGGGCGGGGCGGCGTGACGATCGAACCGGTGACCGATCTCGGGAGTGGGAGCGCGCTTCGGTTGCCGCGCGCTCGGGTCGTACCTCCGTCCGCCCCGCCCGCGTCGTACACCGCGGCGGTCGAGCGCTACCTCACCGGCGCGGGCATCGCGAAGTCCTCCGCGCGGATCTACCGGATCTCGCTGACGACGTGGGGATGGATGCTCGCCGGCGAACCGGCGCCGACCGGACCCGCCCGCCGGGGCGCGAAGCCCCCCATCTTTACGCCGGCGCGGTCGCGCCCGGCACGGGCGCCCAGGTCCCGCCCCTGTCGGCGCTCACCTGCCAGGCGTGTGTTCACACCCGGTCAATTGGGCGCGCGTTCCGGTCAACCCGCGGAGTGAAGGGTCAGGGCGTGGTCGGATGTTCGCTTCGGTGGTATTCGGCGAGTGCGAGGCACAACATGACGACGACGGCCGAGGAGCCCTTCCGTGCCCTCTTGGAGGCGGCGCCAGACGCGATGGTGATCGTCGACGACGCCGGTGTGATCCGGCTGGTGAACGCACAGGCGGAGGCGTTGTTCGGCCACTCGCGGCAGGAGCTCCTGGGGCGCCCCGTCGACGTCCTCGTACCGGAGCGCTTCCGGGGGCACCACCCACAGCACCGGGCCGGCTACGCCGCCAGCCGCCAAGTGCGTCCCATGGGGGCGGGGTTGGAGCTGTACGGGCTGCGCCGGGACGGGCGCGAGTTCCCCGTGGAGATCAGCCTCAGCCCGCTGGAGACCACGGACGGCCTGCTCATCTCGGCGGCCGTGCGGGACGTGAGCGAGCGCAGAGCGGCGGAGGAGCTGTTCCGCGCGCTCCTGGAGGCCGCACCGGACGCGATGGTGATCGTCGACGACCGCGGCACGATCCGGCTCGTCAACGCCCAGACGGAAGCCCTGTTCGGCCACACCAGGGCGGACCTCCTGGGGCGGCCCGTCGAGGTGCTCGTACCGGAGCGGTTCCGGGGGCACCACTCCGCCTTCCGGCAGGGCTACTTCGTCAACCGCCAGGTCAGACCCATGGGCGCCGGGCTGGAGCTGCACGGCCTGTGCCGCGACGGCCGCGAGTTCCCGGTCGAGATCAGCCTGAGCCCCCTGGAGACCCCGGACGGCACCCTCGTGTCGGCGGCCATCCGCGACGTCAGCGACCGCAAGGCCGCCGAGGAGAAGCTCGCCGAACTCTATGAACAGCAGCGCCACGTGGCCCTCACCCTGCAGCGCAGCCTCATGGGCTCGCCTCCCGAGGTACCGGGCATGCCGACGGCCAGCCGGTACTTCCCCGCCCGGCAGGGCGCGGGCGTGGGCGGCGACTGGTTCGACCTGATCCCGCTGGGCGGCGGCCGCATCGGCGTCATGATCGGCGACGTGATGGGACGCGGCCTCGAGGCCGCCGCCGTCATGGGCCAGCTCCGCTCCGCGTCGCACGCGCTCGCGAAGACCGGGATGCCGCCCCGTCAGTTGATGCGCGCCCTCGACGCGGTGGTCAGCGAACTCCCGGACCAGTTCGTCACCTGCTGCTACCTGGTGGTCGACGCGGACGCCGCCGAGCTGACCGTGTGCTCGGCCGGACACCTGCCGATCCTCATGGCAGCCCCCGACGGGCAGGTGAGCCGGCTCCCGGTGGACGTCAGCGTGCCGCTCGGCGTCGGCGAGGTGCCGCACCACGAGAGCCGCCACGCCGTGGAACCCGGCTCGCTGCTCGCCCTGTACACGGACGGGCTGGTCGAAACCCCGGGCAGTGACATCGAGGAGCAACTCGACATTCTGAGCGCGGTGTTCGGCAAGGCGTTCCACCACGCCGGGGGCCTCGAAGCGGTGGCCGACGCCCTCCTCGCCGAGATGCTGCCCGACGCGGACGAGAACACCGACGACGTCACCCTGCTGCTCGTACGCGTCCCCGACGCACCGGTGACCTCGCGGACCGTGGTGCTGGCCGCGCGACCGAGCAGTGTGGGCGAGGGGCGGCGGTTCCTGCGTTCGGCCCTCGCCGCGTGGGACGGCGTCGACGACCAGCTGTGCGAGACCGCGTGCCTGCTCGCGTCCGAGCTGCTCTCCAACGCGGTGAGCCACGGTTGCGGCCCGGTCCGGCTACGGCTGCGCCGGGCAGGCCGGGAGCTCAGCGTGGAGGTGTGCGACGGCAGTCACGTCCTCCCCCAGGCACGGTTCGCTCCCCCGGACGCAGAGTCCGGCCGGGGCCTGCTCCTCGTCGACTCGCTCGCCGAGTCCTGGGGCACGCTCCCGACTGCGGAGGGCAAGGCCGTCTGGTTCTCGCTGCCCCTGCCCGCCCCGCGCCGGACGGCGTAACGGGGCGGGGCGGGACGCGGGCCGCCGTGGGGGTGTTCAGCCCCGGTACGTCTCCAGCAGGCGCAGCCAGACCTCGCTGATCGTCGGGTAGGCCGGAACCGCGTGCCACAGCCGCTCGATCGGGACCTCCGCCGCGACCGCGATGGTCGCCGCGTGGAGCAGTTCGGCGGCTCCCGGGCCGACGAAGGTGGCGCCCAGGACGATCTCGCGGTCCAGGTCGACGATCATCCGGGCCCGGCCGCGGTAGCCGTCGGCGTACAGCCCCGCGCCGGAGACCTTCCCCAGGTCGTAGTCGACGGCGCGCACCCGCAGGCCCGCCCGCTCCGCGTCGGCCAGGGAGAGCCCCACCGCCGCGGCCTCCGGGTCGGTGAAGACCACCTGCGGCAGCGCCTGTGTGTCGGCGGTCGCCACGTGCGCGCCCCAGCGGCCGGTGTCCAGCGCGGCGTCGCCCGCCGCGCGGGCCGCGATGGCGGCGCCCGCGATCCTGGCCTGGTACTTGCCCTGGTGGGTCAGCAGCGCGCGGTGGTTGACGTCCCCGACCGCGTACAGCCAGTCGTGGCCCGGGACCCGGCAGCCGTCGTGGACCCCGATCCATTCCCCGGCGGTCAGGCCCACCGTGTCCAGGCCGATGTCCTCGGTCCGCGGCGAACGGCCCGTCGCCACCAGCAGTTCGTCGCCCTCCAGGGTCTCGCCGCCCTCCAGGACCACGGAGACGGGCCCGGTCGAGCCGTCCCGTACGACCGACTCGACGGACACGCCGGTACGGACCACCGCGCCGGCCTCGCGCAGCGCGTCGGCCACCAGCTCCCCGGCGAAGGGTTCCATCCGCGGCAGCAGCCGCGACCCGCGCACCAGTACCGTGACCTGTGATCCCAGCGCCTGCCAGGCGGTGGCCATCTCGGCGGCGACCACCGACCCGCCCACGATCAGCAGCCGGCCGGGCACCTCCCGCGCGGAGGTGGCCTCCCGGCTGGTCCAGGGGCGGGCCCCGGCCATCCCGGGCAGGTCGGGGACGAGCGCCCGGGTGCCGGTGGCGACGACCACCGCGTGCTTGGCGGTGAGCACGTGGTGCTCACCCTCCGGGCTGGTGACGGCGACCTTGCGGACGCCGTAGAGCCTCCCGTGTCCCCGGTACACGTGGGCGCCGATGGAATCGAGCCAGTCGATCTGGCCCTCGTCCTTCCAGTCGCCCGTCCAGTAGTCGCGGTGCGCGAACACCGCCGCCGCGTCCAGCGGCCCCTGGACGGCCCCGGCCAGGCCCGGCACCCGGCGCGCGTCCGCCCGGGCCAGCGCCGGGCGCAGCAGGGCCTTGCTCGGGACGCAGGCCCAGTACGAGCACTCCCCGCCCACGAGCTCGCTCTCCACCACCGCCGTGCTCAGCCCGGCGGCGCGGGTCCGGTCGGCGACGTTCTCGCCGGCCGGTCCACCGCCGAGCACCACGACGTCGTACTCCACCGCTTCCGACATAGACACCTTCCAGGGGTTCCGTAGGGTCCACCAGGACCCGCAGGAATCCCGGTCAGGGGCTCATATCCCGTCACTGTACGTGTGGTCTGTGAGACACGCGTGAGATGACGGCGGCCCCGGCGCGGTGACGCCATCACCCGCCGGGGCCTTGATCCAGACCCTTCTGATCAAGGAGTCCGAACCCAATGTCAGAACGTACACGCCTGCCCGACGCGGACACGCGCGCTCTCCTCTGCCAGATCGCCGCACGCCTCACCGCGGAGCGCCCCCAGCACCCCATGCGCGAGACGCTGCGTCTCGCCCTCGCCCTCACGTTCGCCACCCGGCGGCACGGCCACGGGACCGCCCGCGGCGAGTGGGCCGAGCAGCAGATCCTCAGGTACGCGCCCGCGGTCGAGAAGGGCATCACCCGCGGCCGGTACGCCGAGGAACTTCGCCAGGCCGCGGGCGGTGCCCGATGACGACCACCGCCTACGACCCGCTGCGCACCCCGGAGCCGGACGGCGCCCAGTGGGTGCCCCCCCTCGACATCGCCCTCGAATCGGCCCGCGAGACCCTGGCCGAGCAGCAGCGCGCCAACATCTACGACGACCGGGCCATGCTCGGCGCGGCCGTCCGGCTGGAGATCGCACTCCGGCAGCTCCTCACCGCCCTCGACGCCGAGGCCGGCCGATGACCGGGGCCCGCACCGTCGTGGTGCCCACCCTCGATCACGGTGACGTCACCCTGCCCGAACCCGCATGGTGCGCCGGCCACGCCGAGGGCCCGGCCGAGTATCGGGCCGACGTCCACCACGCGGCGCCCGTCCCGGTACCCGCTGGCCTGGTGGACGTGGACGTCGAGCTCGTCGCGTTCCCGTACGGCGGCACGCCCGTTCCGGTGAGCATCCACGTCGAGATCGTCATCCCCGGCGCGACCCTCGCCCCGGACGGCCTGCGCGAGTACGCGGCCGGGCTGGTGGAGCGCGCGGCCCTGCTCCGCGAGCTCGCCGACCGCCTGGCCGTGCTCCGGGCGGGGGGTGTCTGGTGAGCACCCCGCCGAAGGCAGGTAAGAGCTTGTCCGTCCGCGTGGACGACACCCTGTCCGACGACCTCGCCACGATCATGCGGACCGGTCTGACGGCGTCCGACGCGGTGCGCTTCGCCGTCGCGTTCCTCGCCCACGGATACACGTGGGTATGGGAGTCCGGCCTCTACCCGGATGGTGTTTCACCTGCACGTATGGCGGTCCGGGTGCCCGCGTATGACGGCCCGCCGCTGCGTGTGACGGACCCGCCCGGCGCGGTGTGACCGTGCTCCTCGCCGTGTTCTTCGCGGCGGCCGCGGTCGGTGGGTTCGCGGGGCTCTGCCTCGCGGGCCCGCCCCGCGCCCGCGATACCTACGCCATGCCTGTGCTCGGCACCGCGGCGTTCATCCTCCTGCTCGCCGCGCTCGGCGCGGCCCTCCTCTGAGGAATCCCGTGAACATCGTCACGATCGGCGGCGTCACCGTCGGCCTTTGCATTTTGGTCCACCACATGACCACGTGGTGGCCCGGTACGAAGCCGCTCCGCAAGGACCCAGCGAAGCACGCCGCGGCCCTGCTGCCGTTCCTCGCCGCCTGGGCGTACGGCGTCCTCACCATCCTCGGCGTCGGCGGCCTGATCGGGTGGATCGCCGACACCACGTTGTGGATCTCCAACTGGCTCGGCGACGTCGCGCTCGTCTGGGGCGTCGGAGGCCAGGCCGGCCAGAACGTCGCCCGGGCCACGTACCTGCCGCTCACCCAGACCGGCGGCGCCCTGGTCCTCATCCTCACCGTCGGCCTAATCGCCGCGGTGAAGAAGTCCGAGCACGGGTCCGACATCAAGCGCGGCGCCTGGTGCGGGATTCTCCTCGGCACGTCCGCCGGGGTGGCCGGGTTCGCTGCGGTCCCCCTCGCGCAGGGCGCCAACTGGCTGGGCGCCACGGTCTACGGGGCGTTCGCGTGACCGCCGCCGAGGAGGAGCCGGAGCCGAGCCGTACGGCTGGCGGGTGCGTCCTGGTGGTCGCGGCCGGGGTGCCGGTGGCGGTCGTGTTCGCGGCGGCGCCGGACGCCGGGGTGTTGACCGTGTGGGGTCTGGTGGTGGTCGCGTGCGGGTGGCAGTACCGGCGCGGGCTGTCCGATTCGTCCGCCACTCCCCCACCGCCCTCCGAGACCCCTTCCGGCGACGTTTACGCAGATGAGAGCGTTGAAGTCGACCGTATCGAGAGGGGGCCGGGGGAGGGGTTGACGATCATCTACCCAGTCCGGACGGAGGTGAACGGCGCATGATCCGGACCCTGTTGACCCGCCTCGGCGCGGACTACTGCGCGGCCTGCGGATGGTGGACGAAGCCGTTCTGCGGGCACTGACCGATCGAGCGGGCAGGTGTTTCAGATGAAACACCCGACCTTCTGCAACTAGGTGCACAAAGGGCCCCGGCCGCGGATGTACGAACGCGGTCGGGGCCCTGTGCTGCCCGGCTGGCCATGGTCCGCCGTGACCACGGACGCCGGGAGTCAGCGGATGTCGGTCGGATCCGCGACGGTGATCGGCCGACAGTTCGGATCGCCGTCCTCGTGCGCATGCTGGTCCGGGCGGGCGGCCGACGCCGAGTCAACGGGAATGACCTCGTACTCCTCGCTGCGGATCGCCCGGTCGCAGTAGCAGCAGATCCTCACGGCTGCACCGCCGGAGGGGGCGGGCAGGACCACACCTCGTACGTGATGACCCGCTCGCCGTGCCGGGTGGACACCGACCCGCGCGGTACCGCCCCGTACATCAGCTGCCGCCCGCAGGCGATGCACGCGCGGCCCGCGGTCTGGTCCCAGGTGAGGCCGTGCAGGCGCGGCAGTGGCACGTCCTGGCACTGGACGGCCAGGGTCAGGCCGCGTTGCTCCCGGCACGGCGCACAGGCGTACAGCGGTTTCGGCGGCCCAGAGTTGGACTCGCCCCACCGGACCTCCAGCGCGGTCTCGGAGGGCCCGTCGTGCCAGTTGCAGTGGCCTCCGGCGAGGACGGGGAACTCTGCCGGGATGGCCTGCTCGATCGCCATAACCGCACCGTAGGAACGGGCGCCGGGCCGCGTCCGGCCGGTTGCGCCGGATTGCGCGGCGCCCCGTCGGGTTGGGGCCGGTTGCTCACGCGGTCGCAATCAGGTGTCGGGCGCGGGCGATCAGCCGGTGGGCCTGCGCCCCGTACCCGGCCGCCGCGTTCAGGGCGTCCCACACGCGGCCGTAGAGGGCGAGGTCGTCGGGCGAGTCGAACGACAGCTCCGTGTTGATCGTCTCGACGATGACGCGTTCCTCGTCGAAGATCCAGAACCCGTGTTTCGGCGTCAGCTCCAGCGGGGCGCCGAGGGGGACGATGCCGAGTTCCACCGTGCTCATGCCGATCAGCCCGACGAGCCGGTCGAGTTGGCCGGCCATGACCTCGCGCGGGCACACGAGGGCGTGCAGCGCCCCTTCCCACAGCAGGACCCGGAACAGCTTGCCCGCCTCGTACAGCACCTCTTGGCGGCGCATGCGGGCGGCGACGGCGGCCTCCGTGTCCCGCGGCGACTGCATGAGCACGGCGTTCTTCGCGAACAGGTGGCGGGCGTAGTCGGGGGTCTGGAACAGGCCCGGGATCACGGTGGCTTCGTAGCCGCGCATCGTCGCGGTCTGCTGGTACTCGACGACGTACCGGTCCTGTACGGGCCGGTTGCCCGCGGTGAGTTGGCGGCGCCATGACCTCTGCTGGGACTCCAGACCGCGCAGGCGGCTGGCGAGGTCGGCGGCCTGCTCGGGTACGCCCGCGGCGGCCGCCCAGGCGGTGAGGTCGTCGGCGGTGGCGGTCTGCTTGCCGTTCTCCAGCCGGGACACCTTGGACCGCTGCCAGCCAAGGCGGGCGGCGAAGTCCTTCCCGTTCTCGCCGGCCTCGGCGCGCAGCTCTCGCAGGCGCGCGCCGAGGGCCACGCGGGCGCTCTGAAAGTCCGTGCTCACGCGGACGAACGTACCTGTGCCCACACCTCGGCAGTAGGGGCGGCGAGGGGCCAGGCGCGGTCACGGGCCCGGCATGCGGCGAGCACTTCGGCGGGATCGTCCACGACTTCGACTCCGGTCGTGACGTCCTGGTCGTCGATGTGGAGGCGGACAAGGGTCCGGGAGTCGAAGAGCCATAGGTCGTATTCGGGGAGCTTCAGCCGTACGGCCTCGGCGCGGGGAAGGACCCGGATGTCCTCGCCGGCCGCGACGTTCCCGGCGGCGGCCGCCATCAGGAACCGTTGCCCGTCGGTGGGTGGCTCGTCGATGATCCGGACGCGGGAGAACCGCGCGCCCTGTACGGCCTTCTGCCGCACGTTCGCGTTCCACGGGTGCTCCGGTTGCTCCTCCGGCTCGATGCCGCGCATGAACGCCTGGTAGCGGGCGCCGGCCCGGTCGGAGGCGTAGCCGCAGCGGGTCTCCAGCCGGAACGCGGTGTGCCGGAACTCGCCGAACAGATGGACGATGTCCTCGAAGGGGACCAGGGCGGGCACGGTCACTCCTTGGGGGCGAAGCGGGTGAGCAGGTCGCGCGGGATGACGACGAACGTCTCGTGCTCGCCGACGTCCCGTAGCTGGGCGAGGTGTTCCGGGTCGGTGAGGACGTCGCCCTGGACGACGATGTCGCCGGTCTCGACGACCTCGTAGAGGGTCGGGCAGTTGCCGTACTCGGACGTGGTGCCGATGAACCGCAGCGTCATGGCGGGCTCCGTTCAGGCTGGTCGGGGAACCCAGCATGCTGCGCCGCTGGCGGCCGTGGGGGCCGGTTGCGCGAGATTGTGCAGGGGGCCCCGGAGTCCTCGCGGGCGCCGTACGGGGACGCCGTTCGCCGTAACGATGCGCTCTCCCTATGCCGCAGCGGTACGGCCGCAGTAGGTTCCCTCGATGAGAGACAGAAGCATCATCGCGGCCGGGATCGCGCTCCTTGTGCTGGCCCCAGTGACCGTCGGACTTCTTGCTGGCGTGAAGCCCAGTAACGCCGCGCTCGCCATCGCTTCCGGCGTCGTGGGTGGGCTTGGCCTCGCCCGAGGAATTCGACATCTTCTCCGGGAACGGGCCGACTTGCGTTGGCGGCTGAGGGCGTGGACATCATCCAGCGGAGCAGCCTGCCCGATGCAGACAAGAGTGATCTACGGGAGCAAACGCTCCCCGTGTCCTCTACATGGCTGGACACCCTCTATCAGCGCGAAGTGACCCGGCTCTACGTCCTCGATCAGGTAGCCGACAATCTCGCGGCGATCGTCTTGGCCATCCTCGGGCTCGCTGCTGCGACCGCGGCCAGCGTGTGGTCTGTCTGGATATAGCCACGGGGATCGGCTGCGCTCGCGCCACCGGTCTGGCTAACCTCGGGCATGAGCAGCTACAACGGCCCCGCCGTACTGATAACGAACGAAGGCCGGGAGCACCCGGTCACAGCGAATCTCCACACGACGTCCCACGGCCTTCGTACCGGGTGGGCCGGGACCCTCTCCGTGCCCGCCAACCAGCAGCCGGCAGAACTGATGAACCTGTCCCGGGGCCGGCTCAGGCTCCAGGATGAGCGGGAGGGCGAGTTCCTCCGCCCGGACATTGGCGACTGGCTCGGGTCTCCTCCGCAGAGTTTCCAGATCACGATCGTCGGGAGCGGCGACGAGCCGTTCTGACCCCGAGAGAAAGCAGCGCGTCCGGCCCCTCGCAAAGAGGGACCGGCCGCGTGGGTCGGGCGTCAGGCCTGGTCGAGGACGCGCTTGGCACTGCCCGTGCGGCCAAGGCTGATCACGTTCACGTCGAGGGCGCTACGGCGTCGCGGAGGGCGGGGAACGTGTCGATGAGGTGTTGCACGGTCGTGTGCCGGAGCCCGTTGAAGCTCTTCATGTGCTGCTCCTGCGCAGCGCGGCCAGGGTTGTCCTCGCCGAGGCCAGCGACGGTCACGGCGACGGACAGGCGGCCCATCGGGAGGGCCTCGGCGCGGCCTATGCCATCGACGGTCACGCCGTCGCGGTTGCCCCACACTCCGAACTTGCGGGTGCCCCACGCTCCGGTGGTCTCGCCGGCCGCCTTGAGGTCGGTGTCGAGCTGTACGAGCGTGCTGCCGATCTCGGCGATCCGCTCGTTCCGCTCGTTCACCAGGCCGGCCAGGCGGGCGAGGGCGTCCACGGCGTCGCGGGTGGCGGCGGTGAGTTCGTCCGTGCCGGGCCCGGTGAGCAGCTGCTCGGCGGCCTCGCGGGCGGCGCCGGCCAGCGTGACCCGTTCCTCCGCGCGTACGCGGGTCTCCTTGCGCTGCGCTGCCTCGACGCGGAGTTCGGCGAACGCGATGAGTTCGCGCTGCGTGGCCAGCTGCTCGGGGGTCACGTCGGGGTCGCCCTCGCGTACCCGCTCCGTCATGGTGTCGAGCAGGGCGCGGGCCTCGGCCAGTTCCGCGGCGGCGGTGTCACGCTGCATCGGGACCACCTGCCTCGGCGCGCTGTGCGGCGACGTGCTGGCCTACCCGCGTCTTGCGGGTGGCGGGCAGCGTGTCCCACGCAGGGGTGCCCCAGAGGGCGGCGTCGCGGTCGAGGGCGGCGTCGCGTGCCTCCCGCTCCGGGGCCGTAGCGGCGTCGGCCGCGGCCTGCCGCTGTACGTAGCGGTCGCTGATCGCGGTGTACAGATCAGCTGTGCGGTGCTGGTCCTGGCTTCCCATGGGTACTCCCGTGGCGGTAGTCGTCGAGGGCGCCGGCCTCGATGACCCAACCGCCCCGGTTGCGTTGGGCCGGGAGTCGCCCGGTGTGGCACAGCCGGCGCACGTACGAGGGGTCACACCCCAGGACGCTGGCCGCCTCCGCCACACCGAGCACGGGACCTGACCCGTGGTCCACAGTCCGGGAGTTGCTCTGTGAGGTAGCGGATTCGCTACCGGGGCCCTGGGCGCCTGCGTGGAGGGCTCGCAAGAGTTCACGGGCCTCCGGGGTCAGCGCACCCCCGGCCGCCCGCGTACGCGAGCTGAGGTAGAGCGTGGTGGCGGCGAACACGGTCGAGGCGAGGCCGGGCGGCACGACCACCGACCCATCGGGCAGGACCCGCGGCCCGTCACTCCGCGCGGTCACGGGCGCGCCGGTCGAGCTGTTCGAGCATCCGCAGGGCCCGCGGGTCACCGCGCCGGGCCGCGGCCTTCCAGCCGGCCCGCATCTTGTCCTCGGCCGCCTTCAACACGCGCTTGTTCCGGGCGCTGGAGCTTTCCGCGGCCTCCAAGTCGGAGGCCAGGCGGGCCAGGTGCTCGGCGGCCTCCGCGACGATCCCGGCGAGGGCCGGCATGAGGTCGGGGTCGTACTTCGCGGCCTCCTTGTGGAGGCGGGCGGCGGCGCGGCGGAAGCGGGCGTTCGCCTGGTCCAACTCGGGCCGTCCAGGGTAGGAGACGGGCTTCTCAGGGGTGTCGGGCACGGCAGGGGTCCTCTCGCACATGTACGGGGGCGGTGTCCGCGAGGCCGGCGGAACCGGATGGGCGGCGGGGGTCTTGCGTGCGCGCGCGAGACGTGAGCCGCCGCGGCTGGACGTCAGTCGGTGCCGGTGGCGGCTCGGAAGGTGTCGGGGAGGCTGCAGAGGGTGCCTTCGAGGACCGGGCATCCGTCGTCGTGGTGGATGACGAGGTGGGGGTTGCCGTGCTGGTCGGTTAGGGCTTCGGTTTCGCTCGTGCAGTGGCCGCAGCGGTAGTTGGCGGCGATGTGGGCGATGAGGTCGGAGGGTCCGGCTATGAGGCTGGAGTGGCGGAGCTGCATGGGTCTCTCCTTCTGGGGGACCTCACCTTCCGCATCTTCTGTCTGACCTGGGGTTATGTGCCCGCACCTTGCCCCCGCCTTGCCCGCACCTTCCTCATCTTCGAAGGTGTTGCCTTCCTCCGAAGATGAGGGGGAAGGTGGGGGGAAGGGGAGGGGGTATATATGCAGGTCAGAAAGAAGATGAGGAAGATGCGGCGCTCGTGTGGGGGTAGGGGTCAGTCCGTGCCCGGGTCGTGGTCCTCGGGCGCGTAGCCGGGCAGCTGCCACAACCAGGCGGCGTTCATGACGCCCTTGGGCTTCACGCTCTTCACGTGCAGCTTCTGTTTCGCGTCGCGCAGGGCGTTCTGTGAGATGCCGGCCGCCCGGGCGGCGGCCTGGACCTCCTTCGGCAGGGCCTCGCCGCAGCGGTCGCCCTGTGTGAGGTAGTCCTCCAGCCACTCGACGGCCTCGCTCCGTTCGGCACGGTCGACTCCGCCGGGGGCGGTCTCGTCGCGCATGACGTCGCGGACGGACGTGTTCGTCTCGGGCCCGAGGACGAACCGCGAGACGTACGAGGGGCCTTCCTCGGTGTCCACAGTGATCGGCTGGATCGTGTAGAGGTGGGAGGGCAGTCCGAGGCGGCCCAGGTTGTTCTTCTCCAGCGACATGACGTACCGCTGGTCGCCGTCGTCGGTGTCCTCCCGGGCGAACGCGATCAGTGCGCGGATCAGCTGCCCGAAGGCGCCGGAGCCAGCCACCCGGGAAAGCGGGTCCGCAGCGCCGGACTTGGTGAAGTGGGCCAGGCCGAGGATCGTGAAGTGGTGCCGGTCCGCGGCCTCGACGAGCGGCTCCAGCGCCTGCCGGACTTCGGCGGCCCGGTAGTCGTTGACGCCCTTGTCGATGTACGAGAGCAGGGGGTCCATGACGAGGAGCGCGACGCTGTGCCGCTCGGCCTCGCGGGCGAGGAGCGACGTGTCGATGGGCAGGGTCAGACGGGCGTTGGGCCGCTCGTCGTCCTGCACCTTGACGTAGAACACCATGTCCATGTCCGCGCCGGCCGCGATCAGTCGGGGGGCGATCGTGTACGTCCACGAGTCCTCGGCTGCGGCGTAGATCACGGGGCGAGGCTTGCCGTACAGCTCGCCGGGGAGTTCGCCGCGGGTGATCCGGGCGGTGATCCAGACGGCGAACTGGGACTTGCCCAGTCCCGG
The DNA here is from genome assembly GCF_026627255.1 of Streptomyces antarcticus. Taxonomy (GTDB): domain Bacteria; phylum Actinomycetota; class Actinomycetes; order Streptomycetales; family Streptomycetaceae; genus Streptomyces; species Streptomyces antarcticus. The sequence goes on along the minus strand of NZ_JAPNLM010000014.1, from coordinate 178,025 downwards.
GCCGCCCGCGGCAATGACGAGGGAGTACATGGGCACGCGCCCGTGCGAGGTGGGCGGGGCACCTTCGGGGGTCGTGTCCCACAGCCAGCGGACGGGCCGGATCCTGACGCGGGAGGCGGGCGTCAGCAGCAGCGCGCGCGGCTCCGCCTCAGCGTCCTGCGGGCCGTCGTCGTCGGGGAGCCACAGCGGAGGGACGTCGGGTACCTGCTGGGGAACGCCCGCGAGGCCTGCCGCGCGGATGCTCTCCGGCGGCAGGCCCGTGGGGTCGTACGTGGTGGTCACGCGCAGTTCTCCTGGCCATGTACGAGGTAGCGGCCGGGCTGGCCCGGGACCGCGATCGGGGGCCACCCGGGGGTGGCCTTGAGCTGGTGGGCGGACGTCGGTCGGGCGCGGGCGTCGCGGATCTCGCGCATGGTGCGGATCTGGCGGGTGGCGGCGACGATGCGGGCCGCGGTGGCCCGGGCGTCTCCGAACACGGCGGTGTACCACTCGGCGGCCGGGAGGTCGGGGTCGACATCGAGGCGCCGGTACTGCTCGGCGGCCTCCAGAACGGCCGCGTAGGTGCGCGGGTCAGTCGGGTGCAGCTGGAGCCACGGTGTGGAGCCGTAGGCCGGCCAGTCGGTCACCCTGAGCGCGGCGATCTGCGTCTCGGCCCGGAGTTCGGTGATCTGGCCGGGGGTGGCCTGCGCGGGTACGGAGCGGAGGGCCCGCCCCCGCTCGGCCGCGATGGCCAGGCGGGGACGGTCCTCGGTACTGCTGGTCACCGCGCGGCCTTCGCGGCGTCGACGGCCTTGATGCGGGCGTCGCACGCGGCCATGTACGCGGTCTTCGCCTGCTCGTCGCCCGGGAAGTCGTCCCGGGACACGAGGGCGAGCTGGTCGCGGAGCGCGCGCAGCTTGGGGAGGAAGGTCTCCATGCCCGCGATGAACGCGTCAACGCCGGCCAGGTCCAACTCCAGGTTGTCCTGCCCGTAGTCGAGCCACAGCGCGGAGTTGACACCGTAGACGGCGGACTCCTCGCGGGTCTGGGTGATGCGGGCCTCAAAGAGACTGTCGGGGGCGTCGCCGGGTGCGGCGTTCACCCCGGGGACGGGGGCCTCGGCCTTGAGGATGGGGCCCTGGTGCCAGCCCGGCTGACCGTCGGCGCCGGCGTGGTCCATCACGCACCACGTCGGGCAGTCGTACAGGCGGATCCAGTCGGTGCCTCGCTCAGCGGCGGTGAGGGGCTTCGGCGCGGTGAGGAACTCGTCGATCGCGGCGGCGATGACGCTCCGGTCGATCTTCGCGGCCAGCGTGGGGAGCTCGGCGGCGATGCGGTCGGCGATCCGTCCCGCGACCGGGTGAGCGGCCGGCGGAAGGTCGGCGAGGAGCGGGTGCGTCTTGCCGGTCGGCTCGGTGGCCGCGGCGAGCGCACTGGCGATGTTGGTGTTGGTCGTGGCAGTCTTCACGTTGAAGCTCCTTCACGGCCGCGCATCAGGGACTGGCATCCCGCGCGGCCGTTCGGCTGTTCCGGATCGGATGGCGGTGCTTCGGGCCCCCGGCGACAGGTGTTAGCGCACCTGCTGGGGGCCGTTTTCATGCGGCTTCGAGCAGCTGCACGAGACTGGCTGTTACGACTCTCTTGGCCCCGAAGTCGAGGACCCGGACGGGCGCCTCGTTCCTCTTGATCAGGGCGTACAGCTGGCTGCGCGAGATACCCAGGGCCATCGCGGCCCGGTTCACGTCGACCGTCGCCGGCCAGGTGCGCAGTTCGTCGAGCGTCGGGGGCGTCATAGGGCCACCCTTTCGATTGCGTGACCATCCTGCATAATCGGCCTCTGGTTCATCACGCAGACGACCTAGGAGCAGAGTGCACCATCTGGAATGCCGGGTCAACCCACGGACGAAAATGGCCAACAGTGCGTTGTGGTTACGCACGCGATGTGGCACTCTCGGAGGCATGACAGACGACTCCGAAGCCCCTCCCACGGTGGGGAAGGTCGTGGGCGAGAACCTCAAGGCCATCAGGCAGAGCCGACGACTTACCCAGGGCGACCTGGCCGATCGGCTCTTCCGTACGGGCCTCAAGTGGAAGCGCACCCACATCTCCGACCTTGAGAGCGGGCGGCGGGAAGCGGTAGACCTGGGCGCCCTGGTGGTCCTGAGCCACGCCCTGGAGCTGCAACTTCGCGATCTGTTCGACGGCGAAGGCAACGTGATGATCACTCCGCGATCCGACTTCCCCGCTTCGTGGGCGCAGACGACGCGAGCCGAGTTGCGCGCATGGCTGTCCGCCGAAGAATCAAGCGTGATCCCGATGGGGTCCGATAACGTCCGCGCGGTGCTCAAGGACTTCAACCGGAGAGGGCGGAGCATCCCCATCGCGGCCGACCGGGCCTTCGCCGAGCGGTACGGCGTCGACCTTCTCGACGTGGTCAACGCCGCGGAGCAGATCTGGGACGGGAGCCTGACGGAAGAGCGCGACCGGCGCGTGAACGCTCTCGGCGACCTACCCGTGGGTGAACGTCAGGCCAAGCAGGGGCATATCACACGACAGCTGACCGCCACCCTGACGAAGTGGATGAGGCTGGACGCCACTTCGGACGAAGCCTGATCGGGGGGCGGACCATGGCCGAGATCAAGAAGATCACGCTGGCCAACGGCAAGGTTCGGTACCGGTTCGTCATCGACATCGGCACCGACGAGAACGGCCGGCGGAAGCAGCTCACCGTCACGAAGGACACGGCGACCGAAGCGAAGAACGAGCGGGCCCGGCTCCAGCACGAGCGGAGCACCGGTCAGCTGATCATGCCGAGCAAGGTCACCGTGTCCGAGCTGCTCAACCTGTACCTCGACAGCAAGGCCGCCGACCTCGAAGAGACCTCGATCGTCGGCTACCGGAACTCCCTCGTGCACGTCCACACCTACCTCGGCCACGTGCGGCTCCAGGAACTGACCGAGGACGACATCGACTCGATGGTCGCCTGGCTGCTCGTGAGCGCGCGACGGCGCGGCGGAAAGCCGGGCACGGGCCTGCGGACCATCACCGCGGGCGGCGTACTCGGCCGACTCCGGGCGGCGCTCAACTACGGCATCCGGCGCCGCCTGGTGGCGCGAAACGTCGCCGAGCACATCACCATCCCGCGGAAGGCTCGCAAGGCCGAGAAGCGGGAGAGCCCGCGGGCGGCACCGTGGAACGTGGTGGAGGTGAAGGAGTTCATCCTCGGCGTCCGCGACGACCGGCTGTTCGGGCCGCTACTCCTCAGCTTGATGGGGCTGCGGCCGGCAGAGGTGTCGGGGCTGCGGTGGGATGACATCGACTTCGAGGAAGGGACGCTGAGCATCGCGAACACCCGGACCCTGATCGGGAACGCACGGGTGGTCGAGAAGGACACGAAGAGCGAGGCCGGGGAGCGCACGCTCCCGCTGCCGGATCCGGTCCGGCTGGCCCTGCTGAACTTCAAGGTGCTCCAGGCGGCGGAGGCCGCGACTGCGGGCGACGCGTACACGAGCGGCGCGTACGTGTTCGTTGACCCGCTGGGCATGCCTATGAACGGCCGGCTCCTCCGGGAGCACGCGTACGCGCTGATGGCCGAGCTGGAGCTGCGCAAGGTCCGGTTGTACGACGCTCGGCACTCGTGCCTGACGTTCCTGGCGGTGAACGGGGTGCCGGACACGGTCCTCGCCTCGTGGGCCGGTCATACGAACGCGAACTTCACCAAGCGTGTCTACGTGCACCCGACGGCGGCCGACATGCAGTCGGCCGTGGTCCACCTGAACGCACTGCTGGGGGTCGGAAGCGACGCCTCCGACCCCCCTGTGTGAGATTTTGTGAGATTTCCGCTACCCAGCGGAGCAACAAACAGCCCCTGATCTGCGAAGCAGCCGGAATCGGTAGAACACCGCTTCAGTCATACGGACCAGTGTCACCGCTGGTCGGGCGTCGCGTCACGCACTCAGGCCTCCGGCGTGCCGGACCCTCGCGCGTCCGGGGTGCCCGTGCCCTGGGCGGCCTGCTGCTCCGCGGCGATCTTCGCCCGTACCTCGTCCATGTCGAGCGCGCGGGCCTGTCCGATGATGTCGGTGAGGGCCGCCTCCGGCAGGGCGCCGGGCTGCGCGAAGATCGCCACCTGATCGCGGACGATCATCAGCGTCGGAATGGAGCTGATGTCGAACGCGGCGGCCAGCTCCTGCTGCGCCTCGGTGTCGACTTTGGCGAAGACCAGGTCGGGATGGGCCTCGGAGGCCTTCTCGTAGACCGGGGCGAACTGCAGGCACGGCCGGCACCAGCCCGCCCAGAAGTCGATCAGCAGGAACGGGTTCTCGCTGACCGTCTGGTCGAAGTTTTCCGCTGTGAGCTCGACTGTAGCCACGGTGTCCAAACCTCCAGATGAGAGCCGTCTGCCTGCTTGAACGAACGGCGCGCCCGCATCATTCCGTCCCGGTCCGCCGCCCTCCGCGGACGCCCTAGAACGGATGGCCCGCCGGGCTGGTGCGGGCCGTGGTCCAGCGCAGCTCCGTGAAGGCGTCCAGGTTCGCCTCGCCGCCGAAGCGGGCGCCGTTGCCCGACGCACCGACCCCGCCGAAGGGCGCGACGGCCTCGTCGTTCACCGTCTGGTCGTTGACGTGCGCGATCCCGGTCGGGATGCGCTCGGCCAGGTCCAGTCCGCGCCCCGCGTCCCGGGTCACGATGCCGAGGGAGAGCCCGTAGGGCCCGGCCGAGGCCAGCGCCACCGCCTCGTCCTCCGTCGCGAAGGACCGTACGGGCGCGACCGGGCCGAACACCTCCTCGGCGTACGCGGGGGTCTCGTCCCCGACGCCCGCCAGCACGGTGGGCCGGTAGAAGAGCTCGCGGTGGGTGCCGCCCGCGACGAGCTTGGCCCCCTGGGCGGTGCTCGCCTCCACCAGGGCGTGTACCCGTTCCGCCTGGCGCCGGTCGATCAGCGGGCCGAGGTGCACCTGCTCGCGGTACGGGTCGCCCACCGCCAGGGCCTCGGCGCGCGCGGCGAGCCGCTCGACGTACTCGTCGTACAGCGAGGCGTGCACGAGGTGGCGTCCGGCGGTCATGCAGATCTGGCCCTGGTGGAAGAAGGAGCCCCAGGAGGCCTGGGCGACGGCCGCCTCGACGTCGGCGTCGCGCAGCACGACGAGAGCGGAGTTTCCGCCCAACTCCAGGTGCACACGCTTGAGGTGACGCCCCGCCAGCTCTCCCACGATCCGGCCTGCCGCCGTGGACCCGGTGAAGGACACCACCCGGACCCGGGGGTCGGCGACCACCGCGGCCCCGGTCTCGGCGCCGCCGGGCAGGACGTGCAGCAGCCCGCCCGGCAGGCCGGCGGCGGCGAGGACCGCGGCGAGGACCAGGCCGCCCGAAACGGCCGTGCGACGGTCCGGCTTGAGCAGGACGGCGTTGCCGAGCGCCAGCGCGGGCGCGACCGAGCGGATCGACAGGATCAGCGGGGCGTTGAACGGCGCCACGACCCCGACCACCCCGGCGGGCACGCGGCGGGTGAAGGACAGCCGGGGCGCCTCGCTCGGCAGCACCTGCCCGGTCGGGCGCGAGGCCAGCGCGGCGGCCTCGTAGCACTCCTGGGCGGCGACGTGCAGTTCGAAGGCCGCCTTGCCGGGTATCGACCCCGACTCCCGTACCAGCCACTCCCCCAGCTCGTCGGCGTGGGCGGCGAACAGGTCCCCGGCGCGGCGCAGTACGGCGGCCCGCTCCAGGTGGGTGGCACGGGACCAGTCCCGCTGTGCGGCCCCGGCCCGTACGGCGGCCTCGGCCACGTCGGCCGGGGCGGCGAGCTCGAAGGTGGCGAGGGTGCGTCCCGTGGCGGGTTCCACGACGGGAGCGGCGCCGCCGGTGAGGGTGGGTCCGTCCTGCCAGAGCGTCGGATCGAGGAGCGGCATGGCGCGGGGCCTCCGGTGGGGATGGTCGGGGCGGGGGGCGGCAGCACGCGCCATCGTGCCAGACCTGCGGCCTCACTTCTGTTCAGTTATTGGGCAGTTGGCATTCGCACGTGACCGGAAATGATCGACGCCCGCGCTCAGCGTTCCAGGACCAGCGCGATTCCCTGCCCGACGCCGATGCACAGCGCCGCCATGCCCGTACCGGACCCGGCCGCCGCCAGCTGGTGTGCGACCGAGCCGGCCAGCCGGGCGCCCGACGCGCCGAGGGGGTGGCCGATCGCGATGGCCCCGCCGCGCGGGTTGACCACGCCCGGATCCAGCTCGGGCCACTCGGCGAGGCAGCCCAACGCCTGTGCCGCGAAAGCCTCGTTGAGCTCCAGGACGGAGAGGTCCGCCAGCCCGCGGCCGGCCTTGGCGAGGGCCCGCCGGACGGCTTCCACCGGGCCGAGGCCGAACAGCTGGGGCTCGATCCCTGTGACGGCGGACGCGCTGATCCGGGCGAGCGGCTCGCGCCCGGTGGCCGCGAGGCCCGCCTCGTCGGTCAGCAGCAGGGCGGCCGCGCCGTCGTTGAGCGGGGAGGCGTTGGCGGCGGTGACCGTGCCGGAGCCGTCGGTCCGGAAGGCGGGCTTGAGCCGGGCCAGCGCCTCCGGCGTGGAGCCCTCCCGTACGCACTCGTCGCGCACCAGGTCCACACCCGCGTACGGGACGACCTCCCCGTCGTACTGCCCGGCGGCCCAGGCGGCCGCGGCCTTGCGGTGGCTCTCCAGGGCGAAGGCGTCCTGCGCCTCGCGGGTGACGCCGCACTTCTCGGCGATCAGCTCGGCGCCCTCGCCGAGCGAGCCGGTCCACTCGGCGGGCATCCGCGGGTTGGTCATGCGCCAGCCGAGGGTGGTGGACCACATCTGCTGGTGACCGGCGGGGAAGGCCCGCTCGGGCTTCTGGACCACCCAGGGGGCCCGGCTCATCGACTCGACGCCGCCGGCGATGGCGACGGAGGCGTCGCCGAGGGCGATGGCGCGGGCGGCCTGGATCACGGCTTCGAGGCCGGATCCGCAGAGCCGGTTGACTGTGACGCCGGGGACGGTCACGGGCAGCCCCGCGAGCAGCACCGCCATGCGGGCGACGTCGCGGTTGTCCTCGCCCGAGCCGTTGGCATCGCCGAAGACCACGTCGTCGATGCGGGCCGGGTCGAGGTCGGGCGTACGGTTCACCAGCGCGCGCACCACGTGCGCGGCGAGGTCGTCCGGCCGGACTCCGGCGAGGGCCCCGCCGAACTTGCCGATCGGGGTGCGGACGGCGTCGACCACGTAGACGTCGCGGACGGTGCGGCTGCTCATGGGGTCTCTCCTGGGCGGATCCGTACGGGCAGGCGGGTGGAGCGGGGCCGGAGCCGGGTGGCGGGGCGCACGGTGCCTTCGTGGGTACCGGGGAGCATCGCCGGGTGCGACCGGTGGGGCGCGCCCGCAGTCTCCGTCCGCACGTCACCGCCTGTCAACGGCCGCCGGGCGGGGCGGGGGCGGGCGGGCGCCGGCTGTGCCGGGGCGTGCGGGGCGCGCCCACGGATCAGGCGGGCGCGCCGGGCGCACGGATCAGGTCGACTCCCGCCGGATGGCCGCGGCCGCCATCAGGTCGTGCCGTTGTGTGACCTCCGACGGCTCGCGCACGGCACGGTCCACCAGCGACGCGAGGTGGTCCCCGGTCGGCATCTCGATCTGGACGGTGCTCAGCCGGGGCCGCAGCAGCCTGCCGATGAGCAGGTCGTCGGCGCCGATGACGGCGACGTCCTCGGGGATGCGCAGCCCCTCGTCCTGGAAGGCCCGCATCAGCAGCATCGCGTACTCGTCGTTGTAGGCGAACGCCGCGTCCCGTCCGAGCCCGCGCCAGCGGGCGGCGAGGGCGGCCGCGGACTCCTCCGTGTAGGACATCGGGAAGGTTTCGATCTCCGCGCCCTGCACGGAGCGCGCACCCTCCAGCCGGGGTCCGGAGAACAGCTCCAGCCCCTCCTCCTCGGGCACGATCACGCCGATCCGCCGCCGGCCGCGCTCCACGAGGTGGGCGGCGGCCCGGGCCCCGACCTCCCGCTGGTCCATGACGAGCGCGTGCGCACCGGGCACGCCGAGCGGGCCCATGGTTATCACCGCGCGGGCCCCGGCACGCTTCAGGGTGGCGACGTTGTGCGCGGAGAGGGTGATCTCGCCGAGGGAGATCACCGCCACCGGGCGCAGCTCCGCCCACGCGCGCGCGGCCTCGTCCCCGGTGAGGCCGAGGCTGCCGTACTGGACCACGGTGTAGTCGAGGCGGCGCAGGGCCCACTGGAGCTCGTTCAGGAAGGTGCTGTACAGCGGGCCGACCGGGACGTGGGAGGTGGGCAGCAGGACGAGCCGGGTGTGCCCGGCGCGCAGGCTGCGGGCGGCCGCGTGCGGGACGTAGCCGAGCTCCTCGGCGGCCCGGCGGACCTTGACGCGGGTCGGCTCGCTGATGCGGACGGCCTCCGCGTTGTTCAGCACGTACGAGACGGTGGCGCGCGACACGCCGGCGAGCCGGGCCACGTCGGCACTGGTCGGGACGGGAGGCGGAGGCGGCGGCGTGGGAGCCGGTCCGGAGGCCGGTGCCGGCGGCTTCGGCGACTTCGATGACTGAGACATTGCCGTGGCATCCTTCCAGACCGGTCGCACCGGAGGCCCGGCGGATGGCCTGAAAGGCATGCTACACAGCGATGACACGCGTCATCGGCGCGTGCCGGACGCCCGTGCCGCACCCCTCGGAGCGGGACAGGCCAACCGCCCCCCGGCCGCTGTCCGGCCGGCCACCGCACACCGTTTCCCGACCGGCCCGGCGCGCCAACTCCGGCCCGGTGGAGGGCTGTCGATCCCCGCCACCCGCCAACGGCCCTGGCGGCACCGGCGCCCGAAGCCGCGGCCGGGGCGCGGGACGTACCGCATCCGCACCGGTACCCCCGGGGCGGCGGGCCGCGGATTGGCGGATACCGATCCGGAGCCGGGGGGGCAGGACCGCCGCCGCGGACGGGGCGCGGACCGCCCGAGGAGGCCCCGCGAACAGCGAGCGAGCGCGCGGGAGGCGGCACCTCTCACCCGGCCGCCGGCCGCCTGCTGCGTGCCGCGTGCCGCCCCACAGGCCCTCGGCCGAACCGCGTCCGACGCCGGGTACGCCAGCGACCCCGCCTCCAGCGCCCGGCGGGCCCCCGGCCCCGGCCGGCCCGGCAGCGCCACCCGCGCGAGCAGCGCTCGGGCGCCCGGCGCCCAGCACTCGGCAGCCCGCAGCCCGCAGCCCGCAGCCCGCAGCCCGCAGCCCGCAGCCCGCAGCCCGCAGCAACACTCCCGCACCAGCGGCCCCGGCCCCACAACGCCCGGCCCCCGCAGTCCGGCCCGCGCCGCCCGGCCATGCGTAACGGTCCGGTCGCGGGTCTAGCGGAACACCGAGCGGCTGGGATACACAGTGTTCACCCGCCGGTTGACACGTGTAACCACCGGCAGACCAGCACCCGACCCCACCCCGCACCCGCACCCGCACCCGCACCCGCACCCGCAAGAAGGGCACCCCGTGCAACTCCACACCCACACCTGGGGCGAGGGCGACCGCATCGCCCTCCTCATCCACGGCATCATGGCCGACCACCGCACCTGGCGCCGGGTCGGACCCGCGCTCGCCGACCGCGGCTACCGGGTCATCGCCGTCGACCTGCGAGGCCACGGGGCCAGCCCCCGGGGCGAGTACACCGCCGAGCTCTACGCGGACGATGTCGCCGAGTCCCTTCCCGCCGGAGCCGAGCTCGCCATCGGCCACTCGCTCGGCGGCCTCACCCTGTCCCTCGCGGTGGAACGGCTCCGGCCGCGGCGCGCCGTGTTCTCCGACCCGGCGTGGCACCTGGCCCCGCCCGTCGAGGGGTTCGGTCCGGAGATGCTGGCGCGGTTCAAGTACGCCTCCAGGGAGCAGATACGGGCGATGAACCCCCGTTGGGAGGACGCGGACGTCGACATCGAGATCGGGACGCTGGCCCTGTGGGACGAGTCGACCGCACTCGGCCTCGCCCCGCTCCTCGGTACGGACCTGCTGCCGGCCGCGCCGGTGGTTCCTTCCCTGGTCCAGCTCTCTGACCCGAGCACGCTGATCTCACCGGAACGGGCGGCCGTGCTCACGTCCCGCGGATTCGAGGTCCGTTCGGTCGCCGGCGCCGGACACACCATTCACCGGGACGACTTCGGGGCGTTCATGACCTCCCTGGAGGGCTGGATCTGAGGCGGCCCGTTCGGAACGCGCCGGACGACGCGGACCCGCGCGGGACTCCGGGAGAAGGACGGCCTGGCCTCACCGCCCGCTCCCCGTTACCGTCTTCCTACCGATCGGTAAGGGGGAGTGGTCACGGTGCCGGATTCGCCTTCGCCTTCGTCTTCGTCTTCGACCGTGGTGCCTGTGCCGTCCGGCGCGGCCGGAGCCGCTCCGCCCGGCCTCACGGCCGCTCCCGCTCTCGCTCCCGCACCCGAGGGCCTGGTGGAGATGGCGGCCGCGCTCGCCGAAGGAGGCGTCTCCGCACAGTGGTTGACCGAGCGGGCCCTGCGCCGGATCGCGGCCGCACAGCCCCGGCTCAACGCCTTCCGGACCGTACGCGCCGAGGGCGCGCTCGCCGAGGCGGACGCCGCGGACCGGCGGCTCGCCGCGGGCGAGCGGCTGCCGCTGCTCGGCGTCCCGGTCGCGGTCAAGGACGACATGGACCTCTCGGGGGAGCCGACCGCCTTCGGCTGCGCGGGGGCCTTCGCGGCGAAGACCGCGGACAGCGAGGCCGTACGCAGGCTCCGCGCGGCCGGCGCGGTGATCGTCGGAAAGACCCAGACCCCGGAACTGGGCCAATGGCCCTTCACCGAGGGCGCGGCCTTCGGCCAGACCCGCAATCCGTGGAACCCGGACTACACCCCCGGCGGCTCCTCGGGCGGCTCGGCGGCCGCCGTGGCGGCGGGGCTGGTCCCTGCGGCCCTCGGATCCGACGGAGCCGGGTCGGTACGGATACCGGCGGCCTGGACCCACCTGATCGGCGTGAAGCCGCAGCGCGGCCGGATCTCCACCTGGCCGGAACCCGAGTCCTTCAACGGGCTCACTGTCAACGGCGTGCTGGCCCGCACGGTCGCCGACGCGGCGCTGCTGCTGGACGCCGCGGCCGGCCAGCACGCGGAGGACCTGCACCGCCCCGCCCGCATCCCGGCCGCCGAGGCCGCCCGGCGTGCCCCCCGGCGGCTGCGGATCGCCCTCTCCTTCGGCATGCCGTTCACGGCGACGCCGAAGTCCCTTGACCCCGAGATCCGTTCGGCGGTGGAGCGGCTGGCCGGGCGGCTGGAGTCGCTGGGCCACGAGGTGGTGCCGGAGGACCCCCGGTACGGTCCGATCGGCCTGACCTTCGTGCCCCGGGCGACCGCGGGCGTACGGGACTGGGCGGCGCGGGTGCCGGACCGCGCGCTGCTGGACCGGCGTACGCACGAGGCCGTCCGCACCGGCCGGATCCTGGGCGGGCTGCCCCTGCGGGTCTCCCGCCGGTCGGAGGCGGGTCTGCGCTGGCGGGTGGGTGAGATATTCGGCCGCTACGACGTGGTCCTGACTCCGACGACGGCCACGCCACCGCTGCGGATCGGCGCGTTGGCGGGCCTGGGCGCGATGGCCACGGACCGGGCGATGATCGCCGCCTGCCCGTATGCCTGGACCTGGAACGTCCTGGGATGGCCGGGGGTGAACGTCCCCGCGGGCTTCACCACGACGGGACTCCCCCTCGGGGCCCAACTCCTGGGCCCGGCCCACTCGGAGCCCCTGCTCCTGGCCCTGGCCGCCCAGGCGGAGGCAGCCGGAGCCTGGCTGCCGGCCCTCCCGTCCTGACCGGCGGCACCGAGCCGCCCAGGCGGGCCGGAGCCGCCGGAGGGCGGGCCCGCCTCCACCGGCCCGGCCCGGGCCGCCGAACCCAGTAGCCTCACCCGGATGACGGCACTTTCGCATCAGAGCAACGGCCACGCCGACCAGCCCGACCAGCCCGGCCGGGACGGCGGAACCGCCACCACCGAGGCTGATCCGCGCGCCATCGGCCGCGTGCGCACCGAGTACGCGCCCGACCCCGACGGGGATCCGGACCCCGGTGAGATCGTGTGGACCTGGGTCCCGTACGAGGAGAACGACGGCCGCGGCAAGGACCGTCCGGTGCTGGTCGTGGCCCGGGAGCCGGGCGGGCGGACCCTGCTCGCCGTCCAGCTGTCCAGCAAGCGGCACGACCACGACCGGGAGTGGGTGCCGATCGGCACGGGCCCCTGGGACAAGGCGGGGCGGGAGTCCTGGGTGGCCGTGGACCGGGTGCTGCGCGTGCACGAGTCCGGGATGCGGCGCGAGGCGTGCGCCCTGGAGCGGGTGCGGTTCCAGCTCGTGGCCGACCGGCTGCGCGAGCGCTACGGCTGGCGGTAGCCCGCCCGTTCCAGGGCCCCACGGGCTCGCGCCGACGCCTTCCCGGACCGCCCGCCTCCGCTGCCCGCGCCACCCCTTCGGGTGCGTTCGGTACCCGGGCAGGCACGGCCTCTCGGGCCCTGACAGTCCGGCCGCCAAGGCCTGAGCGGCCTGACGGCCAGGCCGCTCAGGCCGCTCAGGCCGGGAAGGCCGCTCAGGCCGGGAAGGCCCGGGCGAAGGCGGCGCGGGGCCCGGGGTCCCGGTCGAGGATGCCGAACACGACCCGTTCGAACGTGTCCGTGAACCGGCCGGTCAGGAGGGTCCGGAAGGCGTCGGCCACCTGCCCGGGGTCGTTCCGGAACACCCCGCACCCCCACGCCCCCAGCACCAGCCGCCGGTAGCCGTGCAGCGCGGCTACCTCCAGCACGCGCTCCCCGCGCCGCAGCAGGGCGCCGGGGATCTCGGCCGCCCGGTCGGGCTCCTGGCGGCGGATGGTGCCCGCGTTCGGCGCCGGAGAGGTGAGGAACCCGACCCGGAACGGGGTCTCCAGCAGCGCGCCCCGGTCGTCGCGGAAGACGGGGACCCCGGGCGAGTGAATCACCCGGTCGGTGTAGAACGTGCTGCGCTCCGCCCGGTGCGCCGCGTAGTGCTCCGGCACCTGCAGCAGCGTCTCGTAGAGGGCGGAGGCGCGGCACAGGGCCTCCTCCTGGGCCTTGGCCCCGCGGACGTAGCCGCCCCCGGGATTCCGGGCCGAGGCGAAGTTCAGGACCGCCACGGAAGCGGCCCCGGAGCCCTGCGACGCGAGCCTGCGGGCCGCCGCCGTGCTGCTCTCCCCCGTGACCTCGAACGCCGTCGGCCCGCCTCCACCCGGTGGCAGTTCGCCTGGAATGACAGGGTTTGGTCCATATATTCTGGTTCCTGCCTTGGCTTCCGCCAGGGCGGCGGCCAGGGAAACCTGCCGCCCGGACCGCGCCCGGTAGCCGCCGGCCGCCAGGACCTCGGAGTTCTCCCGCGCAATCGCGCGCAATCTGCTGCTCACACCTCATCCTGGGCATCGCAGCCCTTGGAAACAAAGGAATTTGTGCTCCGAGGACGGGTAGGCACCGGTGATGTCACGGCCGACGACAGGAGACGAGGACCCGGTCATGTCACACGACTCAGCCGTTCCCGCACCACAGGCCCCACACCCGGCCGCGCCGGCCCCCGGCGCGATCCTCACCGAGACGGAGGCCGAGGAGCTGCTCCACGGCATCTGTTTCAAGACCGGCCCGCCACGGCTCATCGGCGCCGAGCTCGAATGGCTGGTCGTGGACGTCGAGCGTCCCGGCCTGCCCGTGCCGCCCGAGCGGCTGCGCTCCGCGCACGCCGCCGCCCGCGCCCTGCCCCTGCACTCCTCGGTGACCGTCGAACCCGGCGGCCAGCTGGAGCTCAGCTCCGCCCCGTCGGACTCCCTCACCGGGTGCGTGGACGACCTCCGGTCCGACCTCGCGGCCGTCCGGGCCGCGCTGCTCCCCCGCGGCCTGGTCCTGCGCGGCCTCGGCCAGGACCCGCGCCGCCCGTACCACCGGCTGCTGCGCAGCCCGCGCTACGAGGCGATGGAGGCCCACTTCGACCACACCGGCCCGGCCGGCCGCGCCATGATGTGCGGCTCCGCGTCCGTGCAGGTCTGTGTGGACGCCGGACAGGAAGAGCCCGGCCTGTTCGGACTCGGCCGCCGCTGGCGCCTCGCCCACCTGCTCGGCGCGGTGCTGGTGGCCGCGTTCGCCAACTCCCCCGGGCTGGAAGCCCCGTACGCCGGCTGGCGCTGCGCCCGCCAGGGGAACTGGGCCGACATCGACAGCCGACGCGCCCTCGCCCCGCCGATGGACGCCGCGCCCCGGTCCGGGTGGGTCCGGCAGGCGCTGGACACCGAGCTGATGTGCGTACGGTCCTACGACGGCGACCCGTGGGCGGTGCCCCGCGGCATGACCTTCCGGGACTGGCTGCGCGGCGGCGGGCTTCCCGGCCTGCGGCCCCCGGACGCCGAAGACCTCGACTACCACCTGAGCACGCTGTTCCCGCCGGTCCGCCCCCGCGGCCACCTCGAACTGCGGATGATCGACGCGCAGCCCGGCGACGACGGCTGGGTGGTGCCCCTGGCCGTCGTCCACGCGCTGTTCGACGACCCGGAGGCCGCCGAGACGGCGTACCGGGTGGCGAAGGCGCTTGCGGACTCCTACGGACACGCGCCCGCGCCCCGCAACCCGCTCTGGAGGTCCGCCGCCCGGCACGGCCTGGCCGACCCCGAGCTGCGCGGCGCGGCGACCGCCTGCTTCCGGGCCGCCGCCGAGGCGCTGCCCCGGCTCGGCGCGAGCACCCGCGTACGGGACACGGTCGCGGCCTTCGCCGACCGGTACGTCCTGCGCGGCCGCTGTCCGGCCGACGACCCGCCCGGGCGGCGGCTCGCCGGAGCGGAGGTCCGCCCGTGACCACCGAAGCGCACCGCACGCCCCCCGAGGACCTGCGGGAGCGGGCGGCCGCCGCGCTGACCGCCGCCCGCGCCCGTACGGCCGCACTCACCGATCCCGTGAGCGAGCCCGACCTGGTCGCGCAGCACTCGCCCCTCATGTCACCGCTGGTCTGGGACCTGGCACACATCGGGAACATGGAGGAGCTGTGGCTGCTGCGCAACGTCGCCGGCCGCCCGTCCATGCACCCCGAGATCGACCCGCTGTACGACGCCTTCGAGCACCCGCGCGCCGAGCGGCCGAAGTTGCCGCTGCTGCCCCCCGACGAGGCCCGCCGGTACGCGGCCGAGGTGCGGGGCCGGGTCTTCGACCTGCTGGAGCACACCCCTCTGGAAGGGACGGCGCTGCTGGACTCCGGGTACGTGTTCGGCATGATCGCCCAGCACGAACAGCAGCACGACGAGACCATGCTGATTACGCATCAGTTCCGGCCGGGCGCCCCCGTACTGACGGCTCCGGAGCCGGACGCGCCGTTCGGTCCGCCGGCCGCCTCCG
Source organism: Streptomyces antarcticus (assembly GCF_026627255.1). Lineage (GTDB taxonomy): Bacteria > Actinomycetota > Actinomycetes > Streptomycetales > Streptomycetaceae > Streptomyces > Streptomyces antarcticus. The sequence continues at coordinate 162,709 of NZ_JAPNLM010000014.1, read as the reverse complement.
AAGTCCTCGTTCCCGGAGGCCCGTTCACGATGGGCACGTCCGCCGAACCGTGGTCGCTCGACAACGAACGCCCCGCGCACACCCGGGACACCGGGCCGTTCTGGATCGACACGGCCCCGGTGACCAATGCCGCGTACGAGGAGTTCATCGCGGACGGCGGCTACCTCGACCCCCGCTGGTGGGCGCCGGCCGGCTGGGAGCAGATCCGCGCCCACGGCATCGGCGCGCCCCTGTTCTGGCACCGGGAGGACGGCCATTGGCTGCGCCGCCGCTTCGGGGTGACCGAGCCGGTGCCGGCCGAGGAGCCGGTGCTGCACGTCAGCTGGTACGAGGCGGACGCGTACGCCCGCTGGGCGGGCCGAAGGCTGCCCACGGAGGAGGAGTGGGAGAAGGCCGCCCGGCACGATCCGGCGACCGGCCGCTCGACCCGCTACCCGTGGGGCGACGCCGACCCGACCCCCGCCCACGCCAACCTCGGCCAGCGCCACCTGCGCCCGGCCCGGGCGGGCAGCTATCCCGCCGGGGCCTCCGCGCTCGGGGTGCGCCAGCTGATCGGCGACGTGTGGGAGTGGACGGCATCCGACTTCCTGCCGTACCCGGGGTTCCGGGCCTTCCCGTACCGGGAGTACTCGGAGGTGTTCTTCGGGCCGGAGCACAAGGTGCTGCGCGGCGGCTCCTTCGCGGTCGACGCGGTCGCCTGCCGCGGCACGTTCCGCAACTGGGACCTCCCGGTGCGCCGGCAGATCTTCTCCGGGTTCCGCACGGCACGGGACGGTGCCGTCTGATGTGCCGTCACCTCGCCTATCTGGGGCCCGAGGTGACCCTCGGCCGACTGCTGAGCGAGCCCGGACACTCCCTGGTGCGCCAGTCCTGGGAGCCGCGCCGGCAGCGGAACGGCACGGTCAACGCCGACGGCTTCGGCGTCGGCTGGTACGCGGAGGGCGACCCCGTTCCGGGCCGCTACCGCCGGTCGGGCCCGGTCTGGGGCGACGAGACCTTCACCGACCTCGCCCGCGTGGTGCGCAGCGCGGCCCTGCTGGCCGCCGTACGGGACGCCACCCGGGCCGGGGCCGACGGCGAGGCCGCGGCGGCGCCGTTCGCGGACGGGCCGTGGCTGTTCAGCCACAACGGCGCGGTGCGGGACTGGCCCGACGCCATGGCGCCGCTCGCGGCCGCGCTGCCGCCGCGGGAACTGCTCCGGCTGTCCGCGCGCACGGATTCGGCGTTCGTGTGGGCCCTGGTCCTGCGCCGGCTGCGCGCCGGGGACGACCTGGGCACGGCGCTCGCCGAACCGGTCCGGGAGGTGGCGTCGGCCGCGCCCGGCTCCCGGCTGAACCTGCTGCTGACCGACGGGGCGACCATCGCCGCGACGGCCTGGGGCGATTCGCTCTGGTACCTGGCCGAGCCGGGGGCCCGCCGCACGGTGGTGGCCTCCGAGCCGTACGACGACGACAACCGCTGGTGCGAGGTGCCCGACCGGACCTTGCTGACCGCCACCCGTACGCGGGTCGAACTGACCCCTCTCAAGGAGACCCCGCTCGGGGAGAAGGAGCGCTCGTGAGTGACTTCCAGTTGACCCGGACCCTCGACGAGAACGCCGCGGAGGCCGCGCTGCGCACGGACGTCCTGCACGGGCTGACGAGCACCCCCAAGGCGCTGCCGCCCAAGTGGTTCTACGACGCCCGGGGCAGCGAGCTGTTCGAGGAGATCACCCGGCTGCCCGAGTACTACCCGACCCGGGCGGAGCGGGAGATCCTGCTGGAGCGGGCCGGTGAGATCGCCGCGGCGAGCGGGGCCCGGACCCTGGTGGAGCTGGGCTCCGGGTCCTCGGAGAAGACCCGGCACCTGATCGAGGCGATGCCCGGGCTGGACACGTACGTGCCGGTGGACGTGAGCGAGAGCGCCCTGAGGGGGGCCGCGGAATCCCTCCTGGAGGTGCATCCGAGGCTCCGGGTGCACGCGCTGGTGGCCGACTTCACGCGGGCCCTGCGGCTTCCGGAGTCCCCCGGGCCGCGGCTGGTCGTGTTCCTGGGCGGCACGATCGGCAACCTGCTGCCGCCGGAGCGGGCGCTGTTCCTGGCCTCCGTACGGGCGATGCTCTCGCCGGGGGACGCGCTGCTGATGGGGACGGACCTGGTGAAGGACGAGGCCGTGCTGGTGGCGGCGTACGACGACGGCCGGGGGGTGACGGCGGAGTTCAACAAGAACGTTCTGGCCGTCGTCAACCGGGAGTTGAACGCGGACTTCCACACCGCCGATTTCGATCACGTGGCGGTGTGGAACCGGGAGCGGGAGTGGATCGAGATGCGGCTGCGGGCCCGGTCGGACCTGCTGGTCAAGATCCGGGCGCTGGACGTGGTGGTGCCGTTCGCGGCGGGCGAGGAGATCCTGACGGAGATCTCGGCGAAGTTCCGTCAGGAGGGCGTGCGCAAGGAACTGGCAGCCGTGGGGCTTGAGTTGACCCAGTGGTGGACGGACGCGGCGGGCCGCTTCGCGCTGTCCCTGTCGGTCGCCCACGCCCCGGCCGGCTGAGCGGGGATCCCGGGTGGCGCCGCCGGGCCCGCGGCGGCGTTGACGGCAGCCTGACCTCGGCGCGCACGCCGCGGGCGCGGGCGGTCCGCCACAGGGAGGCGGTCAGCGGATCGTCACCGACGAAGGCGGGCTCCCCGGCCGGCTCCCCGTCGCCCCGCAGGTACGCGAGGTGCACGGGCTGTACGGGGACCCGCGCGTCCAGGGCGGCCTGGAAGGCGGCCCTGCGGAAGGGCCCCCGGGCGCGCCCGCACCAGGTGGATCCCTCGGGGAACACGGTGACCCGGCCCCCGGCCAGCAGGGCGCCGGTGACGTCCCCGATGGTGGCGGGCAGGGCGCGGATCCGGTCGCGTTCGATGAACAGGGTTCCGGCCCGCAGGGCGATGCGGCCGAGGACCGGCCACCCCCGCAGGTCGCTCTTGGCCAGCATCCGGGAGGGGAGTACGGCGAGGACGAGCGGGATGTCCAGCCAGGAGATGTGGTTGGCGACGATCAGACGGCCCCCGTCCGGGCCGGGGCTGCCGTACGGGGTGACGCGTATCCCGAAGGACCGTACGAGCGCGGTGGCCCAGGCCCGCACCACCGCGTGCCGGGGGCCGGCCGGCAGCAGCCGGACCGGCGGGGCGCACAGGACGCCGGCGAGGACCAGCGCCAGGGCCGTGGTCAGCCGGAGCACCGCCCGCGGCAGGCCCGCGGTGCGTCCCTGGTGGCCGGCGCAGCCCTCGGGGGTACACGGCGAGGTGGGCAGCCAGACGCTCATGCGGCCGGGGCGAGCGAGAGGAAGTGCTTGAGGTAGCGCGGGTTCGTACGGCGCAGGGAGAGCAGGACGTACAGGTCGGCGCAGCCGAACTCGGCGTCGAGGGCCGGCTCGCCGCAGACCCAGGCGCCCAGGCGCAGGTAGCCGCGGAGCAGCGGGGGCACCTCCATCCGGCCGGGGTGGGTGATGCCCGCGGGGTTCCAGGGGAGGTGCGGGGTGACCCGGTACTCCTCGGGGGCGAGGTTGCGGGCCAGGGTGGTCTCACGGGTCGCGGCGGCCAGGACTCCGCCGTCGTCGAGCGGGATCGAGCAGCACCCGGCGAGCCAGTCGTGCCCGGAGCGGTCCATGTAGCGGGCGAGGCCGGCCCAGATGAGGGCGATGACGGCGCCGTTGCGGTGGTCGGGGTGGACGCAGGAGCGGCCGACCTCGACGAGGTCGGGGCGGATGGGGTTGAGGGCGGAGAGGTCGAACTCGCCCTCGGAGTAGAGGCGTCCGGCGACGGCGGCGCGCTCCGGGGGCAGCAGCCGGTAGGTGCCGACGACCTGGCCGGTCTCCTGGTCGAGGACGAGGAGGTGGTCGCAGTACGCGTCGAAGGCGTCGGCGTCGAGACCCGGCTCCGGGCCGTCGAGGCGGGCGCCGAGCTCTCCGGCGAAGACCTGGTGGCGCAGGCGCTGGGCGGCGCGCACCTCGTCCTCGTCGCGGGCGAGGCGGACGGCGTAGCGGGGGGCGGGGACGGCGGCGGAGGCGACCGCGCCGAGGGCCGGGGCGGAGGCGAGGGGGGCCGGGGCTGCGGCGAGCGGGGCCGGGGCGCCGACGAGGGATGCAGGGGCGCCGGGAAGGGTTGCCGGGGCGCTGGGGAGGGGGGACGGGGACAGGGGTGCGATCGTCATGGCGACTCCTGAGCCGGGCACGGAGAGCCAGGCCGGCGGGTGTGCGGCCTGGCTCCTTACTTCTTCCGTGGCGGACTGGATTCGACATGGCCGCGCCGAGGCCCCCGGATGTGCGGACGCTGAACTCGGCGGTCGGCGGGTGGGCGGGCGGCGGTGCGGCGGGTGGGCGGGCGGCGGTGCGGCGGCGCTCAGCGGTCGGAGCCGAGGACCCGGCTGATCGTGTCGGAGGCCGCCTGGGCGGCCTGCCTGGGGTCCTGGCCGGTGAGGACGGCCGTCATGTACGGCTTGATCGGGTTCTCGGCCTCCACTTCGGCCCACCGGGCGGACTTCGGGGTGGCCCGGCCCTGGGCCGCCCCGGGGGCCATGGCCATCGCCCCCTCGTTGCCCTCGACCACGTGGGCCAGGGACGTCCGGTTCGGCACGTAGCTCATGGTGCGGGCGAGCTCGGTCTGCCACTTCTCGCTGACCAGGGCGGTGATCACGTCCACCGCGTGAGCCCGCTGCCGGGTCTTCTCCGGGATGATCAGGTCGGAGCCGCCGGTGAAGACGGCGCCCGCCTTCTCCGAGGTCTTGCCGGGGATCGGGAAGAAGCCGAGCTTGTCCTTCAGGGCGGGGTTGGCGTCCTCGATCTCCTTGACCTGGCTGGGCGGGGCGATGATCTGCGCGACCTGGCCGCGGGCGAAGACCTCCGACTGCGGGGGCGTCTCCTCGTCGGCGTCCTTGGGGCCGTCGCCGAGCCCCTGGAGCTGCTTGTAGAACTCCATGCCGGCCAGCGCCCTGTCGTCGTGGAGGGTGCCCGTCCACTTGCCGCTGTTCTCGACGGCGAGGTCGCCGCCCTCGTCCCAGACGAACCCGGCGAGGACGTACCAGTTCTGGCCCGCGAGGTAGATGCCCTGCTGGTCGCCCTTGTCGAGCCGCTGGGTGGCCTGGATCCACTCTTGGCGATTCTTGGGCAAGGCCTTGATCCCGGCGCCGGCGAAGAGGTCCTTGTTGTAGATGACCACGCGGTTGGCGGCGTACCAGGGGACGCCGTACTGGGCGCCGTTGACACTGCCGGGGTCGGAGAGGCCCTTGAGCCAGTCCTTGTTGCCCCATTCGCGCAGGCCCTCGAGGGTGAGTTCGGAGAGGCCGCCGACCTCGATGTACCGGGAGACCTGGGTGTTGCCCACCTCTATGACGTCGGCTCCCTCCTTGCTCTCGCCGGAGAGTACGCCGCTCACCTTGTCGCCGATGCCCGTCCAGTCCTGGATCTTCACCTCCAGGTCGACATCGGGATGCTCCTGCTCGAACGACGCGGTGAACTTGCTGATGAAGTCGTCCGAGGCGCTGCCCTTCATCAGCCAGAGCGTCACCTTCTGTGGTCCTCCGGCCGAGTCGGCCAACTGGCTGCAGCCCGTGAGGGCGGCCGCGGCCGCGAGGGCGGTGCACACGGCAAGGAAGCGCATCTTCACGAAGGTCACCTTCTGGGAACGGGGCTCAGATGGCTTGAAATTGGCATAGACCAATAGGCGGGTCAAGGGGGTTAGGCGCGGGACTCTTCGCGCAAAGTTCGCGGAGCCGGTCTAACTGGGGCACCGTAGAACAAGGCAATAGCCACCCAGTGTCGGGAGACCCCCATGTCCAATCACACGTACCGGGTGACCGAGATCGTCGGCACTTCCCCCGAGGGCATCGATCAGGCCATCCGCAACGGGATCACCCGGGCGGGGCAGCACTTGCGCAACCTGGACTGGTTCGAAGTCGTACAGGTGCGCGGGCACATCGAGAACGGCGAGGTGGCGCACTACCAAGTGGGCCTGAAGGTCGGCTTCCGCCTCGACGAAGACGCCTGAGCCCGGGGCCGACCGCCCGGGCCGGGCCGCTCAGGTGCGGCCCTCGCCCTCCTGGGCCGCCTTGAGTTCCGGCGCGTCCGCGGCCCAGTCCGCCAGGACCACCCGGAAGCCCGCGGCGCGTGCCGCCCCGCACACCAGCTCGTCGTCGTCGACGAGCATCCGCACCTCCCGGCCCCGGGCGATCCGCTTGAGCACCTCCAGCTTCGTCGTCCGGGCCGGCCGCCGGTCCTGGTTCCCGCGCATCGACAGCGTTCCCTCGGGCAGGCCGTGCCGCGCGAGCCAGTCGACCGTGTCCTTCCGGCACCGCTCGGGGCGGCCCGTCAGGTACACCACCTCGCACTCCCGCGCGCTCTCCCGCGCCAGCGCCACCCCGCGGGCGAGGGGCGGATCGGTCGGGGCCGCGCCGAAGAAGCCGTTCCAGTCGCGGGGCCGTCCCTCCAGGAAGTGCTGGCGGTGGCCGGTGTCGGCCAGGGTGTTGTCGATGTCGAAGACGGCCAGCGGCCGCACGGTGCTCTCGGTCATCCCGCCACCCTAGGGCGCGCCCCCAGGAGGGCCGGCGGGGAGGGCAGGACAGGCCTGCGGCCTGGCGTCGCGCCGGTCCGGGAATCCTCGCGGCCGCCCGGCGTTGACACGAGTGTGATCCGAAACCTCTCGATACTCGACCGGTCCCGCACCCGCGAGGGCCACCCCGCCCCGCAGGCGCTGCGCGACACCGTGGAGCTGGCCCGCACGGCGGAGGAGCTCGGATACCACCGGTTCTGGGTCTCGGAGCACCACAGCGTGCCCGGCGTGGCGGGCTCCGCCCCCACCGTGCTGGCGGCCGCCGTCGCCGGCGCGACCCGGCGGATCCGGGTCGGCACGGGCGGGGTGATGCTGCCCAACCACCAGCCGATGGTGGTCGCCGAGCAGTTCGGGGTGCTGGAGTCCCTCTTCCCCGGCCGGATCGACATGGGCCTCGGCCGCTCCGTCGGGTTCACCGACGGGATCCGGCGCGCCCTGGGACGGGACACCGGGGACGCCGACCGGTTCGAGGAGCAGCTGGCCGAGCTGCTGGGCTGGCTCGACGGCAGCCAGACGGCGCACCCCGAGGTCCACGCGCGCCCCGCCGAGGGGCTGCGGATCCCCGCCTTCGTCCTGGCCACCGGTGCCGGGGCCAAAATCGCCGCCCGGGCCGGGCTGCCGCTGGTGGTGGGCGATCTGCGCTCCCGGGACCGGGTCGCGGAGGCCGTCGGGACGTACCGGCGGGAGTTCCTGCCGTCCGCGTGGGGCCCGGAGCCGTACGTCGTGGTCTCCGGGACCGTCGCGGTGGCCGCCACCGCGGAGGCGGCCCGGCGGATCCTGGTCCCGGAGGCGTGGGCCCTGGCCCACTCCCGCACCCGGGGCAGCTTCCCGCCGCTCCGCCCGGCCGAGGAGGTCGAGGCGCTGGACATGTCCCCCAAGGAGCGGGAGCTGTACGAGGGCGCCCTCGCCGGGCACGTCCACGGCACCGGGGAGCAGGTGGCGGCGGAGCTGTCCGAGGTGGCCGCCCTGACCGGCGCGGACGAGCTGCTCGTCACCACGTCCACGTACGACCGGACGGCGCTGCTGGAGTCCTACCGCGGGCTGGCCCGGATCGCGGGCCTCTAAACTGGGACGAATGCACCAGCCCGCGCCCGCACCCCTCCCCGCCGGCCCCCCGGCCGGTGATCCTCGCGCCGCCGATCCCCGTTCCCCGGGTCCACGTTCCCCGGGTCCGGGTTCCCCCGACCCGCGTTCCATCGATCCGTACGTCCGCGTGCGGGGCGCCCGGGAGCACAATCTGCGCGGGGTCGACGTGGACGTCCCGCGCGACGCGCTGACCGTGTTCACGGGCGTCTCCGGCTCCGGCAAGAGCTCGCTCGCCTTCGGGACGCTCTACGCGGAGGCCCAGCGCCGGTACTTCGAGTCGGTCGCCCCGTACGCCCGCCGCCTCATCCACCAGATCGGCGCGCCGAAGGTCGACTCCGTCACCGGACTGCCGCCCGCCGTCTCGCTGGAACAGCGCCGCTCCTCACCCGGTTCGCGCTCCTCGGTGGGGACGGTGACCCTGCTGTCGAACTCGCTGCGGATGCTGTATTCGCGAGCCGGAACCTACCCCGCGGGCGCGGAGCCCCTCGACTCCGACGCCTTCTCCCCCAACACCGCCGCAGGCGCCTGCCCTTCGTGCCACGGGCTCGGCCGGATCCACCGCACCAGCGAGGAACTGCTCGTGCCTGACCGGCATCTGTCGATCCGTCAGGGTGCCATCGCGGCCTGGCCGGGCGCCTGGCAGGGCAAGAACCTGCGCGACGTCCTGGAGGCCCTCGGCCACGACGTGGACCGGCCCTGGCGGGAGCTGCCCGCGAAGGACCGCGAGTGGATCCTGTTCACCGAGGAGCAGCCGGTCGTGACGGTGCACCCGGTGCGCGACGCCGACCGGATCCAGCGGCCCTACCAGGGCACGTACATGAGCGCACACCGCCACGTCATGCGGACGTTCGCGGACAGCAGGAGCGCCGCCCTGAGGGCGCGTGCCGAGAAGTTCCTCACCGACTCGCCGTGCCCCGCGTGCGAGGGGCACCGGCTGCGGCCGGAGGCGCTGGCCGTGACCTTCGCCGGGTACGGCATCGCGGACCTCGCGGGGATGCCGCTGTCCGAACTGGACGCCGTACTGGCCTCCGCACGGGAGTCCGCACCCGCGGCCGGAGAGGCGGCGCGGGTCCTGACGGAGGGCCTGCGCACGCGGATCGGACCCGTCACGGAGCTCGGGCTCGGCTATCTGAGCCTGGACCGGACCGCGCCCACCCTGTCCGCGGGCGAACTGCAGCGGCTGCGGCTGGCCACGCAGCTCCGGTCGGGCCTGTTCGGGGTGGTGTACGTGCTGGACGAGCCCTCGGCCGGGCTGCACCCCGCCGACACGGAGGCCCTCCTCGGCGTACTGGACCGGCTCAAGGAGGCCGGGAACACGGTGTTCGTCGTGGAGCACCACCTGGACGTGGTGCGGCACGCGGACTGGCTGGTGGACGTGGGCCCGCTGGCCGGGGAGCACGGCGGGCAGGTGCTGTACAGCGGGCCGCCCGAGGGCCTCGCGGGCGTACCGCGGTCGGCCACGGCCCTGTACCTGTCCGGGGCGGCCGGGACGGGGCGGGCGCGGCGGCCGGTGCGCGAGGCGAGCGGGTCCGTACACCTGGGCGCGGTCGACCGGCACAATCTGCGCGGGGTGGAGGCCCGCTTCCCGCTGGGGGTGTTCACGGCGGTGACCGGGGTGTCGGGCTCGGGAAAGTCCACGCTGGTGGGCCAGGTGCTGGCCCGGGAGGTCGGCGAGCGGCTGGCGGACGTGGACTTCCCCGTACGGCGGCTGGTGGAGGTCGACCAGAAGCCGATCGGCCGCACCCCCCGGTCCAACCTGGCGACGTACACGGGGCTGTTCGACGTGGTGCGCCGGCTCTTCGCGGCGGCGCCGGACGCGCGGGCGCGCGGCTGGAAGGCGGGCCGGTTCTCCTTCAACGTGCCGGGCGGCCGGTGCGAGACCTGTCAGGGCGAGGGCTTCGTCTCGGTGGAGCTGCTGTTCCTGCCGAGCACGTACGCCCCGTGCCCCGCCTGCGCCGGAGCCCGGTACAACCCCGAGACGCTGGAGGTCCGGTACGGGGACCTGGACATCGCGGAGGTCCTCGGGCTGACGGTGGAGGCGGCGGCGGGCTTCTTCGCGGAGGTGCCGGCGGCGGCGCGCAGTCTGCGGGCCCTGGAGGACATCGGGCTCGGCTACCTGCGGCTCGGGCAGCCGGCGACGGAGCTGTCGGGCGGCGAGGCGCAGCGGATCAAGCTGGCCACGGAGCTGCAGCGCGTGCGCCACGACCACACCCTGTACGTACTGGACGAGCCGACGACGGGACTGCACCCGGCCGATGTACGAGTGCTGCTGCGGCAGTTGCACGGGCTGGTGGACGCCGGGCACTCGGTGGTCGTGGTCGAGCACGACATGGCGGTGGTGGCGGGCGCGGACTGGGTGATCGACCTGGGCCCGGGCGGCGGCACCGAGGGCGGCCGCATCGTGGCGACGGGCACCCCGGCGGAGGTCGCGGCGTCGGGCACAAGCCGCACGGCGCTCTACCTGGCGCGGGCGCTGGCGGAGGACGGGGGCCGGGTCGGTCCGTAGCGGGTCCCGCGCGGCCCGGCCCGGTCCCGCGCGGCGCGGCCGGTGACGGTGCTACGCGTCTCCGGGCAGCAGGTTCTGGGGCAGTTCGCGGAAGCTCCACAGGCCCTGGCGGCGGGTGAACATCCAGACGAGGTCGTACCGGTCGGGCCAGGCGGCGGGGACGCCGACGACCCGGTGTGCGCCGAGGGCCCGGACCAGGCGGGGGATGCCGGCCGGTTCCCAGCAGACCAGGGCGGGCATCGGGGCGGCCAGCACGGCCCGGGCGAGGACGGGTTCGGCGCCGACGGCGAACTCGGCGCGCACCGGCGTGCGCAGCACGGTGGCGAGGGCCGCCACCGTCTGCCCGCACCGCTCGGGGGCGGCCTTGCCGCCGGCCGCGAAGACGGCGGCGGGACGGGGCAGGGAGGAGCGGGCCGACGGTGGGAAGAGACGCGGCAGCTCCTCGGCGCGGCGCAGCCCCCGGCCGGACAGGGAGCCGGGGTGTTCGACGCCCTCGTCGTCCTCGGCGGTGTCGCCCGCGTACGGCTTCTCCGCGTGCCGGATCACCATGACCAGGGCGTCTCGCGGTCCGGCGGGCGGACCGGGGGCCGGGGGGTGCTCCCGGTCCGCGCAGCCGGCCGCGGCCAGCGGGGCGAGGGCGGCGGCCAGCACGCTGCGGCGGCGCGGTCCGGACCCGGTGGGGGCATGTGGCATAGGGCCCACTGTCACGCATGGGCGGGGGTCTGCCGGGGCGCGGCGCGGCGCGGGAGGCCCGGGTCAGCCGATCGGCGCAGACGGGGACGGGGGCGTGGCGGACGAGATGGACAGGGACGTGGAGGGCAGGGGTGCTGACGGGTCGGACGTTCTCTCGTACGGGGAGGGGACCGGGAAGTAGGCCTCCAGGAACGCGCCGACCGCGCGCTGCTGGGCCTGCGGGGAGAGCCCCGTACCGGCGTCGTCGGCGAGGCAGAAGGCGTCGGACTCGCGGTGGTGGACCATGTCGCCCAGGCGTTCGAGCTCGTCGGCGTGGCCGGTGGACACGTAGGCGGCGGCCAGCTCGCCTTCGACCGCGTGGCCGTCGGCGAGGGCCAGGTGGACGGCCAGGGTGACGGGGGCGATGTCGGTGGCGCTGCGGAACACGGACCGGCTGGTGCCGGTGAGGCCGCCGGGCAGACGCGCTTCGAGGTGCTCGAAGAGGGAGCGGCTGAGGGGGTAGGGGGTGTGGGCCAGGATCCGCGGATAGGTGCGGCCGACGGCGGATTCGACGGCCCGGCGGGTGGCGCGCTGGGAGAGGGTGAAGACGTCGTCCTCGGAGTCCGGGGAACTGGGCGGGACGGCGCGGTCGTCGTGGAAGACCTTGGGGAGGCCGGAGGGGAGGAAGAAGTTCTGGGGCCGCTGGGACCGGCCGAGGAAGATGTCGTCGTTGAAGTAGACGAAGTGCTCGGCGAGGCCGGGTATCCGGTGCAGCTGGGTCTCTATGGCGTGGGAGTTGAAGACGGGCAGGACGTCCGGCTCGGCGAACAGGTCACGGTGGTCGACGACGGTGATGCCCGGGTGGTCGGCGGCCAGCCATGCGGGGACCTGGTCGTCGGTGACCAGGAAGACGTGCCGGATCCAGGGCGCGTGCGCGGCGATCGACCGCAGGCAGTAGCGCAGTTCGCCGCGGTCGCGGTAGCGGTGCTCGCCGCGGTCCACGGCGGGAGCGGCGCAGGCATCCGGGGCGGGGAGGTCCGCGTCGGGGGCTCCGGCGCCGGGCGGGACCTGCGCCGGGACGGCTGCGGCTGCGGCTGCTACGGCCGCCTGCTCGCGGCGGCGGCGCCACGCGGGGTCGGAGGCGTCCACCCAGGTGATGACGGCGTCGATCGGGAAGTCGATGTCGTCGGGGAAGCGCCGGGCGAGGGCGTCCACGACGGGGTACTCCCGGTCTCCGACGCGGTGGGTGCCGGTGGCGGCCAGGGAGGGGACCCACCAGCCGAACGGCGTCTCGCGCAGCGAGGCGACCCCGCCGGTTCCGGAGTGCGGGGCGTCCCAGAACTCGAGGTCGCAGCCGTGGTCGGAACCGAGGTGGAGGGTACGGCCGGAGGTCACCACCGGCTGGTGGAGGCGGATGCCCTTGACGCCGGGGCGCGGTGCGCCGTCCTGCGCGGCGGCTTCCGCCGAGGCCACGGCCGCGGGGAGCGTTTCGGCGAGTACGGTGGCGAGCACCCCGCCGTCGCCGAGGAGTTCGGCGTAGACGGGCCGGCCGGTGAAGGCTTCGGCGCAGGCGGTGAGGGCCGCGTCGCGGCGGCCGGGGGCGATGGCCACCCGGTGGCTCAGTCCCCCGTCCGGTACGAGGCCGTAGCCGATGTCCGCCGCTTCCAACGCCTCGGCGGCGGCCCGCAGGTTCGCCGCGCGCAGCCCAGCCGGCAGCAGGTCGTCCCGTACGACGGCCAGTCGGCCCCGGTAGCGGACGACGCCCTCGGCGGCGCCCAGCGCGGTCAGGATCTCGTCCTCGCGGCCGGGCCCGCGGGGCGCGGCCGCCGCCCGGTCACCGGGGCCGGTCCGTTCCCGCTCGTGCGCGGAGGGCTGTCGTGGGACGCCGCCGGGTCGCCCCAGTACGCGGGCCAGGCGCCGGAGCCCCGCCCAGTTGAGGTACCGGCGGATACCACTCATCTTCTACACCTCGGGGTTCGCGGACGCGACAGGCCTTCTGCCGGTCCGGCAGCCCCCCGAAAAGCCAACGTCAGCATAAGCCGACGCCTACGGCGGATGAACGGGACTTCCGTCTCCCGGTGGTTTCTCATCCGACTCTCATGCCCGTGCCCACCGGGGATCCGGCGCCCTCCCGGCGCCGTCCCGGCGCGTTCCCGGGGCGCCTCCCGGCGGTCTCCCGTGCCGCGCGGATCAGCGCAGTCCCTTGCGGAGCGCCCGCAGCCACTCCTTGTTCATCGCGGTGATCGAGGGAAGCGCGATGCCCTTGGGGCAGGCCGTGGCGCACTCCCCGGCGAGGGTGCAGCCGCCGAACCCCTCCTCGTCCATCGTGGCCACCATGTCCAGGACGCGGGTCTCCCGCTCGGGCGAGCCCTGCGGGAGGACATTGAGGTGGTTGATCTTGGCCGAGGTGAAGAGCATCGCCGAGCCGTTGGGACAGGCGGCCACGCACGCGCCGCAGCCTATGCATTCCGCGTGTTCGAAGGCGTGGTCGGCGTCGTGCTTGGGCACGGCGGTGGCGTGTGCCTCGGGGGCGGCGCCGGTGGGGGCGGTGATGTACCCGCCGGCCTGGATGATCCGGTCGAAGGAGCCGCGGTCGACGACGAGGTCCTTGACCACGGGGAAGGCGGCGGCCCGCCAGGGCTCGACGTCGATGGTGTCGCCGTCGGCGAAGGACCGCATGTGGAGCTGGCAGGTGGTGGTGCGCTCGGGCCCGTGGGCGTCGCCGTTGATGACGAGGCTGCACGCGCCGCAGATCCCCTCGCGGCAGTCGTGGTCAAAGGCGACCGGGTCCTCGCCGCGCAGGATGAGGTCCTCGTTGAGGGTGTCGAGCATCTCCAGGAAGGACATGTCCTTCGAGATGCCGTCGACCGCGTAGGAGGCCATGGCGCCGGGGGCGTCGGGGCTCTGCTGGCGCCAGACGCGCAGGGTGAGCTTCATGCGTAGCTCCGCTGGGTGGGGTGGACGTACTCGAAGACGAGGTCTTCCTTGTGCAGGACGGGGGCGCCGCCCGTGAACTCCCAGGCCGCGGCGTACGAGAACTCCTCGTCGCGCCGCTCGGCCTCGCCCGCCGCGGTCTGGGACTCCCCGCGGAAGTGGCCGCCGCAGGATTCCGCGCGGTGGAGGGCGTCGAGGCACATCAGCTCGGCGAGTTCCAGGTAGTCGACGATGCGGTTGGCCTTCTCCAGCGACTGGTTGAACTCCTCGCCGCGGCCGGGGACCTTGATCCGCCGCCAGAACTCGTCGCGTATCTCCGGGATCCGCTGGAGCGCCTTGCGCAGCCCCTCCTCGGTGCGGGCCATGCCGCAGTACTCCCACATGAGTTCGCCGATCTCCCGGTGGAAGGAGTCCGGGGTGCGGTCGCCGTCGACGGAGAGCAGCCTCGCGAGGCGCTCGCGGGTCTCGCGCAGGGCGGCGGCGGTCTCGGGGTGGGTGTCGTCGACGGCCTCCCGGTGGGGGTGGCGGGCCAGGTAGTCGTTGATGGTGGAGGGCAGTACGAAGTAGCCGTCGGCCAGTCCCTGCATCAGGGCGGACGCGCCGAGCCGGTTGGCTCCGTGGTCGGAGAAGTTGGCCTCCCCGATCGCGAAGAGACCGGGGACGGTGGTCTGGAGGTCGTAGTCGACCCACAGGCCGCCCATCGTGTAGTGGACGGCGGGGTAGATCCTCATGGGGACCTCGTACGGGTTCTCCGCGGTGATCCGCTCGTACATCTCGAAGAGGTTGCCGTACTTCTCGGCGACCTTGTCCCGGCCCATGCGGCGGATGGCGTCGGCGAAGTCGAGGTAGACGCCCTGGCCGCCCGGGCCGACGCCGCGGCCCTCGTCACAGACGTTCTTGGCGGCGCGGGAGGCTATGTCGCGGGGGACGAGGTTGCCGAAGGAGGGGTAGATCCGCTCCAGGTAGTAGTCGCGCTCGGACTCGGGGATGTCCGCGGCGGGGCGGTGGTCGCCCTCGGCCTTGGGGACCCAGATGCGGCCGTCGTTGCGCAGGGACTCGCTCATCAAGGTGAGCTTGGACTGGTGGTCGCCGGTGCGCGGGATGCAGGTGGGGTGGATCTGGGTGAAGCAGGGGTTGGCGAAGTACGCCCCGCGCCGGTGCGCGCGCCAGACGGCCGTCGCGTTGGAGTTCATGGCGTTGGTGGAGAGATAGAAGACGTTGCCGTAACCGCCGCTCGCCAGCACCACCGCGTCGGCGTGGTGAGTGGTGATCTCCCCGGAGACCAGGTCGCGGGCCACAATTCCGCGGGCCACTCCGTCGACCACGATCAGGTCGAGCATCTCGGTGCGGGCGTGCATCTCGACGTTGCCAGCGGCGATCTGCCGGGAGAGTGCCTGGTAGGCGCCGAGGAGGAGCTGCTGTCCGGTCTGGCCGCGGGCGTAGAAGGTGCGGGAGACCTGGACTCCGCCGAAGGAGCGGGTGTCGAGGAGGCCGCCGTACTCGCGGGCGAAGGGGACGCCCTGCGCCACGCACTGGTCGATGATCTCGACGGAGATCTGCGCGAGGCGGTGGACGTTGGACTCGCGGGCGCGGAAGTCCCCTCCCTTGACGGTGTCGTAGAAGAGGCGGTGCACCGAGTCGCCGTCGTTGCGGTAGTTCTTCGCGGCGTTGATGCCGCCCTGAGCGGCGATGGAGTGGGCGCGGCGAGGAGAGTCCGAGAAGCAGAACTGGACGACGTGGTAGCCCTGTTCGGCGAGGGTGGCGCCGGCGGCACCGCCCGCCAGGCCGGTGCCGACGACGATGACGGTGTGCTTGCGGCGGTTGGCCGGGTTCACGAGCCTGGCCCCGAAGCGGCGGCGGTCCCAGCGTTCCGCGATCGGGCCTTCGGGGGCCTTGGCGTCGGCCAGGGGCTCACCGGTGGTGTAGTGGACGAAGCTGCTGTCGTTGGGGCTCATGGTCAGCTCACCACTCCGGTCATGACGGCGACGGGGACGGACACGAAGCCCGCGAAGAGGACGAGGGCCAGGGCATTGGCCAGGAACTTCAGCGCCCGGTCGCGCCGGGCGCTGCCCGCGCCGAGGGTCTGGGCGGCACTCCAGAAGCCGTGGCGGACGTGCAGGCCGAGGGCTCCCATCGCCACGATGTAAACGGTGTTCCCGTACCAGGTGGAGAAGGTCGAGAGGACGTTCTCGTAGGGGTGGCCGGCCCACGCGCGCTCGTTCACGGTGAGCGTGGTGAGGTCGAGCAGGTGCCACACGATGAACAGGGCCAGGATGACGCCGCCCCAGCGCATGGTGCGGGTGGCGTAGCTCGCACGGCGGCGCTTGTGCGCGTACTTCACGGGGCGGGCCTTTATGTCCCGCCGGCTGAGCTGGTACGCGGACACGGCATGGGCGGCGACGGCTGCCAGCAGCGCCACCCTCACGATCCACAGTGCCCACTCGTGGTGCAGGAACGGCGAGCCGAGGGTGCGCAGCCAGTGGGCGTACCCGTTGAATTCGTCCGCCCCGAAGAAGATCTTGAGGTTGCCGAGCATGTGCACGACGAGGTAGCCGAGCATGACCAGGCCGGAGACCGCCATCACGGCCTTCTTGCCGACCGACGAGTCCCAGATCGTGCGTGTGGTGGACGGCCGTCGGTCCGTCCGCGTTGCCAGAGCCATGGCACAGACGGTAAGGACCAAGGTCCTGAAAGGTCCAAGACATGATGGAGCTCCTGTCGATAGCCCCTGCCTATGAGGGGGCGTAACCTGGGCGTATGCAGTTCCAGCAACTCCTGTACTTCGTGGCCGTGGCGGAGACCCGGCACTTCACCCGGGCCGCGGAGCGGGTGCACGTGGCCCAGCCCTCGCTCTCCCAGCAGATCAAGGCGCTCGAGCGGGAGCTGGGGGCGGAGCTCTTCAGCCGGGCTCGGGGGAACATCGCGCTCACGGACGCGGGTGATGCCCTGCTGCCGCTCGCTCGGCGGATCCTGGCGGACGCGGACACGGCCCGCCTGGAGGTGCAGGAGCTGGCTCAGCTGCGGCGCGGCCGGGTCCGGCTGGGCGCCACCCCGAGCGTGTGCACGGGTCTGCTGCCGGATGTGCTGCGCGCCTTCCACACGGCGCATCCGGGGATCGAGCTGCTCATCGAGGAGAGCGGCTCTCTCGACCTCGTACGGGAACTGGCGCGCGGGGCGCTGGACCTGGCTCTGATCGCGCTGCCCCTGCCGCCTTCGGCTCCGGCGCTGACGACGGTGGAGCTGCTGACGGAGGACCTGGTGGTGGTGTCCTCGTCCGAGCTTCCGGCGCCCGGCGGAGGCCGAGAGCTGACCATCTCCGGGCTGCGGGACGAGCCGATGGTGATGTTCCGGCACGGCTACGACCTGCGGGAGATGACGGTGACGGCCTGCCGCGCGGAGGGCTTCGAGCCGGTGTTCACCGTGGAGGGCGGCGAGATGGACGCGGTGCTCGGCTTCGTCCGGGCCGGACTGGGGGTGGCGGTGGTCCCGGCGATGGTGGTCGACCGCGCGGGCCCGGGCCTGCGGGCGACTCCGCTGGCCGGTTCGCCCCTGCGCCGCACGATCGCCCTGGCGCACCGCACGGACGTGGCTCCGCCGCGCGCCGCCCGCGAACTGAAGCGCATCCTGATCGGCTGACCTGGCGGCCCGCGCGGATCAGGCCCCGCGTATGGGCAGGACCCGCTCGAGCCCGCCGGCCAGCATTCCGAAGGCCTGGTCGGCTTCAGCCACGGCCTCCGGGTGGGCCTCGTCGGCGCTCTTGCCTGAATCGATCCGACGGTAGTTCGCCCGGCCCAGCTCCTGACGGGCGGTCACCAGGTTCAGGGCCGCCAGCCGGGCGGTGAGCGGCGGAACCGACTCGGCTTCGAGCACATCGGCGAGCAGGTCCGCCTCCCGCGCGCCGTAGTGGGCCAGCCGCGTCTCGAGGCCGGCGGTGGAGTAGACCAGCTTCTGGAAGGCCAGGACGTCGGGGTGGTCGCACAGACCGGTGATCGGATCGCGCTCCGCCAGGGCCACGACGAAGTGCTCGTGCAGGGCGCCGACGGGGCCCCGCCCCGGCATCCGGTCCCGCACGATGCGCGCCGCCTCGTCCTGGTGGTCGGCGAACCGGTCCAGCACCAGATCCTCCTTGCTCGGGAAGTACCGGAACAGCGTGGGCTTGGAGACTTCCGCCGCGGCGGCGATGTCCGCCACGGAGACGGCGTCGAAGCCGCGTTCCAGAAAGAGTTCGAGCGCCGTGGCCGCCAGCTGGCGGCGCGTACGCAGCTTCTTGTTCTCACGGAGACCCGTCGTGTTTTCCATGCGTACACCGTAGCACGGATTCGTGACTGAGTAATTTTTGTAACCAGGTTGCTTTTTATCCCGCGAGGCGCTTCCCTTGAGACATCGACACGAGGTCGACGGGGATCACACGCAGAGGAAGACTCGCGATGACTGACGTACTGATCGCCGGAGCCGGCCCCACAGGGCTGACCCTGGCGTGCGAAATGGCCCGCCGCGGTGCGGGGGTGCGGATCGTCGACCAGCGCTCCGCGCCGCACCGCGAATCCCGCGGCAAGACGCTTCACCCCGACACCCTGGAGCTCCTCGAAGGGCTGGACGTGGCCGGGCGGCTCGCAGGCATCGGCAGCCGCGGGCTCGTCTTCCGCAAGTACTTCGACGGCGCCCATGTCAGCGACACCCCCTACGAAGGGGCCCTCTTCGTGACTTCTCCCCCTCCTGAAGGAGGGGGCTTCTCGCTATGCCGGTTGAGGCTCGCGACGGACCAGCCCGGCCCGTAGAACATTGACGGCGCCCACCGTGTCGGCGTGCGCGAGGTGGCCGCAGCTAACGCAGTGGAACGTGTCCTGTGTGGGCCGGTTCTCCTTGGCGGTGTGCCCGCATTCGGGGCACCGCCGGGAGGTGTCGCGGGGGTCCACGGCCATCACTTCCCGCCCGGCCCTCTCAGCCTTTGCGTTCAGGATCGCGCGGAACACCCCCCAACCGGCATCAGAGATCGAACGGTTGAGTCCGGTCTTGGCGGCTGCACCGTTGGGCAGGAAGCTGCCCGGCTGCCCGGGGTCGGGCTTCGGCGCGACCGTCTTGACCATGTTGCGGATCTTGAGGTCTTCGTGCGCGATGAAGTCGTGTTCGCGGACCAGGCCGAGCGCGGTCTTGTGCGCGTGGTCCAGGCGCTGGCGCCGGACCTTGCCGTGCAGCTTGGCGACCTTCCCGACAGCCCGCCGGTGGTGGGCGGTGCGCTTGTCGCGGCGGACACGGGGGAACCGGGCGAGAGCCTGCTGAGCGGAGGCGAGCCGGTCCGCGTTGGTACGGCCGTGGCGCGGGTTGGGGACGAAGGCACCATTCGAGTCGGCGAGGAAGTTCGCGATGCCCATGTCGATGCCGACTACCGAGCCGGTCGCGGGTAGCGGTTCGGGCTGGTCCTGCTCGGCGGTCAGCACCACGAACCACTTACGGCCCTCGCGCTTGACCGACACGGTCTTGACCCTGCCGACCACGGGCCGGTGCTGATGCACCTTGACGTGCCCGACACCTTGGAAGCGGACGCGGGTCACCGGGTCGTGCGGGGTGGCATCCCAGCGGCAACCGTCGCCATCCTTGGGGAAGTCCACCGTGTCGAACCAGTTCACCCCACGAAAGCGGGGGCAGCCGGGGGTCCTCTGCCATCGGCTCCCGGCCGCGCGCGTCAGGAGAAGGTGGAGCTGGGGGCGGGAGTGGGCACGGCGTCCGAGAGGGAGAGGGTGTGGATGCGGTCCGGTGCTCCGGGGCGCGCGTAGTACCAGCCCTGCGCGGTGTCACAGCCGAGGGCGCGGAGCTGGGCCGCCTGCGCGCCGGTCTCCACGCCCTCGACGGTGACGGCCAGTTCGAGACTGTGGGCCAGGGCGACGATCCCCTCCACGATCTTGACGTCGACCGGGTTCGCGGGACTCTGCTGCATCCCCTGCGTGAAGGAGCGGTCCAGCTTCAGGACGCTGACCGGCAGGCGGCGCAGGTTGGCGAGGTTCGAGTAGCCCGTGCCGAAGTCGTCGAGGGCGATGTCCACACCCAGGGCGGCGAGCCGGCGCAGCGGTTCGAGGAGTTCGTCGTCGGCGCCGATCAGGGCCGATTCGGTGACCTCCAGGCACAGCGCCCCGGGGGCCAGGCCCGACTTCTCCAGTACCGCAACGGTGTCGGCGACCAGGCCGGGGTGGTGCAGCTGGGTCGGCGAGAGGTTGACGTTGATCCGCAGGGACGCGCCGCCGAGCTGACGCTGCCAGTTGCGGGCCTGGCGGACGGACTCCTCAAGGACCCATCGGCCGAGGGGGATGATCAGCCCGGTCCGTTCCGCGAGCGGGATGAACCGGTCCGGCCCGAGCACGCCGTACTGCGGGTGCGACCAGCGCACCAGCGCCTCGGCGCCGTGCACGCTTCCGTCGTGCATGTGCACCAGCGGCTGGTACTCGATGAAGAACTCGCCGCGCTCCAGCGCCGCCGGCAGGGCGTTGGTCAGTCCGTGCCGGGTGATGGCCCGGGCGTCGGCCTCGGCGTCGGCGAACTCGAAGCGGTTCCCGCCGGCCGCCTTGGCCCGGTACATGGTGATGTCGGCGCTGCGCAGCACCTCCGCCGGGGTGCGCTCCCTGGCGCGGCCCTCGACGATGCCGATGCTGCCCCGGACCGTCAGCTCCCGGCCCTCGATGCGGATCGGCGTCGACAGCGCGGACAGGATGCGGACCGCGAGGTCGGTCACCTTCTCCTCGGTGTCCGAGCCGGTGGTCAGCGCGACGAACTCGTCGCCGCCGAGCCGGGCGACCACCTCGCCGGGACCGGTGGCACAGCTCTGCAGCCGGTCGGCGACCTCGACCAGGAGCCGGTCTCCCGCCGAGTGGCCGAGGCTGTCGTTGACCGCCTTGAATCCGTCGAGGTCCAGGTAACACAGGCCGAAGCGGCTGCCGCCGGCCCCGCTCAGGGCCTTCTCCAGCCGTTCGAAGAACAGGGTCCGGTTGGGCAGCCCGGTCAGGGCGTCGTGGGTGGCCTCGTAGCGCAGCCGCAGGTTCAGCAGCCGTCGCTCGGTCGTGTCCTCCATCAGTGCCAGCTGGTACTGCGGCACACCCTCGGCGTCGCGCAGCAGCGACACCGTCAGGTTGGTCCAGAGCACGGTGCCGTCGTGCCGGTAGTAGGGCTTCTCCACGCGGTAGCTCTCGCGCTCGCCGCGGACCAGTTCGCCGTACATCCGCCAGACGTGCGGGGTGTCGTCCGGGTGTCCCCACTCGCTGACCTTGCGGCCGCGGACGTGGCCCTCCAGGCCGCCGAACATCTGGAGCAGCGCGTCATTGGCCTCCAGCACGTTGCCGTCCAGGTCGGCGATCCCGATGCCGACGGCCGCTCCCTCGAACACCGCCCGGAAGCGCGCCTCGCTCGCGTGCAGTGCCTGCTGGGCGTCGATGCGGGCGGTCAGCGCGGAACGGGCGATGGCCTCCTGCTCCTTGAGCGTCCGCTCGCGCAGGGCCCGCGCGAAGCCGGCCGCGATCCCGTGCTGGAGCCGGGCGCAGCGGGACCTGTACTCCTCGGTGCCGCCCGCTCCGGAGGCCACGGGCCCCGCCGGGGCCACCGAGCCGCAGTACAGGACCAGGTAGGACTCGATGACGCCGAGGGTGCCCGCGAGGGCCTCGGGGTCGGTGCAGTGCACCGCGACGAGTTCCGCCCCGACCCGCTGGGCCACGCCGGCGTCGAAGGGCCGGGCGTGCAGGGCCTCGGCGAGCGTCCGGGTGAGCGGCAGGAGGTGCCGCTCGAACTCGGGGCGGGTCAGCGAGGTCGCCGTGACCGGGAAGATCGCCCGGCCCCAGATGGTCGCGAAGCGGGCGATCCGGTCCTCCAGGCCGCCCTGCGGTCCCGGGGGGGCCGCCGCAGCCGGTGCCCCCTCGGCCACAGCGGGCGCCGCGGTCGCTGCGGCGGCGGCCGGTGCGCCGGCCGTCTGTGCCGGAAGTCTCACGCCTTGCGTCCCACGCCGGCGAAGCCCGAGAAGGCGTACGGGTCCTCCTCCGCCTCGAGGTCGTGGGCACCCGCGGAGATCTCGGGGCGCCAGCCGGGCATGGACGTCAGCCCGGGCTCCACCAGGTCGAAGCCGTCGAAGAAGCGCGCGATCTGCTCCCCGCTGCGCATGACGAGGGGGCTGCGGATCTCCCGGTAGACGCCCACGGTTCCGCCCGCGACCTCCTCCGTGAGCGGAATGCCCTCGTAGGACGCGTGGGTCAGGATCAGCAGGCTGCCGGGGGCGAGCGCGTCGCGCAGCCGGGCGACGGCGGCGTACGGCTCGTCCTGGTCCTCCAGGAAGTGCAGGACGGCGACGAGCAGCAGGGCGACCGGGCGGCCGAGGTCCAGCAGCCGGGTCACCTCGGGGTCCGTCAGGATGTCCTGCGGCTTGCGCAGGTCAGCGGCGACGACGCCGGTGCGGTCGTTTCCGTCCAGGACGGCCTGGCTGTGCGCCACGGCCACCGGGTCGTGGTCGACGTACACGACGCGGGACTCGGGGTCGGCGGCCTGTGCGATCTCGTGGACGTTGCCGAAGGTGGGGATGCCGGAGCCGATGTCGAGGAACTGCGTGACGCCTTGGTCGACGGCGTAGCGCACGGCCCGGCGCATGAATGCCCGGTTGGCCTGCATGATCTTGGGCAGGCCCGGCATGAATTCCATGGCGCGACGGGCGGCCTGGCGGTCGACCTCGAAATTGTGGGAGCCGCCCAGGTAGTAATCGTAGATACGGGACACGCTCGGCACCGATATGTCGATGCCCGGCGGGGCCCAGGCGGGGCGCTCCATCGAGGTCTCCAAGCCTTGTTCCTGTGGCGGTCCGTCCGAGGTCGGACTCCTGTACGAGCCGAATGTACTGATCATTGCCCAACAGGGCGAGCAAAAGCGGAAATTGACGATCCGTTCTTCGTCACACACCAAAGGCCCTGGCGAGCCCTCCCGGGCGGAATGACAGTTACCGACAAATCCCTTTTGGGAATTGATCGCCGACCGATCGGGCCCGTTACACGACGACCGGCAAGCTGGCTCAAACCTCTCCGGTCGACAGTCCACCCGTTCAGGCGAACCAAGACCGACCCTCGCGTGCGCGGGCACGCGCGGGCCCATGCTCCCCGGGTGAACAGAGCCTGTGCCAGGCGCCTGCTGGCGGTCCCGGTCCTGCTGTGGGCGGCCTTGGCCGTCACACCGGCCGTGGCTGATAGCAGCGCCTACGCGACGACCGACTCCGGCGACGGCGCGCACGCCGCCGCCGCGGTCGCGGCGGTCCTCGGCGGCGGCCGCGGCGGTGGTCCGGGTGGCGGACATCACGGCCGCCACCACGGCGGCGGGCACGGAGGGGGACACCACGGCGGACATCACGGCGGGCACCACGGCCCGCCGCCGCCTCCCCCGCCGTGCCCGCCGTGCCCGCCGAAGCCCACGCCCACCCCGACCCCCACGCCGACACCGCCGCCGAAGCCCACCCCGAAGCCCACGCCACCGCCCGAGCCGACCGCGCCTCCGGTCCCCACACCACCCCCGGCGCCGCCCAGACCGGCGCCGAAGCCGGCCCCCGAGCCGATCCCCAAGCCCCCGCCGCCCCCGGCACCTCCGCCGACGCCGGCGCCCGTGGTGACCCCGCCGCAGGCGCCGCCGAAGCCGGTGGCCCGTCCCTCGTACCACGCCCCGTCCCGCAAGCCGGTCGAGCACCACATCTCGCCGGTGACCTTCACCCTGCTGACCGCGGCTCCCGCGGTGCTCGCGATCGTCGCGCTGCGCCCCCGGTAGCCCCGAGACACCACCTGATAACCGATTGGGAGTCATCTTGTCGGAATGGCTCGTCCTGTCCCTCGCGATGGCCGCGGCGTGCGCCGTGGTGCTGTCCATCGCCTTCTTCAACCACCGCAGGATCGGCGAGGACGACGATCCGAACGAAACCCCGGACGTCATCGAGTACATGACGATGATGATCGGGGTGATCTACGCGATCGTGCTGGGCCTGGCGATCGCCGGTGTCTGGGAGGGCCGCGGAGCCGCCCAGGAGTACGTGCGCCAGGAGGCGCAGGCCCTGCACGAGGTCCACGTCCGCTCCGAGGTCTACCCGGCCGAGGTGCGCAAGCGGATCCGGTCCGATGTCGACGCGTACGTGACGTACGTGGTGGACACGGAGTGGAAGGCGATGGGCGAGACCGGGGAACTCACCCAGCGCAGCGGGGAGCTGCTGGAACGTATCCGCCGGGACGTCACCGACTACGAGCCGCAGACCGACCACGAGGGCCAGGCGTACCAGCCGCTGGTGGACCAGGTCGCGGTGGCCGACGACGCCCGCAACGCGCGCGGTCAGAGCGCCGGGGCCACGATGCCCGGCGTCGTGTGGTTCGGGCTGATCGCCGGAGCCCTGGTGACGGTGGGGCTGATCTTCACCCTGCAGATCCGGCGGTCGTTCCGGGAGATGCTGCTCGCGGGCCTGTTCAGTGCGCTCATCGCGTTCCTGCTGTTCCTGATCTGGGACTTCGACGCCCCGTTCGGCCGGGGCATCTCGGCCACGGCCGAGCCGTTCTACGCCCAGTTCCCCCATCTGGGACTGGAGGACTGACACGGGCCCCGGGCCGGCCCGGGGCGCTCCCGGCGCACCCCGAAAGCACCGGCAAACCGGGGGCGGGCCTCCCGTCCCCGGTTCGGCCTACGGCCATGCCCCATTCGCCCGTTCCTGATCGCGGGTCACCGCACCCGCACCTAGCGTGTCGGACATCGAGGCGCACGACCCCCCACGTGCGGAAACCGTTCCGCGGCTGCTCCTCGGGGATCCGGAGAACAACCATGGGTGCGATACGTACCTCCGCCACAGCCCTGCTGAGCGCCGGTGCCACGGGTGCCGTACTCGCGCTCGGCGCCCTCGGAGCGACCGCCGCGCACGCGGCCGAGGCGGCCCCCGTCACCTCGTTCGGTTTCACCCTCACCCCCTCCACGGTCGCCCCGGGAGGCCAGGTGGTCCTCGCCGTCACCGGGTGCGACGCCGCCTTCGCGACCTCCTCCTCCGGGGTCTTCGACACCGTGAGCATCGCGCGGGGCCGGACCGTACGGGTCACGGTGGACCAGGACGCGCGGCGCGGAGCCCAGTACTCCGTCTCCTTCACCTGCAACGGCGAGACCGGCTCGACCGACCTGACCATCACCGGCGGTACGAGCAGCCCCACCACCAGCTCCACCTCGACGGCGACGGCGACGGCGACGGCTACCGCGACGCCCACCGCCACCCGCACCAACCCCGCCGCCCCGCGCACCCCCACCCGCACCGCCACGCCCACCGCCGCGGCCGGCACCGCCACCCGCAGCCCGTTCGACACCGGGACGGCCGTCGCCACGGCCGTCCGTACGAGCGCCTCGACCGGCACCGCCGCCGGCACCCTCACCTCGGCCCGCGGGGTGCGCGGCGGGCTCGGCGGCAGCGTCGCCGGGCTGAACCCGGTGGAGCTCGGCGCGGGCGCCGGACTCTTCCTCGCCGCGGCCGGCGGGACCGCGTACGCGCTGCGCCGCCGCCGGGGCCCCGGCAGGAGCCACTGAACCGCGCGACACGGCAACGCAACCGCCGGTCGCCCCGAGTCCTGGCCAGGACTCGGGGCGATCGGCGGTTCGGGGTGTGTCCCCGGGTCCGACCGGGGAGGTCGGCCGGTCAGACCCTGCCGCTGATCGGACGGCGGCGACGCATCACGTGGACGCCCGCGCCGAGGGCCGCGGCGCCGACGAGACCCGCGCCGATGGCGGTCTCGGCGGCGGACGGGCCGAGGGAGCCGCCGATGCCGCCCTGGGAGGGCCGGCCTTCGAGGATCGTGAAGCGGTGGGTGGCCACGAGGCTGTTGTCGTTGCACTTGACCGACAGCGTGTGGTGGCCCGGAGAGGCGTGGTTGAAGATCCGGACGGTGGCGAAGCCGATCGAACCGGCGGACAGGTTGGCGGGCGGAAAGTTGCCGTGCGACGTGACGGTACCGCCGTGTCCGCAGCCCGACGCGCTCACCTGCATCGTGGATCCCTGGTGTACGGAGTACGGGTTCACCGAGATGTTGCTCGGGCCGCCACCCCCGCCCTGAGGGGGGTTCGCAGAGGCGAATGGGGCACTGAGGGCGACGACGGCGCAGGCTGCCGCCGTCACGGTAAGAGCGCGGAAAGCACGCATGGTGGAACCTCCAGCGGGAAGCGCCCCGGAGCGTCGGCCCCGGATGATCGACGAGAACGCCTCCCACGACGAACCCTCGGTGCGGCCCGCAAGCTCCGCATTTCCACCTTTGGGCCGCCCGGTTGAGCGACACGCCGACGAGCGGACTGTGGAACTGACGGATCCGCAGGTCACGACCCGTCAGGCATTTATGTGACGATTACCTGGATGGGCGCACCCCTTCCGGCCCCTTCTGAGCCCCGCCACCCGTTCGCCCCTCCCCTCTCGCCGTCCCGTCGACGCAGCCTTAGCGTGCGTGAAGTAGGGCGTACTGGGGCGGGACACGAACGCGGGTCGGGACCCCCGCGTCGGGAAGGGAGAACGATGGGCGAGGACGAGACCGGGCAGTCACGCAAACGCTCACCGTGGGGCGCGCTCGCGCTGGTCATGCTCACCGGCCTCGCCATGGTGCGCAACGGTGTGAACACCGACGACGGGCCGCCCCAGCCCACCGCGGCCTCGGCCGTCGCGGTGACGGCCGGCCAGTTGCCGGCGAACCCTCCGTCGCCCCCCGCGGACATGGAGGTGCTGGAGCACTCCTCGGTGCAGCGCGTCCGGATCCCCACGATCAACGTGGACGCTCCGGTGATGACCGTCGGACTGGACGCCGAGGGCTGGATCGACGCCCCGCCGCCGCAGGACCGCAACCTCGCCGGCTGGTACCTGAACGGCATCTCGCCGGGCCAGCGCGGTTCGTCGGTGATCGTCGGCCACGTGGACAACGCGCAGGGACCGGCGGTCTTCTACGGCCTGGGCTCGGTCAAGCCGGGCAACCAGATCGAGGTGGAGCGCTACGACGGGCGCACCGCGGTCTTCGAGGTGTACGGCGTGGAGGTGTTCTCCAAGGACGCCTTCCCCGGGGCCCGCGTGTACGGCGACACCGGGTATCCGGAGCTCCGGGTGATCACGTGCGGCGGCGGCTACTCGAAGGCCGGCGGCTACGAGGGCAACGTGGTCGTCTTCGCCCGCATGGTGGAGGCGCGCTGAGGAGGACCGCCGCTGAGGACAGCTGCTGAAGTCCGCCGCTGCGGCCCGCTGAGGCGGCCTGATGGGGAGGCCCGCCGGGGTCCCGCTGAGGCGGGACCCGCCCGGACGGCCGCGTGAGCACCCCCGCCCGGGCCCGTACCACGGCCCGGGCGGGGGTGCTCCGTCGCGGGGCCGCCTCCTCAGCGCATCCGCGCGGCCGGCAGTACGGGGAGGGTCATCCGGTAGCCCCGGGCGAGGAGCTGGGGCAGGTAGGACTCGATGGCCCGTACGCTCTGGGAGCGGTCGCCGCCCGCGTCGTGGGAGAGGACGACCACACCGGGCGCGGCGCCCTTGAGGATCCGGGAGACGATCGCGGTCGTGCCCGGCTCGGTCCAGTCCAGGCTGTCCACGGTCCAGGCCAGCGGCTCCATCCCCAGCTCGGCGCCGATCTCGAAGGCGGCCCGGTTCCATGCCCCGTAGGGCGCCCGGAACCACACCGGTGCCTCCCCCACGGCCTGGCGTACGACGTCGCTCGTGCGGCCGATCTCGGAGACGAGGGCGGGCCGGCTCAGCTTGGGGATGAGCGGGTGGGTCCAGGTGTGGTTGCCGATGACGTGGCCCTCGGCGGCCATCCGGCGCAGCAGGTCCCGGTTCTCGTCCGCCATCTCCCCGCAGACGAAGAACATGGCGCGGACGCCGTACCGGGCGAGGACGTCGAGGATGCCCGGCGTGTAGCGGGGGTCGGGGCCGTCGTCGAAGGTGAGGACCATGGCGCTGGCCGTGCCGGCCTCGGCGGGGAGCGCCTCGATGGGGCGGGTCCGGACGGCCGGTTTCGCGGCGGGCGGCCGGGCGGGGGCCTCGGCGGTCATCGGGCGCAGCCGGTACGCCTTCTCGGGCAGCCCCCGGGAGAGCGCGCCGGGGGCTCCGGCGGCGGGGTTCGGCCCCGGACCGGCCCCCGGTCCGGACCCGGGGGCGGGCGTACCGGGCAGGCCCTCCCCGCCCGAGGTGACCAGTCCGGCGGCGGCCGCGACTCCGAGGAAGACGGCGGTACGCAGGAGCACGCGTCGCCCTACTGTCGGCTCGTCATTTTTCATTATTACTACGTATCAACGACATCGCCGGAGATGTCGAGTGGCGCGGAGGCGACCCGTCGCCCTCACCCGCACGGACCAGCCGGGAGCGCCGCGCGGCGCCGCCGGCCAGGCTCCGGCGTCTGCCGCGCCGCCGACCCGGCTCCGGCCTCAGCCGCGCCGCACCAGCGGGAACGGAAGGGTTTCGCGGATCGTCAGCCCCGTGAGGAACATGACGAGGCGGTCCACGCCGATGCCGAGACCGCCCGTCGGCGGCATCGCGTACTCCAGGGCGTCGAGGAAGTCGTTGTCGAGTTCCATCGCCTCGGGGTCGCCGCCGGCCGCCAGCAGGGACTGGGCGGTGAGCCGGCGCCGCTGCTCCACCGGGTCGGTCAGCTCGGAGTAGGCGGTGCCGAGTTCGGTGCCGAAGGCGACGAGGTCCCAGCGCTCCGCGAGCCGCGGGTCCTTGCGGTGCTGGCGGGTGAGCGGGGAGACGTCGGTGGGGAAGTCCTTGTAGAAGGTGGGCAGCTTGGTCTTCTCCTCCACCAGCCGCTCGTACATCTCCAGGACCACGTCGCCGCGGGTGTTCTCGGGGGTGTGCGGGACCGACGCCCGGTCGCAGAGCCGGCGCAGGACCTGTTCCCCGGTGTCGGCGTCGACCTCCTCGCCGAGGGCCTCGCTGATCGCCCCGTACATCGTCTTCACCGGCCAGGTTCCGGAGATGTCGTGCGCGACGAGCTTGCCGTCCGGGTCCGCCTTGTGCGCGACGGGCGAGCCGAAGGCGGCGGTGGCCGCGCCCTGGATCAGCTCGCGGGTGAGGTCGAGCATGACGTCGTAGTCGGCGAAGGCCTGGTAGGCCTCCAGCATCGTGAACTCGGGGTTGTGCTTGTAGGAGACGCCCTCGTTGCGGAAGGTGCGGCCCATCTCGAAGACCTTCTCCATGCCGCCGACGCAGAGCCGCTTGAGGTACAGCTCGGGTGCGATGCGCAGGTACAGGTCGAGGTCGTAGGCGTTGATGTGGGTGCGGAAGGGACGGGCGTTGGCGCCGCCGTGGATCTGCTGGAGCATCGGGGTCTCGACCTCCAGGTAGCCGCGGTCCAGCAGCCCCTGCCGCAGGGCCTGGACCGCACTGGAGCGGGCCCGTACGACGTCGCGGGCCCCGGGGCTGGAGACGAGGTCGAGGTAGCGGCGCCGGACCCGGGCCTCGGGGTCGGCGAGGCCCTTGCGCTTGTCGGGCAGGGGGCGCAGGCACTTGCCGGTGAGCTGCCAGGAGTCGGTCACGAGGGAGAGCTCGCCGCTCCTGCTGGCGCCGACCTCGCCGGTGGCGACCACGTGGTCGCCGAAGTCGACCTGGGAGGTGAAGGCGTCCAGCACCTCCCGGCCGGCCTCGTCGCGGGTGAGCATCAACTGGACGTCCCCGGACCAGTCGCGCAGGACGGCGAAGATGACGCCGCCGAGGTCCCGTACGAGCATCACGCGTCCGGCGAGGGTGACCGGTTCGCCGGTGCGGGTGCCGGGCGGGTATCCGGGGTGGGCGGCCTTGAGCTCGGCGACGGTGTGGGTGCGCGCGCGGACGCCCACCGGGTAGGGGTCGGTGCCGGCGGCCCGGATGCGCTCCAGCTTGTCGTGGCGGACCCGGACCTGTTCGGGCAGCCGCTCGGCGGAGGCGGCTGCCGCGTCCTCCCCCACGGCGTCGAGGTTCATGGAGGCGATGGACGGCAGGCCCTCGGTGTTGGCGGGGTTGGTGAGGCCCTTGGGGTGTCCGTTGCCCCACAGGGTGCGCAGGCTGGGAACGGAGACGAAGCCCTCGGCGATGCCGGAGGCGAGGCTGACCCGGGCGAGCGAGCCGGCGTCCTGGTAGCAGAGGAACCGCGGGTACCACTCGGGGCCGTACTTGACGTTCGAGCGGTACAGGGCCTCCAGCTGCCACCAGCGGGAGAAGAACAGCAGCAGCTTGCGCCACAGCCTGAGGACCGGGCCCGCGCCGATCCGGCCGCCCTCCTCGAAGGCCGAGCGGAAGACGGCGAAGTTCAGCGAGATCCGGCGTACGCCCAGGGCGGGGGCGGCCGCGCAGAGCTGGGCGACCATGAACTCCATGACCCCGTTGGGGGCGGTGCGGTCGCGGCGCATCAGGTCGAGCGAGATGCCGTCCTTGCCCCAGGGGACGAAGGACAGCAGGGCGATCAGCTCGCCCTGCGCGTCGAGGGCCTCGACGAGGAGGCAGTCGCCGTCGGCGGCGTCGCCGAGCCGGTCCAGGGCCATGGAGAAGCCGCGTTCGGTCTCGGTGTCGCGCCAGGTGTCGGCCCGGTCCACGATCATCTGCATCTCGTCCTCGGAGAGGGCGCGGTGGCGGCGGATGACGGTGGTGGCGCCGGTGCGCCGGACCCGGTTGACGGCCTGGCGCGTGACGCGCATGTCGCGGCCGTCGAGGTCGAAGCGGGCGACGTGCAGGATCGCCTCGTCGCCGAGCTGGAGGGCGCCGAGGCCGGAGCGGGCGTACGCGGTGGCCCCGTCCTCGGAGGCGCCCATGACGGCGGGCTGCCAGCCGTGGCGGCGGGCGACGTCCAGCCAGGCGTCGATGGCGGGGGTCCAGGCGGCGGGGTCGCCCACCGGGTCCCCGCTGGCGAGGCAGACGCCGGCTTCGACGCGATAGGTGACGGCAGCCTTGCCGTTGGGTGCGAAGACGACGGCCTTGTCGCGGCGGGTGGCGAAGTAGCCCAGGGAGTCGGCCCGCCCGTACGCGCCGATGAGGGCGCGGATGCGGGGCTCCTCGTCCCCGTGCAGGGCGGCGGTGAGGCGCTGGGAGCGGAAGAGGGTGGTGGCGGCGTTCAGCAGGGCGAGGGCTCCGAAGAGGCCGAGGAGGAAGTAGATCGGGCGGGGCGGGCGCCCGTCGAACTGGCGGGCGGAGAAGAGCCCGCCGAAGACCTGCTTGGCGGCCCAGTCCAGCCACTGGCCCTTGGGCAGGGTGCCGGGGAACAGGGCGACGAGGCCCCAGCCGACGAGGACGGCGGCGAGCAGCCCGAGCCCGAGCACGATCATGGCCCGCCACAGGGCGCCAGGCCGTACGGCGGCGTAGAACTCCCGGCGGGCGGCGATCAGCAGCACCAGGCCCGCGACGGCGATGGCCATGGACGGCACGCCGATCCAGTAGTCCCCGTCGGCCATGGCCACCACGTCGGCGAGGATCAGCAGGGCCAGATAGGTGACGACGATCCACCAGGCGACCTTCTTGCGGGTGCCGAGGGCCGCGGCGAGGAGGAAGAGGAAGACGGCGTACGCGAGGTTCGCGCTGACCGGGACGACGATGAGGTCGAGGAAGCGCACGACGTGCCGCAGCAGCCGTCGCAGCGTCGGGGAGAGCGCCAGCAGAGCGCACAGCAGGCCGAGCGTTCCGAAGAACGCGCCGAATCCGTCCGGCACCCGGTTCAGGAAGCGGTTTCGGGTCCC
The DNA here is from genome assembly GCF_026627255.1 of Streptomyces antarcticus. Lineage (GTDB taxonomy): Bacteria > Actinomycetota > Actinomycetes > Streptomycetales > Streptomycetaceae > Streptomyces > Streptomyces antarcticus. The sequence continues at coordinate 131,263 of NZ_JAPNLM010000014.1, read as the reverse complement.
GCGCGTCTCCTCCACGGTGGCACTCATGGTTCGCACTGTAGGGAGGGCGGCGCCGCTCCGCGCGGCGAGCCCGATAGCCTCGGAGCGTGACGGAGCACGTGAACACGGGATTCGAACGCGGAACCGACGGGCCCAGGGTGATCCTGGCCGGGGTCGACGGATCGGAGTCCTCGCTGCGGGCCGCGGCGTACGCGGCCGGGCTGGCCCGGCGGCAGAACGCCCTGCTGGCGCTGGTGTACGTCCAGCCGGTGATGCCGCCCGGGGCCTCGCTGGGCGCACCGGTGGCGGGTGCGACCGGGGAGATCGCGGAGGGGCTGGTGGCCGGGATCCGGGAAGCGGCGGAGCGCCTCAAGGGCGTCTACGACGTGCGCTGGGAGTTCCACACGTTCCACGGGGACCCGTACGCGGGCCTGGTGGGCGCGGCGGAGGAACTGACGGCGGACGCGGTGGTCGTCGGGGCCTCGGAACAGGCCGGCCACCGCTTCGCCGGCTCGGTCGCGATCCGCCTGGTCAGGGCGGGCCGCTGGCCGGTGACGGTCGTCCCGTAGCGCGCGGCCGACAAAGCCCCCGCGCCCGGCGGGGGGCCGACGTACGGCAGGGGCGGTGGCCGGTCGCTCGCGGCGGGCGGGCGGCTATCGGCCCGTCTTCAGGCCGTCCTTGGCGGCGCCGCGCCTGAGGACGGCCTCGGTGACGGCGTCCCGGGCGCTCTCGTAGTCGCTCCGGCCGGGGTGCGCGGCAAGGCTCCGGGGGAGGTTGACGACCTTGCCTCCGGGCAGGTCCATCATCTGCGGCACGAACTCGGCTCCGGTGACCTGCCAGCGCTGCCCCGGCACGGCCGGCGGGGCGAAGGTGAAGCGGCCGATCGAGCCGTAGTTGCCGCGCAGGTCGCGGGCTCCCGAGTGGTTGAACATCTCGCCGGCGACCTGGTCGCCCATGCCGTAGACGATCCAGGTCCCGTTGACCTTCTCGTAGGGCTGCGGGATGTGCGCGTGCGTGCCGAGGATCAGGTCGATGTCCGGGCGGCCGCCGGTCTGCGAGGCGGTGAGCGCCTTGCCGAGCGAGAGCTGCCTCTCGTCCGGTTCGGTCTCCCACTCGGTGCCCCAGTGCAGGCTGACCAAGACCACGTCGGCGCCCGCCGTCCGGGCGGCCCGCGCGTCGGCGACGATCTTGTCCTGGTCCATCAGGTTGACCGCCCAGGGCCGGCCCTCGGGCATCGGGTAGCCGTTGGTGTCATAGGTGTACGCGAGGTGCGCGACCTTGGCGGAGCCCGCCCGGTACACCTTCGGCGTGGCCGCCTCGGACGCCGTCCGGGCCGATCCCGCGTGCCCCAGGCCCACCTTGTCGAACCGGTCCAGGGTGCGGCGCAGCCCCTCGGCGCCGTCGTCCAGGGTGTGGTTCGACGCCGTGGAGCAGCCGTCGTACCCGGCGTCCTTCAGCGCGTCGGCGACCGACGGAGGGGAGACGAAGGCCGGGTAGCCGCTGAACGGGCCGCCCTCCTCGCCGTAGATCGTCTCCATGTGGCACAGGGCCAGGTCGGCCGCCGAGACCAGCGGTTTGACCTCGGCGAACATCGGCCTGAAGTCGTACCCGTCGCCGTCCGCGTCGTTCGCCGCCTGCCGGATGACCGAGGTGTGCGGCAGTACGTCACCACTCGCGACGAGGGTGAAGCCCTTGGCGGCGGGAGCCCCGGCGGCGCTGGAGCTCGTCGGGCCGGGGGAATCCGCGAGGCGGGCGGGTGCGGACCCCCCTGCCGCCGAGCAGCCGGCGGCGGTCGCCAGGAGGAGGACCGACAGGAGGGCGACGGTGTGCCGGGTGCGCGTGGTCATCGATCCCCGCTCTCATTAATACGACTACCTGATCACCTGCAATCCACAGAAAGAGACGCCTCAAGTCAAGGAACGGATCCGTCCGCATGCCCGCACCCACTCCAATGGCGGCGGGGTTCGCCCGGCCCGGCTGCCGTTCGCCGCGCCGTTCGACCGTTCACCGCCCCGCGCGGCCGCCCACCGGATCACCCGGGTGGTTGGGCGCACCACCGGCACCGGACGGTTCCCGGTCGGCCCGGTGCAGGTCAGGGTGGATGCAACGGCTCTCAGCCCGTCCCCTCGAGCCCCTGGAAGGAGCCCCTCGTGCCGCTCTCCCCCACCCTCCGGCGCACCCATCCCGAAGCGCTGGCCGAACTCCAGCGCGACCACGGGCGGGCCCTGTTCGGTTTCCTGCTCGGCCTCACCGCCGGGGACGCCCAGCGCGCCGAGGACCTCGTACAGGAGACGCTCGTACGGGTCTGGCAGCATCCGGAGGCGTTCGCGAGCGGGCACGAGTCGATGCGGCCCTGGCTGTTCACCGTGGCCAGGCGGCTCGCGATCGACGCCCGGCGGGCCCGGCTGTCGCGGCCCCAGGAGGTGGACGCCGAGGACCTGGAGCAGGCACCCGCCCCCGAGGACACGGTGGCCGGCTCGGTCACGGCGATCGACGTGCGCCGCGCCGTGGGGTCCCTCGGACCAGAGCACCGCGCGGTGCTGATGCAGGTGTACTTCCGTGACCGCTCGGTGGCCGAGGCCGCCGCGGAGCTGGGCATCCCCGCCGGCACCGTCAAATCCCGTACGCACTACGCCCTCCGGGCCCTCCGCAAGGACCTCCAGGGGTACGGGTACGGCCTCGGCGCCTGAGCCGGCGACACCCCGGGAAGGAACCGGAAACGCCCCGAAATCCGACCGGACCGGACATGAAACGCATCGAATTCGGCATCAGACCGTGCAAGTTGAGTAAACATCCCCCGCTCCGCGAGCCACTCGGGGAAGGCTCGGGGCTGACGACGGGACGCTCGACGCGCGGGAGAAGGTGGAACGGTGCAGCCCGAGGGTACGAACGGCACCAGTGACGGCGGGCTGGCGGTGCCCATGGCTTGGCTCTACGCCGAGTACATCGCGGACGAGCTGCTGCGCACGGGCCGGCTGATCCCGGTCAGCACCCTGGAGTTCCGGGCCGGGCGGGACACGCTCGCGCTGACGATCTACCTCTCGGACGCGGTCGGCGAACTCTCCGGGATCCGCGTGGTCTCGCAGCTCGACGAGTGGCTGTCACTGACGGCGTACGGGCACCCCTGGCGCGACTGGGTCCACACCAGGTTCCTCACCCTGGGCGAGGAGGCCCGCGACCGCGACCGCGGCGAGGACCCGGACCTGGAGCTGGCCCGGGCGGCATGGCGCTGGCTGGACCGCACCGAGCTGCTCGCCACCAACCTCGACCCCGGCCGGCCCGGCCCGGCGGACATCGCACCGGGACTGGACGAGAACGCGCGCGTATGGACGCCGGCCTGGCAACTCGGCCTGCCGCTGGGCCACTTGGCCATGCACCTCTTCTGACCACCGGTGGCTCCGGGCGAACCCGGGTACACGAGCGTGCGTGCCAGGCGCCGCACGGCAGGAACGAGTGTGACGACACCCCTAGGCGGGGCGGCGGCGCGGGAGCGGGGCTTGCGCCGGGTCCGTCACCAGCCCGGTGAAATCGGCCTCGTTGCGCTCGGCCCGGGTGACGTACCAGCGGGCGATGAGCCACATCACCGGATACACCAGCAGGCCGAGCGCCGCCCAGACCAGCGGCCCGGAGGTGGCGCCCGGCAGGAGGAACGCCAGCGGAAGCGTCCCCACCAGCACCGTCAGCGCCGCGAGCGCTGCCAGCCCGGCACGCAACTGGCTCCGCATGAGGGCCCGTACGTAGGTGGCGCCGAGGGTGGTCTGTTCGGAGATCTCGGAGCGGGCCGGGGTGTGCGCCGACGCCCGGCGCCTGGTCCCCCGGGGCACGCCGGTGACGGTCTCGCGCCGGGGCGGCGGCGGCTGCTCCTCGGCCATGGTGGTGGAGTCTACGCAGCGCCAGGCTATTTGAGGAGGCGCGAGAGCCGCCGGTCGGCAAGGGGCTTCCCGCCGGTCTGGCAGGTGGGGCAGTACTCGAGCGAGGAGTCCGCGAACGACACCGAGCGGACGGTGTCCCCGCACACCGGGCAGGGCTCCCCGGCCCGCCCGTGCACCCGCAGCCCGCTCTTCTTCTCGGCCTTGAGGTTCCCCGCCGCCACCCCGTGCGCCCGTTCCACGGCCTCGCGCAGGGTGTCCTCGACGGCCTCGTGGAGCCGGCCGGCCTGCTCCGCGTCGAAGGACGCGGCCAGTTTGAACGGGGAGACCCGGGCCCGGTGCAGGATCTCGTCGCTGTAGGCGTTCCCGATGCCCGCGATGACGCTCTGGTCCCGCAGAACGCCCTTGATCTGCCGCCGTTCCCCGGCGAGCAGCGCCGTGAAGGCCTCCCGGTCGAAGGCCGGGGCGAGCGGGTCGGGGCCGAGCCGGGCAATCCCGGGCACCTCCCGGGGGTCGCGCACGACGTACACGGAGAGGCGCTTTTGGGTGCCGGCCTCGGTGAGGTCGAAGCCGCCGCCGCCCTCCAGGACGACGCGCAACGCGAGCGGACCCTTGCCGGGGCGCGGAGGCTGTGCGGGCGGGGTGTCCTGCCAGCGCAGCCAGCCGGCCCGCGCCAGGTGGGTGACGAGGTACAGCCCGCCGATCGGCACGGCCAGGAACTTGCCGTACCGGGCGGTGGCGCCGGCCGTACCGCCCTCCAGGGCGGTGAGCGGCGGGTCGTACGTCTTGAGCACGTTCACGGCCAGCGGGAGGACGCGCTCGACCACCCGCCCCGTGAGGCGGGCGTCGAGGAACTCCCGCAGGGCCTCGACCTCAGGCAGCTCCGGCATGCCTCCAGACTGCCGCCGACCCGGGCGAAACGCGAGCCGGACACCGGTCCGGCGGAGCCGACGCGGTCGCGGGGGCAGGGGGGACGGCCGGGGGCCACGGCCGCCGCCGAGGGCCGGAACTCCCCGTCGGGGTCGGGCGGGGTCTCGCCGTCCCCCTCGTCCGCGGCGGGGCCGGCCGCGGCGACGTCCCGGGCGCCGGACCCGGACGCCGGACCCGAGGATCCGGTCGGCCACCTCACATGACGAACTCGCACCACACGCACTTCCCGCTCCCCCGCGACTCCACCCCCCACACGTCCGCCAGCCGGTCCACCAGCATCAGCCCCCGCCCCGACACCCCGGCCTCTCCCGCGTCGCGCCGCCGCGGCAGCGCGCTGGAGCGGTCCTCCACCTCCACCCGCAGCCGCCGCTGCGGGCCGTGCAGGACGCGCAGGGTCACGATCGCCGGGCCGTCCGTGTGCATCAGGGCGTTCACGATCAGCTCGTCCGCGACGAGTTCGATCTCGTCGGCCCGTTCCCGCGCGCCCCACGCCCGCACCGCCGCCCCGATCATGTGCCGGGCCGCCACCAGCGCCTCCGGGTCCCCCGGGGCCACGTGCTGCTGGAGGCGGCCGCCGCCCTGCGGGGCGTCCGCGATGTCGCGGCGCAGCAGCAGGAGGGCCATGTCGTCGGCCCCGCCGCGCTCGTCGACGACGCCGCACAGCAGGTCCGCCAGGAGCCGCAGGTCGGCGGGGCCGCTGCGGATGAGCGACGCGAGCAGCCGGATTCCGTCGTCGAGGTCCGCGCCGGGTTGTTCCACCAGGCCGTCCGTGCACAGCAGGAGCGTTTCTCCCGGTTCGAGCTCCACCGTGGTCACCGGGTACTCCAGTCGGCCGAACTCCGCCGAGAGGCCGAGCGGCATCCCGCCGGCCACCCGGACCCTGCGGCAGTCCCCGTCCCGGGTGCGCAGCAGCGGGTCGATGTGTCCGGCGCGGACCGTCTGGAGGACGCCCGTGGCGAGGTCGGCCTCCACATACGTGCAGGTGGCGAAGCGGTCGGTGTCGAGTTCGTGCAGGAAGACCGAGGCCCGGGCCATCACGGTGGCCGGCGCGTGCCCCTCGGCGGCGTAGGCCCGCAGGACGATCCGCAGCTGTCCCATCACCGCCGCCGCGTGGGTGTCGTGGCCCTGGACGTCCCCGATGACCGCCCCGACGCGGCCACCGGGCAGCTGGATGACGTCGTACCAGTCTCCGCCGATGTCCTGGCCCATCCGGGCGGAGCGGTAGCGGACCTCGATCTCGGCGCCGGGAACGGACGGGATCCGACGGGGCAGCATGGCCTGCTGCAGACCCTCCGCCAGGTCGTGTTCCTGCTCCAGGAGCATGGCCCGCTGGAGGCTCTGCGCGATGCTGCTGCCCAGCGCGACGAGGAGGTTCCGCTCGTCCTGGGTGAAGCCGTCCTTGTCCTGGTAGAGCAGGCCGATGGCGCCGATCGGGCGGCCCTGGGCGATCAGCGGGAGGTAGGCGGCCGCCGAGATCCGCATGTACGAGATCTTCGCCCAGAGGTCGGGGAATCCGTCGGCGAACTCCTCGGCCGAGTCGAAGAAGAGGGGTTGGAGCGAGCGGACGACCTCGCTCATCGGGTACTGCTCGTCGATGCGGGTGTAGCGGGTGCCGGGCACGAAGCTGCCGTCCGGTCCCTCGGCCACCAGATGGATCCGGCCGGCTTCGACGAGGCCCATCACCATGCCCATCGAACCGAGGCGCTCCAGGCCGTGGGCGTCGCCGAGCGCGTCGATGACGTCCTTGACCGTCCGGGCGTGGGCGAGTGCGGCGGTGGTGCTCTCGACCACGGACGTCTGTCTGCGCCGCTCCTCGTCGAGTCCGAGGCGCTCCGCCGAGTGGCTGAGCTCCTCGGTGGCGTCGCGCACGATGCCGATGATCCGGTACGGGCGCCCGTCGGGGCCGCGCATGACGCGGCCCTGGGTGTGCGTCCAGCGCAGGGTTCCGTCGTGGCGGCGGATGCGGAAGTAGGCGCCGTAGTTCTCGACCTCGCTGTTGAGGGCGCTGGAGACGAGCGCGTCCAGCCGGGTCGCCTCGGCGGGCGGAACGCGCGAGGAGAGCGACTCGGGCCGGCCGTCGTACTCGTCCGGGGCCATGTCGAAGACCTCGAGGGCGGCTTCGTCGAGGTGCATGAGACCTGCGACCAGGTCCCAGTCGAAGCTGCCCATGCGGTTCAGCTGGAGCGACCGGTCCGGGTGTGCGGGCCAGTCGTCCGGCAGCGATACGGTGGTCGGCACCGGTCCACCATGACACACGGGCCGGTCAGGCGCTCTCCAACGAGAAGTCGGGGTCCGGGGGCGATTGCTGCTCGTCCGGGACGCCGTACGGGTCCGCCGGGTCCGCGTACGGATCGGCGTACGGGTCGGCCGGACCGGACGGGTCGGCGTACGGGTCACTCGGGTCCGCGTACGGGTCGCTCGGGTCCGCGTACGGGTCGTCCGGCGCCGGGCCGTCGGGCTCCAGCGGGGGTTGCGCCGGGGCCTGCGACGGCGGGCGCTGCGGTGGGGCGGCCGGGTTCGACGGCAGCTTCGGGTGCGGGTTCGCGTTGGGGTCCGGGTCCGCGTCCGGGTCGGGGCTCGCCTGCCGGCTCGGCGGGCAGTCGGTCACCCCGGGCGTCGGCGCACCCGGCGCGGCGGGGTCTTCGGGCGCGTCGGGCGGGGGCGCGGCGGCGTCGGGCGCGGTGGGGGGCGCGGTGCGGGCCAGGCTGTTCGTGACGGGGCTGGGGCAGGGGTCGCCCGGCCCGGTCGGGGTGGCGGGCCCGTCGGGGATGCCGTCGGCGGGGTCGTAGGGGGGCGGTGTCCGGGGCGTCCGGTCCTGGGCGCCGTCGTCGCCGGACTTGCGCTCGATCCAGGTGTTGTCGGCGACATTGACGATCACCAGGTTGTTGATCACCTGGATGGTGGGTTCGATGACGACGACCTGGTTCGGCTGGTAGCCGTCCCACTGGTCGCCCTTGTGCACCGGGGATCCCTTGGCTGCGCGGGGGGCGAGCAGCGGGTTCCCGCAGGCGCAGCGGACGCGTGGCATGCCGTGGTCGTCGACGAGCACGGCGGAGCCGGCCTGGAGCACGGACTGGAAGGCGTCGGCGCGGCCTCCGCGGAAGCCGTGGCTGGTGACCCGGGTGTCGGCGCGGAGCACGACGGGGGTGAGGCCGCGCAGGAAGTCGGGGATCTTCGCCTGTTCGACGCCGGAGGCCTCGGCGAAGGCGCGGGCCTTGGCGTTGTCGGCGGTGAGGAAGGTGACCTGCTGTTCCACGTCGCAGCTGCCGAGGCGCTGGGTTCCGCCGTACAGGCCGGGGGTGGCCGCGTTGACGGTGCGGATGCCCCGGCCGGTCGGGTTGGGCAGCGGGGGCTGGACGGGGGCGGACTCGCGGGTGGCGGAGGAGGCGGTGAACGGGTCGGAGCCCGCCGCGCCGACGGGCTGGAGGTAGAGCTCCCTGCTCTCCGCGCCCGCCCGGCCCACGGGCTCCTCGGAACCGCCGCAGGCGGCGGCGAACAGTCCGAGGCCCGCGAAGAGGGCGGCGCCCGCGGGCGCGTGACGGCGTGGTGCCTGACGAGGTGTCGGAGGTTTCGGTGCGTGCACGTGCGTCTCCTTTTTCGCCCCGGTTGCTGCCTCTTGTCTGCCGTATCAGCGGGAGTGCCGCAACCGGAGCGGCGCGGTCGGCGTCCGGCCGGAGTACGACCGGCGCACGGAAGGACCACCGGGGGCACGGAGGCCACCGGGGGCCCCGGGCCACGGAGGAGCGGCGGGCATCGGAGCCCCGCGGCCGCCGGGCCGGGGCCGCCGGGGGCCCTGCCTATGCCCTGAGACCCCCCTCCTTCTTGAACATGTTCAAGGAACCTCGTAAGCTCAGGACTGTGAGTTGAACACGTTCAAGGTGTTCGGCCGCGCCTCGGGGGGAGTCCGCCGTGACCGTACTGGTGAACATCATCGTCACCCTGGGCATGCTCCACGTCGTTCCCGCCGGTCTCCGGCTCATCGACCCCGCCGGGCTCCGCCGGACCGCCCGCCTCTGGCCGCTGCTCGCCGCTCCCGGGGCCCTGTGCCTGTGGCTGCCGCGCGGGGCGCCCGCCACCGTTCTCGCCGCGCTCTACGCGGCGGCCACCGTCGCCCTGGCGGCGCGGATACCGGCCCGGCTGCCGCGGGGCCGCCCGCCCGCCCCGGCCGACGTCGCCGTGGCCACCGCCCTCGCCTCGCCCGCGATCGCCGCGACCGCCCTCGTCGCCGAGCGCGCCGGGTACCGGCTGTTCGGCTTCGACCTCGACGTCCTGGCCCTGACCGTGCCCCATTTCCACTTCGCCGGCTTCGCGGCCGCGCTCGTCGCCGGGCTGGTCTGCCGGACCCTGCGCACCGGTTCGGCGGCGGGCCTCGCGCGCTGGGCGGCGTACAGCGTCCCGGCGGGCACCCTGCTCGTGCTCGCGGGCTACTTCGTCGACGACTGGGCCGAGCTCGCCGGAGCGGTGGTGCTGACCGGCGGGATGTGGGCCGTGGCCGTGCTGACCTGGCGGGAGATCCGCCCCGCCGGCCGGGACCGGACCACGCGGACCCTGCTCGCCGCCTCGTCGGCGATCCTGGTGGCGACCATGCTGCTCGCCCTCTGGTGGGCCGTGGGCGAAGCCACCGGCCTCGTCCACCCCACCCTGACCTGGATGGCCGCGACCCACGGCCTCGGGAACGCCCTCGGATTCGCCCTGTGCTCGGTGCTGGCCTGGCGCCGACTGACCGCAGACCGACAGGAGATGACCCCATGACCCGCCTCATCAGCGCCGGCCGGGACACCGTCACCTACCCCGACCGGGGTGCCACGGCCCGGCAGCCCCTGCCCGACGGCTACCACCACCTGCGCCACCGCACCCGGGTCGGTCACGGCCAGGCCGCCTTCGAGACCGCCGGGACCGCGGTGACCACCTTCCTCGCGCACCGGGCCGCGGGGATGCGGGTGCGGTCGGACGCGGCCGACGCGCGCCCCGGGGCCCGTGTCGAGGTCGGGATCGGGTTCGGTCCCCTGCGGATCACCGCTCCGTGCCGGGTGATCTGGACGGCGTACGAGCCCACGCGCGTCGGGTTCGCCTACGGCACCCTGGACGGCCACCCCGAGTGCGGGGAGGAGTCCTTCGTCGTGGAGCGGGACCCCGAGGGCGGGGTCTGGTTCACGGTGACCGCCTTCAGCCGGCCGGCGCGCTGGTACACCCGCCTCGCCGGCCCGGTGGTCCCCTTCCTCCAGCTGCGCTATGCCCGCCGCCTCGGCCGGCACGTCCGCGCGCTGGCCGCCGCCGCCTGACCGGGCGGATACTGGAGGCGATGGACTGGTTCACCGCGCCCGGATACTGGCTGGCCCGGCTGGTCTTCCAGCGGGCCCTCGCCGGCGTCTACCTCTTCGCCTTCGTCGGGGCCGCCTTGCAGTTCCGGGCCCTGATCGGGGCCCGGGGCATGCTGCCCGTTCCGCGCCACGTGCGGGACGTGCCGTTCCGACGCGCCCCCAGCCTGTTCCAACTCCGCTACTCCGACCGGCTCTTCGCCTGCTGCGCCTGGACGGGGGCGGCGCTCGCGGCGGCGCTGGCCGCGGGCGCCGGGGACCGGGTCCCGCTGGGTGCGGCCATGGGAATGTGGGCGCTGCTGTGGGTGCTGTACCTGTCGATCGTGAACGTGGGGCAGACCTGGTACTCCTTCGGCTGGGAGTCGCTGCTGCTGGAGGCGGGCTTCCTCGCCGTCTTCCTCGGCAACGCGCGGACCGGGCCTCCGGTGCTGGTCCTGTGGTTGCTGCGGTGGGTGCTCTTCCGGGTGGAGTTCGGAGCCGGCTTGATCAAGATGCGCGGAGATCCCTGCTGGCGCCGGCTGACCTGCCTGTACTTCCACCACGAGACGCAGCCGATGCCGGGGCCGCTGAGCTGGTTCTTCCACCATCTGCCCAAACCGCTGCACCGGGTGGAGTGCGCGGCCAACCACGTGACCCAACTGGCACTGCCGGTCCTGCTGTTCACCCCGCAGCCGGTGGCGTCGTACGCCGCCGGGGCGGTGATCGCGACGCAGCTGTGGCTGGTCCTGTCGGGGAACTTCGCCTGGCTGAACTGGCTGACGATCACGCTCGCCCTGTCGGCCGTGGACTTCACCGGCCTGGCGGGCGCTCCGCCGGCCGCCGCCTCGCGGCCGGCGCCGGTGTGGTTCGCGGTGCTGGTCTGCGCGGTGACCGCGCTGGTGCTGGTGCTCAGCCGGCGTCCGGTGCTCAACATGGTCTCGCGCCGGCAGGTGATGAACCGCTCCTTCGACCCGCTGCACCTCGTGAACACCTACGGGGCCTTCGGCTCGGTCGGCCGCGTCCGGGAGGAGGTGGTGGTGGAGGGCACCGCGGACCGGTTGCCGCGTCCCGACGGGGCCTGGCGGGAGTACGGCTTCAAGGGCAAACCGGGGCATCCAAGCAGGCTGCCGCGCCAGTTCGCCCCGTACCACCTGCGCCTGGACTGGCTGATGTGGTTCGCGGCGCTCTCCCCCGGCTACGCCCGGGACTGGTTCGGGCCGTTCACGGAGCGGCTGCTGGCGGGCGACCGGGACACACTGCGGCTGCTGGGCCACAACCCCTTCCCGGACGCCCCGCCCGTGTACGTGCGGGCCCTGCTGTACCGCTACCGGTTCACCACCTGGCGCGAGCTCCGCGAGACGGGGGCCTGGTGGCACCGGACGCTGGTACGCGAGTACCTGCCGCCGACCCGCCTGGCGGACGCCGCAGCGTCAGAGCCCGAGTAGCGCGGCCTCCCGGGCCGCGTCGATGCCCGGGGCCGGCCGGTCGGGGCGCTGCGGCGGCGTCCCGCCTATCTCTCCGAGCCAGGCCCAGGTGTCGGCGACGGTCTCCTCGACCGGGCGGCACGTGAGGCCCGCCGCGAGGGCCTTGGCCACGCTGCCGCCGTGCATGGAGTCGTGGCCCTCCCCCGCCGGCGCCCAGACGGGGAGGTCCGTCCAGGGCTGCACCCCGGCCTCCTGGATGCGGTCGGGGTCGGTCCAGCGCAGGTCGGCGCGGCCGCCGGTGGTGGCCGCGCACGCGTCGAGGAGGCTGCCCATCGTGGCGTGCCCGACCGGCGAGACCAGGTTGTACGCGCCGCAGCGGCCGGCCACCGAGGCGTCCAGGGTCCAGCGCGCCAGGTCGCGTACGTCGATGTACTGGATCGGCAGCTCGCGCGGACCGGGGGCGAGCACGGGCCCGCCGCGCGCGGTGCGGTTCAGCCACCAGGGCAGCCGGCCGACGTTCTCGTACGGGCCGAGGATCAGCCCGGCGCGCACCAGGAGGGTCCGGTCGCCGAAGGCGTCGAGGGCGGCGAGCTCGGCGCCCCGCTTGTCCTCGGCGTAGGAGGTGGCGTCCGCGTCGGGCGAGCCGCCCACCAGCGGGCCGTCCTCGTCGAGCCCGGCCGGGGCCGGGTAGGCGTACACGGAGCGGCTCGAGACGTAGGAGTACCGTCCGACCCGGTCGCGCAGCAGGGCCGCGCTGTCGCGGACCGCGGTGGGCGCGCCGCCCCAGGTGTCGACGACGAGGTCCCACTCCCCCTCGGCCAGCGCGTCCAGGCCGCCGGGGGCGGTGCGGTCCCCGTGCACCGCGGTGACGCCGCCCGGGGGCGCGTGGTGCCCGCGGTGGAAGACGGTCACCTCCCAGCCCCGGTCCAGGGCGTCCTCGGTGATCGCACGTCCGACGAATTCGGTCCCACCCAGCATCAGCAGTTTCATGGGCCCAGCGTGCCCGGTCCGCCCGACGCGGCGGAAGCGGTGATCGCTGTCAGCGATGACGCTCCCGGCGTACGCGGAACGGGAACTCCCGGGCGCCGCCGGGCGGTCGGCGGCGCTCCGCGCGGATCCGGACAAGGCGGCGCCCCCGGCGCGGGTTCGCGCGGGGGGCGCTCGCTGCGGCTTCGCTCCGGACTAGTCGATGCCGCGCAGGATGTGCGACTCCGCCGGGTCGTCCTCGTAGCCCGCCAGTCGGATCGGGGCCGACAGGGCCCAGACTTCGAGGCTGCCGAGCTCGTCGGTGCGGGTGCTGGCCCGCCATCCCGTTCGCTCCAGGACCATCGGTTCGGGTTGCGTCGTCTCTGTCACCGCGCACTCCTTTGTGTCGCGTAACCCGGTGGGCGGGACCGCGCGCCGGGCAAGGGATAAAGGGTTTCCGGACGCGGTGGCGCCTTGGTGGAGCGCGGCCCGGGTGGGGGCCGACTTGATGCCCCTCAGAGTACACATATGAGCGGACCCCCGCTCGATGGAAAGGCAAAATCCTCTCCTTCCTCAGGTTTTCGCCCCGAGTTCGTGAAGTCGTGGGCCGATCGGCCCAGCGCCGGGTGCCTGGCGGCCCACGAAGGGTGCCGCTCGGCCCGTGCCGGATGCCGCTCGGCCCCGTACGGGTACGGCTCGGCCCTTACGGGTGGTGTGCCCGACGCCGGATTCCCGCGGAGCGACGGAGGGAGGGGCGGCGGTCGGGTCCGGGGTGCCGGAGTCCCAACTGCCGTACGTCACCGCCTTGCAGCAGCTGAAAGATCTCCTCCACGCCTGCCGCGGCGGGGACCCGGCTCGTCAGGTCGAGCATGCGCTCCGCACGGCGGGGCCGCTGCGCGGACCGCGCCCCTTTGGGGAAGAACTCCAGATCGCAGGCCTTGTTCATGGTCTGGACCTCTGCTCCGTCCGGGTGAGGGCGGGTGCCGGGCGCGCCGCCTGGCACGCATGGACGAGCGGATACGCGACCGCCCCCCTCGGCAGGCCGAGGGGGGCGGTCGGGAACGCGCGGGACGGGTCGGGGACTACCAGTTCGCGGGCGCGTAGTCCTTCAGGAAGACGCCGAACAGGTCCTCGCCGAGCTCGCCGCGGACGATCGGGTCGTAGACCCGGGCCGCGCCGTCGACCAGGTCGAGCGGGGCGTGGAAGCCCTCCTCCGCCAGCCGGATCTTGTCGGGGTGCGGGCGCTCGTCGGTGATCCAGCCGGTATCGACGGCGGTCATCAGGATCTGGTCCTTCTGGAACATCTCCTGGGCGCTGGTGCGCGTCAGCATGTTGAGCGCGGCCTTGGCCATGTTGGTGTGGGGGTGGCCGGCGCCCTTGTAGCCGCGGCTGAAGACGCCCTCCATCGCGGACACGTTGACCACGTACCGGCGGCCGGCCTCGGCCGCGGCCATGGACGGACGCAGCTTGCTGATCAGGATGAACGGCGCGGTGGAGTTGCACAGCTGCACTTCGAGGAGCTCGATCGGGTCCACCTCGGACACCGTCTGGATCCAGCTGTTCGTGTCGTGCAGGTCCGGGACGAGACCGCCCGCGTCGATGGCTGTTCCGGCCGCGATCCGCTCCAGCGAGGCGGAGCCGGAGACCAGGGCCAGCTCGGTGATGTCCTGGGCACTGAGCTTCTCGCCCTTGCCGGTGGGCAGGGCCGCCACCCGGTCGACCGTGCCGCTGCCGAAGGTGCCGATGACCTCCGAGGCGGGCAGCTCGCCGGCCGGGAGCGGGGCGTTCTCCGCGGCGACGAGCTCGCTGTAGGCGCCCGGGGAGCGGCGTACGGTCTGCGCGGCGTTGTTGATCAGGATGTCGAGCGGGCCCTCGGCGGCGACCGAGTCGGCGAGCGCGACGACCTGGGCCGGGTCGCGCAGGTCGATGCCGACGATCTTGAGTCGGTGCAGCCACTCGGAGCTGTCGGGCATCGCCTTGAAGCGGCGGACCGCGTCGGCCGGAAAGCGCGTGGTGATCGTGGTGTGGGCGCCGTCGCGCAGCAGCCGCAGCGCGATGTACATGCCGATCTTGGCGCGGCCGCCCGTGAGCAGCGCGCGGCGGCCGGTCAGGTCGGTGCGGGCGTCGCGGCGCGCGTGGTTGAAGGCGGCGCAGTCCTGGCAGAGCTGGTGGTAGAACGCGTCGACCTCGACGTAGCGGGTCTTGCAGACGTAGCAGGAGCGCGGGCGCTGGAGTATTCCGGCGATCGGACCCTTGGCGGCGGCGGTCAGGGCGTTGCCCTGGGTCTCGTCGTCGATGCGCTCGGCGGAGCCGGTCGCGGTCGCCTCGGTGACGGCCTTGTCGTTGGCGGTCTTGGCGGCGCGGCGGTCCTGACGGCGGCGCTGCTTGACCGTGCGGTAGAGGCCCGCGGTGGCGCGGCGTACGGTGACCGCGTCGGGGTGGTCGACGTCGAGCTTGTCCAGCTCGTCGAGCACGCTGAGGCACAGGGCCAGCCGCTCGGGGTCGATGCCCGGTCCGTAGGCGTGCCCGTAGTCCTGGTCCTGACTGTCTTCGGTCACCGTCATGGCCGCTGTCGTTCCTTGCTCACTCGTCCGCATCCGCCTGCTGCGGAAGTCCCCAAAAGGGAAACTGTACGGACGCCACGCGCCCGGAGACAAACCCGCTCCCGCACCCTTACGCACCGCGAGCGGACTGTGACGGTATGGAGGGGTTCGTCACGCTCCGCATCCGCGCGCGCGGGCACCGGTTCCCCGCCGCTCGCGCGGTGGAGGGCGTGCCGCGGGGTGTGTACGTACTCCCGTACTACGCCCGGAGTTTGACCCGTGACCCCCTGTGGGCTGAGGAATAGCGCGCTCGGGTCGGGCATTGTGGAGTTCATGAGTGCACTGGCGCTGTCGGTCCTGCTGTGCCTCGTGTCCGCCCTGGCGTACGCGGGCGGCGCGATCGTGCAGGAACGGGTCGCGGCGAGCACGCCGGACCACCGCGCTTACGCGCCGCTGCACCACGGCGTGTGGTGGTTCGCGGTGGGGCTCAACGGCCTCGGTGCGCTGCTGCACGTGGTGGCGCTCGCGTACGGACCGCTGAGTCTGGTCCAGCCGCTCGGCGCACTCACCATCGTCTTCGCCCTGCCCATGGCGGCGGTCTTCGTACGGCGCCGGGCGGGCGCCGCGGCCTGGCGCGGGGCGGTAGTGGCCACCGCGGGCCTGGTCGGGCTGCTGGCGCTGACGGGCGGGGACGGCAGGTCGGGGCAGTCCCTCGCGGGCGGTGAGCGCGGCCTGCTGCTCGCGCTCACCGGGGCCGGGGTGGCCGCGATGTTCCTGGCGGCGCACCGGATGCACCGGGCGGTGCTGCGCAGCGTGCTGCTGGCGGCGGCCACGGGTACGGCCTTCGGCATGGCATCGGTGTTCACCAAGTCGGTGGCCGAGTCCTTCGGCCCCGGCGCCCTGGTCGCGCTGTGGCCCGACCTGACCGCCGTCGCCGTGCTGGCGGGAGGCGGGCTGCTGCTGTCGCAGGCCGCCTACCGGGGCGCGGGACTGACCGCGCCGCTGGCCACCGTGACCGTGGTCAACCCGGTGGTCGCGGCGGCGGTCGGCATCTCCCTGTTCGCCGAGGGCTTCCGGTACGGGGCCGCGGGCACGGCCGCCGCGGTGGCCAGCGCCGCCGTCGCGGCGGCCGGCCTGGTGCTGCTCACGGCCGTGCCGCCGCACGTGCGCGGGTCAGATGCGGACCCCGTGGCCCCGGAGGTACTTGAGGGGGTCGATGTCGGAGCCGTAGCCCTCTCCCGTGCGCATCTCGAAGTGCAGGTGGGGGCCGCTGCTGTTGCCGGTCGAGCCGGAGCGCCCGATGCGCTGGCCGCCGGACACCTGCTGCCCGTCCTTCACGCCGAGCGCCGAGAGGTGGGCGTACTGGGAGTACCGGCCGTCGGTGTGCCGGATGACGACCTGGTAGCCGTAGGCCCCGGCCCAGCCGGCGGAGACGACCTGCCCCGGCCCGACGGACTTGACGGTGGTGCCGGTGGACACCGGGAAGTCGATGCCCGTGTGGTAGCCGCTGGACCAGGAGGATCCCGCGACGCGGTACGCGGTGCCGAGGGCGGCGTCGACGGGCGCGGAGTATCCCCCCGACGCGGGCTGCTGCTGCGCTGACGGCGCTTGCGCCGCCGGCTTCGGCGCGGGCTTCGCTGCCGGCTTCGCTACCGGCTTCGCTACCGGCTTCGCTGCCGCCTTCTCCGCCGGCTTCTCGGCCGCCTTGGGCGGCGTCGGCTTCTCGGCCGGCTTCTGCGCCGCCGGTTCCACGGGCTTGACCGGTTCGGCCGTCCGCGGCGGCTTCTCGGGGTTCTGCGCGGGCGGCGCGGCCGTGACGCGCAGGGTGAGCCGCTGTCCGGGGAAGATCAGGTCCGGATCGCCGCCCACGGTGACCCGGTTCGTCTCGTACAGGGCCTGCCAGCCGCCTTCGACCTGCTGCCGGGTGGCGATCGCCGAGAGCGAGTCCCCCTGGGCGACGACGTACGGGTTCGGCAGGACCGGACCTCCGGACCTGCCGGCCGGGGCGTTCTGCGGCGCGGCGGTCTGCGGCGCGGGCGCCTTCGCCTGCTGTGCCGGGGCCTTCACCCCCTGACCCTGGCCCCGGGTGTCCCGCGCGGACGCCGACACCGGTGCGGACGCGGGGGCCTTCGGCGTGACGGCGGGCGCCGGACCGCTGCGGCTGAGTCCGGCCGTCTTGCCGCAGTGGGGCCAGGCATGCGGGCCCTGCCCCTTGAGCACCTTCTCCGCGACCGCGATCTGCTGGTCCTTGGTGGCCAGGTCGGCGCGGGGGGCGTAGGCGGTGCCGCCGAAGGCCCGCCAGGTGCTCTGGCTGAACTGGAGGCCGCCGTAGTGGCCGTTGCCCGTGTTGATGGCCCAGTTGTTGGTGGACTCGCAGGTGGCGACCTTGTTCCAGGTGTCCACCGATGCTGCCTGGGCGACTCCGGCGCCGATGAGAGGGAGCGCTATCCCGGCGCCACCGGCGGTGACGGCGAGCGAGGCCCGGTTGATGCTGCTCGGCTGGTACCGGCGGTGCCGGCCCCGTACACCCATGCGAGCCCCCATTGAAGACGTCAGGAACCGCACAACCTAACGTCACGATTCGACTGTGGCAAGAGGCGCAACGGGGGCCTCTCCAGGGGGAATTGACCGACTCTCACCCGGTAAGTGATCGTCCGGCGGCCGCGTCGATGTAGCGTCGGTGTTCCCCGCACACCGAAGCACGCAGGAGCGCATCATGAGCACCAGCACAGCCCAGATCGGCGTCACCGGCCTCGCGGTCATGGGCAGCAACCTCGCCCGCAACTTCGCCCGCAACGGGTTCACCGTCGCCGTCCACAACCGCACCACCGCCAAGACCACGGCGCTCGTGGAGGAGTTCGGCCACGAGGGCTCCTTCGTCGCGGCCACCTCCGCGAAGGAGTTCGTCGACGCGCTGGAGCGCCCCCGGCGCCTCGTCATCATGGTGAAGGCCGGGGAGCCGACGGATGCCGTCATCCGCGAGTTCGCCCCGCTCCTGGAGGAGGGGGACGTCATCATCGACGGCGGCAACGCGCACTTCGAGGACACCCGGCGCCGCGAGAAGGAGCTGCGCGAGCAGGGCATCCACTTCGTGGGCGTGGGCATCTCGGGCGGCGAGGAGGGCGCGCTGCTCGGCCCGAGCATCATGCCGGGCGGCTCGAAGGAGTCGTACGAGTCCCTCGGCCCGCTGCTGGAGAAGATCGCCGCGAAGGCCGCCGACGGCACCCCGTGCACCTCGCACATCGGGCCGGACGGCGCCGGGCACTTCGTGAAGATGGTGCACAACGGCATCGAGTACGCCGACATGCAGTTGATCGCCGAGGCCTACCACCTGCTGCGCGAGGTCGCCGGCTACTCCCCCGCGAAGATCGCGGAGACCTTCCGGGAGTGGAACCGGGGACGCCTCGACTCGTACCTGATCGAGATCACGGCGGAGGTCCTCGCGCACACGGACGCCGCGACCGGCCGCCCGTTCGTCGATGTCGTGGCCGACGCCGCCGAGCAGAAGGGCACCGGCCGCTGGACCGTGCAGATCGCCCTGGACCTGGGCGTACCGGTGTCGGGGATCGCGGAGGCGGTCTTCGCCCGCGCCGTCTCGGGCCACGCCGACCTGCGCGAAGCCGCCCGCGGGCTCGGCGGTCCCACCGCCGCCCCGCTCGCGGCCGCGGAGGCCGACGCCTTCGCGGCGCAGGTGGAGGAGGCCCTGTACGCCTCTAAGATCGTCTCGTACACCCAGGGCTTCCACCAGATCCAGGCCGGCAGCACGGAGTACGGCTGGGGGGTGGATCCGGGCGCGGTGGCTTCGCTGTGGCGCGGCGGCTGCATCATCCGGGCGGCGTTCCTGGACCGCATCCGCGCCGCCTACGACGCCCGGCCCGAGCTGCCGAGCCTGCTGGCGGACGCGGACTTCGCCGACGAGATCGGGGCGGCCCAGGACGGCTGGCGGTCGGTCATCGTCGCGGCCGTGCGCCAGGGCATCCCGGTGCCGGCCTTCTCTGCGTCACTGGCGTACTACGACGCGCTGCGCGCCGAGCGCCTGCCGGCGGCCCTGACCCAGGGGCAGCGGGACTTCTTCGGGGCGCACACCTACCGGCGCACCGACCGCGAGGGCTCGTTCCACACGCTCTGGGGCGGCGACCGCTCCGAGGTCGGCACGAACTGACGCGGGAACCGAGTCGCGGGCCCCGCGGGGACCGGCCCCGCGGGGCCCGCGCACCTGCGGATGCGCGCAGGCGCGTGGCTCAGCTCAGGGGTCCGGGCTGCGGGACCGGCGCGGGCCCCGGCGGCGCCGGGATCGGGTCCGGCTCGGGCACGGGGCCGGGTACCGGCGGCGCGGGGCGCGGGACGGGCGCGGGGTCCGGGAAAGGGCTCGGTCCCGGGGCGGGATCGGGGCCGGGGACGGGCGGCTGGGTCTGCTCTACGTTTCGCACCATGTGTCCCACCTTCCCCCTAACGCGGCGCGTACGCCCTCCGGTCCCCCGGCTCCTCCGGCATCGACCGCGCCCCCGGCGGCTCGGCAGCGGCGGGGGGGGCACCGTCGTACGGGTGCGGGGCGGCGCCTCAGGCGAGCAGGGCCAGCCCGGCCGCGAGTCCCGGAGCCGGGCTGGAGAGCACCGGGACCCGGGTCACGGCGAGGTCCTCGGCGCCGGCCAGGGAGGCCTGGGCCAGCACGATCACGTCCGCGCCGGTCACCTCGTCGGCGGCCGCGGCCACCAGCGCGCGGCAGCCGTCCGGGTCGCCCGAAGCAAAGCGGTCCCACGCCCCGGCGACGAGGTGCGTACGGATCGCCACCGGGCGGCAGCCGGGCCGGGCAGCCTCGTCGACCAGCAGAGCCGCGGTCGGGGCGAGCGTCGACTCGAGGGAGGCCAGCACGGTGATCCGCGTCCCCGCGCGGACCGCCGCGGCCGCCATCGGGCGGTCCACACGCAGCACCGGAGCGCCGAGGGCCGGTGCCAGCGACTCGGCGGTCGCCCCGATCGTCGAGCAGGTGACCAGCACGGGCCCCGGTCCGGCGCCGACGAGCAGCGCCGACAGCTCCGCCGCGACCGCGTCCGGGCCCTCACCACTGGCCCGGTCCAGGAGTCCCGGAACCACCAGGTGCCGCAGGACGGCACCCGGATGGTTCCGGTCGCGGAGCGCGTCGAACACCGGGACGTGCGCGGGCGAGGTGTGCAGCAGGACCAGACCGGCGGCCCCGCTCACCACGGGCCGGTCCCGCCGGCCGACGGCACCCCGGCCGCGGAGGCGAGCGGCGGTCCCGCCTTCCGCCCGTCCGCGCACTCGATCGGCGTCATGTCCGCCACGGTCCCCCGGCCCCCTCAGACGGCCACGGCGTGCGGGCTGCGCTCCTGGTCCGTGCCCGGCACCGGGGCGGACGGGTCCGCGCCCAGTCCGACGATCCGGTTGCCGCCGTCGACGTGCACGACGCGGGGCTTCAACTCCCGCGCCTCCGCGTCCTCGACCTGCGCGTAGCTGATGAGGATGACAAGGTCCCCGGGGTGCACCAGATGCGCGGCGGCACCGTTGATCCCGATGACCCCGGACCCGCGCTCGCCCTCGATGACGTAGGTCTCCAGCCGTGCGCCGTTGGTGATGTCCACGATGTGGACGAGCTCACCGGGCAGCAGATCCGCCGCGTCCAGCAGATCGGCGTCGACGGTCACGGAGCCGACGTAGTGCAGGTCGGCCTGGGTGACGGTGGCCCGATGGATCTTGGACTTGAACATGGTACGAAGCATGTGGAAACTCCCGATATGTCTGCTCCCTGCCTGCTCATTGCAGGTCAAGGGCGGTCTCCGCAGATTACAACCATTCGCATGTTCGGTCAGCTTTCCCCGAGTCTTTCAGGACTCACGCTGACCAATTGCTGAGCCCGCAGTCGAGCCAGCGCGCCCTTCTAGTCCCGCGGCTTGAGCGCAAGGATCAGGAGCGTCCTCAACAGATCGCCGAAAGTCCCGTGTCCTCTCACGTCTTCGACTACGTCCCCGTCGACGATCCCCTGTTGGGAAGGGTCGACGTCCGGCTGGACGAGAAGGCGGGCGAGCTGATCGTCGAGGGGGAGGCCATTCCCAGGGCGGTGGTTCGCAGGGCGGAGGGGACGCCGCTGGAGTCCCACGTGCCGATCGGGACGCGGGACACGACCCGTGTCACGATGACCGTGGCCGGTGCCTCCCTGTTTGGCTGAGATCACTCCAGAGAGCGGGAGCAGGTCGACTTCGCCACGAAAGCGATCCCGTCGTACTCCTCGGCCGGTACGAGCGGTGCGAGGTGGAAGCGGTAGGTGAACCTGGGGACGTTGGCGCCGAAGCTGCGCTGGAGGGCTGGCCCGCGCAGCCATTCCTGCACGGCGGGTGCCGCCTTCGCTGCCCCGCCCCGCAGATCGACCAGGTAGTCGCCCCGTACGGACCGGCCGCCCTCGAACCGGGCAACCGGCGCCAGGCGCGCAGCGGCGGGCGCGTGACCACGGGGCCTACCGCGGACCCCGGGCCGGGCCTCCGGTCGACCCGTGCCCCTCGTCTTCGCGCCGGTCGAGGAGGACGACCGCCACGTCGTCCGCCAGGCGGCTCTGCGTGTGGCGGAGCAATGCCTCGCGCAGGCCGTCCAAGAACGCCTGCCGGGTGTGGTCGCGCATGGTCACCATGGCCTCGGGCAGGTCGAAGAAGGTGTTGTCCCGGTCGCGGGCCTCGATGACACCGTCGGTACACAACAGCAGCCGGTCCCCCGGTGCGAACGGATAGCGGTCCGTGCGTCCGGGAGGGCCGTCGATGAATTCCTCGAGACCGAGCGGCGGCAGGGGGGCGGTGGGCATCAAGGACCGGACCGCGCCGTTGCGCAGCAGCAGCGGTGGCGGATGGCCCCGGTTGATCACCTCGACGTGAGGGCTGTCGGGAATCTGAGCCACGAGCGCGGTGACGAATCCCTCGAGGAGGGCGTCGTTACCGTCGGCCGCCCCCGCCCCCGCGCCCGCGCCCCCGACGACGGCGTCCCGCCGCAGGGCCGCTCCGCAGTGGTTGATCACCTCCACCAGGTCGTCCTCGTAGTGCACGGCCTCCCGGAATGCGCCCAGCACGACCGCGGCGGCCCGTACGGCGGGCAGTCCCTTGCCCCGGACATCCCCGACGATCATCCGGACCCCGTACCGCGTCTGGACCACGTCGTACAGATCGCCGCCGATCTGCGCGCCCGTCTCGGCCGCCAGGTACATGCTGGCCGCCCGTACGGGGCCCAGCCGGTCCGGCACCGGCCGCAGCAGGACCTCTTGGGCGGCCTTGGCGATCCGGCGGACCTGGTTGAGCTCGTTCTCCTGGCGCGTGCGCGCGGCGCGGCTCGTCATGAAGCTCGCCGCCGAGACCAGGAACAGGGCGAGGAAGTTCGTGTAGACCTGCTGACCACCCCAGGCGTGGTTGTAGGCGGCGGTGGTCACGCTGACGCCGACGGCCACTCCCGTCGCCGCGAGCGTGCCCTGGGGGCCCATCGTCACCGCCGCCAGAGCGGGTGTCGCAACCAGCAGGGGGCCGGTGTACACGACGTGCGCAGGCGTGAGCTCGACGAGGAGCACCAGCAGGGCGATCACGAAGGGCACGCACTCCGCTAGGGCGAAAAGGACCTGGTGGTGGCCGCCGGCTCCCGGTCCAGGGGGCGAGCGCAAAGGCGCTCTCATGAGTACAGACTGCCTCGCCCCGCCGCATGGCCGCCACTGCAGTTCACCGATCCCCGTGGGCGCCCGGATCGCTGCTGCCGGGCGCCCGTCGCTCCCCGCTGCCGATGACCCGTAGAGGTTAGAAAATGAAGTATGAGCGACCTCCTTGGACATGTCCGGCGTTGGCTGCTCGACTCGACCACGAGCTCTTCCTCTCCCCCCGGGAAGAAGGCGTCACGGCGGCCGCAGCGCTTGTCCTCCCTGCTGAGCGTGCGCAGCGTGGCCGGCGAGGTGTTCCTCCTGCAGCTGGCCGTCGTGGTGCTTCTCGTCACCGCTGCGGTGGTGGCGCTCGTGGTGCAGGCCCGGAGCGCCGCCATGTCGGACGCCCGGAACCGTACGCTCGCCGCCGCCGGAACGTTCGCGGAATCTCCGGGCATCGTCGCGGCCCTGCGCAGCCCCCGTCCGAGCGCGGTGCTGCAGCCGAGCGCCGAGGCGGCCCGGAAGATCGCCGGGGTCGATGGCATCAACGTGTACTCACTCGACGGAGTCACCCTCACCCACAGCGACCCTCGGCAGATCGGGAAGCGCGTCGTCGGCCCCTTCTCCAAGGCGGCGGCGGGCAGGTCCTTCACCGAGACGTTCGAAGGGTCCCTGGGCCAGTCCGTGGTCTCGGTGGTCCCGGTCAAGGACTCCGGCGGCCGCGTCATCGCCGTCGTCTCCTCCCCGGTCACGGTCCAGAACGTCCAGAGCATGGTGAACCGGCAGCTGCCGGTCGTCGCCGGCAGCGCGGCCGCGGTGCTCGCCCTGTCCGCCGGCGGAACCGCTCTGGTGAGCCGACGGCTGCTGCGCCGGACCCATGGCCTGGGACCGGCCGAGATGACGAGGATGTACGAGCACCACGACGCGGTGCTGCACGCCGTGCGAGAGGGCGTACTGATCGTCGGCGGCGGCGGGCGGTTGCTGCTGGCCAATGACGAGGCGCGGCGGTTGCTGGATCTGCCGGTGGACGCGGAAGGGCTCCCCGTCGCGGACCTGGGTCTGGAGGAGGGGATCGCCGGTCCGATCGCATCGGGCCGCTCCGCGACCGACGAGCTGCACATGGCAGCCGATCGGCTGCTGGCGGTGAACATCCGGCCCACCGCCCCCTACGGGAAGGCCGGGACCGTCGTCACGCTGCGGGACACCACCGAGCTGCGGGCCCTCTCCGGCAGGGCCGAGGTGGCCCGCGAGCGGCTGAAGCTGCTCTACGACGCGGGGGTGCAGGTCGGAACGACGCTGAACGTGGAGCGCACCGCGGAGGAACTGGCAGAGGTGGCGGTCCCGCGGTTCGCCGACGTGGTCACGGTCGACCTGCTGGACCGGGTGCTGCGCGGCGAGGAGCCGCCCGAAGCGGTCACCGAGATGCGCCGCACCGCCGTCGTCGGCCTACAGGGCGACCATCCGCTCTCCCCCGTCGGCGAGCTGATCCGGTTCGCTCCCACCGGTCCGATGGCCGTCGGGCTGGCGGGCGGCCGTGCGGTCCTGGAGGCGGACCTGCGCACCACCCACCGCTGGCGGGCCCAGAACCAGGGCAACGCCCTGCAGATCCTGGACCGCGGCATCCACTCCCTGATCGTCGTTCCCCTGCGGGCCCGGGGCGTGGTGCTGGGGATGGCGGGCTACTGGCGGGAGCAGGACTCCCCGCCGTTCGACGAGGAGGACGTGTCCTTCGCGGAGGAGCTGACCGCCCGGGCGGCTCTGTCCATCGACAATGCCCGCCGCTACACCCACGAGCACAACATGGCCGTCACTCTGCAGCGCAGCCTGCTGCCCCGGGGGGTACCGGAGCAGTCCGCCGTCGAGGTCGCGCACCGCTACCTGCCCGCCCGGGCCGGGGTGGGTGGTGACTGGTTCGATGTCATCGCGCTGCCCGGCGCCCGCGTGGCCCTGGTGGTCGGCGACGTCGTCGGCCACGGTCTCCACGCCGCCGCCACCATGGGCCGCCTGCGCACCGCCGTGTACAACTTCTCCACCCTCGACCTGCCCCCGGACGAACTCCTGAGCCACCTGGACGAGCTGGTCACCCACATCGACACCGACGAGCAGGAGTGGCAGGGGATCACCGGAGCCACCTGCCTGTGCGCCATCTACGATCCCGTCTCCGGGCAGGTGACGGCCGCCACCGCCGGGCATCCTGGTCCCGCTCTGGTCCGCCCGGACGGAACCGTGTCCTTCCCCGAGGTGCCGGTCTCCCCGCCGCTGGGCCTGGGCGCGGGTCTGCCGATGGAGACCGTGACGGTCACCCTGCCCGAAGGCTCCCGGCTGGCGCTCTTCACCGACGGGCTCATCGAGAGCCGCGACCGCGATCCGGACGCGGGCCTGGCAGCGCTGCGCGCCGCCCTGGCCGGGCCCGCCCGCACCCCGGAGGAAACCTGCACCGCGGTGATCGACACGATGCTGGACAGCAGGCCCGTCGACGACGTCGCGCTGCTGGTGGCCCGCACCCGCCTGCTGGACCCCTCGCGGATCGCCGAGTGGGACGTGCAACCCGAGCCCGCGGCGGTGTCCCCGGTGCGCAACGCGTGCGCCCGCCGACTGGCGGACTGGGGCCTGGAGGACATCGCCTTCACCACGGAACTCATCCTCAGCGAACTGATCACCAATGCCATCCGCTACGGCACCGAGCCCATCCGGGTGAGGCTGCTGCACGACCGCAGCCTGATCTGCGAGGTCTCCGACGGGTCCAGCACCTCCCCGCACCTGCGCCGGGCCGAGGCCACCGACGAGGGCGGCCGCGGCCTGTTCCTCGTCGCGCAGTTCGCCGAGCGCTGGGGCACCCGCTACACCGCCCGCGGGAAGATCATCTGGAGCGAGCAGGTCCTCCACGACGGGGCCGCGCCGCCCGCGACGGACCTCGGGGAGGCCCTCCTGGCCGGCTGGGCCGACGAGGGGTTCTGAAGTACGCGCCGGTACGGCAGCCGCAGGAAGCAGGAAGCAGGAAGCAGGAAGCAGCGAACACCACGGTCTGGGACTGCGCGGGCGAGGCGGCCGAACGTACGCTGGCCTCGATCAGTACGCGACCGTTATGGAGCCTTTGTGCCCACACCCCGTCTCCGGACAGCCTCTGTCGCCGCCTGCCTGGCCCTCGCGGCGGCGCCCCTCGCTGCCTGCGGAGACAAGCCCCCTGCCGCGCCCAGAGCACCCGCGGTGGCCACCTCGGCCGCGGACGCCGGCGGTATGGCAGCACTGACCACAGCGGCGAAGAAGGAGGGCTCGCTCAACACGATCGCGCTCCCGAGGGACTGGGCCAACTACGGCGCACTGATCGACGGCTTCGAGAAGAAGTACGGGATCAAGGTCACGGTGGAGAACCCGGAAGGCACCAGCCAGGACGAGATCAACGCCCTCAAGGAGCACAGAAGCGACGGCCGCGCCCCCGACGTGGTCGACGTCGGGGGATCGTTCGCGCAGTCTGCGGCCCGGCAGGGCCTGCTCGCTCCCTACGAGGTCGCCGCGTTCGACCGGATCCCCGAGGAACAGAAGGACCCGAAGGCCCGCTGGTACAACAACTACGGCGGCTACATCTCGATCGGCTGCGACGCGAAGCGCGTCAAGACCTGCCCCGCGACCTTCGCCGATCTGCGCAAGCCCGAGTACAAGGGCCAGGTCGCGCTCAACGGCGACCCCACCAAATCCGGCTCCGCCTTCGCCGGAGTCTATGCGGCGGCCCTGGCGAACGGAGGTTCCTTCGACGACATCCAGCCCGGTCTCGACTTCTTCGCCGAGCTCAGCAGGAACGGCAACTACATCCCGGTCGAATCCTCACCGGCCACGATCACGAAGGGCCGGACCCCGATCAGCATCGACTGGGACTTCCTCAACCTCGGATACGCCGACGAATTCCGCGAGAAGGGCGCGGACGTCGACTGGCGGACCGCCATCCCCTTCGACGGCAGCTTCGCCGAGTACTACGCGAACGGGGTGAACAAGGACGCCCCGCACCCCGCGGCGGCACGTCTGTGGCAGGAGTACGTCTTCAGCCCGGAAGGCCAGAACCTCCGGCTCGGCGCCTATGCACGCCCCGTCCTCGTGGATGCCATGGAGAAGGACGGCACCCTCGACAAGGCCGCCGCCGAGAAGCTGCCGACGGTCGAGGGCACGCCGACGTTTCCGACGGAGGCGCAGACGGAGAAGGCCAGAGAGGCCGTCAACCGCGGCTGGGCCGAGGCCGTCTCGGGCTGAGGGCCGAGAACGTCGTGTCCAAAGGACACCCTGGCACCCCGTGCCCGTTTTGCCCGCGGGGTCCGGGCCCCGGTCGAGATCTTTCACTCGTCGTCACCGTGGCGGCCCCGTGAGCGTCATGCGGCCCAGCGCGGTGGCCCCCGTGTCCTGGTCCTCCGCCGTGTCCTCTTCGAGCAGTGGGGCTACGCGCGCAGTCAGACGGCGGTGAAGGAGCAGTCCGCGAAGGTGGCAGGACCCGATCGCCGAAGTGTGGGACCTGACGCTGCACTTCGAGTCCAAGGCCAACAGGGCGAAGCACAGCTGGTCTTCCGGTTCCGGCCCGAGGGGGCGGGCGAGGGGGCGCGTGGGATGGTCATGGTCCGGCTCGGCGTTCCCGCCCAGTACGTGGCCTCGGCCGGACGGTTCGTGGCGGACGTGCGCGCCGGGTACGGCCTCGCCGGATCGGCGGACGACGACGGCCGGGAGCATGCCGTGAGCCGCGTTCCCCGGGATGACGGGGACTGGATCACGGGCCCCTCGAACCAGGATTCCGAGGAGCTGTCCCGGGAGGTCTTCGACCGGATCTCGACCGAACCGGCGTCCTGACCGGCTCACGACGGACGTCGGGAAGAGGGGAAGAGGGGAAGGAAGAGGCCGAGGAGACCACGAACGGCTTCGAGGCGCGCAACGACCCGTACAGCTACCGCATCGACGGGGACACCGTGACGATCTACCGGAACGGCAACCGGATCGGCCGGGAGACCCTCGGCCCGGAGCCGTCCCCGAGCTGAGGTCCGCCGGTGGAGTGCCCAGCACGTGGGCGCCCGCGAGGCGGCGTCGCCCCCGGTGGGGGATATCCGGCCACGGGCACGCCGGAGGCGGGGCGCGTCGATCCGCGGGCCGGAGCGGTACTCCCCCATCCGCTCGTACGGCGCCTCCGCCCGCGCCCCGGCCCTCGTCCGGGGCGTGGAAAGCGGGGTTCGGTTCCGGTGGGGGACGCGGCAAGGTACCAGCCTTCCGAGTGATTGCCCGGATGTTTATCCAATGGTGATGGTCCGGCGGTACCGGCACCACCTGTGGCACTAGCGTCCCGTGGCACCCCGGGAATGCGGGCGTGCACCGCACGACACGTGCGGAACCTCCAGCCCCCGCACCCCTCCCGGCCCTTGAGCAAGGAGGCACAGTGCTGTCATTCCGGCGGCGTTCCGCCAGCGGCTTGTCGGTGGCCACGAGATACACGATCGGAAGCGGTGTCGTCATCGCCGCCCTCGCCGTCACGCTGATCGCGTTGCTGATCCCCGTGGACAGCTTCGGCGGGCGGACCGCTGCCGCGGCGGCGGGCCCGGCGGGCGACGACGACGGCGCGGGAACCATGAGTACGGCGTACGGGCCGCTGACCGCGGCCGACCGCGACTTCATACGGAAGGTGCGCCTGGCCGGGCTGTGGGAACTGCCCGCGGGACGGCAGGCCCAGCAGCGCGGCACCCGCCCGTCCATCCGAACGGCGGGGGACCACCTGGTCGACGGCCACACGGAGCTCGACCGGCAGGTCATCCAGGTCGGTCAGGCCCTCGGCGTCGCCCTGCCCGACCAGCCGACCGCGCAGCAGCAGGACTGGCTCGCGCAGATGACGCGGGCCGCTCAAGGGGAGCCGTACGAGCGGGTGTTCGTCCAGCTGCTGCGGCGCGCACACGGCAAGGTCTTCGCGCTCGTGGCCACCATCCGGGCCCAGACCCGCAATTCCATGGTCCGCGCCCTCGCCACGTCCGCCAACGCCACCGTCCTGGACCACATCTCGGTGCTGGAGGAGAGCGGGCTGGTCGACTTCGACACGCTGTCGGACCAGCCCGCTCCCCCCTCCCCCAAGCCCGTCGCACTCCTGGGCGCTCCCGCCCTCCCCTCCTCTGTCCGATCGACGAAGTGAAGTGATCACATGAGCCAAAAAGGCCACAAACGCCCCCGGATCTCGAACAAGCTCCTCGCCGTGGTCTCCGCTCTGGTGCTGGGCGGTGGCGGAGTCGCCGTCGTCGCCGGCAACGCCTCCGCCGGCCAGGACGACAACCGTGGGGGCAAGTCCGTCGCCACCATCGACTGCCCCGACGTGGGCGACAAGCTCACCGCCGTCCCCGAGCAGGCCAAGGCGCAGGTGGGCGAGAACCTCGCCGAGCTCGACGCCCAGGTGGCCGACGCCTACAAGAAGCTCGCCGCGGACCAGGCCAAGGGGGACGCCCTCCTCGGGGAGCTCCGGGAGCAGCGCGGCAAGACCATCGAGAAGGTGGCCGGGGCGATCGGCGACAACGGCGCGCAGAAGCCCGAGGAACTGAAGGCGCTGAGCGGCTGCGAGATGAAGCAGGCGCCCGCTGACGCCAACCAGGCAGCCGACGCGAGCGCCGCACGTGAGAGCGGCCAGAAGGGCGGCCCGGCCAAGAGCGACTTCGTCAACATCAACAAGGTACGGCCGAACGTGCGCACCCCCGCGGCCCAGTCCGGCGCCTCCAGAGGCTCCTTCAGCTCCAGTTGCGGGCGGAACGAGGAGAAGCACTTCAACCCGGACAACGTGATCGTCGCCCCCGGCGTCTCCAACGGCGCGCACCACATGCACGACTACGTGGGCAACAAGACCACCGACGCGTTCTCCACCAACAACAGCCTCGCCGCCTCCGGCACCACCTGCACCAACGGAGACCAGTCCACCTACTACTGGCCGGTCCTGCGGCTGCGCGACGGCAAGGCGGAGCGGGACGCCCAGGCTCCCGGCGGCGGTCAGGACGGCAACGTCGGCACGATCCTGCAGCCGAAGCAGGTGACGATGACCTTCAAGGGCAGTCCGGTCGGTCAGGTCAAGACCATGCCCCGGTTCCTGCGCATCATCACGGGTGACGCCAAGGCGTTCACCAACGGCACCGCCAACGCCAACGCCTCGTGGAGCTGCACCGGCTTCGAGAACCGCCAGCTGAAGGACAAGTACCCGATCTGCCCGCAGGGCAGCGACGTCGTCCGCACCTTCACCTTCCAGAGCTGCTGGGACGGCAAGAACGCCGACAGCGCCAACCACCGGACCCACGTGGCCTTCCCGGACAAGGCCGGACGCTGCCCGAACGGGTTCACCGCCATCCCGCAGCTGGTACAGCGGATCACCTACGGCGTCGCACCGGGTGCCCGCTTCGCGGTCGACAGCTTCCCCGAGCAGCTGCACAAGCCGGTGACCGACCACGGCGACTTCATCAACGTGATGTCGAACGGCCTGATGAACAAGGCGGTGAACTGCATCAACGGCGGTCGCGTCTGCCGCTGACACCGCTCGCCGCGCGCCGCGCGTTCCCATGCTCCCGGGCCGGGCGCCCCTCCTCCCCCCACGATCGCGCCCGGTTCGGGAAAGGTGCCGGTCCGGAGCCGACTTCGGGCCGGCACCGCCCCGCGGCACCCGGTCCCGCCGGGTCCGACCTCCGAGGAGTGGCATGTCAGGCTCTGGTGACTCCGCGGCCGGCCCGCGGCCCCCGGGCGGGGCCGCGCCCCCGCCCTCCGACGCGGAACTGACCCTGCTGCTGCGCCGCGGGTACGGCGCGGGCGAGGCGGACCCGGCGGTATGCGCCCTGCTGTACCGGCGCCACCGGCGGGCCGCCCTGGCGTACGCGCGCACGTGCTGCCGGTCTCCGCAGGACGCGGAGGACCTGGTGTCGGAGGCCTTCCTGCGGACCTTCCAGGCCGTTCGCGCCGGGGCGGGACCGCGGGGGCCCTGGCGTTCGTACCTCCTGTCTGTCGTCCGCCACACCGCCATCCAGTGGCGGGACGGCGCCGGAAGGACACTGCTGACCTCCGACTTCGACACCTGGCGCCAGCCCGGCCCGATCGGCGGGGACCCGCAGCAGCAGTGGGTGGCGGGCGAGGACCGCAGGCTCGTCGCCCGCTCCTTCGCCGGGCTGCCGGAGCGGTGGCGGCTCGTGCTGTGGCACACGCTCGTCGAGGAGGGCTCCCCCCACAAGGTCGCCGCGCTGCTGGGCATCACCCCCAGCGCGGTGACCTCGCTGGCGTTCCGGGCCCGGGAGGGGCTGCGGGAGGCGTACCTGCGCGCCCACGTGGAGGCGGCGGCGGACGGCCGCTGCCGCCACTACGCCGGCCTGCTCGGCCCGGCCGTCCGCAGGGGCGGTACGCGCCTGTCCCGCGAACTCGCCCGCCACCTGGCGGAGTGCGGAAGCTGCGCCCGGGCGTACACGGAACTCCTGGACCTCAACTCGACGATGCGCGGTGCGGTGTCCGCCCCCTTCGCCGCCCGGTAGGCGCCGACCGGTAGCCGCCGCACGGCGTTCGCCCGGACCGAAGTCGCCCCCACTGCCACCTCCCCCTGTACGAAGGCCCCGGCCCGGACCCGCCTCAGGCGGGTCCGGGCCGGGGCCTTTCCTTTCGTACGGGGGCTGCGGAGCCCGCGGGTCAGAGGCCGTTGACGCGGGCCATCCTCCCGACGGCCAGGGCCGGGAAGTCGGCGGTGACCACACGGGCCGCCCGGCGGCCCACCCGCGAGTGCTGGCGCCGCACCTGGGCCATGAGCCGGCGGCTGCGCAGGGCCATCTCCAGCTCGAAGCGGGTGCGCGGGTCCCGCAGGCCGGTACCGAAGAGCTTCTCCAGCTGGCGCATGCGGTAGCGCACGGTCTGCGGGTGCACACTGAGCGCCTTCGCCGCCTCGGGGGCTCCGCCGCCCTCCAGCCAGGCGAGCAGCGTCACCTCCAGCCGCTCGCTCTGGCGCGGGGTCAGGTCCGCGAGCGGCCGCAGCCAGCGGGCGGCGAGTGCGTGGGCCAGGGGCTCGTCCTGGAGGAGGAGCAGGGTGGAGAGGTGGTCGTCCACGAAGACGGCCCGGGCGTCCAGGCCCCCGCGGTTGGGGGTCAGCGCGAGCAGGCGCACGGCCCAGCGCAGCGAGGACGCCGTGTCGCGGAGGGGCACGGCGTGGCCGACGGCGGCGAACCGGCCGCGCAGGGGCAGTTCCAGGGGGGCCCTGGCGTCGGTCTCGGCGCTCGGGACGAGCAGGCAGGGGCGGCCCGCGAACATGCCGGCGAGCGTGTCGTCCAGTACGGCCGCCAGCTGCTGGGCGTCACCGGGAGCGGCGAGCGCCACGGCCCGTACGGCGGGCGGGAGGGGCCAGCCGGCCGCCTCGGCGAGTTCGCCGATGGAGCTCTCGGACGCCTGCCGGTCGTCGGTCAGGGCGTCGAAGAGCTCTTGGCGCGCCCCGTCGGGCGCGGTTGCCGGCTCCGGCCGGTCCCCACGCGGGTCTCCGCGCGTCACTCCACGCGTGTCTTCGCGCGTCTCTTCACGCGCGTCTCCGCGTGTCTCTTCACGCGCGTCTCCGCGCGTTTCTCCGCGCGCCTCTCCGCGTCCGCCCCCGTGCCCGCCGCCCGGTCCGTCCTCGCGGCTGTGTTCGCGGGAGGGTTCTCGGGCGGGTTCCCGGGTATGGGCACGGGTGTGTTCCAGGACGGTCTGCCGGCCGTCGTGCCGATCCTTCTCCTTGTCCTTCACTTCCGCGATACGCGGCCGCACTTGCGACGGCACCTTGGACAGGCGCGGCACTGCGGGCCGCGCCGGCGCGTGGGCCGGGGAAGAGGGCTGGGCATGTGCCCGGGTCTGCCCGTCGCGATAGCCGAGGGCGTTCAGCAGTGCCTCTTCCACGCACTGTCTGAGCAGTTCGTCGTCGAGGGCATCGTTGTCATAGACAAGAGTGGAAAGTCCCGGAATTCCATGCAGAAGCTCCTCCACTATCTCGGCGGCCAGCGTGGGAAGTTCCCTGCGCAGTACGCGGGTCCACTCGCCTCTTGGGCGGGACCAGATGCGGTTCAGAAGTTCGCACATCGTTTTCCTCGTTCGTGCCGGGGTGAGGCCTGCCCGGAGTGCGGCAAGCCCGCCGAGGTTGACTCCTTGTCAACAGTGGCGTCTGACATAGAGACTTGAGGCCCTCGTACTCCCTCCTAGAGGGGTCCGGCCATCTGCGGTCCCGCGACTTTGCCGTGTCTTTACCGACGAGTACGCGTAGATGGCGGGCGGTGCGGGGGCCTGTCGCAACCTCCGCTGGAGGGGAATCTTCCGGTGTTGTTCGATGCGCCGGAGACGCGGTGCGAGAAATTATCACGTTTCGATAAATCCCGTGGAGCCGCCTGACCGCTCCACGATGCTTCTGCACTCCGGCCCCAAGCTCCCTCGGCCGGCGCGGGAGTTCACAGCGCTGCCGGGCACTACCGACCACGACCCCCGGGTGCCGAGCGCCGGTGGAGTGCTCGGCACCCAGGCGCACAGGAGATCTGGATGCCCCTGTCCCAGCCCCACATGCCACGCTCGCACAGAGCCCGCTCCCGGAGCCGCCACGCGGCGGCGACAGCTCCGGCCGCGGGCAGGCGTGCCGTTCGGCGACCCCCTCTCTTGCCCGCGTCCGGACGGTTGCGGCCCGGTGTGGTCGCCGCCACCGGCGCGGCCGTCGTCACCCTCGTCATCGCCGCCCGCGCGGGCGCGCTGACCCAGCTGTGGGACTTCCTCGACTTCGGAGCGGGCGTCCTCTCGCTCGTCTCGCTCACCTCCACCGTCCTGTGGGGACTGGTGGCCACCGACCGAACCCTGCTCGGCTCGGGCCACCGGCTGATCGCCCAGGGCGTGCACCGGGGCCTGGCCGTGTCCGGGCTGGGCTTCCTGGCCCTGCACATCTGGGTCAAGGTCGCCAAGTCACAGACCACCGCCACGGCGGCGGCCCTCCCCTTCACCGACGTGGACCAGCCGGTGCTCATCGGCCTCGGCACCCTGGCCGGCTACCTGTTCGTGTCCGTGGCGGTGTCCGGCGCGCTGCGCAGCGTGTTCGCCACCAAGACCCGCTCGCTGTGGTGGCGGGTCCTGCACTTCGGGGCCTACCCGGCCTGGGGCGCCTCCCTGGTCCACGGGCTGAAGTCCGGCCGCTCGGCCAGCGGCTGGGTGACGGTGGCCTACGCCCTGTGCCTGATCGGCGTCGCCACCCTCGTCGCGCTGCGCATCAAGGCCCGCATGGACGGCACGGGTTCCCGGCCGCCGGCGCAGCCGGGCATCGCACCCACCCGGCTCAGGCAGGGCTCCTTCGCGCGGACCCGCCCGGAACGCGGCGCCGACGGGCCGCCCCCGCAGCCCGCCGCGCCGCCGCCCCGGCCCGAGAACCCGCCGTACGTCGCCACGAACCCGCCGTACGTCGCCACCGTCTACATCCCGAACCAGGCCTCCGGAGCGCAGGACGTCCCGGCCGAGCGCCTCGCCACCCGCGAGCGGTGGCTGTGAGCGGCGGGCCGCGCCCCAGCCTCGGCTGCGTGGGCGCCCCCCGGCTGCTGGCCGGACT
This sequence comes from Streptomyces antarcticus, assembly GCF_026627255.1. Classification (GTDB taxonomy): domain Bacteria; phylum Actinomycetota; class Actinomycetes; order Streptomycetales; family Streptomycetaceae; genus Streptomyces; species Streptomyces antarcticus. The sequence goes on along the minus strand of NZ_JAPNLM010000014.1, from coordinate 97,086 downwards.
CGACCAGGTTCCGCGGCTCGACCGGGTCGCGCACCTGACGACCCACGGTTCGCTCCCCCTCTACCGCCCGGACGAGCTCGTCGAACTCGCCGACAACATCGACCTCCGGGGCCGCGGCGGGGCCGCCTTCCCCTTCCACCGCAAGCTGCGCGCCGTGATGCGCTCGGCCCGGGGCCGCGACGGCCGGACCGCGGTCGTCGTCAACGGGAGCGAGGGGGAGCCGAGTTGCCTCAAGGACAAGGCCCTGCTGCTGCACGCCCCGCACCTGGTCATCGACGGCGCGCTGCTGGCGGCCGCGGCGCTCGACGCCGAGGACGTCGTGGTCGCCGTCACCCGGGACGACGTGGAGCAGTCGGTGCGGGAGGCCATCGCGGAGCGCGGCCCGTCCGGTCGCCGGGTGCGCGTGGGACGGCTTCCCGAACGCTTCGTCACGGGCGAGGGCACCGCGATGATCAGCGGATTGAACGGCGGCCCGACCCTTCCCTCGGGGCAGAAGGTACGGACCAGTGAGCGGGGGCTGGGCGGAGTGCCCACCCTGCTGTCGAACACCGAGACCTTCGCCCAGCTGGCCCTCGCCGCACGGCTGGGCGCGCTGGACTTCCGTACGGTCGGGCTCCCCTCGGAGCCGGGCACCATCATGCTGACCGTCGCGGGGGCCACCGTCGTCGAGGTGCCGGCGGGGACCTCGATGGCGTACGTCCTGGAACTGTGCGGCACCGGCCCCGGGCAGGGCGTGCTCGTCGGCGGTTACCACGGCAAGTGGCTGGACCCCGGATCCGCCCGCTACGCGGAGATCTCCCGGGAGTCCCTGGAGTCCCTGGGGGCGAGACTGGGCGCGGGAGCGGTGCTCCCGCTGCCCGAGGACACCTGCCCGATGGGCGAGGTGGCGCGGGTCACCCGCTGGATGGCGAACGAGACCGCCGGCCAGTGCGGACCCTGCGTACGCGGGCTGCCCGCGCTTGCGGACGTACTGGACGAGGCCCTGCGGGGCGGCGGCAGGACGGCGCTGGAGATGCTGGAAGCGCGGATGGCGGGCGTCATGAAGCGCGGTGCGTGCAGTCATCCGGACGGCACGTCGCGCTTCGTCGCCTCGGCCCTGTCCGCGTTCCCCGACGAGTTCCGGGACCACGCGCTCGGCAGCGGGTGCGGGAGGCGGGTCCTGGGAGCCCTGCCGCTGCCCGAGGACGAGAGCCCGGAGCGGCTCGTCGTGGACTGGACGCTGTGCAAGGGGCACGGGCTGTGCGTGGACATCCTTCCCGACGTGGTGCGGCTCGACGCGGACGGCTATCCCGCCGAGGCCTCCATGGCCGTACCGGGCCGGCTGCGGACGAAGGCGCTGCGCGCCGTGCGGCGCTGCCCGGCGCTCGCCCTGCGCATCCTGGAATGAGGCCGTGAACGGCCTTGGACGGCTTGCGAGTTCAATGTTGGCGCGATCTGACAAATTCCGTGGGATATGAACGCCCGCCGACGCGGGCCCCGTATCAATGAGCGAAGGCACACGAACACGGAACCGAATTGAAGGAGAGATCGTGAACACAAGGCGTCGTGGAGTAATCGCCGGATCGGCGGTAGCGGTACTGCTGCTGACCGCAGGGTGCGGAGCCGCCGACACGTCCTCCGGAAATGCGAGCGCAGTACAGCCGGCGGGCTCCGGTAAACAGCTCGGCTCGGCCTACGATTCGAACGGCGGCTACGGGGCCGAAATGGAAGCGGGCGCGGGGGCGGGCGCCGGGTACGGCAGCGTCACCCCCGACGCCGCGGGCGCGGCCGCCAAGGCCGGTCCGGCCGGGGAGCTCAAGGTGCGGGACGTCCCGGGGCTCGGCTCCGCGGTCACCGACGGTGAGGGCTGGACGCTCTACCGCTTCGACAAGGACACACCGAAGCCCCCCAAGTCGAACTGCGAGGGCGACTGCGCGAAGGTCTGGCCCGCGGTGGCGGCGGACGACGCGAAGGCCGGGGCGGGCATCGACGCGGGCCTGCTCGGTTCCGTCGCCCGGGCCGACGGCACCCGGCAGCTGACGCTCGCGGGGTGGCCCGTGTACCGCTACGCGAAGGACACCAAGCCGGGGGACACGCTCGGTGAGGGCGTCGGCGGTACCTGGCACGTCCTGGGAGCCGACGGGAAGCCGGCCGCGGCGGGCGGGAAGGGCGAGGGCCAGGGATCGGGCGCCGGCGCGGCGCCGGCCCCCGCCCCGGCACCGGAGGCGTCCGAGGAGAAGCAGAAGGAAGCGGCGATCGAGCTTTCCGCCCGCACGAATGCCGTATTGGGCACCATCGTCGCCGACGCGGAGGGGCGGACGCTCTACCGCTTCGACAAGGACAGCGCGTGGCCGATGAAAATCGGCTGCGTCGGGGCCTGCCTCGATACCTGGAAGCCCGCCAAGCCCGTCGACAAGACGAAGGTGAAGGGAATTGCCGCCGAAATGATCGGGACGGTGAAAAGGCCCGACGGAAGCGAGCAGCTGACCATCGACTGCTGGCCCGTCTATTCCTTCACCGGTGACAAGGAAGCCGGTGACATCACCGGTCACAACAAGCAGGGCCTCTGGTTCGCCGTGACCGAGAAGGGCAAGAAGGCCAAGGCCGTGAGCTAGGCGTCCCCGCTCCGATCCAGAAGCATCCCCGAGCGGCCTGGGCCGGTTGGACGACAGCACCCAGGCCGTCGCTCGCGGGCCGGGCCCGCCCCGAAAGGGCGGTCCGGACGATCCCGCACCCCTTACTCGCGGTGTCCCGGGCGAGCTCCCCGCGCCCGGGACACCGCGGCCGTCCTTCCGACCAGCCGATGAGGTACCCATGCCGAGGACCGAACCGCAGCGTGACGACATCCGACCGTGCCGGGTCCACCGGATCCGCCGGATCCGGCGGCCGCGGCACGCACTCGCGGCGATCGCCGCGGTCTGCGCCACGCTGCTGAGCGCCGGCTGCTCCGGCGCCTCGGCGGCGCACCCCGTGGCCGGGCACGGTTCGGCCCACCCGGCGGCGAAGACCGGGTCCGCGTCCGGCGACGCCTCCCCGCCCGCCGGCAGCGCCGCCCCCTCCCCCGGCGCCCCGTCCCCCGGCGCCCCCTCCACCACGATCGAGGAGATCGCCGCCGCCATCGGCTGCGCCGCCGAAGTCAGCGTGCAGGCAGAGGAGTTGCGTCAGGGCGGCTGCGAGAGCACGCAGGGCCCCTTTCGCATCGCCACCTTCGCCGCCGAGCAGGGACTGCGCTCCTGGCTGACGGAGGCCCAAGCGTACGGCGGCCTCTACCTGGTCGGCGACCGGTGGGTGGTCACCGCACAGTCGGCGGACGCCCTGGGCGGCCTGCGCGGCCGGATCGGCGGCTCCCTCGAGAACGGCGCCGACCACACGGGCCACTGACGCGCCGCGGTCTCACGCATCAAACGCGGCGTGTCGGCCAGTTGTCCAGATTTCAGCTCATTCGCGAGGTGCACAGGGACCGGCCCTTCGGGATGATTCGGTCCCGCTGATGTATGCAACAAGGTGGACGGGTAAGCGAATTCGTCGAATTCACCGACCCTGAGGAACCGCCCGTGCGTCTGAAACGCCTCGCACCGCTGCTCACCATCGCCGGTCTCATCGCGACCACGCTTCCCATGCTGGGTGCGACCCAGGCCTTCGCCGCACCGGAGGCGGCGTACCTCAAGCAGAAGCCCGCCTGGCACCGCTGTGCCGAGGACCAGCCGGCCTCGTACGAGTGCGCCACCCTGAAGGTCCCGCTCGACTACCGGCGCCCCGAGGGGCGCACGATCGACCTCGCGATATCCCGTCTGAAGACCGAGAATCCCGCCAGGCGGCACGGCGTCATGCTGTTCAACCCCGGCGGACCGGGCGGCAGTGGGCTCTCCGACCCGGTGATGATGAACGAGCTGATGCCGAAGGACGTACGGGACCAGTACGACCTCATCGGCTTCGACCCGCGCGGCGTCGGCCGGAGCAGCCCCGTCACCTGCGGGCTGACCCCGGCCGAGGAGGTCATCGACCGGCCGTACCGGCCCGAGACCTACGCGGCCGACGTGGCCTGGGCCCGTACCGTCGCGGAGAAGTGCCGCGAGAAGTCCGGCGACGTGATCCCGTACATCACCACGCGCAACACGGCGCGCGACATGGACACGATCCGCGCGGTGCTGGGCGAGCGAAAGATCTCGTACGTGGGCTACTCGTACGGGACGTACCTCGGCGCGGTGTACTCGCAGATGTTCCCGCAGCGCACCGACCGCTTCGTCCTGGACAGCGGGGTGGACCCCCAGCGCATCTGGCGCGGCATGATCCAGGTGTGGGCAACCGAGGCAGAGCCCGCGTACGAGCGGTGGACGCGGTGGGCCGCCGAGCGCTCGGACCAGTACGGGCTCGGGGCGACGCCCGGGGCGGTGTCGGAGACGTTCTGGGGTCTGGTGGCGCGCGCGGACCGGGAGCCGATCGACTACTTCGGCACGAAGATCACGGGCGTCGACATCCGGGCCGCCCGGGCCGTCTTCTTCTACCCGGCGCAGGCCTCGGCCGTCGTCCAGCAGATCAAGGCCGCGGCCGAGGGCACCCCCGTGCCCGGGGGCGCGGCCGCGCCGGACCTGAGGAAGCTGATCGCCGGCGGGCGGGCCGCCGACCCGCAGCCGGTCGCGGACAACGGCACCGCTGTCCTGTGGTCGGTCCTGTGCGGGGACACCGGCGCCTGGCCCCGCTACACCGAGCAGTACGCGCGGGACGCGGCGAAGGACAAGGCGAAGTACCCGCTGTACGGGGACATGGCGTCCAACATCAAGCCGTGTGCCTTCTGGGACCGGCCGGTCGAGTCGGCCACGCCGATGAACAAGCGGGCCAACGTCCTGACCGTGCAGAACGAGTGGGACTCGCAGACCCCGCTCTCCAGCGGCCAGGGCCTGCACCGCGCGCTCAAGGGTTCCCGCATGGTGCTGGCGGCCGGCGGTGAGGGCCACGCCGTGTACCTCGTCGACCCGGCCTCCTGCGTCAACCCCACGGTCAACGCCTACCTGACCACCGGCCGGCTGCCCGCGGAGGACGTGACCTGCCAGAGCCCGCCGGCCGACCCGGGGCAGCGGCTGTCCCGGAACCCGGCGAAGCAGCTGCCGTTCCCGGCCGGGCCCGGGCGGTTCTGACCGCCTGACCGGTCGGCACACCGCGACGGGCCCCGGCCCGGGCACCGTCCGCGCCGCAGCGGGCGGCGCCCGGGCCGTACCGTCGCGCCCGGCACCGGGGCCGCGCCGCGGCGGGCGGACGGGGCCGTACCGTCAGGCGCGGGCGGGGCCGTACCGCCGCGGGCGGACGGGGCCGGCGCGCCAGCATGCGCCCCATGCCGGACGCCCTGCCCCGCCCCGAGCCGTTCACCCCGCGGCCGCGCCCGCGGCGCTCGAGGACTTCCGCGCGCGGCTGCGCGCGACGCGGTGGCCGGACGCGCCGCAGGACGCGGGGTGGTCGCTCGGAACCGACCTCGCCCACCTCCGCGAACTCGTCGCGTACTGGGCGGACGGGTTCGACTGGCCGGCCCAGGAGGCCGCCCTCGCCCGGCTCCCCCGCTTCCGCGTCCCGCTCGGCGGACTCGGCATCCACTTCGTGCCCGCCCGGGCCGTCGCGCCGGCGGGGCCCGTGCTGCCGCTGGTCCTCTGCCACGGCTGGCCGGACTCGTTCTGGCGCTACCAGAAGGCCGTCCCGCTGCTGACCGACCCCGGCCGGCGCGGCCCTCGACTCGATCGCCGTCACTTCGCCGCCTTCGAGGAACCCGAGCTGTACGCGGAGGAACTGCGCGCGTTGTTCCGCCCCTACCGGACTGCGTCGGCGGCGGACCCGAACTGAGCCGCCGGGCGTACGGGGACGGCGGCCGGGGTGGCCGGTCGCGGACCCGGCACGGATCGGGGTCCTGGGCCACTCGATGGGCGGGGCCGCGGCGGCCGAGGCCCTGCGCGTCGACGGCCGCTTCCGGGCCGGACTGGGCCTGGACGGGGCGTTCTTCGGCTCGCCGGTGGCGGACCTCGGGCTGGACCGGCCCTACCTCCTGCTCACCGCGCTGGAGGACCACGACACCTGGCGGCGGTGGCGCGGCCACCAGCGCGGCTGGGCACGCCAGGTGCGGATCACGGGCAGCGGCCACCTGGCGTTCACCGACCTGCCGCACTTCGCGGAGCCGGGCGGCCTGCGGGACGCCTGGCCGGCGGACCTGTACGCGGAGCTGCTGGGCACCCTGGCCCCGGCGCGGTCCGCGGAAGTGATCCGGGCCTATGCCCGCGCGTTCTTCGACCGGTTCCTGCTGGGCCGCCGCTCACCCCTCCTGGACGCCCCCTCGGCCCGCTTCCCGGAGGCGGACTTCCGCTGGAGCCGCGGCTGATCGGCCGGAGCCCCGGCGGCCCCGAGGGGTCAGGCCGGCGGTGCGCGCACGAAGTGGCGTACGCGAAGCGGTTCTTCGAGGTACCCACCCTTGCCCGGCAGCAGCACGGGCCGGTCGCGCCAGTGCCCGCGGGCGTAGGCCACCAGGTCCTCCTCGCTGCACCAACGGCTCACGTACAGCAGCGAGTCGGGCGGTGCGAGCAGGACTTCACGGCCCACCGAACGACTTTGACGGCACACCCTAGGGGGCGAGGGACGCCTCGGCCGCCGATTTGATGCGGCGGCCGAAGTCGGGGGCGTCCTTGCGGGCCGCGCTCACGGCCAGGCCTACGAGGAGCTTGCCGATCCCGTGGCCCTCCAGGGTGTTGAAGATCCGGACGCGGGTGCGGCCGCCGGGGAGGGCTTCGAGGTCGTAGCCGCCGGACGCGGTGACCAGGTTCTTGGTCTGCTCCGTCCAGCGGATCAGCCCCGGTGGCTCGTACGCGGTGATGCGGAACTCGCGGCCGGTCTTCATCCCGGCGTCCTTGACCGTGCTGCGGAAGACCGTGCCGACGGCCGTCGGGCCGTCGGGCGTCTTGGTGATCTCCTGGACCCGCGGGCTGAACTCGGGGTCGTGGCGCCCGTCGGCGAGGTAGGCGAAGACCGCCTCGATCGGCCGGTCGATCTCCACGCTCGCCTCGAACTGTCCGGACATGTCCACTCCTCGTGCGACCCGGTGCGGTCCGCCGCGCGATCCGCAATGATGACCCACGATCGCAGAGGAGCGGCTCAGGCGCGCGCCAACAGCCCGGACAGCAGGACCTCCAGCGTCTCGCGCAGGGTGGCGGCGAAGACCAGGCGCAGCGCGGCCGGGAACGGGTCCTCCTCGTACGCCGCGAGCATGGCGGCGGAGGGGTGGGCGTGCGCCCAGACGGCCCCGGTGACCATCAGCGTTCCGGCGACGAAGCGGAAGGCGACGAAGCGGAAGGCGTCGCGCTCCCCCGGCTCGGGCAGGTGGTGGGCGACCCGCCCGGCCGGCGCGGTGGCGATGGCGATGGCGGCCCTCGTGTACTGGGCGGCGACCTGCGGGGAGACGTTGCGCTCCGGTACGGCGGCGCGGGCGCCGATCAGGTCGCACCGGACGGGCCGCTCCACGAAGGCCCGCGCGACGCACGCGCCACCAGCCCGGACGCGACCGCGGGCGGCTACCACGGACCGGGCGGACGCTTCGGCCTGGTCGGACCCGGCACGGAGGCCCGCATCACCCGCCGGGCCCTGGACCGGGCGCGAACGCACGGCTCTGGGCCCAGGCGGGACGCCTCACCGGCGTCGGCCCGGCCGCGTCGGTCGCAGCCGGAAGCTGACGCGGCGGCGCCGCCGGGGCGCCCCGGAACGGTCTCAGCCGAGCAGGGCGTAGACCGTGGAGGCCGTCGCCGCCGGCTCGTCGGCGCCCTCGGGGGTCATGGTGACGTCGGCGAAGGCCATCCGCCGGCCGAGCTTGGTGACGCGTACGCGGATCAGCACGTCCACGCCGACCACCGGCCGCTGGAAGCTGGTCGACTGCTGGACGGTGGTCATCGGCCCGTACTCCCCGCGCGCGGCGGACAGGGCGATGACCGTGGCCGTGTCGGCGGCGGCCATCAGGGCCTGTCCGGAGAGGCCGCCGCCGTCCCGGGCCAGGGTGTCGGACCAGGGCAGCCGCAGCACGGCGTGCCGCTCCCCGGTCTCCTGGACGGTCAGGCCCAGGGCGAGCACCCAGGGGGCGAAGTGGTCGGCGAGGATCTTCTCTGCGTCTGCCGGTGTCAGCGTCACCAGGAGATTGTGGCGGCCGGGGCCCGGCCGCCACAACACCCTGGAGCATAAAGGATCATCCCCCGGAGGATCTCCCGGCCGGAGCCCTCCGGCTCAGAGGCCGGCGGCCAGCTCCGTGCCCTGGCGGATGGCCCGCTTGGCGTCGAGTTCGGCGGCCACGTCGGCGCCGCCGATCAGGTGCGCCTCGACGCCCGCCTCGCGCAGCGCCTCCCACAGGTCGCGCCGCGGCTCCTGGCCGGTGCACAGGACCACGGTGTCGGCGGATACGAGGCGCTGCTCGCCGCCCACCGTGATGTGCAGGCCCTCGTCGTCGATGCGGTCGTAGGAGGCCCCGGCGACGGAGACGACCCCGCGGTGCTTGAGCTCCGCGCGGTGGATCCAGCCGGTGGTGGTGCCCAGGCCCGCGCCGACCTTGGTGGTCTTGCGCTGGAGCAGGTGCACCTGGCGCGGCGGGGCCGGCCGCTCGGGGGCGGTGAGCCCGCCGGGTCCGGCGTACGAGGTGTCCACGCCCCAGTGCCGGAAGTACACGGCGGGGTCCTGGGAGGCGCCTTCGCCGCTGTCGGTGAGGAACTCCGCGACGTCGAAGCCGATGCCGCCCGCCCCGACGACGGCGACGCGCTCGCCGACCGGGGCGCCGTCGCGCAGCACGTCGAGGTAGTCGACGACGCTGGGGTGGTCCACGCCCTCGATGTCGGGGGTGCGGGGGGTGACCCCGGTGGCGACCACGACCTCGTCGTAACCCTGGAGGGTCCGCACGTCGGCGCGGGTGTTCAGGCGGACCTCCACCCCGCTCTCCACGAGCTGGGTGCCGAAGTAGCGGATGGTCTCCTCGAACTCCTCCTTGCCGGGGATGCGGCGGGCGATGTCGAGCTGGCCGCCTATGTGCCCGGAGGCCTCGAAGAGGGTGACGGCGTGGCCGCGGCCGGCGGCGGAGACGGCGCAGGCCAGACCGGCCGGGCCGGCTCCGACGACGGCGACGCTCTTCTTCAGCCGGGTGGGCGCGAGGACCAGCTCGGTCTCGTGGCAGGCGCGCGGGTTGACCAGACAGCTGGTGATCTTGCCGCTGAAGGTGTGGTCCAGGCAGGCCTGGTTGCAGCCGATGCAGGTGTTGATGGTCTCGGAGCGGCCGGCCGCGGCCTTCGCGACGAAGTCGGCGTCGGCGAGGAAGGGCCGTGCCAGGGACACCAGGTCGGCGCGCCCGTCGGCGAGCAGTTCCTCGGCGATCTCGGGGGTGTTGATGCGGTTGCTGGTGACGAGCGGGACGCTCACCGCACCCATCAGCCGCTTCGTGACCCAGGTGTACGCGCCGCGCGGGACGGAGGTGGCGATGGTGGGGATGCGGGCCTCGTGCCAGCCGATGCCGGTGTTGATGATGGTGGCGCCGGCGGCCTCGACCTCCTTGGCGAGGCGGACGACCTCGTCGAGGGTGGAGCCGCCGGGGATCAGGTCCAGCATGGAGAGGCGGTAGACGATGATGAAGTCCTCGCCGACGGCCGCGCGGGTGCGCCGGACGATCTCCAGCGGGAAGCGGACGCGGTTCTCGTACGCGCCGCCCCAGCGGTCGGTGCGGCGGTTGGTCGCGGCGGCGATGAACTCGTTGACGAGGTAGCCCTCGGAGCCCATGATCTCGACGCCGTCGTAGCCGGCGAGCTTGGCCAGGCGGGCGGCGCGGACGAAGTCCTCGACCGTGCGCTCGACCTCGATGTCGGTGAGCTCGTTCGGGACGAACGGGCTGATCGGGGCCTGGAGCGGGCTGGGGGCGACCAGGTCCTTGTGGTAGGCGTAGCGGCCGAAGTGGAGGATCTGCATCGCGATCTTCCCGCCCTCGGCGTGCACGGCCTCGGTGATCACCCGGTGCTCGGCCGCCTCCTCCTCGGTGGTGAGGCGGGAGCCGCCCTCGAAGGGGCGGCCGGCGTCGTTGGGGGCGATGCCGCCGGTGACGATCAGGCCGACGCCGCCGCGGGCGCGCTCGGCGTAGAAGGCGGCGAGGCGCTCGAAGCCGCCCGCGTGCTCCTCGAGGCCGGTGTGCATGGAGCCCATGACCACGCGGTTCGGCAGCGTGGTGAAACCGAGGTCCAGGGGGCTCAACAGGTGCGGGTACCGGCTCTGCGTCATGGGGGGCGCCTCCTCGCGCGGGGGTGATGACCCTGTTCTAGCGAGCCGGGGCAGGTTTTGCAACTAGGTGCATAACCGAATGTGGACGTTCCGCGTGGTGCGGACCGCAACCACGGGCCGGGGCCGCGGTCGTCTGTGGCGGAGTTCACGGCCGCGGCGCTGCCGGGACGGCCTCCCCCGCGGGCCGCCCCGGCAGCGTCGCCGCGCCCCCTTTCAGGCGCGGCGCAGGCGGACCGTGACGATCTGGAACGGGCGCAGCGTCAGCGGGACCGTCCCCGCCGGGGTGGCCGGGCCGACCGCCGTCCCCTCCAGCGGCCGCTCCAGGAGGTCGCTCTCGACCGCCGCCGCGAGCGGGAAACCGGCCGCGAGGGTGGCCCGGGCCCGGCCGCCGCGGGACTCGTAGAGGCGGACGATCACGTCGCCGCCGCGGTCCTCGGCGAGCTTGACCGACTCGACGACCACCGCGTCGTCGTCCACGGCCACCAGGGGCGCCACCGGGCCGGCGCCGGTCAGGGTGCGTTCGGGCAGGTTCAGCGCGTGGCCCTCGCGGACAGCGTCGGCGATCCCGGCCCCCGGCGCGAGGGAGAAGCGCAGGGTGTGGGAGCCCTGGTCGGTCTCCGGGTCCGGGTAGCGCGGGGCCCGCAGGAGGGAGAGCCGTACGGTGGTGGTCTGACCGCCGTCGGGCCGTACGTCGCGGGTCACGTCGTGCCCGTACGTGGAGTCGTTGAGCAGGGCCGCGCCCCAGCCGGGTTCCTCCACGTGGATCCAGCGGTGGGCGCAGATCTCGAACTTGGCGGCCTCCCACGAGGTGTTGGTGTGCGTGGCCCGGTATACGTGCCCGAACTGCGTTTCGGAGGCGGATCGTTCGGCCTTCACGTCCAGCGGGAACGCGGCCTTCAGGAACTTCTCCGTCTCGTGCCACTCCACGACCGTGACGATGTCCACCGCCTTGGCACCTGCCCGGAGCGTCACCGACTGGACGACCGAGGAGGAACCGAAGGAGCGGGTGACGCGGACGGTGGCGGACTCCGGCCCGTCCCCGGTGACCTCCAGGGCGTCCAGGTCCACGAGGTCGGTGACGTTGTTGCGGTAGAACGCGTCGATGTCCCAGGCGTCCCACATGTTCGGGAAGTCGGGGTGGATCTGGAGCAGGTTGGCGGCCGCTCCCGGTGCGACGGACTCCCGGCCGGCCTCGAGGTCGTAGGCCGACACGATCAGGCCCCGGCCGTCGACCTCCACCCGCAGCCGCCCGTTGGCCAGGACCTGCCCGCCGCCGTGCCGCTCCTCCACGGTGACCGGCTCTCCGGTCCCGGCGGGGCGGCCGGCGCCGCCGGCGGGGATGCCGCGCCGGGTGTGCGGGGCGCAGTTGAAGACCAGCTCCCGGTCACCCTCCCCCGCCAGCGCGCTCTGCGCGGTCCGGGTGATCCCCGCGAGTTCCTCTCCCAGCCGCGCGTACGTCCCGCGCGCCTCGCGGTGCACCCAGGCGATGGAGGACCCGGGCAGGATGTCGTGGAACTGGTGCAGGAGCACCGTCTTCCAGATCCGCTCCAGATCCTCGTACGGGTACGCGTACTCCGGCGCCCGCACGGCGGCGGTGGCCGCCCACAGTTCGGCCTCGCGCAGCAGGGACTCGCTGCGCCGGTTGCCCTGCTTGGTCTTGGCCTGGGAGGTGTAGGTGCCGCGGTGGAGCTCCAGGTAGAGCTCGCCGGCCCAGACGGGGGCGTCCTCGTACTCGGCGCGGGCCTTGTCGAAGAAGGCGTCGGGGCGCTCGATCTCGACCCGCGGGGAGCCCTCCAGGTCCCGCTGCCGCCGGGCGCGGGCGAGGTGCTCGCGCGTGGGGCCGCCACCGCCGTCGCCCCAGCCGAACGGGACCAGCGAGCGCGAACCCCGGCCCTTCTCACGGTAGTTGCGGGCAGCGTGCGCCAACTGGGCTCCGCCGAGGTCGGAGTTGTAGGTGTCGACGGGCGGGAAGTGCGTGAAGACGCGGGTTCCGTCGATTCCCTCCCACCAGAAGGTGTGGTGGGGGAACGCGTTGACCTGGGACCAGGAGATCTTCTGGGTCAGGAACGACGTGGAGCCGGAGAGCCTGACGATCTGCGGCATGGCGGCCGTGTAGCCGAAGGAGTCGGGGAGCCAGACGGTGTGTGTCTCGACGCCGAACTCGTCGAGGAAGAACTTCTTGCCGTAGAGGAACTGGCGGGCCATGGCCTCGCCGCCCACCATGTTCGTGTCGGACTCCACCCACATCCCGCCGACGGGCACGAACCGGCCGTCGGCGATCTTCTTCTTGATCCGCTCGAACAGCTCCGGCCGGCAGGCCTTGATCCAGTCGAGCTGTTGCGCCTGGGACATCGCGAACACGAACTCGGGGTGCTCGTCCATCAGGGCGACCACGTTGGACGCGGTGCGGGAGACCTTGCGGACCGTCTCGCGCAGCGGCCACAGCCAGGCGGAGTCGATGTGTGCGTGGCCCACCGCGCTGATCCGGTGCGCGGAGGCGTGGGCGGGCGCGGCCAGCACCGCGGCGAGGTGGGTACGGGCGGCCGCGGCCGAGCCGGGCACGTCCCCGAGGTCCACGGCGTCGAGGGCGGCGTCGAGGGCGCGCAGGATCCCGTACCGGCGGGCGTCGCCCGTGCCGAGCTGCGTCATGAGGTCGTGGAGCACCTCCAGGTCCTGGACCAGTTCCCAGACCTCGGTCTCGAAGACGGTCAGGTCCATCCGGGCGAGCCGGTAGAGCGGCTGGTCGCCGCTGGTCTGCCGGTCGCCCTCGTAGGTCGCGGCGTGGTCGACGAGGACGGGGTTGGAGGCGGCCTCGACGTACCACTCGATCCGCTCGCCGCCCTCGGCCCGGTCGGCGACGCGCACCCAGTCGTTGTAGGGGTTGAGCGCCTTGATCTCGCCGCCGTCGGCCCGGTGGACCAGGCCCTCGCACTGGAACCCCGGCATCATCCGGTCGAAGCCGAGGTCGAGGACGGCCTCCACCGTACGGCCGGCCCACTCCGCCGGTACGGTGCCGGTGACCTTGAACCAGGTGGTGCCCCAGGCGGGGCCCCAGGCATCGCCGACCGCGCAGGGCCCGTACGCGGCGCCGAGGCCCTCGGCGACGGGCACCGGCTCACCGGGGGCCTCCCAGCGCTCGACGCTCAGCGGGACCGGCCGGGTGCGGACGGCGGGCTTGATGCGCTCCTTGAGGACCCGGCGGAGGCGGTGCTCGGTGATGCTGCGGTCGTCGTGCATGACGGCTACTCCAGGGAGGCGGGTGCGTACGGCGGGCGGGGCCGGGCCGGCGGCTCAGGTCTTGACCGCTCCCTCGCCCACGCCCTTGAAGAAGAAGCGCTGGAGGGCGAGGAAGAGCAGCACCATCGGGATCAGCGCGGCCATCGCGCCGGCGGCGATGAGCCGCTGGTCGTTGACCGTGGTGGCGCCGGCCAGCGTCTTCAGGCCCAGTTGCAGGGTGTAGTTGTCGCTGTCGGTGAGAACGAGCAGGGGCCAGAGGAAGTCGTCCCAGGCGCCCATGAAACTGGTGAGGCAGACGACCGCCAGGGCCCCCTTGGCGGAGGGCAGGAAGACTCGGGCGAAACGGGTCCACTCGTTGGCGCCGTCAAGGACCGCTGCCTCCTCGACCTCCCTGGGCACCGCCAGGAAGGCCGATCGCATGATCATGACGTTGAGGACGGAGACGGCCCCGGGGAGCCACACGCCGATGAGGGTGTCGACCAGGCCCATCTCCCGGACGGTGAGGAACATCGAGATCATGACGGACTCGAACGGGAACATCAGGGTCGCCACGAGCAGGGTGAAGACCACCTTGCGGCCCTTCCACGCGGCCCGGGAGAGGGCGTAGCCGCCCATCGCCGCGAACAGCGTGTTCGAGGAGACGGCGAGGGCCGCGACGACGAGGGTGTTGCCCGCGTACTGGAGGAGCGGGAAGGACTCGGCGACCCGGACGTAGTTGTCGAGGGTGGGCTGCGAGGGCAGCATCCCGTCGTACACGTTCTCGGTGCGGCCGCGGATCGAGGTCAGGAACTGCCAGACGATCGGCCCGAGCATGACGACGAGCATGAGCAGGAGCGCGGCGTACCGGCCGGCCAGGCCGGTCCACCGGCGCCCGCGGCCGGGGCGGGAGCGCCGGGGCTCCCGCCCTCCGGGAGGGGACGGTGCGCTCACGTCTCGTCCCCCTTCGACAGACGGCGGCCCAGCAGGCTGAAGACCAGCGTCAGGAGGAACAGCAGGATGGAGAGGGCGGAGGCGTAGCCGGTCTCGCCGGCGAAGCCCAGGCCGACCTGCCGGATGAGGAAGGGCAGGGTACGCGCGCCGCCGCCGGGGCCGCCGCTCTCGCCCCCGAGGATGTAGATCTCGGTGAAGACGCGGAGCGCGGAGATCGCGGAGAGGGTGCCGACCAGCAGCATCATCGGCTTCACCTGGGGGACGGTGATGCTGAAGAAGCGGCGCACGGTGCCGGCGCCGTCGATCGCGGCCGCCTCGTGGAGCGAGGCGGGCACGTTCCCGAGGGCAGCGAGGTAGAAGACCATGTAGTAGCCGAGGCCCTTCCACACCGTCACGATCATCGCGGACACCAGCAGCATGGTGCTGTCGGTCAGGAACGGGATCGGCTCGGAGACGATGCTCAGCTTCAGGAAGACGGTGTTGACCAGGCCGTCGCTGCGCAGCACCCACTGCCAGATCAGGCCGACGACCACGGCCGAGGCGATCACCGGCGTGTAGAAGGCGGAGCGGAAGATGCCGATGCCGGGGATCTTCGTCTGTACGAGGACGGCGAGGGCCAGCGGCAGGAAGACCAGGCACGGTACGACGACCACGAGGTAGAGCACGCTGTTGCCGGCCGCGACCCAGAAGCCGGGATCGGCGAAGGCGCGGGCGTAGTTGGCGAAGCCGACGAAGGTGCCGCCGCGCAGGATCCGCGCGTCGGTGAAGGAGAGGATGACGGTGTTGGCGAACGGCCAGATGCTGAACAGGCACACCATCACCAGCCCGGGCGCGAGGAACAGGTACGGGGTCCACCACGAGCGGTGCACCAGCCCCGTGTCCGCCTCCATGGCCGCCCGCGCCCGCCTGCCCCGCCCGGCCGCCTCCCTCCGGGCGGCGCGCCCGTTCTCCGATTCCGCCGCCTTCGATCCCGGCGTCTTCGATCCCGGCGTCTTGGATCCCGGCGTCTTCGGCCCCGCCGCCTCGTCCACCGCGCTCACTGGGCGGCCGCGTCGGCGAGGAGCCTGTTGGCTTCCTCCTGGGCCTTCTTCACCGCCGACCGGGGGTCCTGTTCGCCCTTGATGGCCTTCTGCATCTCGCGCACGACGGCGTCGCCGACCTGATTGGTCCACTGGACCGGGGTGTTGGCGTCGAGCGCGGCGCTCTTCAGCTGTTCGGCGCCGACCGCCCGGGCGACCGTCTCCGCGTCCTTCCCGTCGCCCCGGTCGGAGAACAGCGGGTCGGCGAGGCCCCTGGCGTTGGACGGGTAGATGGTGGCCTTCCGGGAGAACTCCACCTGGTTGGGCCCGTTGGTGACCCACCGGGCGAACGCGGCCGCCGCGTCGAGGTGCCTGGTGTCCTTCCTGATGCCGAGCGACTGGGCGTAGATGCCGATGTGGCCGAGCGTTCCGGTGACGGCTCCGGCGACCCGCGTCTTCGCGTACACCTGGGGGGCGTTCTGCTTGATGTCCTTGACGAAGCCCGGGGAGCCGGGGCCGAAGACGAGTTTGCCGGCGCCGTAGAGCTGGTTGATGTCGTCGGACTTGAGCAGCGATTCCCTGGGCATCGCGCCCTTGGCGTAGAGGTCCTTCATCCGCTCCACCCACTCGACGGCCTTGCCGGTGTCGAAGGTGAACCGGTCCCGCTTCTCGTTGAGGATCGGTACGCCCATCTTCTGCCAGTCCCCGGGCAGCCTGCCCTTGGGGTCGGCCATGAAGGCGGCGTACCGGCCCCCGGATCCGGCGGCGATCCGCTCGGCGTGGTCGAAGAACTGCTCGACGCTCGTGGGCGGTTCGGCCGGGTCCAGACCGGACTTCTCGAACAGCTCCCTGTTGTAGGTGAGGATCTCCGGGGTCACGTACCAGGGGTAGGCGTACACGCCGTCGCCCTTGCCGGGGAGCCTGAACTGCTCCCAGGCACCGGGCACGTAGTCCTGGGCCAGTGCCCCGTCGAGCTTGGCCACGTCGGCGAGCATGCCCCGGTCGCCGAGGAGCTGGAAGGAGTCGGTGGAGAGGTTGACCACGTCCGGGAGGGCTCCGGCCTGGGCGTCGGCCACCAGCTTCTCGTTGTAGCCGTCTCCGGGGACGTCCTCCCACCTGACCTCGACGTCGGGGTGCTCCTCCTCGAAGGCGTCGATCACACCCTGTACGTAGGACGTGAAGGCGGGCTTCAGCTGCAGGGTGCGGAACGTGATCCCACCGGACACCTTGCCGGTCCGCTCCGCCTCCTCCACCTCTGCGGCCCCACCGCTCAGACCGCACGCGGAAGTCGACAGCAGCGTGCCCGCCACGAGCGTGGCGACAGCGGTACGGGTCAGGTTCGATCGCGTCATCGTCGCCGCCTTCGCAGAAGTCCGGCCTCTCTGCCGGAGAGCGGTGACCACGGTCGTCCGCACGCGAGATCGCGTCAACGAGGCGGCGGACCCGATGGCCGGTGACATCCGGGCCGACCCTGCCGACAAGGGGTGCCCCGCCCGCACCCAAACTCTCTCCACACCCACCCCGGACTGGACTGATGCGCTTTAGCGGAAAGAACGTCGCAGACGACACCGAGCGGATGGCGAAGCCTGCCCGACCGCCGGTGTTTGACTTCATATCGACGGTTCTCGGCGACGCGCACTCATGCGCTTTATCCCGCAGGCCGCGAAACCCTTTCCCCCGGAGGCGGGACGGCTGCCGGCGTAAGCGTCCGGCGGCCGGTCCGGGCGGCTGCCCGCGTGGGGTGCGTACGGTCCGTGGCCCCGGTGACCACGGGCAAGGCGGGGTGGACTTGATGAACGTCTCGCCCGACGGGAGCCGGTCGCGCACCTCCTGCTCCGGCCGGCCGACCTCGGCCTCCGCGTACACCTTCGGGTCGAGCAGGGTCTTGTCCGCGGCGTCCAGGATCTTGGAGGCCCCGAAGACGAGGGCGGCGATGACGCCGATGCCCACCACCGCCGCTATGCCGCACCCGATCAGGCAACCCTTGCGCTGAGCCACGCCGTTCCTCCAAGCCGTGCCGCGTCCGGGGCCGTTCACCGTGACGCTCCGACCTTCGCAGGGGGCGGTGGCCCGGCACCGTCGTCGAAAGTCGTCTGGACGCGCGACGATCGTCGTTCGGGGTCGGCCCCCCTCTCCCGTGTATACAGGGAGAGAAGGGATCATCCGGACGGACCGAGAGGAAGCACCATGAGCGAGCCCGCCGAGCCGCTGATCGTCGTCGGCGTGGACGGTTCGAAGCACTCGAAGGAGGCCCTGCGCTGGGCGGTCCGCCAGGCCAAGGCCACCGGCGCCCGGGTGCACGCCGTGATGAGCTGGGAGTGGAACACCAACCCGTTCGGGGTGGCCCCGGACGTGGCGCGGGCCGAGCTCGTCACCGCCGAGGAGGCCGCCCGCCTGAAGCTGGCCGACACGGTGGCGGAGGCCGTGGGCACCTCGCCCGGCGTGCCCGTCTTCCGCCGGGTCGAGCACGGGGCGCCGGCCCGGGTGCTGGTGGAGGCGTCCGCGGAGGCCGAGCTGACGGTGGTCGGCACCCGCGGGTACGGCGGCATCAAGGGCGCGCTGCTGGGCTCGGTGAGCCAGCAGGTGGTCCAGTACGCCACGAGCACCGTCGTCGTCGTGCGCGCGGACCCGGACGCGGCCGCCGGCTGACGGGGCCTCACACCCCGGGCGCCGCCAGGTCCGCCGGGTCCGTGTTCGCCCCGCAGAGGATGACGGCGACCCGCTCTCCCAGCGGCTCAGAAGCGCCCCTGAGCGCGGCCACGGCGGTGGCCGCGGCCGCCTCGACCACGAGGCGGTGCTCCTCCCAGAGGGAGCGCCGGGCGGCGGTGATCGCCGCGTCCGGTACGAGGACCGACCGCACGTGCCCGTGCCGGGCGGCCGCGAGGGCGTCCGCCGAGACCCGGGTGGCTCCGAGGGAGTCGGCGGCGACCGAGTCGACCTCGACGTCCACGGGACGTCCCGCGGCCAGGGCCGCGTTCAGCGCCCGGCAGTTCTCCGGCTCAGCGGCGATCACCCGTACGCCGTGCTCGCGCGCGGCGGTGGCCACCCCGGCGAACAGTCCGCCGCCGCCGACCGCGACGACCACGGCGTCCAGCCCGGGCAGCGCGGCCCGGATCTCGTCGAGCAGGGTTCCGGCGCCGGCCGCGATCAGCGGATGGTCGTAGGCGTGGCTGCTGAGGGCGCCGCTCTCGGCGGCGAACTCCCGGCAGGCTTCGAGGGCGTGGGCGTACCGGTCGCCGACGAGCCGGACCTCGGCCCCGTAGCCGCGCAGCCGCTCCACCTTCACGCGCGGGGCGTTGGCGGGCAGGAACACGGTGGCGGGCACGGACTGGGCGCGGGCCGCCCAGGCGCAGGCGAGGCCCGCATTGCCGCCGGAGGCGATGGTGACGCCGGCGGCCGGGAGGGTGCCGGCACGGTGGTGGGCGGCGAGGAAGTTGCGGGCGCCGCGGGCCTTGAAGGAGCCGGTGTGCTGGAGGTGCTCCAGCGCGTACCAGACCCCGTCGGCGGCCGGGGCCACGGCGACGGGCCGTATCGCGCCGGAGATCCGGCCGGCGGCGGCGCGTACGGCCGCGTAGTCGAGCTGCTGTTCCGGTTGCATGGGCGGTCTCCCCGTCAGGTGGTGGGCCGGGCGGCGTCGATGAGCTGGCGCAGGGCGCCGTGGTAGACCTCGTGGTCCGTCAGGGGCGGCAGTACGTCGGCCAGTCCGCCGGACAGCACCGGGAACTCCCGCGGGTCCAGCGCGGCCAGGGCCGCCCGGGAGGCGGCGGTGGCCCCCTCCGGGTCGCGGTGGTCCACGAAGGCGGCGCTGCCCAGGGTGAGCAGGTACATCCGGCGGTACGCGGTCATCGCCTCGGCGGGGGTCATCCCGGCGGCCACGCTGTCGGCGAGGGCGGGTTCGACGAGCCGGGCCAGCAGCTGCCGACCGAGCCAGGGCCGGCCGCCGCGCAGCACCAGCAGCCCGGGGTGGGCGACCAGCAGCCGGTACAGCGCGCGGAAGCGCTGCTCGGTCGCCTGCGCCCAGTCGGTGCCTGCGGGCACGTCGGGAAGCTGGGCGGCCAGGTGCTCGGTACACAGGTCCAGCAGTCCGGCGAGGTCGGCGCAGCGCCGCTGGACGGTGGCGTGCGAGACGCCGAGCCGTTCGGCGAGGGCGCGGAAGCTGAGGCCCTCCGGCCCGTGCTCGTCAAGGACGCGCAGGGCGGCGATGGCGATCACCTCGGGGGTCGCGCGGTCCAGGGCCATTGATCGTCTCGGCATGAGATACACCGTAACATACGACGTATCTCGTGCTGCGGCGCCGCCCTTTCACTCCTTCGCGTGATGCCGACTGCGGCCATATTGCTGGTCATTGTGCGATAACCATCGACATGCGTTGACAGTGGGTAGCCGCCCCGCTGCACTGGGCGCACGACAGCCCCACGTCCACGACAGCCCCCACGTCAAGGAGTCTCCGTGCCGCCTCGCCTGCGTGCGACGCTCCCCTGCCTGACAGCGGCCGCCCTGCTCGCCCTCGCACTCGCCCCCGCCCCCGCGGCGGCCGAGCCGACCGCGACCTCGGACACCCCGCTCGCGCTCACCCCGCCCATGGGCTGGAACAACTGGGCGCACTACATGTGCGACATCGACGAGGCCAAGGTCGTCGCGAACGCCGACGCCCTCGTGTCGACCGGACTCGCCGCCAAGGGCTACGACACGGTCACCGTGGACGACTGCTGGATGACCAAGAGCCGGGACGCGCAGGGCGCGCTGGTCGTCGACACGGAGAAGTTCCCGCACGGCATGGCCTGGCTCGGCGAGTACCTGCACGCCAAGGGCCTGAAGTTCGGCATCTACCAGGACGCCGGGTACCTCACCTGCGAGAAGTACCCCGGAAGCGGCTCACCCCAGGGCGGAGGCGCGGACCACTACGCCGAGGACGCGCGGCAGTTCGCGTCCTGGAAGGTCGACTACGTCAAGATGGACGGCTGCAACCTCTGGGTGCCGCCGGGTACGACGAAGGAGCAGGCCTACCGCGACGCCTACAACGCCGTCGCGAAGGGGCTGCGCGAGAGCGGCCGCGACATGGTGCTGTCGGCCTCCGCGCCCGCCTACTTCCAGCAGGGCGAGTGGGGCGGCACCGACTGGCACCGGGTGCTCGGCTGGGTCGGCGAGACCGGCCAGCTGTGGCGCGAGGGCCGCGACATCCAGGTGTACAAGCCGGCTACGCCCTCGGCCTCCCGCTGGAAATCGGTGATGGGCAATTACGGCTACAACCGCTGGCTCGGCCGGTACGCGGGTCCGGGCAACTGGAACGATCCCGACTTCCTGATCGCGGGCGCCCCCGGACTCACCGCGGCCGAGGGCCGCAGCCAGGTCGCCCTCTGGGCCATGATGGCGGCCCCGTTCATCCTGTCCTCGCAGGTGTCCGAGCTGACGCCCGAAGGCCTCGCCGCGCTCGGGAACACCGATCTGATCGAGCTGGACCAGGACCCGATGGGCCGTCAGGGCGCGGTCGTCTCCTCCAACGCCAGCTTCGAGATCCTGACGCGGGACCTGGCGAACGGCGACCGCGCGGTGGCCGTGCTCAACCGCTCGGGCAGCGCGCGCGACATCCGCGTGCCGCTCGACGAGGTCGGCCTGACCGGCTGCACCGCCGACGCGAAGGACCTGTGGAGCGGGGAGCGCCGGAACGTCGCGGACGCGCTGACCGGGCGGCTGGCCGCCCACGACACCGCGGTGTGGCGGCTCACCCCGCGCGGCTGCGCCGAGGCGGTCCCGACCGGACAGGTCGTCGGCGCCGCCGCCAAGTGTGCCGACGGGGCGAGCACCACCGGCGTCGGCTCGGTCGTCATGGCCGCCTGCACCGGGGCCCCCGACCAGCGGTGGACGGCCGGCCGCGACGGCAGTCTCCGCCTGGCCGGCAAGTGCCTGACGGCGGGCGGGGACGGGCTGGTGGAGCTGGCCTCCTGCGCACCCCGGCAGTCGCGCGAGCCCGGGCAGGACTGGACGCACGACCGGGCCGGAACCCTGACCGACGCGGCGACCGGGCTGTGCCTGACGGCGCCTGCGGCGGCCGCGACCCCGGACGCCCCGGCCGAACGGCTGCGCCTGGAGTCCTGCGGCGACCACCGGGTCGACCAGGCCTGGGCCCTGCCGGTCTGACGGCACGCGGACCGGCAGCCGGAGACCGCCCGGCCGAGGATCCGGACGGCGGACAGCGGACAGCGGACAGCGGGCAGCGGGCAGCGGGCGGAAGACAAGCGGACGAGGAAGCGGATGACCCCGAGGATGGCCGAGCGGATGACCCAGCCGACGACGAACCCGACGCCACGCGGCGGGCGGCGGCCGGCGCTGCCCCGCCCGGCCGCCCTCGCCGCGCTTCCGGCGGCGCTGCTGACCCTGCTGTGCGCGGGGGCCGCGCCCGGGGCCGCCGCCCCGGGCGCCGGGCCGCCCGCGCGGACCGACGTACGGGCCGACGTACGGGCGACCGACGTACGGGGCGGCATGCCCGGCGACGTACGGGCTGCCGCCCTGGCGGCCGCGCGGCCCGGCGCGCCCCGGCCGCGGAGCTTCGACACCGCTCCCGCGCGGGCGGCGCTGGCCCGGCTGCTGCCGCGCCACGCCGGGCAGTTCACCCTGGTGCCCGACACCGGCGCCGCGGCCGACACCTTCACCGTGTCCGGGAGGGCCGGCGCGGTCACCGTGCGCGGCTCCACCGGCGCCACCCTGCTCACCGGCGTCGGCTGGTACCTCCAGCACGTCGCCGGCGCCGACATCGGCTGGCCGGGCGACAGCATCGGCATGCTGCCCGCCACCCTGCCGGCCGTCCCCGCGCCGGTCACCCGCAGCGCGCTCGTCCCGCACCGGTACGCGCTGAACGACACCGACGACGGGTACGCGGGCCCGTACCGCACCTTCGAGGAGCACCAGCGGCAGATCGACCTGCTCGCCCTGCACGGGGTGAACGAGGTGTTCGTGCAGGTCGGCGCGGAGTACCCGTACTACCGGGCGCTCCAGGGCTTCGGCTACTCGGCCGCCGAGCTGCGCGCGTGGATCCCCGGGCCGGCCCACCAGAGCTGGTGGCTGCTACAGAACCTGAGCGGCTTCGGCGGCCCGGTCACGGAGCGGCTGATGCGCGAACGCGCCGCGCTGGGCGGGCGGATCGCGGAGCAGCTGCGCGGGCTGGGCATGACGCCGGTGCTGCCCGGATACTTCGGCACGGTCCCGCCGCAGTTCGCCGCGCGCAACCCCGGTGCCGGGACGGTGCCACAGGGCGACTGGGCCGGATTCGACCGGCCCGACTGGCTGGACCCCGCCACCCCGGTGTTCGGGAAGCTGGCCGCCGCGTACTACGCCGAGCAGCGCGCGGTGTTCGGGGACAGCACGATGTACCGGATGAGCCCGCTGCACGAGGGCGGGCAGACCGGCTCGGTGGACGTACGGTCCGCCGCCGGGGCGATCCAGAAGGCCCTGCACGCCGCCCACCCGGGCGCCCTGTGGGCGGTGCTGGGCTGGCAGGACGACCCGACGGCGGAGCTGCTCGCCGGAGTGGACACCTCGAAGCTGCTGATCCTCGACGGACTCTCCGACCGGTACAACCGCCTGGACCGCGAGACGCGTTGGGGCGGCGTCCCGTACGCGATGGGCACCATCTACAACTTCGGCGGGCACACGACGATCGGCGCCAACACCTCCGTGTGGCTGGAGCGCTTCCCCGCCTGGCGCGGCAAGAACGGCAGCGCCCTCAGCGGCATCGCCTACCTCCCCGAGGCCACCGGGACCAACCCGGCGGCCTTCGACCTCTTCACCGACCTGGCCTGGGAACCGGGGCCGCTCGACCAGCGGAAGTGGTTCGCGGACTTCGCGGCCCGCCGCTACGGCCGCCCCGACGCCGCGGCCGCCGCGGCCTGGGAGGAGCTGCGCAAGGGGCCGTACAGCACCTCCTCGGGGCTGTGGTCGGAGTCCCAGGACAGCCTGTTCACCGCCCGGCCCGCCCTGACCGCGGTCGGGTCGGCGTACTGGAGCCCCAAGTCCTTGCGCTACCCGGCTGATTCGGTCCGCCGGGCCCTGGACCACCTGCTCCGGGTGGATCCGCGGCTGCGCGCCTCCAGCGCGTACCGCTTCGACCTGGTGGACACGGCGCGGCAGGCCCTCGCCAACCACTCGCGGGTGCTGCTGCCGAAGATCAAGGCGGCGTACGAGGCCGGGGACCTGGACCGCTTCCGCGAGTTGACGGCCGAATGGCGGCGCGCGGAGCGGCAGTTGGAGGAGCTGATCGGATCCGACCCGAACTTCCTGCTCGGCGGCTGGCTGAAGGCGGCCCGTTCCTGGGGCGCCGACGAGGCCGAGCGCGACCGGTACGAGTACGACGCCCGCTCGATCCTGAGCGTGTGGGGCCGCCGCAGCACGAGCGAGGGCGGTTTCCTCCACGACTACGCGAACCGCGAGTGGAGCGGCCTGGTCTCGGAACTGTACGGACCGCGGTGGGAGCTGTACTTCGACTCGCTGGAGGAGGCCCTCGCCGGGGGCACCGCGCCACGGGAGATCGACTGGCACGCCGAGGAGGAGGCGTGGGCCCGGCGGACCACCCGGCATCCCGACCGGCCCAGCGGGGACCCGTACGCCCTGGCGGCCGCGATCGCCGTCTCCCTCCCGGCGGCGGCCGCCCCCTGACATACACCACTCGATGCCATTTCGGCCGCTTCCCGACGAGCACCACCCATCCGGGGGAACCTCGGTACCCGTTCGGGGGACCGCTCGGCCGACGGCCCGCCGGGTGGGGCCGGCGCTGGGTTCACTGACCCGCAACGATCAAGGGCGGCCGCCGGTGGGAACTCCGGCGGCCGCCCCTGCCGTCGCCGTCGCGCCGCCGTGGATCCGCGCCGCGGCCGACCGCCAGGAGGGGACCCGACCATGTCCGAGTCCGAGTCCGGTCAGGACCGGCCCGAGCGGGACGGGGGCGAGGGCGGGGCCCCCGGCGCGTCGCCCGAACACCTGGCCCTCCTCGCCGACGGGGTGGTGGAACTGCGCAAGCGCGGGGGCACCGCCGCCCGGCGGACGCCTCCGGAGGACGGCCGCGCCCCGGCCGGGGAGGCCGATGCCCGGGACGCGCACTACGCTGCGGGGAACGAGGTGCCCGACCCCCGACTGGAGGCCATGGCCCGCCGGGCGGCGGACCGGGCCGGACGGCCGCGTGCATGACGCGTCCGGTGCGGCACCCGGGCAATCCGTCGGGGCCGCGGCTCCGAATCACCACTTGAGCGGAAGGATCCGGGAGGATCGGCCCGTGGACGACGTGAAACAGCTCGGCACATTGCTCGGCCGGGTCGCCGACGGCGACGAGACGGCGTTCGCCGCCGTGTACGAGGCGGTGAGCGGCTCGGTGCTGGGTGTGGCGCTGTCGGTCCTGCGCGACCGGTCCCAGGCCGAGGAGGTGGCCCAGGAGGTACTCGTCGAGGTCTGGCGCTCCGCCGGCCGGTACCGGCCGGACCGGGGCACTGTCCGCACCTGGGTGCTGACCATCGCCCACCGGCGGGCGGTGGACCGGGTCCGCTCCGCACAGGCGGCGACCGACCGCGAGCGGCGGGCGGCGCGGCTGGAGGCGGCGCTGCCGGAGTTCGACGAGGTGAGCGAGGCGGTCGAGGACCGCGAGGAGCGGGACCGGGTGCGGCGCTGCCTGGGCTCGCTGACCGAGATCCAGCGCCGGACGGTGGCCCTGGCCTACTACCGGGGGCTGACCTGCCGTGAAGTGTCCGAGTCGTTGTCGGTACCGCTGGGTACCGTGAAGACCCGGCTGCGGGACGGCTTGCTGCGGTTGCGGGACTGTCTCGGGGTGAGCGACGGATGAGCACGGAGAGCATGCACGGGGCGACGGGTGCGTACGCGGCGAACGCGCTGCCCGCAGCGGAGCGCGCCGCGTTCGAGGCCCACCTGGAGACGTGCCCGCCGTGCGCCCGGGAGGTACGGGAACTGGCCGCGACGGTGGCGCTGCTGGGCCGGGCCGTGGCCGTCCGGCCGCCGCCGGAGCTGTTCGACGCGGTGATGCGCCGCGTCCGGGAGCTCCCGGCGGAACCGTCGGGGGCCGCGGGAGCCGGGGCATCAGCCGAGATCGGGGCCGGGGACGGGGCCGGGGCCGGGGAGTACGTGCCGCCGGGCGGGGTCCGGGAGGCGCCGGGAGCCGCCGGGTCCCGTACCGCCTCCGAAGACGACCGGGCGGAAGACGGCCGGGCGGAAGACGGCCGGGCGGGGGCTCGCGCCGCCCCCGCCCGGGGTCGCGTCCAGCACGCACGGCCCGGCCGGCCGTGGCTCCGGTGGGCGCTGGCGGCCTCCCTCGCGGCGGTCGCCGGGCTGGGCGGGGTCGCGGTCTGGCAGGCCGAGCAGGCCGGTACGGCGCGGCAGGACGCGCGCCGCGCCGAGGCCCGGGCGGCGGAGCTGGCCGAGGTACTGGCCGCCCCCGACGCCAAGCCCGTCACCGGCAAGCTCGCGAACGGCGGTACCGGCACCGTCGTGGTCTCCGAGGACCGGAACCGGGCGGTGTTCGTGGCCTCCGGGATGCCTGCCCCGCCGACGGGGCAGGTGTACCAGCTGTGGTTCGCCGACCCGGCCGGCTCCATGCGCCCGGCCGGGCTGATGGACCCCGCACGGCCCGGCGCTCCGGAGCTGATGACCGGCCCGGTGAGCGGATCCACCGCGGTCGGGGTCACGCTGGAACCCGCGGGCGGTTCCCCCGCCCCGACCACCGAACCGCTGATGGTGCTGGCCCTTCCCGCGCCCGGAACCCCGTAGGCCTCGCAAGCCCCGTAGGCCCCGTAGCGCCGGGCCCTGCGGGTCCGGGCCCCGCACGACCGGCACGCGGCGCGGACCTGTCCCGGTGCGCGGAGCTGTCCCGGTGCGCCGGTACATTGACCACGCAATCCGGACATCAGTCGCATGTCGTCCCGTACGTCGGGAGCCGGCGCCGTGGAGCTCACCAGTACGGCGTTCCTCGTCACCCTGATCGGCGTCACCGCGCTCGCGATGCTCGCCGCGCTGCTGCTGTGGAACCGGGTGCCCGGGCCCGACTGGGCCCGGTGGCCCGCGCGGGTGCTGATGCTCGGGCTGTGCCAGCTCACCGCTATCTGCGTGGTCGCCACCTGGATCAATGGCAGCTACGGGCTGTACTCCTCATGGGACGACCTGCTGGGCACCGACACCGGCCCGGACACGGCGGGCGCGATGACGGGACCGCCGGTGGGCCGGGCGCGGTTCACCGAGAGCGGCGACGGCACGCGGAGCACGTACTTCCGCGGCTCCCACTCGAAGCTCGCCGGGCAGGTGACGGTCTGGACTCCCCCGGAGTACGCCGCGCCGGGCGCCGACCGGACCCGGTTCCCGGTGCTGGTGCTGCTGCACGGCTACCCGGGCACGCCCCGTACCTGGATCGACCCCGGTGACCTGCCCGGACAGCTGACGCGGCTGGTGGGGACCGGGGCGGCGCACCCGTTCGTCGTGGTGATCCCGGAGATCAACCCGGGCGGGGTGAACACCGACTGCAGCAACACCCCGGACCGCAGGATCGCCGACTGGCTCGCGCTGGACGTGCCGGAGCTGGTCGGCCGGAACTTCCGCACGCTGCCGTCCCCGGGCGGCTGGGGGCTCATGGGCGTCTCGACCGGGGGCTTCTGCGCGGCCAAGCTGCCGCTCCAGTACCCGAAGGTGTTCCGGGCGGGCGCGGCCCTCGACCCCGATCCACTGACGGGCGACCCGGACGTGCTGCCGGACCGGGGCCTGCGGGAGCGCAACAGCCCGATGTGGCTGGTCGGGCACTCCGGGAAGGCGGACGTCGGGCTGTTCCTGGCCACGTCCGCCCAGGACAAGGACAGCCCGCCCGAACAGCTGGAGGCCTTCAGCGCGGCCGCCGCGGGCAGCGGGGTCCGGGTCAAGACCCTCGTCCGCCCGGTCGGCGGCCACAACGTCCAGACCTGGATCGGCATGTACCCGGACGCCCTGGCCTGGCTGAGCACGGAACTCGCGCCGCCGAGTAGAGGGACGCTCTAGTTGTCTTGCCCTGTGAGGTTGGGGACGCGGCGGCTGGCGGGTGGTTTGCCGGGTCGTGGTGCCAGGCCGGTGCGGTGCGGTCCGGCGCGGTCCGGCGCGGTGCGTCGCAAGGCGGAGGGCCACGCTTCGTACTGGGCCTACCGGTGTGGTCCGACAACGCGGCGAGGTGCCGTGCCGGGCGCCGCGACACGGTGAACCCTGCCGCTCACAGCACTAGCTTCCGACCACGGCGACCGTGACCGCGATCATCGCCAGCTGCATGTCGCGGATGGCGTTGCGGACGCTCTCGGCCGCCCATTGCCCTGTGGCGACCTCCGCCATCCGCGCGGCGACCTGCTTGCGGTCGGTTCCGGGGAAGGCCAGGCGGTGCAGCTTGGCGGAGTGGATCAGCGCGATGAGGCTCGCCGTCCGGGCGTCCGGCTCGGCGCCGTCGAGGACGACGGCCCGGAGGCGGGCGCGCAGTTCGCCCTCGATCGCGCCGTCGGCCTCGGGGTAGCGGCGGACCGGGAACACGCCCAGCGCCTTGCGCCTCTCCTCGGTGACCACCCCGCGCTCGCACAGGCTCTCGAGCGCCGCCGCGACGGCCTTGGGCTGGTCCTTCGTCAGCCAGTCCGTGACCCGGCGCTTGCCGCGGCCCCGCAGCCAGGTTTCGATCAGTGCCGTCCGGCTGTCGAGCAGTCGCTCCCCGGTGGGAGTGGTGTCCTTCAGTTCGAGGAACCTGCCGGTGACCGAGACCCGCCCGGCCAGGACCAGTTCGAGCAGGATCCCGCCCGCCACCGCCCACCCGGCGGCCTCCCGCTGCTTGGCCGATCCGGACTCGTCGTCCAGGGACAGCAGCATGATCTCCTCGGCCAGCGTGATCGCCATACCCGCCACCCCCGCGTTCGACAGCACTCTCACCGGTAAGGACGTCCCGCTCACCCGGCAGGTTCCCCGTCGGAGCCGGCCCGGTCGCGGCCGAGGCGGACCGGGAGCGTCTCGACGCTGTTGCCGATGAAGCTGCGCTGTCGCGGGAGTTCGGACTCGGGGACCGCCAGGTCGAGGTCGGGGAAGCGGGTGAAGAGCCGCTCCAGGGCGAGGGTGGCCTCCAGCCGGGCGAGCGGGGCGCCCACGCAGTAGTGCGCGCCGTGCCCGAAGGAGAGGTGGCGGGCCGCAGTGGGGCGGGTGACGTCGAAGCGGTCGGCGTCCGGGCCGTGGAAGGCCTCGTCCCGGCCGGCGGCGGTGTACCCGGCGAGCACCGGGGTGCCCCGCGGGATCACCACGCCGCCGAGGGTGAGGTCGCGGGTGGGGTAGCGGAAGGGGAACCAGCTGACCGGCCCGTCCCAGCGCAGGGTCTCGTCCACCACGGCGGACCAGCTGGCCTTGCCCGCCAGGACCAGGGCGAGCTGGTCGCGGTGGGCGCACAGGGCGCGGACGGCGTTGCTGATGAGGTTGAGGGTGGTCTCGTGGCCGGCGATGAGCATCAGCCGCATGGTGCCGGTCAGTTCGGCCTCGCTGAGCCGGTCGCCGTCGCCCTCCCGGGCGGCGATCAGGGCACTGGTGAGGTCCTCGCCCGCGGTTCCCTCCGCGATGGCCGCCCGGCGGGCGGCGGCGATCGTCCCGATCAGCTCGACGAGTTCGCGTACGGCGGCCATCGCCTCGGCGGGGGTGGTGTCGGTCGCGACGATCACCGTGTTGGACAGGTGGTGCAGCCGTCCCCGGTGTTCCGGTTCGACGCCCAGCAGTTCGCAGATGACGCTCATCGGGAGCGGGAGGGCGAAGTGCGCGCGCAGGTCGGCGGTCCCGTCCGGTGAGGCGGCGGCGGCCCGGTGGAGGTCGTCGAGGAGGTCGTCGGCGAGCTCCTGCACGCGGGGCCTCAGCCGCTCGACCTGGCGGGTCGTGAAGGCCTTTCCGACCAGCGCCCGGAGCCGGCGGTGGTCGGCGTCGTCGGCGGTGTGCATGCCCTGGGCATTGGCGAAGACCCGTAGCGGCCAGTCCCGGGGGATGGTGCCGTCGTGCAGGGCCGGGCAGTGCCGGGCGTCCTTGGCCACGTCGTCGCGGGCGAGGAGGTCCTTCAGCTCCTCGTGGCCCAGGACCACCGCGCCGGCGATCCCGCCGGGAAGGACCACCTCCGCCACGGCGCCCGCGGCGCGCAGCCGGGCGTTGAGGGCGTGCGGGGAGCCGCCGGCGGGGTCGATCACGTGCGGGGCTGAGTCTGGGGTGTCCGGGACATCTGGGACGTCCGAAGGGTGGCGGGACAAGTCGGCTCTCCTGACCTGATGGGCACGACACGGTCAACAGTGGCGCTTGGCGGACGGGTTGTACAAGACCGCACCGCACCACGTCGCCCCCGCGGACCACCCCGCCGCGTCTCAGAACCAGTTGAGGGTGAGGGGGAAGGTGGTGGTGGCGGTGGTGGGGGTGGTGTCGGTGGCGGTGGCGGTGATGCGGAGGGTTCCGGTGGCCCAGGGTTTGCCGGTGATGCGTCCGGTGGCGGGGTCGAGGGTGAGGCCCCAGGGGAGTCCGGTGGCGGTGTAGCGGACGGGGGGTTTGCCGCCGGTGGCGGTGAGCTGGATGGTGCAGGTCTGGTTGAAGGCGCAGGTCCGGGGGCCGGGGTCGACCAGCTTCAGCCCGCCGGGAGAGGGAGTCGGGGTGGGGGTGGGCGTCGGGGTCGGCGTGGGAGTCGGCGTCGTGTCGCAGCCCGGGGTGGCCTCCGGGGGCAGGGGGACGCTCCAGAGCTGGGTGTCGTTCTCCGAGCCGACGAGCAGGCTCGTGCAGTCGGCGTACGTCAGCGTCTCGCCCTGCGACTGGGCGGGCAGGGCGACGTCCGCGAGCCTGGTCCCCGCCGCGTCGTACACGGAGGCCGTGTTGGCGCCGAGCGGCCCGCCGCTGCGCAGGGCGTACGAGGCACCCGACGGGGAGAACGCGCCGTCGGTGGCGAAGACGGGCCCGGGCCGGACCGGGGTCAGGGAGTTGACCTGGCCCGTGACGGGCGGCAGCGGGGCCTGGTACAGCCGCCCGGCGGCGCCGATGAGCTTGCTCGCGACGTACATCCGGCCGGTGGCCGGGTCGGCGAGCAGGGACTCCGCGTCGTGCCGGCCGTCGGAGTACGCGAAGCGGTGCGTCACGGGTGTCACCGTGGCGTTGGCGAGCCGATCGGGCTCGGCGAAGCCGTGCACGGTGATCTCCGCGCGGGCACCGAGGTTGTCGCCGATGTCGCCGACGAGGATCGCCGGACCGCCCGCGGCGTCCTTGCCGATCGCGAGTGCCTCCCAGTCGGTGTTGCCCGCCCCCGACACGGTCAGGGTGGCCCGGAGCACTCCGGTGGCGCCGGCGCAGTCGACGGCGAAGACCTGGTTGGTGTTGCCGCTGTCGTTGACGGCGTAGAAGACGCCGGGGTGCTTGCGGCTCGCGGCGAGCCCGCTGAGTTCGGCCAGTCCGCCGGGGAGGGTGCACGCGCGCTCGGGCGCCAGGGCCTCCCCGGCCGCGGCCGGGCGTACGACGGGGGGTGCGGACACGGCCGGGGAGGCCGCGGTGGCGGGGCCGGAGGTCGCCGCCCATGCGGCGGCCGACAGGATCGTGGCGAGGACCGCGGTGGCGAGCGCCGCGGTCGGCGGGGGCGTGAGGAGTCGGGGCATGCGCACCATGTGACGGCTGGTCAGCGCAGGGCGCCAGGGGCAACCGCCCCCCGTTCGAGCATCGTTCAATGCCCGGCGGGCATGACTGCGCACGGCGGCCGCCGCTCCGGTCAGCGGGCCGGCTCCCGTACGGGGGCGTCGTGCCTGGCGTGCGCGATGAAGGCGCGGGCGGCGCGGCTGAGCGGCCTGCGGGCGTGCGCGATGCCCACCGGGCGCAGCAGGGGCGGGGTGAAGGAGCGGATCTCCGCCCGGCTGCCGAAGGCCCGTTGGACGACGTCCCGGTACCAGATGAGGGAGCCGCGTCCGTCCGTCACGCCGGTCACCCAGGCGAGGCGTTCGTCGACCTCCAGCGTGGGCACCGGGCGGACGCCCAGGCAGCTGAACATGGCCTCCAGCTCGGTGCGCCGGCCGGTTCCCGGCGTCGGGAGCACCATCGGGAGCCCGTCGAGGAGGCGGAACGACATCGGGTCGGGCAGCGCCGAACCGGCCGGGGAGATGAGCACCACCTCGCGCTCCTGCATGTAGTGCGTGGTGAGCTCCTTGTCGACCGGCAGGTCGACGAGGGCCAACTCAGCTCGCCCCTGGGTGAGTTCCTGGACGATGGTCTCGCGGCTGTCGTACTGCTGGAGCCTGACGTCGACGCCCGGGTGGCGTCGGGTGAAGGCCGGGACCAGGTCGGAGGCCAGGTCGAGGGCCAGGGTGGGGGTGGTGACGAGGGTGAGGACGGCCCGGGTGTCCCCGCAGTGCGGGGTCCCGATGTCGTCTATGGCCTCCACCGCGTCGAGCACGGTGCGGGCCAGCCGGACGACCCGGGCCCCTTCCGGTGTGAGGTCCACCCCCCTTCCCCGGCGGGCGAGGAGTTCGACGCCGAGGTCGCGTTCCATGGCCTGGACCGCCCGGGACAGGGCGGACTGGGCGACGAAGACCGCGGCCGCCGCGCCGGTGATGGAGCGGCAGTCCGCGACGGCGACGAGGTAGCGAAGCTGCGCGAGTGTGGGGGTCATGACCGGACGGTAACCTCGCGAGGTTGTACCCGTAAGAGCACATCGGGTGAACAAGCGTACGACTCGGTGGTGGCGTTCATGCCGGGTCGGTGACGAGGTATACCGGTGCGGCATGAGCCCGAGCGGCGCGGTCCGCGCGACCGCGCGCCGGGGGCGGTGCGCCGGTCCGGACAACGCCGCAGGCCACCGGCCGGGCGGGGGTGCCCGGCGGGGCCGGGCGCGGGGGCTCCGGAACGGTCCGGACGCCCGGTTGGGGCGAAACGCCCTCCTCCGCATGCCCGTTGACACTGCGGGGTGGCCACCGCACGATGCATCCCGGCGTCGGGGATTTAGACCACGGTTCGATCCCGCCCCTCTGTGGCGGGCAGCCCGACCGACGCACACGTCGCACAGTCGCACGCTCGCACACGCCTCATGCGTCTCGCACGTCCCGGCTCCGCCGTCTGCCGGGGGACTCCGCTCGTGGCACCGCTCCCCCGTCCTCCGCCCTGTACTGCGACATGTCACACAGCACTGGAAGAGGAGCGCCCGTGACCCCCCATCCCGAGCCGTCCCCGCGGCCCGAGCCGTCCCCCCAGTCCCCGCAGTCCCCCCAGTCCCCGCAGTCCCCCCAGAGCCCGCAAACCCTCCAGACCCCGGCGTCCTTGCGACCCGAGCCGTCCCCGCGGCCCGAGCCTTCCCCGCCCGGCGCCTCGTCCGCGCCCCCCGTGTCGTCCCCGCGACCCGCCTCCCGGGACCTGGTCGTCGCGGTCAGCCCGTTCGAGGAGCCGCACCCGCGGATCGTGACCGCCGCCGAACGGGCCGGAGCCCTCGGCCTGCTCGACCTCGGCCGGGACGAAGGCGCCGCGCGGCGCGGCCTCGCCGGGGTCGCCCGCGGGCTGCGCGGCGGCCGCCACGGGGTGCGGGTGCCCCCGGGCTGCCCCCTCGGGCCGCGGGACCTGCCCGCCGCGGTGGACACGGTGCTGCTCGCCGACCCCGGCGCGCACACCGCCGGGCGGGTGGCGGCCTGGGCGGCGGCCGAGGGACGGCCCCGGGTGTGGGCCGAGGTCACCGGCCCGGCGGAGGCGCTGGCCGCCGTGGCCGCCGGGGCGCGGGGCCTCGTCGCCAAGGGGCACGAGGCGGGTGGCCGGGTGGGCGGCGCCACCACCTTCGTGCTCCTCCAGCAGCTGCTCGCCGACCCCCGCCTCGCGGGAGTGCCCGTACGGGCGTACGGCGGGATCGGCCGGCACACCGCGGCGGCGGCCGTCGCAGGCGGGGCCGCCGGGGTCCTGCTCGACGTACAGCTCGCCCTGACGGCGGAGGGCGAACCCGGGCTGCCCGCCGAAGTCGCCGACGCCTTGCGGGCGATGGACGGTTCGGAGACCCGGATCGCGGACGGGCACCGCGTGTACTCCCGGCCGGGCCTGACCCCGCCAGAGGGACCGGTGGCCGCCCTGCTCGGCGCCCGGGACCTGCGCGGGCAGCTGCTGCCGGTCGGGCAGGACGGCGCCTCGGCGGCCCGGCTCGCCGCCCGCTACCGGACGACGGCGGGCGTGCTCCAGGCCGTACGGGCAGCCGTCAGCGGGCACCTGGAGGCAGCCGTACGGAGCCGGCCGCTCGGGCGGCCGCTGGCCGTCGCGCAGGGCCCGATGACCCGGGTCAGCGACCGGGCGGCCTTCGCCGCGGCGGTGGCCGCCGAGGGCGGGGTCCCGTACCTGGCGCTCGCGGTGATGGAGGGCCCGGACGTACGCCGGCTCCTCGCCGAGACCGCCGAGCGGCTGGGGGACCTCCCCTGGGGCGTCGGCCTGCTCGGCTTCGCCCCGCCCGAGCTGCGCCGGGAGCAGCTGGCGGCCGTCGCCGAGGTGCACCCCCCGTACGCCGTCATCGCGGGCGGCACTCCGGCGCAGGCGGCTCCGCTGGAGGCGGCCGGTACCCGGACCCACCTGCACGTGCCCTCCCCCGGGCTGCTGGAGCGGTACCTCGCCGAGGGGGCGCGGCGGTTCGTGTTCGAGGGGCTGGAGTGCGGCGGGCACGTGGGGCCGCGCGCCTCGTTCCCGCTGTGGGAGGAGCAGATCGAGCGGCTGCTCGCGTGCCCCGAACCGGAGGCGCTCGACGTGCTGTTCGCGGGCGGCGTCCACGACGCCCGCTCCGCCGCGATGGCGGCGGCGGCCGCCGCGCCGCTGGCCGATCGGGGGGCCCGCGTCGGCGTGCTGATGGGCACGGCGTACCTGTTCACCGCGGAGGCCGTGGCGGCCGGGGCGGTGCTGCCGCGCTTCCAGCGGGCGGCGGTGGAGTGCACGGAGACGGTGCTGCTGCGCACGGCCCCCGGCCATGCCACCCGCTGCGCGGCCACCCCGTACGCCGAGACCTTCGAGGCGACCCGGCTGCGCCTCGCGGAGAGCGGAGCGCAGCCCCGGGAGGTGTGGGAGGAGCTGGAGCGGCTCAACCTGGGGCGGCTGCGGATCGCCAGCAAGGGGCTGCGCCGGCCCGCGACCGGAACGGCGCGCACGACGGGGAGCCCTCCCGACGCCGGCGCGCAGGACCCGGCCGGGGCGTCGAGCGGAGGTCTGGAGGCCGTCGGGGAGGAACAGCAGTACGCGGACGGGCTGTTCATGCTCGGGCAGGCCGCCGCGCTGCGGTCCGGGACCACCACCGTGGCCGCTCTCCACGCGCAGGTCACCGACGGGGCGACCGGGCTGCTGGAGCGGCGGGCCCGCGCGCTGGCCGCGCCCGGGCCCGTGACGGCGGCCGCCGACCCGCTGGACATCGCCATCGTCGGCATGGCATGCGCGTACCCCGGAGCGCCGGACCTGGCCTCGTACTGGGCCCGGATCCTGGCGGGGGCGGACGCCGTCACCGAGGTGCCGGCCGAGCGCTGGGACCCCGCGCTCTACTACGACCCCGACCCGGCGCGGGCCGGAGAGCGGACCCCGTCCCGCTGGGGCGGTTTCCTCGGCCCCGTCCCCTTCGACGCCCTCGCGCACGGCATCCCGCCGGCCTCGCTGGCCGGGATCGAACCGGTCCAGCTGCTGGCCCTGGAGATCTCGGCGCGGGCGCTCGCGGACGCCGGGTACGACAAGGGCCGGGACTTCGACCGGTCCCGGACGTCGGTGGTCTTCGGCGCGGAGGCCGGCACCGAACTGGCCGGCGCCTACGGGCTGCGCGCGCTGCACCCGTCCTACCTGGGCGAGCTGCCGCCCGAGCTGGACGCGCAACTGCCCCGGCTCACCGAGGACTCCTTCCCCGGGGTCCTCGCCAACGTCATCGCCGGCCGGGTCGCCAACCGCCTCGATCTCGGCGGGGCGAACTGCACGGTCGACGCCGCCTGCGCCTCCTCGCTGGCCGCGCTGGACCTGGCCTGCCGGCAACTCCGCGACAAAGACAGCGACATGGTGCTGTGCGGCGGCGCCGACGTGCACAACGGCATCAACGACTACCTGCTGTTCTCCTCCGTCCGGGCCCTGTCCCCCGGCGGGCGGTGCCGGCCGTTCGACGCCGACGCCGACGGGATCGCCCTCGGGGAGGGGGTGGGAGCGCTCGTCCTCAAGCGGCTCGCGGACGCCGAGCGCGACGGGGACCGGGTGTACGCCGTCGTCAAGGCCGTCGGCGCCGCCAGCGACGGCCGGTCGCTGGGCCTGACCGCGCCCCGGCCGGAGGGGCAGCGGCGGGCACTGGAGAGGGCGTACGCGCGGGCCGGGATCACCCCGGGCGAAGTCGGCCTGGTGGAGGCGCACGGTACCGGGACGGTGGTCGGTGACCGGACCGAACTCACCGTGCTGACCGCGCTGTTCACCGCCTCGGGAGCGGCGCCGGGGGCCTGTGCGCTGGGTTCGGTCAAGTCCCAGCTGGGGCACACCAAGTGCGCGGCCGGGCTGGCCGGGCTGATCAAGGCGGCGCGGGCGGTCCACGCGGGCGTCCGGCCGCCGACCCTGCACCTGGAGACGCCGAACCCGGCGTGGCGGGCGCGGAGCAGTCCCTTCTTCTTCGACACCGAGGCCCGGCCCTGGGCGGCGCCCCCGGGGCGGCGCATCGCGGGCGTGAGCGCCTTCGGCTTCGGCGGAACCAACTACCACGCCGTGCTGGCCGGTTACGACGGCGCGGAGGAGCCGGCGCACGGCGTTGAGGAGTGGCCCGCCGAGCTGTTCTGCTTCCGCGGTCAGGACCGGCGCGCCGCCGGCCGCGCCATGGCCCGGCTCGCGGCCCGGCTGGAGGAGAACGACGCGGCCGGGCGGCCGTGGACGCTGCGGGACCTCGCCGCGGAGACCGCCGCCGGGCCGGGTGTGATCCGGGTCGCGGTCGTGGCCGCCGACCTGGACGAACTGGCGGCTCGGCTGGAACGGGCGCGGGCGTTCGCCGCCGGCGCGGGGGTCCACGTACGGGAGGAGTCGGCCGACCCCGGGCGGGTGGCTTTCCTCTTTCCCGGGCAGGGCAGCCAACGCACGGGCATGCTAGGCGAGTTGTTCATGGCTTTCCCCGCGCTGCGGACGCTGCTGGACGAGGCCCCGGACACGGTGGTGTCCGCGGTGTTCCCGCCGTCGGCCTTCACCCCCACGGAGCGCGCGGCGCAGCGGGCCGCGGTCACCGACACCCGGGTGGCGCAGCCGGCCCTGGGGCTGGCCGGATCGGCTGCGCACCGGCTGCTCGGGGCGCTCGGTGTCCGGCCCGACTGCGTGGCCGGGCACTCGTACGGGGAACTGACGGCGCTCTGGGCGGCAGGCGCGTACGACACCGGCACCCTGCTGCGGCTGAGCGCGTGCCGCGCCGAGGCGATCGTGGCGGCCGCCGGGGCGGACCCGGGAACGATGGCAGCGGTGGCGGCCGCCCCGGAGGAGGTGCGGGAGATCGCCGCCCGCGCCGGGTGCGCGGTGGCGAACCACAACGCGCCGCGGCAGTGCGTGGTCTCGGGCACGACGGCGGCGGTGACCGGGGCGGTGGCCGCGCTGCGGGCCGCGGGCCTGACGGCGGAGCCCATCCCGGTGGCCTGCGCCTTCCACAGCCCGGTGGTGGCGGGGGCGAGCGCGGCGCTCGCCGCGGAACTGGCCGCGACG
Source organism: Streptomyces antarcticus (assembly GCF_026627255.1). Taxonomy (GTDB): domain Bacteria; phylum Actinomycetota; class Actinomycetes; order Streptomycetales; family Streptomycetaceae; genus Streptomyces; species Streptomyces antarcticus. Next base: position 59,998 of record NZ_JAPNLM010000014.1, on the reverse strand, counting down.
GAGCTGCGACCGGCCGCCGTGCCCGTCTGGTCGAACACGACGGCCGGGCCGTACCCGGAGGCGGCCGAGGACGTACGGGGCCTGCTGGCGCGGCAGTTGGCGGAGCCGGTGCGGTTCGCCGAGCAGGTGGAGGCGATGTACGCGGCCGGGGTCCGCACCTTCGTGGAGGCGGGCCCGGGGCGGGTCCTGAGCGGCCTGGTCGGCCGCATCCTGCGGGGGCGGCCGCACACGGCGGTCCCGCTGGACGTGCCCGGCGAACACGGTCTGGTCCGGCTGGTGTCGGCGCTGGCGGAGCTGGCGGCGGCGGGCGTGCCGGTCGCGCCGGAGGCCCTGTTCCGAGGCCGCACCGGCAGGCTCCCGGAGCGGGCCCCGCGCCGCCCGGGCTGGCTGGTCGACGGCCACCTCGTCCGCACGGCGGACGGCACCCCGGTCGCCGGCGGGCTCCAGCCGGCCCGCCGCGTCCTCCCGGCGGCGGAACCGCCGGCTTCGGGACTGCCGGCTTCGGGACTGTCCGCTTCCGCTCAACCGGCGGTTGGGATGACGGCCCCGACCGCCGGGGCGGCCGCTGCGGCCGAGCCCGCGGCCACGCTGCCGGCCGCGGCACCGCGCGTGACCGGCGCGGCTCCGGCCGACGGCCACCGGGAAGCGGCGGTCATGGAGTACCTCCGCGGCTCGCGCGCGCTGGTCGAGGCGCAGCGGGACGTCCTGCTCGGCTATCTCGGCGCGGCTCCCGGCGGCCGGGCCGCGACGTCACCGGCGGACGCGGCGCCCGCGGTGGACGCGGTGGACGCGGTCGTCACGGGGGACGCGGCGCGCAGCATCGGAGTACCGGTTTCCGCGGCGGCACCGGAGGCCCCGGTGCACGAGGCACGGCCCGCGCCGGCCGATGCTCCGGCCGGTGCTCCGGCCGCCCCGGGTCCGCGCTCCGCCGAGGAGGTGATGGACGTGGTGCTGGAGATCGTCCATGTCCGGACCGGATACCCCAGGGAGATGCTCGACCCCGAACTCGACCTGGAGGCGGACCTGTCCGTGGACTCCATCAAGCGCGTCGAGATCATCGGCGCCCTGGCCGACCGGATCGGTCTCCCCCAGGACCCCGGCGGCTCCGCCGAGTCGGCGGTCGAGGAGCTGTCCCGGATCAAGACCCTGCGCGGGATCGTCGAGTGGGTCACCTCGCGCACCCCTGCCCCCGCGCCACCCGTACGACCGCGGCCGGCGGTCACGACACCGACGCCAACACCGGCACCGGCACCGGCACCGGCAGCAGCGCCGGCGGTCGGCCGGCTGCGGGTGGACGTGCTGCCCGCGCCGGCCCCCGCCGGGGACCCGGGGGCCCTGCGCGGCCTGCGCGTCGGGATCGTCGGCGACGGCCAGGGTGTCGCACTCGCGCTCGGCGGTGCCCTGCGGTCGCACGGCGCCGAGGTGCACCTCCTCGGCGAGGCGGCGGCCGGGTACGACGGGATCGTGGACCTGTCCGCACTGCGGGCCGGGGCCGAGCCCGTACTCCCCGAGGCCTTCCCGGGGTTGCAGCGCGCCCTGACCGGCGGCGTGCCCCGGCTGCTCCTCGTCACCGCGCACGGCACGCCGGGCGCGGGCCTGCACGGCTTCGCCCGCAGCTGCGCCCTGGAGTTCCCGGGGCGGCTCGTCCGCGCGGTGGAGGTCCATCCCAAGGAGGACCCGGAGCGGATCGCGGCGCAGCTCCTGGCCGAGCTGGGCTGTGCCTGCGAAGCCGGCCGCGACTGCTCCGACGGCTCCAACGGCCCGGCGGCGAACGGGACGACCCCCGCGACGACCGGCGGAACGACCGGCGGCACGGACCGTGCCGGGGGCGCCGCCGCGGACGGCCCGGCCTCCGTCGGGTACACCGCCGAAGGGGTACGGGTCACCCGGACCCCGGTCCCCGCACCGCTGCCGCGGACCGGGCCCGGGGTAGCGCCGCTCGCCCCGGGTTCCGTGGTGCTGCTCACCGGCGGGGGCCGCGGGATCACCGCGCGGACGGCGCTCGCCCTGGCCCGGTCCGCCCCCGGATGCCACGTCGAGCTGATCGGACGTACGCCCGAACCCCCGCCGGACGGCGACGGGTTCGGCCAGGCCCTCGACCGGGTGGCGCTGCGGGCCGCGCTGATCGCCACCGGTCTGCGAACGCCCGCCGAGATCGAGGCGGCGGCCTCGCGCGTCCTGGCCGCGCGCGAGGTCCGGGCCGGCCTCGCGGCTCTGCGGGCGGTGGCCGCCTCCGTCCGCTACCACTGCGCGGACGTCACGGACGAGCGGGCGGTACGGGACGTCGTGGCCGGCGTGCGGGCCCGCCACGGCCGGCTCGACGGCATCGTCCACGGGGCCGGGATCCTGCGCGACGGGCTGCTGTGCGACAAGGCGCCCGAGGCGTTCGCCGAGGTGTTCCGCACGAAGGTGACCGGTGCCCGCCACCTGGCAGCCGCGGCCGCCGAGCACGGGCCGGTGCCCCCACCCCGCTTCCTGGTCCTGTTCGGCAGCGTCGCGGGCGTGTACGGCAACCGGGGCCAGAGCGACTACGCCGCGGCGAACGACGCCCTCGACGGGCTCGCGCGCGCCTGGGCGGAGTCCTTCCCGGGGCGCGTGCTGTCCGTGGACTGGGGTCCCTGGGCGGCGGAGTCCGGCGGGATGGTCACCCCCGAGCTGGAGCGGGCGTACGCGCGGCGCGGGATTGCGCTGATCGCGCCGGAGGCGGGCACCGAGGCGCTCCTCGCCGAACTCACGTACGGGGACGACGTACAGGTGGTCCTGATGGCCGGGGAGGGCGGGGGCCGTGGCTGACGACCGGGGCCGACACGGTCCGCGCCCGACGGACGCGGCGATCGTCGGGATGGGCGCGGTGTTCCCCGGTGCGGGGGACCTGGCCGCCTACCGCCGCAACCTCCTGGCCGGTACGGACTGCATCGGCGACGTCCCGCCCGGGCGCTGGGACCCGGAGGTGTACTACGACCCGGGCGGCGCGGCCGGGCCGGCCGTCGGCGACCGGTTCTACTGCCGGCGCGGCGGGTTCGTGGACGGGCTCGCCGCCTTCGACCCGACCCGGTTCGGGATCATGCCGGCCGCGGTGGAGGGCGCCGAGCCGGACCAGATGCTGGCCCTGCACGCCACGGCCGAGGCAGTCGCGGACGCGGGCGGGGACTCACGGCTGCCGGCCGACCGCGCGCGGATCGGGGTGGTGCTGGGGCGCGGCGGCTTCATGGGCGTGGCCACCGCCCGGCTCGACCAACGCGTGCGCACCGCGCACCAGTTGGCGCAGACCTTACGGGATCTCGTGCCCGAACTGGGCGAGCGGCGGATCGCCGCGGTGCGGTCGGCGTTCCAGGAGGCGCTGGGCCCGGAGCGGCCGGACGCGTCGATCGGTCTCGTGCCGAGCTTCACGGCCGCCCGGACGGCGAACCGGCTGGACTTCCGGGGCCCCGCCTACACCCTGGACGCTGCCTGCGCGTCCTCGCTGCTGGCGGTGGACCAGGCGGTGGGGCTGCTGGCCGGCGGCCGCTGTGACGCCGTGGTGGCGGGGGCGGTGCACCACTGCCACATCGCCACGCTGTGGAGCGTGTTCACGCAGCTGCGGGCGCTGAGCGCGACCGAGCGGATCCGGCCGTTCGACCGGCGGGCCGACGGGACCCTGCTGTCCGAGGGCACCGGGGTGGTGCTGATGAAACGGCTGGCGGACGCGGAACGGGACGGCGACCGGATCTACGCGGTGGTCCGGGGCACCGGAGTGGCCGGTGACGGCCGGGCGGCCAGCCTGATGAGCCCCCTCGTCGCGGGCCAGGTACGGGCGCTGGAGCGGGCCTGGCAGGACGCAGGCCTCGATCCCCGGGCGGCCGGCGCGTTGGGGCTGCTGGAGGCGCACGGCACGGGCACCCCGGTCGGTGACACGGCCGAACTGGACACCCTGGCCCAGGTGTTCGGTCCTCCGGAGGCGGGCGGCCGGGGCATCGGCTTCGGCTCGGTGAAGTCGATGCTCGGGCACACCATGCAGGCCTCCGGCATGGCCGGTCTGATCAAGGCCGCGCTCGCGGTGCACGAGGGGGTGCTGCCGCCCACCCTGCACCTGGAGGAGCCGCACCCCGGTCTCGCCCGGACCCGGATGCGGCCGGTGACGGCGGCGGAGCCGTGGGAGCGCGGCCCGGCGCCCCGCCGGGCCGGGGTCAACGCCTTCGGCTTCGGCGGGATCAACGCCCACGTGGTGTTGGAGGAGGCTCCCGGCGCCGCCCGCCCGGCCGTTCCCGTACGGCGCTTCCTGCCGCTGGGCGCCCCGGCCGCGCCGGTGGGGCCGGCGGCGCGGGAGGACGTCCTGCTGATGGCGGCGGACCACCCGGCCGAGCTGGCGGCCCGGCTGGCCGCCGGGGCCCCGGTGTCCGGCGGGGACGGGCCGTGCCGGCTCGCCGTGGCCGGGCCGACGCCTCAGCGGCTCGCGCTGGCGGCGAAGGTCGTGGCGCGCGGCCGGCCCTGGCGGGGGCGCGGGGAGGTGTGGTTCGCGCCGGAGCCGCTGGGCGGCCGGGTGGCGTTCCTCTTCCCCGGCCTGGAACCGGAGTTCACCCCCGTCCTGGACGACGTCGCGGACCGGCTCGGCCTGGACCGGCCCCGGCTGACCCGGGACGGGGCGCTGGAACGGCGGGCGCTGGACGCGATCGCCACGGGCCGGTTCTTCGCCCGGGCGCTGCCCGCGGTGGGGATCGGGGCCGACGTGCTCGCGGGCCACAGCCTGGGCGAGTGGGCGGCGATGGTCGCGGGCGGAATGTATCCGCAGGACGCGGCCGACACGTTCCTGGACTCCCTGCGGCCCGGCTCGGTGAAGGTGCCGGACCTGGTGTACGCGGCGCTGGGGTGTGGCGCCCGGCGCGCGGAGGCGGCGCTGCACGGCCTGGACCGGGTGGTGGTCAGCCACGACAACTGCCCGCACCAGTCGGTGGTGTGCGGAGACCCCGGCCAAGTGGCGGATGTGGTGGGCCGGTTGCGGGCCGAGGGGGTGCACGGCCAGGAACTCCCGTTCCGGTCGGGCTTCCACACCCCGATGTGGGAGCCGTACCTCGGCCAGGTCCGCGCCGCCTTCGGCCGACTGCCGCTGCGGCCCGGCACCCTGCCCGTCTGGTCCGCGACGACCGGGGCGCCGTTCCCGGCCGCGCCGGACGCGGTGCGGGAGCTGGTGGTCCGCCACCTGCTGGAGCCGGTGCGGTTCCGCGAGCTGGTGCTGCGGCTGTACGAGGACGCGGGGGTGCGCACCTTCGTCACCCTGGGCCCGGGGGGCCTGCCGGGGTTCGTCGAGGACACCCTGCGCGAGCGGCCCCACCTGTCGGTCTCCACCGCCTCTCCCCGGCTGCCGGGCCTGGCGGCGCTGCGGCGCACCTGCGCGGCCCTGTGGGCCGAGGGGCTCGAACCGCGCTGGGACCTGGTGTCGGCGTGCCCGGTGGCGCCGGCGTCCCGGCCCGGAGACGCCACGGCGCCGGGCGCACGCCCGGCCGGCCCTGCTCCGGGAGACGGCGCTCCTGCTCCGGCCGGCGCCGCTCCGGCCGGTCCGGCCCCGGCCGGGCGGGTGGTGCCGCTCGACCTCGGTTCGCCGCTCGTCCGCCTCGGCGCGGAGGCCCGTACCGCCCTGGGCGGCCTGCGAACGGCCCCGCCGGGAGCCTCCGCGCCGCCGGGACCGGCCGTGCCCCGGCCCGTGCTGCTGTCCGCGCTCGACGCGGTCCTCGACGACGCCCGCTCGGCCGCCCTGAGCGTCACCGAGGCCTGGTCGGCCGCGCCCCCGCCGCGGCCGGCTCCGGTGGAGGCGCCCGTACCCGTACGGATGCCCGTACCGGCCGGGGCCCCGCGCGTGGAGCGGCTGCGCCTCTCGCTCGCCGCACTGCCCTGCGTACGGGACCACTGCGTGTACCTCCAGCCCGACGGCTGGGCGGAGGACTCCGACCGGTTCCCCGTCGTCCCGATGACCACCATGCTGGAGCTCGCGGCCGGGGCCGCCCTGCGGCACGCCCCGCCCGGCCTGCGCGTCGTCGGCCACGAACAGGTGCGGGCCCTGCGGTGGCTCCCGGTCGAACCGGCCGTCGACGTCGACGTCACCGTCCGGGACGACGGCCCGGGCCGGGTACGGGTCTCCCTCGGCGGATACGCGGACACCGTCGTCCTGCTCGCCGCCCGGTACGGGGAGCTGCCCGCACCCGACCCGGCCCCGCTGTCCGATCCGGGTCCGGCTCCGGTCAGCGCCGAGGCGCTCTACCGGGACCGGTGGATGTTCCACGGGCCGCGGTTCGCCGGGGTCCACGAGGTCCGGACGGTCGGCTCGGACGGCATCGAGGGCGTGCTGCGGGCGCTCCCCGATCCGGGGGCGCTGCTCGATGCCGCCGGGCAGTTGTTCGGCCACTGGATGCAGCTGCGGCTCCCCGTGGACCGGCTGGTGTTCCCGGCCACCGTGGACCGCGTCCGGTACGCCGGTCCCCCGCCGGCGCCGGGCGAACTGGTCGGCGCCACGGCCCGCATCCGCGAGGTCCGCGAGCTGACCGTCCGCGGCGACCTGGAGCTGCGGCGCGCGGACGGCGGGGTGTGGGCCCGGATCGACGGCTGGACGTACCGCCGGTTCGGGGCCGACGAACGGGTCTGGCCGATGAAGTTCACCCCCGAGGTGTGCGGCATCGGTGAACCGCAGCCCGCGGGCTGGTGCCTGGCCCGGCGCCGCTGGACCGACCCGGCCTCGCAGGAGCTGGTGATGCGCCGCTACCTCGGGGCCACCGAGCGCGTCGCCTACGAGCGGCTGGCGCCGCGGGCCCGGTCGCCCTGGCTGCTGGGCCGTATCGCCGCCAAGGACGCGCTGCGCGGACTCCTGTGGGAGGGCGGGGCGGGGCCGGTGTTCCCGGCGGAGGTGCCGGTCGGCAACGATCCGGCGGGCCGGCCCCTGGCCGGGGGGCCGCTGGTCGGGGGGTTCCGGCTGTCGATCGCGCACAAGGACCGCGTCGCGGTGGCCCTCGCCCATCCGTCCCTGGACGTCGGGATCGACGTGGAGCCGGTGACCGGGGACCCCGGCGCGCTGGTCCGCGTCGCGCTCGGGCCGGACGAACTCCGGCTCGCCGAGGACCTGGCCGCCCGCGAGGGCACCGGCCTGCCGGCCGCGCTGACCGCCCTGTGGTGCGCCAAGGAGGCGGCGGCCAAGGCCGCGGGTACGGGGCTCGGCGGCCGGCCGCGCGACTGGCGGGTGGCCCGGGACCCGGACTCCGGCTTACTGCGCGTGCTGTCCCCCGACGGGCACCCCCGCCCGGTCCGCACCGCCCTCGTCGGGGGCCCGCCCGCCGACCACGTCGTCGCCTGGACCGCCCACCCCGCGGCGGCGCCCCCCGTCCCCTTCCACCTCACGGAGACCAGTCATGGCAGCTGACATCCTCGCCGAGATCACCGGCATGCTCGTGGAGATCGTCGGTGACGAGTACCTCCTCGCGGACGAGGTCACGATGAAGACGACGTTCAACGAGGACCTGGCCCTGGAGAGCATCGAGTTCGTGGCCCTCGCGGAGCTGCTCCACCAGCGCTACGGCTCCCGCGTCGACCTGATGGGCTTCCTCGCCGAGAAGGACATGGACGCCATCCTCGCCATGTCCGTCGGTGAACTCGTCACCCACATAGGCCGGATCACCCACGCCTCCCTCGCCCGGAACCCGGCCGCCCCGGGATCCCCCACCCGGACCACGCCCGGCGCCGGCTCCCCCACCCCGACCGCGCCCGGCGCAGGCTCCCCCACCCCCACCCCCACCCCGACCGCGGCCGGACCCGGTTCCCCCGCCCGGAGCCCGGCCGGCCCCGACTCCCTCGCCCGGACCGCGGCGGGTGCCTCCGGCGCGCCTGCCACGGACGGCTGAGCCGCCGTGGCCTTCGTCCCGGCGGGCCCGGTCCGCTTCCACGTCCAGCAGCCGCCCGCCGTCGGCCCCGACCACCCGCGCCGCCCCGTGGTCGTGTTCCTGCACGGGCTGGTCGTCGACAACCTGTCATCCTTCTACTGCCCGCTGGCCGTCCCCGTCGCCCTGGCCGGACACCGGACCGTCCTCTACGACCTGCGCGGCCACGGCCGCACCGAACGCCCGCCCACCGGCTACGACACCGGGACCGCCGTACGCGACCTCTTCGCGCTGCTCGGCGCCCTGGACCTCGGGCGGCGCCCCGTGCACCTGGTCGGCAACAGCTACGGCGGGACGCTCGCCCTGCACGCCGCCCTCGCCCGGCCCGACCGGGTCGCGGGGCTCACCCTCCTCGAACCCCTCCTCGACGGGGCCTGGACGGAGAACATGGTGGACACCCTGTCGGCGGCCGCGCTCAGCCTGGAGGACAGCCCGGTCCCCGCCGAGCTGCTCACCCTGCGCCTGCGCAAGGCCGCCCACCTCACGGCTATCGCCGACGACCTGCTCAACCGCACCTCCCTCATCGACGACGTGGCGGCCGGCCGCACCTTCACCCCGGCGGACTACGCCCAACTGGCCTGCCCGCTGCTGATTGTGTGCGGGCAGCACTCCGAACTGGTCCCGGGTGCGCGGGAGCTGGCCCGCCACGCCCCTCGGGCGGCCCGGCTGGAGATCCTCCCGGGGCTGGGCCACGACGTGCTGAAGGAGAGCAGCGGAGTGCTGCGGGCGGCCGTCCTCGCCCACCTCGACGCGACGGCCGCGGCGGCCGTGCGGGCGGCGGCGCGGCCGCGGGCGGGAGCGTCGGCCCGATGAGGGTGCTCTTCACGGTGCCGCCGCTGGCGGGGCACGTCAATCCGACCGTGGCGGTCGGTGCCGAACTGGCCGCCCGGGGCCACGAGATCGCCTGGACCGGGCCGGCCGGCGCGCTGGCCCGGCTGCTGCCGGCGCAGGCCCGCGTCCTGCCGGCCGGGGAGGAGACGGGCGGCGGGTACGCGCTGCTGCACGCCCGCTGGCGCGATCTGCGCGGGGTCGGCGCGCTGCGCTTCCTGTGGGAGGAGGCGCTCGTCCCTCTGGCCCGGGCGATGGTGCCGGGAGTGACGGAGGCGGTCCGCTCCTTCCGGCCGGATCTGGTGGTCGCCGATCAGCAGGCCCTCGCCGGGCCGCTGGCCGCGCGGCGGCTCGGGGTGCCGTGGGTGACCTCCGCCAGCACCTCCGCCGAACTCACCCGTCCCTTCGCCGACTTCCCGAAGGTCGGGGAGTGGGTGGCGGGCCAGGTGTCCGGCCTGCTCGAGGAGTGCGGTGCCGGCGCCCGGGGTGCGGTCGCGGACTGGGACCCGCTCTTCTCCGACCGCTTGGTCCTGGTGTTCTCCAGCCGTGAACTGGTGGGCCCGGACGAGGAGTTCCCGTCGCACTATGCCTTCGTCGGCCCCGCCTTCGGCGCCCGGCCGGCCGCGCCCGGATTCCCGTGGTGGCGGCTGGACCCGGGCCGGCGCCGGGTCCTCGTATCGCTGGGCACCCTCAACCAGGAGGCCGGCGGCCGGTTCTACGGCGCCGTGCTCGGCGCCGCCGAACGGCTGGCCGGGGAGGTCCAGCTGGTGCTCGCGGCCCCGGCCGCGCTGGTGGGGGCCGTCGCGCCGGGCGGGTCGGTGCCCGCGAACGTCCTGCTCAGGGAGAGCGTGCCGCAGCTGGAGCTGCTGCCGCACCTGGACGCCGTGGTCTGCCACGGCGGGCACAACACCGTGTGCGAGTCCCTCGCGCACGGGCTGCCGCTGGTCGTCGCGCCGATCCGCGACGACCAGCCCATCGTGGCCCGGCAGGTCGTCGCGGCCGGCGCCGGGGTCCGGGTGCGGTTCGGCCGGACCCGGGCCGAGGAACTGCGCGACGCGCTCACGGCCGTGCTGGACGAACCCGGCCCCCGCCGGGGCGCCCGGCGGATCCAGGCCTCATTCGCCGCGGCGGGCGGTGCCGCCGCCGCGGCCGACCGGTTGGAGAAGCTGCTATGACGCCATCCCCGCTCGTCCCGGGCCGAGGCCGCCCGCCGGTCCGGATCCCGTGGACCTCCGCGGCGCTGCTGGCCGTGCTCGGTGCGGGCACCGTACGGGCCGGCCGCAGACTGCGGGCCGTTGCGGTGCTGCCCCTGCCGCCGGCGGGTACGGCCTCCGGGGTCCCGCGGGCCTCCGGCTGGCGGCTGCTGACGGCCCGCGGCGTCGAGGCGGACGCCGCCACCTTCCTCGCCGCGTGCGCCCACGCCGACCGGGAGGGTCTCGCCGTACTGGACCTGCTGCCGGGGGACCTCGGCGCCGAGCGGGCGCTGGGGCTGCTGCGGCTGGTCGATCCCGCCCGCTACCGGGAGGACCGCCTCGGCGAGGGCCGGGGCGCCGGGTACGCCGTGCTCGTGTCCGACGGGGTGCTGGCGCGGGCCGGGGTGGATCCCGCCGGGCCGGCGCCCGAGCCCGTACGGCTCCTGGAGCTGATCCGGCGGCTGAAGGAGTACGCCCCCGGCGCCACGGGGCTGGCCATCGCCCCGGGGCTGAGCTGCGGTCGGGCCGCGGCCGACGGGCCGGGCGGGGTGAACGGGGCGGTCCGGGCGGCCGAACTGCGGGCCCAGGGGCTGCCGCCGGGGGCGCTGGCCGCCGCGCAGCTGGCCGGGCTGGCCCTGCTGGCGGGCGTCGCCGTACGGCAGGGCCGGTGGGGGGCGGCCGCGGCGGGGCTGTACTGGCTCCAGCCGTACCTGGCCCTCGGCGGCCCGGGCACCCCGCTGCGCCCGGCGGATCTGGCGCCGGCGACCGCGGCCCGGCCGGTGCGCTCCCTCGGCACGGCCCTGCGTACCGCGGCGGCCGTCGCCCGGACCACCGGGGCGGGGGCGGCGGACGAGGCGGCGGACGGGACGCGGGCCGCCGCGTACCGGGCCGAACTGGCCGCCGGTACCGAACGGTTCCTGGAGGCGAGGCGGCCGGACTGTCCGTGGTGCGGCTCCCGGGAGCTCTCGGTACGGGTCCGGGTGCCGGACCTGCTCCAGGGGAAGCCGGGCCGGTTCACGCTGGAGGGGTGCGGGGACTGCGGGCACGTCTTCCAGAACCCCCGGCTGAGCCCGGAGGGGCTGGAGTTCTACTACCGCGACTTCTACGACGGGCGGGGCGGCGAGGGCGCCGGCACGGTCTTCGGGCGGCTCGGCGCCGCCTACCGGGGCCGGGCCGAGATGTTGAGGCCGCACACGGTCCCGGGGTCCTGGCTCGACGTCGGAACGGGCCACGGGCACTTCTGCAACGCGGCGCGGGCCGTCTGGCCCGGCACCCGGTTCGACGGGCTGGACATGGGCGACGGCGTTCGGGGAGCGGAGCGGCGCGGCTGGGTGGAGACGGGCTACCAGGGCCAGTTCCCGGAGTTCGCCGAGAAGCTGGCCGGCCAGTACGAGGTGGTGAGCATGTACCACTACCTGGAGCACACCCGGGACCCGTTCGCGGAACTGGACGCGGCGGCCGCCGTCCTCGCCCCCGGCGGGTTCCTGGCCATCGAACTCCCCGACCCCGAATCGCGCATGGCCCGGCTGCTCGGCCCGGCCTGGCTTCCGTGGTTCCAGCCGCAGCACCAGCACCTCATCCCGGCGGGGAACCTGCGCGAGGCGCTGGCGGACCGGGGCTTCACGGTCCTCGCCGAGGAGCACGGGCCGGCCCACCAGGGCAACGACTTCTTCGGCGCCGTGGCCCTGACGACGACCCGGCTGGCCCCGGACCCGGACCGGCCGTGGGCTCCCGCCACCGGTCCGGGCGGGCGGGCCCTCGCCCGCGCCGTACGGGCCGCCGCACTGCCCTGCTTCGTCGGCGCGGCGGTGCTCGACGCGCTGCGCTCGGCGGCGGCCCGGCGCGCGGACGGCGGCAACGCCTACCGCCTGCTGGCCCGCAAGGCCCCCCGATGACCCGGCTCCCGGCCCCCCGGCCCCCCGGAGGCACGGCGGCGCCCGGGCCCGGGGAGGGTGCCGTGCCCCCCCTGGCGGCCCGGCCCGGGCCGGGCCGCGCGGGCCGGGCCGCCGCGGACCCGGCGGGCCCGGCCGGGCCCGCCCCCCGCCACCCGGCGCCGGGCCCCACCGAAGGCACCCCGAACCGCCCGGAGCCCGGCGGGGGCGCCGGGGGCGCTGGGGCCGCCGGGGACCCTAGGTACGACAGGGGCGCTGGGTACGACGGGGGCACCGAGGCCACCGGGGGCGCTGAGGCCGCCCGGGGCGCTGGGGGCACTAGGGCCCCCGGGTCCGCCGCGACCACCAGGTACGACAGGGCCCCCGGGTCCACCGGGGACGACGGGGCCAAAGGGGCCACAGGGCCCACAGGGTCCACAGGGTCCACAGGGGACGGCGGGGACGGCGGGGGCACCGGGTACGACAGGGGCGCTGGGGCCACCCGGGGCGCTGGGGGCACTAGGGACACCAGCTACGCCGGGGGCACCGGGTACGACAGGGCAGCGGGGGCAGCCGGGGGCGCCGAGGGCGGGATCGCGCGGCGGGCCACCGCCGACCCGTTGTTCCGGCTCGTCGCCTACGCCCTGGAGTCCGCGCACGGCCGGCCCCCGGCCGCCGTCTGGAGCGCCCCGTACGCCTTCCACCTGGACTCCCCCGGAGTGGTCGCGGCGGCCGGCTGGCCGGTGGCCGCGGCCGCGGCGCCGCGCACCGACGGCCTGGTGCGGCTCAGCTCGCTCGCCCACCCCGCGGACAGCTGCGACGTACCGCTGGCCCTGACCGGACCGCCGCCGGACACGCCCGCCTGGGCGGTGCGGCCGTACGCCCTGCTGCGTGCCCTCGCCCGGGCCGGGTTCGGGCGCGGCGGGACCGACCTGCACGTTCAGGGCTCGCTCACGGCGGCCGCCGGGCTGGCCACGGCGGAGCCCGCGGACTGCGCGCTGGCGCTGGCCGTGGCCGACGTCCACACGCCGGCGGGCGTGGAGCCCGACCGCGCGCACCTCGCCCGCCTGCTGGCCCGGGCTCTGCCCGACGGGGACGCGGCGCTGCGCCGGGCGGCGCTGTTCGCCCGCCCGGGCGAAGCCGTGCTGCCGGGCCGGGACGCCCGGCCCCCGCGATACGTCGCCTTCGACCCGGCGGCCACGCGGGACCGCCTGGTGCTGATGGCGGTACGCGGCCGCTCGGGCGGCGCAGACCGGCGGGCGGAGCTGGCCCGGGCGGTGGCCTGCGCCAGGCGCGCCGGAGCCCTGCGCGCCTGGCCGCCCGGCCCGCGGCCGGGGAGCGGCGTGCTGGTGCTGCTGCCCGAGGCACGGCTGGCGGCGGTGCGCACCGCCGTCGCGGCGGAGTTCCGCGAACGGGGGCGACCCGTACCGCGGTTCCTGAACATCGCCGTGGCCGGCCCGGCCCGCCGCGAGCAATAGCGGCCGGCCACCCCGCGGCGGCCGGCCACCCCGCGGCGGCCGGGCTGCCCGGGGCTGGCGCCGCCCCGATCCCGGGCAGCCCGCATACCCCCGCCCCGGCCGACCCCGAGGCCCCACCGACCCCGGCGACCCCCGAGGAACCCACAGGCCCCCAGACCCCGAAGACCCACCGACCCGACGCCCCGGCTACCCCGCGACCCCAAGGACCCCGGCAACCCCAAGGGACCCACAGGCCCAACGCCCAGGCAACCCCGCGACCCCAAGGACCCCAGTAACCCCAAGGGACCCGTCGGCCCGGCGACCCGGCCGCCGCACTCCAGGCCGCCGGGGGCACCGGGCGGGCCCGGACCTCGCGGTCACGGCCTCGGCGGCGCCTCGGTCGCCCGGGACCCCGGCGGGGCGACCCCGGCCCGACACCCCCACACCCCCACACCCTCGCACCTCCGCACCCCCACCCCGGGGCCCGCCATGCCGCGGGTCCCGCGACCACCACGAGGAGGCACCACCCATGCCCGTCACCCCACCCCCTCCCCCACCCTCAGCCCCGTCCCCACCCCCGCCGCCCGCGGCAGCGAGACGCAGGGCCGTCCGGTCCGCGCTCGTGGCCGGGTTCGGCGCGCTCGGCCTGCTGGCCGCGTTCACCATCGCCGCCTCCCAGGCCGCCGAGGGCACCGGGCGCGCCCGCGCGGACGCGGCCGTGGCGGCCGCGGCGGCGGCGGCGCTGCCGGCGTACGACCACGTGGTGGTCGTCGTCTACGAGAACAAGCAGTACGGGGAGATCATCGGCAGCGCGAACGCCCCGTACATCAACCAGCTGGCCAACGGCGGCGCGAGCCTGACCGGGATGAAGGCGCTGACCCACCCCAGCCAGCCGAACTACTTCAACCTCTTCTCCGGCTCCACCCAGGGCATCACCGGCGACGGCTGCTACACCCCGCAGTCGATGACGGCGCCCAACCTCGGGCAGGAACTGATCGCGGCGGGCAAGACGTTCGCGACGTACAACGAGGACCTGCCCGCCGAGGGCTCCACCGCGTGCTCCAGCGGCCAGTACGCGCAGAAGCACAATCCGTGGTTCGCCTTCAAGAACGTGCCGCTGAACACCGGCAAGACCTGGGCGCAGTTCCCGCAGGGTGACTTCGCGGCGCTGCCGGACCTGTCGTTCGTGGTGCCCAACCAGTGCAACGACATGCACTCCTGCCCGGTCGCCACCGGCGACACCTGGACGCGCACCCACCTCGACGCGTACGCGCAGTGGGCGAAGGCCAACAACAGCCTGCTGGTGCTGACCTGGGACGAGGACAACTACCTGGGCTCCAACCAGATCGCCACGGTCTTCCACGGAGCGAACGTCAAGCCGGGCAGGTACGCGACGTCCTTCAACCACCACCACCTGCTCCGGACCTTCGAAGACCTCTTCGGCACGGCGACGCACGCGGGCAACGCCGCCAACGTCCAGCCGATCAGCGAGGTGTTCACCGCCTCCACGGAGCCCACGCCGACCCCGACCCCGACCCCCACCCCGACCCCGACTTCCTCTCCCGGCGGGCTGAAGCTGGTCGACCCCGGCCCCCGGACCTGCGCCTTCAACCAGACCTGCACCATCCAGCTCACCGCCACCGGACTCCCCTGGGGCCTCACCCTCGACCCCGCCACCGGACGCATCACCGGCAAACCCTGGGCCACCGGAACCCTCCGCATCACCGCCACCGCCACCGACACCACCCCCACCACCGACACCACCACCTTCCCCCTCACCCTCAACTGGTTCTAAGGGAGGCCTCCGTGTACCTGTCGACCAGCAGGGCGGCGGACATCGCCGCGGACACCCCGCCCCGCGGGGGCCCCGTGCGGGCCGTCCCCGGCACCGTCCTCGCGCTCGGCCTGGTCAGTCTGGTCACGGACGTGTCCGCCGAGATGGTCACCGCCGTCCTGCCGCTGTACCTGATGGCGGGACTCGGGATGTCCCCGCTCGCCTTCGGCGCCCTGGACGGGCTCCAGCACGGCGCCACCGCGCTGCTGCGGCTGCTGGGCGGGCGGGTCGCCGACCGCACCCGTCGGCGCAAGCTCGTCGCGGGGGCCGGGTACGCGCTCTCCGCCGCCTGCAAGGCGGCCCTGCTCGCCGTCACCACCCCCTGGTCGGTGGCGGCGGTGCTCGCCGCCGACCGGACCGGCAAGGGCCTGCGCACCGCCCCCCGCGACGCGCTGATCTCGCTGTCCTGCGCGCCCGGGGAGCAGGGCCGCGCCTTCGGCGTCCACCGTGCGATGGACACGGCGGGCGCACTGCTGGGGCCGCTGGCCGCGTTCGGGGTGCTGTGGGTCGCGGCCGACGGGTACGCCGCCGTGTTCACCGTGAGCTGCTGCTTCGCCGTCCTGGGGGTCGTCCTGCTGGTGCTGTTCGTACGCGAGGCGCCCGCTCCCCCGAACCACCCGTCTCCCCCCGCCGCCCCCACCGCCCCGGCGGCGCCGCCAGGGCGCGCCGTCCGGAGCCTGCTGCGCCTGCCGGCGCTGCGGCGGCTCTGCCTGACCGCCGCCGCGCTCGGCGTGTTCACCGTCGGCGACGCCTTCCTCTACCTCCTGCTCCAGCGGCGGCTCGACCTCCCGCTCGCCTGGTTCCCGCTGCTGCCCGTCGGCACGGCGGCCGTGTTCCTGCTGGCCGCCGTGCCCGCGGGCCGGCTCGCCGACCGGCTGGGCCGGCGGCGGGTCTTCCTCTGCGGGCACCTGCTGCTGCTCGGCGCGTGCCTGCTGCTGCTGGCGCCCCTGCCCGCCGGCCCGGCCCTCGCCTGCGCGGGCGTGACCGTCGTCGGACTGCTCGGGCTGTTCTACGCGGCCACCGACGGGGTGCTGATGGCCGCCGCCGCGCCGCTGCTGCCCGCGGGGCTGCGCACCACCGGTCTCGCCGTGCTCCAGACCGCGCAGGCTCTGGCCCGGTTCGCCGGTTCGCTGCTGTTCGGGGCCGCCTGGACCCTGTGGGGCCCCGGCACCGCGCTGGCCGCCGCGGCCTGCGGGCTGTTGACCGCCCTGGCGGCGACCTCCGCGTTCGGCGGGCCCGAGGCGGACGGGGCGACGTAGGGTCGGGGGCATGTCTGACGTACAGCGCACATCGAACGGACAGCGGACGCTGGAGGGCAGGGTCGCCCTGGTGGCCGGGGCGACACGGGGAGCGGGCCGCGGCATCGCGGTCCAGCTGGGAGCGCAGGGCGCGACCGTGTACGTGTCCGGTCGCAGCACCCGCGACCGGCGCTCGGAGTACGACCGGCCCGAGACGATCGAGGAGACCGCCGAGCTGGTGACGGCGGCGGGCGGTCGGGGCATCGCGGTGGTCGCGGACCATCTGGTGCCGGGCGAGGTCGAGGCACTCGTCGGCCGGATCGATGCCGAACAGGGCCGCCTGGACGTCCTGGTCAACGACATCTGGGGTGGTGAGCTCCTCTTCGAGTGGGACAGCACGGTCTGGGAGCACGACCTGGACAAGGGGCTGCGGCTGCTGCGGCTGGCGGTCGAGACCCACGCGATCACCAGCCACTTCGCGGTCCCGCTGCTGCTGCGCACGCCGGGCGGGCTCGTGGTGGAGATGACGGACGGCACGGCCGAGTACAACGCGAGCCGCTACCGGGTCTCTTTCTTCTACGACATCGCCAAGTCCTCCGTGCTGCGGATGGCGTTCGCGCTGGGCCACGAGCTGGAGCCGCACGGGGTGACGGCGGTCGCGCTGACCCCGGGCTGGCTGCGGTCGGAGATGATGCTCGACGCCTTCGGCGTGACGGAGGCGAACTGGCGGGACGCGCTCGAGAAGGTCCCGCACTTCGGCATCTCCGAGACCCCGGCGTACGTGGGCCGGGCGGTCGCGGCGCTCGCCGCGGACCCGGAGGTGGCGCGCTGGAACGGGCAGTCGCTCTCCAGCGGGCAGCTGGCCGGGGAGTACGGCTTCACCGACGTCGACGGGAGCCGCCCGGACGCCTGGCGGTACATGGTCGAGGTCCAGGACCCGGGCCACCCGGCGGACGCCACCGGCTACCGCTGACCCCGGCACGGGACGGCGCGGACGCCGGGACGACGCGGACGCCGGGAACGCCCCGGCCGCCGGGGCCGCTCCGGGCAGGCCGGGGGGACGGCCCCGGTCCCGCGCGGGCGGCCAGGTTCAGCCCCGGCCGGCGGTCGGGGCGGGAGCCTCGACCATCCGGGTGAGCCCCTCCAGCACGCACCGCAGGCCGAACGCCCACACCGCCTCGGGGTCGTAGGCCCCGACCGTGCCGCCGACGCGGCCGGCCAGCGGGTAGCGCTCGGGGTCCATGGCCCGCTCCAGCAGCGGGGCGCTGACGGCCCACCACTCGTCGTCGCTCTGGCGGCTGTTGTGCGCGGCCGCGTCGGCGGCGGCCAGGGCGTTGGCGTGGACGAAGCCGAGCAGGTGGGTCAGGGCGGCGTCCATCTCGGAGTCGCTCAGGCCGATCCCGTCGAAGGCCGCGAGCTCGCGGTCGTACTTCCCGATGACGCCGGGGCCCAGCGGCGGGCGGGTCACGGCGAGGTCGGCGATCCACGGGTGCCGGACGAGCAGGGCGCGGTTGTCCTCGGCTACGCGGGTGACCTTCGAGCGCCAGGGCTCGCCGGGGTCGCGCCGCCCCCGGTCCATGTGCCCGTAGGCCTCGTCGAGCATGAGGTCGAGCAGCTCGTCCTTGCCCGGGACGTAGGTGTAGAGGGTCATGGGGGTCACGCCGAGTCGGCGGGCGAGCGCCCGCATCGTGAGCGCGGGCAGCCCCTCCTCGTCGGCGAGGTCGGTGGCGGCCCGTACGACGGCGTCCACGGTCAGGCCCTGCCGCGGTCCGCGCCGCGCGGGCGGATCCTGCCCGGGTTCGCGCCAGAGCAGCCGCAGGGTGCGGACGGGGTCGCCCGCGCCGCTCCGGTCCTTCGCCATACGGGCTCCTTCAATCCTCGGCCAGGAACTCACTACAGCGTATAGAGTACGGTGTACAAAATAAGCCGCGCCGCCGCCACCGCGAGGAGTTCCGTGCAGATCGACGCCGACAACCATGACGCCGACAGCCACCAGGTCATCCAGGTCCGCGGAGCCCGGGAGAACAATCTGCGGAACATCTCCCTGGACATTCCCAAGCGCCGCCTCACCGTCTTCACCGGCGTCTCGGGCTCCGGAAAGTCCTCCCTCGTCTTCGGCACCATCGCCGCCGAGTCGCAGCGCATGATCAACGAGACGTACACGGCCTTCATCCAGTCCTTCATGCCGACCCTGGGCCGGCCGGACGTGGACGGTCTGAACAACCTGAGCGCCGCGATCGTGGTCGACCAGGAGCGGATGGGGGCCAACTCCCGTTCCACCGTGGGTACCGCCACCGACGCCTACACCATGCTGCGGATCATCTTCTCCCGCCTCGGCACCCCGCACATCGGCACCTCCACCGCCTTCAGCTTCAACACCCCCGACGGCATGTGCCCGCGCTGCGAGGGCATCGGCCAGATCTCCGACATCGACGTCGACCAGCTGGTGGACCGGGAGCTCTCCGTCAACGAGGGCGCGATCACCGTGCCCGGCTACGCGGTGGACTCCTGGTACTGGCAGGTCATGGCGGGCTCGGGCTTCTACTCCCCCGACACCAAGCTGAAGGACTTCACCGAGCAGGAGTGGGCGGACTTCCTGCACAAGGACTCGGTGAAGGTCAAGGTCGGCTCGAACAACTTCACGTACGAGGGCCTGATCACCAAGATCCAGCGGACGTACCTCGCGAAGGACCGCGAGGCCATGCAGCCCCACATCCGGTCGTTCGTGGACCGCGCCGTGGTCTTCACGGACTGTCCGGACTGCGGGGGCACCCGGCTATCGGCGGCCGCGCTCACCTCCCGCGTCGACGGCCTGAACATCGCCGACTGCTCGGCGATGCAGATCAGCGACCTGGCGACGTTCGTCCGGCGGCTCGCCGACCCGGGCGTGGCGCCGCTGCTCACGAGCCTGCGGGAGCTGCTGGACTCGCTCGTGGAGATCGGGCTGGGCTACCTCAGCCTGGACCGCCCCTCGGGCACCCTCTCCGGCGGGGAGGCGCAGCGGGTCAAGATGGTCCGCCACCTCGGCTCCTCGCTCTCGGACGTCACGTACGTCTTCGACGAGCCCACGATCGGCCTGCACCCGCACGACATCCGGCGGATGAACGACCTGCTGCTGCGGCTGCGCGACAAGGGCAACACGGTGCTGGTCGTGGAGCACAAGCCGGAGGTCATCGCGATCGCCGACCACGTGGTGGACCTCGGCCCGGGCGCGGGCACGGCGGGTGGCGAGCTCTGCTACGAGGGCGACGTCGACGGGCTGCGCTCGTCCGGCACGCTCACCGGCCGGCACCTCGAACACCGGGCGCGGCTGCGGGAGTCGGTGCGCGCCCCGCGCGGGCAGCTGTCGGTCAAGGGGGCCGATCTGCACAACCTGAAGGACGTCAGCGTGGACGTGCCGCTGGGGGTGCTGGCGGTGGTGACCGGGGTCGCGGGTTCCGGGAAGAGCTCGCTGATCCACGGCTACCTGGCCGGGCAGGAGGGGGTGGTCGTCGCCGACCAGTCGCCGATCCGAGGCTCGCGCCGGTCCAACCCGGCGACGTACACGGGGCTGCTGAGCCCGATCCGGACCGCCTTCGCCAAGGCCAACGGGGTCAAGGCGGCTCTGTTCAGCGCCAATTCGGAGGGCGCCTGCCCGAACTGCAACGGCCTCGGGCTGGTCTACACGGACCTGGCGATGATGGCGGGCGTGTCCTCGGTCTGCGAGGAGTGCGAGGGCAAGCGGTTCACGCCCGAGGTGCTCGGATACGAGCTGCGGGGCAAGAACATCAGCGAGGTGCTCGACATGCCGGTGGCTGAGGCCCGCGAGTTCTTCACCACCGGCCAGGCCCGGGCGATCCTGGGCCGGCTGGGCGATGTGGGGCTGGGCTACCTGCGGCTCGGGCAGCCGCTCAACACCCTGTCGGGCGGGGAGCGGCAACGGCTCAAGCTCGCGATCAACATGGCGGAGAAGTCCTCGACGTACATCCTGGACGAGCCGACGACCGGACTGCACATGGCCGACGTCGACAAGCTGCTCGCGCTGCTGGACCGGCTCGTCGACGACGGCAACTCGGTGATCGTCATCGAACACCACCAGGCGGTGATGGCGCACGCGGACTGGCTGATCGACATCGGGCCGGGCGGCGGGCACGCGGGCGGCGAGGTGGTGTTCGAGGGCACTCCGGCGGCTCTGGTGGCCGGTTCGGACACGCTGACGGCCCGTCACCTTCGGGAGTACGTCTCCTCGTAGCCCCAAGGGCACGGAACACACGGAACACCCCGCGCAGCACTTGGCATCGCGTGGCATCGCATCACTTGGCATCGCGTCACTGGCATCGCTTCGACTCGCCTCGCGTCGACTCGCGTCGCCTCGCTCGGCTTCGCGTCCGGCGCGGGCCGGGTTCCGGACGGCCCGCGCCGGAACCCGGCTCAGGCGTGGCCGGAACCCGCCCCGGGCGCGGCGTCCGGGAGGCGCAGTTCGTCGGCGCCGAGGGGGGTGAAGTAGCGGGCCACGTCGGCTTCGGTGACCTCGCCGAGGGTGGCCGGGGACCAGCGCGGGGCACGGTCCTTGTCGATGACCTGCGCCCGGATCCCCTCCACCAGATCTGCCGAGCCCAGCGCGTTGCACGAAACCCGGTACTCCTGCTCCAGGACCCGCTCCAACGGCCCCAGCGACGCCGCCCGCCGCAACGCGGCCAACGTCACCTTCACCGCCGTCGGCGACTTCGCCAGGATCGTCGCCCCCGCCTCCTTCGCCGCCGGATCACCATGCGCCAGCAGCCGCTCCACGATCACCTCCACCGAATCCCCCGCATAACAGGCGTCGATCCACCCCCGCCGCTCAGCCAGCACACCCGCCGGCGGTACCGCCGCGTACCGCTCCAGCACCTCCCGCACCGGAGCCACCGACAAACCCGCCACCAGCCCCGCCAGCCCGTCCGACGGCACGAAATGATCCGCCAGCCCGCAGAGCACGGCGTCCGCCGCACCCACCACGGCACCCGTCAGCGCCAGATGCGTCCCCAACTCTCCCGGCGCCAGAGCCAGCAGATACGTCCCGCCCACATCCGGCACGAAACCGATCCCCGTCTCCGGCATCGCCACCCGCGAACGCTCCGTCACCACCCGCACGCTCCCGTGCGCCGAGACTCCGACCCCACCGCCCATCACGAGCCCGTCCATCACCGCCACATACGGCTTCGGGAACCGTGCGATCCGCGCGTTCAACCGGTACTCGTCCCGCCAGAACCCCGCCGACGCACCCCCGCCCACCCGCGCGTCCTCATGGATCGCCCGGATGTCCCCGCCCGCACACAACCCCCGCTCACCCGCACCGCGGATCAGGACCTGCGCGATGGCGGGATCGTGCTCCCAGGCAGTGAGGGCCTCGTCGATCCGCATGACCATGGAGTGGGTGAGGGCGTTCAGGGCTGCGGGCCGGTTGAGGGTGACCGCACCGGTGCGGCCCTCGACGTCGAACAGGACGGCGTTGTCGTCTTCGATCTTCACCCCGCCAGTATGTCCGCGCCTCCTCGGGGTCGGGGCATGCGCATCGTCTCCCTGCTTCCCACCTCCACCGGCATCGTCTCCCTCCGGGGGAACACACGCTGCCGATGACCTGGGCGGCGTACGGGAGGCCCGGCCCGGCGTGCTGCTGGTGCTGCCCTGCGGCTTCGCCCCCGAGCGGACCCTGCGCGAGCGGGAGTTGCCGAGGCGTCATCCACCCGACCAGGCACGGAGCACCGGGGAGGGGACGGCCACCTCGACCCAGACGCACTTCCCGCCCGCCCGGGGGCGGGACCCCCAGCTGCGGGCCAGCCGCTCCACGATCAGCAGGCCGTGCCCGCCGGGCCGCCCGCGCCGGGCCGGGGACGGGGGGCGTTCGGGTACCGGCGGCGCGGGGTTCGCGTCGGTCACCTCTATCCGCAGCCGATCCTCGGTGCAGTCGAGCACCAGGGACCCGGGGCCGCCGCCGTGCAGGCAGGCGTTGGCCACCACCTCGGACACCAGGAGGAGGACGTCGTCGGCGGCCGCCTGCTCCTCCTCCTCGGCGGCCGGGAGCCAGCGCCAGGCGGTCAGGGCCCGGCGCGCAAAGTCGCGGCTGCGCGTCACGACGTCGGTGGTGCCGTCCAGCCCCAGGTACCAGGTCCTGCCGGGTGACCCCCGCTGTTCCATGGAGATCGGACTCCTCGAGTCGAGAGTGGCGGCCGGCCGGAGCCGTCTGCGTGTCCGTACCGGCCGCGGTACCCGTCAGCCGGGTGGACCGGCGGCCGGGTCCAGTGCCTCCGCCACGCTGGCGTGCACGGGGAACACCCCGTCCGCGCCGGTGATCCGGAACATCCGGGAGACCGATCCGCGCAACCCGGCCAGTTCCAGGGTGGCGCCGGCCTCCCGGGCCGTGAGCCGGCTGTGGAGCAGCACGTTCAGGCCGGTGGAATCGCAGAACCCCAGCCCCGCGAGGTCCACCAGAAGGCGGCCACCCGGGGTGACCGCCGCGTCCAAGGCCTCGCGCAGGGGCTGGGCCGTGTCGTGGTCCAGCTCCCCCGCCAGTTCGAGGACCACGGCACCGTCCACCGCCCGCACCGCGACGGTGAAGCGCTCACTGTCCGCTCCGCCAACCATCCGGCATCACCCTTTCATCCTGTCCTTGCCCCTTCCCGAAAGCCGCGGCGATACGCCTGCGCCCGCCCGCGAAGCGGCGCGGGCGGGGCGGGCGGGCGGGTTCGGTGTGACGGAGCCTGACGAGAACCGTACGGAGGATCGACCCTCCGCACGGCCACCGACATGGCCGCCGCCGACCCCGCTTCCGGCGGGGTCGGTGGCGGGGTCCGGCCGGCAGGGCCCGGTCAGGCGGGGAGGGCGCCGGCGGTGGGGACGACGGTGCCGAACAGGTCGGTGATCGTGGTCAGGGCGGCGGTCTGGAGGACGGCGGCGGGCAGGACGGAGCCGTCGGGGGCGGTGAGGGCCCGCGTGGCGGTGGCGTCGGCGACGACGGTCGGCCGGTAGCCGAGATTGAAGGCGCCCTGGGCGGTGTGGCTGACGCACATGTGTGTCATGAAACCGGCCAGGACCAGGCTCGTGCCGCCTTCCGGGGTGATCCCCAGGTCGCGCAGCGTCTTCTCCAGTTCGGTGGCGTGGAAGGAGTTGGGGAACCGCTTCACCACGACCGGTTCACCGTCCGCCGGGGCCACCTCGTCACTGACGGCCCCGATGCGGGCCCGGATGTCGTACGGGGTTCCCTCCCCGCCATCGTTGACGACGTGGACGACCGGGATGCCGGCGGTACGGGCGCGGTCCAGCAGGCGGGCGGCCGCCGCGAGTGCCTCCTCGGCGCCGTCGAGGGCCATGACCCCGGTGCGGTAGGTGTTCTGGAAGTCGATCATGATCAGGGCGGACTCGGCCAGGCGGGGCGGCCGGCTGTCCAGGCCGATCACGTCGCGCAGGGTCGTGGAGGGGCGGATCGCGTTCATCGGGAGCCTTTCACAGGGGGTTCGGGTCACAGAGCGTTCGGGGCATGGCGGGCTCGGGTCACAGCGGGTTCCGGGCATGGCGGTGCCGTCCCGTGGGGCGGAAACAGAAAGTCCGGCCCGAAGGTCCGGGAAGGCCCGGGAAGGTTCGGGGCAGCCGGGGCGGCCCGGGTCAGGAGGTCCGGGTGCGGAAGCGGCGGCGGTAGGCGCCCGGGGTGGTGGCGAGCTGTCGTCGGAAAGCCCGGTGCAGGGTCTCGGCCGAACCGAAGCCGGCGACGGCCGCGACCTGCTCCAGGGAGAGGTCGGTGCTCTCCAGCAGCCGGCGGGCCGCCTCCACCCGGGCCGCGGCGACGTAGTCGGCCGTACTGGTGCCCGTCTCCTGCTTGAACACCCGGGCGAAGTGCCGTTCGCTCAGGCACATACGGGCCGCCAGGGCCGGTGCGGACAGGTCCTCGTCCAGGTGGTCGGCGATCCACAGGCGCAGTGCGTCGATGTCGCGCCGCTCGGAGGCTGGTCGGCTGAGCGGTACGGAGAACTGGCTCTGGCCGCCCTGGCGCTTGAGGTACATCACCAACTGCCGCGCCACCGACAGGGCGGCCTCCTCCCCCAGGTCCTCGGCCACCAGGGCGAGGGCGAGGTCGAGGCAGGCACTGATCCCGGCCCCGGTCCACAGCCGGCCGCGGTCGGTGCGGACGAAGATCGGGTCCGGGTCGACCGTGACGGCCGGGTGGTCGGCCGCGAGCTGGGCGGCCGTCGACCAGTGGGTGGTCGCCGTCTTCCCGTCGAGCAGTCCCGCCGCGGCCAGTACGTGCGCTCCGACGCACACCGATGCCACGCGCCGGGCCCGCGGGGCGGTCGCCCTGACCCATTCCACGACCTCGGTGTCGACGCGGGCGACCGGTCCGTCGCCGGTCATGTCGACCGCGCCGGGCACCAGCAGGGTGTCCACCTGCCCGCCCACCTCGTCGAAGGTCAGATCGGTGAGCAGCCGTACCCCCGCCGACGTGCGGACCTCGCCGGCGACCGGTCCGGCCAGGCGGACCCGGTATTCGGCGCGGCCCGCGGTCTCACGGTTGGCCAGCGCGAACACCTCGGCCGGGCCGGTGACGTCGAGGAGGTCGACATCGGGGAAGACCGCGATGACGACCCGGTGCGAAGGGGACATGCCCCCATCCTCGGCTCACCCGTCCGCGGCCGCAATGACGATTCCCTGTCACATTCGGACATGCCGTGCGGGACACCCGCGCATGAAACGCGAGCGTCGAAGCATGCGCGGGAGATGGAATGCGTGGTGTACGGAAAGCGGGCGGACCGGTCGGAGACCGTCGAGTGCCAGGTGGAGGACGAGGACTGCCAGCTGGTGCTGAAGCGGCTGCGGGGGCTCGGCGAGGGTGAGTTCGGCTGGGTGCGCCTGGTCGATCCGTCCGAGCACGAACTCGTCCAGCTGGCCGAGGAGCTGGGCCTGCACCCCCTGGCCGTCGAGGACGCGGTGCACGCGCACCAGCGCCCGAAGCGGGAGCGCTTCGGCGACGTCCTGGCCGTCGCGCTGAAGACCCTCTGGTACGTCGAGGAGGAGTCGGCGGTGGAGACGGGCGAGATGATGCTCTTCGCCGGACCCCGCTACCTCCTGACCGTCCGGCACGGGACGGTCGACCCCTGCCCCGAGGCGGCCCGCCGGCTCGGGGCCGACCCCGACATGCCGCACCTCGGCTCCCTGGCCGCCCTGCACGCCGTCCTGGACGTCATCGTCGACGCCTACAGCGACGCCGCAGCCCGGGTGCGCAGCGCGCTGAACCGGCTGGAGGACCAGGTGTTCTCCACCGCGCGCGTCGACCACACCGAGCGCATCTACTCCCTCAAGCGGGAGGTCCGCGAGTTCCGTGACGCGGTGCAGCCGCTCGTCCCCGTCCTGAACGGCCTGCTGAGCGGGCTGGGCCGGGAGGACCATCCGCCGGAGATCGTTCCGTACTTCCGCGATGTCGCGGACCACCTGCACCGCACGGACATCGAGGTGCGCACCCTCGACGAGCTGCTGAACTCGGTCCTGGACGCCCAGCAGGCCCGCGTGGGCACCTGGCAGAACGACGACATGCGGCGCATCTCGGCCTGGGCGGCGATATTCGCCGTCCCGACCATGGTCGCCGGCGTCTACGGCATGAACTTCGAGCACATGCCGGAACTCGGCTGGACGTACGGCTACCCGCTCGCCGTCTGCCTCATGGCGGGCGCGTCGGGCGCCCTCTACCGCGCCTTCCGCCGCAACGGCTGGCTGTGAACCCGGCGCGTCCCGTCGCCCGCGGCCGGTGTCCCCGTACGGACATGACTGCCGCGGAACGGGAAAGCCGCAGGGTATGAAACACATCTCGAAGGCGGACCGGGACGGCGAGCACGCGCGTCCCGACACCGGCGCGGGCGACGGCGCGGGCACCGGCGCGGGCAGGAACGACGGCACCGGCGCGGAAGTCGGCGCGGGCCCGGGCCCCCGGGTGGAGGAGCGGGCCCCCGATCAGCCCTCCGCCCTCCCGGGGCGGTCGTGGCTCGCCGTGCTGCGCGGGACGGCCAAGGAGTTCACGAACGACGAGCTGGCCGACCGCGCGGCCGCCCTGACCTACTACGGGGTCCTGGCGCTCTTCCCCGCCCTGCTGGTTCTCCTGTCCCTGCTGGGCATGGCGGGCGAGTCGGCGACCAAGCAGGTGCTGGACAACCTGCAACAGCTGGCTCCCGGCTCCGCCCGCGACGTGATCAGCGACGCGGTCGTACAGCTCCAGGGCCGCAGCGGCATCGGATCGCTGCTGGCGGTCGTCGGTCTGGTCGTGGCCGTGTGGTCCGCCTCCGGCTACATCGCCGCGTTCATCCGCGCCTCCAATGCCGTCTACGACATCCCCGAGGGCCGGCCGGTGTGGAAGGTCCTGCCGCTGCGCCTGGCGCTCACCGTGACGCTGATGGTCCTCGCCTGCGCCAGCGCGCTGATCGTCGTCTTCACCGGCGGCCTGGCCCGGCAGGCGGGCGCCGCCCTGGGGATCGGCGACCACGCCCTGACGGTGTGGTCGATCGCGAAGTGGCCCGTCCTGGTGCTCCTCGTCACGGTCATGATCGCGCTCCTGTACTGGGCGGCCCCGAACGCCAAGGGCCGCGGCCTCAAGTGGGTGACCCCCGGCAGCTTCCTGGCCCTGGTGATCTGGATGATCGCCTCGGCGGGATTCGCGTTCTACGTCGCGAACTTCGCCTCCTACAACAAGACGTATGGCACGGTCGCCGGTGTGATCGTCTTCCTCGTGTGGCTGTGGATCACCAACCTCGCCGTCCTCCTCGGCCTGGAGTTCGACGCGGAGATGGCCCGCCAGCGCGCGATCGCGGGCGGGATGCCCGAGGACGAGGAGCCGTACGTCCAGCCGCGTGACACCCGCGCCTGGAGCGACGCGGACCGCCGCAGGATGGAGTGACTCCGGGTCCGCCGGTACCCCGGGGCCGGGTGGACCGCCGCCCTCCGTAGAATGCCCGGGAAGACGTCCCCGGGCGGGTGTGCGCGCCGGGCAGGCAGGACGGGACCGGCGTACGAGTCGGCGGAGGGCAGCGGCCGGTACATGTGGACCCATCGCTCCATATCGGTTTCCGCCGCGTTCGAAGGCACCGAGAGGGTCGCGGCCGCGCGGGCGCTGGCCCGCTCGTTCCTGGCGGACGTACAGGACAAGCACGGGCTTGCCGTGTCCGTACGTGCGCTGGAAACCGTCGAGTTGGTGGTCAGCGAGCTGGTCACCAACGCCCGCAAGTACGCGCCCGGGCCCTACCTCCTCGGGCTGGGGGTCCAGGACGGTTGCGTCGAGGTCAGCGTGTGGGACAGCAGCCCGACGCCTCCGGCCGTCCTGACGCCCGACCCGTACCGGGTCGGCCAGCACGGGCTGGAGATCGTCATCGCCGCCGCCCGGACGTTCCGCGTACGGCCCGAGGGCGCCGGCAAGCGGGTCACGGCCGCCATCGCGCTGGCCGACGATCCCGCCGGCGATCCTGACGTCGATCCCGCCCACGATTGCGCCGGCGATCTGGCCGACGGGACGCCCGGTGGGCCCGCCGCGGGCTGATCAGCGCACCTGGACACCGATGAGGCACGTGTCGTCGTCGGTGTCGGAGGCGCTGTAGGTCAGCAGGTTGTCGAGGCGCTTCTCCAGCGAGTCCGCGGGCCGCGAGGCCACCTCGAGGAGCTGCGCCAGGGAGTCCGTGACGGAGGCGTCCCGCCGTTCTACGAGTCCGTCGGTGTACATGAGCAGCACGTCCTCGCGTTCCAGCTGCACCTCCTCTTCCGCGAAGACCACGTCGGGCAGCGCTCCGAGGAGCGCCCCGGAGGTGAGGGGGAAGGACCGCGCGTCCGTCCCCCGTACCAGGACGGGCGGCAGGTGTCCGGCGCGCGCCCAGCGGAGCGAGCGCGTCGCCGGGTCGTAGATCCCGCAGACGGCGGTGGCGGTGAGGTAGCTGGTGAGGTGGTACGTGACGGTGTTCAGCCAGGAGAGCAGCTGCGCGGGCCCGGCGCCGGTCACGGCGAGGCCGCGCAGCGCGTTGCGCAGGACGACCATGCCGGTGGCCGCCTGGATGCCGTGGCCCGCCACGTCGCCGACGCTGATGAGGATCTTCTTGTCGGGCAGCACGACCGAGTCGTACCAGTCGCCGCCGACGAGCGATTGCGTCTCCGCCGGACGGTAGCGGACGGCGATGCGGATGCCGGCGACCTCCAGGGGCGCCGGGGCGGGCGGCATGATGGCCTGCTGGAGCTGGAGGGCGAGCTTGGTGCGGTCCGCGGATTCGGCCTCGCTGCTGGCGAGCTGGTCACGTGTCGCGGCGAGGGCCACCTCGGTCCAGTGCTGCGCCGAGATGTCCTGGCAGGCGCCCCGTACGGACCGCAGCTGCCCCAGGTCGTCCAGGACGGGTTCGGCCACGATCCGGATGTGGCGGATGATGCCGTCGGGACGCCTCAGGCGGAAGTCCACCGAGGACTCGCGCAGCCGGTGCAGGAGCGTGCGCAGGAACCGGCCGATCGAGTTCACGTCGTGGGGGTGGGCGTGGGCGGCCAGGTCTTCGAGGGGGACGGGAGAGGCGGTCGGGGCGAGCCCGAACAGGGTGAACAGCTGACCGTTCCAGGTGATGGCGCCGGTCCGTACGTCCTGTTCGAAACCGCCGACGCGGCCGAGGCGCTGGGCGTGTTGCAGGAGGCTGGCCAGCCGTGCGGTCTCGTCCTCGATCTTCCAGATGAGCAGGAGGGCGGCGCCGTGCCGGCTGATGCTGACGTCGGCGACGGAGGTGAGGGGTACCTCCCCGACGAACGCCGTCAGGGTCGTGCGCGGCGCCTGGCAGGGCTCCCCGGTGGCGTAGACCCGTTCCAGCTTGGAGAAGAGGCCGTTGGCCTCGGCGGCGGCGGGGTAGGCCTCGAGGAAGTACGCGCCGGCGACGAGCGAGCGGGGACGGCCCGCGGGGTCGACGAAGCGGTGGTTCGTGTGGTGGATGCGGAAGTCGGACAGCTGCCCGCCCGCGTCGAGGTGGGGGGTGAGGACCAGTACGGGGTCGTAGAGGTGGTCGGCGAGGTCGGTCAGCTCCGCGACACCGGCCAGGGGTGAGGGGCCCGTGGCACGGGGGTGCTCCTCGGGGGGCCGTTCCTCGAGGGTGTGGGCGCACAGCTCGGCCAGGGCCGACAGTTGCCGCAGGATCTGCGGCGGCTGCGGCGGCAGCCGGTCCGGCCAGCTCACTTCGAGCACACCGTGGATGCGTCCCCCGGTTCCCGCCGGGACCACGACGCGTCCGCCGTCGGGGTGCTGGCGGCGGCCGATGGTGGGGATCCCCGCGTCGGCGAGACTGGGCAGCACCGTGAGGTCCCGGCTGTGCAGCGCCAGGCGGGCGCAGGTGGCCACCTCCGGCGGAACGTATCGCCAGCGGCCCGCCTCCTCATCCGTGAACCCGGCCTGACCGACCAGGGCGAGCGAGGAGTCGGAACCCACCAGCCAGATGGCGACGCCGTACGCGCCCAGCGGCCCGAGCGCGTTCTCCAGCAGGGCGGTGGCGACGGCCTGGGAGTCGGTCGCGGCCAGTACGCGGCTCTCCGCGGACCGCAGCCGGACGGCGGGGGCGGGCTCCCGCGCGTCGGACGGCTCCGCGTCGGCGGACTTCAGGAACTGCTCGGCGATCTCGCTGACCTGGTCGCGGGCGGCCTGGTTGATGACGTCGACGGCCAGGCCCAGGACGGTGGCGCCCGACTGCTCAGCCAGCCGGGTGAGCTGCCGGGACGCCTCGGTGGGCCCGCACCCCAGCCGGCCCACGAGGATCCCCTTGGCCATCTCGATCAGCGCGCGCCCGTCGGCGGCCCACTGGGCTTCCAGGGCCTCCTGCCGCAACCGCTCCACGGTGGCGGCGAGCCGTCCCACCCCGCTCGCCTGCTGAGCGCGGGGAGGATCCCCCGCATCCCCGGTAACTCCCGCATCCTGCGGACCTCCCGCGGTCCCCGCCTCCCCGGCCGTCGCCCCGGTCCCCCGCTCGCCCGCGCGGCGCGCGGCAGGGCCCTCCGGAGCGCCGGTGTGCCCGGGCTGGGGAAGGGGGTGCCCGGGGGCTCCGGAGTCGTCGTGGGCGTTGCTCACCTGACGTCGGCTTCTTCCGTGGTGTCGAGGGGGGCGGGAAGGTCAGCCACGGGAGGAACCCGAGGTGTCCTGGGGCAGGAGCCACCGGCGGAGCCGCGCGATCAGGTCGTTCGCGTCGACGGGCTTGGTGACGTAGTCGCTCGATCCCGAGGCGATGCTCTTCTCCCGGTCGCCGGGCATGGCCTTGGCGGTGACCGAGATGATCGGCAGGTCCGCGTACTGGGGCATGTTCCTGATCTCCGCGGTCGCGGCGTACCCGTCCAGTTCGGGCATCATGACGTCCATCAGGATGAGGTCGATGCCCGGGGTGCTCATCAGGGTGTCGATGCCCTTGCGCCCGTTCTCGGCGTGCAGGACCCGGATGCCGTGGAGTTCGAGGATGCCGCTGATCGCGTACAGGTTGCGCGGGTCGTCGTCGACGACCAGGACGGACCGGTCGGCGAGGCTGGGGTCGATGTACGCGGCTTGCGCCGGGGCCGGTTCGCCGTCGGACCGGACGAGGGGGAGGACGTCCCCGAGCCGGTCCACCGACAGGTGCAGGGTGATCCGTTCGCGGAGTTCGTCCAGGCTGGAGAGCACTTCCAGGCGCTGACCGGTCGCGTGCCGGGCCACTTCCCGCTGCTGTTCTCCGGTCATGCGCCGGTTGTCGTGGGCGAGCACCGGCAGGGAGGCCAGGGCCGAGTCCCCCGCCATGGCCTGGAGGAAGCTCAAGGCCTCGCCGCTGGAGCCCAGTTCGAGGACCACGCAGTGGAACGGGGACTGGGCGAGCACGGCGGCGGCGTCCGCGGCGGTCACGGCGGCGACCACCTCGACCTGGTCGGACGGTCCCGCGGTGGCCCGCCCGGCCATCAGATCGGACGCGGCGCTCTCGGCGACGAGGCTGAGCAGACCGTTGCTGCGCTCCTCGATCACCAGGAGCCGTCGGGGATGGCGGCCCTGCGCCGCCTCGGTGGCGCCTTCGCCCGGCCGGGCGGCGGCGGCGGAGGCGGCGGGCTCCAGGGCGGGGACCTCCGCGTCCCGCTCGACGAAGTCGGGTCGCGAGACCGGCAGGTACAGCGTGAACGTCGACCCCTCGCCCGGCGTGCTGCTCGCGGTGACCACGCCTCCGAGGAGCCGGGCGATCTCCCGGGTGATGGACAGCCCCAGTCCGGTGCCGCCGTACTTGCGGCTGGTCGTGCCGTCGGCCTGCTGGAACGCCGCGAAGATCACCTCGAGCTGTTCCTCGGCGATGCCGATGCCCGTGTCGACGACCTTGAACGCCACGACGGACCCCGCCCGGGTCAGCTCGACGGGCAGTTCCCCGGCGTTCGCGGGTTCGATCCGCAGCTGGACCCGGCCGCTCTCGGTGAACTTGACCGCGTTGGACAGCAGGTTGCGCAGGATCTGCTGGAGCCGCGCGTCGTCGGTGAGCAGGTCGACCGGTACGCCGGCCGAGCTCATGATGTCGAAGTCGAGGCCCTTCTGGCTGGTCAGCGGCCGGAAGGAGGCTTCGACGTAGTTGAGGAGCCGCTTGAGCGAGACCCGTTCCAGGTTGACGTCCATCTTGCCCGCCTCGACCTTCGACAGGTCGAGGATGTCGTTGATGAGCTGGAGGAGGTCGGACCCGGCGGAGTGGATGATGCCGGCGTACTCCACCTGCTTGGGCGTCAGGTTGCGGCTGGGGTTCTGCGAGAGGAGCTGGGCCAGGATGAGCAGGCTGTTGAGCGGTGTGCGCAGCTCGTGGCTCATGTTGGCGAGGAACTCGGACTTGTACTTCGACGCGAGCGACAGCTGCTGGGCCCGGTCTTCGAGTTCCTGGCGGGCCTGCTCGATCTCCAGGTTCTTCGTCTCGATGTCGCGGTTCTGCGTGGCGAGGAGGGCTGCCTTCTCCTCCAGTTCGGCGTTGGAGCGCTGGAGTTCGTCCTGCTGGACCTGCAACTGCTCCGACCTCGCCTGCAGTTCGCCGGTGAGGCGCTGCGACTCGCCGAGGAGTTCGTCCGTACGCGCGTTGGCGACGATGGTGCTGACGTTGACCCCGACCGTCTCCATGAGGCGTCCGAGGAAGTCGCGGTGCACGGGGGTGAAGCTGCTGAAGGTGGCGAGCTCGATGACCCCGAGGACCTGGTCCTCGACGAGGATGGGCAGCACGATGAGGTTCGCGGGCGTGGCCGCACCCAGTCCGGAGGAGATCAGGTAGCCGGGCGGCAGGTTGTCGGTGGTGAGGATGCGGCGGCTGCGCGCCGCCTGTCCCACCAGGGTCTCCCCGCATCGCACCCGTTGGGCGGCGGGGCGGTCGGCGGGCCGTCCGAACGAGCCGATCAGGGAGAGCCAGGTCTCGCCGTCGGTTTCCTCGGCGAGGTAGAAGGCCCCGTAGCTGGCGTCGACCAGGGGCGCCAGTTCGTCCATGACGAGTTCGGCGACGACGGCGAGGTCGCGGTGGCCCTGCATGAGGCCGGAGATCTGCGCCAGGTTGGACTTCAGCCAGTCCTGTACCTGGTTGGCGCGGGTCGTCTCGCGGAGCGAGCCGACCATCGAGTTGATGTTGTCCTTCAGCTCGGCGACCTCACCGGAGGCGTCCACGGTGATCGAGCGGGTCAGGTCGCCCTCGGCGACGGCGCTGGCGACCTCGGCGATCGCACGGACCTGCCGGGTCAGGTTCCCGGCGAGCTCGTTGACGTTCTCCGTCAGCCGCTTCCAGGTACCGGACACGCCCTCGACCTCGGCCTGACCGCCCAGCCTGCCCTCGCTGCCTACCTCACGCGCCACACGGGTCACCTCCGCCGCGAAGGAGGACAGCTGGTCGACCATCGTGTTGATCGTCGTCTTCAGCTCCAGGATCTCGCCCCGGGCATCGACGTCGATCTTCTTGGACAGGTCACCGTTGGCGACCGCCGTCGTGACCAGAGCGATGTTGCGGACCTGCCCGGTCAGGTTGTTCGCCATGGAGTTGACGTTGTCGGTGAGGTCCTTCCAGGTCCCCGCCACGTTGGGCACCCGCGCCTGGCCCCCGAGCCGGCCCTCGGTTCCGACCTCCCTCGCGACGCGGGTGACCTCGTCCGCGAAGGCGGACAGCGTGTCCACCATCGTGTTGATGACCCCGGCCAGCGCCGCGACCTCGCCCTTCGCCTCCACCATGATCTTCTGCGACAGGTCGCCACGGGCCACGGCCGTCGCCACCTGGGCGATGGACCGCACCTGCCCCGTCAGGTTCGACGCCATCACGTTGACGTTGTCCGTAAGGTCCTTCCACGTGCCCGAGACGCCCCGTACGGTGGCCTGGCCCCCCAGGTTGCCCTCGGTGCCCACTTCCCGGGCGACGCGGGTGACCTCGTCGGCGAACGCGGACAGCTGGTCGACCATCGTGTTGATGGTCTCCTTCAGCTCCAGGATCTCGCCCCGGGCGTCGACCCGGATCTTCTGCGAGAGATCGCCCTGCGCGACCGCGGTGGTGACCTCCGCGATCGAGCGGACCTGCGCGGTGAGGTTGTCGGCCATGAAGTTCACCGAGTCGGTCAGGTCCCGCCAGGTGCCGGAGACCCCCTTCACGTCCGCCTGCCCGCCGAGCCGGCCGTCCGTACCGACCTCCCGGGCGACGCGGGTGACCTCGTCGGCGAACGCCGACAGCTGGTCGACCATCGTGTTGATCGTCGTCTTCAGCTCCAGGATCTCGCCCCGCGCGTCGACCCGGATCTTCTGCGAGAGATCGCCCTGCGCGACCGCGGTGGCGACCTCCGCGATCGAGCGGACCTGCGCGGTGAGGTTCCCGGCCATGAAGTTCACCGAGTCGGTCAGGTCCCGCCAGGTGCCGGAGACCCCCTTCACGTCCGCCTGCCCGCCGAGCCGGCCGTCCGTACCGACCTCCCGGGCCATGCGGGTGACCTCGTCGGCGAACGCGGACAGCTGATCGACCATCGTGTTGATGGTGTTCTTCAGCTCCAGGATCTCGCCGCGGGCGTCGACGGCGATCTTCTGCGACAGGTCGCCCTTGGCGACCGCCGTCGTCACCTGCGCGATGTTGCGGACCTGGTCGGTCAGGTTGCCGGCCATGAAGTTCACCGAGTCGGTCAGGTCGCGCCAGACTCCGGCCACGCCGGGCACCTCGGCCTGACCGCCGAGCCGTCCCTCGCTGCCGACCTCGCGCGCCACCCGGGTGACCTCGTCCGCGAAGGAGGACAGCTGGTCGACCATCGTGTTGACGGTGTCCTTCAGCTCCAGGATCTCGCCCCGGGCCGCCACGTCGATCTTCTGCGACAGGTCACCGCGGGCCACGGCGGTCGCCACCTGGGCGATGTCCCGTACCTGGGTGGTGAGGTTGCCGGCCATCGCGTTGACGGAGTCCGTCAGGTCGGCCCACGTTCCGGAGACGCCCGGAACCTCGGCCTGACCGCCCAGGGTTCCCTCGGTTCCGACCTCGCGGGCGACGCGGGTCACCTCCGACGTGAACAGGGAGAGCTGGTCGACCATGCCGTTGAAGACGGTGGCGATCTCCCCCAGCAGTCCGTCGGCCTCGTCGGGCAGGCGGGTGCCGAAATCACCGTCCCGGACGGCCGTCAGGCCGGCCAGGAGCTGACGCAGCTCCGGCTCTCCCACCGCCCCTGACACCTTCACGCCCGTCGCTGCAACCGCCGGCTCGACCATCCCTGCCCCATCTCCCTCTACCCAGGATCCGCCCGAAGGTTCGAGCGTGCCCGAGCCAGGCTATGCCCCCGGCCGCCGGTGCACGTACGGGACCGGTGAGCAGCCGGGCCACCCGCGCCCGGTGCCCGCCGGGCACCGGGCCGAAAGGCGGGCGTGCGTGAGGGGCGCCGCACGGCAGGAAGGCGTTTGACGACACCCCCTAGAGTGTCCGGCGGGGCTCCACGCAGCGGAGCCGTAACGGGCACCGGCGGGGCTGGGGATGGAACGGTGAAGACTGTGGCTCTCCGATGACCACGCGGGCGGACAGGGAACGCCGGGTCCAGGACATGGCCCACGGTGACCACCTGTGTCTGGCGTTCGCCGACGACGCGGAGCAGCGCCGGGTGGTCACCGCCTACGTGTCCGCGGGGCTGGAGCTCGGGGAGCGCGTGCTGTACTTCGCCGACCGGCGTGATCCCCGTGAGGTGCTGAGCTGGTTCGGCTCGGCGGGCGCCGATCCGCAGCGGGCGCTGGCGAGCGGCCAGCTGCGGGTGACCACCGCCGAGGAGAGCTACCTGGCGGCGGGCTCGTTCGACGCCGAGGCCCTGGCCCGCGCCCTGCGGCAGGAGGTGCGGGACTCCCTCACGGCCGGGTACCGCGGTTTCCGGGTCAGCGGCGAGATGGGCTGGGCACTGCGCCACGTACCCGGAACCGATCAGCTCGAACGGTACGAGAGGCGGGTCACGGAGGTGTTCGCCGGGCAGCCGGCGTCGGCGATCTGCCAGTACGACGCCCGCCGCTTCGGTCCGCACGCGCTGGACGCGTTCGACCGCTGCCACCCCGGCGCCGTGGAAATGGACGAGCTGTACTCGGCCCCCGGTCTGCGGCTGGTGCCCGGCTTCCGGGCCGGGCAGCGGTCCCTGCGGGTCGTGGGCACGGTGGACTACCGCGCCACCGACGCGCTCGCCGCCGCGCTGGAGACCACGTTGGACTGGTCGGGGGACGTGTGGGTGGACATGAGCGCCCTGGAGTTCATCGACCTGGCCGGCGTACGGGCGCTGGCTCACGCGGCCGGGCGGCTTCCGGCGGATCGCCGGCTGCACGTGGTGGACCTCGCCCCGCTGCTGTGCCAGGTGGTCGGCATGGTCGGCTGGGACGAGACCCCGTCCCTCATCGTCACCGCCCGGGAGACGGCGTCATGACCCTGATCCCCCCGGCGGTCCCCCCGGTCCCCCCGGTCCCCCCGGTCCCTCGGCCCGACGAGGGCTCGCTCCTGATCCACCAGGCGCTGGTCTACGGCACCGACGACGCGTTCCTGGCCTCGACCGTGCCGTTCTGCCTGGACGGCCTCCACGCGGACGACGCCGTCCTCGCGGTGACCACCGAAGCCAACATCGACCTGCTGCGCCAAGAGCTGGGCGATGCAGCCGGCCAGGTGGAGTTCGTCCCGTCCGACCGCTGGTACCGGAGTCCGGGCCGCACGCTGAGCGCGTACCACCGCTACGTCGAGCGGCACACGGTGAAGGGCGGGCACCGGCGGGTGCGGGTGATCGGGGAACCGGTGTGGCACGGTCGCGACGCGGTCGAGACGGCGGAGTGGACCCGGTACGAGGCGGCGATCAACCTCGCCTTCGCCCCCTGCCCGGCATGGATCGTGTGCCCCTACGACACCCGGTCCCTGCCCGCCCCGGTGGTCCGGGACGCCCTGCGGACCCACCCCCAGCTGGTGACCGGCCCGGGCCCGCGGCCGAGCGACCGCTACGTCGCGCCGACCACGCCGGGCGGGGCCTGGAAGCGGCCGGTGGCACCGTTTCCGGCACCGGGCCGGGCGGCCGCCGAGCAGCGGTTCGGGGCCGATCTGGGCCGGGCACGGGCCTTCGTGGCGGAGGCCGCCGTCTCCCTGGGCATGTCCCCTTCCGGGGCGCGGCGGCTCGTGCTCGCCGTCAACGAGGTCGCCACGAACGCCGTCCAGCACGGCGCCGGCCACGGCCTGCTCACGCTGGGGCGCTCCGGTCACCGGATCGTGTGCGACGTCACCGACCCCGGCCGGACCGGAGCCGACTGGTACGCGGGCTACCTTCCGCCGGACCCGGCCCGGCGACGGGGCCACGGGCTGTGGGCGGTGCGCCAGCTGTGCGACCTCGTGGAGATCGACACCCACGAGCACGGCACCACCGTACGGCTGCACATGGACCTGTCCTGAGGCGCTGAGCCCGGTTCCGCCGCAGGTCCGGCCGTGGCCGCGTTGACCGGGCCCGACCGGGCATACGGCATCCCGGAGGTGGCGCATGCCCGAGTGGGACAGAGCACTGAGACCGGTGGTGGCGACGTTCACCGAGGCCACCGAACCGGCGTGAGCCGGGGCGGTGCACCACCCGTGCGGGGACGGCGCCGCTGATGGGCGCTGCTCAGCCGTACCGCTCGGAAGCGCGGCTCAACAGCCCGGTTCGGCGGTTCAGTCGGACGGCGCAGCGTGGCTCGCCGGAGAAGGGGCACACGGGAGGCGGCTGAGCAGCCCCTTCCCGGAGGCCCGTGTTGATGTCCCCTGTGGCCGCCCTGATCAGCGTCCGCCTCCAGGCGGCTACGGGGGACGTCGTCCCCCTGCTCGGCCGGTTCTCCTGTGACCGCGCCGACCCGTACGCGGTGCGGGCGCGGTTCGTCACCCGGTACGCGGGCCTGCCGTCCTGGTGCTTCGACCGCCAGATGCCGGCCGAGGGCCTCCACCGCCCGGTGGGCGAGGGAGACGTCGCGTTCCGGCCGCAGTGGACGCCCGACGGCGAGGCCGTCCGCGTGGAACTGCGGGATTCCCCGGGCGGGCAGGGGGCGATCCTGCTCCTCGACGCCCGCGCGATGGCCCGGTTCCTCGACGAGACGTACGCGGTCGCCGCACCCGGAGCCGAGACCTCCGACGCCGACGCGTTCCTCGACGAGCTGCTGGCCCGCTGAACCCGCGCCGGCGGCCCGGCGGGGCACACCACGCGGGCAGGGCCCGGCCGGGGGGAAGTCCGGCCGGGCCCTGAGGTGAAACGCGGCGAGCGGCATGTGCGGCGCGTTCGGGGTGCGCGGCGTGCGCGGGGCCGCCTCCGGGGGCCCGTGGTTGGCGCAGGGCTCCGCCGCTCCGTACGGCGCCGCGCACCCGGCCGGCCGCCCGCCCCTCCGGGGGCGGGCGGCGGTCGGCGCTCAGCCCGGCCAGGTGCCCGTCACACGCCGCGTCGCCACGGCACCGGACCGGTCCACGGTGGCCTTGACGACGGCGAAGATCGCCCCCTGGAGGCCGGCGGCGATGAGGATCTGCTTCCAGGAGCGGTCCTCGTCGGTGGCGTCGGGGGCGTCACCCTCCCCCTCGATCAGCTTCCAGGCCTGCTTGAAGGCGATCCCCGCGATCATGCCGCTGGCGGCGCCCAGCGCCAGTCCGACCGGCTTGTAGGCGATCTTGGCCGCGTTCACTTGCGCCCCCGGCCACGCCGCACCAGCAGGAACACGACGAGGAAGGCGCCGGCGGCGAGCAGCGGAGTCCTGTTGGCCCGCGCCACGGATGCGGCCTGCCCGGCCCTGTCGAGAACCGGTTCGGGAGTGTTCTCCGCCGCGAACCGGCCCGCGCGGGCCGTGGCCTGGCCCACCAGCCGGGACGCGTGAGCCGCCTGGTCCAGTACGGCGTCCGGGGTCGTGTCCTTCACCAGGCGCGCGGCCTGTCCCGCCGTGTCGCGGATCTGGTCGGTGACCAGCGCCGCCTTCCGCACGGCCTGCTCCTTCGCCGTGACGGCCCTGTCCTGTGCCCCGGCCGCCGCCTCCTCGGCCCGCGCCGTGACGTCGGCCTCGCCCGCCACGCCCGCCAGGGCCTCGATGCGCCGGCCGAACTCGTCCCGGGTGTGCTCCGTCCGGTTGCGCGGTTCCTCGGGCGAGGGGGTGGGTTCGTGACTGTGGGGCTGGTCGGTCATCGGGGTGTCCCTTCCTCGTTCGCGTACGCCGCTGTCACGGCGCGACTACCCACCAACCGCGGGAACACCCACTCGTACCGGGCGCCTGACGGGCGCCTCGTCGCGCGGCTCGCCGGACAAGCCTCCGCGGCCCCGTACCCGCCCTCCTGACACGGCGCCGGAGGAAAAGGCCGGACCGGCCCGTTTCAAGGAGAGTTCGCCGGTCATACGAGGGTGCGTAAGACGTTTTCTACCGCACAGGGAGTGATCGGCAATGTCTGGTGAGCAGAAGACCGAGGCCAAGGGCGAGCAGGCCAAGGGCAAGCTCAAGGAAGCCGCCGGCCGCCTGACGGGCAATGAGCGACTGACCGCCGAGGGTCGCACCGAGCAGGCCAAGGGCGACGCGCGCGAAGCCAAGGAGAAGGTCAAGGACACCTTCAAGCACTGACGCCTCTCGCGCACGGGGCCGGGACCGCACCGCGGTCCCGGCCCCGTCGCACGTCCCCCCGGAGCCGGGACGGCCTGGAGCCGGACGGCCCGGAGCACGCTCCGGCACACGGTGGCGGCCCCGCCCGCGGAACAAGGGCGGGGCCGCCACCGTGCGGGCCGTCACGGACCCGCCGGCGCCTCCACGCGGCCCGGAAGGTGATAGACGGCGAAGGCCCGGTCGATGACCGGCATCGCCACGTTGCGCACCCGGACTCCGCCCGCCGTCATGCCGTGCTCGGTACCGGAGTGCGCGTGTCCGTGGACGGCCAGGTCCGCTCCCGCCTCGTCCATCGCCTCCGCGAGGAGGTAGCTGCCGAGAAAGGGGTAGATCTCCAGCGGCTCGCCCGCGAGCGTGTCCGGCACGGGTGCGAAGTGGGTGAGGGCGATGCGCAGGTCGCAGCCGCCCTCCCGGAGCTCGCGCAGTGCCCCGGCCAGCCCGTCGGCGCAGGTGCGGGTGTACCGGATGAACGCCTTCATCTCCGGTTCGCCGAACTCGCTGCCGCTGCGTCCGGCGAAGCCCCCGCAGAAGCCCTTGGTCCCGGCGACGCCTACTTTCGTACCGCCGACGTCGAGGACCGTTCCCGTGCCCTCCAAGACGTGGACTCCGACGGCGGTCAGCTCCTGCGCGACGGCTTCTTCCTGGTCGCTCTGATAGTCGTGGTTGCCGAGCACCGCGATGACGGGGACGCCGAGTCCCGCCACCTCGCCGGCGACGACCCGTGCCTCCTCGCGGGTGCCGTGCCGCGTCAGGTCGCCGGCCAGCAGGAGGAGGTCCGCGCAGTCGCCCAGGGTGGCGAAGGCGGGCCGGAGGGCTCCCGCGCTGCCGGGGCCGAGGTGGATGTCCCCGACGGCTGCCACGCGGATCACGACAGCTCCTCGGAGTGGTCGGGCGGGCCGGGGCGGCAGACCGTGACGTCCTCGCGCCACTCCAGCCCGGCGAGCTCCTCCGCGGCGAAGCGCAGGACCTCCGCCCGGCACTCGGGGCTGGAGACGCCGCCCCGGACCAGGACGCCCGCTCCGTGGGCCTCGACCCGTACGCCCAGCTCGGCGAGGTCCTCGCGGGCCAGCCGGTCGAGCAGGTGCGCGATGCGGTACTCCACCATGTCGTGCGAGGTCATGAGGTTCCCTTCCGTGCCGGCCCGTCGTGCGCGGACCGTGCGGCGCCGCGGTCGTCTATGACGCGCAGCCGCTCCAGGAGGTGGAGGAACGCGTCGGGCAGCGGTTCCGACCGGTAGGCGCGGTCCAGCCGGACCCAGTCGATCTGCTCCCTCAGCATGCGCGCCATGGGCAGCAGGTCGCCGAAGTCGCAGTAGTGCTCGCAGAGGGCCGCGAGCCGGCTGTCCATGAGGTCGGTGGGTGCGAGGACGGGCATCCACACCGAGTCCACCGCTTTGACGTCCGCCCGCTCCAGGAGTTCCGTACTCACCGGCCGCCGGGCCAGCTCGAAGATCAGGTCGATCTCCTCCCCGCCGGAGCGGCCCTTGACGAGCCAGTCCTCGGGGGCCCGGCGCATCTCGATCCCGCCCTCCTCCAGGGCCTTGACGGCCGCGTCGGCGTCCTCGGGCCGGACACAGAAGTCGGTGTCGTGCTGGAACCGGGCCGGCAGTCCGTGGGCGAACGCGGCCACGCTGCCGGCGAGCGCGAACGGCGGCCCTGACCGCTTCAGCAGCGCCGCCACCAGCTTGGTGGTCTCCAGGATCGCCTGGGTGTG
Source organism: Streptomyces antarcticus (assembly GCF_026627255.1). Lineage (GTDB taxonomy): Bacteria > Actinomycetota > Actinomycetes > Streptomycetales > Streptomycetaceae > Streptomyces > Streptomyces antarcticus. The sequence goes on along the minus strand of NZ_JAPNLM010000014.1, from coordinate 18,907 downwards.
GTCCTTGGGCAGGGGGCCGTCAGCGGGGATCGGGGGACTCAGGCTATGGGGCACCTGCCCGGTGGGCGGGTCCGCCGGCTTCGTAGGCGTCATAAGGAGCGCGTAACCGGTCCTGCACGCCCGAAACCCTCCGGGCACGCGCCCGTACGGGTGGACCGGCCGTACGGGAGACCGCGCCATCCGGGTGACCGCGCCATCCGGCGCCGCGTCCGCCGGGCGCGGAGCCGTCAGCGCTCGGGCAGCGGGGTGCGGAGTGAGGAGTGTCCTTGTTCCCAGGCGGTGTGGATGTGGTGGGTGAGGCGGTCTTCGAGGTGGAGGGTCGCGGCGCAGCCGAAGGCGATGTCGGGTTCGAGGTGGGGTTCGTCGGTGAGGAGGCCGCCGATGACGTCGTGGCGTACGACGTGTTCGTGGACGGCGTCGGCTTCGACGTGTTCGGTGTAGAAGTGTTCGGCGGCGGGGCCGGCTTGGCAGCGGTGCATGGCCTTGGCCAGGCGGCGGGAGCCGGGTGGGGAGGTGACCTCGAGGCAGGCGAAGTGGCCGACGAGTGCGCCGCGCAGGGCGCGGTGCAGGCCGAAGAGGGACATGAGGTTGACGGTGGCGAGGAGGGGTGCGGGGGCCTGGTCGAGGTAGCGGCCGTAGGCGGGGTCCAGGCCGAGGTCGTTCATGAGGCCGGCGAAAAGCCGGGCGTGGATCCGGTCGGGGTGTCCCGCGCCGAACTCGTCGTACTCGATGGCGGCCATGGCGGCCTTGGCGCGGCCGGTCAGCCGGGGGATCACCCACAGGTGCGGGTCGGCTTCCTTGAGGTGGTAGAGGGAGCGCAGGGCGGCGTATTCGCGGAGCTGCCACAGCTCGCCCCGGGTCGCGAGCCGGTGGCTGAGGCTGCCGGCGGGGTCGGCGGGTTCCACGAGCAGCGGGGCGAAGGCCTCGTCCACCGATGCGGGCGCCGCGGACAGATCGGTGCGCAGGGCGTGCAGGAAGCGGGCTTCCAGGGCCTGGCGCAGCCGGAGCAGGTCCGGGTCCCATTCCCGTTCGTCGTCCACGCCCGCGAAGCCCCGGTAGTGCAGTTCGTAGAGCAGGTAGAGGGCCAGCTGGAGGTCCTCCCCCCACGGGTCGGCCTTCAATACCGCTCCCGGGGCGTAGTCCGGCGGGCCACCGTGACGCAGCGCCTCCACCACGGCGCCGGAAAGCCCGCCGCGACCGGCAACCAGGGCAGGGCCGGGCGCGATCGACGTGGCCGTCGCCGTCGTACTGGGGCTGGTACTGGGGCTGGTGGGGCTCATCACGGGTCCTGTTCCTGTGCTCGGTCGGCGCGTCGGCCCGTCGGCTCGCTCGCGACGTGGCGACGCGGCGACGCGGCGACGGGCGACAGGGGGCGACTGCCCTCGGTGCGGCGCCCCACCCGGAATCCCGTCGATCTTCAGAGGATCAGCCGAATACAGGACCCGATCGGCTCAATTCGCCCCGGCGGGAGGTGTCTTCTCCCCGCCGGGGGGGGCCGCCCGAGCAGCCGGTTGAGCCGTACGGCGTACGGGGCCCACCCGCCTCCGCACGCGGCGCCGACAAACCGGCGGGATCCGCCCCCTCTGTGTCCTCCCTCCCTGGAGGTGGAAACAAAAGGGGAATCCCATGCATGTCCTGGGTTCGGTCGGGCAGAAGGCGCTTCGGAGGTTGATAACTATGGTTCCCCTGCTTCTCGTTCTTCTGCTGGTACTGATCCTCTTCGGCGCGGGTTTCGCACTGAAGATTCTCTGGTGGGTCGCTATCGCAGTCCTGATCCTGTGGCTGATCGGTTTTGTCGCCCGTCCCAAGAGCGGCAGCGGCCGCTGGTACCGCTGGTAGCCGCCGCGACGACGGCTTGGCAGTTCGGACACTGCATGGCGGTGGCCTGCGCCCCCTTCACGAAGGGGGCGCAGGCCACCGCCATGTCGTCGTGTACGGCCCGGATATCCGTACATCACCGTCCCGGAACCGGAAATTGATCCGGGGTGTGTGGAGGAGTGAATGCGGGGCATGCGGAGTTCAGGCGGAACACACGGACCGCCGCGATACGACGCACGGAACGAGGAGGACCGGGCGGGGAATTCATCTCCCCGCCGTCCCCCGCTGTACAAGAGGAGTTGTTTTCGCGTGACTGAGCATGTGTGGAGCTACACGTCGACCGCCGGCCACCTGGCCGGTACGGACCTGACCGGCTACAAGGTCGAGGCGACCGATGGCGGCATCGGCAAGGTCGACAAGCACTCCGACGAGGTCGGTGACGCCTACCTGGTCGTGGACACCGGCGTATGGATCTTCGGCAAGGAGGTCCTCCTGCCGGCGAGCACGGTCGTGCGGATCGACGCGGAGGAGAAGAAGGTCTACGTCGACCGCACCAAGGAGCAGATCAAGGACGCCCCCGAGTTCCACCGGGACCAGCACCTCGGAAACGCCGGCTACCACGAGGAGCTGGGCACGTACTACGGCACCGGCGCCCCGTTCGGCGGCCGCCCCGCCTGATCGGGCACCTGCGACGCCGGTCCCGGCACCCCTCTCGGGTGCCGGGACCGGCGTCGTGCTGTGCGGTTCACACCCGCCCGTGCGGGGCAGCGGAGGCGGGGTCAGTGGGCGGGGCGGGGTCAGCGGACTTCGAACTCGAGGGCTTCGGCCAGCGCGGCTTCCTGCTCCCGCACGTCTGCGGTGCTTCCGGCGATCACCGCGTACCGCCATGAGCGGCCGTCGGGCGGGGCGTCCGCGTAGAGGACCACGCCCTCGCCGCTCGCCGGATCGAAGGCGAGGTGGTGCTCGCGCAGCCGTCCGAGGGCCCCCTCGAAGTCGAACGGGTGCCGGGTCCGCCCCTTCGCCACCGACCAGGCCGCGGGCGCGCCCGCCGCGGCCTGCGCCTTCGTCAGCCGGACGACCATGGCGTGGGGTGTGGTGGTGGCCGTACGCCGGATGTTGCTCTCGCTCGCGTACGCCTCGCCCCGCGCGTCCACCAGCGCGTCGAGCCCGAACGGTCCGGCGAAGCCGTGGCCGGCCAGATGGCCGCCCAGGGCCGTCCCCCAGGCCTCCAGCTCGCCGGCCACGTGCGCGCAGGACGCGGGCAGCGGCGAGACGTACCCCGTGAAGGAGCCCCGCGTCGTACGCATCGCCCCGCTGAACAGGGCGCGCGTCCCGGCGGGGGTGGTGTCCAGCTGGACGCTGACCGACTCGGCCACGTCGAGGCGTTCCTCCACGACCCACGTCCCCAGGGGGCCGCCGACCGTGTCCAGGACCAGGGACGCGCCGCCGTTCAGGTCGTCGCGGGACAGGAAGCGCATCCCGTGGCCTCCCGCCGAGCGGTCGGGCTTGACCACGACCCCCTCGTAGCTCCGCAGGAACTCCCGCACCACCCCTTCTACCTCGGGGCGCCGGCACACCCGCCCCGCGGGCAGCCGCATGCCCAGGTGTCCGGCCGTCTCGCGGAACCCGGCCTTCGTGTTGAGCAGCATGGTCGTCTTCAGCGCGGCTTCGGCGGCCTCGACCGTCGGGTAGGGGTGCACCGTGAGGCCGAGGTCCCGGGCGAAGGTGATCGCCGACGCGTCCAGCGCGGTCGGCAGCAGCGCCGCGCCCCGGTCGCCGGCGAGGGCCCGGACGTGCTCGGCGAGTCCGGCCTCGCGCACCGCCCGCGCCAGGGGGACGGCGCCGGACGGGGGTACCTCGACGACCGTCACCGAATCCGGAGACACCTGCGTCAGGTCGTACACGTACCGCAGGAACTCCCGGCCCAGCGGTACGGGAGTGATCAGCACGTCGCCGGGCCGCAGCAGCCACGCCTTCCGCGGTGCCTGCTGCGCCCACTGCGCCAGGACCCGGCCCTCGTTGAGGTCGACCGCCAGGTCGGAGAGGAAGTTCGCGAAGACCACGAACGGACCTGCCTCACTCACAGCCGCTCCTCTCGTCGCCGGTTCGCCCGCCGCCCGGCCGGTGCGCGGCGCGGAGCGGGATCCCCCACCTTGCGCTTGCCCCGCACGGACGATCGGAACCCACCCCCGCACGGGTCCGGAAAACGGCCGAGGGGCCGCTTCAGATTTCTCTGAAGCGGCCCCTCGAACTGCGACTCTCTCGAGTCGGGACGACAGGATTTGAACCTGCGACCCCTTGACCCCCAGTCAAGTGCGCTACCAAGCTGCGCCACGTCCCGATGTGCTTCCGACCTGGGGTTTCCCCCGTCCCGGCGGCACATGCAGAACATTACCCCACGCAGAGGGGTGTGCATGCACGGGTAATCGGCGGCCGCGAGGATGGGCGGGTGAACACACGGGATCGGGACGAGGAGGGCCGCGCGCGCAGCGCGCGGCCGAGGGACGGGCTGGGGCGGCCGCTGGCCTACGGGGCGGGCGGCGTGGGACGGCAGCCGGAGGGCGTGGTGCGGTCGCCCGCGCAGACGGTCCGGGAGGCCCAGCGGCTGCTGGACGCCGGGATGCCCTTCCACGCGCACGAGGTGTTCGAGGACGCCTGGAAGTCCGGGCCCGTGGCCGCGGCGCCGCTGTGGCGGGGGCTCGCCCAGCTCGCCGTCGGGCTGACGCACGCCGCGCGCGGGAACGCGGTCGGCGGGGCGCGGCTGCTGCGGCGCGGGGCGGCGGGGATCGAGGGGCTGGACGGGGCGGCGTACGGGGTCGACGTGCCGGGCCTGGTCCGGTGGGCCGGGGAGCTGGCCCAACGGGTGGACGGCGGGGCGGCCGTGGACGCCGCCGCCGAGGCGCCGGGGCTACGCGGCGGGCTGGAGTAGGTCCCAGCGGTTGCCGTACAGGTCCTGGAAGACGGCGACGGAGCCGTACGCCTCGTGGCGCGGCTCCTCCAGGAAGCGGACGCCCTCGGCGGTCATCCGGGCGTGGTCGCGCGCGAAGTCGTCGGTGTGGAGGAAGAAGCCGACGCGGCCGCCGGTCTGGTCGCCGACGCGGGGGCGCTGGGCGTCGTCCTTGGCGCGGGCCAGCAGCAGTGCGGACTCCTTGGCGCCGGGCGGGCGGACCACCACCCAGCGGGAGCCGTCCGGGCGGGCGGTGTCCTCGGCGAGGTCGAAGCCGAGGGCCCTGGTGTAGAAGTCGATGGCCTCGTCGTAGTCGTGGACGAGGAGCGCGGTGAGGGCGATGTGGGAGGGCATGCGCCTATTGTGCGCCGAGCAGGACGACGTCCAGGGTGCGGGGGCCGTGGACGCCCTCCACGCGGTCGAGCTCGATGTCGCTGGTGGCGGAGGGTCCGGAGATCCAGGTCAGCGGGCGGGCGGGGTCCAGCAGGGCCACGGCCCGCGGTACGGAGTCCACGACCTGGCCGGGGACGCGGACGACGCAGATGTGGTGGTCGGGGATCAGCGTGATCCGGCGCCTGCCCTGCTCGGGGCCTCCGTCGAGGACGAGGGTGCCGGTCTCGGCGACGGCCAGGGCGCAGCCGGTCACCACGCTGTCCACGGCGTCCAGTTGCCGCGCCGTGGACTCGGCGCGGTCCTGTACGTGCGCCGGTTCCGCCGCCGCGAGCCAGTGCGCGGGCAGGCCGGGCGGGACGAGTACGGTCCGGGCGCCGCGCCGCGCGAGCAGGTCTGCCAGCAGCGCGGGCAGGCCGTCCTCGTCGGTGCGGTGGACCCGCGCCCGGTACTCGGCGAGGTGCGCGGCGAGGAGGTCCACGGTCTCGGCCGGGGTCCGCGCGCCGTGCACCGCGAGGTAGTCCCGGGGGATCTCCGCGGCCCCCGCGGGGCCGGGGGACGGCCGCGGACCCGGGCCCCGCTCCCCCAGCGCCCGGCGGATGCGGCCCAGGACGACGTCGCGTGAGGTCACTGCGGGGTCCCCCGTTCTCGGGTCCACCAGTCGCGGAAGGATTCCGCGGGGAGCTCGGGCAGCTCCCGGGTGTCGGTCCAGGCCCGGCCCGGCCCCGGCAGGCGGCGCGGGCGCATCCGGCGGGCGCGGGCCAGCAGGCGTTCGCCCGCGCGCAGCGCGCCCGGGTGGTCCAGGAGCAGGCGGGCGGCGCGCATCGCGGCCCGTTCGGCGGTGCGGCCGTGCGCGGGGCGCAGGCGTACGCGGATGCCGTCGCGGGTCACCGGGCCGCCTTGGGCGACCCGTTCGCGGAGGTGGACGAGGACCTCGGGGATGTCGATGGCGACCGGGCAGACGTCGTAGCAGGCCCCGCACAGCGTGGAGGCGTACGGCAGGGAGGCGTCGATCTCGCTGTCGGTGCCGCGCAGTTGGGGGCTGAGGATGGCGCCGATGGGGCCGGGGTAGACGGAGCCGTAGGCGTGGCCGCCGGCGCGCTCGTAGACGGGGCAGACGTTCAGGCAGGCGGAGCAGCGGATGCAGCGCAGGGCCTGGCGGCCGACCTCGTCGGCGAGGGTGTCGGTGCGGCCGTTGTCGAGGAGGACGAGGTGGAAGGCGGCGGGTCCGTCGCCGTCGGTGGTGCCGGTCCACATCGTCGTGTACGGGTTCATCCGCTCCGCCGTCGAGGAGCGCGGCAGGGTCTGGAGGAAGATCTCCAGGTCGCGGAAGGTGGGGACGACCTTCTCGATGCCGACGACGGAGATCAGGGTCTCGGGCAGGGTCAGGCACATGCGGCCGTTGCCCTCGGACTCGAAGACGACCAGGGTCCCCGTCTCGGCGACCATGAAGTTCGCGCCGGACACGGCGACCTTGGCGCGCAGGAACTTCTCCCGCAGGTGCAGGCGCGCGGCCTCGGCGAGTTCGCGCGGGTCGTCGCCGAGCCCGTCGGGCGCGGGCCGGCCCCATCCGCCCATCTCGGCGCGGAAGACGTCGCGGATCTCGGCGCGGTTGCGGTGGATGGCCGGGACCAGGATGTGCGAGGGCCGGTCGTGGCCGAGCTGGACGATGAGCTCGGCCAGGTCGGTCTCGTACGCGGCGATCCCGGCCGCCTCCAGGGCCTCGTTGAGGCCGGTCTCCTGGGTGGCCATGGACTTGACCTTGACGAGCTCCCGTTCCCCGGTGGCGAGCACCAGGTCCGTCACGATGCGGTTGGCCTCGTCGGCGTCGGCCGCCCAGTGAACGGTGCCGCCCGCGGCGGTGACCGCCTCCTCCAGTTGGAGGAGGTAGTGGTCGAGGTGGCGCAGGGTGTGGTCCTTGACGGCCTTCCCGGCGGCGCGCAGCCGGTCCCAGTCGGCGAGTTCGGCGACCGCGCGGGCCCGTTTGTCGCGGATGGTGTGCGTGGCGCGGCGGAGGTTGGCGCGCAGCACGTCGTCCCGTACGGCTTCCCGCGCGGCGGCCGGAAAGGCGGGCATGCCCAGGTGCGTGGCCGTCATCGGAGGGGCTCCCGCTCGGTCGCGGCGAGGATCTCGGCCAGGTGCAGGGTGCGCAGCGGGGAGCCGGCCCGGCGCAGCAGGCCCTCCAGGTGGGCGAGGCAGGAGTTGTCGGCGCCGCACAGCACCTCGGCTCCGGTGGCGGCCGCGGCGGCGGTCTTGTCGGTGCCCATGGCCGCCGACACGTCCGGGTTCTTGACGGCGAAGGTCCCGCCGAAGCCGCAGCACTCCTCCGCTCCGGGGAGTTCGACCAGGTCCAGGCCCTTGACGGCGGCCAGCAGCCGCCGCGGCCGGTCCCCGAGGCCGAGGGCCCGCAGGCCGTGGCAGGAGGGGTGGTAGGTGACGGTGTGCGGGAAGTGGGCGCCGACGTCGCTGACCCCGAGCACGTCGACGAGGAACTCGGTCAGTTCGTACACGCGCGGCGCCAGCGCGGCGGCCAGTTCCGCCAGTGCGTCGCCGCGGCCCTCGGCGGCGGCCTTGCGCCCGATGCGCGGGTAGTGCTCGCGGATCATCGCGGCGCAGGAGCCGGAGGGGGTGACCACGTACTCGTACCCGGCGAAGGCCTCCGCGGTGCGCCGCACCAGCGGCTCCGTCTCGTGCCGGAAGCCGGTGTTGTACTGCGGCTGCCCGCAGCAGCTCTGGGCCGCCGGGAAGTCCACGGTGACGCCGAGCCGCTCCAGGAGGCGGACGACGGCGATGCCGGTGCGCGGGTACAGCGCGTCGTTGACGCAGGTGACGAACAGGGCGACGCGCATGACGGGCAGAATAGCGGGGTGAAGAAGTTCTCAGTGATCGGCATAGGCGCGGGCGACCCGGACCACCTGACCCTCCAGGCGGTCAAGGCGATCAGGGCGGCGGACGCGTTCCTCATCCTGGAGAAGGGCGAGGAGAAGGCGGATTTGACGGGGCTGCGGCGGGCGATGCTCGACGAGCACGCCCGCCCGGGGCACCGGCTGGTGGAGGGCCGCGACCCGGACCGGGACCGGACCCCGGCGGACTACGCCCCGACGGTGGACGGCTGGCGCAGCGCGCGGGCCGAGCTGTTCGAGCGGTTCATCGCGCAGGACCTGGCCGAGGGCGAGACCGGGGCGTTCCTGGTGTGGGGCGACCCCTCGCTGTACGACTCCACCCTGGCGATCCTCGACGAGGTGCTGGAGAAGGGCCGGGTGGCGTTCGAGCACGAGGTGGTGCCGGGCATCAGCAGCGTGTCCTCGCTGCTGGCCCGGCACCGCACGAACCTGAACCGGGTGGGCCGCCCGGTGCAGATCACCACCGGGCGGCGGCTGGCCGAGGGCTGGCCGGAGGGGGTGGACGACGTGGTGGTGATGCTGGACGCCCGGCACGCCTTCACCGCCCACCTGGACCAGGACCTGTTCATCTACTGGGGGGCCTACGTCGGCACCCCGGACGAGATCCTGGTGTCGGGGAAGCTCGGCGAGGTCGCGGGGCGGATCGAGGAGCTGCGCACCGAGGCCCGCGCCCGCAAGGGCTGGATCATGGACACCTACCTGCTCAGGCGCGGCTGAGGTGAGCGGACCCCCGCCCCCTCAGGCGCGGCCGAGGTGGGCGGGCAGGCCGGCGGCGAGGCGCTCGTACTCCTCGGGCCGGTTGTAGACCTGCCCGCAGATCCGGATGCCGCCGCCGCCCGGCCGGGGCCAGACCAGCACCCGCACGCGCAGCCGTGCCGCGATCTCCTCGCGCAGGGCCACGGCGTCCTCGGGTGTCTCGGCGGTGCCGGCCGGCAGCAGCAGCGCCCGCATGGCGAGGCCCTCGCCGTGCGGGAGCGGGGTGATCCCGGGGATCTCGGCGAGCAGGGACGCGCCGTGGGCGGCCAGCGCGCTGTTGTGGGCCCGTACCCGGGCCGCGTCGAGGCGCTGGAGGAGGTCCAGGCCCTCGGGCGCGGCGAGCCAGCCGGTGTAGTCGGCGGTGGCGCGGTACTCGACCGAGCGGGGGAACCCGTGCTGGTCCTCCCAGGAGGGGACGAGCGCGCGGACGCGGTGGCGGTGCTCCGGGGCGACGGCGAGGACCGCGCTGCCGGACGGGGCGTACCCCCACTTGTGGAGGTTGCCGAACCAGAAGTCGGCGCCGCCCGCGAGGGGGTCGGCGAGCATGCCGGGGGCGTGGGCTCCGTCGACGACGGTGGTGACTCCGCGTTCCCGGAGGTCGGCGAGGAGCCGGGGCGAGGCGATGAGGCGGGCGGTGGGCGAGCTGACGTGGTCGAGCAGCGCCGCCTTGGTACGGGGCGTCAGCGCGGCCAGCACGGTTTCGCGTACGGCGTCCTCGTCGGGCAGGAGGGGGTCGAGGGCGACGGTGGTGACCGTGGCGCGGCGGGCGGCGGCCGCGACGACGGTGCCGTAGCCGTGGTCGGTGACCAGGATCTCGTCGCCGGCGGCGAAGGGGATCGCGTCGAGGGCGAGGTTGGCCCCCTCGGTGGCGTTGGCGATGAAGGCGAGCCCGTCGGGGTCGGCGCCGAGGTGCGCGGCGATCCGGGCGCGGGCCTGGGCCAGCCGGTCGCAGACTCCGAGGAAGAACGCGTCGGGGTCGGCGTGGGCCAGGGCCCGGAGCGCGGCCTGCGCCTCCTGGACGGGGACGGGGACCGCGCCGAACGAGCCGTGGTTCAGGTGCGCGACGGCGGGGTCGAGGCGGAACAGCCCCTCGGCGCCCGGGAACACCCGTGCCGGGACCGTCGGCCGGCCGCCGCCGGGCGGGCCCTCGGGGCGCTCGCCGGCCGGGCGGCCGCCGGGCTGCGGTGCGGTGGCGGGCGGGGGCCCGGCCGGGCCCCCCTCGGGACGGACGGGATCGGGCACGGGGCCTCCCAGGGCGGGGCGGGGCTTGTCGTGGTGATCCTCTCCCGGCGCGGCCGCCGCCGGTAGCCCCCAACGCCTCCCCCGGTCGGGCGCGGCGGCCCGGCCGGGCCGGGGTCCCCGCCACCGCCGGGGCCGGGGCCGGCAGCCGCCAGGTAACGGGGGGAGGCCCCGCCGAACCGGCGGGGCCTCCCGGGCGAAGGGACGGCCCGGGGCCTACGTCCCGCGGCCGCTGGTGGCCGCGTGGTACTGGAGGTCCTGGACCTGCACGGTGCGGTCCGCCGGGTAGGGCAGCTCCACCCCGGTCGCGGTCTTCCCGTCCCTGACCACCTCGGCGGAGCACGCGCCCGCCTTCAGCGGCAGCAGTTCGGAGTGGACCCCGGCGGGGGCCTCGTGGGAGTCCTTCGCGGATCCGACGGCCGTACGGACCACGGCGGGTCCGGCGAGGAAGCTGAGCACCTCCACCGTGTCGCGGGGCGCGGCGCTGCCCTTGCGCAGGGACATCAGGAGCGACTGGTCGCCCGTCGGGTCGGCCTGGGCGAACTGGGTGCGGGCGGTGAGGTAGAGGGTGTCCCGGACGATCTCGGGCCACGCGCCCGTCTTGAACCGGGTCAGATAGTACGAGGTCAGGTCCAGGTAGGCGTGGCCGTTGTGCAGGGAGGGGGCGAACTGGCTGCCCTCGGAGTAGTCGTTCCAGGTGGCGAGCTGGACCCAGTCGGCGCCGTCGTCGATGGCGTGCTTCCAGGTGGCGCGCAGGGTCGCGGTGTTGCCGGCCTCGTCGTAGATGCCCTGGTTGGGGCGGGCGTCCTGGACGGACACCGGCTGCATCCAGATCTTGCCCATGTCGTGCGCCCGCTTGACGTCGCGGGTGTTGCTCTCCTGGCCGACGTAACTGCGGCTGCCCCACTCGGAGAAGCCGTGGCTGATGGGGGCGAAGTCGCCGCTGTGGGCGCCGAAGTCGAGGAAGAGCGGCACGAAGGCCGTGCGCGTGCCGTGCCTGGACTTGAGGATCCCCATCACCTCGGTCCACCAGGCCGCGCTCTTCGCCTCGGCCTTGAAGGGCGAGACGACGAGCCTGCCGTCCGGGAGCCGGTGGGCGGCGGGCGCGGATCCGAGCGCGGCGATGGCGTCGGCGAGCACGCCGGGATCATCGGTCTTCAGGGAGGTCATGTCCGGCATCAGCATGATCTTGAAGGCCGGGTCCACCGAACGGGCCGCCGCCATCAGCTGGTTGGAGCGCTCCCAGTTCTTGCCGGACAGGGAGAGCATGTCGAGCGTGAACCCGTCGATGCCCGCCGCGCGGGCGGTGCGCACCTCCTGCTGGAGGTTGGCGTACTCCCAGTCGCCGCTCTTCGGCTGGACGGGCAGCGGCCGGTCGCGCAGCAGGCCGCCGTACCGCTCGTGCTTGCCGCTCTCGCCGTCCGGGTTCAGGTAGTTGCGGGTGTAGTAGTCGGCGTCCGCGCTCACGTTGTCGAGGGAGAGCGGGTACGGGGTGAAGTAGTGGGCGAACACCAGCTTCTTGCCCGCGGCGCCCGAGCGGAGGGCCGCCGGCTGGGGCATGTCGAAGGGCAGCGCTCCGGCGGTGCGGACGCCCCCGGTGCCGGCGGTGGCGCCCCCGGGGGCGCCCGTGCCGCCGGGGGACGTACCCGGGGTGGGGCTCCGGGCCGGTTCCGGGGTGGCGGGCGCCGGGGTGCCGGGGCCGGCGTCGGGGCCGGCCGACCAGGGGACGCCGGCGACGGGGGCCGAACTGCCGCGCACGTCGGCCGCCGTGGGGTCCCAGGCGATTCCGGTGGCGGCGCAGACGCCGACGAGGAGGAAGCCGGACACGAGGGCGACCAGCGGGCCCCGTCTCCTGAGCGCCGGTCTGCGGCGGTGCGAGACGGGCTGCGCCGCCCGGTCCGCCCGCCGGCCGGTCCGTCGCCCTGCTCGCCGGTCCGCTGTCATCGTGGTCCCTCCCCGGGAATATGCCCCGAGTGGGGGCTGCACAGCAGTAGAGCCCATTGCCGCCGTCCGGACAACCGTTCCCAGGCGCCGGAACGGGGACACGTACGTCACGGGGCGCACGGGAACTACGCCGACCGCTTTGCCGGGGCTAATCCGGCCGGTGCGGTGACGACCCCGGCGCGGCGCGGGCACGGCCGCCTTCCCGACCTCGCGCCCACGCACGCGCAACTCCTTTCCCTTCCCTGCGCGCCGCGGGCCGGCCGGCCGGGCGTCGCGCCCTGCCCAGGGGCCCGCCGGGCCGCGGGAGTTCGCGGCCCGGAGCCCGGCGCCGTGCGTCGTCTACGTGCGCTCCCGCATCCGGCGGACGCCGGTCGCGTACGGAACGCACCGCGAAGCACGGCGAAGCACGGCGAAGCACGGCGAAGGACCGCGAAGGACGGCGAAGGACGGCACCGTTCGGCACCGGACCAGGGCGGACCGGGCCGGCGGACCCCGTGTCGCGACCGGCTCCCCCGTCCCCGTCCGCCACCGCGGCCGGTCGCTCTGCGGGGCCCTTCTCCGGAATGCGACATTCCCCTGGCCTTCCGGCTCAGCTGGCGCATAATCGTCGACACGCGGCTCGAACCAGCACGCTTGCCGCGCTTGGTCACGCATGCAATGGGGGGCATCGTGCCGATGGGGGAAACCGGATCCACGGGGACACTGGCTGCCACTTCCGCCGAGCTGTCCCGGCTGCTCACCGCCGTCCGGAGGGGGCGGGTGGTGACCGTGACCGGGGGGTTCCGCGAGCCGCGCAGCCTGCTGGTGCGGGAGATCGCACGGCGGATCGCGTCCAACTTCTATGACGGGGTGGCCGTCGTCGCCTTCGAGCCGTCGGCCGGGGTCCACGGCACCCGGGAGCTCACGGCCGCGCTCGGCCGCGTACCCGAAACGCCCCTCCCGCCGTGCGGGACGGCGAACGCCGCGTCATGGCTGGCCGAACGGGACATGCTGCTCGTCCTCGACGGCGCCGACCTGCTCGGCCCGCAGGCGCGGGCCTGGCTGCGGGACCTGCTCTCCGTGGCACCGGGGCTGCGGATCCTCGCCGCGGGACGGTCCCCGCTCGGCATCGGGCAGGAGCGGGTGCACCGGCTCTGACACCGGTGGTGACACCGGCTCCGACCCGGCTCTGACCCGGCTCCGACACCGGACCGCGTTACGTACGCGGCACACAGCCGCCATGAGGCCGCCACCGTGCTGCCACAGCCCGCCCTTAGGGTCTGACCTGCGGGTTCCGGCGACGTACGGCTGCCGGGGCCCAGGTACGTACGTCACCCGCCCCCGCACGTACAGGAGACCCTTCGTGAGCGAGCACGAGCACCCCCGCGCGTCCGGAACCCCCGGCACCCCCGGCGCACCGGGCACGCCCCGCGCGTCCCGCCCCGTAGGCGGCGTCGGCCGGCGCGGCTTCCTCGCCGGCGCGGCCGCGGTGGCCGCCTCCGCCACGTCCGTCACGGCCTTCGCCCGCCCGGCGGGCACGACGACGGCCGCGGCCCGGCCCAACATCCTGCTGATCGTCACCGACGACCAGCCCAAGCAGACCGTCCCCGCGCACAACACCCGCGCGGACGGCTACGCGGGCACGGCCCCCGCCAAGTCCTTCCGGCCCGGCGGGCCCGAACGGTCCATGCGGGGCGGCTCGCACATGTGCCACGACTCGTACTGCAACCGCTACCGGGTCGCCGCCCGCACCCGCAACACCCCGGACAGCTCGGCCGGGAACATCGGCTTCCGCGTCGCGGCCGACCTCTGACCCGGGACCGGACGGCCCGGCTCCCGGACCGGCCCCCGGCCCGCCGCAGGCCTCAGCCCGGCCGCCGGCCGAGTTCCCGCCACACCTCGGCGGGGCAGGACCCCTGGGGGCGGGAGGTGAGGAACAGCCCGTACTCCACCCGGCGCGGCTCCCGGCCGACCTCCACCCAGTGGTCCCGGCCGGACGTGGTGTCCCAGCCGTCGTTGGGCAGCCAGATGTGGTCGGACCGTCCGTCCTTGTCCTTGCTGGTGATCTGGGCGACGTCCGCGTGACCGGCGTGGGTGGCCAGCACCACGCAGTAGTGGCGCAGCTGCCGTTCGGGGTCCTCGCGCAGCGGGACCATGGCGAGCCAGATCTCCCCCGCGGCCGGTCTGCGCTGATCGGCCGGGGTCCGCCGCCGCAGCCGGAAACCGCCCCACGGGCGGCCGCCGCCCAGCCAGCGGGAGCCGCCCCACCTGCGGACGGCGCCCACGAAGGCGAGCGCCACCAGCCCGGCGGCCGTGCCTTCGGCGACCGCCCGCACGTTCCAGGCGGGGAGGTCACCGACCCTGCCCTCCACCCACCACAGCACCGGGGCGACCGCGGCGAGCAGGCCGGCCGCCCGCACCGGGGCCGGCCACCACACGGACCGCCGGCGCCGGCCCCGGCCCGCGTACAGCGCGAGGGCCAGCGCGGTGAGGACCGGGAAGGCGTAGACGACCAGGTACTGGCCGAAACCGTGCAGCCGCTGCGGCGGTGTCTGCTCGGCCAGCAGGTCGGGCAGGACCAGCGGGAGCGCCAGCAGGTACCCGACGGTCGGCACGACGACCGCCAGCAGCAGGAAGCCCGCGCAGCCGATGCCCGCGCAGGACGTGTCGGAACCGCGTGCCACAGAACCCCCCTGGATCACCGGTGGCGAACGCTAGCGCACGGCCCGGCCGGCGCCGGACGCGGGTCCGCCCCGGCCGGGCACGGGGCCGGCCGGGGCGGAACGTCGTGTCACTGCCGTCCGGAGACGGCTACCTGCTTCAGCCGAGGGTGGCGATGGCCTGGTTGAAGGTCGCCGAGGGGCGCATGATCTTCGCGGCCTTGGCGGCGTCGGGCTGGTAGTAGCCGCCGATGTCGGCCGGGGAGCCCTGTACCGCGATCAGCTCGTCGACGATGGTCCGCTCCGACTCGGCCAGCGTCTTGGCGAGCGGGTCGAAGGCGGCGGCCAGCTTCGGGTCGTCGATCTGCCGGGACAGCTCCTGCGCCCAGTACAGGGCGAGGTAGAAGTGGCTGCCGCGGTTGTCGATGCCGCCGAGCTTGCGGCTCGGCGACTTGTCCTCGCCCAGGAAGGTGCCGGTCGCGCGGTCCAGGGTGTCGGCCAGCACCTGGGCGCGGGCGTTGCCGGTGGTGGTCGCGAGGTGCTCGAAGGAGACGGCCAGCGCGAGGAACTCGCCGAGCGAGTCCCAGCGCAGGTAGTTCTCCTTGACGAGCTGCTGCACGTGCTTGGGCGCGGAGCCGCCGGCGCCGGTCTCGAAGAGGCCGCCGCCGTTCATCAGCGGGACCACCGACAGCATCTTGGCGCTGGTGCCCAGCTCCAGGATCGGGAACAGGTCGGTGAGGTAGTCGCGCAGCACGTTGCCGGTCACCGAGATGGTGTCCTCGCCGCGGCGGATGCGCTCCAGGGAGAAGGCGGTGGCCTCGACCGGGGAGAGGATCTTGAGGGTCAGGCCCTCGGTGTCGTGGTCGGCGAGGTACGTCTTGACCTTGGTGATGAGCTGCGCGTCGTGCGCGCGGTCCTCGTCCAGCCAGAAGACGGCCGGGTCACCGGTGGCGCGGGCGCGGGTGACGGCGAGCTTGACCCAGTCCTGGATCGGCGCGTCCTTGGTCTGGCAGGCGCGGAAGATGTCGCCGGCGGCGACCTCCTGCTCCAGGACCGTGTCGCCCGCGGCGTCGACGAGGCGGACGGTGCCCGCGGCGGCGATCTCGAAGGTCTTGTCGTGGCTGCCGTACTCCTCGGCCTTCTGGGCCATGAGGCCGACGTTCGGCACCGAGCCCATGGTGGACGGGTCGAAGGCGCCGTGCGCGCGGCAGTCGTCGATGACGACCTGGTAGACACCGGCGTAGCTGCTGTCCGGCAGGACGGCCAGGGTGTCGGCCTCGGCGCCGTCCGGGCCCCACATGTGGCCGGAGGTACGGATCATGGCCGGCATGGAGGCGTCGACGATGACGTCGCTCGGGACGTGCAGGTTGGTGATGCCCTTGTCCGAGTCGACCATCGCGAGGGCCGGGCCCTCGGCGGTCTCGGCGTCGAAGGAGGCCTTGATCGCGTCGGCGTCGGGCAGTGCGCCCAGGCCGTTCAGGATGGCGCCCAGGCCGTCGTTCGGGGACAGGCCGGCGGCGGCCAGGGTCTCGCCGTAGCGCGCGAAGGTCTTCGGGAAGAAGGCGCGGACCACGTGGCCGAAGACGATCGGGTCGGAGACCTTCATCATCGTGGCCTTGAGGTGCACGGAGAACAGGACGTCCTCGGCCTTGGCACGCTCGATCTGGTCGTTCAGGAAGGTGCGCAGCGCGTCCACGTGCAGGACGGAGGCGTCCACGACCTCGCCGGCGAGGACCGGTACGGACTCGCGCAGGACGGTGGTGGAGCCGTCGGCGGCGACGTGCTCGATGCGCAGCGTGCCGGCCTCGGCGATCACGGTGGACTTCTCGGTGGAGCGGAAGTCGTTCGCGCCCATGGTGGCCACGTTGGTCTTCGACTCGGCGGTCCAGGCACCCATGCGGTGCGGGTGGGCCTTGGCGTAGTTCTTGACCGAGGCCGGGGCCCGGCGGTCGGAGTTGCCCTCGCGCAGGACCGGGTTGACGGCGCTGCCCTTGATCTTGTCGTAGCGGGCGCGGGTCTCGCGCTCCTCGTCGGTCTTCGGGTCGTCCGGGTAGTCCGGAAGCGCGTATCCCTGGCCCTGGAGCTCGGCGACCGCGGCCTTGAGCTGCGGGATCGAGGCCGAGACGTTGGGCAGCTTGATGATGTTGGCGCCGGGGGTCTTCGCCAGCTCGCCGAGCTCGGCGAGGGCGTCGGCGATGCGCTGGCCCTCTTCCAGGTGCTCGGGGAAGCTGGCGATGATCCGACCGGCCAGGGAGATGTCACGGGTCTCGACGCGCACTCCGGCCGTCGACGCGTACGCCTGGATCACAGGCAGGAACGAATGCGTCGCCAGGGCCGGGGCCTCGTCGGTGTGCGTGTAGATGATGGTCGAGTCAGTCACCGGATGCTCCGCTCCACAGTCTGCGTCTCTCGTCTGCAACATTGCTCGACATCAAGATATCTCGTGATCGGGCCGGTCTGGACAGCCCCCTGCCGTGAAGCGTGGGAGACGCACGTCACGCGTGCCCTGGAACGGCGAGAGCGCCGCCGCGGCTGTTTCCGGCCACGGCGGCGCTCAGCACGACGGCCCGCGGGCCGGATGGGTCAGGCGTGGACGGCCTTCGGGTTCTCGCCGTACTCGTTCGCCTGCGACTGCCCCTCGGTGGCCGTCAGGACGAGCAGCCAGATGCCGCCGACGATCGGGATCAGGGCGATGAGGGCCCACCAGCCGGACTTGCCGAGGTCGTGCAGCCGGCGGATGGTGACCGCCAGGGACGGCACGAGGGTGCCGACCACGTAGATGCCGGCGAGCACGGGGGCGATGCCCAGAACGGCGTCGAGGATCGCGAGGACGACGACGATGGCAACGTGGATGAGGGCGTACATCCAGTACTCGCGGCGGCGGGCGCGGCCGGAGAAGACGGCGTACTTCTTCAGAACGTCGGTGTAGTAGTTCATGAGTCCCCCCAGAGGACGGTGGATCGGGCCCGTCCTGGTGGAGCAAGCCGGGGCAGAACTTAAGCTCCCTTTATGGCGGGGTCAAGCCAGTTCCCGGGGGCGCGAATCGGCCACACCTCGTGATTTCCGGCACCGGATCCGCGGCGGGGGCGCTGAAGTGGCGCGGGTGTCCGGGGAAGTCCGGAAAGTCCCCGCCGCACGCCTCCTCGCCACCGCGGGAGCCGCACGGATCGTTACCCGGATCGTTACCCCGGCGCGACACCGCGGCCCGGCCCCGGGAGGGGACGGGACCGGACCGCTGGGCGCGCGTCAGCCGATGTGGAAGGGGTCGCCGTAGACCTTCCAGTCGAGGGGGGTGTTGAGGTTCAGGTTGCCCTTCTTCAGGAAGACCCGCTGGGCGGTGTCGACGCGGCTGGTGTCGCTGTGCGCCTCCTCCTGCTTCATCGCCCAGACGCGGGCGTCGAGGAAGGCGTTCAGCCACGTGGTCTCGTTGCCGCCCTGGGCCGGGGGCTTGGCCTTGGTGAGGGCCCGCTTGCGGATGTTGCGGAAGCTGGCGGAGTCGGTGCCGTCGCCGTGCATGACGATGGCGTCGTAGTAGATGAACTGGCCGAGCGTGCCGACGCCGTCGGACTTGCCCTGCTTGACGGAGGGGTTGAAGTAGACCCGGTCACGCTCGTGGTCCTGGGCCTTCTTGAACTCGGTGTCCCGGGCCGCCTTCGCCCAGTCCCCGGTGAAGTTCGGGTCCAGGCCGGCGTGTGAGTCGCTGCCGTCGACCCGGCGCAGGGCGGGGAGGTACTTGGCGAGCACGTTCCCCGGCTTGACCTGGGTGTAGTGCTCGACGAGGTCGAGCATGTCGCCGGTGCCGGAACAGAATCCGATGATCCCGGCCGTGTAGCCGCGGCCGTCGCCGATGTCCTCTATGTACTTGTACTGCGCCTTCCAGTCCAGGGAGGAGTTCTCCGCGCTGGAGACGATCCGCATGGCGATGTCCTTCTTCGCCGGATCGTCGAGCCCGACGGCCGCGGCGGCGGCGACCGGCGACCCGGAGGCGGCGGGCGCGGATGCGGGGGCGGTCGCGTGGGCGGTGACCGGTACGGCGAGGAGCGTGCTGCCGAGGACGACGGCTATCGCCAAAGACTTGCGCTGGGGGGTGAACACAAGGCCTCCCTAGGGTAGTTGAGGCGTTCCCGATTGTGTTAGGAAACTTTACTACCAGATCGGGTAGCTCCTCAAGGCCCCCGGAATCACTTCCGCCGAATCCTTTCCGCCGATGACCAATCCTTCGGGGCCCGGGCTCCGAAGGAAGGGTGTCCGCCGCGCGCGCCCGCGCCCGT
>NZ_JAPNLM010000013.1 GCF_026627255.1 Streptomyces antarcticus | reverse complement strand
TTTTTCAAAGGAACCTCATCCACCGAAATGGACGGGGTATCAACTTTTGGCGTTGATTTTTGGCACGCTGTTGAGTTCTCAAGGAACGGACGCTTCCTTTGTACTCACCCTCTCGGGCTTTCCTCCGGGCTTTCGTTCTGTTCTTGCGTTTCCGACTCTATCAGACTCTTTCGGGCCCGATTCCCGGTCGAAGCGGGATTCGCTTTCCAGGTATTCGCTTTCGCGTTTCCCTTTCCGGCGATTCCGACTCTATCAGAAGGTTTCCACCGGATTTCCCGGCTTCAGATTCCTGGATGAGGAGTCGAATGCGGCCCCACGTGGAATTCAATTCCATGGGGGCGAGAGAGACTTTAAACCATCGCTGCCGAACTTGTCCAGTTCGAGGCAACCGTTCGAATCTACCTCCCCGCTCGCTCCGTGTCAACGGTGTTTGCGGGACGACGAGGAGACTAGCAGCTCAGCGGGCCCGTACGCACATCACGCGGCGGTGGGGAGCGTCGCCGTTTGGTCGGCGGCTTCGACGTCGCCCACCTCGCCCGCGCGGGAGGCTCTGCCGCCCAGGACGTACACGTAGACCAGGAAGGCCGCCTCGGCGGCGATGCCGATCAGGATGCGGGCCCAGGTCGGGAGGCCGGAGGGGGTGACGAAGCCTTCGATCAGGCCCGAGACGAACAGGACCGCCGCGAGGCCCAGGGCCATGCCGAGGGCCGCTCGGCCCTGTTCGGCCAGGGCGGTGCGGCGCGTGCGGGGGCCCGGGTCGATGACCGTCCAGCCCAGGCGCAGGCCCGTGCCCGCGGCGACGAAGACCGCCGTCAGTTCGAGCAGGCCGTGCGGGAGGATCAGGCCGAGGAAGACGTCGAGGCGGCCGGCGGCCGACATCAGGCCGATGCCGACGCCGACGTTGACCATGTTCAGGAAGAGGATCCAGAGCACCGGCAGTCCCAGGAAGGCGCCGAGGACCAGGCACATCGCGGCCGCCTTGGCGTTGTTCGTCCATACCTGGGCGGCGAAGGAGGCCGCGGGGTGACTGGAGTAGTACGTCTCGTACTCGCCGCCCGGCCGGGTGAGGGCCTTCAGGTCCTCCGGGGCGCCGATCGCCCCCTGGACCTCGGGGTGCGTCGCGATCCACCAGCCGATGAGCACGCCGACCGCGGTGGAGAGCAGTGCGGTCGGTATCCACCAGCGGCGGCTGCGGTACACGGCCGCCGGGAAGCCGGCCGTGAAGAAGCGGGCGGCGTCGCGCCAGCTCGCCCGGCGGGTGCCCGTGACCGTCGCACGGGCGCGGGCGACGAGCTGGGTCAGCCGGCCGATGAGCATCGGGTCGGGGGCGCTGGACTGGATCAGGGAGAGGTGGGTCGACGTGCGCTGGTAGAGCGCGACGAGCTCGTCGGCCTCGTCGCCGGTGAGCTTGCGGCCGCGTCCCAGGAGCTGCTCCAGGCGGTCCCATTCCGCGCGGTGTGCCGTCACGAAGACGTCGAGATCCATCCGGTTGCCGCTCCCCTGCCCCAGGTCCCCAGTTTCTGCCTACTCCTAATGTGTTCAGCTTGGCAGACTGGATGCCAAAGGGGCGGGTCAGGTCACGTGAAGGGGTGTTGTGGTGAGCGATCTGGTGACGGGGGACGCGGTAGTCCTGGGGCTCCGGCCCGCGAGGGTGCCGAGCCGGGGGCTGGCCTACGTTCTCGACCTGGTCGTCTACCTGCTGGCCTATCTGATCGTCATGATCGGGCTGGTGTACTCGATGTCGGAGCTGGACGACGCCGCGCAGGCGGCGGTGACGGTGGCCAGCGGGCTGCTGCTGGTGGTCGGTGTGCCGATCGCGGTGGAGACGCTGACCCACGGGCGGTCCCTCGGCAAGCTGGCCTGCGGGCTGCGGGTGGTCCGGGACGACGGCGGTCCGATCCGTTTCCGGCACGCGCTGGTGCGCGGGTCCATGGGGGTCGTGGAGCTGCTGATGACGTTCGGGTCCGTGGCGTGCATCGCCTCGCTCGTGTCGGAGCGGGGGCGGCGGCTCGGTGACGTGTTCGCGGGGACGCTGGTGGTGCGGGAACGGGTGCCCGGGGCGCGGGTCATGCCGGTTCCGCCGCCGCCCCCGTGGCTGGCCGGGCGGTTCGCCGGGCTGGACCTGTCGGCGGTGCCGGACGGGCTGTGGCTGGCGATACGCCAGTACCTGACGCGGATGGCCCAGCTGGATCCGCGGGTGGGCGCGGCGATGGCCGCGCGGCTCGCGGACGACTTGGTGGCGCGGACCGGTACGCCGCCGCCGGCCGGGGTGCCGGCGGCGGCGTACCTGATGGCCGTCGTGCACGAGCGACAGTCGCGGGACGCGGCGCGGGCCTTCGCGGGCGCGGCGCCGGGCGGGGTTCCGGGCGGCGTTCCGGGCGGCGTTCCGGGCGGGGTGCCGGGCTGGGCTTCCGCGCCCGCTTCGGTGCCGGTGCCGGTGCCGGGATCAGTGCCGGTGCCGGTGCCGGTTTCGGCTCCGGCCGTCGCTCCCGGGTACACCGCCCCTGCCGGGCCTCCGGTGCCGGAGGCACCTCGCGGCGGTGGTGGGTTCGCGCCGCCCGCCTAGGCCTGGGCCGGGTCCGGGAACGTCGAGGGCGGGGTCTCCAGGTGCTCCAGCTCGATGCCCGGTGCGGAGAGGACCACGTCCCCGGCGATGTGGATCGTGTGCACCTCGCCGGTGTCCAGAGCGCTGACCTCGTACGCGTCCACCAGGAGCGGGCCGCTGTCCGTGGGGTGCTCCTCGCGCCGCAGCAGGGCCCAGGCCTGGTCGACCGTACGGGGGGCCAGCACCGGGTCGGTGAGGGCGACGAGGCGGACGCGGGTGGCCGGGGCTCCCGGGGCCGGGCGGAGCAGGCGGGCCGTCGCGATGAGGAAGGCCGGTGAGGTGCCGGTGAAGCCCGGGGCGCGGACGTTGCCCTCGGTGGCCTCGGTGCCGGCCGGGTCGGTGCGGACCCAGGTGACGCCGTCGATGGCGGCCCCCCGTACCTGCCAGCTGGAGGCGTTGGCCTCCAGGCGGATGGGGCGGCCCAGCTCGTCGACGGCCAGGTCCACGGAGCCCCGGTGGTCGCCGTTCGGGGCGGTGAGCTGGGAGACGTAGCGCCAGCCGGAGGGGCCGGGCGCGCAGTGGAAGTGTTCCTCGCCGAGGGGGGTGTGGTCGTGCGGGTCGTGGAGCGAGTAGCGGCCGCGGGGCATGGCGTACTCCCTGGATCGTTCGCGTCGTGCGTGCGCACGGGGCAGGCCCCCGGCAGGTGTGCCGGGGGCCTGACTCGGAAAGGGCCGGGTGCTGCGGATCCGCGGGGATCAGTAGCGGTAGTGGTCCGGCTTGTACGGGCCGTCGACGTCGACGCCGATGTACGCGGCCTGCTCCGGGCGCAGGGTGGTGAGGCGGACGCCGAGGGCGTCGAGGTGGAGGCGGGCGACCTTCTCGTCGAGGTGCTTGGGCAGCACGTAGACACCGGTCGGGTACTCGGCGGGCTTCGTGAAGATCTCGATCTGGGCCAGGGTCTGGTCCGCGAAGGAGTTCGACATGACGAACGACGGGTGGCCGGTCGCGTTGCCGAGGTTGAGCAGGCGGCCCTCGGAGAGCACGATGAGGACCTTGCCGTCGGGGAACTTCCAGGTGTGGACCTGGGGCTTGACCTCGTCCTTGACGATGCCGTCGATCTTGGCGAGGCCGGCCATGTCGATCTCGTTGTCGAAGTGGCCGATGTTGCCCACGATGGCCTGGTGCTTCATCTTGGCCATGTCGGAGGCCATGATGATGTCCTTGTTGCCGGTGGTCGTGATGAAGATGTCGGCCGTCGCCACGACGTCGTCCAGCGTCGCGACCTGGTAGCCGTCCATGGCCGCCTGGAGGGCGCAGATCGGGTCGATCTCGGTGACGATGACGCGGGCGCCCTGGCCGCGCAGCGACTCCGCACAGCCCTTGCCGACGTCGCCGTAGCCGAAGACGACGGCGGTCTTGCCGCCGATGAGGACGTCGGTGGCGCGGTTGATGCCGTCGATCAGGGAGTGGCGGCAGCCGTACTTGTTGTCGAACTTCGACTTCGTCACGGCGTCGTTCACGTTGATCGCCGGGAAGAGCAGGGTGCCCTCGGCCATCATCTCGTACAGGCGGTGCACGCCGGTGGTGGTCTCCTCGGTCACGCCGCGGATCTCGGACGCGAGCTGCGTCCACTTCTGCGGGTTCTCACCGAGGGTGCGGTTGAGGAGCGTGAGGATGTACGCATACTCCTCGGAGTCCGCCGTGGACGGGTCCGGGGCCGCGCCGGCCTTCTCGAACTCGACGCCCTTGTGGACGAGGAGGGTGGCGTCGCCACCGTCGTCGAGGATCATGTTCGGGCCGCCGGTGGGGGTGTTCGGCCAGGTCAGCGCCTGCTCCGTGCACCACCAGTACTCTTCCAGCGTCTCGCCCTTCCAGGCGAAGACGGGGATGCCCTGCGGGTTCTCCGGGGTGCCGTTCGGGCCGACCGCGATGGCGGCGGCCGCGTGGTCCTGGGTGGAGAAGATGTTGCAGGAGGCCCAGCGGACGTCGGCGCCGAGGGCCGCGAGGGTCTCGATGAGCACGGCCGTCTGCACGGTCATGTGCAGGGAGCCGGTGATCCGGGCACCGGCCAGGGGCTGGGCGTCCGCGTACTCGGCGCGGATCGACATCAGGCCCGGCATCTCGTGCTCGGCCAGGGTGATCTCCTTGCGGCCGAAGGCGGCAAGGGAGAGGTCTGCGACCTTGAAGTCCATGGGTGCTGCTCCTCATGGTTCGAGAGGGTGGGTACGGCTCTGGGCCGTGCGCCGGACGGCTGGGGTACCCCGGACGAGTCTGGGGGATGGAACACCGAGCACAGTCCGTCGGGGGCCCTCTCTCCCCTCGGCCGGTCGCGAAGACCGCCCGCCGCCATCAGCAGCGACGCCTGACACTGATGACGAATCTACACCGATCCGCGGGGCGTGCCCCAGTCACCCGAGGGAAGAGGCATGTTCCGAGGTCGGGCCCTCCGGCGGGAGGTTTCGGGGCCTTTCGGACTTTCAATCCACCTCTGACGTGCGGGAGGATGCCGGTGGATCGGTACTTCCGCACGATCCCCGCAGGACACACGGCGTGAAGGAGATTTCTGTGACCAGTCCGGCCGGCCCTCCCGCAGGCGGGGGCGCAAGCGGGCAGAAGCGCCTGAAGCTGCTCGCCGTCACCGCGTGTCCCACGGGCATCGCGCACACCTACATGGCCGCGGAGAAGCTCCAGCAGGCCGCCGACGAGCTCGGCATCGACATGAAGGTGGAGACGCAGGGCTCCATCGGCGCCGAGAACGTGCTCACTGACAACGATGTCAAGGCGGCCGACGGCATCATCATCGCCGCCGACAAGGAGGTCGACCGGGAGCGATTCGCCGGCAAGCGGGTGCTGTCCACCGGGGTCGCCGACGGCATCCACAAGCCGAAGGAGCTCATCGAGCGGGTCCGGAGCGCGCCCGTACAGGCTGGGACCGCCCCGGCGGGCGGGGCCGGGGGCGGAGGCGGCCGGGAGCGCAGCGCCGCGTACAAGGCCCTGATGAACGGCGTCTCCCACATGATCCCGTTCGTGGTCGTGGGCGGGCTGCTGCTGGCCGTCTCGATCGCGCTCGGCGGGCACTCCTCCTCGAAGGGCATCACCTTCGACGAGGGGTCCTTCTGGTTCTACGTCAACGCGCTCGGCACCCTCGGCTTCACGCTGATGCTGCCGATCTTCTCCGGCTACATCGCCCACGCCCTCGGCGACCGGCCGGCGCTGGTGCCCGGCATGATCGGCGGCTTCCTCGCCGCCGACGCCACGACCATCTACAAGGCCGACGCGAACGCCGGATTCCTCGGGGCCATCGCCACCGGCTTCCTGGCGGGCTACCTGGTCATCTGGATCAAGAAGGTGAAGGTCCCGAAGTTCGTCCAGCCGATCATGCCGATCATCGTGATCCCGATCGTGTCGACACTGGCGCTGGGGTTGTTCTACATCTACGTGATCGGGCAGCCGATCTCCTGGGTGTTCACGCACCTGACCAGCTGGCTGAACGGCATGACCGGCTCCAGCGCGATCCTGCTGGGCGCCATCATCGGACTGATGATCGCCTTCGACATGGGCGGGCCGGTCAACAAGACGGCCTTCCTCGTCGCGGTCGGCCTGATCGGCACCAACAACACCGTCATGGGCATGGCCGCCGCCGCGATCCCCGTCATGCCGCTGGGCCAGGGCCTGGCCACGCAGCTGCGGCGCAAGCTGTACAGCGACCAGGAACGCGAGACCGGCATCGCCGCGCTCTTCATGGGCTGCTTCGGGATCTCCGAGGGCGCGATCCCCTTCGCCGCCGCGCGGCCGGCGCAGGTCATCCCCGCGAACATGCTGGGCGGCGCGGTGGCCGGTGCCATCGCGGGCATCGCCGGGGTCACGAACTCGGTGCCGCACGGCGGCCCGATCGTCTCCGTGTTCGGCGCCGTCGGCGGGGTCGGCATGTTCTTCGTCGCGATCGCGGCGGGCACCGTCGTCACCGCGCTGACCACCAACGCCCTGATCGCGCTCAAGCAGCGCCGGGCCGGCGCGGCGCCGACCGGTCCGAAGGCTCTCGCGCCCGAGCCGGTGCTGGTCGGTGCGGGTACGGGTACGGGTGCGGGTGTTGCCGCCGGTGCGGCTGCCGGTGGCGCCGTACGGGAGACCGCCGCGCCCCCGGTGGCTCCCGGCGAGCCCGAGGTGCTGTCCGGTTACCTGACCGGGCGGACCGTGAAGACGGAGCTGGCTTCGGACTCCAAGGAGGCGGCGATCCGCGAGATGGCGCAGATGCTGGCCACCACCGGGAACGTCCGGGACGTGGACGAGCTCGTACGGGTCGCGCTGGCCCGGGAGGCGCAGGGTACGACCGGTCTCGGCGAGTCCATCGCGATCCCGCACGCCAAGACGGACGCGGTGACCCGGCCCACCGTGGGCTTCGCCCGGTCCGGCGGGGGCATCGAGTGGGGCTCGCTGGACGGCACGAAGGCCCGGCTGGTCTTCATGATCTCGGTGCCCGAGGCCGCGGCGGGCGACGAGCACCTGCGCATCCTGGCGCTGCTGTCGCGCAAGCTCATGGACACCGGCTTCCGGGAGCGGCTGCACACTGCTCCGGACGTCCCGGCGGTCCTGGAGGTGCTGCGCGAGATCCGGTAGGAGCGCGCACGAGGAGAACCGTGCAGGAGACGTGAAGGCGCCCGCGGCCAACCGGCCGCGGGCGCCTTCACGTCTCCTTGGGCGTCCGCCCGGACCCTCAGTGGGCGTCGTCGCCGGGGGCCTTCGCCGGGTCGGGCGCGGAGGCCGCGGCGGCCGCGTCGTAGATGTCCGGCTCCAGGTAGATCACCCGGGCGATCGGGACCGCCTCGCGGATGCGGGTCTCGGCGTCGTTGATCGCGCGGGCCACCTCGGCCGCGGTGTCGTCGCTCCTGACCGCGATCTTCGCCGCGACCAGCAGCTCCTCGGGGCCGAGGTGCAGGGTGCGCATGTGGATCAGGCTGGTCACGGTGTGCCCGTCGACGACGGCGGCCTTGATCTTCTCGACGTCGTCGGTGCCCGCGGCCTCACCGAGCAGCAGGGACTTGGTCTCCGCCGCCAGGATGATCGCGATGACGATCAGCAGGACGCCGATGCACAGGGTGCCGATGCCGTCCCAGACGCCGTTGCCGGTCAGCAGGGCGAGGCCGACGCCGCCGAGGGCCAGGAACAGGCCGACGAGCGCGCCGAGGTCCTCCAGGAGCACGACGGGGAGCTCCGGGGCCTTGGCGCGCTTGACGAACTGGCGCCAGGTCAGGTTCCCGCGGACCAGGTTCGACTCCTTGATCGCGGTGCGGAAGGAGAAGGACTCCGCGATGATCGCGAAGACGAGGACGCCGACGGGCCAGTACCAGTTGGTGATCTCGTGCGGGTCGTGGATCTTCTCGTAGCCCTCGTAGATGGCGAACATGCCACCGACGGTGAAGAGCACGATGGAGACGAGGAAGGCGTAGATGTACCGCTCGCGCCCGTACCCGAAGGGGTGCTCGGGCGTCGCCTCGCGCTTGGCCTTCTTGCCGCCGAGGAGCAGCAGCCCCTGGTTGCCCGAGTCCGCGAGCGAGTGGACGCTTTCCGCGAGCATCGACGAGGATCCGCTGAAGAGGTACGCCACGAATTTGGCTACAGCGATGGCGAGGTTGGCGGCGAGTGCCGCCACGATCGCCTTGGTACCGCCCGACGCGCTCATGGGTTCAGGATGTCCTTCCTAGGCACTGTCTACCGGCCGCACATTGTTGCAGCTACCCCGGCGACAGCGCGTCAGACGAGCACCGTCGCACGGAATACGGTGCCGCTTCCCGACAGTTCGGCCTTTTCGCCCGCCGGTACGAAGACCGACTCGCCGGGAGCCAGCTCGAGTTCGCCGACCCGGGGGGCGCCCGCGGTGCAGAGCAGGATCTGCGCGGTGTCCGCCGGGAGCGTCCGGGAGGCTCCGCCGGGTGCGAGCAGGAAGCGGGAGAGCCGGAACTCGTCGATGGGGGTCTCGTAGACCTCTTCGGCGTCGCCCTCGGGCCGCAGCACGGCCGGGTCGCCCGACTCGAACCGTACGACCCTCAGGAGCTCCGGCACGTCCACGTGTTTGGGGGTGAGTCCGGCGCGCAGCACGTTGTCGGAGTTGGCGAGGAGTTCGACGCCCAGGCCGTCGATGTAGGCGTGCGGGACGCCGGCGCCGAGGAACAGCGCCTCGCCGGGCTGGAGCCGGAAGTGGTTCAGGAGCAGGGCGGCGATGACCCCGGGGTCGCCGGGGAAGTGGTGGACCAGGGCGGCGTAGGGCGCGTACGGGCCGCCGAGGCGTTCGGCGGCGGCCGCGGTCTCGGTGACGGTGCGGGCCATCTGCTCGCGGTCGGCGGTCAGTACGGCGGTCAGCACCTCGCGCAGCGCGGCGTCCTCGGGGTGGGCGCGCAGCAGGTCGGCGTACGGCTTGAGGGAGTCGACGCCGAGGCCGTCGAGGAGGTCGGCGGCCTCTTCGGGCCGGCGGAAGCCGCAGAACCCGTCGAACGGGGACAGCGCGCAGATCATCTCGGGCTTGTGGTTGGGGTCCTTGTAGTTGCGGTGCGCCGCGTCGGTCGGGACGCCGCGCCGCTCCTCGTCCTCGTACCCCTCGCGGGCCTGGGCCAGGTCGGGGTGGACCTGGAGGGAGAGGGGGGCTCCGGCTGCGAGGACCTTGAAGAGGAAGGGCAGCCGGGGGCCGAACCTGGCGACGGTCGCGGCGCCGAGTTCGCCTTCGGGGTCGGCGGCGATCAGGTCGGAGAGGCTGGTCTCGCCCGTGCCCCGGTCGAGTCGGGAGGGGGCGCCGGGGTGGGCGCCCATCCACATCTCGGCCTGGGGCTCACCGGTGGGTGCGACCCCGAGGAGCGTGGGGATGGCGGTGGTGGATCCCCAGGCGTAGGGGCGGATCGTGTTCGTCAGGCGGTCCATCGTGGTCTTCCTGGATAGAGCCGGATACGCAGGTGTACCTCAGGCGTGTCCCCCGGAAGCCAACGCCAGGTAGGCGGTGGCGAAATCCGTGACGGCGAGGAGTTCGGCGAGCTGTTCCAGCTCGACGCCCTCCTCCGGTTCGAGCTCGCTGATGGCCGTGTCGTGGCTGAGGGCGAGCTCGCGTGCGGCCGGGGCGGCGGTGAGGCCGCCTGCCGGCCGGTCACGCAGCAGGACGATGCGGGCGCGGAGGGCCTGGGGCTCTTCGACCCGGTCACGGAAGAAGTCTTCGGGATCGGCGCCGGCCGCGAAGGCGCCGGAGAGCAGGACGCCGTGGGCGGGCAGCGCCTCGGGGAGCGCGGCGGCCAGTGCGGGGCGGCCGGCGAGCTCGGCGAGGGTGGCGGCGAAGCGGCGTCCGGCGGGCCCGGCTCCGGCGCCCTCGCTCCAGATGAGCGGGAGCGAGTCGGCCAGTTCGGAGGCGAGCGTCTTGGCCGGGTTGGAGTACGTGGCGATGGCGGGCCCGCAGCGTTCGGCGGTGCGGTCGAGCCGGTCCGCGACGAGTTGCAGTGTCGCGGGGGCCGCGGTGATCAGGCCGACCTTGTCGAGCAGCACCAGCAGCGGCGTCAGCAGGGCCCACAGGGCGCCGGGTCCGGCCGCGGCGGACTCGTCGTACTCCTGGTACGGGGCCTTGGCCATCGGTACGAGGAGCCCGTGCGCGCCGTCCACCGCCTCGCTCAGCGGGGAGCGTTCGGGGGCGACGGCGACGACGGTGCAGCCGCGCCGGTAGGCCTGCTCGGAGAGGAGGGCGAGGCCGGGCTCGGTGCCGTCGGTGGTGGCGATGAGCAGCAGGTCGACGGGGCCGGCCCAGCCGGGCAGGGCCCAGCGCAGGGCTCCGGCCGCGTGGGCGACGCCGGTGGGGTCCAGCCGGACGACGGGCGCGGAGGCGCCGGCGAGGGCTCCGAGCAGGTCGGCGACCCCGGTCGCCGCGGTGCCGGACCCGGCGATCAGGACGGCGCGGGGCCGGCCGTCGGGGCGCAGGTCGTCGAGGCCGGCCTCGACGGCGTGACGGGCGGCGGTGCGGACCCTGGCCCCGGCCTCGGCGGCGCCGCGGAGCAGGCCCCTGCGGTCGGCGCGGACCAGCGCGTCCGGTGCGTCGAGGAGCGACTCGTCGAGCATGGCGGCCTCCGGCTGTTGGGTGACGGAACCAGTCTGCGCGTCTCGCGGTGCGGGGCGGCTCAGGCGGGGCGGCGGGCCTCGTCGACGAGGAGTACCGGGATGCCGTCGCGGACGGGGTAGGCGAGTCCGCAGTCCTGGCCGGTGCAGACCAGCTCGGGGGCCGTCTCCTCGGCCGACTCGTCCCGGAGGGGCGCGTGGCAGGCGGGGCAGGCGAGGATCTCCAGGAGACCGGCTTCGAGCGGCATGGGGCGCTTTCCCTTCGGACATGCGGTTGGGGCGTGGTCAGCGTACCGCCGAGCCACCCCGGGTGCGGTGCGGCGGTGTCCGGTCGCGGTCCCGCCGCGTGCGGTGGCGCTGCCGCCCCGCCCCGGAGCGTCCCCGCCGCCCCGGGGCGGGGCGGTGGGGGCGGCCGCGGGTGTGGGCGTCAGGCGCGGATGAGGGCCAGGACCTCGTCGCGGACCGTGGCGAGGGTCGCCTCGTCGCGGGCCTCGACGTTCAGGCGCAGCAGCGGCTCCGTGTTGGAGGCGCGTACGTTGAACCACCAGTCGGCGCCGGTCGCGGTCAGGCCGTCGAGCTCGTCCAGGGTGACGTCCTCGCGGGCGCCGTAGGTCTCCTTGACGGCGGCGAGGCGGGCCTTCTGGTCGTCGACGGTGGAGTTGATCTCGCCGGAGCCCGCGTAGCGGTCGTAGGAGGAGACCAGGTCGGAGAGGGTGCCCTGCTGGCCGCCGAGGGCCGCCAGGACGTGGAGCGCGGCGAGCATGCCGGTGTCCGCGTTCCAGAAGTCCTTGAAGTAGTAGTGCGCCGAGTGCTCGCCGCCGAAGATGGCGCCGGCCTTGGCCATCTCCTCCTTGATGAAGGAGTGGCCGACGCGGGTGCGGACGGGGGTGCCGCCGTGCTCGCGGACGACCTCGGGGACGGACCAGGAGGTGATCAGGTTGTGGATCACGGTGCCGCTGCCGCCGTTGCGGGCCAGCTCGCGGGCGGCGACCAGGGCGGTGATCGCGGACGGGGAGACGCCCACGCCGCGCTCGTCGATGATGAAGCAGCGGTCGGCGTCGCCGTCGAAGGCGATGCCCAGGTCGGCGCCCTCGGCGAGGACGCGGGCCTGGAGGTCGACGACGTTCTTCGGGTCGAGTGGGTTGGCCTCGTGGTTCGGGAAGCTGCCGTCGAGCTCGAAGTACATGGGGACGACGTCGAGCGGGAGGCCCGCGAACACGGTGGGGACGGTGTGGCCGCCCATGCCGTTGCCCGCGTCCACGACGACCTTGAGCGGGCGGATCGTGGAGAGGTCGACCAGGCCCAACAGATGCGCCGCGTAGCCGGGAAGGCTGTCCAGCTCGGTGACCGTGCCGGGGACGGTGCCTTCGGCTATCGCGGGGACGCCGTCGTCGGTCCACTTCTCGGCCAGTTCGCGGATCTGCGAGAGGCCGGTGTCCTGACCCACGGGGGCCGCGCCGGCGCGGCAGAGCTTGATCCCGTTGTACTGGGCCGGGTTGTGGGACGCCGTGAACATGGCGCCGGGGAGGCCGAGGGATCCGGAGGCGTAGTACAGCTGGTCGGTGGAGCAGAGCCCGATGAGGGTGACGTCCACGCCGCGAGCGGCGGCGCCGCGGGCGAAGGCGGCGGACAGGCCCGGGGAGGAGGGGCGCATGTCGTGGCCGATCACGATCGCCGTGGCATCGACGACCTCGACGAATGCCGCGCCGAACAGCTCTGCCAGCGTCTCGTCCCACTGGTCCGGTACGACACCGCGCACGTCGTACGCCTTGACGATGTTCGAAAGATCTGCGGCCACTGCCTGCCCTCCTGAAGGTCCTGTGCGGTGGATCAACCTACCTGCACGGGTCGTACCCCCCGGATCGCGGGAGGGTCAGGATTCGGGCGATCTCAGGACGCGCAGGTGGCCGCGGCGGGTCTCGCCGGCGGTCGGGCCGCCGCGCCCGGGGCCCTTCGCCTCGGCGGGTCGCTCCGGCGGGCGGGCGGCCTCGCGTACGGCGTTGGCGAGGGCTTCGAGGTCGTCGCCGCTGGGGCGGGACGGCGCGGAGCCGTCGGACAGCCGGACGACGTCCCAGCCGCGCGGGGCGGTGAGACGCTCGGAGTGCTCGGCGCACAGGTCGTAGCAGTGGGGTTCGGCGTAGGTGGCGAGCGGGCCGAGAACTGCGGTCGAATCGGCGTAGACGTACGTCAGTGTCGCGACGGCAGGGCGGCCGCACGCGGTGCGCGAACAGCGACGTACAAGGCTCACGACGTTGGACCGTACCGCACTCTTGACCGGGCCGCGACGACTCTCCCGGCGCTCACCCCCCGTGTCGTGGTCGGCGGCTACCCTGCGGGGGTGACGGACAGCCCGCTTCCCCCCCACCCGGTCGATCTTCCCGCCGAGCCGCGCCAGCGTCGGCGTGACCGCCACGGGCGCGGGATGCGCGGGCCCGTGGCGCCCCCTCAGGTGCCGCTGTCGGCGAGCCGGTCGGAGGTGTTCGGGGACCTCGTGCGGGACTCCGTCGAGCGGCTGGAGCGGCGCTTCCCGCAGCTGGCCGAGGTGGAGTTCCTCGTCGGGGACGTGCCCGGTCCGCCGGGTGGCGCGGACACCGGCTGGAACGACGAGGCGGTGCCGCTGGGCGCGGTGCAGGAGCCCCGCGAGGGGCGGCCGGCCCGGATCGTGGTGTTCCGGCGGCCGGTGGAGATCCGTACGAAGACGCGCGACGAGAAGGCGCTGCTGGTGCACGAGATCGTGGTGGAGCAGGTGGCGGAGCTGCTGGGGCTCTCGCCGGAGACCGTGGACCCGCGGTACGGCCAGGACTGACGGCCGGGCCGGCGGCCGGAACTGACGGCCCGGCCGGCGGTACGGCCGGGAGCGGTGTCCCGGCCGTACCGGCCGCCGTCAGCGGGTGAGGACCGACAGGTCCTGGGCGGCCCTGGGGACCGAGACCGTGGAGCGGTCGTCCGACAGCGTCTGCACCGTGAACATCGCGATGCCCTCGTGCGGGAGCGACAGGGTGCGGGCCGCGTGGACCGGATCGCCCGAAAGGGTCTCCACCGTCAGGGCGTACGAGCCCTTCCCGCCCGCCGGGGCCACCGTCACGTTCTGGGTGGTGCCCGCCTTGACGACGACCTCCTTGGAGGCGGCCTCCCCGCCCCCGGTGCCCGGCGAGGCCGTCACCCTGACCTTGGCGTCCTCGGTGCCCGGCGCGGTCAGCGCGAGCACGGTCGTGTTCTCCTCGGGCCGGTTGTCGGCGACGGTCGCCCGCGGGCCCACCGGCCCCGTCGCCGGGACGAAGCCCAGCTCCTGCTTGGCGCCACTGCCGCGGACCACCCGTACCGCGGCGACCACCGGCGAGGTCTTCTTCACGTCCGCCGGGGTCAGCAGCAGGGAGCCCGCCTCGCCCCGGGTGAGGTCCGCGAGGTCCACGCTCGCCGTCATGCCCGCCTTGACGTGCAGCTGTTCGTTGCCCGCCGGGCTGATGGAGCCGCCCTGGCCGGCCAGCCGGAGTTTGAGGTCCGCGTCCTGGTCGCCGGGCACGAACGCGACCAGCCGTACGGAGGTGGCGTCCGCCGGGATGCCGGGCAGGACGAGGGATCCGGCCGGGTCGGTGGCGGCGGGCAGCCAGTCGGCGCCCACCCCCTCCTCGGCGACCTGCACGGAGGCGCCGACCCGGCCGGCCCGGGTGGTCACGTGTGCGGTGGCGTCCGCGAGCTGGGTCGCGGGCTCCAGGGAGGACAGCAGGACGGCCTTGCTGGACCGGGGGTCGATCCGGATGTTCTCGCCGGTTCCCGCCTCGGACTTGAGCGGCCCGTCGGGGCCGAAGAGCTTGATGTCGACGACGGCCGCGGCGTCGTCCGGGTTGGTGAGGTGGACGTAGTCCTCGCGGCCCTTGGCGGTGCTCACGGCGGGGAACCAGAAGTCGGTGCCGGGCGCGGTGCAGCCGGCGCCGAGCACGCCGCGGGCGCGGCCGACCGAGACCTTTGTGGTCTGCTGCGCGGTCCAGCCGGGGGCCAGGGACCCGTCGGCGGTGCCCGTCAGGGCGGGGGCGTCGGCGCCCGCGGCGGTGGCCCCGAAGGGCTTGCCGGGCTCTTTGGGCTCCAGTACCGGCTTGGCGTCCTTGGTCGCGCCGAGCAGCCGGGCCGAGCCCTGGCCGGGCGTGCCGGCCTTCTCCCCGGTCGCGGCCGGGGTGAACGCCGTGTACGTCGTGTCCGCGATGTCCGAGGAGCTGGGCGCCGGGCAGACCAGCAGGGACCGCTCCACGGGCATCCGGGACGCGGCCGCCGTGCTGCCGGCGCTCTCCGCCTCGGGCGCGGTCAGGGCGGCGAGCCCGGTGAGGGCGGCCAGCGCCGCGGCGGCGGCCGCCAGCGTCAGGGGTGCGCGCTGCTTCACTGCTGGGGGCTCCCGTCCGGACGCGGGTCGTGCTGTCCGTAGGTGTCGTACGGCTCGTACGGGTAGGGGTGGTCCGGCCGGACCGGGTCCTGGGCCGGCGGGTGCTGCGGGTAGGGGGCGGCCTCGTAGCCCTGGTGGCCCTGCTGGTTCTGCTGGTTCTGCTGGTTCTGCTGGTCGTACGGGTCCTGCTCCTCGTACGGGCCCTGCCCGGGGTACTGCTCGTAGCCCGGCGCCGGGGTGTAGGGCTGCTGGGGCTGCTGGGGCTGCTGGGGCCGGGGGTCGTACGCGTAGCCGCTCTGGTCCTCGCCGTAGCCCTGGTAGGCGTACGTCTCCTCCCCGTACGCCGGCTGCGCGGGGATCTGCGCGTACGGGTCGGCAGCCCCGGCGTCCTCCGCGCGGGCCGGCGCCGCCCCGGCCTCCGCCTCGGCGCGCAGGCGGCGGGCGCGGCGGCCCTCGCCGGCCCCGCCCGGACCGGGCTGGGACGGCAGCTCGACCTCCTCTTCCGGCAGGTCGTCGTCGAGCCGGGCCCGGCGGCCGGGCAGCGCCATCACCAGCAGGACCAGCGCGAGGAGGCCCTGCGTCCAGTGCCAGGCGGTGCGGACCAGGGACGTCTCGTGGACGAGGTCGAGGCGGCCGGCGGCGGCGGGCAGTTCGAAGCCCTGCGCCCAGCCGTCCAGGGTCTTGGGCTTCAGGGGCTTGCCGTCGAGGGTGGCCCGCCAGCCGGAGTCGGCGCGGTCGGCGATGCGCAGGGTCCGGCCCGCCTCGCCGGCCGGGATCTCGCCGTGGGCCTCGACCGGGCCGGAGGCGACCGGGACGGGTGCCTCGCCGGGCTTGCCGGAGAGGATGACGGTGCGGGGCAGCCAGGGCTCGACGCCCCAGAGGGCGGTGCCGTCCTGCTGGTGGCGGCGGCTCAGGCCGGGGGTGGCGTCGAGGACGCGGCGGATCTCCTCGGGGCCGCCCGGCCGGAACATGACGAACCGGATGGCGAAGGCGCTGAGCTGGCTGGACTGGTCGGCGCCGGAGCCCGCGACGAGGTTGGAGACGACCTTGTCGAGGCGGGCGTCTCCGCCGGTCGCGGCGGTGGTCTCGGCGTCGCCGAGGCGGCCGCCGGAGCCGCGGACCAGGCTGTAGGAGACGCCGGCGGGGCCGTCCAGGTCGAGGATGAGGGTGCGGGTCTGGTTGTCGTCCCCGCCGGCGTCGGCGACGAAGGCCGGTACCTGTACGGGGTCCCGGCGCTGGAGCGGGCCGGCGGCTCCGTCGAGCACCCAGCCGGCCGCGCCGAGCAGCGGTCCGGCGGCGGCGGCGAGCGCGACCAGTACGGCCAGCGGCTGGCGCCAGCCGAAGCTGCGGGCGGCGACGCGGTGCTTGGCGCCGTCCGCGCCGAGCACGGCGGCCGCGAGGAGGGCGAGCCCGTAGACGAGGGTGGCGGGGCCGGCCCAGGCGGTGCGGGCGAGGAGGACGGCGAACAGCAGCCCGGTGAGGGCGGCGGCCCAGGCGGCGGCGACGGCGGACCGCCGGTCGGCGCGCAGCAGGGCGGCCAGGGCTGCGAGGACGACGCCGGCAAGGAGCAGGGAGGCGCCGGTGCCGGAGCCGCCGGGGTTGATGCCGAGCAGGCCGAGGGGTGAGGCGGAGCCGGCTCCGTACGGCAGTCCGGCCTCGCGGAGCAGGCGGCCGGCGTGCGTCAGGAGGCCGAGGGACCAGGGGGCCAGCACGAGGACCGGGACGGCGAGGGTGGCGAGGAGCCGGGGGCCGTACGTCTTCCAGCGGTCGCGGCGGGCGGCGAGCGCGGCGGCGCCGAGTACGGCGGCGAGCGGCCAGACGACGGGGGTGAAGGCGGTGGCGAGGGTGAGCAGGAGGGTGTGGGTCCATACGGGCCGCCGGCCGGCCGCGTCGGCGTCGGCGCCCCCGAGGCCGTAGGCGGCGACGGCGGAGCGGGCGATGAGGGGCAGCAGCACGGCGAGGACGGCGGTGCCGAGCCGGCCGGTGGCGAGGGCTCCGGTCACGGCGGGCAGGAAGGCGTAGGCGACGGCGGCCCAGGCGCGCAGCAGGCGGGACTCGACGAGCGGCCGGGAGGCGAAGTACGCGGCGAGTCCGGCGAGCGGCACGGAGCCGACGAGCAGGAGGGTCAGGGCCGCCTGGGTGGAGCCGAACAGCAGGGTGGAGACGGCTCCGAGGACAGCGAGGTAGGGGGGCGCGTCGGCGGTGGAGCCGGTGGAGACGTTGTGCCAGCCGTCGGTGTAGGCGCGCCAGAGGTCGAGGCCGCTGTCGGGGGCGGGCAGCAGGGCGCCGCCCATGAGGGAGCCGCCCCCGATCAGGGAGCGGCAGGCGGCGAGGGAGACGAGCAGGAGGAGGCCGAACAGGACGGGCGCGGGGTTGCGGGCGATCCGCTTGAGGCGCGCGAACCGTTCGGTCTCCTGGTAGTCGCCGTCCTCGCCGGGCGCGGTCAGGATGCTGGCGCCGCCGTGCCGGCCGGCGGGGGCGGTGTCGGTGGCGCGTCCTTCGCCGAAGTACCCGGCGAGGGCCTCGGCGTTGGCGCGCAGGGAGGCGCCGGGCGGCGGGAAGAGCGGGCGCAGCTCCGCGGCGGGGACGGCGGGGCGGCGGCGGGCCTTGCGGGCGGCGAGGACGCGGCCGGGGCGGAGCAGGGTGGCGAGCAGGCCGGTGACCTCGTCGACGGCCTGGCCGGGCGCCTTGCCGACGAGGTAGGCGAGGGTGCGCAGGACGGTCCCGACGAGGACGCGCAGCAGTACGTACGGGAGGGCGCGGCCGGAGCTGTTGGCGAGCATCGCGTAGACGGCGCCGGCCTTGTCGACGCGGTGCGGGCCGGCGGTGGTGCGGCCGGCGCAGTCGACGGTGCGGCGTTCGCGGGCGGAGGCCTCGGCGTGCCGCAGGACGGCGTCGGGGGCGACGAGGACGGTGTGGCCGGCGCTGTGGGCGCGCCAGCACAGGTCGATGTCGTCGCGCATGAGCGGCAGTCGGCGGTCGAAGCCGCCGAGGGCGTCGTAGACGTCGCGGCGCACGAGCATGCCGGCGGTGGAGACGGACAGGACGGGGCGGATCTGGTCGTGCTGGCCCTGGTCCTGTTCGCGGCGGTCCAGGCCGGTCCAGCGGCGGCCGCTGCGGGCGATGGTGACGCCGGCTTCGAGGAGCTGCTTCCTGTCGTACCAGCCGCGCAGCTTGGGGCCGATGACGGCGGCTTCGGGGTTCTCGTCGGCGACGCGGAGCAGTTCGGTGAGGGCGTCCGGTTCGGGGGCGCTGTCGTCGTGGAGCAGCCAGAGCCACTGGACCGGTTCGCCGTGGGGCAGTTCGGGGAGGTCGTACGCGTCGTCGCGCCAGGTGCGGCTGACGGGGTCCCAGCCGCTGGGGCGCTTGAGGTACGGGAGGTCCTCGGGGGTCAGCGTGCCCGCGGTCCGGGCGGCTTCGTCGACGGCGGTGCCGAATCCGGTGCGCCGGGCGAGGTGCAGGACGCGGTCGTCGCCGAAGGCCTCGGTGAGCAGCCGGGCGGACTCGTCGGCGCTGCCGGTGTCGGCGGCGACGTGGTTCTGGGCGGGGCGTTCCTGGCCGAGGAGGCCGGAGAGCGTCCGGGGCAGCCAGCGGGCGCCGTCATGGGCGACGAGGACCGCGGTGACGACGTGCCGGGGGAACTCTGGGGTGGCGGAGGCCTGGTGGGAGGCCGTCGACTGGCTGTGCAGGGACATCGCGGTACGGGCCCTCCGGCCGGGGGTCCGGGGGTGGTGGACCCTCGGAGGCTGCTGGACAGCGCCCCACACTAACGGCTGGGAACAAGGCAGTCCGCCTCCTGCGGGGAAGGTGCGGGAGGCGGACCGTTTGCTCTGCTCGATCGGTGCGGTGCGCCGTCGGCCGTGCCGCGGGACGTGCCGGGCGGTGTGCCGTCGGATATGCCGTGGGATATGTCGTGCGATGTGCCGTAGGTGCCCGCTCGGGGGCGCCGGGCCCTCCTCAGACCGCTGCCTTTTTCAGCCGGCGGCGCTCCCGCTCGGAGAGACCGCCCCAGATGCCGAATCGCTCGTCGTTGGCGAGGGCGTACTCAAGGCATTCGGACCGGACCTCGCAGGCGAGGCAGACCTTCTTGGCCTCGCGGGTGGAGCCGCCCTTCTCGGGAAAGAAGGACTCGGGGTCGGTCTGGGCGCACAGAGCGCGCTCCTGCCATCCGAGCTCCTCGTCCGCCTCCTCGACCAGCAGTTCCTGAAACAGCTCGGTCATGTGCGCCCCTCGCTCTGTCTGTGCGTCCCCGTGGTGATGCCGTCACTGATCGCTACGTAACGACACGAGTGAAATTACAAGTGCGTGGCTCCGGAGCAGTCAAGCTGGGATCTGCTATTGGGCCTCTTATTCACTCTGCGGAACCAAGCGTACGCAGTAAGTGTTCAAATCGCCAAAAATCGTGACACATGCCTCGCGCACCACTAGACGCCCATTACCCGGAATCGACGTGCCACTCGCAGGCGTGGTTGCGATCTGGTCACGGAAGCGGCGCAGATCACATTCAGGTCACGAGATGGCGGGTACTGGTTTGAGTCGCGACACAGCGCCACATCCCCTGGCCCGGACTGCACAAACCTTTCTCCGGGCCCGTTAACCGGATGAGGTGAAACTTTTGCCTCGAAACGGTCATTGAGTTGACAGTCCGGCCTTCGACCGGGTCTCCTTGTTCGCATGTCAGCGCCTGCAGTCGCCACCCGGACCCCCATTCGTGGGTTCCTGTGCGCTGCCCAGGTTCGCTGTTGCTGTTGCAGCTGTTGATGCCCTCGGAGCTCCGGCTCCGCTGAGCTCCGGCCCGCCCCCACAGCAACCGCCAGCACGACTGACATCCGTCGAGGTATCCCCACGATGAACAGCGCCACCCCCACCGTGATCGCCCCCGCCGCGGCCCCCGCTGCCACTGCCGCTGCCTCCGTCGCCCCGGCGTCGGCCGTCACCTTCCCGGCCTCCCCTGCCCCCGCCTCCCCGGCGCCCGTCACGGGCGGCGAGAGCGACCTCCAGATCGCCGGCGACATCCTCGCCGTCCAGCACCTCCTCCAGCCCGCCCGCGAGCACCCGGCCACCGTCGCCGAGTTCGTGGGCCTCGCCCGTTCCATCGCCGGGGACCGCGCCTCCTGGGAGCACCTGGTCCGGTACGACGCCACCACCCGCTGGTACCACCGGCTGCGCACCGGCCCCGGTTACGAGGTCTGGCTGCTCAGCTGGGTCCCCGGCCAGGGCAGCGGCTCCCACGGCCACGGCAGCTCCTCCGGCGTGATGACCGTCCTCGACGGCGAGCTCACCGAGCACAGCGCCCGCGGACGGCTCTCCCTCGGCGCCGGCTCCCAGCGGGTCTTCGCCCCCGGCTACGCCCACGAGGTCGTCAACGACACCCTCGACGGCGCCGTCAGCCTGCACGTGTACTTCCCCGGCCTGACCGAGATGCCGATACACAGCTGCTCCCCGGCCAGGCCGGAGGCCCTTCCCGTCTGACGCGGCGGGCCTGACAGACTTCGGTGCATGCGCATTGTTGTTCTGGCCGGCGGTATAGGCGGCGCCCGTTTCCTGCGCGGACTCAAGTCCGCGGTCCCCGACGCGGACATCACGGTCATCGGCAACACCGGTGACGACATTCACCTGTTCGGGCTCAAGGTGTGCCCCGATCTGGACACGGTGATGTACACCCTCGGCGGTGGCATCAACGAGGACCAGGGCTGGGGCCGCGCGGAGGAGTCCTTCACCGTCAAGGAGGAGCTCGCCGCCTACGGGGTCGGACCCACCTGGTTCGGGCTCGGCGACCGCGACTTCGCCACCCACATCGTCCGTACGCAGATGCTCGGCGCGGGCTTCCCGCTGAGCGCGGTCACCGAGGCCCTCTGCGACCGCTGGCAGCCCGGCGTCCGGCTGCTGCCCATGTCCGACGACCGCGTCGAGACCCACGTCGCCATCACCGAGGCCGGCACCGGCGAGCGCCGGGTCATCCACTTCCAGGAGTACTGGGTCCGGCTGCGCGCCTCGGTCGACGCGGAGGCGGTCGTCCCCGTGGGCGCCGAGCAGGCCAAGCCCGCGCCCGGCGTGCTGGAGGCCATCGCGGCCGCCGACGTGATCGTCTTCCCGCCGTCCAACCCGGTGGTGTCCGTCGGGACGATCCTGTCCGTGCCCGGGATCCGGGAAGCGGTGGCCGCCGCCCCCGCGCCGGTCGTGGGCCTCTCCCCCATCGTCGGGGGCGCGCCCGTGCGCGGCATGGCCGACAAGGTGCTGGCCGCGGTGGGCGTCGAGTCCACGGCCGCCGCCGTCGCCCTGCACTACGGGACCGGGCTGCTCGACGCCTGGCTGGTGGACACCGCCGACGCGGAATCCGTCGCCGAGGTCGAGGCCGCCGGGATCACCTGCCGCGCGGTGCCGCTGATGATGACCGACCTGGAGGCCACCGCCGAGATGGCCCGGGCCGCGCTGGAGCTGGCCGAGGCCGCGCGGTGACGGCGGCGCTCGCTCCGTGCGGGGACGGCCGCTCGTACGAGGTCCGGGCGGTCGACGGGATTCCCGAGGTCAGGCCCGGTGACGACCTGGCGAAGCTGATCGCGGTGGCCGCGCCCGACCTGCGCGACGGCGACGTCCTGCTGGTCACCTCGAAGATCGTCTCCAAGGCGGAGGGCCGCATCGTCGAGGCCTCCTCGCGCGAGGAGGCGATCGACGCCGAGACGGTACGGGTGGTCGCGCGCCGGGGCCCGCTGCGGATCGTCGAGAACCGGCAGGGCCTCGTCATGGCCGCGGCCGGCGTGGACGCCTCCAACACCGCCCCCGGCACCGTGCTGCTGCTGCCCGCCGACCCCGACGCCTCGGCCGCCGCGATCCGGCAGGGGCTGCGCGACATCCTCGGCGCGGACGTGGGCGTCGTCGTCACGGACACCTTCGGGCGGCCGTGGCGCACCGGGCTCACCGATGTCGCCATCGGCTCGGCCGGGGTGCGGGTCCTGGACGACCTGCGGGGCGGCACGGACGCCCACGGCAATCCGCTGAGCGCGACGGTCGTGGCCACGGCGGACGAACTGGCCGCCGCCGGGGACCTGGTCAAGGGCAAGGCGGCCGGGCTGCCGGTGGCCGTCGTCCGCGGGCTGGCCCACCTCCTGGGCGAGGGCTCCTCGGCGCGGGACCTGGTCCGCTCGCCGGCCGACGACATGTTCCGCCTCGGCACCTCGGAGGCCGTACGGAAGGCCGTGACGCAGCGCCGTACGGTACGGGCCTTCACCGCCGAGCCGGTGGACCCCGGAGCGGTGCGGCGGGCGGTGGCGGCGGCCGTGACGGCTCCGGCTCCGCACCACACGACGCCGTGGCGGTTCGTCCTGCTGGAGTCGGCCGCGGCCCGGCTGGAACTGCTGGACGCGATGCGGGACGCGTGGACCGCCGACCTGCGGGCGGACGGGAAGTCCGAGGAGTCCATCGCGCGGCGGCTCAGGCGCGGGGACGTACTGCGGGCCGCCCCGTACCTGGTGGTGCCCTGTCTGGTGACGGACGGCGCTCACGACTACGGGCACGCGCGGCGTGACGCGGCCGAGCGGGAGATGTTCGTGGTCGCGATGGGCGCGGGCGTGCAGAACCTCCTCGTCGCGCTGGCAGGGGAGCGGCTGGGCTCGGCGTGGGTGTCCTCGACGATGTTCTGCCGGGACGTGGTGCGCGGCGTGCTGGGGCTGCCGGACGACTGGGACCCGATGGGCGCCGTGGCGGTGGGCCACCCGGCCGCGGCCGCGCCGGAGCGGCCGGTACGGGTGGCGGCGGACTTCATCGAGGTCCGCTGAACCGTCCGCCGGGCCGCCCGCAGGGCTGAGCCGGGCGGGTCCGGGCGGGTCCGGGCGGTCCGGGCGGTCCGGGCGGTCCGGGCGGTCCGGGCGGTCCGGGCGGTCCGGGCGTCAGAGCTTGCCGATGTCGCTCTTCGGCATGCGCGGCGTGCGGCGGGGCGGGGTGCGGCCCGCGAGGAGAACGAGCCGGGCGGCCCGGTGGCGCTGTCCCGCGTACGGGGCGAGGAGCTCCAGCATGGCGGCGTCGTCGGCGTCGCGGTCCCCCGCGAGGGCGTAGCCGATGATGCCGGGCAGGTGGAGGTCGCCGGTGGTGACGGCGTCCGGGTCGCCGTTGCTGCGCTGGAGCGTCTCGGCGGAGGTCCAGGGGCCGATGCCGGGGACCGCCTCCAGCCGGGCGGCGGCCGGCCCGGGCTCCATCGCGGCGGCCTCCTCCATCCGGTTCGCCACGCGGGCGGCCCGGACGATGGTGGCGGCGCGCTTGTCGTCGACTCCTGCCCGGTGCCAGTCCCAGGACGGGATCAGGGCCCAGGCCCGGGCGGTGGGCATGACGTGGAGGCCGAGGTCCCGAGGGCCCGGGGCGGGTTCGCCGTACTGGCGCACGAGCCGGCGCCACGCCCGGTAGGCCTCGTCGGCGGTGACCTTCTGCTCCAGGACGGTGGGGATCAGGGACTCCAGGACCAGGCCGGTGCGCGTCAGGCGCAGGCCCGGACGGCGGCGGTGGCTGGCGTGCACGAGCCGGTGGCGGGGGAAGAAGGCGGCGGGGTCGTCGCCGGCGCCGAGCAGGCCCGGCAGTCGGTCGAGGATCCAGTCGGCGCCCGGTCCCCAGGCCTCGGCGCCGATCTCCGTACCGCCGCCCGTGCCCGTACGGGAGACCCGGAGGGTGGCCGGGCCCTGCGGGGTACGGCTGGCGCGCCAGACGGAGCCGTCGGGGGCGGCGCGGAAGGTGGGGTCGCCGGGGCCGCGCCGCAGGGGGCCGAGGGTGATCCCGAGGTCCAGGGGTCCGTCGGGGGTCCAGCGGCGCCGCTGCCCGGCTCCGGCCCCGGCGACCGGGCCCGGTGCGGCCTGCGCCGCCCCGGGGGGCGCGGCGCTTACCGGTGCCTGCGCGGCCCCGGGGGGCGCGGGCTGCGCCGCGGGCACGGTGGTGCGGCCGCCGCGTACGGCGGTGCGGGTGAGGGGGTCGAAGCGGCCGGCCATGTCTTCG
The DNA here is from genome assembly GCF_026627255.1 of Streptomyces antarcticus. Taxonomy (GTDB): domain Bacteria; phylum Actinomycetota; class Actinomycetes; order Streptomycetales; family Streptomycetaceae; genus Streptomyces; species Streptomyces antarcticus. The sequence continues at coordinate 205,013 of NZ_JAPNLM010000013.1, read as the reverse complement.
AGCGTAGCCGTGCGGGGCTGGTCCCCGCCCCGCCCTTGCTCCGTTCCCCGGGGGCGGTGCCCCGGACCCCCTCCGGGCCCGGGGCTCCGTCCCGTACCCCCGCGGTCTTTCGACGGCCTACGGGCGGCCCTGGAGCTGGGCCGAGGCGGTGCGGGTGGTGGGGAGCCTGCCGTACAGGAGCTTGCCGGGGCATTCCGTCGCGAAGCCGTCCCGGTGGCCCGAGATCACGTTCATCTTCACGTTGCTGCCCTTGGCGTACAGGTTGCCGCCGCCCGACTTCAGGGTCGTCTTCGCCCGGGGGTCCGCGCCGAAGAGGCCCAGCTTCCACGCCGTGAGGCGGGCCACCGAGTCGACGACCGCCGCCGGAGGGGCCGTACTGGTGTAGGAGCCGATGACCGCGACGCCCATGCTGTCCGTGTTGAACCCCATGGTGTGCGCGCCGAGGACCGCCTTGGAGACGCCGCCCGCGCGGCCCTCGTAGACCGTGCCGCACTTGTCGACGGCGAAGTTGTAGCCGATGTCCCGCCAGCCGCTGCTGACCACGTGGTAGCGGTACAGGCTGCGCAGCACCGCGGGCGCGTCCTTGCAGGCGTAGTTGTTGCCCGAGGCGCTGTGGTGGACGAAGGCGGCCTTGACCGTGTTCGTGTAACCGAAGCCGGGCTCGCGCAGCTTCTCGTCCGCGCCCCAGCCCGCACGGGTGACGATCCGCGGGCGCGGGCCGATGTACGGGGCGGCCGCGGCGGTCAGTTTGCCGTCGCTGGCGAAGACGGCGTCGGCGGTGGAGTCGGCCTTGTCGAGCGCGGAGATCTCGGTGGCGCCGAGCGCCGCGTGCGGCAGGTTGGCCGCGGAGGACTCGGCCATCTCCATCGTCATGCCGGGCAGGGCCACGTCGCCCTTTTCGTCGCCCCCGGGGCCGGAGTTCTTGCCGTCCGTCCCCCGGCCGGGCGTCTCCTCGCCCGGGTCGACGAGTTCGATCCGCAGGCCCGACGGGAGCCGGGCCGGTGCGCGGGTGGCCGGGGTGCCCGGTTCGGCCTGGACCCGGACCTCCACCCCGTCGGACGCGCCGACCCACAGCGGGGCGGTGGCGCCGCGGACCCGGCCGGAGCCGCGTTCCGCCGCGTCGGGGTCGGCGGCGTGCTCGTCGTTGTGGGTCTCCACGTCCTGCCAGCCGGACCAGGTGGCGGTCGCCTTGGAGCGGGTACGGACCTGGACCCGGCCGTGGAGCTGGGTGGTGGCGTCGTCCCAGACGACGCCGACCATCGAGAACGTCGTGACCTCGCGGGCCGCGAGGCCCTGCGTCTCGGGGAGGCGGGGCGAGGCGCTCATGCCGGGGACGCCGGGGCTGCGGTCCGCGGCGGGTCCCACGGGGACGAGCGGAAGCGACCGGGTGGACCCGGCGGGGGTCACGGGGGAGACCGCGTCCGGGGACTGGGCGGCCAGGGCCGGAGTAGGGAGCGCGAGGGGCAGGGCCAGTACGGCGGCCGTCGCGACGCCGATCGAGGAAGCAAGGAATCCACGCATGAAAAGGATGCTGAACACCCGCACGGCCCGGCGCCAACCGAGAACTGACGATCCGTCCGATTACCGCCGCGTACCCCTCCCCCGTACGGAGGAGCCGAGGCCCCTCGTACGGGGGACGGGCCCGCGTACCCTGTGCCGGGTGAACGCCACTGACCGCACCCCTGCCGACCTGCTGCGATCCGCGCTCGCCGCCGATCCGGGCCGTCCGCTCGTCACCTTCTACGACGACGCCACCGGCGAGCGCGTCGAATTGTCCGTCGCCACTTTCGCCAATTGGGTGGCCAAGACCGCCAACCTGCTCCAGGGCGACCTGGGCGCCGAGCCCGGCGACCGGCTGGCGCTGCTGCTCCCCGCGCACTGGCAGAGCGCCGTGTGGCTGCTCGCCTGCGCCTCGGTCGGGGTCGTGGCGGAGGTGGGCGGCGATCCCGCCGGCGCCGACCTCGTGGTCAGCGGGCCGGACACGCTGGAGGAGGCCCGCGCCTGCTCCGGGGAGCGCGTGGCACTGGCCCTGCGGCCGCTGGGCGGGCGGTTCCCGCAGCCGCCGGACGGGTTCGCGGACTACGCGGTGGAGGTGCCGGGGCAGGGCGACCGCTTCGCGCCGTTCGCCCCGGTGGACCCGCGGGGGCCCGGGCTGGCCGTCGGCGGCGAGGAGCTCTCGTACGCGCAGCTCATCGACCGCGCCCGCGAGGACGCGGTCAAGCTCGGGCTCGGCCCGGGTTCGCGGGTGCTGACCGGCCTCGGCTACGACACCTGGGAGGGCCTCTCGGCCGGGCTGTACGCGGCCCTGGCCTGCGGCGGCTCCGTGGTGCTGTGCCGGAACCTGGACGCCCTGCCGGCGGACGGGCTGGCCCAGCGGGTCGAGAGCGAGCGCGTCACGCACCGCGCCTGACCGGCCGCGTTTCCCGCTCCCCGCGAGGTTCCGCTCCCGCTCCAAACGCGGAGAACGGACTATTTGTCACCCGCCCGGCCCTTGACAGACCCCCGCCCCCGGGCCGCCCCGGCGCGCCGGGGGCAGGATCGGCAATGGCCGCACTCACTCGTACGGCTTGTTGCCGGAGCGGCGAGGGGACTGACGCGGGTGACGGACAGCGCAGGCATACCGGGCGGCGCCGGAGCGGGCGGAGGCACTCCCCCGCCTCCGCCCGTCCGCAGGCGCCGACTGCTGCGCTGGAGCTGCGTCGGGGCCTGCGTACTGGTCCTGGGGGGCGCCGCCGCCGGCTGGTGGCTCTACAGCAGGCTCGACGGCAACATCACCTCGGACACCTCGGCGGAGGCCGAGCTGAGGCGCTACGAGAAGGAGCGTCCGGCGAACCTCGCCACCGGGTCCCAGAACATCCTGCTGATCGGATCGGACTCCCGCTCCGGCAAGGAGAACGCCACCTACGGGACCGACAAGGGCACGCAGCGCTCGGACACGGTGATCCTGCTGCACCTGCCCGCGGACCGGAAGAGCGCGACCGCGGTCTCGATACCCCGGGACCTGATGAGCGACATCCCGTCCTGCCTGAAGCCGGACGGGACCCGCACCGCAGCCCGGTACGCGCAGTTCAACTGGTCGTTCGAGTGGGGCGGGGCCGCCTGCACGATCCGTACGGTCGAGAAGCTGACCGGCATCCGCGTCGACCACCACATGGTCGTCGACTTCGGCGGCTTCAAGAAGATGGTCGACGCCGTGGGCGGGGTGGAGGTCTGCCTCGAGCAGCCGGTGGACGACGCGGCGGCCAAGGCGAAGCTGCCCGCCGGGCTGCACACCCTGCGGGGCGAACAGGCGCTGGGCTACGTGCGCGCCCGGCACAGCCTGGGCAACGGCAGCGACACCGAACGGATGCAGCGCCAGCAGCAGTTCCTCGGCTCGCTGGTCAAGAAGGTGCAGAGCAACGGTGTGCTGCTCAATCCGGCCCGCCTGGTCCCGCTGCTGGACGCGGCGACCTCCTCGGTGACCACCGACCCGGGGCTGGCCTCGCTGCGCGGGCTGTACGAACTCGTCCGGGGCGTACGGGACATACCGACCGACCAGGTCAAGTTCCTCACGGTGCCCCGGAGGCCGTACCCGCCCAATCCCAACCGGGACGAACTGGTGGAACCGGACGCCGCCCGGCTGTTCGAGCAGTTGCGGATGGACCGGCCCGTGACGGTGACCCCGCCGACGCCGCAGGACACGTCGGAGCCCGGTTCCGGGACGGCGTCCGAGCGGCCCTCCGCAGCCGCCACGGAGCCCGCCGAGACCTCCGCGGGAACCGGAACCGCCCCTGCCCCCGTCCCCACTTTCACCGGAACGACGGCGGGCCCGGCCGACTGCCGGTAAAGCAATCCCAAAGGCCGGTGACCGAACCGAGCGTGATGGGCGTTTCGCCCCGTTATCAGGGAAGTGGAATTTGTCACCAGCATGGTTTGCAGCCGAACCTGACGGATAGGGTGAGCGATCCGGTGCCCGGCCGACCAAGAGGCCACGCACCAGCCGGATCGTTGACCGTGCGCCTGGGGGAGGCGCGTCGCGATGCACCGACGGAGGATTCGAGCAACCGTGGATGCGCAAAGCCGTGGGCGGGCCGACGAGATCGACCCCGCAGACCAGTGGGTGATCAACCCCCGCACCGGCCACTACGAACTGCGACTGGCCGACTCCGCTGAGCAGCAACAGCGGCAGCGGCCCTCCGTTTCGGCGCAGCGCAGATCGAGAACCGCTCCGGCCCCCGCACCGGCCGCCCCCTCCCCCGCCGTTCCGGGGCCGCGGCGCGGCGGCGGCCCGCCCGGGCGGCGGACCGGCCGCTCCCGCACGGGCGGTGGCGGCGGCCGCAAGAAGTCGCTGGTCATCACCGGCGGGGCGCTGGCCTTCCTGCTGGTCGGCGGTTCGGTGGCGGGGTACCTCTACTACCAGCACCTGAACGGCAACCTCACCATCACGGACACCGCGGGCGCGGGCACCGGCGGCTTCAGGAAGAACGAGGCCATCAACATCCTCGTCATCGGCACCGACAAGCGCAGCGGTGCCGGTAACGAGGGCTACGGGGACGCGAACAGCCTCGGCCACGCCGACACCACGATCCTGTTCCACGTCGCGAAGGACCGCAGCAACGCGACCGCGCTGTCCATTCCGCGCGACCTGATCACGGACATCCCGGCCTGCCCGACGAAGCAGCCGGACGGGTCGACGAAGGAGATCGGGGCCACCAAGGGCACCCGGTTCAACAACAGCCTCGGGCAGGAGGGGCGCGACGCGGGCTGCACGATGCGTACGGTCAAGGCCCTCACCGGCATCGAGGTCGACAACTTCATGATGGTCGACTTCAACGCGGTGAAGAACCTCAGCACTGCCGTCGGCGGGGTGCCCGTCTGCCTGGAGAAGGCCGTCGACGACAGGGACTCCAAGCTCAAACTGGGCGCGGGCGAACACCGCCTGGCGGGCGAGGAGGCACTGGCGTTCGTACGGACCCGGCACGCCTTCGGCAACGAGAGCGACCTGGACCGCATCAAGACCCAGCAGGCGTTCCTGAGTTCGATGATGCGCGAGATGAAGTCGAAGGAGACGCTGACCAGCCCGAAGAAGTTCTTCTCGCTGGCGGAGGCCGCCACCAAGTCGCTGACCGTCGATCAGGGTCTGGGCTCCATCGACAAACTCACCGACCTGGCGGGCGAACTGAAGGACATCGACCTCAAGAACGTCACCTTCACGACCCTGCCGGTCCTCGACAACCCGGCCGAGAAGGTCAAGGCGACCGTCGTGCTCAACCAGGAACTGGCCGATCCGCTGCTGAAGATGGTCCGGGGGGACGTCTCGCTCACGGAGGTCGAGAAGAAGGAGGCCGCCGCGAAGGAGTCGGCCGACGCCGACGCGAAGGCCAAGCAGGACGCCCTGCTCCAGGGCGGCCGCGCGGCCGCGGCCGACGTACGGGTGGACGTGTACAACGGGGGCGGCCCCAAGGGCTCGGCCTCCACCACCCTGAACTGGCTCCAGAACACCAAGGGCGTGTCCAGGAGCAGCAACCGCGGCAACGCACCCGCGAAGGTGGGCGCCACCCAGCTGGAGTACGCGCCCAACCAGGCCGACCAGGCCCGGGCGCTCGCGGACCTGCTGGGCCTCCAGGCGACCTCCATGAAGGTGGGCACGGCGGACGCCGCGGCGAAGACCCCGATGAAGCTGACGCTGGGTCCGGACTTCAAGGAGCCGGGCACCCCGCTGACGGCGCCGGCGCCCCAGCAGCTGCCCGAGAACGTCCAGCGCACCGAGGCGGACAAGGCGGTCTGCGTGAAATGACCGATCACGGCCGGTAGGACCGGCACCACACGAAGCACGAGGGGATCTTGATGGGGGGACGCGTGAGGCACAGCAGCGTGCGGAGGGAGGGGGCGACCGCTCGGACCGCCGGGACCGCCGGGACCGCCGGAGACACGTCCGGCGGCATATCCGGCGACTCCGGTGACTCTGCCGGCACTGCCGGCTCCGGCGACGGTACGGGCGCCTCCGGCGCGGTGCCTCCGCCGCGGGACGGCTCCCGGGCCGCCCGGCGGGCGGCGGGCGGCCGGCGGGGACGACGGCGCGTGCTGCGCTGGACGGCCTCCGTGCTGTCCCTGCTCATACTCGGCACGGGGGCGGCCGGTTACCTGTACTACCGCCACCTGAACGGCAGCATCCAGACCGACGCCCTCAACCTCGGCGAGAACAAACTGGGCGGCTCCAAGCCCAACGCCTTCGGCCAGACCCCGCTGAACATCCTGCTCATCGGCTCCGACGCGCGTGACGACGCGGCGAACCAGGCCCTCGGCGGCGCCACCGACACCTTCGACGGCCCGCCCCTCGCGGACGTACAGATGCTGCTGCACCTCTCCGCCGACCGCAGCAACATGTCCGTGGTGTCGATGCCGCGCGACACGATCCTGATGATGCCCAAGTGCACCGAGCCGGGCGGCAAGGTGCACGAGGCCAGCAAGGGGCTCGTCCAGACCAACGAGTCCCTCAGCCGCGGCGGACCGGGCTGCACGGTGGCCGCCTGGACGGAACTGACCAAGATCCCCATCGATCACTTCATGATGATCGACTTCAAGGGCGTGGTCTCGATGGCGGACGCCATCGGCGGCGTCCCGGTCTGCGTCGAGCAGAACGTGCACTCCCTCACCCGCGACGGCAAGGGCTCCGGCCTGAAGCTGCCGAAGGGCGAGAGCGTCATCCAGGGCCAGCAGGCCCTCCAGTGGCTGCGCACCCGCTACGGCTTCGAGGACGGCACCGACATCGGCCGCACCCACGCCCAGCACCAGTACATGAACTCGATGGCCCGCGAGTTCCGCAAGAACGCCAAGCTCACCAACCCGGTGAAGCTCAACAGCCTGGCGCAGGCGGCCATCGAGGCCATGGTCGTGGACACCGGCCTCAACAAGATAGACAAGCTGTTCGACCTCAGCATGGAGCTCAAGAAGGTCCCGCCGGGCCGGATCACCATGACCACCATGCCGTGGGTCTACAGCACCCGGTCCGGCATGGACGGGCGGGTCGAGCCCAAGTCGGGCGAGGCCGAGGACCTGTTCCGGATGGTCCGCGAGGACATCGCCCTCGACGGCAAGGGCTCCGGGACGCCCGCGGACCCCGCCGCCTCCCCGTCGGCCGCGACCGGCACCCCGGCGCCGACGGCGCCCGCGGCCCAGCCGACCGCCGCCGCCGAGCCGCCCGCGAAGACCGCGGTCAGCGTCCGCAACGCCTCCGGCGGCAAGGACGGCGCCGAGGCCCCGGCCCGGAACCGGGCGCGCGACGTCACCGCCCTGCTGGGCGGCAAGGGCTACACCAAGGCCGTCGCCGACAACCGGACCGGCGCCGAGGACGTGACGGTGGTCCGCTTCTCCGCCGCGGACCAGGCGGGCAGCGCCGCCGCCCTGGCGACCGCGCTCGGGCTGCCGGCGTCCTCGGTGCAGAAGTCCGGCGAGGTGTCCGGCATCGTCCTGTTCGTCGGCAAGGACTGGCGGACCGGCGACGCGCCGACCCCGCCGCCGCCCGCGCCGACCAAGGCGCCGGACTCCGCCCGCCCGCTCAACGGCGACAACGACCAGGCGTGCATGCCGGTCCAGCCCGGCTTCACCTGGTAGCGGCGTACGTACGAAGGGGCCCGGCGGCTGTGTGGTCACAGCCGCCGGGCCCCTCGCGCCGTGCGTGCCCGCGTACGGGTCAGACCTGCGAGGCGTCGCGCCTGACCACCGGGCGGCGGGTCGCGATCAGCCGCTTCGCCAGCGCGCGCGGGCTCGTCAGGAAGCCGAAGCCCCAGCACAGGTGCATGGTGGCGAGGGCCACCGGGATCCGTACCCGGGCCTTCAGGGGGAGGCCCCGGCCCGCCGGGACCGCGCCGACGACGATGCCCGCGAGGTAGCCGGCCGGGACCGCGAAGCCCCACGGGGTGACGGCCGCGCCGACGACCACGCTCGCCGCGAGGGCACACACGAGCGTCGGCGGGGCGAGGTAGCGCGGGTTGATGGAGCCCGAGTGGTAGCGGGCCACCACGTGGCGCCAGCGCCCGTAGTCCTTGTACTGCTTGGCCAGGGCCCGTACGGAACGCCGCGGCCGGTACTGGACCTTCAGCTCCGGCGAGAACCAGATCAGGCCGCCCGCCCCGCGGATGCGGAAGTTCAGCTCCCAGTCCTGGGCGCGGATGAACTCCTCGTTGTATCCGCCCTGCTGCTCCAGCGCCTCGCGGCGGAAGACGCCGAGGTAGACCGTCTCGGCCGGTCCGGCCCGGCCGCCGGTGTGGAAGGGCGCGTTGCCGACGCCGATCCGGGAGGTCATCGCCGCGGCGACGGCCTCCTCCCAGGCGTTCTCGCCCTCGGCGTGCATGATGCCGCCGACGTTCTGCGCGCCCGTCTCGTCGAGGAGGCGGACGGCGGTGGCGATGTAGTTCGGGGAGAGCATGCCGTGACCGTCGACGCGCACCACGATGGGGTGTCGCGAGGCCTTGATGGCGGCGTTGAGGGCCGCCGGGGTCCGGCCGGTGGGGTTCGGGACGGTGTGGACGCGCGGGTCCTCGGCGACGAGTGCGGCGGCGATCTCGTCGGTGCGGTCCGTGGACGGCCCGAGGGCGATCACCACCTCCATCTCGCCCGCGTACTCCTGTTCCAGGATGTGGCGGACGGAATCGCGGAGGTAGTGCTCCTCGTTGAGCACCGGCATGATCACCGAGACTGCGGGCTGCTGGGCGGGCATGTCGTCCTTCAAGGTCGGGTATCGGTGTCACGTTACCGCGTACGGGGGAACCGGGTGCGCGCCGAATGAGCGGTACGGACAGAAGCTGATCGTATGGGCCTACTGTTCAGCCGAATCAGACGGAACGACCGACCGTCCCCCTGCTGTCCACGCGGAGGTGTCCACCGTGCCCCAGCCGCACCGCCCCATCCGTCCCGCCAGGCCGCCCGAGCCGCAGCGCGCGCGGCGCGGACCCGGCGGCGGCCCGGCCCGGCACCGCGGTGACCGGCCCCGGTGGGGGGTGCGGCTCGCGGCCGGCCTGTCGGTGGTGGTGCTGGGCTCGGGGGCCGTCGGGCACGCCGTGATGACCGGCCTGGACACCGGGATCGAGCGGGTGGACCCGTTCAAGGACATGAAGAACCGCCCCCAGGCCGGGCACGGCATGAACTTCCTGCTGGTCGGCACCGACGGCCGGGAGAAGATCACCCCGGAGGAGAAGCGCGAGTACCGCCTCGGCGGCGCGCCCTGCCACTGCACCGACACGATCATGCTGGTGCACCTGTCGGCCGACCGGGAGCGGGCGAGCGTGATCAGCCTGCCCCGCGACAGCTACGCCGAGGTGCCCGCGCACCAGGACCTGGTCACGGGCAAGGCCCACAAGCCGCACCCCGTGAAGCTGAACGCGGCGTACGCGGAGGGCGGGCCGAACCTGACCGTGCGGACCGTGGAGAACATGACCCGGGTGAAGATCGACCACTACCTGGAGGTCGACTTCACCAGCTTCATGAGGACGGTCGACGCGATGGGCGGCGTGGAGATCTGCACCGCCAAGACCATGCGCGACACCTCCACCGGCCTGGACCTGCTGCCCGGCACGCACCGGCTCACCGGCGGCCAGGCCCTGCAGTACGTGCGCTCGCGCCACATCGACGGGGCGTCCGACCTGGGCCGGATGCAGCGCCAGCAGCGGTTCATCGCCGCCCTGATCAAGCAGGCGACCGGCGGCGGGGTGCTGCTGAACCCGGTCAAGTTCAAGCAGGTCAGCTCCACCCTGCTCGGGTCGGTCCGGGCCGACACCGGCTTCGGTTCGGAGCAGATGCTCGCGCTCGGCCAGGCCATGCGGGACTTCACCCCGTCCTCGTCGGAGTTCGCCTCGGTGCCGATCGGCAGCCCCTCGTACCGGGTCAAGGGCATCGGCTCCACCGTGAAGTGGGACGAGGCGAAGGCGGCCAAGCTGTTCGCGGCGGTACGGGAGGACCGGCCGCTGGCCCCCGCCCGGCCCGGTCCGGGCCGGGGCCGGCCGGCGTCCGTGCCGGTGGACGTGCCGCCGCAGCAGATCCGGGTCCAGGTGGAGAACGGGACGCGGATCGACGGTCTGGGCGGGCGGGTGGACGCGGCCCTGCGCGCCACCGGCTTCGACACCACCCGGGCCCCGGGCAACGGCGCCAGCCGCGAGGTCAAGCGCACGGTGATCACGTACGACCCGCGCTGGGACCGCTCCGCCCGTACGGTGTCCACGGCCCTGCCGGGCAGCGAGCTGCGGGCCGTACCGGGGCAGGGGCGGACCGTGGTGGTGATCGCGGGCGCGGACTACCGCAAGGTGGTTCCGGTGCGCGCGGAGGACCCGTACCAGGGCGGGGCGACCGGGGCGGTCACCGGCGACCAGGTGGTCTGCGGGACGTAGCCGGGGCGGCCGCGGGTGGCGGGGGCGCCGGCGCCGTGACGGCCGGTGGCCGCTGCCGGCCTCGTGGTGGCGGAGGCCGGCCGGCGGCCGTCAGTCGTCGAAGCCCTGCGCCGCCCGCTCCTCGCGCAGCGCCATGATCGCCTGGCGGCGGGCGAGCCGGTGGGTGCGGCGGATCTGGGCCTCCTGGTAGCGCCGCTCGTCGCGCTCGGTCTCCGGGAGCACGGGCGGCACCGTGCGGGGCTTGCCCTCGGCGTCGACCGCCGCGAAGACGAGGTAGGCGCTGCCGACCTGGGTGGCGGGGGTGGACTCGTTCCACCGCTCCGCCAGGACCCGTACGCCGATCTCCATCGAGGAGCGGCCGGTCCAGTTGCACTGGGCCTTCACGTGGACGAGGTCGCCGACGCGGACGGGGGCCAGGAAGGCCATCTCGTCCATGGACGCGGTGACCGCGGGGCCGCCGGAGTGGCGGCCGGCGACGGCTCCGGCCGCGTCGTCCACCAGCTTCATGATCACACCGCCGTGCACGGTGCCGAGGAGGTTGGTGTCGTTCGCGGTCATGATGTGGCTGAGGGTGGTCCGGGAGGCCGCGGTCGGCTTCCCCGGCAGCTCGACCGGTATGTCTGTCATACGCATACCTTAGTTGGGTACCGGAGGCATCAGCTCTGCAACAGCACCGGTACGGAACGCCACCCGGGCTGTCGGACGACACGCCCGGGCGTGCATCCTAGGGCGCATGAATGACTGGCCAGCAGGGCGGAACGGCGACCGCGACGAGCGCGACCGCCCTGACGACGGGTACGGACGCGGCAGCGCGCAGGCGCGGCCCGAGGGCGCGCAGCGGATGCGGCACGTCCAGCGGCAGCAGCCCCCGCGCCCGGCGGTCCCGCCGCCCGGCCGGCGGCCCGGAACTCCGGCGCCGCCCGTACCGGGAGTGCCCCCGCAGCACGCGCAGGGCCACGACACCTACGGCGGCTTCGACAGCGGCTACAACACCGGCCAGGTCTACGGCTCGCCGGCCGGCCCCGCGGGGCCCGGCGGGCCGACGCAGCCGCCGTCGGGGCCCGGCCGCCCCGGGCGGGCGCCCGGCCCGGCTCCGGACTGGCGCAGGCGGATCAAGGTCGGCTCGATCGTGCTGGTCTCCGCACTGCTGGTGACGACGGTCGCCACCTACTTCTGGGCCGACTCCAAGGTGCGCCGGGAGGTGGACCTCGCCAAGGTGATCGAGCGCCCGAAGGAGGGGGACTGCACGACGTACCTGATCGTGGGCTCCGACAGCCGCGAGGGCATGTCCGCCGAGGAGAAGAAGAAGCTCCACACGGGCTCGGCCGAGGGCAAGCGGACCGACTCGATGATGATCCTGGCCAAGTGCTCCAGCGGGAACACGATGATCTCGCTGCCGCGCGACTCGGACGTGGAGATCCCGTCGTTCGTGGGCTCCCAGTCGGGCAAGAAGTTCGCGGGCGAGGGGCGGCGGGTCAAGCTGAACGCGGCGTACGCGGAGGACGGTCCGGAGCTGCTCGTACGGACGGTGGAGCACAACACCGGCCTGCGCATCGACCACTACGCGGAGATCGGCTTCGCCGGCTTCGCGAACATCGTGGACGCGCTGGGCGGGGTGGAGCTCGACATCGAGAAGGCCTTCAAGGACGAGAAGTCGGGCGCCGACTTCCAGGCCGGCAAGCAGACGCTGAACGGCGAGCAGTCGCTGGCGTTCGTACGGACCCGGTACGCCTTCGCCGAGTCGGACCTCCAGCGGACGAAGAACCAGCAGAAGTTCCTGTCGGCGCTCGCGAGCCAGGCGGCGACGCCGGGGACGGTCCTCAACCCGTTCTCGCTCTACCCGATGCTGGGCGCGGGCCTGGACACGCTGATCGTGGACAAGGACATGGGCCTGTGGGACATGGGCCAGATGTTCTTCGCGATGAAGGGCGTCAACGGCGGTGACGGCGTCTCGATGAACATGCCGATCTCCGGTCAGCGCGGCGGGAACCTCGTCTGGGACAAGGCGAAGGTGCAGCAGCTGGTCAAGCAGATCCAGAACGACGAGAAGGTCACCGTCCGCGGCCAGTGAGCGGCGCCCGGCCGGCCGGGTGACGGCGGGAGGGGGTGGCGGGGTCTCCCGCCACCCCCTCCCGTACGTCGGGAGTCAGGAGCCGTCGGTGTCAGGAGTCGGAGGAGAAGCGGATCGCGGCGGCGGGCAGCTCGGCGCCGCACCACACGCGGACGCCGGCGCGGAGCTCGTTGTCGGCGCCGACGACGGCCCCGTCGCCGATGACCGCGCTGTCGAGCACGCTGCGGGGGCCGACCGAGGCCCCGGCGCCGATCAGGCTGGCGCTGACCTGCGCGTCCGGGCCGATGAAGGCCCCGGCCAGCACGATGGAGCCCTCGACGACCGCCCCGGCCTCGATGCGGGCTCCGGCGCCCACGACGGTTCCTCCCGACAGCTTCGCGTCGGCGGCGACCTCGGCGCCGGGCAGCACCAGGGACTCGCCGCGGCGCCCGGGGACGGCCGGGGAGGAGACCACGCCGCGGACCAGGTCGGCGGAGGCCTGGACGATGGCCTCCGGCTTGCCGAGGTCCATCCAGTACGTGTTCTCGGTGACTCCGTGGAGGTTGGCCCCGGAGGCGAGGAGACCGGGGAAGGTCTCGCGCTCGACGGAGACCGGCCGGCCGGCCGGGATGGAGTCGATGACGCTGCGGCGGAAGACGTAGCAGCCGGCGTTGATCTGGTCGGTGATGATCTCTTCCGGGGTCTGCGGCTTCTCCGTGAAGGCCAGCACCCGCCCGTCGGAGTCGGTGGGGACCAGGCCGAAGGCGCGCGGGTCCTCGACCTGCACCAGGTGCAGGGAGACGTCCGCGTCGGCCGCCTCGTGAGCGGAGACGAGCCCGGCGATGTCCAGGCCGGTGAGGATGTCGCCGTTGAAGACGAGGACGGAGGAGTCCGGGCCGCCCGTCAGGCGCTGCGCGGCGTTGCGGATGGCCCCGCCGGTGCCCAGGGGCTCGTCCTCGACCACGTACTCGAGGGTGATGCCGAACTCCGAGCCGTCGCCGAAGTACGGCTCGAAGACCTCGGCGAGGTAGCAGGTGGCCATCACGATGTGCGTGACGCCCGCGGCGGTGGCCCTGGCTATCTGGTGGGCGAGGAACGGGACGCCGGCCGTGGGGACCATCGGCTTGGGCGTGTTCACGGTCACGGGACGCAAGCGCGTTCCTTGGCCGCCGACCAGCAGGATCGCTTCCGTCATTTGCGTTCTCCCCAACCGATTCCTGCGTGCGAGGGTCCAAATTTAGCCCATGCGGGGGGCACTGCCGGGCTCGCGGGCCAGATCCCAGCCGACAAGATCGCCTATGCCGGAACGGGAGCAGTCCGGAGTCGGCCCGGACGCGGGGCAAGGGGACTCCAGGGTTTGCCCCGGCGAAGGGGATGTGTCGCTCGGCCACTACCTGGCCGGCACGCTCTTCCATTCCGTAGCCGTGGTGACGTGCTCACCCAACAGGTCCAGCCCCGAACTGCACTGCCCGCTCCGCTGAGTGGACGAGCTGTCAGGAGGCGAACGGGTTGGCGTGGCCGGGCAGTTGCTGACCAGGACGCAGAAAGCGCTGGCGCCCGTACTCGTCCTGTACCGAAACGAACCCGGCGTCTGTCAGCCGCCGTGCGATCCGCTGTCGGCGGAACTCGCCCAATTTGAACGCTCCGGTCAGGAACGCTGCGAGCGCAGCGCCGCCGGCCAGCGCGGCAACCGGCATCCCGATGATGAGCAGGACGAGGACCAGGACCCCGCACCATCCCCATGCGATCGTCTTCTGGCGCTTGTCCGCGGCCTTGGCCATGACATCGAACCCGATCCGGTCCTTCAGTCGGGCGACGGCCTCATGCGCTTCGGGGAGGGGCTTCAGCGACCCCTGTCGCATCCCGGGTACCGCCCCGCCGTTTCCCGCCTGCGGGTACGCGGCGATGGTGGCCGCCTCGCGGGCACGCGCCTCGGGGCGGGGGTCTCGGTACATCTGGACGAGGACAACCGAGTTGTTCTGCCCCCCTGTCCGGTGCGATTCACCGTACTCAAAGCCGTACTGCTCGGCCATGTAGGCCAGGGCGGCCAGCCGTCCTGTGGACATCTCGGGGCCGATTTCGATGACGTCCTGGCGGGCGATCTGCCGGAGTATTCCTGATATCTGGCGTTCTGTAAGCATCCTTGTTTCCGCCTCACCCGCGCACTGACGACTGACAGCCGCAGAGCATAACCGCACCAGGAGAGAGGGATTCCGCTTGGGTCGGGCCGAGGGCGCCTGCCCAGGGTGCCGACTCCGGGAACGAGTCGGCACCTCCCGTTCATCCGTACGCGGAAGCGTAGACGTTGAACCCTGGTCCCCATCCGGCGTGCACCTCGGAGACGACCATGGGGTCCATGGTGAGCCGTTCGCACCGCACGCACATCCGGGTTGACGCGCGACCATGAGGAGGGTTACTACCCCCGCCTACCCCCCTGGGGTGGCTATGGCAGGTCCCTGGTGGCCACCTAGGGTCGTGGGCCATGAGTGCTGACCGGGAAGGACCAGTTCCGCCGTACCGTCAGATCGCAACGATCCTGCGTGCACGTATTGGGGACGGAAGCATCCCGCCCGGACGTCGTATCCCCAGCCTGGTGGCCCTGGAGGAGGAGTTCGGCGTTGCACGGGACACCCTCCGCAGGGCAGTACAGGTACTCCAAGGACGAAGGCTTGGTGCATACCGTCACGGGCATGGGCGCCTACGTCCTCGACGCGTCCGGCAAGTAGCCCACTGCCCGCAAACGCGAACGACCCCCGGCGGTATGCCGGGGGTCGTTCGCGTTTGCGCAGGTCAGACGTGCTACGGCAGGTTGCGGGCCATCACGATCCGCTGGACCTGGTTCGTGCCTTCGTAGATCTGCGTGATCTTGGCGTCGCGCATCATGCGCTCCACCGGGTAGTCGCGGGTGTACCCGTAGCCGCCGAGGAGCTGGACCGCGTCCGTCGTGACCTCCATGGCCACGTCGGAGGCGAAGCACTTGGCCGCCGCGCCGAAGAAGGTCAGGTCCTCGTGGGGACCTCCGGAGGAGACGCGCTCCGAGCGGGCGGCCGCCGAGTAGGTCAGCTGGCGGGCTGCCTCGATCTTCATGGCCATGTCCGCGAGCATGAACTGCACGCCCTGGAAGTCGCCGATCGGCTTGCCGAACTGCTTGCGCTCCTGGACGTAGCCCTTGGCGTAGTCCAGGGCTCCCTGGGCGATGCCGAGCGCCTGGGCGGCGATGGTGATGCGGGTGTGGTCCAGGGTCTTCATCGCGGTGGCGAATCCGGTGCCCTCGGCGCCGATCATGCGGTCGGCCGGGATGCGGACGTTGTCGAGGTAGACCTCGCGCGTCGGGGAGCCCTTGATGCCGAGCTTCTTCTCCGGGGCGCCGAAGGACACGCCCTCGTCGCCCTTCTCCACGACGAAGGCGCTGATGCCCTTGGAGCGCTTCTCGGGGTCGGTCACGGCCATGACCGTGTAGTACTCGGAGACGCCCGCGTTGGTGATCCAGCGCTTGACGCCGTTGAGCACCCAGAAGTCCCCGTCGCGCACGGCGCGGGTCTTCATGCCGGCGGCGTCGGAGCCCGCGTCCGGCTCGGAGAGGGCGTACGAGAACATCGCGTCGCCCTTGGCCAGCGGGCCGAGGTACTTGGCCTTGAGCTCCTCGGAGCCGGAGAGGATCACCGGGAGCGAGCCGAGCTTGTTCACGGCCGGGATCAGGGAGGAGGACGCGCAGACGCGGGCCACCTCCTCGATCACGATCACGGTGGCGAGGGCGTCGGCGCCCGCGCCGCCGTAGGTCTCGGGCACGTGGACGGCGTGCAGGTCGCTGGCGACCAGGGCGTCGAGGGCCTCCTGCGGGAAGCGGGACTCCTCGTCGACCGCGGCGGCGAACGGCAGGATCTTCGCCTCGGCGAGCGAGCGGACCGACTCGCGGAGCATGTCGTGCTCCTCGGCCGGGCGGTACAGGTCGAAGTCGGCAGAACCCGCCAAGACTTTCACTCCCCAAAGGTGATGCGTGATGCTAACTACCGTTAAGTAACCCCAAGCTTAGTGTCCGGCGTCCGTATGGCGATATGGACCGCCCACGTGAGTTGCGTGACAGCTGGGGCCGCCTGGGGAACGTCCCCCCTGCCAGGCACGACTATGCTCGTGGCCGCAAACGGCCCCGCACCTCTGGAGCACCCATGGCCCCCCTCAGGATCACTGTGATCGGCACCGGTTACCTAGGCGCCACGCACGCCGCGGCGATGGCCGAGCTGGGGTTCGAGGTGCTCGGGCTGGACGTGGTTCCGGAGAAGATCGCGATGCTGGCGTCGGGCCGGGTGCCCATGTACGAGCCCGGGCTGGAGGAGCTCCTCGCGGCGCACGTCGCCGGGCTGCCGGGCTCCACGGGGCGGCTGCGGTTCACCACCTCCTGGGAGGAGGTCGGCGCGTTCGGCGACGTCCACTTCGTGTGCGTGAACACTCCGCAGAAGCACGGCGAGTACGCCTGCGACATGTCCTACGTGGACGCGGCGATGGCCTCGCTCGCCCCGCATCTGACGCGCCCGGTGCTGGTGGTCGGCAAGTCCACGGTGCCGGTCGGCTCGGCGGAGCGCCTGGCGGCGAAGCTCGCCGAGCTGGCCCCGGCGGGCGCGGACGTGGAGCTGGCGTGGAACCCGGAGTTCCTGCGCGAGGGCTTCGCCGTGCAGGACACCCTGCACCCGGACCGGATCGTGATCGGCGTCCAGGGCGAGCGCGGCGAGAAGCTGCTGCGGGAGGTGTACGAGACGCCGATGTCGGAGGGGACCCCGCTGGTCATCACCGACTTCCCGACCGCCGAACTGGTCAAGACGGCCGCCAACTCCTTCCTCGCGACCAAGATCTCCTTCATCAACGCGATGGCGGAGGTCTGCGAGGCGGCCGGCGGCGACGTGGTGAAGCTGGCGGAGGCCATCGGCCACGACGAGCGGATCGGCAAGAAGTTCCTGCGGGCCGGCATCGGCTTCGGCGGCGGCTGCCTGCCCAAGGACATCCGGGCCTTCATGGCGCGGGCCGGCGAGCTGGGCGCCGACCAGGCGCTGACCTTCCTGCGGGAGGTCGACTCCATCAACATGCGGCGCCGCGGGCACATGGTCGAGCTGGCGCGCGACGCGGTCGGCGGCTCGTTCCTCGGCAAGCGGGTCGCCGTGCTCGGCGCCACGTTCAAGCCCGACTCGGACGACGTCCGCGACTCGCCCGCGCTGAACGTGGCCGGGCAGATCCACCTGCAGGGCGGCCAGGTCACCGTCTACGACCCCAAGGGCATGGACAACGCGCGGCGGGTCTTCCCGACCCTCGCGTACGCCGACTCCGCGCTCGCGGCGGCCCGCGGGGCCGAGGTGGTCCTGCACCTGACCGAGTGGCGCGAGTTCCGCGACCTCGACCCGGCCGAGCTGGCCTCGGTCGTCACCGACCCGCTCGTCCTCGACGGCCGCAACGCCCTCGACCCCGAGCGCTGGCGCGCGGCCGGCTGGACCTACCGCGCGATGGGCCGCCCGCGCGCGTAGCCGGTCTCCGGCCGCGGCGTACGTCCCCGGCGCGGCCGGTCAGCCGCGGGCGCGGTAGGTGCGCATCTTGGCGCGGCTGCCGCAGGCCGACATGCTGCACCAGCGGCCGCGGCCCGCCGGGCTGCGGTCGTAGTACGCCCACCGGCAGTCGTCCGCCGCGCAGGCCTTCAGCCGGGGCCAGGTGCCGTCCGCGGCCGCCCCGGCGACGGCCTCGGCGACCCCCGAGGCCAGGGACGGCTCCCCCGCGGGGACCAGGACCGCGGCGCCGGCCGCGTCGACGCGTACGGCCAGCGGGGCCGCGGCGAGCAGCCGGTTCAGGCGGTCGGCCGCGCCGGCCGGGAACGCGTGGCCCGCGTGCGCGAACAGGGCCTCGCGCAGCGCTTCGCGGAGTTCCGCCGCGTCCGCGAGGACCGCGCCGGACAGGCCGAACTCGGCCGCGAGGCGGTCGTCCCCCGTGTCCACGCTCAGCGTGTTGACGAGTTGTTCCACCAGTGCGAGCCCGCCGGGTGCCGGTGCGCGTCCACTCATGGACACGACGTTACCTCTTGGCTTCGGCAAGAGGTAACGCGTAGAGTCGCGGTTACCGCTTGAAGTCATCTACCGGTAACCGCTAGGAGAGAACCATGGCCGTCGCCACGCTCGGCACCGTCGTCCTCGACTGTCCCGACCCGCCCGCCCTCGCCGCCTTCTACGCCGGCCTGCTGGGCGGCACGCCCAGCACCGGGGACGACACCTGGGTGGACCTGGAGGGGCACGGGGGCACCCCGCTGGCCTTCCAGCTGGCCCCCGGCCACGTACCGCCGAAGTGGCCGGCCCCGGAGGGCTCGCAGCAGTTCCACCTGGACCTGACCGTGGAGGACCTCGACGCGGCGGAGGAGCGCATCCTCGCCCTGGGGGCCGTGCCCCTGGACGCCGGTGACCGGGCCCGCTCCTGGCGGGTCTACGCCGACCCGGCCGGGCACCCGGTGTGCCTCTGCGCCGGCTAGGGGGCGCCGCCGCCCGCGGGCGGCTAGGGCGACGAGCGGCGGTGCTGGGCCGCGCGGGACGTGAACTCCGCGTCGCGCAGCACCCGCTGGGCGTTGCCCCAGGTCAGCAGGGCGAGGTCGGCCTCCGGCCAGCCCCGCTCCAGCAGCTCCGCGATGAGCTTCGGGTAGCCCGAGGGGTCCGTGAGGCCCGCCGGGCGGGGGCTGCCCGGTTCGGAGCCGAAGGCGGCGCCGAGGCCGACGGCGTTCGGGCCCGCCACGGCCCGTACGTGGTCCACGTGGTCCGCCACCGCGTGCAGGGAGTCGCCGGTGCGCGCGGGGTCGAAGGTGACCATCGCCAGCCCGTCGGCCGCCCGCAGCGCGAGCAGGACCTCGTCGGTGACGTTGCCCGGGTGGGGGTTCAGTGCGGCCGCCGCCGTGTTCGAGATGATCACCGGCGCCTTCGAGGCCCCGGCCACCTGGCAGGCGGTCGCCGGCGGGCAGTCGGTGAGGTCCAGCAGCACGGCCAGCCGGTTGGCCTCCTTGACCACCTCGTGGCCGAAGGCCGTCAGGCCGTCCTGCGCCCAGGGCGCCCCGGCGGGCGCGAGGATGCGTACGCCCAGGGCGTGGAAGGCGCGCAGCGCGCCCAGCGAGTCGGTCAGCGTACGGCCGGGGACGGGGCCGAGGAACGAGGCGATCCGGTTGCGGTTGCGGGCGTCGGCCATGTCGTCCGCGGTCAGGCCGAGGAGGAGGCTGTCGGGGTAGTCCCGCACCAGGGTCAGTGCGACGTCGATCTGCTCCAGGGTGTCGGAGACGACCCGGTCGGCGGCCGCGGCCCCGCCCGGGCGGCCCGACGGCACGAGCAGGGACCAGAACTGGGCCCCCACTCCCCCGGCGCGCAACCGCGGGATGTCGGTGTCCACGCCGGCGTCCGGGGTGCCGATGTCGTGGTACGGGCTCTGGCGCAGGGTCCAGACGAGCGTGTTGCACCCGTCCGCGACGGGATGCACGGACAGCAGCGCGGCGGCCCGGTCGAGGGCGCAGGGCAGCGCCGCGGGAACGGCCGGCGCCGCGGGAACGGCCGGCGCCGCGGGAACGGCCGGCGCCGCGGGAACGGCGGGAACCGCGGGAGCCGGGAGGTACTCCGCTCCGATGCCCACGGAGTGGGGTTCATCCTGCAGGTCGGCCATGGCGTTCGCTCCGGTCTCGGCGGCAGCAGGGAGAGGTGGTGCCACCGTGACATGTGGGACGCCTGGATCGCCCGGCGGATGGGGCGTTCGGGTGTAACCGACAGGTCACACCAGGTCATCACATCCGCCGGGCTGCGGGCTGCGGGCCCCGTCGGGCCCGCAGCGGGCCCCGTCGGGCCTACGGCACCGGCGGGATCACCGCGTTCGACGGGCCCCGGGTCTCCGCGAGACCGCGCGCCACCGATTCCGCGTCGCGCAGCGCCCGTACCGCGTTGGACCAGGTCAGCTTCGCCAGGTCGGCCTTCGACCAGCCGCGGTCCAGCAGTTCCGCGATCAGGTTCGGGTAGCCCGCCACGTCGTCCAGTCCGGACGGGGTGAAGGCGGTGCCGTCGTAGTCCCCGCCGATGCCGATGTGGTCGATCCCGGCCACCGCGCGCATGTGGTCCAGGTGGTCCGCCACCGTGGCGGCGTTGGCCACCGGGCGCGGGCGCCGCGCCTCGAAGGCCCGGTGCAGGGCCATCGCCGCGGGCGTGGTGTCGAGGTGGTGGAAACCGTGCGACCGCAGGTTCTCGTCCGCGGCCAGGGTCCACTCGACGGCGGCCGGGAGGATGAACTTCGGTACGAAGGTGGCCATCGCGACCCCGCCGTTGGCGGGCAGCAGCGCCAGCACGTCGTCCGGGATGTTGCGCGGGTGGTCGCACACCGCCCGTGCGGAGGAGTGCGAGAAGATCACCGGCGCGGCCGAGACGGCCAGCGCGTCGCGCATCGTCGTCGCGGCCACGTGCGAGAGGTCGACCAGCATGCCGACGCGGTTCATCTCGCGGACGACCTCGCGGCCGAAGCCGGTGAGGCCGCCGTGGCGGGGCTCATCGGTCGCCGAGTCGGCCCAGTCGATGGTGTCGTTGTGCGTGAGCGTCATGTACCGCACGCCCAGCCGGTACAGGGCGCGCAGGGTGGCCAGCGAGTTGTTGATCGAGTGGCCGCCCTCGGCGCCCATCAGCGAGGCGATCCGGCCGTCGGCGCGGGCCCCCTCCATGTCGTCCGCCGTCAGCGCCCGCACCAGGTCGCCGGGGTAGCGGTCGATCAGCTGGGCGACGACGTCGATCTGCTCCAGGGTGGCGCTGACCGCCTCGTCGCCCGCGTAGTCGGAGCGCACGTACACCGACCAGAACTGCGCCCCGACCCCGCCGGCGCGCAGCCGGGGGATGTCGGTGTGCAGGTGGGCGGACTGGTCCTGCGCGATGTCCCGCCGCGCCAGGTCGTAGCGCACCTTCCCCCCGTCCTCCGGACGGGGGGACCCCATGCGCAGCGCCCAGGGCAGGTCGTTGTGGCCGTCCACGACGGGGTGCTCGGCCAGCAGCCCGCGCGCCTCGTCCAGGCGCTGCGCGGCGCTCACTTGCCGAATCCGAAGGAGTCCGCTCCCGCGACCTTCGCCCGCAGTCGCTTGCCCTTGTCGGTGGCCTGGTCGTTCAGCTCCTGCTGGAACTCCCGCATCCGGCCCAGCAGCTCCGGGTCGTGCGCGGCCAGCATCCGTACGGCGAGCAGTCCGGCGTTGCGCGCGCCGGCGACCGAGACGGTGGCGACGGGAACTCCGGCGGGCATCTGGACGATCGACAGCAGCGAGTCCATGCCGTCGAGGTATTTCAGCGGCACCGGCACGCCGATGACCGGCAGCGGGGTGACGGAGGCGAGCATGCCCGGCAGGTGGGCGGCCCCGCCCGCGCCGGCGATGATCGCCTTCAGGCCGCGTCCGGCGGCCTGCTCCCCGTACGCGACCATCTCGCGCGGCATCCGGTGCGCGGAGACGACGTCGACCTCGTACGGGATCTCGAACTCGTCCAGGGCCTGGGCGGCGGCCTCCATGACCGGCCAGTCGGAGTCGGAGCCCATGACGATGCCGATGACGGGACCAGCGGCGGAGGTGCTCATTCGGTGACCGTTCCTCTGAGGTAGTCGGCAGCGTGGCGTGCGCGCTCCAGCACGTCGTCCAGGTCGTCGCCGTAGGTGTTGACGTGGCCGACCTTGCGTCCGGGCTTCACGTCCTTGCCGTACATGTGGATCTTCAGCTGCGGGTCGTGGGCCATGCAGTGCAGGTACGCCGCGTACATGTCGGGGAAGTCCCCGCCCAGCACGTTCGCCATGACCGTCCAGCGGGCGCGGGGGCGCGGGTCGCCCAGCGGGAGGTCCAGGACCGCGCGCACGTGGTTGGCGAACTGGGAGGTGACGGCGCCGTCCTGGGTCCAGTGGCCGCTGTTGTGCGGGCGCATGGCCAGCTCGTTGACCAGGATGCGGCCGTCGGTGGTCTCGAACAGCTCCACGGCCAGGTGGCCGGTCACGCCCAGCTCCTTGGCGATGCGCAGGGCGAGGGTCTGGGCCTCGCCCGCGAGCTCTTCGGAGAGGTTCGGGGCGGGGGCGATCACCGTGTCGCAGACCCCGTCCACCTGGACGGACTCCACGACGGGGTAGGCCACCGCCTGGCCGTGCGGGGAGCGGACGATGTTGGCCGCGAGCTCGCGGACGTACTCGACCTTCTCCTCCGCGAGGACCGGGACGCCCGCCTTGAACGGGGCCTCCGCGTCCTCGGGGGTGCGGACGAACCACACGCCCTTGCCGTCGTACCCGCCGCGCACCGTCTTGAGGATGACGGGGAAGCCGCCCACCTCGTCCGCGAAGGCCGCCGCGTCCGCCGGATCGCGCACGATCCGGTGGCGGGGGCTGGGCGCGCCGATCTCGTCGAGCTTGGCGCGCATCACCCCCTTGTCCTGGGCGTGCACCAACGCGTCGGGCCCCGGGCGGACGGGGATGCCGTCCGCTTCCAGGGCCCGGAGGTGCTCGGTGGGCACGTGCTCGTGATCGAAGGTGATCACGTCGCAGCCGCGCGCGAAGGCGCGCAGTGTCTCCAGATCGCGATAGTCGCCGATGACGACGTCGCTCACGACCTGGGCCGCCGAGTCCTGCGGGGTGTCACTGAGGATCTTGAATTTGATGCCGAGGGGGATGCCCGCCTCGTGGGTCATGCGGGCGAGCTGTCCGCCGCCGACCATGCCGACTACCGGGAACGTCACGCCTCCAGGGTATCCGGCGGTATTCGGCCATCGGGACCCGCATCCGCGCGCCCCCGGTCCGGACCGGCCGGTGTGCCGTGCGTCGCACGGTGCCCGAAGGCACAGACGGAGTACGGGGGCGACACTTAACATGGCCGGGTCGGCGGGAAGAGCCGACGCAGAGAACCGGACGCCCCGCGCGGGGCGGTGACCGACAGGGACTGAACCATCAGATGAGCACGCCGGGGAACGGATCCGTCCTCGAACGCGTACGCGACCTCGTACGGGAGGTCGCGAAGTTCGGGGCGGTCGGCGGTCTGGGTGTGCTGGTCAATCTGGGTGTCTTCAACCTGATCCGGCACACGACCGACCTCCAGGTGGTGCGCGCGAGCGTGATAGCCACCGTCGTGGCCATCGCCACGAACTACCTCGGTTTCCGGTACTTCGCCTACCGGGACCGCGCGCAGAGCGGCCGGACGCGCGAGCTGACGCTGTTCGCCGCCTTCAGCGCGATCGGCCTGGTGATCGAGAACGGCGTGCTGTACGCCGCCACGTACGGGTTCGGCTGGGACGGACCGGTGGCGAGCAACGTGTTCAAGTTCGTCGGCATCGGGACGGCCACCGTCTTCCGCTTCTGGTCGTACCGGACGTGGGTCTTCAAGGCCCTGCCCGAGGCGCCGGCCGCACCGGAGCCCGCGCCCGGGCCCGCCGCGCAGCCCGCGGCGCAGCCCGCGGCCCGGCCGCGTACCGGCACCTCCCCGGGGCCGGTCCCCGAGCAGCGGGCGCCCGCGAACTCCTAGCCCGCCGCGCACGCCTCTGCGCCCGTAGGGCCGTACGCCCGTACGCCCGTACGCCCGCTAGCGGACCGTGGTCTCCGGGTCGGCCCGCTCCGGGGCCGTCCGGCTGAGGAACAGCGCGAACACCGGCGGCTGCGCCTGGAGCAGTTCCAGGCGGCCGCCGTCCGCCTCCGCGAGGTCCCGGGCGACGGCGAGGCCGATGCCGGTGGAGTTGCGGCCGCTGATGGCCCGCTCGAAGATCCGGTTCCCGAGGTCGGGGGGCACCCCCGGCCCCTCGTCCGTGACCTCCAGCACCGCCTGGTTGCCGATCACCCGGGTCCGCAGGGCGACGGTGCCGCCGCCGTGCATCAGGGCGTTCTCCACGAGGGTGGCCAGCACCTGCGAGACGGCGCCGGGGGTGCCGACGGCCCGTACGCCCTGCTTGCCGGAGCGGACGATGGCCCGGCCGGCGCTGCGGTAGGCGGGGCGCCACTCCTCTTCCTGCTGCTTGACGACCTCGTCCAGGTCGAAGGGGACCGCCGAGCCGGTCCGCGGGTCCCGCGAGTTCGTGAGCAGCCGCTGCACCACGTCCGTGAGCCGCTCGACCTGGGTCAGGGCGATCGTCGCCTCCTCCCTTACGGTCTCCAGGTCGTCGGTGACCGTGATCTCCTCCAGCCGCATGGACAGGGCGGTGAGCGGGGTGCGCAGCTGGTGGGAGGCGTCTGCGGCCAGGCGCCGCTCGGCGGTCAGCATGCGGCCGATCCGCTCGGCGCTGGAGTCCAGTACGTCGGCGACCCGGTCCAGCTCGGGCACCCCGTACCGCTTGTGCCGGGGGCGCGGGTCGCCGGATCCGAGGCGCTCCGCCGTCTCGGCGAGGTCGGTGAGGGGGGAGGCCAGCCGGTTCGCCTGCCGTACGGCGAGGAGTACGGCCGCCACGACCGCCAGCAGGGCCACCGCGCCGACCACGGCCAGGGTCCGCACGACCTCCCGGGTGACCGTGGAGCGGGCCTCCTCCACGACGACGACCTCGCCCTGCTCGCCGCGCGCGGTGCCCCGGATCACGGATTCGTCGATGCGGTCGCCCACCTCGACGGCCGGCTGCCCGGGGATGGTGATCCGGGCGTACTTGCCGTTCTCGAGCAGTTCGGCGAGCGCGGCGGTGTCCACCGGCTTCTTCTCCAGGACGTCGGACTCCACGACGCCCACCAGCCTCAGCGCATCGGACTCGATCCGGTCCTGGGCGCTGCTGCTGATGGTGCGGGTCTCCACGATGACCAGGGAGACGCCGAAGACGGCGATGACGACGAGCACCACGGCGAGCGTGGAGTTGATCAGGCGGCGGCGCATGCCCTAGAGCATGCCCCAGGAGGGAGGATCAGCTCTTCTCGAAGCGGAAGCCGACGCCGCGGACGGTGGCGATGTAGCGCGGATTGGCGGCGTCGTCGCCGAGCTTCTTGCGCAGCCAGGAGATGTGCATGTCGAGGGTCTTGGTGGAGGACCACCAGGTGGTGTCCCAGACCTCGCGCATCAGCTGGTCGCGGGTGACGACCCGTCCGGCGTCCCGGACCAGGACGCGCAGCAGGTCGAACTCCTTGGCCGTCAGCTGGAGCTCCTCCTCCCCCATCCAGGCGCGGTGCGACTCGACGTCGATCCGGACGCCGTGGGTGGCGGGGGGCTGGCTCGCCTCGGTGGCGCCGCGCCGGAGCAGGGCCCGTACCCGGGCGAGGAGCTCGGCCAGCCGGAAGGGCTTGGTCACGTAGTCGTCGGCGCCCGCGTCCAGGCCGACGACCGTGTCGACCTCGTCCGCGCGGGCGGTGAGCACGAGGATCGGGAAGCCGTGGCCCCCGGCGCGCAGCCGGCGGGCGACCTCCAGGCCGTCCATGCCCGGCAGGCCGAGGTCGAGGACGACGAGGTCGATGCCGCCCTGCAGTCCCGCGTCCAGGGCGGTGGGGCCGTCCTCCCGGACCTCGACCTCGTACCCCTCCCGGCGCAGGGCGCGAGCCAGGGGCTCCGAGATGGATGCGTCGTCCTCGGCGAGCAGTACACGCGTCATGTGGGTGATGGTAGTCCGCAGGAAGTCCACGCTGGGGCCTGCCGGCGTACCCCTGTGGAACTGGGCATACGAAGGGCCGATGACCTTCGAATACGGTCAGGCGGTTCCCCGGAATCCTGTGATCCATATCTCAAGTCCTTCCATATGCCGCAGTGTCGTGTCGTATGGTGGCGAGACGCCTGATGCACTACTCAGGGGACCTTTGTGCCGAAAAGCGCGCCGGAGGTCTTCGATTCTGTTCGGGCCGGTTTGGCTGTCCTCACGCACCGACGCGACGGGCCGCCCTGTCCGGTGCGATGACAGTGAATGACCTGTGGGCCGGGCCCTGCGCGCGATGGTGCGCGACGGGCGTGGATCCCGGCGACGGACGTTCCACCGCTCCCCCTCCGGGTGCGGACCCCGAGGCGTGGGGCGGAACTCCGGCCGCCGGTGCCGGCCACCCCCACCGGGCGCTACCGGGCTCACGAGGCCCAGCGTCCCGAGCAAGCAAGGATCGACCATGGCTTCCAGCCTGACGACGGCCTCACCGAGCCCCGCTCACGAGAAGACCGTCCTCGGCCACCCGATCGGCCTGGCCACGCTGTTCATGACCGAGATGTGGGAGCGGTTCTCCTACTACGGCATGCGTGCGCTTCTCGTCCTGTACCTGGTCTCCGGCGGTGTGGACGCCGCGACCGGAAGCCAGGGCGGCGGGCTCGGCTTCACGGCGGCGACGGCCACGGCGATCTACTCCGTGTACGTGGCCATGGTCTACCTCATGGCCCTGCCCGGCGGCTGGTTCGGTGACCGCGTCTGGGGCGCCCGCAAGACGGTCGCCATCGCCAGCTTGGTGATCATGGCGGGCCACGTGGCGCTCGCTGTGCCCGGCCAGCTGGCGTTCTTCGTCGGCCTGCTGCTGGTCGCGATCGGCTCCGGTCTGCTGAAGGCCAACATCTCCACGATGGTCGGCCACCTGTACAAGGACGCGGACGACTCGCGCCGTGACAGTGGCTTCACGATCTTCTACATCGGCATCAACGTGGGTGCCTTCGCAGCGCCGCTCGCCATCGGCACCATCGGCGAGACCGTCAACTGGCACCTCGGCTTCTTCCTCGCCGCCATCGGCATGGGCGTCGGCCTGGTCATCTTCCTGCTGGCCGGCAAGACCCTGAGCCCGAAGAGCAGCATCGTCCCGAACCCGCTGTCCCCCGCCGAGCGCAAGACCGTGATCGTCAAGGCCCTCGCCGTCCTGGCCGCCGTCGCCGTCTTCTACGGCGCCGTGGTCGCGGCGGACATGTTCACCATCAAGTGGGCGCTGTACCCGATCACGATCGCCGGTCTGATCATCCCGGTCGCGGTGCTCGTGCGCATCAAGCGGGACAAGGACCTCTCCGCCGGTGAGCAGACCCGGATGAGCGCCTACATCTGGTTCTTCGTGGCCGCTGCCGTCTTCTGGATGATCTACGACCAGGGCGGTTCGACCCTCTCGCTGTTCGGTGACAAGAGCTCCGAGCGCAACCTGCTCGGCTGGGAGGTTCCGACCGTCGTCTTCCAGTCGCTGAACCCGCTCTTCGTCGTGGCCCTGGCCCCGATCTTCGCCGCCGTGTGGGTGGCCCTGGCCCGCCGCAACCGCGAGCCCAGCACCATCGTGAAGTTCTCGATCGCCCTGGTCATCGTCGGCGCCTCGTTCTTCGTCTTCGCCGTGCCGCTGAGCCAGGTCGCGGGCAACGACACCAAGGTCACCATGTGGTGGCTGGTGCTGATCTTCCTGATGCACACGATCGCCGAGCTGTTCCTTTCACCGGTCGGCCTGTCGGTCACGACGAAGATGGCTCCGCAGAAGTACGCCTCCCAGATGATGGGCGTCTGGTTCCTGGCCGTCACCGCCGGTGACTGCATCACCGGTCTGCTCAGCCTGGCCGACGTGAAGCTGAACGGCGTCGGGGTGATCCTCTTCCAGGCGGCCGCCGCCGTGCTCGCCGGTGTCGCGATCTACATGTACCGCAAGAAGGTCAACGCGCTGATGGGCGACGTGAACTGACCCCTCCCCGCCCCGTGGGACGAACGGCCCGGCACACCGGAAGGTGTGCCGGGCCGTTCCCTTGCCGTGACCGGTTCTACCGGGTGCCGCGCAGGCGGCGCCACGGGGTGAAGGTGAAGACCGCGCCGCCGAGCAGCACCACCGTGCCGGCGACCAGGGCCAGGGCCTTGATGCCGCCCTCGTCCTCCGCGCCGGTCTCGGCGAGGCCGCCCGAGGTGGTGGTGGCGCTGCCGGAACCGCCCGTGGTGGACGGACCGCCGGAGCCGCCCTGCTGGGCGGTGGTGTCCAGCTCCAGCGAGACGGCGCTGGTGGCCGCCTTGCAGGGCACGCTGAGCGGGGTGGAGCCCGCGACCATCGTGACCTCGATCGTCATGTCGGACGGGCTGAGGGTGACCTTGCCCGTCTTGCCGGGCTTGTAGGTGCCCGTCATGTCGCTGAGGCTGACTCCCGCGCCCTGGCCGATCGGCTCGGCGTTGGCCGGGCCGGTGACCTTGACCGCGCCGCTGTCGGCGCCGCCGAGCTTGATCTGCATCGACGGCTTGAGCGCGCCCTTGGGCAGGGGCACCGGGGCCTTCATCGCGTCCTTGGCCGTCTTGACCGTCAGGTCGTAGCCGCCGCCGTTCTTCTTGGCGTTGACGGTGACCGGGGTGGTGATGCCGCCGGGGACCGTCTCGCCGCAGTCGAACTTCACGTCGACGGCCTTGCCCGGGAAGTCGGTCTGGCCGCCGCCCCCGGCGGTGGTGCCGCCGTTGGCGGCTCCCCCGTTGGTGGCTCCTCCGTTCGTCGCGCCGCCGTTGGTGGCGCCCCCGTTCGTCGCGCCGCCGCTGGAGCCGGCCGACACGTCGATGGTCGCCCCGACGCCGGCCTCGCCCGTCGGCGCGCACTTGGTGACGAACGTGCCGATGGAGAACGTCACGGCGACGTCGTACTTGCCGGGGCTCAGGGTGATCTTTCCGGCCTTGGTGAGCTTCAGCTTGCCCTTCATGGCGGACATCACCATGGGGGCCTTCTTGGCTATCTCCGGGTTCTTCTTCTCCCCGACGACCTTGAGCTCGCCCATCCCGCCGCCGACCGCGATCCAGCCGGTGGGCAGGACGGAGTCCTTCGGAATCACCATCAGGTCGGTGTTGTTCGAGGCGGGCTTGACGGTCTCCCAGACCACGTCGACCTCGTCACCGACCTTGGCGGTGGCCGGAGCCGTGATCTTGGCCGTGGTGTCGCCCTCCACGGGGCTGCCACCGCCGGCCGGCGGAATGCACTTGACCTTGTACGTGGTCTCGGCCGCCAGGGCGGGAGAAGCCGCCAGGGCGATGCCCGCGCCGCCGAGCAGCAGCGCGACCGCGGCCGCGCTTACCCTCCGTTGGGTCTTCACGAATGTCCCTTCGTCGTCGAACGGTTCTCAGACGGTGCGGACGTCTGTGGTGCTGTCTCCGGCGCGCTGTCCGGGGTGAACCACGGCAGGACCGCCGTGGTGGTCTGTGGGGGTGGGGGCGCCGGTTCCGTACGGTCCGCCCGCGCGGGTCCGCGTACGGACGCCAGCCGGGGCACCCGGGGCAGCCGGGCCGTCACGGCCGCGGCCGCGTCGGTGGTCCCGGCGCCGCGGTGGCGTCCGCCGGCGGGCGCGGCGCGCGGCCGGACCTTGTCGACGACGGCCATGCCGACGCGGAAGACAGCGGCCGGAACCACCACCAGGAGCAGGCCCCAGAAGAGCAGGACGCCGTACGGGCGGTCCACGCCCCAGGGCTGGGCGGCCACCACCGTCTCCCCGTACTTGAGGGAGATCGTGTAGTCCCCGTACGCGCCCGCGGTGAGGGCGACGTCCAGGGCGATCTCCGCCTTTCCGCCCGGCGGGATGGTGCCCTTCCAGCGGGCCTCCTCCCACAGGGGCGCGAAGACCCCGTGGGCGATGCCGAGCTGGAAGACCGGGTCCTTGACCGGGGCGGTGCCGAGGTTGCCGACGGTGACCTCGAACTTCCGCGACGGCGGGGAGCCGAACCAGGTCAGCACCCCGTCCTCGCCCTCCAGCCTGACCCCGGTGAGCATCGCGAGACGGGCCGTGCCGGACGCGGCGGGCAGCTCGGCGACCGGGTGGTCGGTGATCTTCAGGGGGGCCGCGACGGTGGACTGGTCCCCGTTGACGGAGGTGACGTTCACGACGCAGGGGCAGGGCTTGGGCGGGGCCACGACCGGCAGCTGGGCGGCGAAGCGGCCGTCGTCGGCGACCGCGACGGCCGCGCCGTCGGCGTTGGCGCAGCTGTTGGTGCCGCCGATCATGTTCTGGCCGCAGACCAGCAGCATCACCATCGTCTTGGGCCGCCAGCCGGTGCCGGTGACGGTGATCTCGGTGCCCTTCGCGGCGTCCTGGAGCGAGAGCGCCACCGCGGGCCTGCCCTCGTCGGCCGCGGCCGGGGCCGTGGGCAGCAGCGCGAGGACACAGGCCGCCAGCGCCGCGGCGAGGAGGGCCGCGAGCCGTGCTCCGGCGCCGGGCGTGCGGGCGACCATGGCGCTCACCTGGAGGCTCCCGTCAGTTCGTGTTCCGGCGCGGGGTGCGGTGCGGCCGCGGGGGCCTCGTCCTTGGGCGGCTCCGGGCGGGTCCGCCGGCCGCGTACGAGGAGCAGCGCGGCCAGCGCGGTCCCGCCGAGGAGGAGGAGCCCGGCTCCCGTCCAGCCGGCCACCCGCCAGGGCACGAACCACGCCGAGGCCTCCGCCGTGGCCCGGGCGCCGCCGGGCGCGGTGGCGGTCAGGGTGAGGCGGACCCGGTCGAAGGCGGGGGCGCCGGGCCAGGGTTCGGTCAGCTCGACCCGCTGTCCCGGGAGCAGTTCCAGCGGGAGGGCGCGGGCGGTGCGGCCGGGGACCTCGCCGAAGCGGCCCTCGGCGCGCAGGGACAGCTCGGGGGCGAGGGCCACGTTCCCCCGGTTGACCAGGGCGTACGCGACTTCCGCGGCCGCGCCGCGACCGCGCACGGAGACGTCCTCGACGGTGAGGGCGGCCAGGGCCGGGCCGCTGACGCGCAGGTGCAGCCGTACGCCCGCCTCGCGGCCCCCCTCGGCGGCGACCACGGCCGCGGGGTGGTCCCCGGGCGGGGAGGCGGGCGGCACGGTGACGGTGAAGGGGACGACCGCGCGGGTGCGCGGCGGAACCTTCACCGTCGAGCCCGCGCCGAAGCTGATCCAGGACCCGGCTCCGGCCGACTCCCGGGCGGGGCGCACGGCGAAGGCGCCGTCGGCGGTGTTGTAGGCATCGGCCCCGCGCAGGGTGACGGTGAGTTCCCGGTCGGTGGTGTTGGCGAGGGCGAGGCGGTCCTCGAGCACGGTGCCGGGGGTGCCGGAGAGGTAGAAGTACGGGCGCGCGGCGCCGGGACGGGCGGCGCTCCCGGCGGCGGGCTCGGCGGTCCAGCCGGGCTCGTCGGCGGCGGCCGGGTGCGCGGAGCCCGCGTACAGGGCGGCGGCGGTGAGGAGGGCCGCGCCGAGGCGGGCGGTCCTCCCGGGGGTGTGGAGCACGGACATGGCCGGGGTGCTCCGTTCAGGACCGGGCCCGCTGGCCGCGCCGGGTCAGCCAGAGCACGCCGGCGGCGCCGGAGAGCAGCACGGTGGCGCCGAGGGTGCCGAGGGCGAGGGCGGAGTCGGTGGGCCCGGTCTGCGGCAGGGTGTCCTCGCCGCTCCCGCCGCTCCCGCCGCCGGACTGGGGGGCGCTCCCGGCGGGGGCGGTGACCTCCAGGTCCAGGGAGGGCCCGGGGCTGTTTCCGGGGGTGCAGGTGGTGGTGGTGCCCATCGCCTTGATGGTGAGGACGCCGGCGGTGAAGGTGACCTTGCCGCTCTTCCCGGGCGTGTAGGTGCCCGAGAGGTCGCTGATCTTGATGGGGGTGTCGGCGGGCGCCGCCTCGGCGTTGGGCGGGCCGGCGACCGGCACGGACACCTTCTCGGCGCCGTCGACGAGGATGACCGCGCTGGGCGTCATCGCGCCCTTGCCGAGTTCGATGGGGCTGGACGAGACGCCCTTCTGGAAGGACATCGTCAGTTTGTAGGCGTCGCCCTCCTTGACCGCCTTGATGTCGATGGGCGACACGGCCGACTTGTCCCCGATGGGGGTCTTGCAGTCGTAGGCCACGTCGACGACGGCCGCACGGGCCGCGGGGGCGGCCAGCAGTACCGCCGATCCGGCCAGCGCGGAGGCCAGCGCGAGCGCGGTGGAGCGTTTCCGGTCGGACACGATCGTCTTCCCCTCGGCCACAAGTTACTGACGGCACATCAGATTGGTGGCTCAAGGTACGCCGGGGGCCTTACGGAGGGAAGACACAGGACGGCCCGGATCAACGGGCTTTCGGCCGTGCGGTTTCGGCCGGTCCGGGGGCGGCCGACGGGCTCCGGCACGGCCGTCCGGGGCCGCCGGGCGGCTCGGGCGGCTCGGGCCGGTCCCCCGGAGCCGGCCGGCCCCGGAGCCGGCTGCCCGACCGCCCGCCCGCCTCCGGCACCGTCAGTGCGCGCGGACCCCGCGCTGCCAGACGGCCGAGACGAGCGGGACGCCCGGGCGGTACGCCAGGTGCACGTGGCTGGGCGCGTCCAGGAGCGCCAGGTCGGCGCGGGCGCCGGGGGTGAGCGTGCCGACGTCGGTGCGGCGCAGGGCACGGGCGCCGCCCGCCGTGGCGGACCAGAGGGCCTCGTCGGGGGTCATCCGCATGTCCCGTACGGCGAGCGCGATGCAGAACGGCATGGAACTCGTGTAGGAGGAACCGGGGTTGCAGTCCGTGGACAGGGCCACGGTCGCGCCCGCGCCGATCAGCCGGCGCGCGTCGGGCCACTGGGCGCGGGTGGAGAACTCGGCTCCGGGCAGCAGGGTGGCCACCGTCGTGGCCGCGGCCTGGCCGAGGGCGTCGACGTCCGCGTCGGTGAGGTGGGTGCAGTGGTCGGCGGAGGCGGCTTCGAGCTCCACGGCGAGCTGTACGCCGGGTCCGTGGCCGAGCTGGTTGGCGTGGATGCGCGGGATCAGCCCGGCGGCGGCGCCGGCGGTGAGGATCGCGCGCGCCTGGTCCCCGTCGAAGGCACCCTTCTCGCAGAAGACGTCCACCCAGCGGGCGTACGGGGCGCAGGCGGCCAGCATGTCGCCGGTGACGAGGTCGACGTAGCCGGCCGGGTCGTCGGCGTAGTCGGGGGAGACGATGTGAGCGCCGAGGTAGGTGACCTCCTCGGTGTGCGCGGCGGCGATCCGCAGGGCGCGGGCCTCGTCGGCGACGGTGAGGCCGTAGCCGGACTTGGTCTCGAAGGTGGTGGTGCCCTGGCGGCGGGCCTCGTGGAGGTGGCGCAGCAGGTTGGCCTCCAGTTCGGCGTCGGTGGCGGCGCGGGTCGCGGCGACGGTGGTGCGGATGCCGCCGGCCGAGTAACCACGCCCGGACATGCGGGCGTTGAACTCGGCGGTTCGGTCGCCCGCGAAGACCAGGTGCGAGTGGGAGTCGACGAAGCCGGGAATGACGGCGCGGTCCTGCGCGTCGTACGTCTCGTCCGCGGCGGGGGCCTTGCCGGCGGGGCCGACCCAGGCGATCTTGTCGTCCTCGATGACGACGGCCGCGTCCCGGATCAGCCCGAGGGGGGAACCGTCGCCGACGGCGGGGTCGTTGGTGACGAGGCTGCCGATGTGGGTGATGACGGTGGTGGTCATGATTCCTCTCGGGGGTTGCCTGGGGCTCCGCCCCAGACCTAGCGCCTCACACGCCGGCGGGGCTGATTTTCGGCTGGTCAGGCGCGCAGTGCCGCGATGGCGTCGGCCAGGGCGGACGGGACGTCCTCGACCAGGGTGTGGTGGCCGTCGCGGACGATGTGGCGGCCGCCGACCACCGTGTGGCGGACGTCGGCGGCCGTGGCCGCGAAGACGGCGGTCTCGGCGCCGAGGCGGGGCAGGGTGCCCGCCGTCCGTACGGAGTCCAGGGCGATGGTGGTGAAGTCCGCGGGCGCGCCCGCCTCCAGCCGGCCGGCGTCGGGCCGGCCGAGGGCCGCGTGCCCGTCCTCGGTGGCGGCGGTGAGCAGGGCGTTCGCCGTCCAGTGGCCGCGGGTGCGGCTGCTGAGGCGCTCGTTCAGCTCCATCGCGCGGGCCTCTTCGAGCAGGTCGATCACGGCGTGGCTGTCGCTGCCCAGAGACAGCGGGCTGCCCGCGTGCTGGAGGCGGACGGCCGGGCCGATGCCGTCGGCGAGGTCGCGTTCGGTGGTGGGGCACATGCAGGTGCCGGTGGTGGCGGCGCCGAGGAGGGCGATGTCGGCGTCGGTGAGGTGCGTGTTGTGGACGCCGGTGGTGCGCGGGCCGAGCACCCCGTGGTCGGCGAGCAGCTGGGTCGGCGTACGCCCGTGGGCGGCCCGGCACGCGTCGTTCTCGGCGGTCTGCTCCGAGAGGTGGACGTGCAGGGGCGCCCGGCGCTCCTCGGCCCAGCGGGCGACGGTGGCCAGCTGGTCGGCGGGCACGGCGCGCACCGAGTGGATCGCGGCGCCGATCAGGGCGTGCCCGCGGGGCTTCAGGGCGGAGGCCCGCTCGGCCCAGGCGTCTGCGGTGCCGTCGGAGAACCGCAGCTGGTGCTGGTTGGGAGCGTCGCCGAAGCCCGCCGCCAGGTACGCCGTGTCAAGCAGGGTGATCCGGATGCCGGCCGCGGCGGCGGCTTCGATGAGGGCTTCACCCATGGCGTTCGGATCGGAGTAGGGGACGCCTCCGGGGGCGTGGTGGACGTAGTGGAACTCGCCGACGTTCGTGATGCCGGCCAGCGCCATCTCGGCGTACACCGCGCGTCCGAGCGCGAAGTAGGTGTCGGGGGTGAGCCTCTGGGCGGCCTTGTACATGAAGTCTCGCCAGGTCCAGAAGGTGCCCGAGCCGACCTGGACCGTTCCGCGCAGCGCCCGGTGGAAGGCGTGGGAGTGCGCGTTGGCCAGACCCGGGAGGGTGAGGCCGCGCAGCACCTCCGCGCCGGGCGGGGGCGTCGCCGCCCCGGTGCGCAGGGCGGCGACGCGGCCGTCGGCCGTCACGTCGAGGGCGACGCCCGGCTCGACGTGGGTGCCGAGCCAGGCGTGCTCCAGCCAGTACGTCGTCACGGCGTGCGGGTCGAGCGGCATGCGAGGCCTTCCAGTACGTCGGCGAGGGCGAGGACTCCGGCCACGCAGTCGTCCTCGGCGGCGAACTCCCGCGGGGAGTGGGAGACGCCGGTCGGGTTCCGTACGAACAGCATCGCGGTCGGGACGGCCGCGGAGAGGATTCCGGCGTCGTGTCCCGCCCCGGTGCCGAGGACGGGCACGGACCCGCCCAGGATCCGGTTCATCTCGTCGCGCAGGGCGTGTTCGAACTCGACGACCGGGGTGAAGGACTCCCGGATGACGGCGAGGTCGGTGCCGTCCTGGTCGGCGCGCTCGCGGGCGGCCTTCTCGATGGCGGTGACGACGGTGTCCAGGGTCGCCTGGTCGGCGGCGCGGGAGTCGAGCCAGCCGCGCACCAGCGAGGGGATGGCGTTGACCCCGTTGGGCTCGACGGCGATCTTCCCGAAGGTGGCGACGGCCCCGGCGAGGGCCGCTTCGGTCCGGGCGGCCAGCACGGTCGCCGCGTACGTGAGCATCGGGTCGCGGCGGTCCACGAGGCGGGTGGTGCCGGCGTGGTTGGCCTCGCCGCGGAAGTCGAACCGCCAGCGGCCGTGCGGCCAGATCGCGGAGGCGATCCCGACCCGGTCGCCGGACAGGTCCAGGGCGCGTCCCTGCTCCACGTGGAGTTCGACGAACGCGCCGATCCGGCCGAGGCGTTCGGGGTCGGCCCCGATGGCGTCGGGGTCGTACCCGGCGGCCTCCATGGCCTGGGGGAGGCTGATCCCGTCGGCGTCGCGCAGCTCGTACGCCTTCTCCTTGGTCAGCTGCCCGGCGGCGAGCCGGGAGCCGACGCAGGCGAGGCCGAAGCGGGCCCCTTCCTCGTCGCCGAAGTTGGTGATGGCCAGAGGCCTGGCGAACTCCGCTCCCCTCCTGCGGAGTTCGTCCAGGGCAGCGAAGGAGGACACCACCCCGAGGGGGCCGTCGAAGGCCCCGCCGTCGGGGACGGAGTCCAGGTGGGAGCCGGTGACGACGGCGTCCCCGGCGAGGGGGTCACCGAGCCAGGCCCACTGGTTGCCGTTGCGGTCGGTCTCGTACGCCAGCCCGCGCGCCTCGGCCTGCTCCTGGAACCAGGTCCGGCAGTCGGCGTCGGCGCCGGTCCAGGCGTAGCGGCGGTAGCCGCCGCTGCCGGCGTGCCGGCCGACGGGCGCGAGCTGCGCCCACATGCCGTGGAAGGTGGAGGCCTCGCTCACGCGTCGTCACCCTCGCGCATGGGGATGCGGACATCGCGCTCGTCGGCGACGGTCTCGGCGATGTCGTAGCCGGCGTCGACGTGGCGGATGACGCCCATGCCCGGGTCGTTGGTGAGGACGCGGCGGATCTTCTCGCCGGCGAGCGGGGTGCCGTCGGCGACGGTGACCTGGCCGGCGTGGATGGAGCGGCCCATGCCGACGCCGCCGCCGTGGTGGATGGAGACCCAGGAGGCGCCGGAGGCGACGTTGACCATGGCGTTGAGGAGCGGCCAGTCGGCGATGGCGTCGGAGCCGTCGAGCATGGCCTCGGTCTCTCGGTACGGGGAGGCCACCGAGCCGCAGTCGAGGTGGTCGCGGCCGATGACCAGCGGGGCGGCCAGTTCGCCGCTCGCGACCATGTCGTTGAAGCGCTCGCCGGCCCTGTCGCGCTCGCCGTAGCCGAGCCAGCAGATGCGGGCGGGCAGGCCCTGGAAGTGGACGCGCTCGCCGGCCATCTTGATCCAGCGGTGCAGGGAGGCGTTCTGAGGAGAATCGGCCTCCGGGAAGAGCTCCAGCATCGCCTTGTCGGTCTTGTGGATGTCGGAGGCCTCGCCGGACAGGGCCGCCCAGCGGAAGGGGCCCTTGCCCTCGCAGAACAGCGGCCGGATGTAGGCGGGGACGAAGCCGGGGAAGGCGAAGGCGCGTTCGTAGCCGGCCAGCTGGGCCTCGCCGCGGATGGAGTTGCCGTAGTCGAAGACCTCGGCGCCCGCGTCCATGAAGCCGACCATGGCCTCGACGTGCGTGGCCATGGACTCGCGGGCGCGGGTGGTGAAGCCCGCCGGGTCCTTGGCCGCGTAGGAGGCCATGTCGTCGAAGTCGACGCCGACGGGGAGGTAGGCGAGCGGGTCGTGGGCGCTCGTCTGGTCGGTGACGATGTCGATCGGCGCGCCCTCGGCGAGCATCTGCGGGAGCAGGTCGGCGGCGTTGCCGAGGAGGCCGATGGAGAGCGGCTTGCGGGCGTCGCGGGCCTCGACGGCCAGCTGGAGGGCGTGGCGGAGGTTGTCGGCCTTGACGTCCAGGAAACGGTGCTCGATGCGGCGGTCGATGGCGCGCGGGTCGACGTCGATGCAGATCGCGACGCCGTCGTTCATCGTCACGGCCAGCGGCTGGGCGCCGCCCATGCCGCCGAGGCCGGCGGTGAGGGTGATGGTGCCGGCGAGGGTGCCGCCAAACTTCTTGGCGGCGACGGCGGCGAAGGTCTCGTAGGTGCCCTGGAGGATGCCCTGGGTGCCGATGTAGATCCACGAACCGGCCGTCATCTGGCCGTACATGGTCAGGCCGAGGTTCTCCAGGCGGCGGAACTCCTCCCAGTTGGCCCAGTCGCCGACGAGGTTGGAGTTGGCGAGCAGGACGCGCGGCGCCCACTCGTGGGTCTGCATGACGCCGACCGGGCGGCCGGACTGGACGAGCATCGTCTCGTCCTGCTTGAGGGTCTGGAGGGTGCGGACCATGGCGTCGTACGAGCGCCAGTCGCGGGCGGCCTTGCCGGTGCCGCCGTAGACGACGAGCTTGTCGGGGTGCTCGGCGACCTCGGGGTCGAGGTTGTTCTGGAGCATCCGCAGCGCGGCCTCCTGCTGCCATCCCAGGGTGCTGAGTGCGGTACCGCGCGAGGCCCGTACGGGGCGAGGTCCTGACATGGCTGTGCCTCCTCCGATGTTGGTCAATCCATTCACATCCTGTCCCCATGAATAGATTCAGTCAACAGCTGCGGGCGGGTCGGTGTGGTGATGGGATGGCGCCATGGCTGCCGAAAC
The DNA here is from genome assembly GCF_026627255.1 of Streptomyces antarcticus. GTDB lineage: Bacteria > Actinomycetota > Actinomycetes > Streptomycetales > Streptomycetaceae > Streptomyces > Streptomyces antarcticus. Next base: position 166,961 of record NZ_JAPNLM010000013.1, on the reverse strand, counting down.
GAACGCGGAGACGGGCACGGGGGCGGGTACGGGCGCGGATACGGGCGCGGATACGGGCGCGCATACCGGCGGGCGCGAGGACGCCGGTTCGGGGGCCGCCGCGGGGGCCGCCGCCCCGGCCGCGGGGGCCGGGGCCCGGCGCCGGGACCTGGCCGTGCGGGCGGCCGTCGGGCAGGGGCTGCTCGACTCCGAGCCGCTGGTCTGCCTGCTGGACACCGCCGGCATCCGGGCCTCGGCCGCCGCCCTGACCGGCGCGTTCGCGGCCGTGCTGCCGCCCGGCACGCCCGTTCTGCACGCCTTCGCCGTCAAGGCCGCCCCGCTCGTACCGGTCCTGCGGCTGCTCGCGGACTGCGGGATCGGCTGCGAGGTCGCGAGCGCCGGCGAGCTGGCGCTGGCCCGGGCGTCCGGGGCACTGCCGGAGCACACCGTCCTGGACTCCCCCGCCAAGACGACCGCCGAGCTGCGGGAGGCCCTCGCCCTCGGGATCGCCGTCAACGCCGACAACCACCAGGAGCTGGAGCGCCTCGACGCCCTGGTCGCGGCGGCGCCGACCGTCTCCCCGATCGGCGTCCGCGTCAACCCCCAGACGGGCGCGGGCACCATCGGCGCCCTCTCCACCGCCACCGCCACCTCGAAGTTCGGCGTGGCCCTGCGCGACCCGGGCGCCCGCGCCCGGCTCGTCCGGGCCTTCCTGGACCGGCCGTGGCTGACGCGCCTGCACACCCACTCCGGGTCGCAGGGCGTCCCGCTCGCCCTGCTCGTGGAGGGCGTACGGGAGCTGCACGCGCTGGCCGAGGAGATCAACGCGGCGGCCGGGCGCCGCCAGGTCGACACCCTCGACATCGGCGGCGGGCTGCCGGTGGACTTCACCTCGGACGAGGAGCCCCCGGCGTTCGCGCGGTACGCGGCCGCGCTGCGCGAGGCGGTGCCCGGGCTCTTCGACGGCTCGTACGGCCTGGTGACGGAGTTCGGCCGGTCCCTGCTGGCCAAGCACGGGCTGGTCCTCGCGCGGGTCGAGTACACCAAGACCACCGGGGGCCGCCCGATCGCCGTCACGCACGCCGGGGTCCAGGTGGCGACCCGGACCGTGTACGCGCCGGCCTCCTGGCCGGTCCGCGTCCTGGCGTACGACGCGACCGGCGCCCCGAAGACAGGCGACCCCGTCGCGCAGGACGTCGCCGGCCCGGCCTGCTTCGCGGGCGACCTGCTCGCCACGGCCCGGGAACTGCCCCCGCTGGCCCCGGGCGACCTGGTCGGGGTGCCGGACACGGGCGCGTACTTCTTCACGGCGCACTACGGCTACAACAGCCTGCCCCGTCCGGCGGTCCACGGGTACGCGCCCGCCCCGGACGGCGGGATCCGCTTCACCGCGGCCCGCCCGGCGCAGGACCTCGCGGCCCTCGTCGCGGAGGCGGGCGGCGCCCACCGGGACGCCCTGCTCTGACGCCGCGGCTCGCGCGCCAGGGCGGCCGCGAGGCCGGGGCGAGGGCCGGGGGCGAGGCCCGAAACCGAGCGCGCCACCGACCGCCCCGCCGCCAACCGCCGCGCCCCGCCCCCGCGGCCGGCTCACTCCACGAACAGCCCCCGCGCCGCGGCCCGCGCGTCGAAGGCCTCCAGCCGCGCCTGCGCGTCCGGCAGCGCGTCCGCCATCGCCTCCAGCAGCACCCGGCCCAGCAGCATCGGGGCGCAGGCCGTGTCGAAGGCCAGGCCGGTGCCGACGGGGGCCGGGATCAGCAGGTCCGAGTGGCGGGCGACCGGCGCGAACGCCGAGTCCGCGACGGTGACGACCGTCAGCCCGGCCCGCCGCGAGCGCTCCAGGGCCTCCACGACCTCCCGGGGGTGACGGGGCAGCGCGAAGCAGAGCAGCGCGGTGGCCCCCTCGTAGCGGGCCGCGTCGATGCGGTCCTCCAGCATCGAACCGCCCTCGTCGAGCAGCCGTACGTCCGGGTGCACCTTGCCGGCGAAGTACGCGAACCCGCGCGCCTGCGATGACGCCGCCCGCAGCCCGAGCACCGGCAGCGGGACCGAGGCGGCGAGCATCCGGCCCGCCTCCTGGACCGGCGCGGGATCGGCGAGCATCGCCGACAGCTGCCGCAGGTTCTCGATCTCGCCCTGGACGGCCTGCTGGTACTCGTTGTACGCGTCCCCGTCCTCGGTGCCCGCCCGCTCGGCGGGGGCCACCTCGCGCAGGTGCCGGCGCAGCGCCGGGTACCCGTCGAAGCCGAGCGCCACCGCGAACCGGGTCACGGAGGGCTGGCTCACCCCGGCCAGTTCGGCGAGCTCCACGCTCGACAGGAACGGCACCTCGGCCGCCCCGCGCACCATGCAGTGCGCGATCCGCCGCTGGGTCGGCGTCAGCCGGTGCCCTTCGAACAGCTTCTGCAGCCGTGCGGCCGGGCCGTCGCTCATGGCGGTCCCCTCCATCCCGTCCCCGGTGAGATATTCAGTCACGGAGCACTCTGCATGTGGTTATGCAGCGGGGCAACCCGCGCCCGCACTGCGGATGCGCGCCGAAGCCGGTCCGAAGTCGGTCCGAAGCCCGATCGCGCCGCGCCCACCGGCAGTTCGGTCCGGTCGACCACCCACCGCCGCATCTGGATTGGCCCGAGTGTCCCGTTTTGCCGCCTATGGAACAGTGCGCGTGAGCGAACAAAATCAGCCATTCGATCTTCAGGCACCAGATGGGTCGAACCGCCCGCCGCCTCTGCCTCAAGGCCGCACGGATCCGGCCACACGTGGAGCAGTGGCTCATAATCGCCCCACCCGCCCTCGCCTGCCGATCACCCTCGGGCCGAAGGCTAGAATTTCGATCACAAGGGGGACGGGGTTCGCGGTGAAACTGCGGCCCCACATCGCATACAGGTGACCCGGAAGCGCGCGAGGTTATGCACCCGCACTTCCGGCCTCGACGGGCTTGACCGTCGGGAGAGAATTACCGCTACCCCTTTCTGTGAAATCGAAGAGCAGCTGACGCTGCCCTCTTTCGATGAATTCCATCACTGATTCCACGGAAGGAAGAGCATGAAGAAGAATGTGTTCGGCAAGGTGACCCAGGCGGTCACCATCGGAGCGCTGACGGTCGCCGCCGCCGTGACCGTCGTACCCACCGCGACCGCGGCGGGTACCAGCGGGAAGACCAACGGCTGTTACTCGACCTGGGGGAACACCGCATTCACCGGCCACTGCAACCCGGTGACGGTGTCGGGGCAGTTCAACAACTGGGGCGTGTGCGACTGGCAGACCGACCGCGGCAGCGGCTACCACCGCTGGAGCAAGGGCTTCGTCGGCAAGTGGGGAACGCGGGAGTGCTCGTTCAAGGTGCTGCGCTCGTACATCCTCTACAGCAACGGCTGAGCCACTCCGATAACCGTCGGTTTCAGCATTGAATAGGCCGACAGAATGGGTGTTCCGATAGCAGGCCATCGGGGCACCCATTCCGGCATGGGAGGCAGATGTGGACACCATCGCGCGCGCCGATGGAATCAAGCAGGGATACGGGAAGAGAACCGTGATCCATCACCTTTCGCTTGAGATCGGGAACGGCTCGGTCATCGGCCTTCTGGGACCGAACGGAGCCGGCAAGACGACTCTCCTGCGCACCTTGGCGACAGTGGCCCCGCCGCAGGACGGGGTTATCACCATCATGGGCAGGACCATCACCTCGGAAAAGGACGCGAGGACCGCGAGGCGCAATATCGGATACCTCCCCCAGGAGTTCGGCTTCTATCCGAACTTCACGGTCGAGGAGTTCGTGACCTACTGCGCCTGGCTGCGCGAGGTGCCGAGGAAGCGGACGCGCGATGCGGTACGCGAGGCCATCGCCTCCGTCGGCCTGAGTGACCGGTCGAACGACAAGATGAAGTCGCTGTCGGGCGGCATGCTGCGCCGCGCCGGCATCGCGACGGCCCTGGTGGGATCGCCGCGCCTGATCCTTCTGGACGAGCCCACGGTGGGACTCGACCCCGCGCAGCGCCTCGAGTTCAGGGCTCTGATCAAGGGCCTCGGGGACGCGGCGGTCGTGCTCAGCACCCACCTCGTCGAGGACGTCTCGGCGGCCTGCGACGAGGTCGCGGTCGTACGCTCGGGCAGCCTCCTCTTCCACGGCACACCGGAAGCCCTCGCCGGCGGCGGGTCCCCGGACCAGCCCGGAGACAGCGCCCTGGAGCGCGGCTACATGTCCGTCCTGGCCGACCGGGGGACGACGCGGTGAAAGTCCTCTGGATCGAATTCCGGCGCTCCCCCCTGCTCCTGGTCCTTCCGCTGCTCGTGGCGGTCGACCTGGCGTCGATCTTCGGGCGGAGCCGGTGGTGGATCGGCGTCTGGCCGCAGGCCAGCGCCGCGGCGCAGATTCCCGCCCTCTTCTTCGCCCCGATCGCGGCCGCGGCCGCGGCATGGGCCGTGGGCCGCTCCTTGCGCCGCGGCATCGCCGAGCAGCGAGAGACCGCCGCGCGAGCGGGCTGGCGGATCGAGGCGGCGCAGTTCACGGCGACCCTCGCCCACGTCCTCATCGCGTACGTCCTCGGAGCGGCCGCCGCGGCGGCGGTCACCGTACCGGAAGGCGGCCCGGGCTTCCTGTGGCCGGGCTACCTCCTGCTCGGTGCCTCGACGATCGTGGCCTGCACCGCGATCGGGCACGCGGTGGGACGCCTGTCCACCTCGGCGATCGCGGCCCCCGTCATCTGCGGGCTCGCGTGTTTCGTCGCGATCGGGGCACTCGGCTCACCAGACCAGCTGGGCTTCTACGTCCTGTCCGGCAGCCCTGCCCGGAAGCTTTCGGAGTCCGCCCTCCTGTCGCACCTGGCGCTCGCCCTCTTCCTCGCGGCGTTCGCCGTGCTCGGACCGTCGGTATTCCGCCGCAAGAGCGGGCTGCGCACGGCAGCGGCACCGGCGCGCGCGGCGGGTCTCGCCGCGATCACCGCCGTCTTCGCCTCGCTGGTCGCCCTCGTCTCGGCGGGGCCCGTGCAGGTGGACCGGGAGAACACCGGCACCCCGCTGTGCTCCTCCGGTGCGCCCCGCGTGTGCCTCTGGCCCGAGGACCGCACGTACCTGCCGGAGGTCACGGCCATGGTGAAGCGCCTCGACGCCATTCCGCAGGACTGGATCAAGATGCCGCAGACCTTCCACGAGGCGGGCCTGCGGCCGTGGTCCGAGGCTTCCGCCAACGACTTCGAGATCATCGAGGGCAACCTGTGGTTCGTCTCCCCCAACCTCGCCGGCGCCATCATGCGCGATTCCATCCCGATGCGGTGCGAGCAGTGGCGCGAGGACTCCCTGGAACGCCTGAGCGCGGCGACGTTCGAGATCCAGACCTGGCTCGAGTTCCGGGCGAACGGGCCGAACGAGCGGAAGGGCATCCACGGCGGACCGCCCGGGGTCGACTTCGCCGCGATAGAGAAGATCAGCAAGGAAGGAGAACCCGCTCAGAAGGCATGGGTCGACCAACGCCTGAACGTCATCGAGGAGACTCCCTGTGCGTGAGACCGATCCTCCCGTGAGGCTCTTCCTGCGGGCCCACGGCATCCCGGCCATGGCCGTGGCCTTCCTGGTGGTCCTCGCCCTCAACGCCTTCTTCGGTGCCGCGCTCCTGGCCATACCCTCGGCGGAGGGCGTACGTCAGGTGCCCTTCCGCCGAGAAGTCCCGGTGATCCACGCATCGCTCGTCGCCGGAGGCCTGCACAGCCTCATGCACACGTTCGAGGAATCCCCTTCGAGCACCTTGCGGCGCATGCAGTTGCGCTACCTGGCCACGGCGACGGCGTTCGCACTCCTCCTCGTCGGGGTCTGCGAAGTGGTGCTGCGCGACGCCGGGGCGGGGCTCCAGGCCTCCCGTTCCCTGCTCGCCTGGCTGGCTTTGGCGGTGGTGTCCGGCCGTGTCCTGGGCTGGCGCCTGGCCTGGGTCCTGCCCGTCTCCACGATCTTCCCGCTCGTCTACTACGGGCACGGGGGCGCCGGCCACGTCTACTGGTGGGACTGGACGAGCCGGCCGGCCGCGGATCCGTGGAGCTGGGCCCTGACGCTCGTCCTCGTGATCGCCGCCCCGGCCGTGCTCCGCGTGACGCCGTGGAGGATCCACTCCGCCCGCAGGGCGGTGTCGCGGGCGTTCACGCGCATCGGACGCGCGCGAACCGGGGGCTAGCCCCAGTGCCGCAGGGCCGGCCGCTGCCTACGGTGGGGGGATGGACGCGCATGCCCGAGAGCTGAAGAAGGAACTCGACGCCACCCTGGACGCCCGGCGGGAGCTGGGGCCGGAGTACGAGGCCGAGCTGGTGGACTCGTTCGTCGAGAAGGTCGACACCCAGGTCAGGCGCCGGCTGGCCGAGGAACGCCTGCTCGCGGCCCGCGGCGGGGCGGGCGGCGGCCCGGCTTCGCCCGGGGCCGCGTTCGGGGAGCGCTTCGGCTTCGCCGTCATCACGCTGGTCCTGGCGATCCCGCTCTCGGCGATCGGCGCCGCGCACGCGCGCCTGAGCGGGCTGCTGGTGGTCTGGGCGGGCATCGTGGCCGTGAACTTCGTCCACGCCCACAAGTCCTTCGGCCGCCGGGACCGCGATCCGCTCGGCTGACCGGCCTGGCCGGTCCCCGCCTGAGCCCGGAGAAGAGTCCGGAAAAGACTTGGGCGGGGACCGCCGCACCCCGGTTGCCCGGGGGCGGGACGACGGCGGTCCCCGCGAAGGACACGGCCGGGTCAGGGCCGTCCGCGTCCGTGGCGCACATGGTCCGGGAGCCGCTCCGGAGTCACGCAACGCCGTTCGGTGGTGCCGGCCGGGTCCGGCGGTTTCCCGCTCTTCCCTGCCGACGACCACCACTGTGCCGGAGCCGTGTTAAGCCGGTGCTGCGCCCACGTGTCGGGCCCGTACCGATTGCGCTACGGGCTCGCGCGGCCGCGTCGCGGCGGCCGCGGACCGGCCGCGGCTACTTGGATCCCTTGGCCAGGAAGGCCAGCAGGTCCTGGCGGCTGACGACACCGGTCGGCTTGCCCTCGACCAGCACGATCGCCGCGTCGGCCTCGCCGAGCACGGCCATCAGCTCGGAGACCGGCTCGCCCGAGCCGACCTGCGGCAGCGGCGCGCTCATGTGCTTCTCCAGCGGGTCACCGAGCGAGGCGCGCTGCGCGAACAGGGCGGACAGCAGCTCCTTCTCGACGACGGAGCCGATGACCTCGGCGGCCATGACGTCGGGGTGGCCGGCGCCCGGCTTGACGATCGGCATCTGCGAGACGCCGTACTCGCGCAGGACCTCGATGGCCTCGCCGACGGTCTCCTCGGGGTGCATGTGGACGAGGGAGGGAATGCCGTCCTCCTTGTCGTTCAGCACGTCGCCGATGCGCGCGGAGGGCCCGGCCTCCTCGAGGAACCCGTGTCCGGCCATCCACTCGTCGCTGAAGATCTTGCTGAGGTAGCCGCGGCCGCTGTCCGGCAGCAGGACGACGACCACGTCGTCCGGGCCCAGGCCCTCGGCGGCGCGCAGGGCGGCCACGACCGCCATGCCGCAGGAACCGCCGACGAGCAGGCCCTCCTCCTTCGCGAGGCGGCGGGTCATCTGGAAGGAGTCCTTGTCGGACACCGCGATGATCTCGTCGGTGACGTTGCGGTCGTAGGCGGTCGGCCAGAAGTCCTCGCCGACGCCCTCGACGAGGTACGGGCGGCCCGAGCCGCCGGAGTAGACCGAGCCCTCGGGGTCGGCGCCGATGACCTTGACCTTGCCGCCGGACACCTCCTTCAGGTAGCCGCCGGTGCCGGAGATCGTGCCGCCGGTGCCGACGCCCGCGATGAAGTGGGTGATCTTCCCGTCGGTCTGCTCCCACAGCTCGGGACCGGTGGTCTCGTAGTGCGAACGGGGGTTGTTCGGGTTGCTGTACTGGTCGGGCTTCCAGGCGCCGGGCGTCTCGCGCACGAGGCGGTCGGACACGTTGTAGTACGAGTCCGGGTGCTCGGGGTCGACGGCGGTCGGGCAGACCACGACGTCGGCGCCGTACGCACGCATGACGTTGATCTTGTCCGCGGACACCTTGTCAGGGCAGACGAAGATGCAGTGGTAGCCCTTCTGCTGGGCCACGATGGCGAGTCCTACACCCGTGTTGCCGCTGGTCGGCTCCACGATGGTGCCACCGGGCTTGAGGGCTCCGCTCTGCTCGGCGGCCTCGATCATCCGTACGGCGATGCGGTCCTTCACCGACCCGCCGGGGTTGAAGTACTCGACCTTCGCAAGGACGGTGGCCTGCAGGCCTTCGGTCACACGGTTGAGCTTCACCAGCGGGGTGTTGCCGACGAGGCTGATCATCGAGTCGTGGAATTGCACCATGTTCTCCAAGGAGGGGACTCCACGGGTTCTCCGGGAGGTCCGGCCAGGGTATGCCGAAAGGGATTGGACGACCGTACGTACGGGGCAGGTAGGTCATCGAGGGACGAGGAGGTGGCCTGAAGCGTGTCGAGGGCGAGAACGGCCCGGCGGATCGCGGCGGGAGCGGCGTACGGCGGAGGCGGCCTCGGGCTGGTCGGGGCCGCGACGGTGGGCCTGGTGCTGGCGGAGGTCCAGTTCGCGAAGCGGACGGTGGGGACCGGGCTGCCGGATCCGCCGCGCGCGGACGGGCTGTACGGGAGCGAGTTCGCCGGCCCCGAGATGAGCCCGGGGCCGCTGCGGCTGGGCATGCTGGGCGACTCCACGGCCGCGGGGCTGGGCGTACGGCGGGCCCGGCAGACACCGGCGGCCCTGCTGGCCTCCGGGCTGGCGGCGGTGGCCGAGCGGCCGGTGGAGATGCGCAACGTGGCCCTGTCGGGGGCCATGTCCGACGACCTGGACCGGCAGGTGGCCCTGCTGCTCGACGGGCCCGAGGGGCAGGACGTGCCCCCGCCCGACGTCTGCGTGATCATGATCGGCGCGAACGACGTGACCCGGCGGATGCCGCCGACACACTCGGTGCGGTGCCTGACCTCGGCCGTACGGCGGCTGCGGCTGGCGGGCGCCGAGGTCGTCGTGGGCACCTGCCCCGACCTGGGCACCATCGAGCCGGTGTACCAGCCGCTGCGGTGGGTGGCCCGGCGGGTCTCGCGCCAGCTGGCGGCGGCCCAGACCATAGGCGTGGTCGCGCTGGGCGCCCGTACGGTCTCCATGGGGGACCTGCTGGGCCCGGAGTTCGCCGCGAACCCGCGCGAGATGTTCGGCCCGGACGCCTATCACCCGTCGGCGGAGGGGTACGCGACCGCCGCGATGGCCGTGCTGCCCACGCTGTGCGCGGCGCTCGGGGTGTGGCCCGAGTCGGACCGGCTGGACGTGTCCCGGGACGAGGACATGCTCCCGGTGGCCAAGGCCGCGTCGGCGGCCGCTGGCGAGGCGGGTACGGAGGTCACCGCGGCCCGCGGGCCCTGGGCCCTGCTCAAGCACCGCCGCCGCCGGCGGGTCCCCGGCGAGGAGCCGGCACCGGCCGCGCGCGCCGCCGGGACGGCCGCCACGGGCACGCCGAACCCCGAAGCGGTCTCCGGCCCGGCCTGAACCACCCAGGGCGCCTCACGCCCCGGGGCGCGCCCCGGGGCGGCCCGGCGGGCGGGTGCCGGAGGCGGCGCGGAGCCGCCCCGGCGCCCGCCCGGCCACCCGCCACCCCCGCGGGAGCGACCGGCATCACACCGCAAGGCCGGTGACCTCGACCGTACGGGGCGGTAACTTCGCTTGCGGTCCCGCAACGACGCACCCCTGGAGTCCCGATGCCCGAAGCCGTCATCGTTTCGACCGCCCGCTCGCCCATCGGACGCGCCTTCAAGGGGTCCCTCAAGGACGTACGCCCGGACGACCTGACCGCGACGGTCATCCAGGCCGCCCTCGCCAAGGTTCCCGGGCTGGACCCGCGCGACATCGACGACCTGATGCTCGGCTGCGGCCTCCCCGGCGGCGAGCAGGGCCACAACCTGGGGCGCATCGTCGCCGTGCAGATGGGCATGGACCACCTGCCGGGCTGCACGATCACCCGTTACTGCTCCTCCTCGCTCCAGACCTCGCGGATGGCCCTGCACGCCATCAAGGCGGGCGAGGGCGACGTCTTCATCTCCGCGGGCGTCGAGATGGTCTCCCGGTCCGTGAAGGGCTCCTCCGACGGCCTGCCGGACACGCACAACCCGCTCTTCGCCGACGCCGAGGGCCGTACGGCCGCCGTCGCGCAGAGCGAGGGCGCGTCCTGGCACGACCCGCGCGAGGACGGCCTGATCCCCGACGCGTACATCGCGATGGGCCAGACCGCGGAGAACCTGGCCCGCCTGAAGGGCGTGACCCGCCAGGACATGGACGAGTTCGGCGTCCGCTCGCAGAACCTGGCCGAGGCCGCGATCAAGAACGGCTTCTGGGAGCGCGAGATCACCCCGGTCACGACCCCCGACGGGACGGTCGTCTCCGCCGACGACGGCCCGCGCGCCGGCGTGACGCTGGAGGGCGTCCAGGGCCTCAAGCCCGTCTTCCGCCCCGACGGCCTGATCACGGCCGCCAACTGCTGTGCGCTCAACGACGGCGCAGCCGCGCTGGTCATCATGAGCGACACCAAGGCGCGGGACCTGGGCCTGACCCCGCTGGCGCGGATCGTCTCCACCGGCGTCACCGGCCTGTCCCCCGAGATCATGGGCCTGGGCCCGGTCGAGGCGTCCAAGCAGGCCCTGAAGCGGGCCGGCCTGACCGTCGGGGACATCGACCTGTTCGAGATCAACGAGGCCTTCGCGGCCCAGGTCATCCCGTCCTACCGGGACCTGGAGATCCCGCTGGACAAGCTCAACGTCAACGGCGGGGCCATCGCCGTCGGTCACCCGTTCGGGATGACCGGCGCCCGGATCACCGGAACCCTGATCAACAGCCTGCAGTTCCACGACAAGCAGTTCGGCCTGGAGACGATGTGCGTGGGCGGCGGCCAGGGCATGGCGATGGTGATCGAGCGCCTGAGCTGAGCCGCAGCGGAGGGTAGGGGTCGCCCGAGGAACGAGGGCGGCACCTGCCCGCAGCGGAGGCGAAGCTCAGCGCGACCACAGGAGCGAAGCGCCTGAGCTGAGCCGCGACGGCTGGGCCGGGCGGTAGCTGAGGGTAGGGGGCGCGTCGCTCGTCCGAATGGGTGCCGCCCCTGCCGGGAGCGGCCCCGGCGTCTCGAACCCCGGGCGCCGCAAGGGATCCGGCGAGATCCCGCGTCCCGTACTGACACCAGTTCTAACCCCGTCGCCGCCGACCTGTGACCGAATCTCCCCCAGGATGTGACCTTTGTCCTGGGGGATCGGCATATGTGCAGGTCAACCACCGTGCGGCCGAGGCCCCCGGGACGAAAGACCTGTCCAATTCATGACGTAATGCACTGCACGCCATTCCCAGGTCGGGACACTCTGATGTAGGAAGTCGGGGGATCGAAACAATCAGGAGTTAGCCAGTGAGCGCCATGTCTCTTGCCCTGCTGCTGACCACGGCCGCTGCCACGACCGTGGGCGCTGCTGCGCTGCACGCCGTCCACGGCCTGCGCAAGCAGGTCACGGCCCTGCGCAGTGAGCTGGCGGCGCCGGCCCACCCCCGCGGTGCGACCGTGCCGCACGCCCGCAGCGCCGTGGAGTCCCCCGCCGCGGAAATACGAGCCGCCGTGGCCGAAGCCCTCGCCGAGGAGCGCGAGCGGGAGCTGGCCGAGGCGCGGGCCTTCTGGGCCGCGCAGGAGGCCCGTGACGCCGCCGACGCGCCGTCGCTGCTGGGCGGCCTGCCCGGGCTCGGCGAGGACAGCCCGGTCTTCCTGCCCCGGCAGGCCGACCTGGTGGGCCTGGAGGCGGTGCTCGGCGAGGAGTCGTACGAGGAGTACACCGGCTACCCGGAGGAGTCGGCCGAGCTGGCCGCCGCCCGCCGGCGCCACCCCTCGCACCCCGACTTCGTACCGGTCCAGGCCTCGTACCCGGGCGCCGACCACGAGCGCACCGTCAGCCGCCTGGAGGAGCTCGCGGAGGCCCGTACGGCCCTTTCGGACGTCCGGCCGGGCCCGCTGGGCACGCTCGACGTGTACGTCTTCACCGACGGCACCACGCTCTGCATGACCCCCGGCCACCGGGAGACCGCGGAGCGGCTAGCCGAGGCCCTGCGCTCGGGCACCGCGCCGGTCCTGCTGGGCGGCTCGGGCATCTCCGGGGCGTACGCCCTGACCTTCTCGTGCGGCGACGCCGAGGACCCCGACAGCAACGTCTACATCCTCGCGGACCGCGTCATCGCATCGCTCTGACGTCCGCCTGCTCCACCAGCCGCACGGCCTCGTCCAGGATCACGGACGGGGCCTTCGTGCCGTCCCCCGCCGTGGACGCGGAGGACGCCGTGGACGCCCCGGCCGCCGCTTCCGGGGCCGCCGCCGCGCCGCGCAGTGCCTCGGCGAGGTCCAGCCCGGCCACGGCCACCTGGTCGCCGACGACGAAGATCCCCGCGTCCGGCATCTCCCGCGCCGGCCCGGACCCCTCCAGGCGCTGCGCCCGTACGGAGAGCTCGCGGGCCAGTTCCAGCGCCACGGCGGCGGCACCCTGCTGCAAGCGGCTCTGCGGGGCGGCCCGCAGCCGGTCGGCGAAACGTTCCACGACGGCGGTCAGGGGCGAAGTATCAAGCACCCGGCCGACCTTACGCGCCGCCCGGGCGCCATTGCCAACGGGCGGACTCTGCGGCACGGTGTCGTGAAGAGAACAGCACGGCGATACCTCCGGAGGCGCCCATATGTCCGTCGAGTTCTCCGAACAGACCCACCGCAACATGATCGACAGAATCCCCCAGACCACCGGTCGTGAACTCTCCGACTGGCTCCGCACCGTCGACGAGGGCCCGTCCCTCGTCCGGTTCGAGGAGAAGGTCGGCTGGCTGCGCGGCGCGCACGAGCTGTCGTACGGCCAGGCCAAGGCGATCATCCACGAGTACGACCTGCGCAGGGCCGCTCGCCGCTTCGGCTGAGCCCTGGTACCCCGTTCCCGACCCCTGTCCCCTACGAACGCGGGAAGGCCCCGCGAGCGGTGTGCTCGCGGGGCCTTCCCCCTGCGCGGACAGCCGGTACGGCCGCCGGTCCCGCTAGTCGTCGCCCGAGAGGATCGAGAAGATGCGGAGCATCTCCAGGTAGATCCACACGAGGGTCATGGTGAGGCCGAAGGCCGCCAGCCACGCCTCCTCGCGCGGGGCGCCGTACGCCACGCCGTCCTCGACCTGCTTGAAGTCGAGGGCGAGGAAGCAGGCGCCCAGGATGACGCCGATGACGCCGAACAGGATGCCGAGGCCGCCGCTGCGGAAGCCGAGGCCGTCACCGCCGGCGAAGACCGAGAACAGCAGGTTCGCCAGCATGAGCAGCATGAAGCCCATGGCGGCGGCCATCACGAAACCGGTGAAGCGCCGGTTCACGCGGATCCAGCGCATCTTGTACGCGAAGAGCACGGCGGCGAAGACGCACATCGTGCCCATCACGGCCTGGATGACGACGCCTGCGCCCAGGTAGGTGCTGACGGCCGCGCTGATCACGCCGAGGAAGACGCCCTCGAAGGCCGCGTAGGCCAGGATGACCGGCGGCGAAGCCTTCCGCTTGAACGACTGGACCATGGCCAGGACGAACGCGACCAGGGCCGCGCCGATCGCGATGCCGTAGGACGTGCCGATGTTGGCCGGGTCGACGGGCAGCAGGACCCAGGCGAGCGTCGCCGTCAGGATGACCGTGCCGAGCGTCATGGCCGTACGGCTCACGACGTCGTCGATGGTCATCACATTGGTGCGCGCCGGCGCCTGCGGCATACCCGTGGCGGGGTCGGTCGCGTACGGGTTCGTCGCGTAGGGGTTGGTCGCGGCCCCGGCCTGCTGGTGCTGCTGCTGGGCATCGAAGCCCGCGTGACCACCGTTGTCGCGGCTGAACCCCCGTCGCGAGAAGACCGGGTTACTGCTCCTCATCTCACTCCTCCGTGGCCACCGAGCGCGGCCTTGACTCAAGAGTAATGCGCTCGCAAAGAAAGCACCCTACTGCTGGAGGAGGATCTTAGGAGAAGGCAGGGCGAAGCGCAGGAGATAAAAAGGCGGAGCCTCGCGACAGCGCGGAGTGCCCGGAGCCGGACTCGAACCGGCACGGCCCGAGGGCCAGCGAGGTTTAAGCTCGCCGTGTCTGCATTCCACCATCCGGGCAAGGCGCGGCGGCCCCGTGAAAAAGCCTTGAACGCTGTGCCGAGCCTATCCGGAAGACGATCGCCACCAACGGGGCGTCTATCCGATGTTGTCTGATTTTATTGGCGCTTGAGGGAGTGTCAGACCGAGAACACGCGGTGGGCACCTTCCGGAAGGCCGTCTCCGCCCGTGTGGGAATGACGGGAATTCGATGGCATCCGCCACCCCGCGCGCCACCCTTGCCGCCACCCCCTGCCACCCCCGGTGCCGGGGCGGACCGCGCCGCGGATCCGTCGCGCGTCGGGGCTCCCGTCATACCAGAGGAGGAGGGCGGCGGCCCCGTGGTCAGCCTCGGGAGGGCCAGGGAACGGTCACCACGGCTGATCCGGAGCGGGGGTGGGCCCGGTGAGGATGGGAAGGTCCCGCCGATCCGTAGACCGCAGCCGGTCCGCAGCCCCAGGAGTCGCTCCCGTGACCACCATGAACTACGCCCCGCACACCACCCAGGCCGTGGCGGCCCGCGCCACCGGCCTCTCCAAGGTGTACGGCCAGGGCGAGACCCAGGTGGTCGCCCTGAACGACGTCACCGTGAACTTCAACCAGGGCGAGTTCACCGCCATCATGGGCCCCTCGGGCTCCGGCAAGTCCACGCTGATGCACTGCGTCGCCGGACTGGACACCTTCTCCTCCGGCTCCGTCCGCATCGGCGACACCGAGCTGGGCTCCCTGAAGGACAAGCAGCTCACGCAGCTGCGCCGGGACAAGATCGGCTTCATCTTCCAGGCCTTCAACCTGCTGCCGACCCTGACCGCCCTGGAGAACATCACGCTCCCCATGGACATCGCCGGCCGCAAGCCCGACAAGCAGTGGCTGGACACCGTGATCGCCATGGTCGGCCTCTCCGACCGCCTCGGCCACCGCCCGACCCAGCTCTCCGGCGGCCAGCAGCAGCGCGTGGCCGTGGCCCGCGCCCTGGCCTCCCGCCCCGAGATCATCTTCGGCGACGAGCCCACCGGCAACCTCGACTCCCGCTCCGGAGCCGAGGTCCTGGGCTTCCTGCGCAACTCGGTGCGCGAGCTCGGCCAGACCGTCGTGATGGTCACCCACGACCCGGTCGCCGCGGCCTACGCGGACCGGGTCGTCTTCCTCGCCGACGGAAGCATCGTCGACCAGATGACCGCGCCCACCGCGGACGGCGTACTGGACCGCATGAAGGCGTTCGACGCCAAGGGCCGCACCAGCTGAGGCGGCTGCTCCTCCCGCCCGGCCTCCGCTGACCGCAACCGAACCCCTGGACTTTCCCTCATGTTCCGTACCGCCCTGCGCAACGTCCTCGCGCACAAGGCCCGGCTGCTGATGACGGTGCTCGCCGTCACCCTCGGCGTCGCCTTCGTCTCCGGCACCCTCGTCTTCACCGACACCCTCAAGAAGTCCCTCTCCGGCCAGTCCGCCAAGAGCTACGACGGCATCGCCGTCTCCGTCACCTCCTACGGCCAGGGCCGCGACGAGGAGGGCCGCCCGGAGGGCGAGCCCGGCATCAGCCAGCAGACCCTCGACAAGGTCCGCGGCCTGGGCGGCGTCGACACCGTCTCCGGCCGCGTCCAGGGCTTCGCCGGCGTCGGCGACGAGGGCGGCAAGCTGATCGGCTCCGGCTGGTCCAACAAGGGCTCCAACTACGCCCCCGTCAAGGACGGCAAGGACCCGCGCTACGCCTTCACCACCGGCGCCGGCCCGGCCAAGGGCGACGAGATCGCCCTCGACAAGGCCACCGCGGACGCGGGCGGGTACGCGGTGGGCGACAAGGTCCGCGTCGCCACCAACGGCCCCGTCAAGGAGTACTCCCTCGCCGGCGTCTTCACCACCGAGGACGGCGCCGTCCAGGCCGGCGGCAGCCTGGTGCTCTTCGACACCAAGGTCGCCCAGGAGCTGTACCTCAAGCCCGGCTTCTTCCAGGAGCTGTCGGTGTCCGCCAAGGCCGGCACCTCCGCCGACCGGCTGCTCACCGAGATCAAGCCGCTGGTCGACGGCGAGCACACCAAGGCGCAGACCGGCGCCGAGCTCGCCCGGGAGCAGGCCAAGGACATCGAGCGCGAACTCGGCGGCATGAGCACCATGCTGCTCGCCTTCGCCGGCATCGCCCTCTTCGTCGGCGTCTTCCTCATCTACAACACCTTCACCATGCTGGTCACCCAGCGCACCAAGGAGCTGGCCCTGCTGCGCGCCGTCGGCGCCAACCGCGGCCAGGTCATGCGCTCGGTCCTCGCCGAAGCCCTCGTCGTCGGCGTCGTGTCCGCCGTCATCGGCCTGGTCAGCGGCATCGGCCTGGCCGTCGGCATGCGCTCCCTGATGGGCTCCTTCGGCGCCAAGCTCCCGGCCGGCGACCTGGTGATCGCCCCGGGCACCATCGTCGCGGCCCTGGTCATCGGCGTCCTGGTCACCACCCTGGCAGCCGTGCTCCCCGCCTGGCGCACCGGCCGGATCGCCCCGGTCGCCGCCATGGGCAGCGCCCACCTGCCGGCCAGTGCCAAGTCGCTGGTCCTGCGCAACATCCTCGGCTCCGTGATCAGCGTCCTCGGCATCGGCGTGGTCCTGCTCGGCGTGTCCATGGGCGGCGACGGCCGCATGGTGATCGGCGCCGGCGCGTTCTTCATGCTCATCGGCATGATCGTGTTGCTGCCGCTGCTCTCCAAGCCGGTCATCGCCTCCGTCCGCCCTCTCCTGCAGAAGCTGTTCGGGGTCCCGGGCAAGCTGGCCGCGCAGAACGCGGTGCGCAACCCGCGCCGCACCGCCGTCACCGCCGCCTCCCTCGCCATCGGCCTGACCCTGGTCACCACGCTGTCGGTGCTCGGCATCACCATGGGCAAGGCCGTCGACCGGATGAGCACGGACAAGCTCAAGGCCGACTACAAGGTCTCGATGTCGGGCGGCTCGGGCTACCTCGACAAGTCGGTGCCCGAGACGCTGGCCAAGACCCCCGGCATCAAGGCGGTCTCGCCGCAGATCGCCGGAGCGCTGCGGATCGGCGGCGAGTTCGCGTCGGCCTCGGGCGTCACCCCGGGAGCCATCGGCCAGCTGCTGAACATCGAGGTCCTCAGCGGTTCGCTCGACAGCCTCGGCAAGGGCGAGGTGGCCGTCGCGGAGAAGACGGCCACGGCGCAGAAACTCGCGGTCGGCTCCCCGCTCCAGGTCCAGTACGAAGACGGCGAGAAGGGCTCGCTGAAGGTCGGCGCGGTCTACAAGGACCTGGAGGGCCTGCTCTCCCCGTACGTGATCGACGAGAAGGTCCTGAACGCCCACTCCGACGAGCCGTTCATCAGCGAGGTCTACGTCAACGTCGACGGCGGCTCCTCCAAGGCCGCCCAGCAGACCGTGGTCGACGCCCTCGGCAAGAACCCGGCGATGACCGTGGCCACCCGGCAGGACATGCGGGACGAGATGGGCGGCATGATCAACTTGGCGCTGAACATCATGTACGGCCTGCTCGGCATGGCCCTCATCATCTCCGTGCTCGGCGTGGTCAACACGCTGGCGATGTCCGTCTTCGAGCGGACCCAGGAGATCGGGATGCTGCGCGCCATCGGTCTCGACCGCAGCCGGGTCAAGAACATGATCCGCCTGGAGGCCGTCGTGATCTCGCTCTTCGGCGCGGTCCTCGGCATCGTCATCGGCGTCTTCCTCGCCTGGGCCGTCGGCACCACCGTCTCCAAGACGATCCCGGACTACGCGCTGGTCGTGCCGTTCGACCGGATCGGCATCTTCCTCCTGCTCGCCGGCGTGGTCGGCGTCCTGGCCGCCATGTGGCCGGCGCGCAGCGCCGCCCGGCTGAACATGCTCACCGCCATCAAGACCGAGTAGCCGGCCCCGGTCCGGTACGCGCGAGGACGGGACAAGGAAGGGCCACAGGAGACCGCCGGTCTCCTGTGGCCCTTCCGCCGTACCCGGCCCCGTACGCGGGCCGCGCGCCCCCGCTCAGGCCCCGGGCGACTCCTCGGGCCCCGGGCCCCAGGTACGGGGCCGCAGCGGCACCCCGGCGTCGCCGCGCGCCGCGGACTTCACCGCGAGCACCTGGTTGACCCCGAGCCGGCCGTGCTCGAAGGCGAGCGCCGAGGCCGCCATGTACAGCTGCCAGACGCGGGCCCGTCCCGGCGAGGTCAGCCGGACCGCCTCGTCCCAGCCGGCCTCCAGCCGCGCCACCCAGGCCCGCAGGGTCAGCGCGTAATGCTCGCGCAGCGCCTCCACGTCCCGGACCTCGAAGCCGGCCCGTTCCAGCTCGCCGACGGTGGTGCCGAGCGGGGACAGCTCCCCGTCGGGGAAGACGTACGCGTCGATGAAGTCGTTGATCCGGTACGCCTCCTCGTCGGGCTCCGGCCGGCGGGCGATCTGGTGGTTGAGCAGCCGGCCGCCGGGGCGCAGCAGGGCGTACAGGGTGCGGGCGTAGTCCCGGTAGCGGTCGGCGCCGACGTGCTCGGCCATCCCGATGGAGGACACGGCGTCGTACGGGCCGTCGGCGACGTCCCGGTAGTCCTGGATCCGGATCTCGACCAGGTCGGCGAGGCCCCCGTCCGCGACCCGCTTGCGGGCGTACGCCGCCTGTTCGCGCGAGAGGGTCACGCCAGTGACCCGGACGCCGTACTCGCGGGCGGCGTGCAGCGCCATCGAACCCCAGCCGCAGCCGACGTCGAGGAGCCGGTCGCCGGGTCCCAGGGCCAGCTTGCGGCAGACGAGGTCGAGCTTGTCGTGCTGGGCCTCCTCCAGGGTTCCGCCGGGGCTCCAGTAGGCGCACGAATACACCATCGAGGGCCCGAGGACCCGTTCGTAGAAGTCGTTCCCGACGTCGTAGTGGTGGCTGATGGCCTGCCGGTCGCCGCCCCTGGTGTGGCGGGGTCCGCCGCGGCGTCGCGCCTCCTCCGGGGGCGCCGCGGGGGCCGGCCAGGGCCGTGCCAGGGCGGCCAGCTCCCGTACGGCGGCCCGCGCCCGCGGGTCGCGCAGCAGCGCGGCGGTGTCGGCGGCCCGGGAGAGCCGGCCGGGCAGCCGGGGGCGCCGCGGGGCGGGCCCCTGGGGCACGGGCGCGGGCGCCGGAAGCACGGGCTGCGGGAGCGCGGGCGGCGCGAGCACGGGCGGCGACCCGTTCACCCGCAGGGGGGTCGCGGGCACGGTGGGCACGGGCGCCGGCGCCGCGGGCACGGTGGGCACGGTGGGCACAAGTGCCGGGGTGGCGGGCGCGGGCGCCGGGGTCGCGGGCACCCGCGCCCAGAGCAGGCCGCCCACCCGGTCCAGCAGCTCGAACAGGTCGCCCTCGACCGTCAGTTCCCCCGCCACCCAGGCCCGGGCCAGCCCCATCTCGCCGGGCTTCCAGAGCATGCGGCGCAGCGCCCGACGGTTGTGGACGACGAGGATCGGGGTTCCGGGCGGGCCCGCCTCACTGCCGTCCCACGCGCGTACGCGCACCGGCAGGGGGGTGCCCAGCAGGGTCTCGGCAACAGCGGCCAGCCGCGGCGCGGCGTCGGTCATGGCGCACCTCCACAAAGCTCCGACCTCCCGGTCTACCCACCCCGGACCGCGGGTAAGCCGCCGGACGCGCCGAAGGGGCCGTCCGCACCACGGATGGCGGACGGCCCCTTCGGGTCGGGCGGGTACTGCGGGTCGGGCTCAGGGCCTCACCGGCAGTGCCGGGTCAGGACGCCTTGGCCTTCTGGGCCGGAGCCGTGACGGCGGCGGCCGGAGCCGGCTTGGCGGCCTCGTAGAACTCCTCGCGGGGGGTCTCCAGCGCACCGAGGGAGACGACCTCGCGCTTGAGGAACATGCCGAGGGTCCAGTCGGCGAAGACGCGGATCTTGCGGTTCCAGGTCGGCATGGCCATGCCGTGGTAGCCACGGTGCATGTACCAGGCGAGCCGGCCCTTGAGCTTGATCTTCATCTTGCCCATGACGATCATCGCGACGCCCTTGTGGAGGCCGAGGCCCGCCACCGCACCCTTGTTGGCGTGCGAGTACTCGGACTGCGGGAAACCGCGCATGCCCGAGATGACGTTGTCGCCGAGGACCTTGGCCTGGCGCAGCGCGTGCTGGGCGTTCGGCGGGCACCAGGCGTTCTCCACGCCGGCCTTGCGGGCGGCGAGGTCCGGCACCTGGGCGTTGTCGCCGGCGGTCCAGATGTAGTCGGTGCCCTTGACCTGGAGGGTCGGTTCGGCGTCGACGTGGCCGCGCGGGCCCAGCGGCAGGCCGTAGCGGGCCAGCACCGGGTTCGGCTTGACGCCCGCGGTCCACACGATGGTGTTGGAGTCGACCTCGAGGCCGTTCTTCAGCACCACGTGGCCGTCCACGCAGGAGTCCATGGAGGTGTTGAGGTAGATCTCGATGCCGCGGGACTCGAGGTGCTCCTTGCCCCAGGTGCCGAGCTTGGGCCCGACCTCGGGAAGGATCTTGTCGGCCGCGTCGACCAGGATGAAGCGCATGTCCTCGCGCTTGATGCTGGAGTAGTACTTCGCGGCGTCGCGGGCCATGTCCTCGACCTCGCCGATGGTCTCCGCACCGGCGAAGCCGCCGCCGACGAAGACGAAGGTGAGGGCCTTGCGGCGGACGTCCTCGTCCGTCGTGGACTCGGCCTTGTCCAGCTGCTCGAGGACGTGGTTGCGCAGGCCGATGCCCTCTTCGACGCCCTTCATACCGATGCCCTGTTCGGCGAGGCCGGGGATCGGGAAGGTGCGGGAAACGGCTCCGAGCGCGATCACCAGGTAGTCGAAGGGCAGCTCGTACGCCTCGCCGACCAGCGGCGTGACGACGGCGACCTTGCGGTCCTGGTCGATGGTCGTGACCCGGCCGGTGAGGACCTCTGCCTTGGGCAGCACGCGTCGCAGCGGGACGACGACGTGCCGAGGCGAGATGCTGCCTGCGGCCACTTCGGGGAGGAAGGGCTGGTAGGTCATGTACGAGCGCGGGTCGACGACCGTGACGGTCGCCTCGCCGTAGCGCATCTTCTTCATGATGCGCTTGGCTGCGTACAGGCCTACGTACCCACCTCCTACAACGAGGATCCTGGGACGCTCCGTGGTGCTCATGGAACGAGTATCCAGCACCCCCAGGGGTGACGCTCGTGAGCCCCTTCACAAGGTGTCCGGGACCCTCTGCTACACTCCGCCGCCCACGTGACCGAGGTCATGTCCCGCGACGGGAACCAGCGTGCCACAGGAATCGTTGTTCACCCGTCCTGAACTGGCCCGCAGGCCCTCAAACGGACTGGACCACCAGGCTTCGTCCATTGCTCCGACACGGAACACGTCGCGCCCCCGGTTCGTACGAACGGACGCGGAAAGAGGCCCGAAGGCCCCCGGAGCGCCCCCAAGGGCCCCTCCGTTCGACCAACAGACCCCTTTTCCTTGTGAAGAACTTCACGAACTTGATGTGGATCACGGGACCGAAGCCCCCTCCAGACCCCTGTTCGACCGGCCGATGGGACCCGATCGCCTGGGAATCACGGCCCGCGGCCGCCCGTTCCGCGGGATCTGACGGCGAAGGCGGCGCTCCGGTCCGATGAACGGGGCGCCGCCTTCGTGGGGTGAGCCGAGGTGAGCCGGGTCAGGAACGCTGCTTGTCCGCCTCGGCCTCTTCCGCGGTCCTGATCGCGATGCCGTCGAGGATGTCGTGCTCCGAGACCACGACCTCCCGGGCGCCGGTCCGCTCCATGATCGCCCGCAGGACGAGCACGCCCGCCCCGATCACGTCGACCCGGCCCGGGTGCATCGAGGGGATCGCGGCGCGCTCGGCGTGCGTCGACGTCAGCATCCGCTCGCCGATCTCGCGGACCCGCTCGTAGGAGATCCGCGAGTGGTGGATCGCCGATGAGTCGTACTCCGGCAGCCCGAGCGCGATCGCGGCGACCGTGGTCACCGAGCCGGCCAGCCCCACCAGGGTGCGCGCCTCGCCCAGCGGCACCGTCTCGGCGGCCAGGTCGAGCGCCGCTTCGATGTCGGCCCGCATCGCGGCGATCTGCTCCCGCGTCGGCGGGTCGCAGACCCGGCCGTCCGCCACCAGGTGGCGTTCGGTCATCCGGACGCAGCCGACGTCCACGGAGCGGGCCGCCCGCACCCGGTCGTCGCCGACCACGAACTCGGTCGAGCCGCCGCCGATGTCCACGACCAGGTACGGCTTGGCCAGATCGTCGCGGCCGGCCAGCTCCTTGGTGGCGCCGGTGAAGGAGAACTCCGCCTCCTGGTCGCCGGAGATCACCTCGGGCTCGACGCCGATGGTCTCCAGCACGCCCCGGACGAAGTCGTCCCGGTTCTCGGCGTCCCGCGAGGCCGACGTGGCGACGAAGCGCACCCGCTCCGCGCCGAGTTCTCTGATGACCGCCGCGTACGCGCGGCAGGCCGCGAAGGTCCGCTCCAGGGCCTCGGGGGCGAGGCGCCCGGTCCGGTCCACGCCCTGGCCGAGCCGGACGACGGTCATCCGCCGGTCCAGCTCCACCAGCTCGCCGGAGGACGGGTCGACGTCGGCGACCAGCAGGCGGATGGAGTTCGTACCGCAGTCGACGGCCGCGACCCGGGTCACCGGGACTCCTCCTCGGCCTTCCGCTCCCCGCACGGGGTGACGCAGGCACCCTTGGCCCACCACTGCGGCAGCATCGCGAGGGCCTCGTCGCCGAACGGGTTCACGCCCGGGCCGGCGACCAGGGAGTGGCCGACCAGGACGTGCAGGCACTTCACCCGGTCCGGCATGCCGCCGGCGCTCGGGAAGCCCTGGAGCACGTCGATGGCGTCACGGCGGCGGATGTAGTCCTCGTGCGCGGCCCGGTAGGCGGCGGCGAGCTCCGGGTCCTCGGCGAGCCGGGCCTGCATCTCCTTCATGACGCCGTTGGCCTCCAGCGTGCCGATCGCGGAGGCCGCGCGCGGGCACGTCAGGTAGTACAGCGTCGGGAAGGGGGTGCCGTCGGGGAGCCGCGGGGCGGTCTCCACCACGTCCGGCTGGCCGCAGGGGCAGCGGTGCGCGATGGCGCGCAGCCCGCGCGGCGGGCGGCCGAGCTGCTGCTCGAACGCCTCGATGTCCGCGTCGGTCGGCTCGGTCCGGTCGGTCTGGGGCGGGGGCGTCTGCATGCCTGGAGGAAGTCTCTTCGTTCGCGGTTCGTTGACGGATGGTGCTGGTCGGTCAGTCGCCTGGTCGGTCGGCCTTGTCGACGCCGTCCCAGACGTTGGAGTACCAGGGCCGGTCGGAGCCCGCCTGGCCGGTCCGGGGCCGTTCGCGGCCCTCGGCGCCGGGGTCGCTCATGATGTAGCCGATCTCCCCCGGGCGCAGGAAGTGCAGGTGCTTGCGCGCCTGCTGCTCCGCGTACGCGTCGTCCTGCCAGCGGGCCTTCTCGTCGCGGAGCCGTTCCAGGCGGAGCCGCGCGGAGGCGGCCGCCTTCTGCTGCTCCGCGATCTCCGAGCGCTGGGACACGTACTGGCGCATCGGATACGCGAGGGCGACGACCAGGGTACAGAGGACCAGCACCAGCAGAGCGGCCCGGCCGGTGAGCCGGCTGCGGCGGACCTGGCGGCGCGACTGCGAGCGGTAGACGTGGGCGGCGGTCCGTTCGCCGAGCTGCTTGAGCCTGGTCGCGGTGGAGAAGGTGGAGAACCGATCCCGGTTCCCGGCCATTGATCCCGCCTCCCCTATATACGCACTACGCAATACGTCCCCGCACACGGTACGGGACCGAGTGCGGGGACGTACGGAGGCCAGCGCCGCAAAAAGCGGGGGCGGCGGTCAGCCCCGGCCGCGCGGGATCAGTTCGCGGGGCGGAAGCGCGGGAAGGCGGAGCGGCCCGCGTACACGGCGGCGTCGTCGAGGATCTCCTCGATGCGCAGCAGCTGGTTGTACTTGGCGACGCGGTCCGAGCGGGCCGGGGCGCCGGTCTTGATCTGGCCGCAGTTCACGGCGACGGCGAGGTCGGCGATGGTGACGTCCTCGGTCTCGCCGGAGCGGTGCGACATCATGCACTTGAAGCCGTTGCGCTGGGCCATCTCGACGGCGTCCAGGGTCTCGGTCAGCGAACCGATCTGGTTCACCTTCACGAGCAGGGCGTTCGCGGAGCCCTCCTTGATGCCGCGGGCCAGGCGCTCCGGGTTGGTGACGAAGAGGTCGTCGCCGACGATCTGGACCTTGGCGCCCAGGCGGTCGGTGAGGGTCTTCCAGCCGGCCCAGTCGTCCTCGTACAGCGGGTCCTCGATGGAGACCATCGGGTACGCGGAGACGAGCTCCTCGTAGTACTCGGTCATCTCGGCGGCCGAGCGGGACTGGCCCTCGAACTCGTACTTGCCGTCCTTGTAGAACTCGGACGCGGCGACGTCGAGCGCGAGCGCGATGTCCTTGCCCGGGACGTAGCCGGCCTGCTTGATGGCCTCGACGATGAGGTCGAGCGCGGCGCGGTTGGACTCCAGGTTCGGCGCGAAGCCGCCCTCGTCACCGAGACCGGTGGAGAGGCCCTTGGTGTGCAGGACCTTCTTGAGGGTGTGGTAGACCTCGGCACCCCAGCGCAGCGCCTCGGAGAAGGACTCCGCGCCGATCGGGGCGATCATGAACTCCTGGATGTCCACGTTGGAGTCCGCGTGCGACCCACCGTTGAGGATGTTCATCATCGGGACGGGCAGCAGGTGCGCGTTCGGACCGCCGAGGTAGCGGAAGAGCGGCAGGTCCGAGGCTTCGGACGCGGCGTGCGCGACGGCGAGCGACACGCCGAGGATGGCGTTGGCGCCGAGGGAGCCCTTGTTGTCGGTGGCGTCCAGGTCGAACATGGCCTGGTCGATCAGCCGCTGCTCGGTGGCGTCGTAGCCGACGAGCTCCGGGCCGATCTGCTCGATGACGGCGAGGACGGCCTTCTCGACACCCTTGCCGAAGTAACGGTTGGGGTCACCGTCACGGAGCTCGATGGCCTCGAATGCACCGGTGGAGGCACCGGACGGAACGGCAGCACGGCCGGTGCTGCCATCGTCGAGGCCCACCTCGACCTCGACCGTGGGGTTGCCTCGGGAGTCCAGGATTTCCCGGGCTACGACGACGTCGATGGAGGGCACGAGCATCTCCTTCTGGGATGTGACGCTGGGTGTGCGGTGGCGTGTCAGGCCGTGGGATGGCCTTGCCGCCTAGAGCCTAACCGGCTCCGGCCAATCGGCCGGACGACCGCCCGGGTCCTGGGACGAAAAAGGGCCCGAATACCCCTGTTCCAGGACATAGGACTCTTGGTCAACACGCCTGCGGCCGCACACGCCACCGCCCGGCGCGCGGGGGAAGGCGCGCCGGGCGGTGGGGACCCTGCGTGGTGCGGCGGGCGGAGCGCGGGGGCTCCTGCGGCGGGTACCGCGGGGTCAGCTGGATCAGCTGAGCTTGAGCTTCTGGCCCGGGAAGATCAGGTCGGCGTCCGAGACGATGTCCTTGTTGAGCTCGAAGACCTTCTCCCAGCCGCCCTGGACGTTGTTGGCCTCGGCGATGGTGCCCAGCGTGTCACCGGACTTGACCTCGTACGAGCCGTTTCCGGTCTTCGGGGCCTGGGCCTTCGGCTTGGCGGCCGGAGCCGGGGCCTCGGAGCGCTCGGAGCGCGTCGTCGGGGCCTGGGCGCGCTTGGTCTCCACCTTCGGCGCGGTCTTCTTCGTCTCGGTCTTCTTGGTTTCGGTCTTCTTGGTCTCGGTCTTCTTGGTCTGCTTCGGGGTCTCCGTCGAGCCGCCACCGGTGGAGGAGGAGTTCGACAGGCCCACGCCGCAGGACGGCCAGGCACCCTTGCCCTGGCCCTTGAGGACCTTCTCGGCGATGGCTATCTGCTGCGACTTCGTGGCCTGGTTGGCCTGGGCGGCGTACGTCTTGCCACCGAACGCGGCCCACGTGGAGGACGAGAACTGCAGACCGCCGTAGTAGCCATTGCCCGTGTTGATGGCCCAGTTGCCACCGGCCTCGCACTGCGCGACCTTGTCCCACTCGGACGCGGTGGCGGCGCTGGCGGTGCCGGCGGCCATCAGAGGGGCGGCCACGGCCACACCGGCGACACCGGCGAGCGTGACGAGGCGGACGGCCTTGGAACCGCGGCGGTGCTTGCCCTTGCCGGAAAGCAGCATGGAGTTTCTCCTCACCGACGCCTACGAGGTGAGCTGTCGGGTTCGGGCGAGTGAGTTGCCCGGCCGTGCGACCTAGCGCACGTCTTAACCCCTAGCCGGTGGCGTGACCGTCTCTCAACGGCCGCTCCCGGCGCCTACCTTGGTTCCCCCGCTCCTGCCTTCGGCGCTTGCGCGACGACTGTTCCCCCCGTCCGCCGGCAGGATTCGGCGATGCGGTCGAAGGAGCCCGCGGTGGCGGGCGATTCAGAAGGTAGACGGCTCCCTCCCCGATGTTCAACGAGCCACATCGGGGAGAAACGCCCCTACTTGCGCCCCTCCCGAGAGCGTTTGCGCAGGTGAGGACGGGGTTTGCGCGAGTCGCGGGGCGGGACACGCCAGTTGACCGGAAGAGACACATGTCTCACTTACAGAAAACGGACAATCAATCCCTTAAAGGGTGCCCGAAGTGCCCCTATTTCGCGCTTAGATCCAGGTTCTGGCCGGGCTTGATCAGGTTGGCGTCCCCGCCGATGACCTGCTCGTTGGCGGCGTAGAGCGCGTTCCAGCCGCCCTTGAGTCCGTTGGCGTCCGCTATGGCGGTCAGGCTGTCGCCCGACTTCACGGTGTACGAGGGGTCCGACGCGGCGTCAGACGCTCCGGGGGCCTCGAAGGCGGGCGTCCCGCGGTGCTTGCCCTTCCCCTCCGCCGGGAGGGCGGGCGGGACCGACGAGTCGGTGGAGGCGCCCGGGGTGGTCTGCGGCGTCGGGCCGGTGGAGGCGCCGGGGGCCGGGGTCGTGGGCGCGCCCGGGCCGGCCGGGGCCGTCGGGTCGGCCGGGCCGGTCGGCGCGGTGGGGTCCACGGGGGCCGTCGGGGCCACCGGGGCGGTCGGGTCCGCGGGGGTCGTGCCCGGGCCGCCGGGGGTCACAGGGGCCGTCGGGTCGGCCGGCGCCGTCGTCGGGTCGTCCGGCGCCGGCATGACGGGAAGTCCGCCCGGCGGCGCGCTCGGGGCGTCGGGAATGGCGAACGCCGGGGTGTCCGACGGAGTCGGGGTCGGCGCCCCGAAGTCCTTGGCGGCGCCGGAGCCGTGGACGGGCACCGCGGCGTCCGGGCGGTTCGGCGTGGGCGACGCGCTCCCGGCGGCGCCGGGCAGGCCCGGGTCCACCTCCGCGGCGGGGCCCTGCTGGACCAGCCCGGCGGACGCCGCGCACAGCGGCCACGCCTGCGGTCCCTGGGAGGCCAGCACCCGCTCGGCGACGGCGATCTGCTGGGACCGGCTCGCCAGGTCGGGCCGCTCGGCGAAGTCGAGCCCGCCGGCGCCGCGCCACTGGTCCTGGGTGAACTGCAGCCCGCCGTACACACCGCTGCCGAAGTTGGCGCTCCAGCTCCCGCCGCTCTCGCACTCGGCGACCCTGTCCCATGTGGAGGCGTCGGCAGCCGTGGCGTTGGTGGCCGCGAGCAGTGGCAGGGCCAGTGCGGAGCCAGTGACCCCGGCTGTGACAACCAGCGCGGGGACCTGGCGGGGGCGTCTGTGGCGGCCGTTCCCGGAACGCATGTAGGTGCACCTTTCGCATAACGGCGGGGTAACGGCAGAACTTAGCGGCCTTTGAGCGATTGTCACAAGTTCCGATCGCAGTCGACTAGGCGTCAGATGTTCCTCCGATGTTTGGGGCTGCGAAGCGGACGGGAAGCGTGCGCAGGCCACGCATGATCAGTCCGCCGCGCCAGCGCAGCTCCTCGGGCGGAACCGCGAGTTCCAGGTCCGGCAGACGCGTCAGCAAAGTCGCAAGCGCGGTCTGGCCCTCCAGCCGGGCGAGCGGAGCACCCAGGCAGTAGTGGATGCCGTGCCCGTATCCGAGGTGCTGGTTGTCGGTGCGCGAGAGGTCCAGGGCGTCCGGGTCGGCGAAGCGGTCAGGGTCCCGGTCGGCGGCCGCCAGGACGACCAGCACCGGATCTCCGGCCGCCACCGGCCGGCCTCCGAGGGTCAGCGCCTCGGTGGCGAACCGCCAGGTGGCGAGCTCCACGGGCCCGTCGTAGCGCAGCAGCTCCTCGACACCGGTCTCCAGCAGGCCGCGCTCCCCGGCCGCGAGGGAGCGCTGGAGGCGTTCGCGCTGGTCCGGGTTCATGAAGAGGGAGTGGACGCCGTTGCCGATGAGGTTCACGGTCGTCTCGAACCCGGCGAACAGCAGGATGAAGGCCATCGCGGTGGCCTCACCCTCCGTCAGATGGTCCCCGTGGTCGCTCGCCCGGATCAGGTCGGAGATCAGGTCGTCGCCCAGATCATCCCTTTTACGGTGAATGAGCTCGCCGAGGTACGTGCGCATCTGCTTGACCGCGCGTCCGACGCCGCCGCGCGGACCGCCGCCGTGCCGGATCATCATCCCGGCCCAGTCCCGGAAGTCGTCCTGGTCCTCGCGCGGGACGCCGAGCATCTCGCAGATGGCGTAGATGGGGAGCGGGAAGGCGAACTCGTGGATGAGGTCGGCCTCCCCCGTCTCCGCGCCCCGGGACTTCTCCACGATCCGGTCGATGAGGTGGTCGGTGAGTTCCTGCACGCGCGGGGCGAACTCGGCCACTCTGCGCGGGGTGAACGCCTTCGACACCAGCCGCCGCAGCCGGGTGTGGTCCGGCGGGTCGATGTTGAGCAGGTGGGTCATCAGCTCGGCCTTGCGCTCGCCCGGAATGCCCGTCTTGCCCTTGGCGTGCGGGGACTCCGCGTGGTGCGCGGGGTTCTTGCTGAGCCGCTGGTCGGCGAGGGCCTGGCGGGCGTCGGCGTAGCGGGTGACCAGCCAGGCCTCGACACCGCTGGGGAGCGTGGTGCGGTGCACCGGGGAGTGCTCGCGCAGCCAGGCGTAGGCCGGGTACGGGTCGGTCGCGAACTCCCAGTCGAACAGGGTCGGGCCGGGGGCGGACGGGGTCTCGGACGGAGTCTGCGACGGGTCCTCGGACGGGCACTCGGACGGGGTCTCTGCTGGTGTCGCGGGAGTCTGCTCATGCACCCGATGACCGTATCCCGGCGTTCACCCGCCACCCCATATGGGCGGTTCGTCGCGGCTGTCCGTAGATCCGCCATCGCTTGACCTCAGGTTCGCGGCCCTTCCTACTTTCGGTTTTGTGGATGTGAGGATCTTGAAGAGCAGTTTCGCGGTGGTGGAGAGAAGGGCCGAGCACGCGGTCAAGTTCTTCTACTCCCACCTGTTCTGGCACAACCCCGGGATCCGCGAGCTCTTCCCCGCGTCCTTTGAGGACATGGAACGGCAGCGGGACCGGCTCTTCGCCGCGCTCACGCACGTCGTCGCCGAGCTGGAGAGCGAGGCCCTGCTCCCCTACCTCCGCGACCTCGGGCGCGACCACCGCAAGTTCCTGGCCGGCCCCGAGCACTACGCGGCCGTGGGCACCAGCCTGATCGCCGCGCTCGCCGAGACCTCCGGCAACGCCTGGACGCCCCAGGCGGAGAAGGCCTGGACCGAGGCGTACCAGATGATCTCCGACGCGATGGCCGAGGGCGCCGACGCCGGCGAGGACCCCCCGTGGTGGGACGCGGAGGTCGTCCGCCACCTCCAGTACGGGCAGGACATCGGCGTCGTGACGCTCAAGCCGCTGCTCCCCTTCCCCTATCTCCCCGGCCAGTACGCGAGCGTGAGCAGCGAGCGGGTGCCGACGACCTGGCGCACCTACTCCCTCGGCAACGCGCCCCGCCCCGACGGCACCGTCGACCTGCACGTCAGCCGGATCGAGGACGGCCGGCTCAGCACCGCCCTGGTCCGCGACACGCGGCCCGGCGACATGCTGCGCCTCGGCGCCGCCGGCGGGCAGCTCGTCCTGCGCCGCGAGGACCGCCCGGTGAGCCTCATCGCCGCCGGTACCGGCTGGGCGCCGGTCCGGGCCCTGCTGGAGGAGCTCGCGGAGCATCCCCCCGACCAGGACGTACGCCTCTTCGTCGTCGCCCGGGACTCCGCGTACCTCTACGACCGGCCGCTCATCGACGCGTACGCCGAGGCCTGCGCCTGGCTCGGCGTCACCTACATCACGCCCGCCCCCGGGCAGCACCGCAACCAGGCCACCGACCGGCTGGCCACCGCGCTCAGCAACCGCGCGCTCTGGCCCGACCAGGACGTCTACCTCAGCGGACCGGCCCCGTTCATCGAGGAGACCGCGTACCTGCTGGAGGAGCTGGGTGCCCGGCCCGGCCGGATCTTCCACGACACGGTGCCCGGCGCGGGCCGGGGCAACGGCCCCGGCGGCCGGCCGCTGGGCTTCGGCGAGTGGTTCCTGAACCGCCCGGCGCCGCACTGGCACAACCCCTCGGGCCGCGCACCGCGCCCCTGAGCGGGACGCGATCCGGACCGGCCCGGACTACGGTCCGACGCCCTCGGCGGCCCGGATCGCGTCCCGGTAGGCGCGGGCCGCCGCGCGCAGGGCGGTCTCGGGGTCGATACCCGCCGCCTCGGCGCGCGCCGCCAGCGCCAGCAGCTCGTAGCCGACGCCCTCGCCGCGGGGCAGGTCCACGGGCACCCCGCCCGTACGGGCGCGGCCGGCGAGCTTGGCCGCGAGCGCGAGGCCGGGCTGGCCGAGCGGGATCCCGTCGGTGACCGACTCCCGCTGCTTCTCGACCGCCTTGGTCCGCAGCCAGTGCTCCTTGACCTCTTCCGGGGTGTCCGCCGTCGCGTCCCCGAACACGTGCGGGTGGCGGCGGACCAGCTTCTCCACCAGGGTCCCGGCGACGTCGTCGATGGAGAACGGCCCGTCGCCGTCCTCTCCCTCTTCCCCCTCCTCGCCCTCTTCCCCCTCCGCGTCCGCGCGGTACTCCTCGGCGATGCGTGCGTGGAAGACGACCTGGAGGAGCACGTCGCCGAGTTCCTCGCGCAGCTCCGTCCGGTTCCCGTCCTCGATGGCCTCGACGAGTTCGTACGCCTCCTCGATCCCGTACTTCGCCAGGCCCCGGTGGGTCTGGCGGGAGGACCACGGGCACTCGCGCCGGATCCGGTCCATCACCTGGACCAGGTCGAGCAGGCGCGCGCCCGGCAGGTCGTACGAGCCCGGCAGCAGTTCCAGGTCCGGCATGGAGACCCGGCCCGAGCCCGCGAGCCGGGCCAGGCCGTCGGTCAGCCGCCGGTCGCCCTCGCCGCCCGGGAGCACCACGACGGTCCGTCCGCCGGCGCAGGCCCCGACCAGCGCGGGCGCGTCCGGGGCCGCCTGCTCGACCTCGATGCCCGCGTCCCGCAGGTACGGCAGCTGCGGGTGGGCCGGATCGGCGCACAGCACCCGGTCCGCGGCGTGCAGGACCTGCCAGGCCGGCCAGGACAGCACGCCCGGGGCGACCCGGTGGCTGGTGGTCAGCAGGACGATGCGGCCGGTGGGCTCGGCGGGGGCGGGCTCGGCGGGTACGTGGTCGGTCACCCGGCGAACCTACCTCCGGCGGCCGGGGTCAGGCTCCGGCGGGGGCCTGCTCGGGGCGGGTCTTCTGGGTGATCCAGGGGGTCTGCGCCTCGCCGAGCTGGACCTGCGCGGCGTCCCACGCCCCGTAGCGCGGGTTCACCTCGATGTCGAGCGCCTTCGCGGCGGCCGCGGCCGGCTCGGCGAGCTTGCCGTTGCCGTACTTGGCGTTCAGCTTCGCGAGGAGCACCCGGTCGGTGAGGAACCGGTCCGACTGACCGGGGGCGGTGGCGGCCTTCTGCAGGAGGAGCGCCTCGAACTGGGCGGCGCCGCCGTTGCCCTCGGCGAACGCCTTGCGCTCTTCCTCGATCTCCTTGGTGGTGGCCGTGAGACCGGCGGAGTCGGCCATCTTGTCGATGATGCGGCTCTGGAGCATCGAGCCGAGCTTGAGCCGCTCCAGGTTGGGGGTCGCCGCGATGAGTTCGGCGGCGGCCTGCCCGGAGCGGTTCTGCGCGGCGCGCACGTCGTTGACCTGGGCCTGGAGCGCGGAAGTGGTGATCCGCTCCCCGCCCACGACGGCCGCGGTGCCCGCGTGGGGCTGGCCGCCCGAACAGGCGGACAGCAGGGGGGCCGCCAGGAGCAGGGCGACGGAGACGGAGAGCGCTGCGCGACGGTGCAAAGGAGCCTCCAGGGCCGGGAGATTGTGCTTCGGTGCACAAGCCTTGCGGTGATCGATGGTAAGCAGTCAGGGTGGTCCGGGCCACCGGTTCGACCAACGATTCCCGGGGTGTTGGGGTGCGTGTTCACCCGGTGGCCATCCTTCGGACCTCCGGCGCTGCCAGGGTCGGCCCACCATGTCGACACCGCACCGCTCTCCGCGCCGCCTGAGCCTGCTCGGCTCGGCCGCCGCCGCCCTGCTCACGGCGGTGGCCGTGGGCGCGGGGGACGCCGTCGCCCGCGTCTTCCCCTACGGGCCGCGCCACCGCAGCGTCAACGACCTCGGCAACCAGTTCGTCCCCTTCCACGCGCACCTGTGGGACCTGCTGCACGGCCGGGCCCGGGGCGGGCTGCTGGTCAACTGGCAGTCCGGGTACGGGACCAGCTTCCTGCCGGACCTGGGCACGTACCTGACCAGTCCGTTCGCCCCCCTCGTCGGGCTCTTCCCGCGCGACGGCATCGACCTCGCGGTGTACGTGGTCACGGTGCTCAAGACGGCCGCGGCCGCGGCGGCGATGGCCTGGCTGCTGCGCACGCAAGCCCGCGGCCCGTGGTGGGCGGCGGGGCTGCTGGGGGCCTCGTACGGGCTGTGCGGCTGGTCGGTGGTCGAGGCCTCGTACAACCCGATGTGGCTGGACGGGCTGATCGCCTTCCCGCTCCTGTGTCTGACGGGTGAATGGGCCCTGCGGGGGCGCCGGCCCGTCCTCGGGGTGCTGGTGGTGGCGGTGTGCTGGACGGCGAACTTCTACACCGCCTACATGGCGACGCTGGGCGCGGTGCTGGTCCTGGCCGTACGGGTGGTGCTGACGCGGGAGGGGGCGGGGCCCCGGCTGCGGGCCGTCGGGCGGGCCGCCGCGACGGCCGCGCTGGGCCTGGCGCTCGCGGCGCCGGTCCTGGTCCCGCTGTTCCTCAGCTCCGGGCAGGCGTACCCGGGGTGGTCCCGGGAGTTCCGGCCGGTGCCGTGGGCGGACGTGTTCGCGCGGCTGCTGCCCGCCACGTACTCCTTCTCCTCCCCCGCCGTCTTCGTCGGCACCGGCACGCTGCTGCTGGTGGCCGCGCTGCCGTTCCACCGGGGGGTGCCCGCGCGCGCCCGGTGGTGGTGGGCGGGGCTGACGGCGGCGGTGGCGCTGTCCCTCCAGTGGGCTCCGGCGCACCTGGCCTGGCACCTGTTCGCGACCCCGAACGGGAGCCCGTACCGGCAGACCTTCGTACTGGCCGGGATCGCCGTGATCGCCGCCTG
Organism: Streptomyces antarcticus; assembly: GCF_026627255.1. Taxonomy (GTDB): domain Bacteria; phylum Actinomycetota; class Actinomycetes; order Streptomycetales; family Streptomycetaceae; genus Streptomyces; species Streptomyces antarcticus. Next base: position 133,479 of record NZ_JAPNLM010000013.1, on the reverse strand, counting down.
GACCGGGCTGGCGGCGGGCCCGCCGCCGCCGCGGGCCCTCGCGGCCGGGGCCGGGCTGCTGGCGGCCGCGGCGCTGTCGGCGCGCGGCAGCACGCTGACGACGGCCTGGGGGTACGGGCTGTTCTGCGGCGGGCTGGCGGTAGCGGCCCTCGCCTGGTGGGCGCTGCGGCGGCCGCGGCTGCTGCTGCCGGCCGCCGGGCTGCTGGCGGGGGTGCTCCTCGCTCAGGCGGCCGCGACGGGGGCCCAAGGGCACCGGGGCAAGCTCGGCGGCCTCGACGACTACCCGTCGTGGGGCGCGGCGCACACCGCGCGCGCCGAGGCACTGGAGGCCGCCGGGGGCTGGCCGGCGTACCGCACCGACGCGGGGCGGCCCGCCCTGTCGGGCAACGATCCGATGCTGCTGGGCGGGGAGGGCGGCGCGTACTACAGCAGCCACACACCGAAGGTGTTCACGGACACGATGGCGGCGCTCGGGGCGGGCTGGACCTCGCGCGGGCGCAACGTCCAGAGCATCGACAGCCCGGTGACGGACGCGGTCTTCGCCGTCGGGGCGCGGCTGCGGCCCGACGGCACGGTCGGCCGGGCGGAGGTCCCGCCGCTGGTCACCGTGCGCCCGCCGGGCCCCGCGCCGGTGTACGGGGACTCCCCGTTCGCCAACCAGGAGGCGCTGCTGGGTGCGCGGGTGTACGAGGACCCGGTCGCGCCGGGGGTGTGCCGCGCGGGCACGGAGGCCTTCCTGTGGGCCCCGGAGTACAACGCGACGGCCCGGCGCGCGGACGGGCCCCCGTTCCGGCTGAACGGCGCGGCCCCCCGCAACCGGGCGGCCGTGCAGCCGCTGGGCGTCTCCCGTGGGCCGTCCTCCGTGCTGGTCTTCGACGCCGCCCCGCCCGCCCGGTGGACGCTGTCCTGTCTGGACCGGGCCCGGCTCACCCCGGCGGTGGCCGCCCTGCGGGCCTCGGGGGCGGTGTCCGTGCGGGTGGGTTCCGCGGACGTACGGGCCGTGCTGCCCCCGGGGAGCACGGGCACGGCTGTCCTCTCCGTCCCGGCGGTCGCGGGCTGGACCTGCAACGGCCGCCCGGCGGCGGCGCACCTGGGCCTGGTGGCCGTCCCGCTCGACGGCCGCACCGGGCCGGTGACCTGCTCCTTCCGCCCGCCGGGCCTGATCCCGGGCGCGGCGGCGGCTGCTGCGGCGGCGCTGACCCTGGTCGCCCTGGTACGGCGCTCCCGGCGGCGCGGCAAGGCCCCGGCCACTCGTCCGGGCGAACCCTGGCCACCGCACAGCTCCTGGCCGGCCAGCCCGGCGCCGAGCAGCTCACCTTCGTGACGTACGACCAGCGCCTGCTCGAAGCCGCCGAGTCGCTGGGGCCGGCCATCGCCGCACCGGGCACCTGAGCAGGCCCCGTCAGCGGACCTGACCGAGCCAGTGCAGGGTGCGGCGGACCTCCGTCGGGAACGGGTGGGCCGGGCCGTGCAGGCGGTCCGCGTCGAAGAGCAGGCGGACCAGGGTGGCGTGGGCGGCGGGGCGGTCGCCGAGGGAGAGCAGCAGGTGCGCTATCCGGCGGCGGACCTCCAGGGGCAGGCCCGGGTCCGGGTTGGCGTAGTGGTTCTCGAACAGCGGGAGCAGGGAGCGGTACTCCGCGAGGGCGGCGGCCGGTTCGCCGAGTTGCTCCAGGCACTGCGCCGAGTCGTAGCGGAAGCGCAGGGACTGCGGGTCGCCCGCCGGGAACTGGTCGGCGAGGCGGCGCAGCTCGGGCAGGGCGCGGCGGTACTGGCCGTCGTCCATCAGCGTGGCCGCGTACTGCTTGCGCAGGGAGCGGACCACCGGGGAGTGCTCGCCGTGCTGGGCCACGGCCGCCGGGAGGATGCCGCCGAGGATGTCCCCGGCCTGGGTCAGCTGCCCCTGGTCCAGGAGCGTGCGTGCCTCGTCCACCGCGCCGGGGATGTCCGGCCGCGGGGGCGTCGGCGGGTCGGCGGGCCGCGGCGGGATCGCCGTGGCCCGGTCCGGCCAGGGTGCGTGGGGCCGCGTGAAGGGGCGGGTGGGGTCGAGCGGGCCGGAGGGGGCGGCGCTACCGCGCGCGGGCAGCAGCGGCACGAGGGCCTCGTACACCTCCTGGGCGGAGGCGGGGCGGTCCTGGGGGTCCTTGGCGAGGAGGCGCAGCAGGACGGCCTCCAGCTCCGGCGGGACCTCCGGGCGGAGCTGGCGGACCGGGAGCGGGGGCTCGTACAGGTGGCGGTGCAGGACGCCGAGGGCGGTGGACCCCGCGAAGGGGACGTTCCCGCTGAGGAGTTCGTACAGCAGCACGCCGAGGGCGTAGAGGTCGGTGTACGGGCCGACCGCGCCGCCCATGGCCTGCTCGGGGGACATGTAGGCGGGGCTGCCGATGGGTGATCCGGTGCTGGTCAGGCGGGTGGTGTCGGTGTCCATCACCGAGGCCACGCCGAGGTCCAGGACGAGGACGGTGCCGTCGGGCCGGACCATGACGTTGCGCGGCTTCAGGTCGCGGTGGACGATCGGCACCGCGTGCACCGCCGACAGGACGGCGCACAGCTGCGCGACGATCGCGACGGCCCACGGCCAGGGGTACGGGTCGTGCTCCGCGAGGTGGTCGGCGAGGTCGGCGCCCTCGACGTAGCCCATGACCAGGTACAGCTCGTCGCCGTCGCTGCCCGCGTCGTGCACGGTGACGAGGCCGGGGTGGTCGACCTGCGCCGTGACCCGGCACTCGCGCACGAAGCGGCGGCGCAGCTCCTCGGCGACCGTGCCGGGGCCGGCCACCTTGTCGGGGCGCAGCAGCTTGACGGCGACCCGCCGGTCCAGGCGCTGGTCGTAGGCCGTCCAGACCTGTCCCATGCCGCCCTGGCCGAGGATGGTGGCGAGCTGGTAGCGCTCTCCGATGAGCCGTTCGGTCACCTGGTCGGATCCTCGTCGCGCGGCGGCTGGTTGCGCAGGAGCTCACTGAGCTCGTCGAGTTCGGCCCGGACCTGCCCGATCCGCGGCGGCGGGGTGGCGTGCGGCGGCTGCTGGGGCTGCGCGGGGTGCTGCGGCTGGGTGGTCCGGGGGGCCGGCTGCTGGTGCGGGTAGCCGTACCCCTGCGACTGCTGCTGCTGGGGCAGGTGCGGCGGGAGGTAGGGCGCCGGCTGGGAGCCGTACCAGTGCGCGGACCGGTCGGCCGCCTTCGCCTCGAAGTGCTTGATGTCGGCGACGAGGAAGTACACGCAGATGGCGAAGCCGGTGAAGATCGAGCCGCCGGCGCCGAGGTTGCCCTGCCAGCCGTTGGTCTCGGCGGTGGGGTCGAGACCGATCAGCGTCATCCAGAGCACGACGAGGCCGCCGCTGACCACCAGCAGCACCCAGTCGCGGGTCTTGCGGGTCACCAGCGCGAGTCGCAGCATCGACCCCCACGCGAGGAAACCGCAGCTCAGGATGGGCAGCAGCGCGAACAGCACGCGCAGCGTCACGACACCCCCGGAACTGGGTTGGTGACCGTGCTGCGGCGGGAGGCCGGGGCCGTGCATCGCTGCTCCTGACGGGCCGTGCGGAAGAGGATTCGGATCGAAAGGGTATACAGCCTTCCCGGCCACCGGTGAGGGGATGGGCCCAACCGTTGCAGGGTCGCCGCACAGTGGGGGCTAGGGCGTGACAGTGCCGTCCGCCAGGCCGTCGTAGAGGCCTTGCACGAGCTGCTCGCCGAGCCGCCCGGCCTGGCGCAGCGCGTCCTCGAACTCGGCGAGTGCCCGGAAGCGGTCGCCGTAGCGCCGCTGCTGCGCCAGCGGGAGCCGGGGCAGCCGGAGCCGGCGGACGTCGAGACGGGTGGCCGTGGAGGCGTGGCTGCTGGCGCGGCGGTTGTTGGCGGTGCCGCGCAGGAATCCGGCCAGGAACCAGGGGTCGAGCACTCCGGGGTCGGGGCGCAGCAGGTGCAGGCCGCGGCCGGGGACCGCGCCGGCACAGTCCGCGCCGACGACGCGGACTCCGCAGGCACCGCCGGCGGTGGAGGCTCCGCCGGCGACGGGGACGAGGACGTCGCCGGGGGCGGTCAGCACGGGCTCGTCGGCGGTGGCGGCCAGGGCGCCGGAGGGGCCGCGTCCGGCAAGGACGTCCCGCACGGTGAGGACGGGCGCCGTTCCGGTCCCGCCGCCGGTGCCGGTGTGCAGCCACAGGGCTCCGGCGCGGGCGAGTTCGCCGACGGTGGTCAGCGGCGGCCGTCCCGCGTCCCCGGCGGGCGGGTCGGCGGGCGGCGGGGCGAGGCGCGCGGCGCGGGCGAGGATCTCGTCGAGCCGGCCGCGCACGGCGCTCAGTTCGGCCGGGCCGCCGCCCGCGGCGGGCGGGAGGTGGCGGGCGGGGGTGAGGTCCACGTCGTCGTCCAGCAGCTCGATGACGGGCACGACGCGGCTGACGCCCGGCACCTCCTCGACCGCGCCAGTGCGTTCGTACGCGGCCCAGGCGCCCTCCACCGTGCCGTGCACGGCGGGCCAGGCGGGCCGGGGGCGGCCCTCGGCGCCGGTCGTGGCGGCGGTCGTGGCGCCGGCGGTGTCGACGAGCAGCAGCCCGGCGGGGGGCGCCGCGTGCGGGGCGGGGCGGCGCAGCACCCACAGGTGCAGCGGGATGCCGTAGGGCGGGGCGGCCCCGGCGGGGAGCGCGACGACCGCCCGCAGCGCCCCGCGGCGCAGCAGATCGGCGCGGATGCGGCGGCCGGAGCGGCGGGCGGCGACGGCGGGCGGCATGAGCAGCACGGCGGTGCCGCCCTCGCGGAGGTGGGCGAGGGCGTGCTGGACCCAGGCGAGTTCGGATTCGGTGCGGGCCGGGAAGCCGTACTCCCAGCGGGGGTCGTAGGCCAGCTCCTCGTGCCCCCAGTCGCGTTCGTTGAACGGCGGGTGGCAGAGCACGGCGTCGACGGGCGGCCGCGGATGGGCGTCCGCGCGCAAGCTGTCGGCGGCGGCCGCGCGGACCTGGGCGGAGCCGTGCAGGGCGAGGCGCAGCGCGGCCAGGACGGCGAGTTCGGGCGAGGAGTCCTGCGCGTACAGGGCGGTGGCGCCGGGGACGGCCCGCAGCAGGGTGCCGGTGCCGCAGGCGGGGTCGAGCACGGTGCGGACGCCGGGTCCGGCGAGGGCGGCCATGAGCTCGGCCAGGCCGCCGGGGGTACGCGTGTACTGGCGGGGGTTGGCGTCGAGGTGGCGGGCGAGCAGGAACTCGAAGGCCTTGCGCGCGCCGAGTTCGGCGGCGAGCCCGGCGGCGGCGCGCAGCAGCGGCACGGAGGCCGGCCGGGGCGGCGCGGCGGCGAGCGGGTGGCCGGCACCGAGCCGCGCGGCGAGCACCTGCCCGAAGACGGGCCGCAGCAGGGCTGCCGTCCGCTCGTCGGAGACGGCGGTCAGCTCGAGCCAGTCGGTCGGCCGGTCACGTACGACGAGCAGTGCGGCCCCGACTTCGGTGAGCGCGGGTACGGCTCCGCCGGGGTGGGCGCAGACCTGCTGCCAGACCCGTTCGCGCAGCGGGACCTCGGCGAGTTTGCCCTGGACCCGGAGCCAGTCCTCGACTTCGGCGAGGGCGAAGGAGGGGCTGGTCTCGGAGCCGCCGGCGGGCTTGGGGAAGTCGGCGTGGCGGCGCCGCCAGTTGCTCACGGCGGCGCGGCCGACGCCTGCCAGCCGGGCGACCTCGGCGGCGGTGACCTCTGCGCCTGCGGCGCTCTCCTCGGGCATGCCGGGGAGCATACCCGTGCACCGGTGAAGGGCCCGGTTCCCCCGTTGACTTGAGAACGCCGGTGATCCGTGTTGACCCGGTTCACAGCCATCGCTCGGTCCACGGCAGCCGCTCCGGGGCCCGGCAGCCGCCCCGGGTCACGACAACCGCCCCGGGTCGCGGCACCCGATCCGGGTCACGGCAGGCCCGGAGGCCGGCAGCCCGGGCGGGCTCCCGGCCTCCGCCGCGTTCAGGACCCGAGGATGGTGGTGAGGAACTCCCCCGTCCAGGCCAGCAGTTCCCGCCCGACCAGCGGCTTCCCGCCGACCCGGCCGGTCTTCGGGCGCGGGATCAGCACCTGCGAGGTGGCCGGCTTGAGGACCGCCCCGGGATAGAGCCGCTTCAGGCGCAGCTCCTGCGACTCGCGCAACTCCACCGGCCCGAAGCGGATGTTGGGCCCCTGGAGGGTGATGTCGCCGACGCCGCAGGCGCGCGCGAGCATCCGGAGCCCCGCCACCATCAGCAGGTTCTCCACCGGCTCCGGCAGCTTGCCGTAGCGGTCGGTCAGCTCTTCCCGTACGGCCTTGACGTCGGCTTCGGAGGCGGCGGCCGCGATCGACCGGTAGGCCTGGAGGCGCAGCCGCTCGCCGGGCGCGTAGTCGTGCGGGACGTGCGCGTCGACGGGCAGCTCGATCTTGACCTCCAGCGCGGGCTCCTCCTCCACCCCGCCCTCGACGGCCGCCCGGTAGTCGGCGACGGCCGCGCCGACCATGCGGATGTACAGGTCGAAGCCGACGCCCGCGATGTGGCCGGACTGCTCGCCGCCGAGCAGGTTGCCCGCGCCGCGGATCTCCAGGTCCTTCATGGCCACGTACATGCCGGCGCCCATCTCGGTGTGCTGGGCGATCGTCGCGAGCCGCTCGTGCGCGGTCTCGGTCAGCGGCTTCTCCGGCGGGTACAGGAAGTAGGAGTACCCGCGCTCGCGGCCGCGGCCCACGCGGCCGCGGAGCTGGTGCAGCTGGGAGAGGCCGAAGGTGTCGCCGCGCTCCACGATCAGCGTGTTCGCGTTGGAGATGTCGATGCCGGACTCGACGATCGTGGTCGACACCAGCACGTCGAACTTCCTCTCCCAGAAGTCCACGACGACCTGTTCCAGGGCCTGTTCGGACATCTGGCCGTGGGCGGTCGCGATCCGCGCCTCGGGGACGATCTCCCGCAGCCTGGCGGCCGCCCGGTCGATGGACTCGACGCGGTTGTGGATGTAGAAGCACTGGCCCTCGCGCAGCAGCTCGCGGCGGACGGCCGCGCCGATCTGCTTCTCCTCGTACGGGCCGACGAAGGTGAGCACCGGGTGCCGCTCCTCCGGCGGAGTGGTGATCGTCGACATCTCACGGATGCCGGTCACCGCCATCTCCAGGGTGCGCGGGATGGGCGTCGCGGACATGGTCAGCACGTCGACGTTGGCGCGGAGCTTCTTCAGCTGCTCCTTGTGCTCGACGCCGAACCGCTGCTCCTCGTCGACGATGACCAGGCCCAGGTCCTTGAACTTCGTCTCCTGCGAGAACAGCCGGTGGGTGCCGATGACCAGGTCGACCGAGCCCTCGCGCAGGCCCTCCAGGGTGGCCTTGGACTCGGCGTCGCTCTGGAAGCGCGAGAGCGCCCGCACGGTGACGGGGAACTGGCTGTAGCGCTCGGAGAAGGTCCCGAAGTGCTGCTGCACCAGCAGGGTCGTCGGGACGAGGACGGCCACCTGCTTGCCGTCCTGGACCGCCTTGAAGGCGGCGCGGACCGCGATCTCGGTCTTGCCGTAGCCGACGTCGCCGCAGATCAGCCGGTCCATCGGGACGGACTTCTCCATGTCCTCCTTGACCTCGGCGATGGTGGTGAGCTGGTCGGGCGTCTCCGCGTACGGGAAGGCGTCCTCCAGCTCGCGCTGCCAGGGGGTGTCCGGGCCGAAGGTGTGTCCGGGGGCCGCCATGCGGGCGCTGTAGAGCTTGATGAGGTCGGCGGCGATCTCCTTGACCGCCTTCTTCGCGCGCGCCTTGGTCTTGGTCCAGTCGGCGCCGCCGAGCCGGTGCAGGGTCGGGGACTCGCCGCCGACGTACTTGGTGACCTGCTCCAGCTGGTCGGTCGGGATGTACAGCCGGTCGCCGGGCTGGCCGCGCTTGGCGGGGGCGTACTCGACGAGCAGGTACTCGCGGGTGGCGCCCTGGACGGTGCGCTGCACCATCTCGATGTAGCGGCCGACGCCGTGCTGCTCGTGCACGATGTAGTCGCCGGCCTCCAGGGTCAGCGGGTCGACCGACTTGCGGCGCCGGGTCGGCATCCGCCCGAGGTCCTTGGTGGCGGTGCGCTGCCCGGTGAGGTCGGTCTCGGTCAGCACGGCCAGTTTCAGCGCCGGGTCGACGAACCCGTTGGCGAGCGAGCCGCAGGCGACGTGTACGAGCGAGGGCTCCAGGACGCGCAGGTCCGCTTCCAGGCGGGCCGGGATGCCCTCGCCGCCGAGGACCTCCACGGTACGGGCGGCCGGTCCGTGGCCCTCGGTGAGGTAGACGGTGTGCCAGCCGTCGGCGATCCACGCCTTGGTGTCGGCGAGCGCCCGGGGCGTGTCGCCCCGGTAGGCCTCCGGGGCGTGCATGCCGAGCTTGAGGGTGTCCGATCCCGCGATGTCCTCGTCGGCGGCGAAGGGGGACACCGACCACCACATCATGCCGAGCTCGCGGGCGTGCTCACGGACGTCCGCGATCCCGCGCAGGGAGGCCGCGCCGACGTCGATGGGGGCCTCGCCTCCGCCGGCGGTGGCCGCCCAGGAGGCCATCAGGAACTCCTGCGAGGTCGCCACCAGGTCGGAGGCGCGGGTCCGGACCCGCTCGGGGTCGCAGACCACGGCCATCGCCCCGGCGGGCAGCACGTCGATCAGCAGTTCCATGTCGTCGACGAGGACGGGGGCGAGGGACTCCATGCCCTCGACGGCGATCCCCTCGGCGATCTTGTTGAGCAGTTCGCCCAGCTCGGGGTGGGCCTCGGCGAGGACCGCCGCCCGCTCCCGGACCTCGTCGGTCAGCAGCAGCTCGCGGCAGGGCGGGGCCCACAGCCCGTGCTCGGCGATCTCCAGGGACCGCTGGTCCGCGACCTTGAAGTAGCGGATCTCCTCGACGTCGTCGCCCCAGAACTCCACGCGCAGCGGGTGCTCCTCGGTGGGCGGGAACACGTCGAGGATGCCGCCGCGCACGGCGAACTCGCCGCGCTTCTCGACCAGCTCCACGCGCGCGTACGCGGCCCCCGCCAGCGCGGAGGTGATCTCGCCGAGGTCGGCGCTCTGCCCCTGGCGCAGGCTCACCGGTACGAGGTCCCCGAGCCCCTTGACCTGCGGCTGGAGCACGGAGCGGATGGGGGCGACCACGACGCTGACGGGCCCGGCGGCCGGGTCGTCCTTGCTGGGGTGCGCGAGCCGGCGCAGGACGGCGATGCGGCGCCCGACGGTGTCGCTGCGGGGGCTGAGCCGTTCGTGCGGCAGCGTCTCCCAGGACGGGTAGTCCACGACCTCGTCGGGCGGCAGCAGCGAGCGCAGGGCGGCCGCCAGGTCCTCGGCCTCGCGGCCGGTGGCGGTGACCGCGAGGACGGTCCGCTCGGTCCGCAGGGCCAGCGCGGCGATCGCGAAAGGCCGCGCGGCGGGCGGGCCGACGAGGTCCACGTACATGCGGTTGCCGTCCCCGGCCGCGGTGACCGCCTCGGCGAGGGCGGGGTCCCGGGTGACGGCGTCGAGCAGTCCGTGCAGGCTCATGGAGAGGGCTTTCCGTCCGGTGGAGGGTGCGGTGGGCTCAGGGGCGCAACGCGAAGGGCCCGACACGTCGAACGGGCCGGGGCTTCCCACCCTACGACGCGTGCCGCCCCCGTGCGCGGGGGATTCCGGACGCCGCGGGAGTGGCGCGCGAACGCCCCCGCGCACGGTGCACGGGGTGCCCGGTCCGGCGGGCCGCCGCTCTACGATGTCCCCGTAACGACCGCATTGACCGTCTGAGCTCGCCGCGCCACCGTCCGCAGGAGTTCACGCCGCCCGGCCGAGGAGCATCAGACCGTGACGAGCGATGCGATAACCCGACCTGCACCCGCGGCCCCGGCCGCGGTGGGGCAGGTCAGGGCCCGGTGGGCCGGCCCCTACGCGGTGGCCGCCGGGCTGTTCCCCGTCTACCTGATCCTGTCCGTCGGGCGGTTCCGCCGGATGGACTGGGCCTCCTGGGACCTGGGGATCTTCGAGCAGGCCATCCGCGCCTACGCCCACTTCCAGAAGCCCGTCGCCGACCTGAAGGGGCCCGGGGCCAACATCCTCGGAGACCACTTCAGCCCGGTCATCGCGCTCGTCGCGCCCGTCTACCGGGTCTTCCCCGGGCCCGTGACCCTGCTCGTGGTGCAGGCCGCGCTGTTCGCGCTCTCCGCCGTGCCGGTGACCCGGGCCGCCGGACGGCTGCTGGGCCGGCCCCGGGGGATCGCCCTCGGGGTGGCGTACGGGCTGTCCTGGGGCGTCCAGCGGGCCGTGGAGTTCGACTTCCACGAGATCGCCTTCGCCGTGCCGCTGATCGCCTTCGCCCTGGAGGCGGTCCTCGCCCGGCGCTGGCGGGCAGCCCTGCTGTGGGGGCTGCCGCTGGTCCTCGTCAAGGAGGACCTCGGCTTCACGCTGGCCGCCCTGGCCGTGGTGGTGGCCTGGCGGGCGTGGCCCTCGGACCGGCGGGCGGTGCGGCTCGCGCTCGGCGTCGCCGCCGGGGCCACGGTCTTCGCGGCCCTGGTGTTCACCGTGTTCATCCCGGCCTTCGCCACCGCGGGCTACGGCTACTGGGACAAGATCGACGGCGGCGGGCCCCTCGCCGGTCTCGGCACCAAGCTCGCCACCCTGGGCTGGGTCCTGATCCCCACCGCCGGGCTGCTCGCGCTGCGCTCGCCGCTGCTGCTGGTCGCCGCCCCCACCCTCGGCTGGCGGTTCCTGTCCGGGGACGACCACTACTGGTCCACCGACTGGCACTACAGCGCCGTGCTGATGCCCGTCGTGACCCTCGCCCTCGTCGACGCCATCGACACCGTCCGGCGCGGCGAGCGCCCCTGGCTGCGGGCGTACGCGCTCCAGCTGCCCACCGCCGTGCTCGCCGCGGGCCTGGCCCTGGCCGCGACCAGCATGCCGAGCGCCAAGCTGGCGGAGGCCCGTACGTACGAGCGGCCCGCCCGCGTCGGCGCGATCGAGCGGCTCCTGGAGCGGATCCCCGACGGGGCGAGCGTCGAGGCGGACACCACGCCGCTGACCCGGCTGACCTCGCGCTGCCGCGTGTTCTGGATCGGCGGCACCCAGGGCGTGGTCCCGGACTGGATCACCATCGACAACGCATCCAAGTGGGCGGGCGAGGACCCCACCGTCTACGCCGCCCAGCTGCACCCCGGCGAGCGGTTCACCGTGGTGGGCGAGGCCGAGGGCATCGTGCTGATGCGCCGCGGCTGACGGCACCGGCCGTACCGCCGCCGGGGCCGGCCCCGCGGAGCCGGAGCCGGAGCCGGACGCGGACCCGCCCCGGACGCGGCGCGGCCCCGGACCCGCCCTCTCGGGCGGGTCCGGGGCCGTCCCCCGTTGTTTCCCCCGTACGACCGCGCAGCGGTGCTACTCGCTCGCGATCGCGTTCAGTACGTTCATCCGCCCTGCCCGGAAGGCCGGGACCAGCGCGGCGAACAGGCCCACGAAGGCCGAGGCGGCGAACACCCCGAGGATCGTCGGCCAGGGGATCTCCAGCACCTTCAGGCCCTCCAGCGCGAGCAGCTGCTGCGCGCTGGCCCCCCAGCCCATGCCCAGTCCGAGGCCCAGCAGGGCACCGAAGAGGGCGATGACCACGGACTCCAGGCGGATCATGCGGCGCAGCTGGCGGCGGGAGAGGCCGATGGCGCGCATCAGGCCGATCTCGCGGGTCCGCTCGACGACCGAGAGGGCGAGGGTGTTCACGACGCCGAGGACGGCGACGACGATGGCGAGGCCGAGCAGTCCGTAGACCATGTTCAGCAGCTGGCCGACCTGGTCCTTCAGGGCCTGCTTGTAGTCGGCCCGGTTGAGCACCTGGTACTGCGGGTACTCCGCCAGCGCCGCCTTGACCGCCTTGTACGAGGCCGCGTCGGACCGCCCGTCCTCGGCGGTGGCCAGCAGCATGAAGGGGCGCGGCATCCGGTCGGCCGGGACGTTGGCCTCGGCGACGGCGGTGCTGATGTACTTCATGCCCTTGTCGAGGGTGCCCTCGTCGCTGGTGATCGCGGCGACCTTCAGCTTGACGGTGTTCCCGCCGGTGAAGGCGACCGTCAGCTCGTCGCCGAGCTTGACCGCGTGCGCGGTGGCGTACTCCGAGCCGACCGACACGGAGTCCTTGCCGTACGCCGCCGCGTGCTCGCCGGCGACCATCGTGCGCTGGATGTCCCGGGCGTACGTCGGGTCGGTGGCACCGAGGCCCTCCCCCTTCTCGGTGGTGCCGTCGGGCGCCGTGACCGCGGCCTCCACCAGGCGGTAGGCGGTGACGTGGTCCAGGCCCGGGGTGGCGCGCAGCGCCTGCTCGGCCTGGGGCACGACGGGCTGCTGGGCCGTGGAGCTGACGATGTAGTCCGCGCCGACCGACGCGTCGAGCTCGTCGGTGGCGGAGGCCACCATCGAGGAGCCGACGACCGACAGGCAGGCGACCAGGGCGAGGCCGATCATCAGCGCGGCGGCGGTGGCGCCGGTGCGGCGGGGGTTGCGCAGGGCGTTGCGTTCGGCGAGGCGGCCCACGGAGCCGAAGGGCCGCAGGACCGCGCCGGAGAGCACCCGCACCACGCCCGCGGCGAGCAGCGGTCCGATGACGATGAAGCCGGTGAGGGTGAGGACGACGCCCATGGCCAGCCACATGGATCCGGGTCCGGCCTCGTCGGCCGCGGCGGCGAGGAACAGTCCGGCGCCGCCGATGCCCGTGAGGACCAGGCCGAGGGCGGCGCGGACCATGCCGGCCTTCCGGTCGCCGGGGGCGCCGGACTCGCGCAGGGCGGCCATCGGGGAGACCTTGCCGGCCCGGCGGGCCGGGACGAAGGCGGCGACGACGGTGACGACGACGCCGAGGAACACGCCGATGGCCGGGGTGGTCCAGGCGACGGTCAGATCGTCGGTGGACAGGTGCATGCCCATCTGGCCCATGAGTTCCATGAGTCCGACGGCCAGGCCCACGCCCGCGCCGACGCCCAGCACCGATCCCACGACACCCAGGAGGAAGGCCTCGACGACGACGGACTTGAGGACCTGTCCGCTGTCGGCGCCGATGGCGCGCATCAGGCCGATCTCGCGGGTCCGCTGGGCGACCAGCATCGAGAAGGTGTTGAAGATGAGGAAGATGCCGACGAGGAAGGCGATCCCGGCGAAGCCGAGCATCACGTACTTCATGACGTCGAGGAAGGAGCCGACGTCCTGGCTGTTGGCGGCCGCGGCCTCCTTCGAGGTCTGCAGCTTGTAGGTGTCCGCGCCGACGGCGGCGGCGACGTTGGCCTTGAGCCGCTCGTCGCTCACCCCGTCCTTCGCGGTGACGTTGACGTGGGTGAAGGCGCCGGCCGCGCCGAGCAGTTGCCGCTGCGCGGTGGCGGTGTCGAAGTAGACGACGGCCGCGCCCGGGTTGGTGACGGTGAAGGCGGCGAGGCCGGTGATGGTGGCGCGGATGTCTCCGGTGACGGCGATGGTGCGCAGCTCGTCACCGATCCGCAGACCGTGCTTCTTCGCGGTGTCGGCGTCGACCATCATCTCGGTGGGGCCGCGCGGCGCGTGACCGGCGGTGATCTTCATGGACTTGAGCTCGTTGGCGTTCCAGTTGCCCGCGATGGTCGGGGCGCCGGTGGTCGAGCCCATGTTCTCGTTCTTGGAGTTGACCACCGTGACCGACATCGACAGGACGCCGCCCTCGGCGCTCCTGACGCCCTCGGCGGCGGCGACCTTCGCGACGACCGCGCCGTCGAGGACCTCGGGCTTGCCGCGGTCGGGGGTCTCCTCCCCGTCCCCGGCCGACTTCGGGCTGACGGTCACGTCGGAGTTGGTGACGGCGAACAGCTTGTCGAAGGTGGTGTTCATCGTGTCGGTGAACACCAGCGTGCCGCAGACGAAGGCGACGGAGAGCATGACCGCGACGGCGGAGAGCGCCATCCGCCCCTTGTGCGCGACGAAGTTGCGCCGCGAGGTCTTCAGGACCATGCCGCTCATGAGGTCCGCCCGCGCGCGTCGAAGTCCTTCATGCGGTCGAGGACCTGCTCGGCGGTGGGCCCGTACATCTCGTCGACGATGCGGCCGTCGGCGAGGAAGATGACGCGGTCCGCGTAGGACGCGGCGACCGGGTCGTGCGTGACCATGACGATGGTCTGGCCGAGCTCGTCGACCGAGCGGCGCAGGAAGCCGAGGACCTCGGCGCCGGCCCGGGAGTCGAGGTTTCCGGTCGGCTCGTCGCCGAAGATGATCTGCGGCCGGGCGGCGAGGGCGCGGGCGACCGCCACGCGCTGCTGCTGGCCGCCGGACAGCTCGGTGGGCCGGTGCTTCAGGCGGCCGGCGAGACCCACGGTCTCCACGACCCGGTTCAGCCACTCCGCGTCGGGACGGCGTCCCGCGATGTCCATGGGGAGGGTGATGTTCTCCAGGGCGTTCAGCGTGGGCAGCAGGTTGAACGCCTGGAAGATGAAGCCGATCCGGTCGCGCCGCAGCCGCGTGAGCTTCTTGTCCTTCAGCCCGGTGATCTCGGTGTCGTCGAGGTGGATCCGCCCGCTGGTCACCGTGTCGAGCCCGGCGAGGCAGTGCATGAGCGTGGACTTGCCGGAGCCCGAGGGACCCATGATCGCGGTGAACTGTCCGCGGCGGATGTCCACGTCCACCTCGTCGAGGGCGACCACGCGCGTCTCGCCGGAGCCGTAGGCCTTGACGACCTTCCGCGCCCGGGCCGCGACGGCTTCATGGCCTCCAGTGCCCCCGTGCCTGGTCTCGGTCATAGCCGTTGTCACGGTGCTTCTCCTCGGTAGGTGTGCGTCGTCCGCGTGCATGCGTCGCCGTCGTGAAGTCTGGGCGGACCGGGGGTCCGGCGCGCTGGTGCCCGTCGCCGTATCCGCCCGGGGGTTATCCCCACCCCCCGGAACTCGCGGCCCATGTGAACCAGTTAAGGACGCGGGGCGGCCCTGGGCCTCCTCCGCCGGGACGAGCCGTCCCTGGCCCGTTGTGTGGAGTGACCCCTAGGGGTTCTCCGCCCTCCGGCGGACCGGGTCTGGGGGATACCACCCGGTACGCCGCCGGTGAGAAGGTGCTCCCCGCATCTGTGTGCAGGGGGAAGGAATCCGGTGGGGTCAGGGGAGAGCGGGGGCACCGCCGCGGCCGGGACGGCCGCGGGCGGGGCGACGGCGGGCGGGGCCGTGCCCGGGCTGCCAGACGGCCTGGACGACGTGGCGAAGGCACTGGACCGGCCGGAACTGTTCCCCCCGGCCGCCGCCGACCAGCTGCGCGCGGCCGTGGCCGCCGCGGTCGACCACATCTTCCTCGGCGCGGCCGTGGCTGCCCTCGTCGCGCTGCTGATCCTGCTGCTGGCGGCCCCGCGGAGGTTCCCCGTCCTCCCGGAGGACTGAGAGGGCCGAGAGGGCCGAGAGGACGGGCGGGCCGGAGGCTCGGCGAGCCCCGGGGCGGGTCGGGTTGTCATGGACCGGTCCGGTAGGTGACCCTCTTGCCCAGGACCGTTTTCCGGGGGGATCACATGGCTTCCGCACTCTTCGCACTGGCGCTCCTGGCCGCACTGGCCGGGCCGCTCACCCTGCGGCTGCGCCGCAGTCCCGGCTTCGTCACCGGCCGCGACGGCCGGCTCTCCACCTCCACGGTGCTGGCCCTGGCCTGGACGGTGATCCTGCTCTGGCTGCTCCTCACCGTCCTCGCGTACGGGCTCACGGCCGGCGGCGGCATCGGCTGGTTCCAGGGCGAGCGCGGCCCGCTGTCACCCCTGACGTCGGTGTACCTGCCGCTGCTCGGCGGCCCGTACGTGGCCATGATCGCCGCGAAGACGGTCGTGGGCCTGCGCATCGAGAACGGCACCCTGGCCAAACCGGCCCCCAAAGCCACGGCGTCGGGGCGGCGCCCGCTGCGGGAGCTGATCGCGAACGACAGCGGGCGAACCGACCTCGTCGACCTCCAGTACGTCGCGCTGAGCGCCGTCACCATGCTCTACGTGGTGCTCTTCTTCCTCTCCGACGTGGGTGACGGCCTGCCCCGCCTGCCCGACGAGATCTGGGCGCTCACCGGCGCCCCGGCCGGGGCGTACCTGGTGAACAAGCTGGCCACCCGGGCCACCCCGGTGATCACCGACGTCCACGTGCATGACGGCCGGCTCACGGTCGAGGGCGGCGGCTTCACCACCGGCCCGGCGGGCCAGGCGACCCGCGTCACGGTGGACGACACCGTCCTCCCGGCGGTGGCGGACCCGCTGACCGGCGCTCTCACGGCCCCGCTGCCGGCCGCCGCGACGGCGCCCTTCACGGTGGTGGTCACCGCCCGCGGCCTGCGCAGCGACCCGTACTGCTACGAGGGGGCGCCGGCGCGGCCCGCCCCGGCCCCGTAGCCGCAGGCGCCGCGGACGGGCCCGCCGCGGCGGATACTCGTGGCGGCTGCTCGTGGCGGCTGCTGGTGGCGGCTACTTGTGGCGGGCGTAGTAGCGGGCCACCCGGGCCCGGTTGCCGCAGACCGCCGCGACGCACCAGCGCCGCCGCGGATGCGCGGGCAGGAACAGCAGCACGCAGTCCTCGGCCTCGCACGCCCGCACCGACGCCACCCGGGCGTCGGTCAGCAATGCGGCGACCGCCTCGGCCAGTTCCGCGGCGAGCCGCAGGGGCGGCTCGGCGTCCCTGCGCGACGCCGCGGCCAGGCCCGTCTCCGCGCCCCAGAGCAGCTCGCGGCGGACCGGCGCGGCCGCCAGGGCCGCGTTCAGCGCGCGCAGAGCGCCGGCCGGCGGCCGCCCGCCGCTCCGCACGGCCTCCAGCGCCGGGCGCGCGGCCTCCCGTACGCCCGCCACGGCGGCCACCTCGGCCGGGCCCACGGCGGCGACGGGGGTCAGCCGTCCGGCCTGCGCCGCCAGCCAGTCGGCGAGAGCGGACGGATCCGCGACGAGGTCGTCCTGCGCGGTGCGGGTGTTGAGGAGGTCCAGGGCGAGGTGCTCACCGGTGAGCGGGAAGGTCACTGTCACCCGGCTAATGCTACTCCTCCCCCTTGACCCATTAGCCATGATCGGGCAAGACTAATGGGACCAAGACCCAAGGAGCCATGTGATGCCCGCTCTTCGCACCGCCGTTCCGCCCGTCCGGCACCTCAGCGTCGACGTGGACGGCGTCCGCGTCGCCTACCGCGAGAGCGGCCCCGCCGACGGCCCGGTCCTGCTGCTCCTGCACGGCTTCCCCACCTCCTCGCACCAGTTCGCCCGCCTGATGGACGCCCTCGGGGACACCCCGTACCGGCTGATCGCACCCGACTACCCCGGCTCCGGCCGCACCGAGGCCCCGGCCGGGTTCACGTACACCTTCGACCGGCTCGCCGACACCGTGGAGGGCTTCGCCGACGCCCTCGGCCTGGACCGCTTCGCGCTCTACGTCTTCGACTTCGGCGCACCCGTCGGCCTGCGGGTCGCCGCGCGGCGGCCGGAGCGGGTGACGGGCCTGATCGTGCAGAACGGCAACGCCTACGAGGAGGGCCTCTCGGACGCGGCCCGCGCCTTCACCGGCCTGCGCCGCGAGGTCCCGGGCGACGAGGAGCGCGTCCGCGGCCTGTTCACCGCGGAGGGCACCCGCTTCCAGTACGAGGCCGGCGTCGCCGACACCGGCCTGCTGTCCCCCGACGGCTGGACCCTCGACGTCCACTACCTCGGCCTGCCGGGGCGCGCGGACGCCCAGGCCGACCTCGCCTTCGACTACGCCTCGAACTTCGCCCAGTACCCCGTCTGGCAGGCCTGGCTGCGCTCCGCGGGCCTGCCGGTGCTGGTCGTGTGGGGTGCGGGAGACCCCTTCTTCATCCCCGCGGGCGCCGAGGCGTACCGCCGGGACGTGCCGGACGCGGAGGTCCACGTCTTCGACGGCGCGGGCCACTTCGCCCTGGAGACCCACCTCCCGGCCATCGCCCCGCTGATCGCCGGGTTCCTCGCGAAACTCCCCTGACCGGCGGGCCGGCCCCCGCCCGCCGCGCGCGGGGGCCGGGTGGGGGCCGGGTGGGGCCATCGATTGGGCCACGCGTGGGAGGAGCCGCCGGGCACGCCCTCGGTCCGTACGGACCGGCCCTCAGGAGCCGGCCCGCGCGACCCCGGCCACGGCCCGGTCCGCCGAGCGCCCGGCGGGAAACCGTCCGGGAACGGCGGGAAACCGGCCGGGAACGGCAGCGACGGCTCAGCCCTCCGCCGGGGTCCGGCCCGTCAGGGCCGCCAGGCTGGAGCGGACGTGGTTCATGTGGGCCCGCATCTCCTCCTGGGACTCCGCGTGCTCCCGCAGCACCCGGTCCGTCTCCCGGCCCACCCGCTCCTCCTGGACCCTGGCCTCCGCGATCACCTCGGCGGCCGCGGCCTCGGCGTCCTCCTGCCCGTGCCGCGCCGACTCCTGCGCCTCGGCGAACGCCCGCCGCGCCTCGGCCAGCCGCGCCTCCGCGGTCCGTTCCAGTTCCGCCTGGCGCGCCGCCTGCTCCGCGTCGCGCGCCGCGAGCTCCCGCTCGGCCGCGTCCCACCGGTCCGTCTGCTCCTGCTCGCGCTCCGCCAGCAGCTCCTCCGACCGCCGCCGCATCCCGTCCAGCGCGGCCTGGCCCTCCGCCCGCCACGCCTCCGCGTCGTCCCGCGCCCCCGCGCGCGCGTCGTCCGCCTCCCGCTGGGCCCGCAACAGCCCCTGCCGGGCCCGTACCTCGGTCTGTTCCCGTACCGCCTCCGCGTCGTGGCGGGCCAGCTCCGCCACCCGCTCGGCGTGCGCGCCGGCCGCGTCCCGCGTCGCGGCGGCGTCCGCCCGCGCGTCCGCCCCCAGCGTCTGCGACTCCTCCCGCGCGAGCAGCAGGATCCGCCGGGCCCGCTCGCTCAGCTCGTCGTACGTCTGCGGGGCCAGCCGGGACACCGCCTCGCGGAGCCGCGCCGCCTCACCCTCCCTCTCCTCGGCCAGGACGGTCAGCCGTGCGACCCGCTCCCAGGCCTCGTCACGGCTGCCGGAGAGCCGGGCGAGATACCGGTCGACCTCTTCCGTGCGGTAGCCGCGGCCGCGCACGGTCGCAATGGGTGCACTCATCCTGGAAGCGCCTCTCTCGCGGGGATTCCTGTCAAGGATGCGTCATTTGCGAGCGGAAGCCGGAATGGCCGGGCCGCGACCCTGTTCGAAGGTCTCGCCCCGGCCATTCAACCGATCTTCGGATCAGCCCGCGATCACAGCAGTCCGTCCCACATCTGCTCCAGCAGCACCGACCACCAGTTCTCCGGCGACGCCAGCGCGGCGCTGTCGAGGCCCGCAAGATTCGCCTGGAAATCGACGGTCCAGCGGCCCGCCTGCTCCGGCGTCAGATGCTGCCGCAGCCGCCACATGTGACCCAGCATCGCCAGGGACCGTACGAACTGCGGCAGGCTCGAGTTCACGAACTGCGGCGGTACCGGGGCGCCGCCCGGACCGCCCTCCACCGGCACCGCCACGATGCTCGCGGTCCCGTACTGCACGCAGAGCGCCTTGCCGAAGTCGCTGCCGACGACGAGGTACGAGCCCGCGTCCGACGCCGGCTGCACCTGCCGCTGCCCGGCCAGTTCGGCCAGCGTCGGCACGGGCTGGCCCGGTACCGCCTGGCCCCAGAAGAACGGCCCGAAGTCGACGGGTACGCCCGCCCACATCAGGGTCTGCGCCACGATCTCCGGCACGCCCTGACGGGACACGGCGCGCTGCTCGAAGCGGAACACGCCCTGCGGGCCGAAGGCCCCCGCCAGTTCCTGCGCGATGGCGTCCAGCGGGATCGCCGGCTGGAGCGGGACCTGCGGCAGGGGGGCCCGTACCGGCGCGGGGCGCGCCGGGCCGTCGGCCACCTGGTGCAGCTCCCCCTGGTGGGTGAGCAGGTGCCGCATGCCCTGCTGGCGGCCCGCGTGGTCCGTCCCGTACGGGGCGACGCTGGTGATCCGCACCTGGGGCCAGGTCTCCCTGATCATCCGGGCGCAGTAACCGCCGGGCAGCTCGCAGGACGCCAGCTCGGTGTGCAGCTCCAGCACCTGCTGCGGCGGCACGTTCATCGCGCGCAGCTCGTGCAGGATCTGCCACTCCGGGTGCGGGGTGCCGGGCGCCGAGCGGCGGATCAGCTGCTGCTCGGAACCGTCGGGCGCGCGGTAGCGGAGCACGGCCTGATAGCCGGGGCCCACCGTGGGCGCGCCGGTGGGCGCCGGAGGCTGCGCCACGGGTCCGCCCGGCGGCGGGCCGGGGGGACCGGGCGGGCGGCCCACGGCGGGGCCGGCCAGCATCGTCGCGGCGTGGTCGATGCCGCCGGCCGGGGTACCGGGAGCCCCCGGCGGGCCGGGCGGCTGCGGTACACCGGGACCGGCCAGCATCGTGGCGGCGTGGTGGGCGCCCCCGCCGGGGGCCCCGGGCGGACCCGGAGGAGCCGGCGGAGCCGGAGGCTGACCCGTACCCGTACCCGCACCCGTACCCGGAGCACCGGGCGCGCCGGGCGGGCCCGGAGGCTGCGGGACGCCGGGACCGGCGAGCATCGTCGCCGCGTGGTCGAACCCGCCGCCGGGCGCGCCGGGAGCCCCCGGCGGGCCGGGCGGCCGCGGTACACCGGGACCGGCCAGCATGGTCGCGGCATGGTGCGCGCCCCCGCCCGGCGGACCGGGCGGAGCGGGAGGAGCGGGAGGAGCGGGAGGCTGTCCCGGGCCCGGGGCACCGGGCACACCGGGCGCACCGGGCGGACCCGGCGGCACGGGCGCCGGACCGGGGCCGCGCGAGCCCGGCCGGGAGATCTGGGCCTTGCTGGTCGGGGCGTCGGCGATGTCGCCCGCCCGGGACCCGAGCGCCGGCACGACCGCCGTGGGCGGGAGCTGACTGCCGCCGGCCATGAGCGTGGTCTTCGCCTCCGGGGCCACCCCGGACGAGGGACCGTCCTCCAGGTCGGACCCGGACAGCGGGGGCGCGAACACGGTCGCGGGCAGGGCCACGGACGCGTCGTCCGCCCCGGGGTTCACGTCGGTCCCCGCCCAGGGCGTGGCCCCGGACGGCACGGCCGTCGGCACGCCGTCGTTGGCGGTCGGCTCGTACGGGATCTCACCCCCGCGCCGCAGCGGCACGGCGGCCACGGGCGCCGGCGGAACGTCGGCGGGCTCCGCGGCGGGCACGGAGGCGTTCTCCTGCACGGGCGCCGGGGAGGAGAAGGGAGAAGAGGAGGGGAAGGAAGCCCCGGCGGAAGAAGCGGAAGAAGAAGACAACGACGCCGAAGAAGAAGGGGACGAGGACGAGGACGGGCCAGAGGCAGAAGCCGACGCAGGAGCCGGTCCCGCGGCCGCAGCCGATCCGGAGCCCGAGCCCGCGGCCGAGCCCGAGCCCGAGCCCGAAGCCGGAGACGAAGCGGCGGCGGCCGACGCTGGCGACGACGACGGTCCGCGCGGGATCCCGGCCCGGTCCGCCGCCTCCTGCAGCCACTCCGGCGGGCTCAGCATGAACGAGGTCTGCTCCGAGTCGATCCGCGGCGGCGGAACGGAAGCCTCCGAGGCCACGGCCGCGGCCGCCGCCCCGTACTCCTCCTCGTACCGGCGGATCACCTCACCCACCGGCAGCCCCGGCCACAGCGTCACCTCGCCGCTGTCCCGGGCGATGACCAGCCGCTGCCGGCCGCCCCCGGACACCGGACCGGCCGCCCGGTCCTCCGCCCACACCACGAACCCGAGCCCGAACTCCCGTACCCGCACCTCGCGGTGCTGGTAGCCGGGCACGTCCCCGTTGATCCACTCCTCGGCGCGCTCCTGCGCCTGCGCAAACGTCACCACCGCGCCGTCACCCCTCATCCGAACCGGCACGCACCACGGGAACCGAGCGTGCGAATCCGCCGTCCACCATCAGACCGGCCACCGTCTCCAGCTCCGGCGGATTGCCCGCCAGCCGCTCAAGGAAGGCATCGAAATCAGCGCCGCACGGCAGCAACAACCGCTCCACGCGCTCCTGCACCGACCACCCGTCCCGGTCGCGGGCGTCGTCGTACGGGGAGAACCACACCGAACCGGTGCCCTCTCCCCTCACCTTCAGCGCGAGCAGCCCGCCCTGGACGAAGGCCACGCACAGGTAGTCCTTCGTCAGGTGGTCCCGCAGGCACTTGTTGACGTACACGAGGTCGTTGACCGCCGCCTCTTCGCGCACCGTGAAGAACGGCTGGTCCACCAGCAGGCCGAGGTCCACGTCCAGCCCCGCGCCCACCGGCGCGCAGCCGCCCGCGGCCTTCAGGAACGAGCGGTACGCCTCCGGCAGCCGGTAGCCGAGGTCTTCCTCGACGCCCTGCACCTGCTCCTCGGACACCGACACCACCGACTTCGGCAGTCCCATGTGCACCGGGCGCACCTCCTGGAGGGCCCGCGTCCCGCGCTTGTCGTGGTCCACCGGAGCCGTCGCCAGTCCCGCGTGGTGCCGCAGCAGCGCCTTCACCTCGACGGGGACCAGCTCCATGCGCCGCGAGCCCGACACGTGGTGCCAGGTCCAGCCGTGCGGGGTCGCCACCGGGCCGACCGTGTCCCACAGCTCGTGCCCGGCGGCCCGCATCGCGGCGTTCGCGGACACGCAGTCCGTCAGCCGCAGCTCGTCGACGCCGAAGCCCTCGGGCGGGTCGGCGATCTCGACCGCCGCGCGGGCGTACGCGGAGAAGTCCGGATGCCCGTTGCCGCCCATCCGCACTCCGCGGGGATGCCGAGCGGCCCGGACGGGGTCCGGGAAATGCACGACCTGCCCCGAATAAGCGGCGTTGGGTGGCGCGGCCTGCTGCCCGAGCCGACCTGTCGTCATGGCGGTAGCCCCCTGCTGGATCTGGCTGGTTCGCCACAGCCTATGCGCTGGGGCAAGAGGCTCACCCGCACGTAGGCCATGCCTCCGGGCTCGGGCCAGGAACATCCGAATTGATACGAAAATTCGACCCCGCTTCCGCATGACAGGTGACATTTGGCAGGCTGTCCCCGCGGCACGGGGGCGTGCGCGACAGCGGCCACCACCGCCGCCACGGGAGGGAAAGCGCGACCATGCACCACACGGCAACACGGCCGGATCCGGCCGAAACCGCCGCGGGAGGCCCGGGAACACCGGGAGACCGAGCGGCTACGGAAGCACCCGAAGGCACACCGGCACGGGAAGGGACGAGGCCCACGGAAGAAGGGGAAGCAGCGGAAGGCCGAGGAGCACCCGCGGGCCCCGCCGAGCCGGGCGGTCCCGCAGGCGACCCGCGCCTGCGCTGGGGCAGCGCCGACGGCCGCCCCACCCCGCCCGTCCTGCGGTTCCGCCGCGACGGGATCCTGCCGACGGTCGCCGCCGCCCTCTCCGTACGCGGCGAGACCCTCACCGGCACCGCGGGCAAGGCCGACCACCCTCCCGTACTGCACCCCCTCGTCCAGGACTTCCTCGACACCCTCACCAGCGGCCAGCGCGAACGCTTCACCGGCCGATGTCCGGAGGCGCTCCTCCTCTCCCGCCACCTGGCGGCCGTCGAGGGCGCCCGCTCCAAGCGCGCCTCCCGCAAGCCCCTCGCCGCGAGCGAGGCCCGGCGTTCCCTCAAGCACGCGAAGATCACCGCCCGCCGCATCCGCGAGGACGGCGACCCGCTCCACGGCAGCTACGCACCCCCCTGCCGCTCCTGCGAGGCCCTCCTCGCCCACTTCGGCGTACGCTCCGTCGACCTCACCCCAGCCGAGTAGCCATGACCAGCACCTCCGCGTCCTACGACCGCTCCGCGGCCACCCGCTTCCCGGTCGCCGTGAACTCCGCCCTGCGCATCGCCGGCTGGGAACCCGGCCGCTGGGACATCAAGCAGGCCGAGTACTGGGCCGACGCCCTCCGGGACCACACCACCCCCGCCGGGCACCGGCACACCGTGTTCCCCGCCGCCGTCGAGGCCTGGGCCGAGTTCGGCGGCCTCACGGTCACCGCCCCCGGGCCGGGCCGCCAGATAGCGCCGGTCCCCGTCCGGATCGACCCGCTCACCGGCCTGCACCTGGCCCGCACGTTCGCCGACCTCGGCCGCGCCCTGTCCACCACGCTCTGCCCGCTCGGCGTCGAGTCCGACGGCGGCTCCCACCTCGCGCTCGACGCGGAGGGCCGGGTGTACGGCATCGACCACACCGGCGACTGGTACCTCGGGGCGAGCGTGGACGAGGCCCTGACGCTCCTGCTGACGGGCCTCCAGCCCACCCGCCTCACCACCGCCTGACCGGCGGGGGGGCGGGACCCGGCCCGCCCCCCAGGGCCGGCCACTTCCGCGCCGCGCGGACTCCTCTCGGTCGCCGCGCAGCCGGAACGGGCAGCCCGCACCACAGCGGGGCTGCCCACAGGGGCCGACGCCACGCGCCCCGAACGGCCGGCCGCACCCCGCGCCCGCCGCGAGCCGGAGCCCGGCACGCCCGGCCCACCCGGCTCACCCCGCCGAAGCCGCGCCTTGGCGAACCGGCCCGGCAGACCCGCCCCGACACCCCGCGCCCGGAGGGCCGGCACCACCGCTCCCGCCTGCCCGCCCGCCCGCCTGCCCGGGTTCAGCGCCTAGCGGACCGGCAGGACCGCCGACACCTTGAAGCCGCCCTCGTCCGTCGGACCCGACACGAAGACCCCGCCCAGCCCGAGCACCCGTTCCCGCATCCCGACGAGCCCGTTGCCCCCGCTCGGCAGCCCGGGCTCGGCGGAGGTCCCGTCGCAGGGCCCGTTCTCCACCTGCATCGCGACCTCCCCGTCGCGGTGCGCGAGCCGCACCACGACGCGCGCGCCCGGGGCGTGCTTGTGGCAGTTCGTCAGCGCCTCCTGCACCACGCGGTACGCCGTCTGCTCCACCTCCGCCGCGTACGCCGCCCCCTCGCCGTGCACCAGCATCTCGACGGCCATCCCGGCCGTCCGCGACTGCCCGACCAGCACCTCCAGCTCGCCGATCGTGGGCCCGTCCTCGAAGGCCCCGGCCGGCCCGGCGGTCACGGGAGCCGCCGCCGGCCGCGCCACGACGGGCTTCGGCTTCCCGGCGGCCCGCAGCACCCCGAGCATCTCCCGCAGCTCCGTCAGCGCCTGGCGCCCCATGTCCCCGACCAGCGCGGCGTTCCTCGCGGCCCGCGCCGGGTCCTTCAGCGCCACCGCCTCCAGGGCCGCGGCGTGCACCACCATCAGGCTCACCCGGTGCGCGACGACGTCGTGCATCTCCCGCGCGATGCGGGTCCGTTCCTCGGTCCGGGCCCACTCGGCCCGCTCCTCCGCCCGGTCGGCCAGCAGGGACAGCTCCCGTTCCAGGGAGTCCGCGCGTTCCTGGAGGCTCTCCATGAGCCGTCGCCGGGCCCCGATGTACAGCCCGAACAGCACGGGCGGCACGGTCAGCGCCACCGCCACGAACCCGGACAGCACCACCACCAGCGTCGGATCGGCCTCCACGTCGCCGCGGGTCCGCAGGTACATCACGACGAAGGTCGCGGCCAGCGACATCGAGGCCAGCGTCGCGATGATCCGCCGGGGCACCTCGGAGGAGGCCAGCGTGTACAGCCCCACCACCCCGAGCAGGAACCCCATCGAGGCCGGCGCCACGGCGATCCCGACCAGCACCACGGCGATCGGCCAGCGCCGCCGCAGCACGAGCACCGCCCCCACCACGATGCCGAACAGCACCCCGGCCGCGGTCGGCAGCCCCGCCTCGCGTGCGAAGAGCACGCCCTCCCACCCGCACTCGACGACGGACAGCCCGCCGAGCGTCACGTCCACCCAGAGATCCCGCCGCCGCACCCACCACAAAGGCGGCCCAGCGCGGCCTTCCACTTCCCCCGTACTGGTCATGCGCTCCACCCTAGCCAGCGCCCCCCGCGCCCCGCCGACCGGATTTCCGGGGCCGCGGTCGGTGCACGTACGGACGCCCGAGCGGGCCGCCCGGTGCGTCGCGCCGGGCGAAGCGCCGCCGTAGACCGTCGCGTCGGGGGCACCTGGTGCGGCATAGTAGGGGCGTCTAGCCGCAGCGGGCCGAGTCGATGTCCGTTTTAGACTGGACCGCCATCCCCTGTGGTGTAATTGGCAGCACTGAGGCTTTTGGTGCCTTATGTCCGGGTTCGAGTCCTGGCGGGGGAGCTCCGCACGTACGGGTCCTGACCTCCACGGTCGGGACCCGCCTTCGTTGGGGGGCACGGGGCCCCCGCTATCCTTCACGGGTCCACCCCCGAAGCCGAAGGGCCCACCCGTGAGCGCCAACCGCCCGGCAGCCGTCGTCGTACTCGCAGCGGGGGAAGGCACCCGCATGAAGTCGGCCACCCCCAAGGTCCTGCACGAGATCTGCGGGCGCTCGCTCGTCGGTCACGTCGTCGCCGCGTCCCGCGAGCTGGACCCCGCCCACCTCGTCGTCGTCGTCGGACACGCCCGCGAGCAGGTCACCGCGCACCTCTCCGCCGTGGACCCCGAGGTCCGCACCGCCGTCCAGTACGAGCAGAACGGCACCGGGCACGCGGTCCGCATGGCCCTGGAAGAGCTCGGCGGGAACGTCACCGGCACCGTGATCGTCGTCTGCGGCGACACCCCGCTGCTGACCGGGGAGACGCTCCGCCAGCTCGCGCGCACGCACGAGACCGACGGCAACGCCGTCACCGTCCTCACCGCCGAGGTGCCCGACTCCACCGGTTACGGACGGATCATCAGGGGCGCCGACGGCGCGGTCACGGGCATCGTCGAGCACAAGGACGCCACGGACGCCCAGCGCGCCGTCCGCGAGATCAACTCCGGGGTGTTCGCCTTCGACGGCACCCTCCTCGCCGACGCCCTCGGCAAGGTCCGCACCGACAACAGCCAGGGCGAGGAGTACCTCACCGACGTCCTCGGCATCCTGCGCGAGGCCGGGCACCGCGTCGGCGCCGCGGTCGGCGGCGACCACCGCCAGATCCTCGGCATCAACAACCGCGTGCAGCTCGCGGAGGCCCGCGCACTGCTGAACGCGCGCCTGCTGGAGCAGGCGATGCTCGCGGGCGTGACGGTCGTGGACCCGGCCAGCACGTTCGTGGACGTGACCGTCACCTTCGGCCAGGACGCGCTGATCCACCCCGGCACCCAGCTCCTCGGCGCCACCCACGTCGCGGAGCGTGCCGAGGTGGGCCCCAACACCCGCCTCAAGGACACGACCGTCCACGCGGGCGCCCGCGTGGACAACACGGTGGCCGACAGCGCGGTCGTGGGCGAGTCGGCGACCGTGGGGCCGTTCGCGTACCTGCGCCCGGGCACGAACCTCGGCGCGAAGGCCAAGGCCGGCACGTACGTCGAGATGAAGAACGCGACGATCGGCGAGGGCACCAAGGTGCCGCACCTGTCGTACGTGGGCGACGCCACGATCGGCGAGTACACCAACATCGGCGCGGCCAGCGTGTTCGTGAACTACGACGGTGAACACAAGCACCACACCACCATCGGCTCACACTGCAAGACGGGCTCGGACAACATGTTTGTGGCGCCCGTCACCATCGGGGACGGCGCCTACACTGCGGCCGGCTCCGTGATCACCAAGGACGTGCCGCCCGGTGCGCTGGCCGTGGCCCGCGGCCAGCAGCGGAATATCGAGGGCTGGGTGGCCCGCAAGCGTCCGGGGAGCGCCGCCGCGACCGCGGCGCAGTCCGCGGCCCCGGAGGACGCCGCCCGCCACTGAGCAGAACCGGCGGGAACAGGTGCGCCCGCGACGGCGTACCGTGATAGGTGCACGCAATTCGGCTGGCTCACCGTGTGCGGGACGGACGCACACGGGGGCGAGCAGCTTTCCCACACGTCTGAGGAGACAGTGCTGTGACCGGGATCAAGACGACCGGCGAGAAGAAGCTGATGCTCTTCTCCGGCCGCGCCCACCCCGAGCTGGCCGAGGAGGTCGCGCACCAGCTGGGTGTCGGCCTCGTGCCGACCAAGGCTTTCGACTTCGCGAACGGCGAGATCTACGTCCGCTTCCAGGAGTCCGCTCGTGGCGCGGACTGCTTCCTGATGCAGAGCCACACGGCTCCGATCAACAAGTGGATCATGGAGCAGCTGATCATGATCGACGCGCTGAAGCGCGCGTCGGCACGGTCCATCACCGTGATCGTCCCGTCCTACGGCTACGCCCGCCAGGACAAGAAGCACAAGGGCCGCGAGCCGATCTCGGCCCGTCTGGTCGCCGACCTGCTGAAGACCGCGGGTGCGGACCGCATCCTCACGGTCGACCTGCACACGGACCAGATCCAGGGCTTCTTCGACGGCCCGGTGGACCACCTGTCGGCCCTGTCGGTCCTCGCGGACTACGTCGGCGCCAAGGTGGACCGCACCAAGCTGACGATCGTCTCCCCGGACGCCGGGCGCGTGCGCGTGGCCGACCGCTGGTGCGACCGCCTGGACGCCCCGCTGGCGATCGTGCACAAGCGCCGCGACAAGGACGTCGCCAACCAGGTGACCGTCCACGAGGTCGTCGGCGAGGTCAGGGGGCGCGTCTGCGTCCTGGTCGACGACATGATCGACACCGGTGGCACCATCTGCGCCGCGGCCGACGCGCTCTTCGCGCACGGCGCGGAGGACGTCATCGTGACGGCCACGCACGGCATCCTGTCGGGCCCGGCCGCCGACCGCCTGAAGAACTCCAAGGTCAGCGAGTTCGTGTTCACGAACACCCTGCCGGACCCGTCCGACCTGGAGCTCGACAAGATCACGGTGCTCTCGATCGCCCCGATGCTCGCGCGCGCGGTGCGCGAGGTCTTCGAGGACGGCTCGGTCACCAGCCTGTTCGAAGAGCAGCAGTAACCGCTGCGCCGCGGACGCGGTAGATCCTTTTTGGTACGGCCTCTCCCGCCGGGTACACTCCATGAGTTGCTCGGCGAGGGAGGCCGTACCTTTTTTTCCGGTACGGATGCTCCGTTATCGACGCGCTCTTCGTAGCAGGCCGTTCCGGCCGGGTGACCAGTCCGTTCTTCCGTCACCCCACGAGGAGTGAGCATGTCCGAGGTCAAGCTTTCCGCCGAGGTCCGCACGTCGTTCGGCAAGGGCTCCGCCCGCCAGGCCCGCATCGCGGGCAAGGTTCCCGGCGTCATCTACGGTCACGGCACCGCCCCCCAGCACGTCGACGTCGAGGGCCACGGCCTGCTGCTCGCGCTGCGCACCCCGAACGTCCTGCTCTCCCTGGACATCGCGGGCGCCGGCACCGAGCTGGTCATCCCGAAGGCCGTGCAGCGCCACCCGCTGAAGCGCTCCATCTCCCACGTCGACTTCCTGATCGTCAAGAAGGGCGAGAAGGTCACCGTCGACGTCGCGATCGTCACCGAGGGCGAGCTGGCCGTCGGCGGCAACATGCTGGAGACCCTCCAGAACACCATCTCCGTCGAGGCCGAGGCCACGCACATCCCGACCGAGGTCACCGTCTCCATCGCGGGCCTCCAGGCCGGCGACACCATCCACGCCAAGGACCTGGTCCTCCCCAAGGGCACCACCCTGGCCGTCGACGGCGACATCGCCGTCCTCCAGGTCGTCGCCCCGCAGGCCGAGGAGCCGACCGCCGAGGCCGAGGGCACCGAGGCCTGAGCCTCCCCCTCCCCCCTCTGCAGTTGCTGACCGACCGCCGTCCGGCTCCACTGGAGCGGGACGGCGGTCGTTCCCGCTCAAGGAGCATTTGATGTCGGACGACGCGGCGCCCTGGCTGATCGTCGGCCTCGGCAACCCCGGACCGGAGTACGCGGGCAACCGCCACAACATCGGGTTCATGGTGGCCGACCTGCTGGCGGACCGGATCCGCGGGAAGTTCAAGGCGCACAAGGCCCGGGCCCAGGTGGTCGAGGGCCGCTTCGGACCGCCGGGACCGGCGGGCAGCCGGGTCGTGCTGGCCAAGCCGATGACGTACATGAACCTGTCGGGCGGCCCGGTGACGGCGCTGCGCGACTTCTACAAGGTGCCGCTGGAGCGGATCGTCGCGGTCCACGACGAGCTGGACATCGACTATCCGACGCTGCGGCTGAAGCTGGGAGGCGGGGACAACGGCCACAACGGCCTGAAGTCGATGACGAAGTCGATGGGCCCCGACTACCACCGGGTCCGCTGCGGCATCGGCCGGCCGCCGGGCCGGATGCAGGTCGCGGACTTCGTGCTGAAGGACTTCTCCTCGACGGAGCGCAAGGAGCTCGACTGGTTCGTGG
The DNA here is from genome assembly GCF_026627255.1 of Streptomyces antarcticus. Classification (GTDB taxonomy): domain Bacteria; phylum Actinomycetota; class Actinomycetes; order Streptomycetales; family Streptomycetaceae; genus Streptomyces; species Streptomyces antarcticus. The sequence goes on along the minus strand of NZ_JAPNLM010000013.1, from coordinate 103,461 downwards.
ACCGGGCCGCCGATGCCGTGGAGAGCCTGGTCTCCGAGGGTCTGGAGCGCGCGCAGTCCACGTACAACGCGTAGGAACGGACGTACGGGAGCCCCCGCACCGGAAGGGTGCGGGGGCTCCCGTGTGCCGTGGTGCGGCGGGTCAGCCGGTGTTGCGCAGGCCCGCGGCGACACCGTTGACGGTGAGCAGCAGGGCGCGGGCGAGCAGCGGGTCCGCCTCCTCGCCGCGGGCGGCGGCGGCGCGCTGGCGGGCCAGCAGGGAGACCTGGAGGTAGGAGATGGGGTCCAGGTAGGCGTCGCGGACGGAGAAGGTCTGCTGGAGCACCGGGTGGGAGTCCAGGAGCTTCTCGCCGCCGGTGATGCGCAGGACCTCGCGGACGGTCAGCTCGTGCTCGGCCTCGATGCGGGCGAAGACGTGCTTGAGGTGGTCGGGTACGAGGGTGTCGACGTAGTGCCGGGCGATCCGCAGGTCGGTCTTGGCCAGCGTCATCTCGACGTTGGACAGGAAGTTGCGGAAGAAGTGCCAGCGCTCGCCCATCTCGGTCAGCGCCTCCGCGCGGCCGGACTCGCGCAGGGCCTTGAGGCCGGAGCCGACGCCGTACCAGCCGGGGACGATCTGGCGGGACTGGGTCCAGCCGAAGACCCACGGGATGGCGCGCAGGCCGTCGAGGCCGGCGCCGGAGTCGGGGCGGCGGGAGGGGCGCGAGCCCAGGTGCAGGTCGGCGAGCTGGTCGACGGGGGTGGCCGCGAAGAAGTACGCGGGCAGGTCCGGGTCCTCGACGAGCGCGCGGTACGCGGCGTGGGCGGCGTCGGAGACGGTGTCCATGGCCTCGTCCCAGCGGGCGAGGGCCTCGTCGGACTGGCGGGGCGCGGTGTGCAGGGCGGAGGCCTGCAGGGTGGCGGCGACGGTCAGTTCGAGGTTCTCGCGGGCCAGGGACGGGACGAGGTACTTGTCGGAGATGACCTCGCCCTGTTCGGTGACCTTGATCTCGCCTTCCAGGGTGCCCCAGGGCTGCGCGAGGATCGCGTCGTGCGAGGGGCCGCCGCCGCGGCCGACGGTGCCGCCGCGGCCGTGGAAGAGGCGCAGCCGCACGCCGTAGCGGTGGGCGACGTCGCGGAGCCGGCGCTGGGCGCGGTGGATCTCCCACTGGCTGGTGGTGATGCCGCCGAACTTGGAGGAGTCGGAGTATCCGAGCATGACCTCCTGGACGTCGCCGCGCAGTGAGACCAGGCGCCGGTACGACGGGTCGGCGAGCATCTCGTCGAGGATGACGTCGGCGGCGCGCAGCTCGTCGGTGGTCTCCAGCAGCGGCACGATGCCGATCTTGGCCCATCCGCCGTGGAGGTCGATGAGGCCGGCCTCGCGGGCGAGGACGGCGGCGGCGAAGACGTCGTCGGCGCCCTGGCACATCGAGATGATGTACGACTCGATGACCTCGGGGCCGAACTTCTCGAAGGCGTCCTTGATCGCGCCGAAGACGCCGAGGGTCTTCTGGCCGGCGGCGTCGAGCGGCGCCGGGGTGGGGGCCAGCGGGCGCCGGGAGCGGAGTTCCTTGGCGAGGAGCTTGCCGCGGTACTCGCGCGGCATGTCGGCGTAGCGCCAGGACTCCTCGCCGAGCCGGTCGAAGAGCTGGCCCAGCGCGTGGTGGTGCGCGTCGGCGTGCTCGCGCACGTCCATGGTGGCGAGCTGGAGGCCGAAGGCGGCCAGGGTGCGGATGGTGCGGTCCATGCGGCCGTCGGCGAAGAGCGCGCCGCGGTGTTCGCGCAGGGAGGTCTGGATGAGGGTGAGGTCGGCGAGCAGCTCGGCGGTGCCGAGGTAGTCGCGGCCCTCCTCGTGGGCGGTGCCCCGGGCGAGGCGCTCGCGGGTGTTGACGAGCTTCTGCCGGATGCAGGTGGCCTTGAGTCGGTACGGCTCCTCGGCGTTCAGCCGCTTGTAGCGCGGGCTGATCTCGGGGAGGCGTTCCAGGTCGGCCTGGAGCGAGGCGAGGAGCTCCTCGGTGGCGCCGGTGTAGCGGATGGAGTTCGACAGCAGCCCGCGCAGGAAGTCGACGAGTTCCAGGGCGTCGGTGATGCCGTGCTCGTGCTGGAGGATCAGCACGTCCCGGGTGACGTCGGGGGTGACGTTCGGGTTGCCGTCGCGGTCGCCGCCGATCCAGGTGCCGAAGGTCAGGGGGCGGGTGCCGGGGGGCAGCTCGACGCCGACGCGCTGGAGCTCGGCGGCGAGGTCCTCCAGGACGTCGCCCACCGCGCCGGCGTGCAGCTCGTCGAGGTAGTAGATGGCGTTGCGGGCCTCGTCGGCGGGCTCGGGGCGCACCACGCGGAGCTCGTCGGTCTGCCAGACGAGGTCGATGTTCTCGGCGAGGCGCAGGTCGTGGCGGCGGCGGTCGCCGGCGCCGGTGACGGGCTCCTCCAGCAGCGCGGCGATGCGGCGCAGCTTGTTCAGGACGCTGCGGCGGGCCGCCTCGGTGGGGTGCGCGGTGAAGACCGGGCGGACGTTGAGGTTCCTGACCGTCTCGCGCAGGTGCTCGGGGTCGGCGTCCTTGAGCATGTCCGCGGTGCGGGCGAGGAGCCCGCCCTCGGCGGCGCGGTGGGCGCGCAGCTCCTTGCCGCGGTGCACCTGCTCGGTGACGTTGGCGAGGTGGAAGTAGGTGGAGAAGGCGCGCACCAGCTTGGCGGCGGTCTCCAGGTCGATGTCGCCGAGCAGCTCGGCGGCGGCCTCGCCGTCGGTGCGGGTGAGGGCGCGGACGCGTTCGACGAGGTCCAGGAGGTCTTGGCCCTCTTGACGTACGAGGGTCTCCCCGAGGAGATCGCCGAGGCGGCGGATGTCCGCGCGCAGTTCTGCGTTCGCGGTGGCGGCCGGGGTGAGGGGGGCTGCCGGCTGGGAGGCCCGGGGGGCCTGGTCAGCACTGCTCACAGGTGCGGCTCCTTGCAGTGTTTCGAGCGCTACTGGGCGGTGGGCTCCCGGTCGCACGCGGCACTGCCGCTCCTGATGCGCAGCCCGGGCTGCCCGTACGGACCGCGCTGTCCGACGAGAACAGGATAGGTGTCCGATCCCCGTGTCCGGTCAGTTGTCTCGCGAGGCGGCCGCGAGGCGGGCCGTGCACGGGCTGTGGACGTCGCGCGTACGCCGTGTGCACGGCCTGTGGCGACTCTCCGGGGCCGCGCTCCTCTTGCCCTCGCCCCCTGCTTTGCCATACTTACGATGCCGTAGGTTACGGGTCCGTAGGCTCCGTGCTCTCCCGGCTCCCCCAGCACCGCTGGGTGGTGCCCCCTCGCCGACTCCTCACCCCCAGGGGACCCCCATGACCGTCAGTCCCGATCTGATCGAGGACGCCCCGGCGTCCTCCGACACCTCCTCGCCGTCGGCGACGCTCGGCGGCGAGAACAAGCGGTCCGTCGAGCAGATCGCCCTCCTGCTGTTCATCACCGTCCCCTTCCTGGCCCTGCTGGCGGTCGTCCCGCTGGCCTGGGGCTGGGGGGTGAGCTGGCTGGACCTCGGCCTGATGGTCTTCATGTACTTCCTGGCGTGCCACGGGATCACCATCGGGTTCCACCGCTACTTCACGCACGGTTCCTTCAAGGCGAAGCGGCCGCTGCGGATCGCCCTGGCCGTCATGGGGTCCATGGCGGTGGAGGGCCCGCTGGTGCGCTGGGTGGCGGACCACCGCAAGCACCACAAGTTCTCGGACCACGAGGGCGACCCGCATTCGCCGTGGCGGTTCGGCGAGACGCTCCCGGCCCTGATGAAGGGCCTGTGGTGGGCGCACATCGGGTGGCTCTTCGACGAGGAGCAGACCGACCAGCAGAAGTACGCCCCGGACCTGATCAAGGACCCGGCGATCCGGCGGATCTCGCGTGACTTCATCTTCTGGACGATGTTCTCGCTGGCGATCCCGCCGCTGGTGGGCGGTCTGGTGACGATGTCCTGGTGGGGCGCGTTCACGGCGTTCTTCTGGGGTTCCCTGGTGCGCGTGGCGCTGCTGCACCACGTGACGTGGTCGATCAACTCGATCTGCCACGCGGTGGGCAAGCGGCCGTTCAAGTCCCGGGACCGCTCGGGCAACGTGTGGTGGCTGGCGGTCCTGTCCTGCGGGGAGTCCTGGCACAACCTGCACCACGCCGACCCGACCTCGGCCCGGCACGGGGTGCTGCGCGGCCAGGTCGACTCCAGTGCGCGGCTGATCCGCTGGTTCGAGCAACTGGGCTGGGCCACGGACGTGCGCTGGCCGTCCGCGGCCCGCATCGACGCCCGGCGCAGGGAAAACGAGTCGAACGCGGCATGATGGGGGGCGTGGCGAACGACGGCGGGAATTCCAGCAGCGACAAGCCGCGGCGCGGTCGCCGAGTGCGGATGACGGGCGTGGAACGGCGCCAGCAGCTGCTCGACATCGGCCGGACCCTGTTCGCGGAGAAGGGCTTCGAGGGCACGTCGGTCGAGGAGATCGCGGCGAAGGCCGGGGTGTCCAAGCCGGTGGTGTACGAGCACTTCGGCGGCAAGGAGGGCCTGTACGCGGTCGTCGTGGACCGGGAGATGCGCCAGCTGCTGGACGGGGTGACGGGCGCGCTGACGGCCGGGCACCCGCGGGAGCTGCTGGAACAGGCGGCGTTCGCGCTGCTGGACTACATCGAGTCGTACACGGACGGCTTCCGGATCCTGGTGCGCGACTCCCCGGTCGCCCAGTCCACGGGCACCTTCGCGTCGCTGATCAGCGACATCGCCACGCAGGTGGAGGACATCCTCGGTCTGGAGTTCAAGGCCCGGGGCTTCGACCCGAAGCTGGCCCCGCTGTACGCGCAGGCGCTGGTCGGGATGGTGGCGCTGACCGGGCAGTGGTGGCTGGACGTCCGCCGCCCGGGGAAGGCGGAGGTCGCCGCGCACCTGGTGAACCTGGCCTGGCACGGGCTGGACCGCCTGGAGTCCAAGCCACAGCTGGTGGGCCGGCGCAAGAACTGACCCCGCGGGCAGGTACGGCGACACGGGCGGCGCCCCGCCACCGGAGGCTTCCGGTGGCGGGGCGCCGTCGCGCGCCGGCCGCACCGCCCGCGGGCGGCTGTCAGCCCTCTTTGCGCGCGACGGCGAAGATGCGGCGGAACGGGAAGACGGTGCCGCGGGGGCCGGGCGGGTAGGCCTCGCGCAGCCGGTCCCGGTACTCGGCGAGCAGGGCGTCGACGGCGTCCCGGTCGTCGCCGAGGGCGGTGAGGACGGGCCTCAGGGCCGTGCCCTTGACCCAGTCGAGCACCGGGTCGGCGCCCTGGAGCAGCTGGAAGTACGTGGTCTCCCAGACCTCGACGGCGCAGCCGAGCTCGGTCAGCCGGGCCAGGTACTCGGCGGGTTCGAGGAGGTGCACGTAGTGGGCGCCGTGCCCGGCGAGCCGGGAGCGCCAGCGGGGGGCGTCGCAGATCTCGGCGAGCAGGGCGTGGCTGGGGGCGGTGAAGTTGCCGGGGATCTGGAAGGCGAAGGTGCCGCCGGGGCGCAGGCCGTTGATCCACGGGCCGAAGGAGCCGGGGTGGCTGGGGACCCACTGCAGGGCGGCGTTGGAGACGATCAGGTCGTACGGCTCCTCGGGGAGCCAGGTGGCCAGGTCCCCGAGCCGGAAGTCGAGGCTGCCGCCGCCGGCGGTGGGCCCGGCGTACTCCCCGGTGGCGCGGTGCAGCATCTCCGGGGAGAGGTCGAAGCCGGTGACGCGGGCCTCGGGCCAGAGGTCGGCGAGCAGGGTGGTGACGTTGCCCGGGCCGCAGCCGAGGTCGGCGATGCGGGCGGGCCGGCCGGGCAGCTCGGGTATCCGGGCCAGCAGGTCGACGAAGGGGCGGGCGCGGTGTCCGGCGTGCCGGAGGTACTGCTGGGGGTCCCAGGTGGGCGCGGAGGGCGCGGTGGTCCGGTCCTGCGCGGTATCGGAATGCATGTACGAGCCTCCCTGCTGGCGGGGCGGTCGGAAGCGGAAGCGGTTCCGGACCCTCACTGCCCCATCGTCGACCCGTTTATATCTCGATGTCAAGATACTCGATAACGAGATACATGACATGAAGAGACTTCACGTCGACAGACCCCTTACACTGATCCGCATGGAGGACGAGGTCGACCGATTGGTCGCGGCTTGGCGGCGGGAGCGCCCTGACCTCGACGTGGAACCGCTCGAAGTGCTGAGCCGCGTCAGCAGGCTCGCACGCCACCTCGACCGCGCCCGCAGGCTCGCCTTCTCCGAGCATGGCCTGGAGCCGTGGGAGTTCGACGTCCTCACCTCGCTGCGGCGCGCCGGCGCGCCCTACCAGCTCTCCCCGGGCCAGCTGCTGACCCAGACCCTGGTCACCTCCGGCACCATGACCAACCGCATCGACCGGCTCGCCAAGAAGGGCCTCGTCGAGCGGCTCCCGGACCCCAGCGACCGCCGCGGGGTCCTGGTGCGGCTGACCCCCGAGGGCAGGGACCGCGCCGACCAGGCCCTCGCCGGACTGCTGGCCCAGGAACGGGCGATCCTCGCCCGGCTCTCCCAGAGCCAGCGGGGCGACCTCGCCGGGCTGCTACGCCAGTTGACCGCTCCGTTCGACAACATCCCCGGCTAGTTCCGCGGGACGTACGCCGGCCCGCCTGGCCAGCGCCACCGCGGCGAGCGTCGAGTGCACCCCGAGCTTGCCCAGCACGTTCTGCATGTGGGTGCGGACCGTGTGCGGGGACAGGAACAGCCGCGCCGCCACGTCCTTGCGGCCCAGCCCCGCCACCATGCAGCGCAGCACCTCGTGCTCGCGCGGGGTGAGCGACTCCACGAGCCGCTCGCTGTCCGTACGGTGCTTGCGTGCCGCGGTCAGCTCGCGCAGCACTCCGGTGAGCAGCGCGGGCGGGAGGTGGGTCTCCTCGCGCAGCACGCCGCGGACCACGGCCAGCAGCCGCGAGAGCGAGCAGTCCTTCGCCACCCAGCCCGAGGCCCCCGCCTGCAACGCCATCGCGGCCCGGCGGGGTTCGTCCCGCTCCGCGAGGACCACGGTGCGGACTCCCGGATGGGACACCCGCACCCCCGCGACCAGCGCGATCCCGTCCGCGCCGCCCGGCGGCCCCGAGCCGGACTCCCGCTGGGCGGGCACGGACCCGGCCGCGGCGCCGAGATCGGCGTCGACCAGCAGGACGTCGTAGCGGCGGCCCTCGGCCACCGCGCGTTCGAGGCAGCGCAGCGCGGCGGGGCCGCTGCCGGCCGCGGACACGTCCACGTCCGGCTCGGCCGCGAGCGCGGCTGCGAGCGATTCGGCGAAGATGCGGTGATCGTCGACCACGAGAACCCGGATACGAACCACAAAACCCCCAAGGGTAGGGGAACGGACGGCGGCGGGTACGGCGCCCGGACCGGGTGATCCGCAGCTGCCGCGGCCGCCGCCGAGACACCTCTGCACTACCCCGGAGCGGACGCCGTACCCGACGTGTCTCGACCCCTGAATCAACACCGGCCCCCACCGGTGTCACGCATCAGCGTAGAGCCGGGGCGGCTGACGGTTGGCCGAATTGCAGAAGTTTTCCCAGCGATTTTCCCGCGCAGCCGTTCCGAACGGGCTTTGTCATGGCTTGAATTCGACTGCACCGAAGGTCCGGATGGCCGTTTCCGACCCGGCGTGTGCCGCGGGCAGTTGCACGGGGGGCATTTCACCCCGCGCGTGCACGCCGGGCGCCCGCGCACGGCTCCCGATCACGGCGCGCGGCGCACACGCGTACGCCCCCCGTACCTGGCGGTGCGGGGGGCGTAGGGGACAGCGGTGGGCCCGGCGGGGCCGAGGGGTCAGGAGGCGTGCGTGCGCGCGAAGTTCCACGCGTCCGAGATGATGCCGGTGAGGTCCGAGCGGTTGGGGGTCCAGCCGAGGCGCTCGTGGGCGGTGCGGGCGGAGGCGACCAGGACCGCCGGGTCACCGGCCCGGCGCGGGGCGACGACCTCGGGGATTTCCCGGCCGGTGACCTTGCGGACCGTCTCGACGACCTCGCGGACCGAGAAGCCGCTGCCGTTGCCGAGGTTGCAGATCAGGTGTTCGCCGGCGGTGGCGTTCTCCAGCGCGGCGAGGTGGGCCTCCGCGAGGTCCGCGACGTGGATGTAGTCGCGCACGCAGGTGCCGTCCGGGGTCGGGTAGTCCTCGCCGAACACCGAGATCGACTCCCGCTCGCCGAGCGCGACCTGGAGGACCAGCGGGATCAGGTGGGTCTCGGGGGCGTGCCGCTCCCCGAACCGCCCGTACGCGCCCGCCACGTTGAAGTAGCGCAGGGAGACGGCGGCCAGGCCGTGCGCCGCGCACTCCCCCGCGATCATGTGGTCCACGGCGAGCTTCGTGGCCCCGTACGGGTTGGTCGGCGCGGTGACGGACGCCTCGGTCAGCAGGCCCTCCGCAGGCTCACCGTAGGTGGCGGCGGTGGAGGAGAAGACCAGCTTGCGCAGGCCCGCCCCGCGCATGGCGTTCAGCAGCGCGAGGGTGCCGCCGACGTTGTTCTCCCAGTACTTGGCCGGGTTCGCCACGGACTCGCCGACCTGCGAGGACGCCGCGAAGTGCAGCACCGCCTCGTAGGAGTCGTCGAGGTGGTCGGCGGCGTCCTGGATGCGGCCCTCGATGAAGGCGGCACCCTCCGGGACGCCCGCGCGGAAGCCGGTGCTGAGGTCGTCGAGGACGGTGACCTCGTGGCCGGCCTCCAGGAGGTGGGCAGCGACCACGCTGCCGACGTATCCGGCGCCACCGGTTACCAGGTACTTGCTCACTCGCCTACTGCCTCTCGCGGGGGAACGCGCGCTGGATGCGTGCGCGTGCTGGAGACTGGCTTACCCGATCCGGCGCCCGCAGGGAAATCGGCGGGCCCGCGCCACGGCCCGGGCCCGCGCCGTTCAGCCGGGGCCCGCCCCGTTCAGTTCAGGCCCGCGCCGTTCAGCCGCGGGCCGCGCCGGGCGGCTGCGCGGGGGCCACCCGGTCCAGGAGTCCGGTACGGGCCGCCAGTGCGGCCGCCTCCAGCCGGGACCCCACGCCGAGCTTCATCAGCACCCGCTGCACGTGCGTGCGGGCGGTACTGGGGGCGATCTCCATCCCCGCCGCGATCAGCCGGGTGTCCTCGCCCTCGGCGACCCGTACCAGGACCTCCACCTCGCGCGGGGTGAGCAGGCGCAGCAGCCGGCTGCCCTCGTCGTCGGGCTGGACGGCCGGGTTGAGGAGTTCCGCGAAGGCCCCCTGGAGCAGCTGCGGGGAGATCGCGACCTCGCCGGCCCGCGCCTTGGCCAGCGCCCGTTCCACGCCCTCGATCCGCTCGTCCTGGCGTACGTACCCCGAGGCGCCGGCGGCGAAGGCGGCCGCGATCCCGCGCGGGCTGGGCACCGGTCCCAGGACGACCACGGCGATCTGCGAGCGCTCCCGTTTGATGCGGGCCACGGGTTCGAAGACTCCCGGCTCGGCCGGGGAGGCGGTGCCGAAGAGACAGACCTCCGGCGCCCGGCTGATCACCAGCTCGGCGGCGCCCGCGGCCGGGGCGGCCGCGGCGAGCACCCGGTGCCCGCGCAGTTTCAGGGCCGAGGCGAGCGCCTCGGCCAGCAGGCGGTGCTCGTCGACCACCACGACCCGTACGCCCATGAAGGCATCCACCCCCGACCCTTCTGCCCCGGCAAGCTACACGCTTGTTCGACGGAGCGAGGGGGATACCGCGCAGAAGCCCCCGGAAGGCGGACCTTCCGGGGGCTGCGTGCCGGTGCGGGTGTGCGGGAGCGGCCGGCTCGCCGTCAGCTCGCGGTGAAGGAGACGAACAGGTACTCGGGGTCGCTCTTGTCCGAGTACGGCTTGCGGGCCGTCGTGCGCGAGACGAACAGCTTGCCGTTGTGGTAGCGGTACTCGGAGTACTCGGGCGAGAACGCCGTCTCGATGCGCTGGCTCGCCTTGTCCGACGGGTTCTGCATGAGGAGGGTCTCCTTCATGGTCGTCCCGTCGATGCTGACGATCTGGCCGCCCTTGTCGTACGGGGGCTCCTTGTAGGCGATGACGTTCGAGCCGTCCATGCGCAGCGGGAACATCGTGAACCCGTCGCCCGCGTCGGCGCGGTCGGTGGTCTGCTTGCCGGTCTCCAGGTCGAAGGAGAGCAGCTCGTTGGTGCGGCCGCTGGAGGACTGGCCGCCCTGGTGCTCGTAGGAGGGCACGTAGATCTTGCCGTTGCCGACGACCATGTTGGTGCACTTCTCGACCTCGGTGGACGCGCACTTGCCGGCGAACGTGCCGTCGGCGAGCGAGATGCGCGCCTTCAGTTCGCCCGAGGGGGCGATGACGAAGAGGTCGCTGAGGCCGGTGGCGTTCTTGGCGGTCTTGCCGACGTCGGCGCCGACGATGAGCGGCTTCGTGGAGACGATGCCGGCGTACTCGATGCCCGGGGCGAGCTTGTACGAGGCCGTGGGCGCGCCGGTGGCCGCGTCGAGGAGCTGCGCGTGCAGGGTCGGGCTGGAGCTCTGGCCGCACTTGCGGATCACGCCGAGGGCCTCGCCGCCCGCGTAGCCCGCGTCGCGGCAGCCCTCGCCGTCGATCTTGGGCAGCCACAGGGACTTGCCGTCGGCGAGGTTCCAGGCGGCGCCGCCCGCGGTGCCCGCGGCGGCGACGGTCTGGCCGCTGAGGGTGACCTCGTAGTAGGACACGGGCTTGTCGCCGCTGGTGGCGCCCTTGGCGTTGCCGGACCAGACGAGCTTGCCGGTGCCCAGGTCGATGACACCGACCTCGGTGCACTGCGGGTACTTGTTCTCGGGCGTGGGCATGACCGCCTTGAAGAGGACGGCCGTCTTGTTGTCGCTGACGTGCCGGGTCGCGCCGCAGAGCTCGCCGGGGAAGGGCAGTTCCCACTTCTTGCCGCCGTCGACGACGTTGTAGCCGACCACCTTCGCGACGTCGGACTTGACGTAGGTGGAGTCGGTCAGCCAGGAGCCGGCGACGTTGGCGATGTCGGCCGGCTGCGGGTTCGGCTGGTTGAACAGCGGCTTCGACTTGGGGTTGGCGGGCACCTTCTCGGAGCCGCCCGCGCCCTGGGGCTTGCCGTCGGGGCCCGCGCTGGGGCTGCCGTTCGCGGTGGGCTGCCCGCCGGTGCCGCTGCCGTCGCCGGAGACGTACCAGAGGCCGCCTCCGACGATCATGACGATGGCCAGCAGGGCGGCGCCGACGATCATCAGCTGGGTGCGCTTGTCGTTGCCGCCGGCCGGCGGCCGGGCGGCCTGGACCGGCACGGTGGGCGGCTGGCCGTACGGCGGCGGGGTACCGGGGCCGGGCTGCTGCTGGGGGTATCCGTAGCCCGCCGGGGGCTGCTGCGGGTACCCGTAGCCGGCCGGGGGCTGCTGCGGCGGCACGGGCGGCGGGGCGGGCGCGCCGAATCCGCCCGGCGGGGGATCCTGCGGCGCTCCGAAGCCGCCGGACGGCGGCTGGCTGGGGGGCGGCGGGGTGCTCATGGGTTGCGACTGCCTCTCGGTGGGCGGCTCGGGGGGCGGCTCGGGGGACGCGTTCACTTGCCGAAGACCATCAGGAACTTCTCGTCCTTGCCCCGGGCCTGCAGGCGCGATACGGAGAGGAAGAACCGCCCGTCGACGTAGTCGAGTCTGGGGGTGTGGAAGGAGCTCTCGACCGGGGCCGCCGCGCCCGACGGGTTGCGCAGGAGCGCGGTGGGGGTGGCGCCGCCGGCCGGGACGGAGAGGATCTCGCCGCCCTTGTCGTACTCGGCCTGGCGGTAGGCGATGAGCTGCCCGCCCACGGCCTTGAGCGGGGTGAGGGTGCGCTTGGCCCCGGCCGGGGTGCGCCACTTCTCCTTGCCCGTGGACAGGTCGAAGGCGACGACGGCGTTGCCCGCCACCGCGTCGCGGGCGGTCGCGAGGTGGAGGGTGCCCCCGTCGACGACGGCCGAGGAACAGACGGAGAAGGACCGGAAGATGCCGGTGTCACCGCAACCGATCGGGAACTTGCCCTCGGCGGAGAGGGTGGCGCCCTGCTTCCCGTCGGGTCCGATCACCGTGATGACGATCTCCTTCGTCGCCTCGTTGCCGAGTTCGAGGACGAGCGGATCCAGCGAGTACACGCTGCTGACCTTGAAGGACTTGGGAACCCGGTAGGTCCAGCCGCGCTTGCCGGTGACGGGGTCGGTGCTCTGGACCTCGGCGGTCTTGTCCTCGTCGAGGCAGGTGGCGAGGCCGACCATCTTGCCGTTGCCGGCCGCGTAGGAGCCGGGCTTGCAGCCCTCGGCCTGGGTGCTGGCGAAGAGCTTGTCGCCGTTGCTGATCTTGAAGGCGCTGGCGGTGCCGCCCCGGCTGATGGCCACGGTGTCGCCGGTGATGGCGACGGCGGGGCTGGTGAAGATGTCGAAGAGCTGCTCCTTGGGCACCTCCTTGGACCAGACCTCCTTGCCCGACGCGAGGTCGACCACGCGCATCTGCGTGCAGGCGGCGGACTCCGCCTCGCTCTCCCGGTACATGACGACCGTCTTGTTGTCGGCGGTGGTCTGCGGGGTGACGGAGCAGACCGCGGCGGGGAAGGCAAGCGTCCACTTCTCCTTGCCGTCGGCGACGCCGTAGCCGGTGAGGGACTTCCAGACGCTCTTGACGACGGTGTCGCCGACGACCCACTGGCCCTCGGACTCGACTCCCATGCCGGGGCCGTCGATCTTGGCGGTCTTGAGCCAGAGGACCTTGTCCTCGCCCTGCTGCCGGCCGGCGTTGAGGTCTTCCCCGCCGGCGCCGTTGCCGGTGCCGTCGCCCTTGTCGACCTCGGCGGAGGCCGAGGGCTTGGGGTCGGCGGGGGTGGACGGCTGCGCCACGGGCTGCTTGGGGTCCGCGCCACCGTCACGGAAGAAGGCGAAGTACGCGCCGGCGCCGAGGACGAGGGTGCCCGCGACGGCGGCGGCGATGAGGGCGGTCGTCTTCTTCCTCGGCGGGGTCCCGGGGGCGCCGAGCGCCTGGCCCGAGGGCACGGTCGGGGGCTGCGGCGGGTGGGCGTAGCCGGGCGGGGGCTGCTGCGGCGGGTACTGCGGGAGCTGGGAAGGCTGCTGGGGCTGCTGGGGCTGGGGAGGCTGCTGGCCGTACGGCGGCTGCTGGGCGTACGGGTTCGCGCCCTGCGGCGGGTAGCCGTAGCCGGGCTGGGGCGGGCCGGGCAGGTGGCCGTAACCGGAAGGTGTCGGCGGCTGGTTCGGCGGCTGGGGCGGCTCGGTCATCAGCGCACACTTTCGGCTTCGGTGAGGTCGTGGGGGATGCCTTTCTATCACTCACGCCTTCCTTATGCCGGGCCGGTCCGCCCCCTGTTCCCAAGGGAGGACCGGCCCGTGACGCCGCCGTTATCCGGCCAGTCGGCCCGGAGTACGGGCGGAGTGCGGCGCGGGCTACGCCTCCTCGGCCAGCTCCAGCCAGCGCATCTCCAAGTCGTCGCGGTCGGAGAGCAGTTCCCTCAGCTCCGCGTCGAGCTTGGCCACCTTGTCGTAGTCGGTGGAGTTCTCGGCGATCTGCGCGTGCAGGCCGCTCTCGCGGTCGGAGAGCTTGTTCAGCTGCCGCTCGATCTTCTGGAGCTCCTTCTTCGCGGCGCGGGAGTCGCCGGAGGCGGACGTCTTGGCCCCGGCGGACGCGGGGGCGGGCGCCGGCGCGGCCGCCTCGATCATCTTCCGGCGGCGCTCCAGGTACTCGTCCAGGCCGCGCGGCAGCATCCGCAGGCTGGCGTCGCCGAGCAGGGCCATCACCGTGTCGGTGGTGCGCTCGACGAAGAACCGGTCGTGGGAGATCACGATCATCGAACCGGGCCAGCCGTCGAGGAGGTCCTCCAGCTGGGTCAGGGTCTCGATGTCGAGGTCGTTGGTGGGCTCGTCGAGGAACAGGACGTTGGGCTCGTCCATCAGCAGCCTCAGGATCTGCAGCCGGCGGCGCTCACCGCCGGAGAGGTCGCCGACCGGCGTCCACTGCTTCTCCTTGGTGAAGCCGAACTGCTCGCACAGCTGGCCCGCCGTCATCTCGCGGCCCTTGCCGAGGTCGACGCGGTCGCGCACCCGCTGGACGGCTTCCAGCACCCGCAGGGAGGGGTCGAGTTCGCCGACCTCCTGGGAGAGGTAGGCGAGCTTGACGGTCCTGCCCACGATGACCTTGCCCTTGGCGGGCTGGACCTCCCCCTGGGTGCGGGCGGCCTCGGCGAGGGCGCGCAGCAGGGAGGTCTTGCCCGCGCCGTTGACGCCGACCAGGCCGACGCGGTCGCCGGGGCCGAGGTGCCAGGTCAGGTGCTCCAGCAGGGTCTTGGGGCCGGCCTGGACGGTGACGTCCTCCAGGTCGAAGACCGTCTTGCCGAGGCGGGCGTTGGCGAACTTCATCAGCTCGGAGGTGTCGCGCGGCGGCGGCACGTCGGCGATGAGCTCGTTGGCGGCCTCGATGCGGTAGCGGGGCTTGGAGGTCCGGGCGGGCGCGCCGCGGCGCAGCCAGGCCAGCTCCTTGCGCATCAGGTTCTGCCGCTTGGACTCCTCGGTGGCGGCGATGCGGTCGCGCTCGGCGCGGGCGAAGACGTAGTCGCTGTAGCCGCCCTCGTACTCGTGCACGTCGCCGCGCTGCACGTCCCACATGCGGGTGCAGACCTGGTCGAGGAACCAGCGGTCGTGGGTGACGCAGACGAGCGCGGAGCGGCGTTCCTGGAGGTGCTTGGCGAGCCAGGAGATGCCCTCGACGTCGAGGTGGTTGGTGGGCTCGTCGAGGATCAGCAGGTCCTGGTCGGCGATGAGCAGCTGGGCCAGCGCGATGCGGCGGCGCTCGCCACCGGAGAGCGGGCCGATGACGGTGTCCAGGCCCTGGCCGAAGCCGGGCAGGTCCAGCCCGCCGAAGAGGCCGGTGAGCACGTCGCGGATCTTGGCGTTGCCGGCCCACTCGTGGTCGGCCATGTCCCCGATGATCTCGTGGCGGACGGTGGCCGCGGGGTCGAGGGAGTCGTGCTGGGTGAGGACGCCCATGCGCAGCCCGCTGTTCTGGGTGACCCGTCCGCTGTCGGGCTCCTCCAGTTTGGCGATCATCCGGATGAGGGTGGTCTTCCCGTCTCCGTTGCGACCGACGACGCCGATCCGGTCCCCCTCGGACACGCCGAGGGAGATGCCGTCGAGCAGGGTACGTGTGCCGTACACCTTGCTGACTGCCTCGACATTGACCAGATTGACGGCCATCAGACGCGCTCCAGGGAAGGGGTGTGGATCAGCCCCTCAGCCTAACCCTCCGGGCCGGGGCCGACCGTTCCACCAGCAGCCAGCCTCCCAGCGCCATGCCGATCGCGACGGGCGCGGTGACCGGTACGGCGATCAGGGTGGCGCTGTGGCCCTCCAGCAGGCCCCCGAGGCCGGTCATGGACAGGCCGAGGACGCCGAGGAGGCAGAGCGTGATCCCGAGGGCGGCCGACGGCCCGCCGCCGGCCGGGGTGCTCCCCGGGGCCACGGCGGGACCCGGCCGGGGCGGGGCCTCGAAGCGGCGGAACAGGGCGACGAGCAGCGCGGTCACCAGGGCCGCGAGGGCGAGCCGTACGGGAACCTGTGCCCACCAGGCCGCGCCGGCGGGGGCCGGGAGGGCGAGGCCGAGGGCGAGCTGGGCCGCGTACACCCCCAGCATCGCCGTGAGGTGCCAGAGGAAGGCGGTCATGGCGACGCCGTTGGCGGCGACGACCCCGCGCCAGACCCGCGGGCGGCGCAGCCACGCGGTGGCGGGCCCGGCCAGGAGCTGGACGGCGCCGACGAGCCACAGGCCGTGGCAGAGCAGGGCGAGGGTGGGCGGTGCCATGTTGGACACCTTCTCGCCGGGCATCCCGACCATGGACAGCGGGTACGGCCCGAACGCGACGAGCAGGACGGCCCCGGTGAGCCCGGCGGCGGCCAGGGCGCCCGGCCGTCGCAGTCCGCTCAGGCGGCCGTCGGCGCGCAGGAACCCCAGCTGGTGCACGGCGAGCCAGACGAGCGCGAAGTTCAGGAACTCCACGTACGGGACCCCGAGCGCGAAGCGCAGCACGTCGACGAGGGCGGCGGCGCCGGCCAGCCCGGCGAAGGCGCCCCAGCCGAAGCGCTCGTGCAGCCGCAGCAGCGGCGGGGTGAAGGCGACCATGGCGAGGTAGATCCCGATGAACCACAGCGGCTGGGTGACCAGCCGCAGGGCGGCCCCGGTCAGCCGTCCCCCGCCGGCGCCGGCGAGCTGGAGCGCGAGGGCGGCCGCGCTCCACACGAGGACGAACACGAGGGTGGGCCGCAGCAGCCGCTGGAGGCGGGCCCGCAGGAAGTCGGCGTAGACCGGGCGGTCGGCCCGGCGGGCGAGGGAGCGGTGGGACAGGGCGTGCGAGAAGCCGCCGACGAAGAAGAAGACGGGCATGATCTGGAGCCCCCAGGTGAGGACCTGGAGCCCGGGCACGAGGGCGAGCAGGTTCCCTATCCCGTCGGCGCTGACGGCGGCCATCAGCCAGTGCCCGCACACGACGGTGCCGAGGGAGGCGACCCGGAGCAGGTCGATGTACCGGTCCCGGGCGGCGGGGGTGGCGGCGGCCACGGCTTCGGCGCTGACTGTCATGGCCCCAACATCGCCGCCGCCGGGGGCCCGCGACAGGGTACGGATACTCAGTTCCGGCCTGGGTACGCCCGCCCGCGGGTCCCGGGGCCCCGGGACCCGCGCTCAGCCCGGCAGGACCGTGGCGCCGGGGGCCGGGCCGGACGCCACGTGGGTGGCCCGGCAGGTGCCGGAGGCGTCCAGCCCGGCGGCGACCTTGGCGGCGGCTTCCGCGTCCCGGACCAGGAAGGCCGTCGTCGGCCCCGAGCCGGAGACCATCCCGGCCAGTGCTCCGCCGCCCGTCCCCGCGGCCAGTACGGCGGCCAGTCCCGGCCGCAGCGAGAGGGCGGCGGGCTGCAGGTCGTTGGCCAGGGTGGCGGCCAGCGCGTCCGGGTCACCCGAGGCGAGGGCGGCCAGCAGCTCCGGGGAGGCGGCCGGCGCGGGGACCTCCGTACCGGCCGCGGCGGCGAGGCGGTCGAACTCGCGGTAGACCGCCGGGGTGGACAGTCCGCCGTCGGCGACCGCGAAGACCCAGTGGAAGGTGCCCGCGTCCACCGGGGTCAGCAGCTCGCCCCGGCCGGTGCCCAGCGCCGCGCCGCCCACCAGGCTGAACGGGACGTCGCTGCCCAGCTCCGCGCAGATCTCGAGGAGTTCGGCGCGCGGCGTGTCCAGGCCCCACAGGGCGTCGCAGGCCAGCAGGGCCGCGGCGCCGTCGGCGCTGCCACCCGCCATGCCGCC
This sequence comes from Streptomyces antarcticus, assembly GCF_026627255.1. Lineage (GTDB taxonomy): Bacteria > Actinomycetota > Actinomycetes > Streptomycetales > Streptomycetaceae > Streptomyces > Streptomyces antarcticus. The sequence goes on along the minus strand of NZ_JAPNLM010000013.1, from coordinate 86,237 downwards.
CGCGACCGGGATGCGCTTGGCGATGTGCAGGTGGACGGCGGGGTCGAGGCCGCCCCGCGCGGCCAGCGCCTCGGCGGCGCGCGCCACGAGGTTGGTGCGGTCCAGCGGGACCTTGTGCGCGTCGGGCCCCTCGCAGGTCACCGTCAGCGCGTCGGCCGCGGTCGCCGTCACCTCGTCGAAGAGGGAGACCGCCAGGAAGACGTTGGCCAGGTCGTGGAAGCCGTCGGGGCGGGCCCCGCCCACCGCGAGGCGCACGTTGACCTTCGCGGGGACCCGTACGGTCACGGCGCCGCTCACAGGACGGGCTCCCGTACCGCCGGCTTGTGCTCGGCGATCGCCGCGAACTCCTCCACCGTCAGCGACTCCCCGCGGGCCTGCGGCGAGACGCCGGCGGCGACCAGGGCCGCTTCGGCGCCGGCCGCCGAACCGGCCCAGCCGGCCAGGGCGGCGCGCAGCGTCTTGCGGCGCTGGGCGAAGGCCGCGTCCACGACCGCGAAGACCTCGGCCTTGGTGGCGGTGGTCTTGACGGGCTCCGTGCGGCGGACGAGCGAGACGAGTCCGGAGTCGACGTTCGGCGCGGGCCAGAAGACCTTGCGGCCGATGGACCCGGCGCGCTTGACGTGCGCGTACCAGTTGGCCTTCACGGAGGGGACTCCGTAGACCTTGTTTCCGGGCTCGGCGGCGAGCCGGTCGGCGACCTCGGCCTGCACCATGACCAGGGTCCGCTCGATGCTCGGGAAGCGGTCGAGCATCGTGAGCAGCACGGGCACGGCCACGTTGTACGGCAGGTTCGCGACGAGCGCGGTGGGCGCCGGGCCGGGCAGCTCCGTGACCAGCATCGCGTCGGAGTGGACCAGCGCGAAGCGGTCCGTGCGCGCGGGCATGCGGGCCTCGATGGTGGCGGGCAGCGCCGCCGCGAGGATGTCGTCGATCTCCACCGCGACGACCCGGTCCGCGGCCTCCAGCAGCGCGAGCGTCAGCGAGCCCAGGCCCGGCCCGACCTCGACGACCACGTCGTCGGGGCGGACCCCGGCGGTGCGCACGATCCGGCGGACCGTGTTGGCGTCGATGACGAAGTTCTGGCCCTTCTGCTTCGTCGGGCGTACGCCGAGTGCCGCGGCCAGCTCCCGGATGTCGGCGGGGCCGAGAAGGGAGTCGGATACGGGATGCCCGGGGTTCTCGGGGTTCTGGGGCTGCTGCTCTGCGGTGCTCACCGGTAAAGCGTCTCAGATCGACGGGGTGCTCCCGCCCCGGCCCGGCGACTAGAGCCTGCGGCCGCAGTGGGGCCAGGGGCTCGCGCCGCGCTGGACGTAGAGCTTCTTCGCGCGGAACGTCTGCTCCGACCCCGACGCGTCCTGTGGGCGTCCGCTTCCGCCGAGCGCCTGCCAGGTGCGGACGTCGAACTGGTAGAGGCCGCCGTAGGTGCCCGAGGGGTCGGTGGCGGAGGGACGGCCGCCGGACTCGCACCGGGCCAGCGCCGCCCAGTTGAGGCCGTCGGCGCCCGCGACGGACGTCGGCAGCGGCTTCGTGCCCACCTTGACGAGCTGTCCGACGGGCTCGCGGACGGTCTCCTCGGCGATCCGGCGGGCCTTCTGGCGGACCCCGTTGACGGTGCGCAGGCTGTACGTGACCCTGCGCGCGCCGGGCCGGCCGGCCCGCTCGACGACCTCGGTGCCGGCGAACAGGGCGGGGTCCTTGACCCGCTCCGTCAGGTACGGGATGCGCTCTTCGCGGACCTCCCGGCTGCCGGTGATCCGGAGCACGGTGACGGTCTGGCCGTCGCGCGGGAAGGCGGTCGGGGGCACGGACGTGGTGTCCTCGCCGCGCAGGGTGATGCCGGCCTGGTCGAGGGCTTCCAGCACGGTCGCGGCGTTGGTGCGGATCGTGCGCTCGCGGCCGTCGGCCATGAAGGTGACGCTGCGCTCCGTACGGACGCCGAGGGTGAGGCCGGCGCGCGGGACGGGCGCGGTGCGGGGGACGGAGAGGTAGGCGCCCTCGGCGCGGATGCCGAACTGGTGCAGGGCGCCCTCGACGGTGCGGGCGGTGGTCCACACCTGGCGCTGCCGCCCGTCGAGGGTGAGGCGCAGCGGGCGGCCGTAGCGGACGACGATCTCCTCGCCGTCGTCGAGGTGGGCGCCGGGGGCGGGGGTGACGAGGTCGTGGGGGCCGACGCCGAGGCCCTCGGAGGCGAGCAGCTCGCCGATGTCGTCGGCGAAGGTGTGCAGCTCGCGCGGGACCCCGTCGACGGTGAGGCGTACGGCCTTGTCGGCGGCCACGAACGCGCTGGTGCCGCCGGCGAGGAAGGCGACGACCAGCGCCTGCGGCACGATCCGCCGCCAGGTCCCGCCGCGGGCGGAGGGCGCCGGGGCCCGGGTCCCGCGCCGGCGTCCGGCGCCGGCCGGTTCCGGCGGGCGCGGGCAGGGTCCCCGGCCCGGCGGCCTCGGCGGCGGTGCCCCGGCGTCTGCCGGAGCCGGACGGGGCGGCCGCCGCGGCGGCGGGCGGCTCCCCGGTCCCGCGGCGGCGGCCCGTGCCCGGCTCGCCGGCGGGGGCGGGGATGGACACGGCGGCGGCCGGGGCTTCGCGGCCGCGGGCCCGGCGGCGGCCCGCCGGGACGGCCGGGGGCTCCGCCCCGGCCGTGTCCCACGGGGCGGCCGGCGGGCCCGGGGGCTCGTCCTCGTACGCCTCCGGCACGGGACCGCCACGGCGGTGACTGCCCTGCGTATCGCTCACGACGCTCGCTCCACTGGTCCGGCCCCCGCTGGTTCGGGCACGGCACCTTAGCGGAGGATCCGTCACACACGAAAGCCGTTCGATCACACAGCGTCGCGGTGCGGGCGTCTCCCGGCCGGCGGGCGTCCTGCGGCGGGGCGGGGCGGACGGGGCGTCAGTAGGCGAAGGCGCGTGCCGTGTTGGCGGCCAGGGCGGTGGCCATGGCGTCCTCGTCGAGGCCCCGGACGGCGGCCATCGCCCGTACGGTCAGCGGAATGAGATAGGGCGCGTTGGGCCGTCCGCGGTACGGCGCCGGGGTCAGGTACGGGGCGTCCGTCTCGACGAGCACCAGCTCCAGCGGGGCCACGGCGAGGGCTTCGCGCAGCGGCGCCGCGTTCTTGAAGGTGACGGTCCCGGCGAAGGACATGTAGTACCCGGCGGCCGCGCACTCGCGGGCCATCTCGGCGTCCCCCGAGTAGCAGTGGAAGACGGTCCGTTCGGGCGCGCCCTCCTCGCGCAGGACGCGCAGCACGTCCGCGTGGGCGTCCCGGTCGTGGATGACCAGGGCCTTGCCCTGCCGCTTGGCGATCTCGATGTGGGCGCGGAAGGAACGCTCCTGTGCAGCCATCCCCTCCGGGCCGGTCCGGAAGTGGTCGAGGCCGGTCTCACCGACCGCCTTCACGTGGCCGAGCGCGGCGAGCGCCTCGATCTCGGCGAGCGCGTCGTCCAGCGCCGTCTCGCCGCCGCCGGTGCGGGCGCCCTGCCGCGACCAGCCTCCCCCAGCCCCAGGGGGCTGGGAGGTGCCCCCTGGGTCCCCGTGGACGATCCGGGGGGCTTCGTTCGGGTGAAGGGCCACCGCCGCGTGCACGTTCGCGTACTGGGCCGCGGTCTCGGCGGCCCAGCGGGAGCCCTTCACGTCGCAGCCCACCTGGACGACCGTGGTCACGCCCACCGACGCCGCCTTGGCGAGGCCCTCCTCGACGGTGCCGGACTGCATGTCGAGGTGGGTGTGCGAGTCGGCCACCGCCACCCGCAGCGGTTCGGGCAGCGGCGGCGGGGCGTCCTTCGAAGCGGTGCTCATACGGCCGATCCTATGACCGGCGGAAGATCCCCATCAGCCGGGCGACCGGCCCCCGGCGCTCCTCGGCGTCGTCGATCGCGACCGGTCCCGGGGCGTCGTGGAGCCGGGACGCCTTGCGCGGCTTCGGAGCCCTGGGTGCCTTGGGAGCCTTCGGACCCCTCGGTACGTTCTGGCCCGCCGGGACGGGTCCGGCGATGCCGGGTGCGACGGGGTGGTGGTAGAGCTGGTCGAGCATGCCGAGCACGGAGGAGACCTGCCCCGACCGCATGATCCGTACGACGTGCCCGCCGCAGTTCAGGCAGGTCGGGCTCGACAGCGGGGACGGAACCCGCTCCCGGTTGGCCGTGTAGGTGATGAACGGACGTCCTGTGCCGTCGACGCGGTGTTCTATCTCGTAGGCCTGCTCCCAGCCGTACCCGCACCTCATGCACGCGAACGAGTACGCCTCGTGCACGGTGTGCAGGGCGGGTGCGGAAACAGTGCCGGGTACCGCGGCGGCGACGGGTACCGGGGTGTCTGCGATCTCACTCATGCCAGCTCCTCTTGTTCCACTGGTGCCATGGCCAGTGGACGCCTCTTCGGGCGGGAGCGCATCAGGCTCGGTCGAGTGTTGGACGGTCCTTGGGCGACTCATGCCCGAAGGGCCCGGTGCGCGGTCTGAGCTTTGCCTTTCAGGTTAGCTCTTTACCGGATGCGGGCACCTTTTGTGCCGCGTTCTTTGCCGCGACCACCGCATCGAACACCTCGCGCTTGGGTACTCCCGCCTCGGCCGCGACCGCCGCGATGGCCTCCTTGCGCCGCTCCCCCGCCTCCTCGCGCACCCGCACCCTGCGCACCAGCTCCTCGGCGTCCACGTCGCCGGGCCCGGCCGCCGGGGCGCCCTCGACGACGACGGTGATCTCCCCGCGGACGCCCTCGGCGGCCCAGGCCGCCAGCTCGCCGAGCCCGCCGCGCTTGACCTCCTCGTACGTCTTGGTCAGCTCGCGGCACACGGCCGCCCGCCGGTCGGCGCCGAAGACCTCGGCCATGGCGGCGAGGGTGTCGTCGAGCCGGTGCGGGGCCTCGAAGTAGACGAGCGTGCGCCGTTCGCCCTCGACCTCGCGCAGCCGGCCCAGGCGCTCGCCGGCCTTGCGCGGCAGGAAGCCCTCGAAGCAGAACCGGTCCACCGGCAGCCCGGAGAGCGCGAGCGCGGTGAGCACCGCGGACGGCCCGGGCACGGCGGTGACCTTGATGTCCTTCAGCACGGCGGCGGCGACCAGCCGGTAGCCGGGGTCCGAGACGGAGGGCATGCCCGCGTCGGTCACCAGCAGCACCCGCTTGCCCGCCTCCAGGGCTTCGACCAGCTCCGGGGTGCGGGCCGACTCGTTGCCCTCGAAGTACGAGAGCACGCGCCCGGTGGTGTGCACCCCGATCCCCTGCGTCAGCCGGCGCAGCCGCCGGGTGTCCTCGGCGGCGATCACGTCGGCCCGCTCCAGCTCGGCGCCGAGCCGTGGCGGGGCGTCCGCCAGGTCGCCGATCGGGGTCCCGGCGAGGACGAGGACGCCTGCCTGGCCGGCGGGCGTGTGGACGGGTTCGGTACCGCGGGGCTGGTCAGCTGTCACCGGCCCATCCTCTCAGTCCTTCCGGCCGTCCCGCCCCGCCGCGGGCCCCGGCCCGGAGCGCCGCCGGGCCGCCACGCAGCCACCGTGGGCCGCCGCCGGGGGCCCGGCTCGCCCGTCGGGTACGCGGCGACTGGGGCTCCCACAGATCGGTTCCCTACGATGACCCGGTGACCAGTACCGCGACGCCGCCGCCCAGCCCCGCGGGGGCCCCGCCCGCCCCGCCCGCGGGACGCGCACAAGAGCCCCCCACGTGGCTGGGCCGCCTGCGCGGTTTCGGCTACGCGCCCCCGGCGGGGACGGCGCCGCGCCCCGACGCCCGCACCCGCCTGGTGCCCCCGTACGCCAGGCCGTCGGCGCAGCTGTGGGCGACCTTCGGGCTGCCGCCCGGGGTGTGGGGCACCTGGCAGCGCATCGTCTCGTGGGCCGGTCCGCTGCTGGTGGCGATGGTCGCCGGTGTGCTGCGGTTCGTGCACCTGGGCAGCCCGAAGGCGGTGATATTCGACGAGACGTACTACGCCAAGGACGCCTGGGCCACGGTCAAGCAGGGCTACGAGGCCAGCTGGCCGAAGGACATCGACAAGTCGATCCTCGCCAACCCGGACGGCGTGCCGCTGCCGGTCGACCCCGGGTACGTGGTCCACCCGCCGGTCGGCAAGTGGGTCATCGGGCTCGGCGAGTGGATGTTCGGCCTCACCCCCTTCGGCTGGCGGTTCATGACCGCCGTCCTCGGCACGCTCTCGGTGCTGATGCTGTGCCGGATCGGGCGCCGCCTCTTGCGCTCCACGTTCCTCGGCTGCCTGGCGGGCGCGCTGCTGGCGGTGGACGGCCTGCACCTGGTGATGAGCCGGACCGCGCTGCTCGACCTGGTGCTGATGTTCTTCGTGCTGGCCGCGTTCGGGGCGCTGCTCATCGACCGGGACCGGACCCGGGCCAGACTCGCCGACGCGCTGCCGGTGGACGCGGAGGGCCGTACCCGGCCCGACATGAAGATCGCCGAGACGCTGGGGCTGGGCTGGCGGCCGTACCGCCTCCTGGCCGGCGTGTGCCTGGGCCTGGCCGCGGGCACGAAGTGGAACGGCTTCATCGCGCTGGCCTTCTTCGGCGTCCTGACCGTCCTGTGGGACGCCGCCGCGCGCCGCACGGCGGGCGCGGGCGCCCCGTACGCCTCGATGCTGCGGCGCGACGCGCTGCCCGCCTTCGTGTCGACGGTGCCGGTGGCGGTGGCGACGTACGCGGCCTCCTGGTCGGGCTGGATCTTCAGCCCGGACAACGGCAAGGGCGGCTACCTGCGCGACTGGGCCGCCAAGAACGACCAGGGCAGCTCCCTGTCGTTCCTGCCCGAGTGGGTGCGCAGCCTGTGGCACTACGAGACCGAGGTCTACAAGTTCCACGTCGGCCTGACCTCCGGGCACACCTACGAGTCCAACCCGTGGAGCTGGCTGGTCCTGGGCCGGCCCGTCTCCTTCTTCTACGAGTCCCCCGAACCCGGCACGGACGGCTGCCCGGCGACGGAGGCGGGCAAGTGCGCCCGCGAGGTGCTGGCCCTGGGCACCCCGCTGCTGTGGTGGGCGGGCTGCTTCGCGCTGCTGTACGTGCTGTGGCGGTGGTTCTCCCGCCGCGACTGGCGGGCGGGCGCGATCGCGTGCGCACTGGGCGCGGGCCTGCTGCCCTGGTTCAACTACCAGGAGCGGACCATCTTCTTCTTCTACTCGGTGGTCTTCGTCCCGTACCTGTGCCTGGCGGTGGCGATGATGATCGGCGCCCTGCTGGGCCCGGCGGGCTCATCGGAACGCAGACGGGCCCTGGGCGCGATCGGGTCGGGCGTGCTGGTCCTGCTGATCGTGTGGAACTTCATCTACTTCTGGCCCATCTACACGGGCCAGACCCTCCCGATGGACTCCTGGCGCCACCGCATGTGGCTGGACACCTGGGTCTAGCGGGTCCGTCCGGCGGCGGCGCCGTCAGGGGGTGTGAGGAGGGCCGTGATCCGGGCCTCGGTCCAGTGGCCGGCCGCGCCCGGGCAGCGGGCGAGGTAGGCGGCTACGGAGCGCCGGTCCCACGGGCCGCACTCCAGCAGGCCGGTCGCCAGGAGCCGTACGTACGGGGCGGAGGGCGCGGCCCAGTCCACGTCCCCCATGGCCCAGGGCGCCGTGAAGGTCAGCACCGGGACGCCCTCCAGCGCGCCGGGGCAGATCAGCGTCTCGTACCGGCCGGGCCCGAGTTCGTCGCGGCCCGTGCGCAGCACCGTGGTCAGGTCGAGGTCGGCGCCGGGATCCCGGTACATCTCCTGGGCCGCGATGTCGGAGAACTGCCGCGCCGACACCAGGTGGGCCCGCGCCCGCGTCCGGCCCGGGGGCGCCGGGTCGTAGAAGCCCCGGCCGCCGGTCCACACGGCGGATTCCGTGGCGAAGTACAGCCGGCCGGGCAGCTCGACGGGGAGCGACCGCGCCGGGGCGCGCCGGTCGCGGCACCCGGGGTAGCGGTGCGGGGACCCCGGCGGGGCACCTCCGGCGATGTAGGAGTTCAGCCGGTCCAGGTGCATGTTCGAGCCGTACGCCGTGTACCAGACCAGCTCCGGGGGCGGCCCGTCCACCCGGGCCGCTTCCACCTCGCGCACGCCGCTCATGGGGCTCATGGGGTTCATGGGGCTCCTGAAAGATGTTCCGGTCCGGTAACAAGGGTGAATCATGGTGTATGCACAGCGTAAGGTCTGCACCTGAGGTTCTTTGAACATGTTCAGAGAAGTGACGTGTTTCCCGGGGGAGGGACCAGTAGTGAACGGGGCAGCGAAGAGTGCCGTCGTCGGTGGGGTATTCCTGGCGATGGTGGGCGGGACGTCGTACGGGGTGTACGCGCTCGTCGGAGACGAGAACGGCGGGGGCGGGTCGTCCGGCGGCGCCCAGACCGCATCGGAGAAGGGCAGCGGCCCCGTCGGCGAGAAGGAGGCCGCCGCGGCCGCGAAGGACTTCCTGGCGGCGTGGGCGGAAGGCGACGGCAGGAAGGCCGCCGACCTGACGAACAACGCCGCGGCCGCGCAGAGCGCGCTCGGCGACTTCACGGCCAAGGCGTTAGTGTCGAAGGCCGTGATCACCCCCGGCCCGCCGACGGGGACCACCGTGCCCTTCAAGGTCGCCGCGGAAATCACGTACGAGGGCGTCACCAAGCCCCTCGTCTACGACTCCCGGCTGACCGTGGTGCGCGGCCTGACCAGCGGCAAGCCCCTGGTCGACTGGAAGTCCTCGGTCATCCACCCGGAGCTGGGCCCGAGCGACACGCTGCGCGCGGGCGCGCCCGCGAGCCCGCCCGTCAAGGCCGTGGACCGCAACGGCGAGGAGCTGACCGCGGAGAAGTACCCCTCGCTGCGGACCGTCCTGGCCCAGCTGCGCGAGACGTACGGCGCCAAGGGCGGCGGCAAGCCCGGCGTGGAACTGTGGATCGGGCCGGGCGACGGGAACGGGGCGAAGCGGACCCTGCTGACGCTGGTGGAGGGCGAGCCGAGCACCCTCAAGACGTACCTGGACGCGAAGGTGCAGGCGGCGGCCGAGCAGGCGGTCGCCGAGTACCCCGAGGCGTCGGTGGTCGCGGTCAAGCCGAGCAACGGGCACATCCTCGCCATCGCCAACCACCGCGCGGACGGCTACGACGCGGCGATGACGGGCAACCGGGCGCCGGGCTCGACGATGAAGGTCGTGACGGCGGCCATGCTGCTGGACCGCGGCCTGGTCGCGGCCGACAAGCCGGCGGAGTGCACGAAGGACGTGGTCTGGGGAGGCCGCACCTTCCACAACCTGAAGAACTTCGAACTGCCGGGCGCCACCTTCGCGAAGAGCTTCGCCCAGTCCTGCAACACCGCCTTCATCAAGCCGATCGACGACGTGCGCGACGACGCGGCGCTGTCGAAGGAGGCGCGGGAGGTCTTCGGCATCGGGCTGGACTGGAAGACGGGCATCAAGTCCACCGACGGCAAGGTTCCGACGGCCACGGGCGCGGAGGAGGCCGCCGCGTACATCGGGCAGGGCCGGATCACCATGAACCCGCTGAACGTGGCGTCGATCACCGCGACCGCGCGCACCGGGGTGTTCCGCCAGCCGCTGCTGGTCTCCCCGGACCTCGACGGGCGTACGGTCGCGACGGCGGAGCGCCGGATGAAGCCGGCGGTGCAGCAGCAGCTGGTGTCGATGATGCGGCTGACGGCGGCCGGCGGTACGGGCACCAGGGCGATGGCGCCGGTCGGCGGCGACAAGGGCGCGAAGACCGGTTCCGCGGAGGTCGACGGCGCGGGCAGCCCGGACAGCTGGTTCACCGGGTTCAGCGGCGACGTGGCCGCGGCGGCGATGGTCGAGGGCGGCGGCCACGGCGGCGACGCGGCGGGCCCGATCGTAGCCTCGGTCCTCACCTCGAACTGACCCCACCCCACCCCCCGGCCCCCGGCCCCCTGCCAACCACCGCCGCCTGAGGCCCGGGGCCCCGATCCAGCCCCGCCGGCGTTCGAGGCGCGGGGGCCCCAATCCAGCCCCGCCGGCGTTTGAGGCGCGGGGGTCCGGGGGCAGGGCCCCCGGCAGTGGCGCCGCACCCGCCCGACTGGCCGACGTACGGGCTCTGCCGGCCACCGCCTAACGGCCGTCGGCAGAGCCCCGGCCGGAACCGGGCCCGGCTCCGGAATCGGACCCGCCCGCCGCATCAAGGCAGGCGCGCACCGCCCGGACCAAGGCCTGCGCCCTCGGGTCGGCGGTGACCGACTTGGCCAGGGCGTTGGTGACGTACCCGAAACCGACGCCCGCCTCCGGGTCGGCGAAGCCCAGCGAGCCGCCCCGCCCGGGGTGCCCGAAGGACGCCGGGGACAGCAGCGGTGAGGCCGCGCCGTGCAGCATGTAGCCGGGGCCGAAGCGGGTGTTCACCACGAGCACCCGGTCCGGGCCCGCGGACAGCTCCGACCCGGCGAGGGCGGTGGTCCGCGGGGTGAACAGGCGGCGGCCGTCCTCGGTGTCGTCCAGCAGCGCCGCGTAGAAGCCGGCCAGTGCCCGCGCCGTGCCGGTGCCCGCCGAGGCGGGGAGTTCGGCGGCCCGGTACTCCGGGGCGTTCTCGTCCGGCAGCGGGTCGATGGCGGCGAAGGCGCGCCGGGTCAGGGAGGCGGGGTCGGCGTACGCCTCGGACACGTTCCTGCGCGGCCGGACCCGCAGCGCGCCCGCCCGTTCCGGCGGTTCCACGGGCGCGACCCGGCCCACCCGGCCGGCCGCCGCCTCGGCGTCCGGCAGGCCGATCCAGAAGTCCAGCCCGAGCGGGCCCGTGACCTCCGCCGCCAGCCAGTGGCCGATCGAGGTGCCGGTCACCCGCAGCACCAGCTCCGACAGCAGCCAGCTGTACGTCTGCGCGTGGTAGCCGTGGTCGGTGCCGGGCTCCCAGAACGGCCGCTGTCCGGCGACGGCGCGCGGCCCGGACGTCCCGTCGACGGCCTCGGCCGGGGTGAGGCTCCGGTCCAGCGCGGGTATCCCGGCCCGGTGCGCGAGCAGGTCCCGTACGAGGACCCGGTCCTTGCCGCCCGCTTTGAACTCGGGCCAGTACGAGCCCACCGGCGCGTCCAGGTCCAGCAGCCCCCGCTGGTGCAGCAGCAGCGGCACGGCGGCCGCGACCCCCTTGGTGGCCGACCGGACCACCTGCGCGGTCCCCGCCCCCCACGGCGCGGCGGCGCCCCCGTCACAAGCCCCGTCACAGGCCCCGTCACAAGCCCCGTCCGCGTCCTTCGGCCCGGCCCACAGGTCGACGACCCGGCGCCCGTCCCGGTACACGGCAACGGCCGCGCCCCGGTCCCCCAGCACCTCGAAGTTGCGCACGAATGCCTCGCGGACGGCCTCGAAACCCTCCGCCACCTCACCCTGGATGTTCACGAGCGGTCCAACACCCGGCACCGCGCCCTTATGCCACGTCCCCTGTGCCGCGCCCCTACGCCACGTGCACCGAGCGCGGGTCGAAGCCGAACGGCAGCTCCAGGCGGTGGGACCGCATCAGCGGCTCGTCGCACAGCAGGTCCTGGGTGCGGCCGTCGGCCGCGATGACGCCCTCGCTGAGGATCACGGCCCGCGGGCACAGCTCCAGCGCGTACGGCAGGTCGTGGGTCACCATCAGCACCGTCACGTCCAGGGACCGCAGGACGTCGGCGAGCTCGCGCCGCGAGGCCGGGTCCAGGTTGGAGGAGGGCTCGTCCAGCACCAGGATCTCGGGCCGCATGGCCAGTACGGTCGCCACCGCGACCCGGCGGCGCTGCCCGAAGGACAGGTGGTGCGGCGGCCGGTCGGCGAAACCGGCCATGCCGACCTGCTCCAGGGCGCCTTGGACCCGTTCCTCCAGTTCGGCGCCGCGCAGGCCGGCCGCCGCCGGGCCGAAGGCCACGTCCTCCCGGACGGTGGGCATGAACAGCTGGTCGTCGGGGTCCTGGAAGACGATCCCGACCCGGCGCCGGACCTCGGCGAAGTTCCGCTTCTCCACGGGCAGCCCGGCCACGGTGACGGAGCCGACGCCGCCGGCCAGGATCCCGTTGAGGTGCAGGACGAGGGTGGTCTTGCCGGCGCCGTTGGGGCCGAGCAGGGCGACGCGCTCGCCGCGCCCGACGGTCAGGTCCACTCCGAAGAGGGCCTGGTGGCCGTCGGGGTAGGCGTAGGCGAGGCCGGAGATCTCCAGCGAGGGTGCGGTCGTCACAGGGTCCATCCCATCAGGCAGACGGCGAGCGCGGTCACCGGGAGCACGGCGGCGTACGCCCACTGGGTGCGCGTGGCCGTCACCTCGTCGATCACCGGCATCGAGCCGGCGTAGCCGCGGCTGACCATGGCCAGGTAGACCCGCTCGCCGCGCTCGTAGGAACGGATGAACAGGGCTCCGGCCGTCTTGGCCAGCACGCCCCAGTGCCGGACGCCGCGGGCCTCGAAGCCTCGCGAGCGCCGCGCGATGGACATCCGGCGCAGCTCGTCGGTGACCACGTCGCCGTAGCGGATCATGAAGGAGGCGATCTGTACGAGCATCGGCGGCAGCTTCAGCCGCTGGAGGCCGAGCAGCAGTGCCCGCAGTTCGGTGGTGGAGGCCAGGAGCACCGAGGCGGCGACGCCGAGGGTGCCCTTGGCCAGGACGTTCCAGGCGCCCCAGAGCCCGGAGACGCTGAGGGACATGCCGAGTACGTCTACCCGCTCGCCCTGCGCCACGAAGGGCATGAGGACGGCGAACGCGACGAACGGGACCTCGATCACGAGGCGCCGCAGCAGGAAGCCCGCGGGGATGCGGGCCACGGCGGCGACCCCGGCGACGAGGACGGCGTACAGGCCGAAGGCCCACACCGCCTCGCGCGGTGTGGACACGACGACGAGCACGAAGGCGAAGGCCGCGGCGAGCTTGCAGTGCGGCGGCAGGCGGTGGACCGGCGAGTGCCCGTGCCGGTAGAGCTTGTGGGCGTGGCCGGCTCCCACGTCAGCCGGCCGCGGGGGGCGCCGTGGAGGCGGCGGTGAGCTCGTCGGAGCGGCGGCGGCGGGACACGGTGATGAAGATCCCGGTGCCGACGGCGACGGTCGCGCCGACGCCGATGACCCCGGCGAGGCCGCCGGACAGGCGCGGGTCCTCGACGTCCTTGACGCCGTAGTCGGCGAGCGGGGAGCCGGCGGCCGCGTGGTCCTCGACCTTCGCGTCGATGCCCTTGTCGGCGGCGACCTTCTCCAGGCCGTCGGGGCTGGCGGAGGCGTAGAAGGAGACGAATCCGGCGAGGACGAGGGCGGTGACCAGGCCGGTGAGCCAGAACTTCCGGGTGGAGCGGTGGGCGGCCGGCGCGGGGGCCTCGGCGGCGGGCGCGTCGACGAGCTCGCCGCCGACGCGCAGCTTCAGCGGCGTGTGCAGCCCGCGCGCGCCGTGCACCAGGTCGGGGCGTACGGCGATCACGGCGCCGACGGTGGCGGCGGTGATGGCGGCCTCACCGATGCCGATGAGGACGTGCACGCCGACCATGGCGGTGAGGACCTTGGCGAGCGGGACGTCGGTGGTGCCGCCGACGGCGTAGACGGCGGTGAAGGCGGCGGCGGCCGCCGGCACCGAGACGAGGGCGCCGGTGAAGGCGGCCGCGGTTACGGAGCGGCGGGTGGGCGGCAGCACCTTGAGGAGCCCGCGGAAGATCGCGTAGGCGACGACCACGGTGACGCCGCCCATGACGGTGATGTTCACGCCCAGCGCGGTCAGCCCGCCGTCAGCGAAGAGGATGCCCTGCATGAGGAGCACCACGGAGACGCACAGCACGCCGGTGTAGGGGCCGACGAGTATCGCGGCGAGCGCCCCGCCCAGCAGGTGGCCGCTGGTGCCGGCGGCAACCGGGAAGTTCAGCATCTGGACGGCGAAGACGAAGGCGGCCACGAGACCGGCGAGCGGTGCGGTGCGCTCTCCCCCGGAGCCTTCGGCCTGAGAGGGGCCCCCCAGTTCGCGGCGCGCGCCGCGCAGGCTGACGCCCACCGCGGCGACGGCCACCACTCCGGCGGCCACCGAGACGGGTGCGTTGATGAATCCGTCGGGCACATGCATGGAATGGCTCCGCTTCCTCACGCAGACTTACGAAGTCTTTAACCGTTCAAGAATAGTGCCCACTTGCGAACGGTTGGCAAGAGCGCTGCCGTCACAAATAGAGCGGTGCGCTTTCGTCGGAATGTGCGAGGCTTGACGGACAAACGGACTCATATGTTCCGATTTCGAGGAGTCGTGTCGATGTCAGCGACCGCCGAGAATCCGCCCGCCGTCGGAGCGGCCACCGCGACCGCGGCCGCCGTCGAGGAACGCGTCAGGGCACGCGTGATCACCGACGACCCGCTCTACCGGACCGTCCCGGCCTTCCTCCGCTTCGACCCCGACGAACCCCTGGCCGTCCGGATCGTCTTCCCCGCGGACCTCTCCCCCGAGGGCACGGACAACGAGTGGGTCTTCCCCCGCGCCCTGCTGGAGGCCGGCCTGGTGACCCCGACGGGGACCGGGGACGTACGCGTCTGGCCCTGCGGCCGCGTCCAGGCGGTCGTCGAGTTCCACTCCCCCGAGGGCGTCGCCGTGGTGCAGTTCGACATCGCCGTGCTGCGCCGCTTCCTGCGCCGTACGTACGCCTCCGTCACCCGGTAGGCGCAAACGGACCGGCCCCGTACCACCTGGCGATCAGGCGGTACGGGGCCGGTCCGTCGTGCGGGGCCCGCGCGGTCGGCCGTACGGTCAGGGCCGCGCGGGAGCCGCCCGGTCAGACGTTGACGAGCTCGCGGTCCTTGTCCGGACCCTCGGGAGAGTCCGGAGTGCCGTCGAGGTGCTTGCGCAGGCTCTCGCCCTCCACGTCCACGTTCGGCAGCAGCTTGTCCAGCCACTTCGGCAGCCACCAGGCCTTGTGCCCGAGCAGGGCGAGGACGGCCGGGACGATGGCCATGCGGACCACGAAGGCGTCGAAGAAGACGGCGACGGCGAGACCGAAGCCGATCATCTTGACCATCTGCTCACTGGCCCCGATGAAGCCGGCGAACACCGCGATCATGATGACGGCGGCGGCCACGACCACCCGGGCGCTGTACTGGAAGCCGGTCACGACCGCCTGGCCGGGGCGCTCGCCGTGGACGTACGCCTCCCGCATGCGGGTGACGAGGAAGACCTCGTAGTCCATGGCCAGACCGAAGACCACGCCCACCATGAAGATCGGCATCATCGACATGATCGGGCCGGTCTGCTCCACCCCGAACAGCGAGCCGAGCCAGCCCCACTGGAAGACCGCGACGACCGCGCCGAGGGCCGCGACGACCGACAGCAGGAAGCCGAGCGCCGCCTTGAGCGGGACCAGGATCGAGCGGAACACCAGCATCAGGAGCAGGAAGGCGAGGCCGACCACGAGCGCCAGGTAGGGCAGCAGCGCGTCGTTCATCTTCTGCGAGAAGTCGATGTTCATCGCGGTCTGGCCGGTGACGAGGACCTCGTCGCCGCTGACCGCGCGGATCTCGTGGACCAGGTCCTCGGTCTGCGTCGAGGACGGGCGGTCCTTGGGGATGACGGTGATGACGCCCGCGTCGCCGGCCTTGTTGAGGTTCGGCGGGGTGACCGCGGCCACGCCCTCCAGCCCCTTGATCTGGTCGACGGTCTTGTCGGCGAGCGCCTTGTCGCCGTCCACGACCACCATCAGCGGGCCGTTGAAGCCCGGGCCGAAGCCGTCGGACAGCAGGTCGTACGCCTGGCGCTGGCTGGTGGAGACCGGCTGGGCGCCGTCGTCCGGCAGGCCCATCTCCAGCTTGCTCGCCGGGATCGCGATGATGCCGAGGCCGATCACGCCGGCCAGCAGCACCATGACGGGGCGGCGCAGGACGAAGCGGGCCCAGCGGGTGCCGCCGTTGGCCTTGGGCTCGGCCCCGGCCGGGCGGCCCTTGCCGAACAGCCTGCTCTTCGTACCGGCGGGGAGGACCTTCTTGCCCGCGAATCCGAGGATGGCCGGGACCAGCGTCAGGGCGACCAGGACCGCGATGACCACGGTTCCGGCGGCCGCGAAGCCCATCTTGGTCAGCATCGGAATGTTGACGACGGCCAGGCCCACGAGGGCGATGACCACGGTCAGACCGGCGAAGACGACGGCGGAGCCGGCGGTTCCGGCGGCCCGGCCGGCGGCCTCGTCGCGGTCACGGCCCTCGGCGAGCTCCGCGCGGTAGCGGGAGACGATGAAGAGCGCGTAGTCGATGCCGACCGCGAGGCCGATCATCATCGCGAGGGTGGAGGTGGTCGAGCCCAGGTCCAGCACGTTGGCGAGCGCGGTGATGGAGGAGACGCCGATGCCCACGCCGATCAGCGCGGTCAGCAGCGGCAGTCCGGCCGCGATCAGCGAGCCGAAGGTGATGACGAGGACGATCGCGGCGACCGCGATGCCGATGATCTCGCCGGAACCGGTCGCGGGGGTCTCCATCAGGGCGTCGCCGCCGATCTGGACGTTCAGCCCCGCGGCGGTGGCTTCCTTGCCGGAGTCCTTCAGCGCGTCGCGCGCCGCGTCCGTCAGCTCCATGCCGCTGACGTCGTACTTGACGCTGACGTAGGCGGTGGAACCGTCCTGGCTCACGGCCTGGGACTGGTACGGGTCGGCGACCGAGGAGATCTGCTGCGCGCCCGGGCCGGACTTCAGCTCGGAGACGATCTTCTCGACCTCGGTCTTGGTGCCGGGGTCGGTGACCTTGGCGCCCTCGGGGGCCTTGATGACGATACGGGCGGTGGCGCCGTCGGCGGCCATGCCCGGGAAGCGCTGGTCCAGCAGGTCGAAGGCCTTCTGGGCCTCCGTGCCGGGTATGGAGAAGGAGCCGGAGGTGGGCGCGGAGGCCGATGCGGCGCCGAAGCCGGCGACGAACAGCAGCGCCACCCAGACGAGGGCGACGAGGCGGCGGCGCCGGAAGGCGCCCCGGCCGAGCCGGTAGAGGAAGGTGGCCACGTCGGTGGTTCTCCCGTTCAGGTCGTGGGATGGATCCGAGGCGGATCAGGGCGTGGTGAGCCGGCCCGACGACGAGAGCGGCGTGTCAGGAGCAGCGGAAGGCGGTGGTGGGGACGGGGAGGGTCAGACGCCGAGGGCGGGGAACACCACGGCGTCGATGAAGTCACCGAGGAAGGCACGGTCGACGGGCCGGTCCTCGATCAGCGGGAGCGCGATGAACGCCCCGATGAGCATGTGGGGTACGAAATCCAGAGCGGGACAGTCCGGGCGGATCTCGCCCCGGTCGACCGCGCGCTGGAGCATGTCCTGGAGGCCGTTGATCTCGGGGTCGACCAGCAGGTCCCGCAGCGCCTGGTGGAGCTCGGGGCTCTCGTGGACGGCGTGGGCCAGACCCCGCATCAGCGCGGTGTCCTTGGCCATCTGCGCGTCGTCCGAGTGCGCCACCATGCGCGCGAAGTCCCCGCGCAGGGTGCCCGTGTCGATTTCGCGCAGCGAGACGGGCTGCGTGCACCGCAGGGCCTTGGCGACCAGTTCCGGCTTGCTCCCCCACTGGCGGTAGAGGGTGGCCTTGCTGGACTTCGTCCGGGCGGCGACCGCGTCCATGGTCAGCGCCTCGTAGCCGACGTCACGCAGGAGGTCGAGGACCGCCTCGTGCAGTTCGGCCTGCCGCTCGGGGGTGATCCGGCTGCGCCGAGCCGCCATCGCCTCGGTCATTCCGCATCCTCCGTCCGAACGAAACTGTTCCGTACGCTTAAGACCATACCCCCCTGCCTAGCGAAACGAAACCGTACCGTTTCGCTTCGGACCGTGTCGTGGATCACCTGTACGAGTTGCCAGGCCCCCCTGCCGCGGAAAGCATTGGGGGGTGAGTCACGACGTCGCGTACCTCCGCTTCCCGCACCTGCACGACGACCTGCTGTGTTTCGCCACCGAGGACGACCTCTGGATCGCCCCCCTGGTCCCCGACGGACAGACACCCGGCCGGGCCTGGCGGGTCACCGTCGACCGGACCCGGGTCAGCCACCCCCGCTTCTCCCCCGACGGCCGGCACATCGCCTTCACCACCTGGCGCAGCCTCGACCCCGAGATCCACCTCGTCCCCGTGGACGGCGGCCCGGCGCGCCAGCTGAGCTACTGGGGCGCCACCGACACCCGCGTCTGCGGCTGGACCCCGCCCGACGAGGAGGGCCGCAGCGACATCCTGGCCGTCTCCTCGCACGGCCAGCCCTTCTCGTACTTCGCCTGGGCCTACAGCCTCCCCACCGACGGCAGCCCCGGCGGCCGCCTGCCCTGGGGGCCGGTCTCCGACCTCCAGGTGCACGGCGGCGAGGACGGCGAGCGGCGCACCCTGCTGCTCACCGGCAAGCCCCCGCACGAGCCGGCCGCCTGGAAGCGGTACCGCGGCGGCGCCACGGGCCGGCTCTGGCTGCACGGCACGCGGCTCCTGGAGGACATCGAGGGCCACCTGGACTCGCCGATGTTCGTGGACGGCCGGATCGCCTTCCTCTCCGACCACGAGGGCGTCGGCAACCTGTACTCCTGCCTGCCCGACGGCACCGGACTGCGCCGCCACACCGACCACCGGGAGTTCTACGCCCGGCACGCCTCCAGCGACGGCTCCCGGATCGTCTACCAGTGCGCGGGGGACCTCTGGCTGGTGGAGTCGCTGGCTCCCGACGCGGTCCCGCGCAAGCTCCGGGTCCGGCTCGGGGGTCCGCGCGCGGGCCGGCGCAGCTACCAGGTGCCGGCCGCCAGCCACGTCGACTCCCTCTCGGTGGACGCCACCGGCCGGGCCAGCGCGGTCGTGGTGCGCGGCAGCCTGTACTGGCTGACCCACCGCGACGGGCCCGCCCGGACCATCGCCGACACCCCGGGGGTGCGGGTGCGGCTGCCGGAGATGCTCGGCAGCGGCGGGCAGGTCGCGTACGTCACCGACGCCGAGGGCGAGGACGCGGTCGAGATCGCGTACCTGCCGCGGGCCTCCGGGGAGCGGGAGCCGCGCCGGCTGGCCTCCGGCGAGCTGGGGCGCGTACTGGAGCTGCTGTCCGACCCGGACGGGGAGCGCCTCGCCATCGCCTCCAACGACGGGCGGCTGCTCCTCATCGACGCGACGCAGGAGTCCAACGGCGAGGTCACCGAGCTGATCCGGTCCGCCAACGGACCCGTCACCGACCTGGCGTTCTCCCCCGACGGGTGCTGGCTGACCTGGTCGCACCCGGGCATCGGCCGCTCGCTGCGGCAGATCAAGATGGCCCGGATCTCCGGTCCCGGCGCCCACACGGTCATCGACGTCACCAACGGCCGCTTCGAGGACGAGAGTCCGGTCTTCACCCGGGACGGCCGCTACCTCGCCTTCCTGTCGTGGCGCGGCTTCGACCCGGTGTACGACGTGCACACCGGGGACCTGTCCTTCCCGCTGGGCTGCCGCCCCTATCTGGTGCCGCTGTCCTCGGCGACCCCCTCGCCGTTCGCGTTCTCGCCCGACGGGCGCCCCGCGGCCGGCGGGCTCGACCCGGTCGAGGGGGACTCCGACGCGGGCGACGGCGCGGTGATCGTGGAGGTGGAGGGGCTGGAGAGCCGGGTGACGCCCTTCCCGGTGTCGGCGTCGAAGTACTCGGCGCTGTACCCGGTCAGCGGCGGCGGGCTGGTGTGGCTGCGCTGGCCCATCTCCGGCGCGCTCGGCGAGACCTTCGCCAACCCGGCGGACACCAGCGGCAAGCCGACGCTGGAGCACTTCGACATGACCAAGGCCCGCAAGACCGAACTGGCCGCCGGTCTGGACTGGTTCGCGGTCAGCGGGGACGGCACCCGGCTCGTGGTCAACGACGACGGCGACCTGCGGGCGGTCCCGGCGACCGAGTCGGGCGACAGCGACTCGACCGTCTACCTGGACCTGCGGCGCATCCTGCACGAGGTCGACCCGGCGGCCGAGTGGCGCCAGGCCTTCGAGGAGGCCGGGCGGATCATCCGCGCCTACTTCTGGGAGCCGGGCATGTGCGGGATCGACTGGGACGGGGTGCTGCGCCAGTACCGCTTCCTGGTCGAACGGGTCGCCTCGCCCGACGAGTTCGCCGACCTGATGCGCGAGGTCCTCGGCGAGCTGGGCACCTCGCACGCCTACGTCTCCCCCGCGCGCCGCAACGAGGGCCCCCCGCACTACCAGCGGGCCATCGGGCTGCTCGGCGCCAACCTGGTCCCCCGGGACGGCGCCTGGGTGGTCAGCCGCATCCTGCCCGGCGAGTCCTCCGACTCCAAGGCCCGTTCCCCGCTGGCCGGAACGGGCATCCGGGAGGGCGCGGAGCTCACCCACGTGGACGGCCGCCCGGTCGACCCGGTGACCGGCCCGTACCCGCTGCTCGGGGCGGCCGGCGGCACCACCGTGGAGCTGACCTTCCGGCCCGCGGAGGGCTCCGGCCGGGCCCGCCGGGTCGCGGTCGTGCCGCTGGTCGACGAGCGGCCGCTGCGCTACCAGGACTGGGTGTCCAAGCGGCGCGCGGTGGTCCGGGAGCTCAGCGGCGGCCGCTGCGGCTACCTCCACATCCCGGACATGGGCGGCTCGGGCTGGGCCCAGTTCAACCGCGACCTGCGGATGGAGATGTCCCGTCCGGCGCTGATCGTGGACGTGCGCGGCAACGCGGGCGGGCACATCAGCGAGCTGGTGGTGGAGAAGCTGACCCGATCGATCCTCGGCTGGGACCTCCCGCGGGGTGCCCAGCCGGTGTCGTACGCGTCCAACGCGCCCCGAGGTCCCATCGTGGCGCTGGCCGACGAGGCGACCGCCTCGGACGGCGACATGATCACCGCGGCCGTCAAGCTGCTGGGGCTCGGCCCCGTGGTCGGCCAGCGGACCTGGGGCGGTGTGGTCGGGATGACCGGCCGGCACACCCTCGGCGACGGGACGGTGATCACGGTGCCGATGAACGCGGCGTGGTTCCCCGAGTACGGCTGGTCGGTGGAGAACCACGGCGTGGAGCCGGACCTCGCCGTCCTGCGGACCCCCCTCGACTGGGCGGAGGGCCGCCACGCGCAGCTCGACGACGCGGTGCACCTGGCCCTGGAGCTGCTGGAGCAGGACCCGGCGGCGGTGCCGCCCGGCTACACGGACGTACCGGACCTGCGCCGCCCGGAGCTGCCGCCGAGGCCGTAGGGACGGGAGGGACGGGAGGGACGGGAGGGACGGGAGGGGAAACCCGGGCACGGGGAAGGGGCGCGGCCCGCGGGCCGCGCCCCTTCCGTCGGCCGGTCCCGCCGCGCGGCTACGCGCCGAAGCCGTCGGCGGGGGCCTCGGCGGGTCGGCGCCGCCGCGCCCGGTCGGGCGTGCCCGGGGCGTCCGGCGCGCGCTGCGCCGAACCCTCCGGGGACTCGTCGCGGATCCGGCCGGCTTCGGCGCCGGCGCGCTCCGCCAGTTGCTTCGCCTTCTCGTGGAACTGGTCTCTCAGGCCCATGGCGTTCCTCCAGCGTGGTGTCGGGGGTTCGGGTGCGACCAGCCTGGCACGACCGGACGAACCTCGCACATCCGACAGTTCGCCCTCAGGAGCGCACGGCCCGCTCCTGCTCGTCCGCGGCCCCGCCGGCCCCGACGAGCCCCTTGGACACGGAGGCCAGCCGCGGCTCGAACCGCTTCATCTCGCGCTGCCCGACGGCGCCGATGATCCCGGGCAGGTAGCCGCGCACGCCCTGCATCCCGCGCAGCCACCACTGCGCGTACACGTGCGCCGAGCGCCGCTCGATGCCCGCCACGATCCGGTCGACGGCCGGCCCCAGCGGGTACGTGCGGTTCGACGGCCAGGGCAGCCGCTGGCGCAGCTCCCGCATCACGTCGTCCTGGTCGGCGCCGCGCACCATGTCGGTGTCGGTCCACGACAGGTAGCCGACGCCGACCTTGACGCCCTTGTAGCCGACTTCGGCGCGCAGGCAGTGGGCGAAGGCCTCGACGCCCGACTTGGAGGCGCAGTACGCCGTCATCATGGGCGCCGGGGTGATCGCGGCGAGCGAGGCGATCTGGAGGAAGTAGCCGCGGCTCTCCATCAGGACGGGCAGGAAGGCCCGGCCGGTGACGGCCCCGCCGATCAGGTTGACCTCGATCACCCGGCGCCAGGCGGCGGGGTCGGAGTCGACGAACGGACCGCCGGAGGCCACGCCCGCGTTGGCGACGACGATGTCGACCTTGCCGAAGCGCTCCTTGACCTCCTGCGCGACGCGGGCCATCGCCTCGTGGTCGGTGACGTCCGCGTACCAGTGGGCGCTCTCGGTGTGCAGCCGCTCGGAGACCTCCTTGAGGGCCTCCGGCTCCAGTCCCACGAGCGCGATCTTCGCACCGCGCGCCGAGAGCTTGCGGGCGAGCAGCTCGCCCACCCCGCGGGCCGCGCCGGTGACGACGGCGACCTGGCCTTCCAGACTCCTGCGGCTCACGGGGTCTTCTCCTTCTCTTCGGTGGGGAGGTACAGGGCGGTCAGTTCGCGCAGGACGCGGGTGACGGCTTCCGGGGCCTCGATCGGGGTCATGTGCCCGATCCCCGTGAGCTCGGTCAGCCCCACGCAGTTCGGGAGCGCGGCGGC
Source organism: Streptomyces antarcticus (assembly GCF_026627255.1). GTDB lineage: Bacteria > Actinomycetota > Actinomycetes > Streptomycetales > Streptomycetaceae > Streptomyces > Streptomyces antarcticus. The sequence continues at coordinate 63,848 of NZ_JAPNLM010000013.1, read as the reverse complement.
GAGCCCCCGGGCGTGCACCACGGGGGTGAGCCGGTCGCTCGTGCCGGCGATGACGGCGGTGGGCACGGTGAGCCGGGCGAGGTCCGCGTCGAGGTCGAGCCCGGCCAGCACCTGCGACCAGTCCCGGCGGACCCCCGCGGGACAGGCGTGCACGATGCGGGCGCAGGCCTCGACGGCGTCGGGGGCGGAGCCGGGGGCCATGGTGGCGTACTTGAGGATCGCGCGGGCGACCGGCGTGACGGGCCCGAGCGGGGCGCGCGAGCCCAGCACCGCGCCGGTGATACGGGTCCGCGCGCGCCCCGGGCCGAACGGCAGGACCCGCGACTCGGCGACCAGGCGTCCGCTGCCGGTGCTGCACAGCAGGGCGGCCGCGGCGTGCTCGGTGAACTCGGGCCGCCGGGCGGCCGCCATGACGGTCATCCCGCCCATGGAGTGCCCGGCGACGACGGCCCGCTCACCGGCGGCCAGGGTGGCCTTCAGTACGGCCACGAGGTCGTCGGCGAGGGCGGTGGTGGTGCACGCGCGGGAGGCGGGGCTGCGCCCGTGCCCGCGCTGGTCGTAGGCGATGACCCGGTGGTCCGTGGCCAGCTCGCGGACCTGCGCGGCCCAGAAGGCCGTGGAGCAGGTCCAGCCGTGCGCCAGCACCACGGCCGGCGCCCCGTCCTCCCCGTGCACCTCGACGTGGAGCCGGGCCCCGTCGGCGGAGACGGCCTCCAGCTCCCGCCGCGCGGCGGGCGGGGCGTAGCGACCGGTCGTAACGTGCGCCGCGCGGCTCACGCGGCCCCCTCCCCGGCGGCGGCGGCGGGCGCCCCGGCGGGCCCCGTCGTGGGCGCGGCGGCGGGAGCCGCCGCGGGCGCCCCGGCGACGGCCTTGGCCGCCCGGCCGGGCCGGGCGGCGGCCGCGGCCGGGCCCGCCGTCGCGCCCACCGGCACCGGTATCCGCTCCCGTCCCCGGTCGCGGTCCTGGGCGCGGATGACCTCGTACTCGGCGAGGTCCACGGTCCGCGTCTCCTTGCGGAACTCCCCGGTCGTGCCCGGCCAGACGGTGGTGTTGCGGCCCTGGGCGTCCAGGTACCAGCTGGTGCAGCCGCCGGTGTTCCAGACCGTCCGCTCCATCCGCGCCTGGACGTGCCGGTTCCACGTGTTCACGGCGGAGGGCCGGGCGGCCAGCGCGACCTTCCCGCCCAGGCTGCTTCCGTCGAGGAGGGCGAGCTGGCGCAGGTAGTCCGCCATGTAGTTCAGCTGGGACTCGATCATCAGGATCATCGAGCTGTTCCCCAGCCCGGTGTTCGGACCGATGATCGTCATCCAGTTGGGGAAGCCCGCCGCCGTCGCGCCGCGCAGCGACCGCATCCCGTCCTTCCACTCGTCCGCGAGGGTCTTGCCCTCCGCGCCGACCACCCGGTCGGCGATCGGCATGTCCGTGACGTGGAAGCCGGTACCGAAGACGATCGCGTCGACCTCGGTCTCCGTCCCGTCGGCGGCGACCAGCACCGAGCCGCGGATCTCCTTGAGGCCGGAGGCGACGAGGTCCACGTTGGGCCGGGCCAGTGCCGGGTAGTACTCGCTGGACAGCAGGATCCGCTTGCAGCCGATCCGGTACGAGGGCGTCAGCCTGGCCCGCAGCGCCGGGTCCTTGATGGAGCGGGCCATGTTGGCCTTGGCCAGCGCCTCGACGAGCCCGAGCTGGTTCGGCCGCTTGGTGAAGGCGCTGACCTGGAGCTCCCGGATCCCCCACAGCAGCCCGCGCCGCGCCGCGCGGGTGAAGGGCAGCTGGCGGTGGAGCCAGCGCTCCGCGGTGGAGATGGCCCGGTCGGTGCGCGGCATCACCCACGGCGGGGTCCGCTGGAAGAGCGTGAGCCGCTCCACGTCGGGGGCGATGGCGGGCACGATCTGGATGGCGGAGGCGCCGGTGCCGATCATGGCGACGCGCTTGCCCGCGAGGTCGTAGTCGTGGTCCCAGCGGGCCGAGTGGAAGACCTTGCCGGGGAACTCCGCGAGTCCCGGTATCTCCGGCATCTTCGGGTCGGACAGCGGTCCGGTGGCCGACACCACCACGTCGGCGGTCAGCTCCCCGGTGTCGGTCTCGATCTCCCAGTGCAGCTCCTCGGCGTCCCAGCGCATCATCCGCACCTCGGAGTCGAGGCGGATGTGCCGGCGCAGCCCGAAGGTGTCGGCGACGTGCTCCAGGTACTCCCGGATGGCGGGCTGCCCCGAGAAGGTCCGGGGCCAGTCCGGGTTGGGCGCGAAGGAGAAGGAGTACAGGTGCGACGGGACGTCGCACGCGCACCCCGGATAGCTGTTGTCGCGCCACGTCCCGCCGACCGACCCCGCCCGTTCCAGGACGACGAAGTCCGTGATCCCCTCGCGCCGCAGCCGTACGGCGGCCCCGAGACCGCCGAAGCCCGTTCCGATCACCGCCACCCGTACGTGCTCACGCCGCCCGTGCTCGCGCTCGCCCATGCCCGCCGCCTCCGCTTCATCCGCAGTGCCTTGCCAGACCATCGCAACACTGCCAGCAATCACTGGCACAATCGGGAGGGTAGAGCAGCCCCGTACTCATGGGTAGGGGTCGCGCCCGGAAAGTTACCCCCGGTACGCCATAGGCTGCGCCTGTGGCGAAGGACGAGACGGAAGCGAAGACAGTGCGCGAGTACCGCACGGAGGAACTGGCCGAGGCGGCCGGCATCCCGGTCCGCACCCTGCGCTTCTACCGCGAGCGCAAACTGCTCCCACCGCCCCGCCGCGAGGGCCGCATCGCCTGGTACGACGAACACCACCTGGCCCGGCTGCGCACCGTGGCCGCCCTGCTGGAGCGCGGCCACACCCTCGGCGGGATCGCCGAGCTGACCGCCGCCTTCGAGAGCGGCCGCGACGTGGGCCAGCTGGGTGAGCTCCTCGGCATCGGCTGGTCCGAGGAGACCCCCGTACGCCTGACTCCCGAGGCCCTCGCCGACTACTTCGAGGGCGAGGTCACCCCGGAGAACCTGGCGGCCTCGCTCGACCTCGGCTACCTCGCGACCGACGGCGAGGAGATCGTGCACGTCAGCCGGCGGCTGCTGGACGTCTCCTCGGCCCTGGTCCGCGAGGGGATCCCGCTCTCGGCCGTCCTGGAGACCGGCCGCCGGGTCCGCGAGCACGCGGACGCGCTGGCCGCCCTGTTCACCGAGCTGATTTCGACCCACACCTCGCAGGATGCCCTCCCGCGCCTGCGCCCGCTGGCGAAGAGCGTGGTGGAGGCGGAGCTGACGATGGCGATGGACCGCCTCCTGGCAGCGTCACCGGCGCCACCGTCATCCCCGCACCGGGATCAGACCCCGAGCTGATAGACCACGGTCACCGGCGCGTGGTCGGACCACCGCTCCGGGTGCGTCTCGGCCCGCTCGACGAAGGCCTTGACGGCCTTCGCGGCCAGCCCCGCGGTCGCGACCTGGAGGTCGATGCGCCAGCCGGCGTCGTTGTCGAAGGCCCGGCCCCGGTAGGACCACCAGGAGTACGGCCCCTCGGTGTCGGGGTGCAGGCCGCGCACGACGTCGACGTAGCCGGCCTCCCCGTAGACCTTCCCCAGCCACTCCCGCTCCTCGGGGAGGAAGCCGGCGTTCTTCCGGTTCGTCTTCCAGTTCTTGAGGTCGGCTTCCCGGTGGCAGATGTTCCAGTCGCCGCAGACGACGACCTCGCGCCCGTCGGCGGCGGCCCGCACCTTGAGCTCCCGGAGGTAGGCGAGGAACTCGCCCATGAACCGGTACTTCTCGTCCTGCTTCCCGGTCCCCGCCTCGCCCGAGGGCAGGTAGAGGCTGGCGACGGTCACACCGGGGAAGTCCGCCTCGACGTACCGGCCGGAGGCGTCGAACTCCTCGCTGCCGAAGCCGACCCGCACCCGCTCGGGCTCGCGCCGGCTGTAGAGCGCGACCCCGGCCCGGCCCTTGACCGCGGCGGGCGCGAAGACGGTGTGCCAGCCCTCGGGCTCCCTGGCCCCGGCCGGGATCTGCCCCTCCTCGGCCCGCACCTCCTGGAGGCAGACGACATCGGCGTCGGACCCGGCGAGCCACTCCACGAAGCCCTTCTTCGCGGCGGCGCGGATCCCATTCACATTCACGGAGGTCACAGTGAGCATCCCTGCACGATAGCGGGATGCTTCCGTACGATATTCGAATGTCTCACGGGATGATCCAGCTCCGCGCCGTACCCTACGACCACTCTGACGCGGTCAAACTCGACGACCAGGTCCAGCTCGAGTATCAGGAGCGGTACCAGGGTGAGGGCGACGTCACGTACCTCGACCCGGCGATGTTCGCCCCGCCCCGGGGCCTCTACCTCATCGCCTACGACCTCAAGGACGCTCCCGTCGCGAGCGGCGGCTGGCGCCGCCAGGACGAGAACGACGAGGGGTACGCGGACGGCGACGCGGAACTGAAGCGCATGTACGTCGTCCCCGAGGCCCGCGGCCTGGGCCTCGCCCGGCGCATCCTGGCCGTCCTGGAAGACGACGCCCGCGCGGCGGGCCGTACCCGGATGGTCCTGGAAACGGGCGACCAGCAGCCGGAGGCGATAGCCCTGTACTTCTCCTCGGGCTACGCCCCGGCCGCCAAGTTCGGCCACTACCGCTTCCACGACTCCAGCCGCTGCATGGCCAAGGCGCTCCACACCCCGTCCTGACCCGGACCGGGCACGGCCCCGCGCCGGAAACGACGGAGCCGCGGACGGCGCCGGCCTGGGGCCGGGCCGTACCGCGGCTCCGGGTCTCAGCCGAGGTAGCCGAAGAGGTCGACGATGACGTGGGCGGAGCCCCAGCCGATGTTGGCGAACTCCACCTTGCCGTCGGCGCCCACCGGCACCGTCACCAGGTTGGCCACGGTGCTGCCGGCCGTCCAGTTGAGGTTGGACGAGTCGGGGCGGGTCGTGCCCGAGGGCCAGGCGGTCAGGTGACCGTCGGACTTCGGGTCGGTGACCGTCACGTTCAGCACGACCGCCTTGGCACGGGCGAGCTCACTGCTGCCGGACAGGTCGAGCACGGTGCTCCCCCGCGCGGCCACCGGGCTGGTGGTGCGGGTGTCGAACATGCGCTTGGGACCGGCGGTGCGGAAGGTGGCGCCGGCCGGGTCGTCGGAGTAGTAGCCGAAGACGTCGGCGATCAGGTGGGCGGAGCCCCCGCTCGCGTTGTAGAGCTTCACCTTGCCGTCCGCGCCGACCGGGACCACCACGTGGTTGGGCACGGTCTGGCCGGCCGTCCAGTTGAGGCTGGACGAGTTCGGCCGGGTGGTGCCCGACGGCCACACCGTCAGGTGCCCGGCGTCCTTGGCGTCCGTCAGCGTGACGTTCAGCACGACGGCCTTGACCCCGCTCTGCGGGACACCGCCGCGGCCCGCCACGGTCAGCGACACCTCGCCGCGGGCCGGCACCGGGTCGGTGCCCGGCCTGCCCACGGCCGCCCGCGAGTCCAGCAGCCGCGCCGGTCCCGCCGAGGCGAAGGTGCTGCCGCCGGCGTCCGCGGAGTAGTAGCCGAAGACGTCGGCGATCACGTGCGCCGTGCCCGGGCTGGCGACGCGCAGGTTCACCTTGCCGTCCGCGCCCACCGGCACCACGACCTGGTTGGGTACGGTCCGCCCGGCCGCCCAGTTGAGGTTGGAGGAATCCGGCCGGGTGGTGCCCGACGGCCAGGCGGTCAGGTGACCGTCGGCCTTCGGGTCGGTCACCGTCACGTTCAGCACGACGGCCTTCACCCCGGACTGGGGCACCCCCGCCCGACCCGCGACCTGGAGCGACACCTCGCCGCCCGCCGCCACCGGCTGGGTCCCGGGACGGCCGAGGGCCTCCCGGGTGTCCAGCAGGCGTGCCGGGGAGAGCGCGGTGAAGCGGTCGCCTGCCGGCACGGCCGGAACGGCCGGGATGCCGTTGTTGGCGACGTGGACACGCTGCCCGTCGGCGTCGGTCCAGACGATGTTCGCGCCGGTACGGTCGACTGCCCAGGACCGGTTCGGCTGGCGCAGCGACTTCCACTCGTCGCCCTGGGCGAGCGTGCGCACCTGCACGGTGTTCTCGCCGCCGGAGGTCTTGATGCCCTCGTGGAAGTCGAGCAGCAGCAGCCGGCCGGTGGCCAGGTCCTGGCGTACCAGGTAGCCGTCGCCGAGCAGCGACTCGCGGCCCCAGGTCACGTTGAGCCAGCCGACGGTCTGCACCGGCACCGAGAGGGTCTGGCGGGTCACCGTGTCGTACACACCGCTGGTGCGCACGGTGCCGTGGTCGTCCTGGCAGTTCCAGGCGACGTAGCGCCCGACGGCCTCGAGCAGCGTGGCCGGGCACGGCGTGGTGAAGCTGCCGCGGGCCTGCCCGCCCCGCACGTCGGTGGCGGAGACGCTGGTGCTGCCCTCCTTCGAGGTCCAGAGCGTGTCACCCTGCAGGGCGACGCCGGTCGCCTGCGTCGTGAACACCCGGGTACGGGTGTCGAGGTCGTTGACGATCACCTGGTGGTTGGCGGTCCAGTTGCCGTACGCGGTCTGGGCGAGCGCCATGTAGCGGCCCGAGACGTCCGCGGTCTGCATGCCGCTCTCGCCGTTCATGGGGATCGTGCCGGCCCACTCCTTGTTCCCCGCCTCGCGGACGACGACGTACCGGTCCTGCTCCACCGGCTCGTGCTCCAGGTAGCGGCCGTCTCCGGTGGACCGGAGACCGACGCAGCCCGCGTTGAAGCTGAAGCAGTCGCTGATGCCGTGCCGGCCGTCGAGGTATTCGGCGGTCTTGACCGGGGTCGCGTCGTTCGAGACGCGGTAGCTGCGGTAGGCGCCCGTGATGTCGCCCGGCTGGAACTGGACGGTGTCCGAGGCGGCGGTGACCACGCCGCCGCCGATCGTCAGCCCGAAGACGGTGGCGGGCGCGTGGGGCACGTCGACCAGCTTGACGGCCTGCGGCTTGGCGGCGCCGGCCGCGGTGATCCGGTGGACGGCGGTCTGCGGCTGGGTGCCGTACTCGGGGGCCTTCGCACTGCCGATCGCGATGAGCGACCCGTCCGGCGCGGGCAGCAACTGGGAGTCGGCGAACTCCAGCAAGAACTCGACGACGCCGGAGGTCGAGCCGACCTCCGCCAGGTGCAGCGGACGGCCGCGGTTGTCGCCCGAGGTCCCCGCGACGGACTGGCTGCCGAGCAACCAGTCGCCGAGCAGCCGCAGTTCGCCGTCGACCGGGTTGAAGTAGGTGGAACTGAGCACGGTCTGCGGCTGCGCCCGGTCCAGCACGTCGACCATGTTCTGCTGGTCGGTGCGCAGCACCTTGCCCTTGGCCAGCCGGAAGCCGTGCGTGAAGTCGTACGGGCCCTCGTCCGGCAGCGCGGTGGTCTGCCCCGTCACGACGTCCACCAGGACGGAGTGCGTGAGGTCGTCCAGGCGGTGACGCAGGATCAGCGAGTTCTGGTCACCGTCGTGCACCGAGGTGGCCGGCACCGCGCCGGCGGGAAGCGCCACCTTGGTGCGGACGGTGGAGCCCGCGTCCAGCCGGTTCAGGAACCAGCCGGTGACGGCGGAGTCGCCGCCCTCGACGGTCAGTACGGTGCGCCCGTACGTCCCGTAGTAGGTCTGCCCGGCGGGGATCGTGACCGTGCCCAGCGCGACCGGCCGGCCGGTCGCCAGGTCGTACAGGTCGACCTTGGCGGGTGCCTTCGCCTTGGCCGCCGTGTGGACCGCCACCGTGTCGGAGGAGGTTCCGTAGCGGTGGTCGGGGGCTCCGTTGTAGCCGCGCGAGGGCCGGCCGGCGTCCAGGTCCGCACTGAGCGGGGCGGGCAGACGCAGCCCCGTGTCGGTGGTGGCGCCGGTGTCGTACAGGGTCCACAGCAAGCGGTCGCTGCCCTCGCGGGCGTGCAGCAGGCCGGTGGCGCCGGCCACGAACAGCCGGTCCCGGGCCGGGAGGCCGCGCGGGGCCGCGGGAAGCACCAGTTCGCCGGCGGCGGCGCCCGCGGCCGGGGCGGCGACCGCCTCGGGCAGGGCCGCGGTCAGTGACGCGGCGCCGGTGACCAGGGCCAGCGTGACGGCTCCCAGCCCTCGGCGAAGCCTCGACGATCGTCGTACGGTCGGATCCACAACCACCCTCTCTTGGGCGAGCACAGGAGAGGGGAATTGCCGCGGAGCGAACGCGTCCGGCCGCTCTCGCGGGCGGATGCCGGTCTGGCTCTTCGCGATCGGTCCCCCTCCGATCGTGTCGGATCATAACAACGGCGATCACCCGTTCGCACAGGAGTTCTTGACGTGCCACCGGAAGGAACACCCCTGGAAACGCCGAGATCCCGCCCGGTCTTTCGACCGGACGGGATCTCATGACGTTCCCGAGAGCTACTCAAGAACTGTCGTTTGTGGACCTGTGGGGATTTGAACCCCAGACCCCCTCGATGCGAACGAGGTGCGCTACCAGACTGCGCCACAGGCCCTTGCGACGTGTGAAACATTAGCACCCCCTCGCGGGTGCTCCAAAACCGGATTCCGGGAGCGTCCGCGCAGGTCCGCTCACTCGTTCGCGGCTCGCGGGCGCTCGTCGCTCTCGTACTGGTCGAACAGCGGCGTACGGCCCCGCTCACGGCCCCGGGGGCGCGGCGCGGTCTGGGGTGTGGGCTCCGGCGCGGGCGCGGGAACCGCGGGCTGGGCGCGCAGGCGCGGCTCCGTCGGCTCGGCGGTGCTGGAGCGGGTCGAGCTCCAGGCGTCCGGGGTGGCGGGTCCGGTGGCGCGCGGGGCGACCGGCGCCGTCACGTACGTCGGCAGCGGGACCGGGACCGGCTCCCAGCTGTCACCGCGGGCGGGGCCGCGCTCGCGCTCGCGCTGCTGGTCCACCCACTCGGCGTGGTCGGTCTGCTCCACGAGCGCCCTGCGGCCGGCTTCCTGCGGGGAGACCGGTGGCGCGGGGTCCGGATCGCCGCCCGCGGCGGCCTCGGGCTCGCGGCGGCGCGGGCGGTTCTCGCGCAGGTGCCGGGCGGCGGCCTCGGCGCGGCGCCGGTCCATCGTGAACTCGTAGCGGCGGCGCTCCTGGACCCGCAGGTGCACGATGTACGCGCTCAGCAGGAAGGCCGGTACGGCGGGAGCCCACAGCAGGCGCAGGCCGCCCACCGCGGCGACGACCGCGCCCAGGGTGAAGACCAGGAACAGGAGCGCGGTGGTGCGCCGGCGGCGGGCGAGGACCTGGAGGCGCTGTTCGCGCCGGGCCCGCTCCGCGCGCTGCTCGCGATCGGCCTCGGCGCGTCTCGGCTCCGACCTGGTCGGGGGCACGACGAAGGCCCGGGCGTCGGCGTCCACGGATTCGACCTTTTCCGTGGCGGCGTCCGGGTCCGTGCGGGGCTGGGGCTCCGCCTCCTCGTCACCGCGCTCACGCAGTCCCTTGGCGTAACGGCGCTCCATTCCCGCCCGGCCGGAAAGCAGCCGAATGGCAGTGGAGAAGCGTTCCGTCGGACGGGCTTCGTTCAGCTCGTCCTGCCTCCGGAGCCACATGGGCACCAAGTAGGCGGCCCAGGCCCCGACAATGACTGCGTAGATGAGGCCGCTGCTGCTCACACCTCACACCGTAGAGGGGCGGGGCCGACGGGATCGGCCAATTGGGCCGGTGTGTCGCACGATCTCGCTGATATCACGGACTTTTTTTGTGATTCTTCGGATCAAGTTATGGGCGAATCGGTTCCGTGACCTTTAATTCGAACAGATACTCGGTTTTGGTTTCTATTTCGTCGGTCTCTCCGGATGGCGGGCCCGGTGCCAGCGGCGCAGCAGCCCCTCCGGGAGTTCCTCCACCGTGACCGCGTACACGAGGTGGTCGCGCCAGGCCCCGTCGATGTGCAGGTAGCGCGGGCGCAGCCCCTCCTCGCGCAGGCCGAGCTTCTCCACGACCCGGCGGCTCGGCCCGTTCTCCGGGCGGATGCACACCTCGATCCGGTGCAGCCCGACCCGGCCGAAGCAGTGGTCGACCGCGAGCGCGACCGCCGTCGGCATCACGCCGCGGCCCGCCACCTCGCGGTCCACCCAGTAGCCGATGTGGCCCGCGCACATCGAGCCCCAGGTGATCCCGGCGACCGTCAGCTGCCCGACGAGCCGGCCCTGGTACTCGATGACGAAGGGCAGCATCCGGCCCGCGTTCGCCTCGGCCCGCAGGTGGCGCACCATCTGGCGGTACGTCGGCCGCTGGACCACCGGCCCCCACGGGGCGGGCGGCGGGATCGTCGCCTCCCACGGGCGGAGCCATTCGCGGTTGCGCCGGTTGACCTCGCGCCAGGCCTTCTGGTCCCGCAGCCTTATCGGCCGGAGCGTGACGTCGCCGTCCGCCAGGACCACCGGCCAGGTCGGGCCGTTCAGCTCGTGCTCCCGGAGGGTCCCGCCGGTCTGGGGTGGTCGCCGCCGCGGATCTGGTCCACGGCGTGCGGAAGGATCCGGGACAGGACGGCGAGGCCGTCCTTCACCCCGCCCGTCGAGCCCGGGAGGTTGACGATCAGGGTGTGTCCGGCCACGCCGGCCAGGCCCCGCGACAGGGCCGCGGTGGCGACCTTCGCCAGGCCCTCGGCGCGGATGGCCTGCGGGATGCCCGGAATCTCGTAGTCCAGCACCCGCGCGGTGGCGTCCGGGGTGCGGTCGGTCGGCGAGATGCCGGTGCCGCCGGTGGTGAGGATGACGTCGTACCCGGCGGCCACGCCCTCGCGGAGCGCGTGGCCGACGGGGTCGCCGTCCGGGACGACCCGGGGGCCGTCGACCGTGAAGCCGAGCTGCTCCAGCGCCTCGGCGAGCAGCGGCCCGCCCCGGTCGGGGTAGACGCCCTGCGAGGCCCGGTTCGAGGCCGTGACCACCAGGGCCCGCAGCGGAGCCGGGGCGGTCTCGGGCTCGGTCTCGGGCTCCGCGGGCGCCGCGGGCACCGCGTGCAGGTGGCTGTGGACCTCGCCGCCGCGCGGGGCGTTCACGCGCGCGTCCAGTCGCCGGACTTGCCGCCGGTCTTCTCCTCCACCCGGACGTCCGTGATGACGGCGCCCTTGTCGACGGCCTTGACCATGTCGATGACGGTCAGCCCGGCGACCGCGACGGCGGTGAGCGCCTCCATCTCGACGCCCGTGCGGTCGGTCGTCTTCACGGTGGCCAGGATCTCCACGGCGTCGTCGGCGACCTTCAGGTCCACCTTCACCCCGGACACGGCCAGCGGGTGGCAGAGCGGGATCAGGTCGGGGGTCTTCTTCGCGCCCATGATCCCGGCGATCCGCGCGGTGGCGAGGGCGTCGCCCTTGGGGACGCCCTCGCCGCGCAACAGCTCGATCACCCGGGGGGACACGAGCACCCGTCCGCTGGCCCGGGCCGTCCGGCCGGTGACGTCCTTCTCGGATACGTCGACCATCCGGGCCGCCCCGGCCTCGTCGAGGTGGGTCAGCCTGCTCTGCGTACTCATAGCTCTGCGCGCCGCTTCCGTCCGGGCCCCCGGGGGCCTGTGTGATGCAACACGCTACCCGCACCGGCCTCACTTCAGCCGAGCAGGACCACTTCCAGCTCGGCCCCGGGCTCCACCGAGGTGACGTCCTCCGGTACGACGATCAGCGAGTCGGCGTGCGCCAGAGCGGCGATCAGGTGCGAGCCCGCTCCGCCGACCGGGCTGACCGTTCCGCTCCCGGCGTCGTACGTGCCGCGCAGGAACTGGCGGCGGCCGGCCGGCGAGCCGATCGCCTTGTCCGCGGTGAGCACCGCGCGCACGCTCGGGCGGCTGACCTCGGACTCCGGCAGGCCCATGAGCGTGCGGATCGCGGGGCGCACGAACAGCTCGAAGGAGACGTAACTGGAGACCGGGTTGCCGGGCAGCGCCAGCAGCGGCGTGTGGTCCGGGCCGATGACGCCGAAGCCCTGCGGCTTGCCGGGCTGCATGGCGAGCTTGCGGAAGTCGATCCCGGCGCCGTCGACACCGTCCTCGCCGGTGGCGACAGAGGTCAGCGCCTCCTTCACCACGTCGTACGCGCCCACGCTGACGCCGCCGGTGGTGACCAGCAGGTCGGCGCGGATCAGCTGGTCCTCGATGGTGGAACGCAGGGTGTCGGCGTCGTCCGCGACGGCGCCCACCCGGTAGGCGATGGCGCCCGCGTCCCGGGCGGCGGCCGCGAGCGCGAAGCTGTTGGAGTCGTAGATCGTCCCGGCGGTCAGCGCCTCACCGGGCTGGACCAGCTCGCTGCCGGTGGACAGGACGACCACGCGCGGGCGCGGCCGGACCCGGACGGTGCCCCGCCCGATCGCGGCCAGCAGGGCGATCTGCGGCGGCCCCAGGACCGTGCCGGACGCCAGGGCCAGGTCACCGGCCTGTACGTCGCTGCCCCGGGCGCGGACGTGCGCCCGCGCCTCGGCGGCCCGGTGGACCCGTACCTCGCCGCCCGCGCCCTCGGGGGCGGAGCTGGCCGGGGTCATCCCGGAGGCGGCGCCGCCGCCCGTGCCGCCGTCGGTCCACTCGACCGGGACGACGGCTTCCGCGCCGGGCGGCAGCGGGGCACCGGTCATGATCCGCGCGGCCTGGCCGGGGCCGACGGTGGGCAGCTCACCGCTGCCCGCCGCGACGTCCCCGATGACCGTCAGCACCGCGGGGAACTCCTCGCTCGCACCCTGGACGTCGGCCGTGCGGACGGCGTAGCCGTCCATGGAGCTGTTGTCGAAGGGCGGGAGGGCGACGGGCACGGTGACGTCCTCGACCAGGACACAGCCCTGGGCGTCCAGCAGCTGGAGCTCGATGGGCTCCAGCGGCCGGACGGTGGCGAGGACGTCCGCGAGGTGCTCGTCCACCGACCAGAGGCGCTGCTCGCGCCGGGCCTGTCCGGTGTCCTGCGGTGCGGAACTGCTCAAGGTGCTACATCTCCTCCGTGACGTAACGGTGAAGCCAGGTGCGGAACTCCGGGCCCAGGTCCTCACGCTCGCACGCGAGGCGGACGATGGCCCGCAGGTAGTCCCCGCGGTCCCCGGTGTCGTAGCGGCGGCCCCGGAAGACCACGCCGTGCACCGGGCCGCCGATGGTCTCGTCGGCGGCCAGCTTCTGCAGGGCGTCGGTGAGCTGGATCTCCCCACCGCGGCCCGGCTCGGTCTCCCGCAGTATGTCGAAGATCGCGGGGTTGAGGACATAGCGTCCGATGACCGCGTAGTTGCTGGGCGCGTCCGCCGCGTCCGGCTTCTCGACGAGACCGGTGATGCGGACCACGTCCTCCTCGTCGGTGGCCTCGACGGCGGCGCAGCCGTAGAGGTGGACGCTGGCCGGGTCGACCTCCATGAGCGCGACGACGGTGCCGCCGGTGCGGGCGTAAATGTCGGCCATCTGACGCAGGAGCGGGTCGCGCGGGTCGATGAGGTCGTCGCCGAGCAGGACCGCGAAGGGCTCGCGGCCGACGTGCGGCTCGGCGCAGAGGACGGCGTGGCCGAGGCCGCGCGGGTCGCCCTGGCGGACGTAGTGCATCGTGGCCAGGTCGCTGGACTCCTGGACCTTCTTGAGCCGGTCGTCGTCGCCCTTGGCGATGAGGGCCGATTCCAGCTCGTAGTTCCGGTCGAAGTGGTCTTCCAGCGCGCGCTTGTTACGCCCTGTGATCATGAGTACGTCGTCCAGCCCGGCCGAGACTGCCTCCTCGACCACGTACTGGATGGCCGGCTTGTCCACGACCGGGAGCATTTCCTTCGGAGTGGCCTTGGTCGCCGGGAGGAACCGAGTACCCAGGCCCGCAGCCGGGATGACGGCCTTTTTGATCACGGGGTGCAACATAGTCATGGACGGAACGATAGTGGGTCCAGCCGAACGTGCGGCCGGATCGCGCCCAATATCATTACATATGTCCATCTTCACAAGGATATTTGAGTCAGTAGTGACCGAGAACCCGCCCTCCCCCACCGCGAAGGCGGAGCTGCGCCGAGAACTCCTCGCCGCCCGCCGGGCCTTGTCCCCCGACGACCGCGCCGCCGCGGCCCGCGCGCTCGCCCGCTCCGCCCTCGCCCTGCCCGAACTGGCCGGTGCCCGCACGGTCGCGGCGTACGTCTCCGTCGGCGCCGAGCCCGGGACCCGCGAGCTGCTCGACGCCCTGCGCGCGGCCGGCAAGCGGGTGCTGCTGCCCGTCCTGCTGGCCGACAACGACCTCGACTGGGGCGCGTACGGGGGCCCCGGCACCCTCGCCGGGGCCGCGCACCCCGGGAAGATGCGGCTGCTGGAGCCGACCGGGCCGCGGCTCGGGCCGCAGGCCGTCACCGGGGCGGACGCCGTGCTGCTCCCCGGACTGGCGGTGGACCGGCGCGGCATGCGGCTCGGCCGCGGCGGGGGCTCGTACGACCGGGTGCTGGAGCGGCTGGAGCGCGCCGGGGCCGACCCTGCGCTGGTCGTGCTCCTCTACGACGACGAGGTGGTCGCGCGGGTCCCGGAGGAACCGCACGACCACCCCGTACAGGCGGTCGCCACCCCGTCGGGGGTGCGCCGTTTCGGCTCGTGACCGCCGGACCCCCTAGGAGCCCGCGGGCTTCAGGGTCAGGGTGTCCACCGTCGCCTTGTCGACGGCGTCCTTGCCGAAGGGCCACTCCAGCAGCTCGCCCTTGGCCCACATCGTCGTCTGGTCGGTGTAGTTGCCGCTGTACGCGTGTCCCGAGGCGCCGGTCAGGTTGATCCAGCGGGACTTGTCCAGGTCGTTGAGGTTCACGACCATCCGCATCGACGGCACCCAGGTGACCCCGTAGCCTCCGGAGGCGTTCCAGCCGGTCGCGTTGACCGTGGCCTCGCCGCCGCCCAGGTTCCACGGGCCGCGGTTGAGGAGCCACTGCATGAAGCCGGGGCCCTCGGTGCCGATCGTCTGGTTCTTCAGCGTCAGCTGGTGCAGCCGGCCCCAGGTCCAGGTGGACTGGTCCTTGCCGAGCTTGGCGGTCAGCTCCCAGCGGGCGTCCTCCATGGCGCGCGCGAAGATCTCGTCACGGTTGGTGGCCGCCGGCTCCCTGCGGGTCGCGGGCGCCGTCCACCACGGCGACTTCTCCTCCTTCACCAGGCGGCGGACCACCTCGAACCAGCGGTCGCCGCCGTCGGGCTGCGCCGAGTCGGCGTCCCGGGCGCCGCACTCGCGGACCGTCTCGGCCAGGTCGTCGGCCGGGCCGGTGCCGTTGCCGCGCACGTTCATGCAGCTGCCCTCGATGCGCAGCTCCTTCGGCATCTTGTCGCCGAAGGACAGCTTGAGGATGTTGCGCCAGACCGCGTTGAAGTAGGCGGCGGCCGCCGAGTCGGGCTCCTGGGTGTAGTTCCAGCCTTCCAGGAGCTTCTGCGCGGAGCGCACGTCCGGGTCGGACACCTCGATCTTGGCGAGCATCGGGGTCAGCAGCGCGGCGATCTCGCTGCTGTTGTCCATCTGCATGGTGCGCATGTCATCGGTGGAGATCTTCCCGCTGTCCTTGATCTTCGCCTCGATGAGGTCGTTGATCCGCTGGCTGCGGGCGCCGTAGCCCCAGTCGGTGGTCA
Organism: Streptomyces antarcticus; assembly: GCF_026627255.1. Taxonomy (GTDB): domain Bacteria; phylum Actinomycetota; class Actinomycetes; order Streptomycetales; family Streptomycetaceae; genus Streptomyces; species Streptomyces antarcticus. The sequence continues at coordinate 48,414 of NZ_JAPNLM010000013.1, read as the reverse complement.
GCAGGTTCGGGTACTTGCCCGCGCCGGTGCCGGACTCCACGACGGCCTGGTTGGCGGTGACGATGTAGCCGCGGGACGGGTTGTAGTCCCAGGGCAGCTCGCCCTGCGGGATGTAGCCGGTGCCGCCGTCCTTGCCGCCCTTCCAGGCGTACTTGGAGTCCCAGCCGGGGGCGGGCATGCGGCCGTCTCCCTGGCCGCGGACCGGGATCCGGCCCGGGGCCTGGTAGCCGATGTTGCCCTTGTTGTCCGCGTAGATCAGGTTCTGCGAGGGGACCTCGAAGTCGGCGGCCGCCTGCCGGAAGGCCGCGAAGTCCTTGGCCTTGTTCAGCTTGAAGACGGCGTCCATCGACTTGCCCGGATCCAGCGCGGTCCAGCGCAGGGCGACGGCGTAGCCGTTGCCGCGGTCCGGGGCGGAGCTGGCGACTGGGGCGCGGGCGCCGACCGTGCCGAGCTCGTCGCTGCGGTCGGAGATCAGCGGTCCGTTGTTGGTGGTGCGGACGGTGATCTTCTTGCTGGCGCCGCCGGCAACCTTGATGACCTCTTCGCGGGTGGTGAAGGGGAGCACCTTGTTGTCGTAGACGTAGCCCTCGGGCCTGACCTGCTCCAGGTAGAGGTCGGTGACGTCCGCGCCGAGGTTGGTCATGCCCCAGGCGATGTCCCCGTTGTGGCCGATGACCACGCCGGGCATGCCCGAGAAGGTGTAGCCGGCCACGTCGTACTGGCACTGGGCCGAGGCCGTACGGCAGTGCAGGCCCATCTGGTACCAGACCGAGGGCAGCTGCGGGGACAGGTGCGGGTCGTTCGCGAGCAGCGGCTTGCCGGTGGTCGTGTGCGCGCCCGAGATGACCCAGGAGTTCGAGCCGATGCCGCTGCCGTTGGGGCCGAGGATCGCGGGGATCTCGTCCAGGGTCTTGGCGAGGGCGGTCAGCTGGGTGTTCAGGCCGACGGTCGCGCCCTGGGCGGCGGCGTTGCCGGCGAGGCCGGTGGCCGTGCCCGTGGCCGTACCCGTGCCCGTACCGGCGGCCGGGGCCGTGGAGGCCTGCGAGCCGTTGGCGCTGCCGGAGCCGGAGCCCGAGCCGCTGGAACCGGAACCGCCGCCGGAGCCGGAGCCGCCGGAGCCCTGGGGGGTGTACTTGCCATTGTCGGTCTTGCCGCCCTCGACGATCGGCTTGTTCCGGCCGAAGGGGTACGGCGGGTAGAGCTCGTCGATCTGCGCCTGCGTGAGCTTGCCGGACATCAGCGCGCGGTCGATCTCGTCCTGCATGTTGCCGCGCAGGTCCCAGGCCATCGCCTTGAGCCAGGCCACCGAGTCGACCGGCGTCCACTGCTCGGGCTGGTAGTCGCCGCTGAGCCGCAGGGCCGCGTGCTCGACGGAGAGGTCCTTGCCGGACTTCCCCTTCAGATAAGCGTTGACCCCGTCGGCGTAGGCCTGGAGGTTCTTCTTCGCCTCTTCCGAGAGCTTGCTGTCGTACTCGGCCTGCGCGACCTGGCGCCAGCCGAGCGTGCGCAGGAAGGCGTCGGTCTCGACCTGGCCGGAGCCGAACATCTCCGACAGCCGGCCGGAGGTCATGTGACGGCGTACGTCCATCTCCCAGAACCGGTCCTGCGCGTGGACGAAGCCCTGCGCGCGGAAGAGGTCCGAGTCGCTGTCCGCGTAGAGCTGGGGAATGCCGTGGGCATCGCGTTTGACGTCCACGGTCCCGGACAGGCCGGGCACGTCTAGGGAGCCGGTGGTCTGGGGGAAGGAGGCGCGCACGCTGTCCACGCCCCAGTACGCCCCGTAGCCGAGGCCCGCGAAGAGAGCCAGGACCAGAACGAGCACGATCAGACGGGCGCGTCGCCCCTTCTTCTTGGCGGGAGGAGCGGATTCGTTGGCGGGCATCGCTGTCCTTAGAGGGGCAGGGTGGTCCTGGGAGTGCTGGGAGCAACCATAGGCGCAGGACCCGACTCGTTGATCCGCCAGGGGTCGGGCTGCCGAGGACAGGGGCGGACGGGCGTTTCACAATGTGGGTATCACGTCAAGAGAGTGTCAAAGATTAGGTAAGGTAACGAAGTACTTGCCGACGCGCCTCGGGAGTATCCATCCGCCGCGCGCTTCGAGGAAAGGGCCGCCCGCTGACTGTCCACGATCTCAATGAGCTGCTGCTGGTCTGCTCGCTCGTGCTGCTCATCGCCGTCGCGGCGGTGCGCGTCTCCTCGCGGAGCGGCCTTCCCAGCCTGCTCATCTACCTCGGCATAGGCATCGCGATAGGCCAGGACGGCATCGGCAACGTCGTCTTCGACAACGCCGAGCTGACCCAGGTCATCGGCTATGCCGCGCTGGTCGTGATCCTCGCCGAGGGCGGTCTGGGCACCAAGTGGAAAGAGATCAAACCCGCCCTGCCGGCAGCGATCGTGTTGTCGCTGGTGGGTGTCGCGGTCAGCGTGGGCGTGACCGCGGCCGCGGCGCACTACCTCGTCGGGCTCGAATGGCGCCAGGCCCTGCTGATCGGCGCGGTCGTCTCCTCGACCGACGCGGCGGCCGTCTTCTCGGTCCTGCGCAAGGTCCCGCTGCCGTCGCGGATCACCGGCGTCCTGGAGGCCGAGTCCGGCTTCAACGACGCCCCCGTGGTGATCCTGGTGGTGGCGTTCGCGACCGTCGGCCCCGTGGACGACTGGTACGTCCTCATCGGCAAGATCGCGCTGGAGCTGACGATCGGCGCGGCCATCGGCCTGGCGGTCGGCTTCATGGGCGCGTACGGACTGCGGCACGTGGCCCTGCCCGCCTCCGGCCTGTACCCGATCGCCGTGATGGCCATCGCGGTCGCGGCGTACGCGGCCGGCGCGATGGCGCACGGCTCCGGCTTCCTCGCCGTCTACCTGGCGGCCATGGTGCTGGGCAACGCGAAGCTCCCGCACTGGCCGGCCACCCGCGGTTTCGCGGACGGGCTCGGCTGGATCGCCCAGATCGGCATGTTCGTCCTGCTGGGCCTGCTGGTCACCCCGCACGAGCTGGTCCACGACTTCTGGCCCGCCGTGATCATCGGGTTGGTGCTCACGATGGTGGCGCGGCCGCTGGAGGTCTTCGTCAGCCTGCTGCCCTTCCGGGTGCCCTGGCAGGAGCAGGCCCTGATGTCGTGGGCCGGCCTGCGCGGCGCGGTCCCCATCATCCTGGCGACCATCCCCATGGTGTCCGGGATCGAGGGCAGCGACCGCGTCTTCAACATCGTCTTCGTGCTGGTCGTCGTCTACACCCTGGTGCAGGGGCCGACCCTGCCGTGGCTGGCGCGCAAGCTGGAGCTCGGCGACAGCGACGAGGCCGCCTCCGACCTCGGCATCGAGTCGGCGCCGCTGGAGAAGCTGCGCGGGCACCTGCTCTCCTTCGCGATCCCGCCGGCCTCGCGGATGCACGGCGTCGAGGTGAGCGAGCTGCGGCTGCCGCCCGGGGCGTCGGTGACGCTGGTGGTCCGGGACGCGAAGAGCTTCGTACCGGCGCCGTCCACGGTGCTGCGGCGCGGGGACGAGCTGCTGGTGGTGGCCACGGATCCGGTACGGGACGCGGCCGAGGCGCGGCTGCGGGCGGTGGCCAAGGGCGGCAAGCTGGCGGGCTGGCTCGGGACGAACGGCGGGGCGCGGTCCTGAAGGCGGACGGTGTCCGGAAGACGGCGTTCGGTGTCCGGAATCCGATGGATCTTCGTACGAGTTTGAATTAGAGCGGCGTTCTAATTCGCCAATTCCGGGGGTGTGTGGGCTGTTTTGCCCGTGTTTCAGGGGCTCCCACGGGCGAAGTTTCCGTTAATCGCAGGTGAAGACCTGCCCTGTCGCCGGAATCACAGGGCGGGGTAGTTACATTCCCTGTACGATGAAGGCACACCACATCGAACCAACTCTGCCTGACGCAGAGCTGGCGCGACCGCAAAGCGGCCGTGGCACCCCCCGCAGTGGGCGCCCAGGTATCACTCGGTATTGCGCAAGAGGACAGCTCTCGGGGCTCCCACATGTACGGGTGCGGTCGCTCACGAGGCGGCGCATCGTCCGCAGACGGGGAGTTCTACCAGGCAGCGGAAAGGCCAGGCCGTGACATCCGCGGTCACGACCGACACGTCCGCCCGCCCCGGTTACGGACAGCTCCTGCGCACACCCGGCGCCCTCGGCTTCCTGCTCCCCGGCTTCGCAGCCCGCCAGCCCTTCGCCATGCTGATCATCGGCATCGTCCTGCTGGTCCAGCACACCACCGGCTCGTACGGGGACGCCGGCATCGTCGCCACCGTCACCGGTGTGTCCATGGCCCTCTTCGCCCCCCAGATGGGCAAGCTCGTCGACCGCCGAGGCCAGAGCGCCGTCCTGGTCCCCGTCGTCTTCGCGCACGCCGCCGCCATCGGCGCCCTGACCGCGCTCGCGCTGCTGGGCGCGCCTATGTGGGCGCTCGCGCTGGCCGCCGTACCGGCCGGTGCCTCCGTACCGCAGGTCGGGCCGATGGTCCGGGCCCGCTGGGCCGCCAAGCTGGAGGGCTCGCCGCTGGTGCCGACCGCGGCCGCGTTCGAGTCCGTCACCGACGAGCTGACCTTCGTCGTCGGCCCGGTGCTCGCGACCTTCCTGTGCACCACGATCCACCCCTCCGCCGGCCTGATCGCCGAGGCGTCCCTGACGCTGCTCGGCGGCCTGCTGTTCGCCGCCCAGCGCGGCACCCAGCCCAAGCCCGCACCGCGGCTCGCGGGCGGCGAGAAGCACGCTTCCGCCCTGTCCATCCCCGGTCTGCGCGTCCTGGTCATCGCCTTCGTGGGGATCGGCGCCGTCTTCGGCGGCATGCTGATCTCGCTCGCCGCGTTCTCCAACGAGATGGGCAACCCGGGCGCCAACGGCCTGCTGTACGGCGTCTTCGCCGGCGGCAACATGATCGCGGGCATCGCCTGCGGCACGATCGCCTGGAAGATCGGCCCGCGCCGCCGGCTGATCCTCGGCTACGTCGGCCTCACCGCCGCCGCGTCCGTCCTGTGGGCCGCGAACTCCGTGATCCTGCTGGGCGCGCTCGGCCTGGTCGTCGGCCTGTGCATCGCCCCCGCCCTGATCACCGGCTACACCATGATCGAGCAGCTGGTCCCGGCCTCCTCCCGGACCGAGGCGTTCACCGCGCTGACCGGTGCGGTCGCCCTGGGCCAGGCCGCAGCGGTCACCGTCGCGGGCCGGCTGACCGACGCCTACGGCTCGACCGCCGGGTTCCTGGTGCCGATGGCCGCCACCGCGCTCGCGCTGGTCGTCCTGCTGTCCCTGCGGGGCAAGCTGGCACCCAAGGCGCCGAGCCGGATCGTGAGCTCGTCCTCGGACGCGGGGTCACCGAGCGCGGGGTCACCGAGCGCGGGGTCACCGAGCGCGGCGCCGTCACACACGGCGTCGTCGAACACGGCGTCGTCCACGCGCCCGCCGGCCGCCCGGAACCGGGTGAACGAGCGTGGGATCGGTCACCGCGTGCCGGTGACGGTGGACTGATCGGCCGGAATACGTCACCATGGAGCGTCGTTAGCACTCATTGAGTCAGAGTGCCAGGAGGAAATTCGTGCCGACCTACCAGTACCAGTGCACCGAGTGCGGTGAGGGCCTTGAGGCCGTGCAGAAGTTCACCGATGACGCGCTGACCGTGTGCCCGAGCTGTGACGGACGCCTGAAGAAGGTGTTCTCCGCGGTCGGCATCGTCTTCAAGGGCTCCGGTTTCTACCGGAACGACAGTCGCGGCTCTTCGTCGAGCAGCACACCCGCCTCGAAGCCGGCCTCGACCTCGTCGTCCACGACGTCGACCGCCGCGCCCGCTCCCGCCGCTTCGTCCTCCACGACGTCGTCGAGCTCGAGCAGCAGCTCCACCTCGGCTGCCTGACCGCTGTCGCGAGACCCCGCCGCCCCACCGGGCAGCGGGGTCTTCCGCATGCCCGGTTAGGGTGACTCCATGGTGAACGCAGAGATCGGTGTCATCGGCGGCTCGGGCTTCTACTCCTTCCTGGAGGACGTCTCCGAGGTCCGGGTGGAGACCCCGTACGGTCCCCCCAGCGACTCCCTGTACGTCGGTGAGCTGGCCGGCCGCCAGGTGGCCTTCCTCCCCCGGCACGGCAGCGGTCACACCGTTCCGCCGCACAGGATCAACTACCGGGCCAACCTGTGGGCGCTGCGCTCGGTCGGTGTGCGCCAGGTGCTCGGCCCGTGCGCGGTCGGCGGCCTGCGGGCCGAGTACGGCCCCGGCACGCTGCTCGTTCCCGACCAGCTGGTCGACCGTACGAAGGCCCGGGCGCAGACCTTCTTCGACGGGGAGCCGCTGCCCGACGGCAGCGTGCCGAACGTCGTCCACACCACCTTCGCCGACCCGTACTGTCCGGTCGGCCGCTCGGTCGCCCTCGCGGCCGCCCGGGGGCGCGACTGGGAGCCGGTGGACGGCGGCACCATGGTCGTCGTCGAGGGGCCCCGCTTCTCCACCCGCGCCGAGTCCCGGTGGCACGCGGCGGCCGGCTGGTCGGTGGTCGGCATGACGGGGCACCCGGAGGCGGTCCTCGCCCGGGAGCTGGGACTCTGCTACACCTCCATGGCACTGGTCACGGACCTGGACGCGGGAGCCGAGACGGGTGAGGGCGTGTCCCACACCGAGGTCCTGAAGGTGTTCGGCGCGAACGTCGGGCGACTGCGCGAGGTCCTCTTCGACGCGGTGGCGGCCCTGCCGGCGACGGAGTCGAGGGACTGCCTGTGCACGCACGCGCACGACGGCTGGGATCTGGGGATCGAGCTGCCGTAGCGCCGTGGCCCCCGTAGCGCCGTAGCCCGCAGCGCCGTAGCCCTGAGAGGGGGCGGTGCGGGGCGGGGGACGGTCGGGCGCGGGCGGCGGACGTGCCGGCGGGCGGGGCGTGCGGAAACGTTTTCGCGGAGGGTGTCACATTCCGCGGGGCCGTCCGGTCCCAGTGGGTGAAGGCCCATCGGGACCGTCCGTCCGTCCGCTCAGGAGGCGACCGCCATGCCCCGTATCTCGCTCACCCCGCCCGACTCCCTCCTCACGCGCCTCGGCGCCTGGTACTCCCGCCGCACCTACGGCAAGGTCCTCGACCCGGGCCTGGCGTACGGGCACCACGCGCGCGTGCTGTCGACGTACGTCGGCCTGGAACGGCGGGCGGCGAAGTGGAACGCCCTCGACTCCGGGCTCAAGCACCTCGCGGTGATGGCGGCCGCGGCCCTGATCAACTGCTCGTGGTGCGTGGACTTCGGCTACTGGGAAGGCCGGAAGCTGGGGCTGTCGCGGGAGAAGATCGAGGGCGTGCCGCGGTGGCGGGAGGCCCCGGAGGTGTTCACCGGGCTGGAGCTGCTGGTCATGGAGTACGCCGAGGCCGTCACGGAGACCGGGCCGACGGTCACCGACGAGCTGGCCGCGGACCTGATCGCACGGCTCGGGGAGCCCGCGTTCGTCGAGCTCACGGCGATGGTCGCCCTGGAGAACTGGCGCTCGCGCGTCAACAGCGCCTTCGGCCTGACCAGCCAGGGCTTCGCGGAGGACTGCCGGATCCCGGGCGGGCGGTGACGCCGCCCGCGGCGGGTGGTGCGGGCGCAGAGGCGGGGTAATCCGTGGGGGTGACTGGGTTGTCCACAGGCTGGGGGTCGTCCACAGGCCGGAGCGGGAGGCGGCGGGAGGCCGGATCGTGGGGGTGGTCCGGACGTCGTGTCCGGACCCCGCAACCCACTCAGCTCGGCGGTGGTCGTCATGTCCCGTACGTCTTCTGCTTCTTCTGTTTCGCCGGCGCCTCTCGTTTCGTCGGCGTCTTACGTTCCGCCGGCCGCTTCGGCCTTCGCGACGCACGCGGCGCTGCCCGCCCCTCCGGGGCTCGTCGTGGCGCCGGCCTGTCCCTCCACGTGTCCCCCCGCGCGCCGGGTTCCGGCCTTCCCACCGCTCCGGGTGGGGCGGGGCGGGTACCGGCTGCGCCGGGCCGTGCGGCGCCGGCGGCGGGCGGCCGCGGCCGGGATGGCCGTCCTCGCGGCGGCCCTGGCGGTGGGCGGCACGGAGGCGCGGGCCTCGCGCGGGGCCGCGCCACCGGTGGTAAAGCCGCCCCCGGCCGCTGTCCGGCTGGTGTCGGCGCCGGTGCGCATCGCGGACGCCGCGACCGTACGGCTGTTGCGGCCCGGAGACCGGGTCGACGTGGTCGCGGCGGAGCGCGCGGGACCGCCGAGGGTGGTGGCCGCGGGGGCACGGGTCGCCGAAGTCCCGCGTCCTGAGGAAGGTGTTGGGGACGGCGGTGCGCTGGTGGTCCTGGCCGTGCCCCGGGACACGGCGCGGGTACTCGTGGGTGCGGGCACGACGGCGCGGCTGGCGGTGACGTTGTGCTGAATCGCACACGCGCACAGTCAAGTCACCTCGAGCTGCGCCCCGATTGGACACGCCGGGCCCGGACTGCCGTAGTTTTCGGAACCGTTGGCTCCGAAATCGGCACATATGAAGAAGGGCTCAGTGGTGAGCGAGAAGAAGAAGGAGAGCGTCCTGGCGGGCTTCAAGGCCTTCCTGATGCGCGGCAACGTGGTCGACCTGGCGGTCGCCGTGGTCATCGGCGCGGCGTTCACGAACATCGTGAACTCCATCGTCAAGGGGATCATCGGACCGCTGGTGGGCGCCATCGGGACCAAGAACCTCGATGTCTACAAGTCGTGCATCAAGGACCCGTGCGGCATCGACGGGAAGGGGCAGCCCACGGGTGTCGAGATCCTCTGGGGCTCGGTCCTCAACGCGGCGCTCACCTTCGTGATCACCGCGGCCGTCGTCTACTTCCTGATGGTGCTGCCGATGGCGAAGTACCTCGCCAAGGTGGAGGCGCGCCGCAAGGCCAAGGAAGGCGTCAAGGAGACCATGGAGATCACCGAGCTGGAGGTCCTCAAGGAGATCCGGGACACCCTGGTCGCCCAGCGCGGCGCCAACGGCGACGGCGCGGGGACGACGGGGTCAGGTCCGACGGGTACGGGTCCCACGGGGTCGCGCGACGCGTTCTAGGCGTACGGGCCGGTCCGGCGGCTCAGACGTGGTGCGGGGGCTTCTCGTCGAGGAAGCGGGCCAGGTCGGCCGTGCTTCCGCCGGCGGGCGGCCGCTCGCCCCAGCCGCGGTCGGTGTCGTCCGAGGACTGCTGGTCCAGCGGATCGTCGAAGACCAGCCGGGGCTTCGGCCGGGGCTTCCCTCCGGTCGGCGACGGCTCGGCCGACCGCGGAGACGGCTGCGGGGACGGCTGCGGGGACGGCGGGTCGGAGGCGGGGGCGGGGCTCATGCCTCCAGGGTACGGCCGCACCCTCCCCCGGTCCCGGTCAGCTGGGGGCTTCCGCGCCCTTGCGGGCGTAGAACCACCAGGCCACCACCACGCACGAGGCGTAGAAGGCCACGAAGCCCCACATCGCGCTCGTCACGGCGAAGTTCGCGAACATCGCCGGGATGAAGAAGAAGCCGTAGGCGGCGATGGCGGCCGTGAAACCGGTCACCGCGCCCGACTCGATCTCCGCCTGCTTCAGCGCGGAGGCGTACTCCGGGGTGCCCTCCGTCAGGCCCTTCAGGTGCTGGCCGCGGAAGATGACGGGGATCTGCCGGAAGGTCGAGCCGTTGCCGATGCCCGAGAAGAAGAAGGCCGACAGGAAACAGAAGAAGAAGCCGTAGAACGAGCCCTGGTCCGAGCCGGCCGGCAGGAAGGTGATCACGCCGATGATCGACGCGGCCATGCCCACGAAGGACAGGATCGTCACCAGGGCGCCGCCCAGCTTGTCGGCGATCCAGCCGCCCGCCCAGCGGGCCAGCGCGCCCAGCGCCGGGCCCATCCAGGCGTAGGTGGCCACCGGGTACGCCGGGAAGGTGGTCTTGATCAGCAGCGGGAGCGCCGCCGCGAAGCCGATGAAGGAGCCGAAGGTGCCGACGTAGAGCCAGGTCATCACCCAGTTGTGCTTGCGCTTGAAGATGATCTTCTGCTGGCTGAAGGGCGTGGAGGCCACCTTCAGGTCGTTCTGCCCGAACCACGCGACGGCCGCCAGCACGATCAGGACCGGCACCCACACGAAGGCGGCGTTCTGGAGGTAGATCTCCGAGCCGTCCGCCTTCTTCTGGCCCGCGCCGATCGCGAGGACCGAGGACGTGATCAGGATCGGGGTGAGGAGCTGGACGACCGAGACGCCGAGGTTGCCCAGGCCGCCGTTGATGCCGGTCGCGTTGCCCTTCTCCTGCTTCGGGTAGAAGAAGCCGATGTTCGCCAGCGAGGAGGAGAAGTTGGCGCCGCCGATGCCGCACAGGGCGGCGATCGCGATCATGGTGCTGTACGGGGTGTCCGGGTTCTGCACCGCGAAGCCCAGCCACAGCAGCGGGACGATCAGCACGAGCGTCGAAACCGCGGTGAAGCGCCGCTGGCCGATCATCGGGCCGATGAACGTGTAGAGGATCCGCGCGGTGCCGCCGGTGATGCCGGGCACCGCCGTCAGCCAGAACAGCTGGGACTGCGAGAAGCCGAAGCCGACGTCCTTGAGGCTGGTCGCCGTGATGCTCCAGACCTGCCAGACCACGAAGGCCACGAGTACTGCGCCGGATCGGCGAGCGACCTCTGCCCTTCCTTGGTGGCGGTACTCATTGCACTTCCTGAAGTCAAAAGGACCCACCGCATCCGCGGCACCTCCGGTACAGCCCTGTGCGCGGCGCGGCTCGCGGGGCTGCTCGCGGACGACGGCGGCCCGGCTCCGGTGCCGGTGGTCCCGGCGTACCTGACGTCGGCGGGGCGGCCGTACCCGAGGCGCCGGCCGCGCTCCGGGCGGCCGGGCACCGCCGGATCGCGGTGGCGGCGCACCTGCCGGCCCCGGGCCGGTTCACGCAGGCGCTGGCGGGCTGCGGCGCGTGGACGGTGTCGGAGCCGCCGGCCGACCACCCGCGCGTGGCCCGGCTGGTGCTGGAACGGTACGAGGCCTCCGCGCGGGGCACCGCGGCGGTCCAGGCAGCGCGCCTGGCCTGCTGACGGCGGCCCTCCTGGTCTGCTGGCCGGCATGGCCTACTCACCCATGATCGCCCGCAGTCCCGACGAGGGGCACCGCACGGCGACCCCGCTGGAGCTGTTCTTCGACCTCTGCTTCGTCGTCGCGATCGCCCAGTGCGGTGCCCGGCTGGTGCACGCGGTGGCCGAGGGTCACCCCCTGACCGGGGTGATCGGCTACTTCTTCGTCTTCTTCGGCGTGTGGTGGGCGTGGCCTAACGGTGCAACAGGTTGATCTGAGCCTAGCGTCTCCCCTGGTCCGGGGACCATCGGCACAGCAGGAAGCCCCGCCCATGCGCCATGAGGAAGCACACAAACGGGGCCAGGCTGAGCCCTACAGAGCCGCGCTCAGCCTCTCGCAGACCTCGGCACTTGTAGGCCGGTCAGCGGGCGAACGGGTCAGCATGTGAGGGATGAGACCACCCAGCGCTCCGGGGACGTTCACGGGGCGGTGAGGGCCCGCCACGATGGCTTGCCGCTGAACCTCCCGGGAAGCATCGTCCGGGTAGGCGACGTGCCGCCATCCCGTCGCGCTGATGAACAGTGCCGCTCCCAGTGCGTACACGTCAGCTTCCTGTGTCGGCGTCGCTGTGCCCGACTCCAACACGCTGCCCGAGACTTCCGGCGCTTCGTAGTGGACGAGACAGCCCCGGTACGGGAAGTCATAGGCGCGGGGAATTCGCCCTCCGCTGGACAGCGCAAGATCGATCAGGAACGCGCCGCCCACCTCACCCAGGAGGAAATGCGCGGGCTGCACATCCCCGTGCACCCATCCCATTCCGTGCAGTCCCGACAGCGCCACGGCGCACGACAGGGCCTCTCCGATGTTCGGCTGAGCCTTCCCGTCCCGGCAGGGTGCCCACCGGTCATAGAGGCTCTCGCCACGCCGCCACGGCTGAGCGCCCCACGTCCCGTGCTCCCACTCCCCGCTGAAGATCCGCTCATGGGTGAGCTGTCGCAGAACGGCGGCTTCACGGGCAGGGGCAAGCGCGGTCCATGCGTGCGTCCGACTCGGGTAGCCGACCTTCACCGCGTACGGACCAACCTCCGTCTTCATCTTCCAGACAGACGACCCGCGCCGGTTGAGGACCAGTTCGGCGGGGCCCGGATTGAGGAGTTGCAGCGCACCGTCCGGCGGGCTGTACGGGCCATCGAAAATCATGCTTCACCTTCCAACAGCGAGGCCGGTCACCGTAGTTGGCGACCGGCCCCCTCTTCACCTGTCTGGTTCGGCCGGCAGTCAGGCGGCCCGGTAATCGCGCCCACAGTCAGAGTCGCACTGCGCAGCGTTCTCACCGTTCACGGTCCACAGCGCATCCAGCACCATGAACCCGCTGTTCTTGATCGCGTGCGCCGTCGCCTGCACCTCGGCCAGGACCCGGCCACCACCACCCGGGCGCGGGTTGTGTTCCAGGAACCGGCCCGCGTACGTCTCGCAGAACTCGCGATAGTCGGCGGTGTGCAGGATGAACGAGTGCAGCGCGCCGTCCACGTCGTCGCTCGGGACCATCTTCACCGTGGCCGTGCCGACCGTGGCGAGGAACGCGAGGGCCTGATCCGTTGCCTGCTCCGCCTCCGTCGGGGCGTAGCCGAAGTGGGTCACGGTGAACTCGGCGATGCTGTCGAACAGATCCGAGCTGACCAGCGCGCGGCCGGTCCGAAGGTCGTTCGCGGTTGCCGTCATGGCTGTGCCTCCTTGTGTTGGATGAGCTGTTCCGCAGCACGTCGAACAAGGACGGGAGCCGCACGCCATATGGCCGCCTCCCACTCCTGGGCCTCCCGCTCCGCGAAGATCCGCACCAATCCGGCGTCGATCTCCGCGCGCTGTTCCGGGGTGAACCTGAGGAGCCTTCTCACATCCGCTCCCTTATCCGCTGGCTCGTGTTGGCGGTGACCACAGCAGCACTCAGGGCGTCCGACTGGTAGGCGGCCTTCAGGCTCTCCGGGTCGGCCTCCCACTCCCGGCCACCATTCAGCGGGCGAAGTTGGTAGCGGGGTCCCACGTGGCCCATGACGCGGCCCACACGGCCCGTGGAGACGTCCAGCGCCGTTTTCCCCCGCCTCCCAGTCCCGGGGGTGCTCACGTGCGCTCTCAGGGCTGCTCATGGCTGCACCTCTCGTGCTCGTTCGGCTGCTCACAGAAGGCAACCGCGTGACCACGGCAGAGGGGTACCGTTGCAACAGCGCCAGGACTTAAGAGCTTTAAGCGGCTTGAAGACGTGGGGAGTTGATGACTGGTGACCAGTCCCAACGAATCGCTTGCCCGACTGCACCGGCAAACCGGCTGGACGCTGCGCCAGTTCGCCCAAGAGGTCAACAAGCTGGGCACCGAGCGGGGAACACCCCTCAAATACCGCGAACCCTCAGTGCACCAGTGGCTCAAGGGGCACATGCCCAAAGAGACCGTCCGCCCGCTGATCCTGGAAGCTCTGGCCCGAAAGCTCGGCCGCCCCATCACGCACAGCGAAGCGGGATTCCCGCCCCCTCCCGCCGAAGAGTCCAGCGCGCTCCCCAGTACCGTGGAAGGGCTGCTGGACCTGGGGAGGCAAGATATGGACCCGTCGCGCCGGAGCGTGCTCGGAGTCGGTCTGTTCTCTGTCGCCCTAACCGTGCCCAATTGGCCGGACGTGGTCGGCCGAATGGAAGCCGCCCAAAGCGGCGAGACTCAGCGCATAGGGCTGCCCGATGTCCAGTCGGTCATCGCCATGACGGAACGACTGTCAGACATTGACGATCAATTCGGCGGCCGGACAGCACGTCCCATGGCTGCCGCATACATGGTCAACACCGTGGCCCCTTATCTGCGCGCTGACGCTCCGGAGAGTGTTCGGAAAGCGATGATGGCGGCAGCGTCTGACCTTTGCTACCTGACGGGCTACATGGCCGTTGATGAGGGCGTACATGGAACGGCCCAGGGTTATTATCTCAGGGCACTGGAACTGGCCGGAGCCTCAGAGGATCACCTGACGTTCTGCACCACCCTTCGGGGAATGAGTGTGCAGGCGGTCGACGTGGGGCACGGTGCGGAAGCGCTAAGGCTTGCTGACGCTGCTGCCGCCGCTTCCCCTCAGGCTGGCCCCAGGATGCGCGCATTCCTCGCCGGACAGCAGGCGCATGCAGCAGCCCAAGAAGGCGAAAGCCGAACGGCACTGCGTTACATTGGTGAGGCCGAAGTGGCAATGGAGAAAGCCGAGTCGCAGTCCAAGACATTCGGGTCCTACAACCCTTCTTCACTGGCCTATCACGTGGGACAGGTGCGCTACGAACTGGGCGACGTGGCTGGCTCCATTGCCTCGCTCAAGGAATCGGACAGGCTACGGCCGAGCGCATTCCGGCGGACCAGCATCCGCTATCTGTCCATGCTGGCCGAACGGCAATTGGAAGTCGGGCACTTGGAAGCGGCTTGTGAAACGTGGGGCAGGGTCCTGGACATATATCCGCTAGTGCAGTCCGGGCAGTGTGACCGAAGCATTGCCGCCATGCACAGCCGGATTCGCCCCTACCTGAAGAACCACACAGCGCGAGACCTGTCTGAGCGGGCCCGACTTGTGACGCCACCAAGCTTGCTGCCTCGCTAGAACTGACGAATCGCCAGAAATGAATAAGCCCCGTGCAAGCCACCAGGAAGGCAGCGAGTACGGGGCCGAGGGCCTGATCATCTACTTGAGGGGTCGAAACGTGGGCGTTTCCGAGAAGAGCCGAAAGATATGGTCTGCCAGGCGGGGTGGGTGGCGCTGCTGTTCGCCCCCGGCGACCTGAAGCGGTGGCTGTTCCTGGTGGTGGCCGCGGCCGAGCTGCTGGTGCCGGTGGTGGCCGAGCGCGGCCACCAGACGCCGTGGCACGCGCACCACATCGTGGAGCGGTACGGCCTGTTCACCATCATCGTGCTGGGCGAGACGATCGCCGCGAGCACGGTGGCGGTGAAGTCGGCGCTCGACGAGCACGAGGCCCTGGGCGAGCTGCTGCCCATCGCAGCGGGCGGCCTGCTGATCGTCTTCGCCGCCTGGTGGATCTACTTCGCGGTCCCGATGCACCAGCGGCTGACCTCCAACCGCGAGGCCATCCCGTGGGGCTACGGCCACCTGCTGATCTTCGCTTCGGGCGCGGCGATCGGGGCGGGCATCGAGGTCGCCGTCGAGCACGCGGTCGGCAAGGCGCACATCTCCCAGGCCGCGGCGAACGCCGCCGTCACCATCCCGTCCGCGCTCTTCCTGCTGATGGTGTGGCTGCTGCACTCCCGCTACTTCAAGCGCGGCGTCGCCCAGCAGCTGACCCTGCCGCTCGCCGCCCTCGTGATCCTGGCCTGCACCTGGGCGGGCCCGTACGCCGTCCTGTACGCGGGCCTCGCCGCGACGGCCACGATCGCCGTCGGCCTGACCCTGGCCACCCGGGGCGGCCGCCCGGACCACGTCGTGCTCTGAGGCCGCCCTGCGGGCCCCGGGTCCGCCGCCCCGGCAACGGCACCGGGCCGGGCCGTCACCCCGCGCCGCCGCGAGCGTTCTCCAGCGCAGCGGAACGGCGCGACAGGAAGAGGCACGGCCATGACACTCCCGGCTCAGCGACACGGCACCGGAACGGACCCCGGCCCCGGCCCCGGCCCCGGCCCCGGAGGGGAACTGGCCGAGCCCGGCTTCTGGCAGCTCCCCCCGGAGCACCGCCTGGCGGCCTTCGCCCGCCTCCGCGCCCTCGGCGCCCCCGTGTTCGTCCCCGAGGGGGCCGGGCGCGGGCACTGGGCCCTCGTACGGCACTCCCAGGTGCAGGAGGCCAGCCGCCTGCCCAAGGTGTTCGCGAGCGCCCCCGGCGTGACCACCCCGGAACCGGCCCGCTGGGTGCGCGCGTTGTTCGGGGACTCGATGGTCAACCTGGACGGCCCCGACCACGCCCAGCTCCGCAAGATCGTCCAACGGGCCTTCACGCCCCGCCTGCTGGCGGCCGCCGAGGAGGATGTCCACGCGGTGGCGGCCCGGATCGTGGACGACGTACTGGAGGAGCGGCCGGACGAGTTCGTCTCGGCGGTGGCCTCCCGGCTGCCCCTGGAGGTCATCTGCAACATGATGGGCATCCCGGAGCGCTACCGGGCGGAGATCGCCGACCGCGTCAACCACGCCTCCGAGCACATCGGCGTGGAACGGGGCCTGGCCGCCCGGTTGCGGATGCCCGGACGCGGCCTGCGGGCGCTGGCCCGGATGCAGCGGATGGTGGCGGGCATCGGCCGCGAGCGGCGCAAGAACCCCACCGACGACCTGATCTCGGCCCTGGTCCGCGCGAACGTCGACGGCCAGGCGCTCGGCGCCCGCCAACTCGGCGCCTTCTTCTCCCTCTTGATGGTCGCCGGGGTGGAGACCACCCGCAACGCGATCACCCACGGGCTGACCCTGCTGACCGACCACCCCGCGCAACGGGACCTGCTGCTCTCCGACTTCGAGGCGTACGGGGACGGCGCGGTCGACGAGATGATCCGCCACTCGACGCCGATCATCCAGTTCCGCCGGACGGTCGTCGCCGAACACACCATGGACGGGCACCTGTTCCGCCCGGGCGACAAGGTGGTGCTGTACTACGCCTCCGCCAACCGCGACGAGGGCGTCTTCACGGACCCGGACGCCTTCGACATCACCCGCTCGCCCAATCCGCACCTGGGCTTCGGCGGCGGCGGCCCGCACTTCTGCCTGGGTGCGCACCTGGCCCGGGTGGAGATGCGGGCGCTCTTCCGCGAGCTGCTGACCCGGCCGGTCGGGCTGCGCGCGGTGGGCCTGCCGGACCTGGCGGGGTCGAACTTCGACAACCGGGTCCGCTCGCTCAGGTTCGCCTTCGAACGGCCCTGAGCCCGACGGCCCCGACCGGGACCGGGACCGGGGCCGGGGCCGGGGCCGGGACCGCAACCGGACCGGCCACCGGGCAGGCTGGGGGCCCGGCGGTCGGCGGCCCGTCACCGGAGTCGGGCGCGGACTTCAGGCGCGGACTTCAGGCGCGGGCGTCAGGCGCGGGCGTCAGGCGCGGGCGTCAGGCGCGGGCGTCAGGCGCGGGCGTCAGGCGCGGGCGTCAGGCGCGGGCGTCAGGCGCGGGCGTCAGGCCTGGAGGGTCTGCACCGCGAGGACGCAGTGGGCGCTGCTGGTGAGGACTTCCTCGTCGCCCGCGAAGGCCTGGAGGACCTCCGCCGTCACCGGGCGTCCCGGAACCGCCTCGGGCCAGGCGCGCGTGGCGAAGAGGAAGTAGGCCTGGCCGCTCTCGTTGGCCGCCGCGACCCACTCGTCGGGAGCGGTGCAGGTGGCGTTCAGCCCGGGAAGGGTCAGCGTGACCTGGTTGCCGGCCATCAGCACGATCTGGACCGCGAAGGTGCGCGGGTTGCGGGTGCCGTCCATGACCACGTCGCCGATGGGCAGGCCGATCTCCTCGAGCAGCCCGCGCGCGGCCGTCTCGCCGGCCTCCTGGCCCTCGGGGCCGTCGCCGAGCGTGTAGGCGAGGAGGTAGGGGATGTCGTGCCCGTCGGAGGGGTCGCCGATCCAGGCGAGCACCGAAAGAGTGCCGAGGTGGGACCGGTCGATCTCGGCTTGAGTAGAAGTCATGCGCCGCACCCTAGTGGTCCGGCGCCCGGCCCTTTCACGGCCTTTCACCCGGGCGGGCTATACGGCCCAGAAACCCCCTCCGGAATTCGTCTGCGTGTTCGCGTCCTGGTACTGGAGCCGCGCGATGGAGACGTTTTCCGGAATTTCGAACACCACCCATCCCTCGGCCCGCTCACCCACCGCGAGGGAATCGAAGACGAGTGGTTTGCCGGTCGTCAGCTCGCCGGTGGGCACCACCGCGTGGCGCTGCCCCGCGCTGTCGTGCGCCCACATGCGTCCGAGCGCCCCGTACGAGTCCCCGCCGACGTTGACGAACGACATCGAGGCGGCCACCCAGCGCTTGCCCGCGGCCGGGGCGAAGTTCTTCTCGACGCTGACCGCGGGGTCCACGTACGCGTTCAGCACCGCCTGGAGGTGCCGTCCGACCTGCTGTCCGCGCACCCGTACGGAGTCACCCACCCGGGCGTCCTTCACGGCGGGCCGCGCGGGCCCCCCGGCCCCCGGCTCCCCCTCCGCGCCCGGGGCCCCGTCGTCCACCGGCACGGCGGGCGCCGCGGCGGGCGCGAGCGCGGCGCCCTCGGGAGCGCTCTGGCAGGCCGTGGCACCGAACAGGAGGAGCGGGAGCAGGGCGGCGGCAACGAGCGGGGCGGGGACGGCGGACTGGCGCATGCGGAATCCCTTCGGGGATGTATTCCGGTCAGTCTCACGCGCCCGAGCGGGCAATTGCACACACCGACACGAGTGTGCGGAGCGGGTTGGCGCCCATATGCCAGCACAATGCGTTCCGGCGGATTCCCGCCGACAGAATCCGCATCACGTCAACAGCCGCGTCCACCTGGAGGAATCATGCGCGTTTCCCGACCCCGCCTGGCCCTGGCGGCCCTTTCCGCACTGGCCGCCGCCACCGTTCTCACCGCCACCGCGAGCGCCGCCCACGGCGGTAATGAGATTTCCGTACAGGAGGACGCGCGGATCGGCGGGGACGGCACCGTCACTCTTTCCGGGACCTACCGCTGCGCCCCGCCGTCACCCGTGGGGACGGTTCAGATCGCCGCGACCGTCCTCCAGGAGGGCACCAGGCTGGGCTTCGGCGGCGGCGAGGCCGACTGCGACGGCGAGGTGCACCGCTGGGAGGCCACGGGCACCCTGCGCCTGACGCCCGACGTCCACCCGGGCGCCGCCGCCGCCGAGGTCCGCCTCCAGGAGATCCGCCGCTCGGGCGGCCTGCTCCCGACCTCGCTGCGCACCGTCGCGGAGGACCGCCGGGACATCGAGCTGCACCCGTCCCGCTGAGCGGCCCGGGTACGCCACCGTTCCGGTAGCCGCCGCCACCGTTCCGGTAGCCGCCGCCACCGTTCCGGTAGCCGCCGCTACCGGCACTCGGGCGCGACGCCCGTCATCGACATGAACGCCGTCGACTGGCACCCGGGGTCCGCGTGCGGGCGCCCCGTCGTCCAGTCCACGACCGTCGGCACCCCGGCCGCCAGCAGGAGCAGCGCGAGGATGCCCGTCGTGGCGCCCTTGCCGAGCCTGCGTACGGGCGCGGTCCGACCCGAAGACTTCCGTTCCATAGCCGCATCATCACCCCGCCCCCGGCGCCCCACAACTCGGCGTCACCAGACGGTCACCCCGCGCTCCGGGGGCTTCCCCCGGCGTCGAACTCGCACCACACCGCCTTGCCGTCGCCCCGGGACTCCACGCCCCAGTGCGTCGCCAGCGCGTCCACAAGCAGCAGGCCGCGCCCCGTCGTGGCGGCCTCGCCCGGGGTGCGGCGGCGCGGCCACACGCTGGAGCGGTCCTTGACCCACAGCCGGATCCGCCGGACCGGCTCCGGCAGCACCTCCATGGTCAGCACCGCTCCGCCGTCCGTGTGCAGCAGGGCGTTGACCAGCAGTTCCCCGGCCGCCAGCTCCACGTCGTCGGCGATCTCGGGCATGCCCCAGTCGCGCAGCGCCTGCCGCAGGGCGTGGCGGGCCTCGGAAAGCCCCTCGGGGTCGGCCTGGTGGACGTACTGGTGGATGCGCGGCGCCCGGTGGGTGCCCGGGTCGGGGGCCCGGCGCAGCACCAGAAGGGCCACGTCATCACCGGAGCCCCAGCGCTCCCACAGCCGGTCCAGGAGGTGGTCGGCGAGCGCCCCGGCCCCCTGCGGGCCGCTGCGCACGGCCTGCGCGAGGGCCTCCATGCCCTGGGTGATGGCGGTGCCGGGCTCCTCCACCAGGCCGTCCGTGCAGAGCACCAGCGTCTCCCCGGGGACGAGGTCGAGACGGGTCTCGGGGAACTCCTCCTGCGCGAAGAGGGTGGCCACGCCCAACGGCAGCCCGCCGCGTACGTTGGGCCAGCCCGTACGCCCGTCCGTGTGCCGGATCAGCGGGCCGAGGTGGCCCGCGCGGACCGCCCGTACGCTCCCCGACTCCAGGTCCACCTGCGCGTACATGCAGGTCGCGAAGCGCTCGGTGTCCAGTTCGGCGAGGAACCGCGAGGCCCGCGCCAGCACGGTGGACGGCGAATGGCCCTCCCCCGCGTACGCCCGCAGCGCGATCCGGAGCTGGCCCATGATGGCGGCCGCGTGCGTGTCGTGGCCCTGTACGTCGCCGACCACGATGCCGACCCGGTCGCGGGGCAGGGAGATCACGTCGTACCAGTCGCCGCCGACCTCCCGCCCGCTCCACGCGGCGTGGTAGCGGACGGCGATCTCCCCGCCCGTGATCTCGGGGATCCGGCGCGGCAGCATCGCCGCCTGGAGGCCGGTGGCGAACTCCCGCTCCTGGTCGAACAGGAGCGCCCGCTGGAGCGACTGCGCCACGATGCCCGCGAGGCCCAGGCACAGGTTGCGTTCCTCCGGGCTGAAATCGGTGCGCCGCCGGTAGAAGAGCACCAGCCCGCCGATGGCCCGGGCCTGCGCGATCAGCGGCAGGTAGGCGGCGGCGTCGTACCGGATGCGGCCGAGGTAGTCCCGCAGCAGGGGGAACTCCTCGCCGAGCGCGGCGAGGGAGGTGACGAAGCGCGCCTTGCGGGTCAGGACCGTCTGCGACAGCGGCAGTGAGCCGTCCATCCGGGTCGTGCTGCGCTCGCCGAGGATCTCCAGGGACTCCCCGCTCATCGCGATCATCTTCATCGTGCCGCCCTCGACGAGGCCGAGGGCCAGGCCGTCCGCGCCGAGCCGCTCCAGCGCGCCGGCCCCGGTCAGCGCGGCCGTGACGTCGTCGACCGTCACCGCCCGCGACAGGGCGTCCGTGGTCCGCTGCACGATCGTCGACTGCTGGGCGCGCGCCGACTCCAGCTTGCGCAACTGCGTCGCCTGGGCCAGCTCGGCCGTGGCGTCCCGGACGATCCCCACGATCCGGTAGGCCCGCCCGTCCGCGTCCCGGAGCACCCGGCCCTGGGTGTGCGTCCACTGGTCGCGGCCGTCCCGGCGGTGCACCGTGAAGTACGCGCCGTACGTCTCGCCGCCGCTGTCCAGGACGGCCACCACCGTCTCGCCCAGCCGGACGCCGTCCTCGGGCGGGATCCGTACGCCGAGGCCCTCCGGCGTGCCGTCGAACCCGTCCGGCTCCAGGTCGAAGACGGTCATCCCGGCCTCGTCCAGGACCAGGGTCCCGTCGCCGAGGTCCCATTCGAAGCTGCCCATGCCGTTCAGCGCGAGCCGCTCGCCCGGTCCGGTCAGGGGGGACCGCCGGCGCTGCTCGGGGCTGTCGCGCTCCGCCGCTGCCATGAGACTCACACCACCTAACGGCCGGGCCAGCACGGCTGCGAGATCAGCCGCTCCCACTCCTCGTCAGGATGCCCCGGAAGGGTGCGCCCGGCCTCCCGCCAGCGCGTGACCAGGGACAGGTAGATCGGCGGCTGGGCGGGGTGGGCGGGCGCCGCGTACGGGGCGCGGTCGTATCCGGCGTTCGTCGCGTAGGACGGACGGTCATACCCTGCGGTCCTGCCCGACGACGGTGGCTGTTCCCCCCGGCTGGCGGGGATCCGTACCCAGCCTCTGCCCTGTGCTCGCTCCCCGCTCATCGCGGACCCCTCTCACCGCGGCTCTCACCGCAGGTACGTCTTCGGATGCCCGGCCGTGGCGCGGTCGGTCCGTGCGGCGCCGGTGGAGCCCGGCAGCGGACCCCGGGCGCCGAGGCGCCTGCGGACTCCACCCACCAGTCTCCCCGCCGTGAAGCCCGCACCGTGCACGAATCGCATGGAAGGGCCGAATGAGGGAGCCGTCAGCAGCCCCGCGAAGAACAGTCCGGGCCACGAGGACTCGAAACCGGCGCTCAGCTCCGGCGTCCGGCTCTGCCCTACGGTCTCCAGCGCGGCCCGCAGCCCCGCGTCGAGGAGCTCCAGCCGGTCCAGGTCAGGGGTGAAGCCGGTCGCCGCGATGACGTGCGAGGCGTCCAGCACCAGCGGCTCCCCGGACCGGGAGGTCAGCTCCAGCCGGGTGCGGTCGCCCACCGCCGTCGCCCGGTGCAGCCGGTGCCCGAGCAGGGCCGGTACGCGCCGCTCGAAGCGGTCCCGCAGCCACCAGGCGCCCGCCGGGCCCAGCGCGGTCGCCGCGATCCGCTCCCGGGTGGCGGCGGGCAGCCGGTGCACCGCCCAGGGCAGCTCCGACCACACCCAGCTGCGCCAGCCGGTGCCGAGCCCGCTGTGCGGTTCGCGCAGGGCGCGCAGCGGGGGCCGGCTCAGGGGCTGCGGCAGCGTGTTCCAGTTCAGCCGGGCGCGCCGGGCCACCAGGCAGGGCCGGGCGCCCTGCTCGGCCAGCAGGGCGGCGGTCTCCAGGGCCGCCTGTCCGGCGCCGAGCACGGCGACCTCGCTCCCCGCGAAGCGGGCCAGGCCGCGGTGGCCGCTGCTGTGCGAGTAGTGCGCGGGAGGCAGGTCCCGCAGCGCCCGGGGGTGGTGGACGAAGGGCATCACCCCGACCGCGAGGGCGACCGTACGGGCGAGGAGCGGCGGTCCCTCGGCGGTGTGGACGCGGAAGCCGCCGCCGTGCGGGGTCACTTCCGTGACGGTCACCTCCTCCACCTCGGGCACGGCGTGGCGGGCGAACCACATCCCGTACGCGCTGAACGTGCCGATCGGCAGCGGAGTGCCGTGCTCCGCCGCCGTTCCGCGCGTGGCGCAGTAGTCGGCGAGGGTGTGCCGCCCGTCCGGTGCGGACAGGCTGGAGGACCAGGGCTCCGACTTCAGGTACATGCCGTCGGGCATGTGGTCGCGCCAGGAGGCCATGGGCCGCCCCAGCACGCGCACGCCGAGCCCGGCGCCCGCCGCGTGCGCGGCGATCGACAGCCCGTACGGGCCCGCGCCGATCACCACGAGATCGTCCGTCCGCGTCACGGCCGCCGTCCTTCCCTCTCCACGGTCAACGGGTCACCAGCTCGTCGGGCTCCGCCGGGGCCTCCGGCGGGGCCGGACGGGAGGCCGTACCACCGCCCGCGGTGTCCGGCCGGTCGCGGCCGCGCTGGCGGGGGGCGCGGACCACCGCGCGGGCGGTCCGGCGGCCGTGGGCGGGTACCCCGCGCAGGGCGCGCACGCCCTTGCCGGCGCCCCGGCCGAGGAAGGCGGCCAGCATCGCCAGGAACGGCAGCGGGTCGTCGGACGCGAACCAGGCCGCCTCGACCCTCCCCCGCTCGCCCCGCGGCAGCACCCGCGAGGGCCCCCGCCCCGCGGTACCCGCCGTCGGCTCGGCGGGAGCCGGGGCAGGGGCGGGGGCAGGGGCGGGGGCAGGGACCGCCGGCGCGGCCCCTGGCGCGGACCGCTGTCCGGCGACCGCCGGCCCGCTCCGCCGGCCGGGGACCACCCGGGCGCCCACGGCGGGCCGGACGGGAGGGGCGGGCCGGACGGGGGGCACCCTCGGAGCCGCCTCGGCCGCGGAGGGCTTCGGGCCCGCCGGGAGGCGGCGCGGCAGCGACCCGCCCCGCAGCACCGACAGCAGCGCGTAGTTCTCGGCGACGAACAACCGGCCCGGTCCGCCCGACGGCTCCGGGACCCGCTGCCCCGTCAGGTCCAGGTACATCGCCTGGACGACGTCCAGCCCGGACGCGTCCGTGAACAGCCGGAACTGCGCCCCCGGCCGGGGGTTGAAGTCCACCAGCCGGAAGGTGCCGCGCTCGTCGCGGCGGAAGTCCAGGTCCAGGATCCCCTGGTAGCCGAGGCGTTCGGCGAGCTTCAGCCCCGCCTCCTCCACCGCCGGGTCCGGCAGCCAGCGGCCCACGGCCGTCAGCCCCGTCCGCACCGGCCAGGACATCTCCTTGCGGCCCGAACCGGCCAGCAGCGGGCGTCCGCCGCGCGCGAAGGCCCCGTGGAAGAACCAGTCGGTGTCCGGCCCGGCCGGCAGGAACCGCTGGAGCAGCAGCCTGCTCCCGGCCTCGGCGGAGCGTTCGTGGAGGCGGCGCGCCTCGGCGACGGTGTGCACGAGCAGGGTGCTCCGCAAGCCCTCGGCCCCGGCGGGCAGCAGCCACGGCCGGGTCCACTTGGCGATCACCGGCAGTCCGAGGCTCCACGCGGCCTCCGCCGCCTCCGCCCCGCTCGCCGGGATCACGGTCTCCGGGTGCGGGACGTCCCACCGCGCGCAGAGCCGGGACAGCTCTCCCTTGTCGGCCACCCGGGCGGGCAGGTTGTCGGGCTGATGGGGGATCCGGAAACGGTCCGTCAGACCGGTCGCGATCCGGGACACGGCGATGGCGCTCAGATCATCCATGGCGATGAGGACGGCGGGCCGCCCGATCCGCTCGGACACCCCGGCCAGGCACTCCAGCAGCGCCTCGGGCGCCTGCGGGTCCAACCCTCCGTCAGGTCCCGCGTGCACGGTGCGCAGGTACCGCGAACGCCCCACGGGACCTCCCCCGTCCTCGACGACGGCATGGACCTCCACGCCCTTGCGGCCAAGGGATCTGACGGCGCCAAGGGTCCCGTGGTGGAACGGATTGCGATCGAGCCGGAGCAGGACGGCGGGCACATGGTTGGTGAACGCGTGCATGGGAACGGTGTCTTTCACCTAGTCGGACCAAGCAGGGATGGTGCGCAGCTGCGAATGGCCTACGCGGCGGTGACCGAACAGGCCATTCGTCAGATCTGATGTCTAACGTCTCTGGTAAGCACACCGATTCAGGAAAGCTCGGGAGACGCCATGCCCAGACCACGCCGCCGACTGGCGAGCACCTGCATCGGTACGGTCACGGCCGGACTGCTTGCGACCGGGGCCGCGCTCGCGGCACCCGAGGAGGACCGGCCCAAGGGCTCCGACATCGCCATGGGCGCCTATCTCGACTACGGGCCGCCCGGAGTGGCCCGCATCCCGCTCCTGTCGCGCTGGCTGGGCGGCAAGGAGATCCGGGTGGGGCACACCTATCTCCCCGGCGACCAGTGGGCGGGCATCGAGGGGAACGTGTCGTTCCTCGCGGACTGGGCCGCCTGGCGGCGGGCCGACGACGACCGGATGTTCGTCCTCAACGTGCCCATGCAGGCACGGAACGAGGAGCGGGTGCCCGACTACCAGGTGGCCCAGCTGATCCGGGCGGGCGCGGAGGGCCAGTACGACCGGCACTTCCGCAGGCTCGCCGAGAAGCTGGTGGCGCTGGGCGTCCCGGACACGGTGATCGTGCTCGGCTGGGAGATGAACGGCACCACCTACACCCACCGCTGCGGGCCGGACCCGGAGGGCTGGAAGACGTACTGGAAGCGCGCCGTCAACGCGATGCGGTCGGTGCCGGGTCAGAAGTTCAAGTTCGATTTCGCCCCGAACCGGGGCACGGACGCGATCGGCTGGACCAAGTGCTACCCCGGCGACGACGTGGTCGACATCATCGGGATGGATTCGTACGACCAGGCTCCCGGCCGGACCTTCGACGACCAGATCACCCAGCCGTACGGACTCCAGCAGCACGTCGACTTCGCGAAAGCACACGGCAAGCGGATCTCCTACCCGGAGTGGGGGCTGTTCCGGCGCGGGGACAATCCGGAGTACGTGCGCCGCATGCTGAAGTGGATCGAGCAGCACAAGCCGCTCTACCACACCATCACCGACTACTGCCCGCACGGCGTGTGGCAGTGCAAGCAGAACCCGGACTCGGCGAAGGTCTTCCGAGACGCTCTGACGCCCGAGAAGCCCGGCCCGGTGATCCCGACCCCGGTGATCCCGACGCCCGTGATCCCGACCCCCGTGGTTCCCACTCCCGTGGTTCCCACCCCGGTCGTCCCGACACCGCAGATCCCGACCCCGCAGGTCCCGACCCCCCAGGTCCCCACTCCGCAGGTCCCCACTCCGGAGATCCCGAGCCCGGTCGCCCCGAGCCCGGTCGCCCCGAGCCCGCTCGTGCCCAGCCCGCTCGTCCCCGCGCCCGTGGTCCCGACCCCGCAGGTCCCGACCCCGGAGATCCCCACGCCGCAAGTCCCCACGCCCGAGGTCCCCACGCCGGTCGCGCCGAGCCCGGTCGCCCCGAGCCCGGTCGCCCCGAGCCCGGTCGCCTCCAGCCCGGTCGCCCCGAGCCCGGTCGCCCCGAGCCCGGTGGGCCCGGCGCCCGAGAGCCCGGCGCCCTCGCCCGCGGCGCCGAGCCCGCTCGTCCCGACGCCCGTGCCGCCCAAGCCCCAGCCCCAGCCCCAGCCGCCGAAGCCTCCGACCAACAGCAAGCAGTGGTGCGTGCCGCTCAACTTCGGCGAGTGGCTCTCCAAGCTGGTCGGCAAACAGTCGGTCTGCGTCCAGGTCGACTGGAAGGACAACTTCGGTTTCTGGCCCTTCTAGCCCGACCGGCCCGGCCGGCCCGACCGGCCGGGTCACCGCACCCGCAGTTCGTTGAGCCGCGCCCGCCAGTCCCTGGCGGCCGGCAGCGCCTCCCTCAGCGCGTCCACCGCCCGCCCGCGCCCCGCCAGCTGCGACTCGTGCAGCCGCAGCAGGGGCGCGAGCGCGGTCGTGGCCAGCAGGAACCGCTGGTTGACGACCGTCTCGGGCCGCCAGTGGTTCTTGTACGGCTCATTGCCGCGCAGGAAGCTGACCACCGGGCGGCCGTCGGCCAGCGCCCGGCCCGTCTCGTGGCGCAGCAGCAGCGTCGCCACGTCCACCTTGCGCGTGCGCAGGTCCGGGTCGGCGCCGTACAGGTAGCCGCCGCTCAGCCCGGCCGACAGCAGCGTCACGTTCGCCGCCACCACCTCGCCGTCGAGGCGGAACTCCGTCAGTCGCCCCTCCCCGGCCCGCACCATCCGCCGGGTGGCCCGGGTCAGGTGCTCGGCGAACCGGGGCCTCAGGTGCTCGGGGGTCACCCCGCGGCCGCGCCACTGCTTCTCGTGCAGCCGCAGCAGGGTCCGTACGGCGCGCGGCACCTCCTGCTCGGTGACCTCGTGCTCCTCGATCCCGGCCGCGTCGGTCTTGCGGAGCTTGGCCCGCACCCGCTGGCCCCCGGAGGCCGGCATCCGCTTGACCAGCTCCTCGAAGGGAAGCGTCGGCAGCTCCATGCAGGTGGAGTCGGTGAGCTTGCTGCGGGCCCCGGTCCAGTGCTCGTACACGCCTTCCGCGGCGGCCCCCGGGCGCACCTCCCTCAGGTCGACGACCGCGCGCCGGGCGGCCCGGTGCAGCCCGCGGGCCAGCGCCGGGACGACCTGGCCGGCGTGTTCGGCGGCCACCAGCACGTCGAAGTAGTCGGTGATGTTGCCGCCGAGCGGCACCAGCAGCGGCAGCGGCCGGTGGACGAGCATCAGCGCGGCCGCGCCGACCAGCTCCCCGTCGCGCCGCACGAGGACGATCCGCAGGCGGCCCTCCTTCCCGTACGACAGCCACCAGGAGTGCAGCCATGCGTGGCTCTGGAAGGGGGTGGCGGTGGGACAGCCGCGGACGAGCCGGTTCCACGGCTCCTCCAGCGCGGCGAACTGCCGGGGATCGCGGCACAGTGTCACCGCCAGGGCCCCGGCGGAGCCCGGACTCATCGCACGGACTCCTTCTCCTTGGTCTCGGCGTGGTCGCCCTGCGCCGGAAGCGTGGCGTACTCCTCGACCGGGGGCGCGCCCGCGGCCACGGCCCCGCCGGCCTGGTCCCGGCGCTGTCCGCGCGCCGGGCGGGCCAGCAGCCACAGCCCGCCCAGCAGACCGCCCGCGCACATCCCGACGGCGCCGCTGATCGGCGCGGACGGGGAGGCCGGGTCGGTGGGGGCGACGGCCTGGTTGAACAGCAGCAGCTGGACGCCCGTGTTCTTCGCGGCCTGATTGCTGCTCAGGGACAGCGCGTCCGCGACGGCGTTGGCGATGTCGGCGGCCTCGGCGGGGCTCTTGGAGGTGCCGGTGATGGCGATCATCGGGGACTCGGGGGAGGTCTCCGCCCGGACCTGGGTCCGCAGCCGCTGCACGGTGATGCCCGCGCGCGGCTGGGCGTACGCGAGGGTGGAACTGCTGGTGGCGATGCGGGCGTACGCCTGGGCGAAGCCCAGCGCGGTGGCCGGCTCGGTGGTGTCGTCGGGGACGGCGACGACGTAGCTGGTGGCGGCGTACTCGGGGGCCTTGAGCACCCCGTACGCACCGCCCGCGGCCAGCCCGAGCAGGGCGCAGGCGGGCAGCGGCCACCACGCGGGCGGCGGCCCGGGCCTGCGCCGGGCGGCCTTCTTCTTCTCCGAGCGGTGGTCGGACTTCTTCTGGTCAGCGGTGTCGGCCATGGGCGTGCTCGCTTCCTGGGAGTGGAGGGGAGTTCTCGGGGTCCCGGCCGTTCCCGTGGCCGGGGGTGTGCGGATCAGCCGGGCCCGGGCGCGCCGGCCCCGTTCCGTCCGGAGCGGGGGCGGGCCGGGTCCGGCCCCGCCGGGGGCGCCGGCGCGGGCCCCGGAGTCTGTTCCGGCAGCGGGGACGCGGCGGCCGGGGCCGTCCGGGTCCGGGCCGCCGGCGCGGCCAGCGCGAGGGCGTAGACGTCCAGGAGCCGCTGCGCGCTGCGGGCGATGTCGTAGCGGCGGACCACCGGCGGCGGCGGCAGCCTGCGGGCCCCCGCCTCCATGTGGCCGCGCAGGGCGGCGACCAGTTCCTCCGTGCCGGTGCCGATGCGGCGGGCGCCGGGTGCCTGGGCGGCCGGCAGGTCGTCGATGGCGGGGCAGGTCACGTGCAGCACCGGCAGGCCGGCGGCCAGCGCCTCGACCACCGCCAGGCCGAAGGCCTCCTCCCGGGACGGGGAGACGAACACGTCCATGGCGGCCAGCAGCGCCGGGATCCCCGGGGTGCGGCCGTCGGCGCTGTCGCCGAGCGGGTCCCGCTCCCCCAGCAGGTGGATGCGGCTCTGCGCGCCCAGTTCGGCGGCCAGCAGCCGCAGCGCGGCCCGCTCCGGCCCGTCGCCGGCCAGCAGCAGGTGCGCCCCGGGCAGCGCCGCGACGGCCCGGACGAGGACGTCGAACCGCTTGCCCGGCACCAGCCTGCCGACGCCGCCGACGACGAAGGCCCGCTCCGGCAGCCCGGTGCGGGCGCGGGTGGAGCGCCGTACGCCCTCGTCGAAGCGGAAGCGGACGGCCTCGATGCCGTTGGGCACGACGTGCACCCGCGCGGCCGGCACCCCCCAGCCCTCCAGCCGGGCCGCCACGGTGTCCGAGACGGCCACGGTCGCGGCGCCGAGGCGCTCGCTTGCCAGGTACAGCGCCCGTACGCCGCCCGACAGCGGCCGGCCCTCGATCTCGCCCTCGCCGAGGGAGTGCTCGGTGGCCACGGTCGCCCCGACGCCGGCGAGGCGGGCCGCGAGCCGCCCGTACACGCAGGCCCGGTACAGGTGCGTGTGCACGAGGTCGTACCGGCCGCGGCGGATGAACTTCACCATCCTCGGCAGCGCGCCCAGGTCCCGGTTCCCGTTCATCCCCAGGTGGACGACGCGGACCCCGTCGGCGCGCAGCCCCTCGGCGACCGGCCCGGGGTTGGTCAGCGTCAGTACGTCGCACGGCATGGGCATGTGCCGCAGCAGCAGCCGCAGCTGCTGCTCGGCGCCGCCCACTCCGAGCCCGGTGATGATGTGGAGCGTCCGGGCCTCCCGTACGTCCTCCCGTACGTCCTTCACCGGCGCACCCCCCGCCTGAGCTGCCGCACCTGGTGGCGCAGCTGCTTGACGCGCAGCCGCGCCCCGCCGTCGGCCTGGCTGACGTGCGTGCGGGGCAGCGCGTGCCGTCCGGCGAGCGGGCCCGGGTCGATGGCGCAGGCGTAGCCGTAGCCGGCGGCCCGCGTCGCGTCGACGACCCGGGCGTCGAGGTGCCCGTACGGGTAGCAGAAGCCCTCCGGCAGGGTCCCGGTCAGCTCGCGCAGCAGGTCGCGGCTGCCCCGCAGCTCCTGCGCGAGCACGTCGTCGTCGGCGGCGGTGAGGTCCTGGTGGAGCAGCCCGTGCGAGCCGATCTCCTGTCCGGAGGCGGCGACTTCGCGGACGCCCTCGGCGGTGAGGAGGCCCTTGCGCGGGCCCAGCGGGTCCCACACGTTGTCGACGCCGAGCCGGCCGGGCAGCACGAAGAGGGTGGAGGTGCAGTCGTGGCGGAGCAGCAGCGGCAGGGCCCGGGTCAGGAAGTCGGTGTACCCGTCGTCGAAGGTGAGGCCGACGAGCCCGTCACCGCGCCCGGCCGCCCGGGCCCGGAGCAGCTCACCGACGGACACGCCGCGCAGGCCCCGGGAGCGCAGCCACAGCAGCTGGGCCTCCAGGGCGCGCGGGGTGACGGTGATCCCGTACGGGTCCTCGGCGGGGTCGGTGAACTCGGCGACCGAGTGGTACATCAGGACCCACGGCGATGCGGCCCGTCGGGCGGGGACCATCACGGCGTCGGGAGCCGTGTCGGTGTCAGCGGACATTGCGGAACCTCTGCGTGAGCTGGGAGGAGAACTGGGCGATCTGACCGGGCAGGGCGGTGACTTCGAGTGCGCGTATGGCCATGCCGGTGGCCCCGAACATGGCGGGGACGAGCAGGCAGCCGAGGGCGGCGCTGACCGTCGGGTCGGGGATCATCGGGCCGGCGATCCAGCCGGTGCCGCCCGCTGCGACGGCGGCGACGGCGAGCCGGCCGATGCTGACGGCGACCCGGCGGACCTGGATGGCGACCATCCGGGAGCCGAGGCCGGTGAGGAGGAGGACGGCGGTGGTGCTGATGCCGGCGGCGTTGGCGGCGGCGATGCCGTAGGTGCCCCACCAGCCGACGGCGAAGGCTCCGGCCACGATGTTGACGAGGAGTCCGGCGCCCATCGCGAGCGCCGGGAACCATGTGGGCCGGGCGGTCGAGAAGAAGGGCCGGGACAACGCGCCGACGAGGCAGTGGCCGAGGAGTCCGAATCCGTAGACCCGCATGACGGAGGCGGTGGCGAGGGTGTCCTCGTGGGTGAAGGCGCCGCGTTCGAAGAGGACCTGGATGATCTGCGGGGCGTAGCCGATGACCAGCGCGGTCCCCATCAGGACGGCGAGGGAGGCCAGCGCGAGGTCCTGCTCCACGCGGCGGCGGGCCTTCTCGCGCTCTCCGGCGGCCATGGCCTGGGCCACCACCGGGAAGGTGACGGTGCAGATCATCAGCGACAGCACCATCGGCATCTGCGCCACCTTCTGGGCGTAGTTCAGGTGCGAGATGGCGCCGGAGGGCAGGGAGGCGGCGAGGAACCGCTCCACCAGGACCTGGGACTGCCGGAAGACCGCGAAGAAGATCACGGGGGCGATGAGGCCGAAGGCGATGAGGGTGGGCCGGTCGCGGTCGCGCCGGCTGCGGGGGGCGCGCTTGGCCCGGGCCGGCCCGAAGCCCACGTTGCGGATGAAGGCGGGCAGTTGGACGAGGACCATCAGCAGCCCGCCGACGGCGACCCCGGCAGCCGCCGCCCGCACCCCCCACAGGGCGTGCAGGGCGAGCATGGTGCCGATGATGCCGACGTTGTACGAGACGTAGATCGCGGCCGGCGGTACGAACGACCGGTGCGCCCGCAGCGCGGCGCTGAAGTACCCGGCGATCCCGAAGGAGAGCACGGTCAGCGCGGTCAGCCGGGTGCACTGCACGGCCAGCCCGGGGTCGGGCAGGCCCGGCGCGAGCACGGCGACGACGAGCGGCGCGGCGACGATGAGCACGGAGGCGACGGCGGCGAGCAGCACCGCCAGCCGCGGCAGGGTCGCCGCCACCAGCATCCGTACGGGGTCCTGCGCGCGGGCCTCCTTGCGGGTGAGCCCGGCCCGGCCGGCGGCCCGCCGGGCCAGGGCGTGGCTGAAGGCGGGGACCATCAGCAGCGCCATGGCGTCCTCGATGAGGAGCGTCGAGGCCATCTCCGGCAGGGTCCACGCGATGAGGAAGGCGTCGCTGTCGGGCCCGGCGCCGAAGAGGTGCGCGATGGTCTGGTCGCGTACGAGCCCGAACACCGCCCCGGCGGCGGTGAGCCCGGCGGTGACGGCGGCGGCCTTGGCGAGGAACCGCCCCAGCGGCGCGGGCGCGTTCCCGCCCGGCGAGGAGGGTGTCCGCGGGGGCGCGGCCGCGGCGGCCCGGCGGGTGGCGGTGCGGACCCCGCGGGCGGCGCCGCCCGCGTACCGGGCGGGCCCGGCGGGCCCGGCGGCGGGTCCGGACGGCCCGGCGGCCGGCCCAACGGCGGGCTCCGCCGCGCCCCTGGCCGCGACGCGCACGCTGCGGGGTTCCGCAGCGGCCTCGGGGTCACCGGTACGGCCCGGGGGGCCCTGGCGGCGGACGCGGTCCCGCGCGGCGGGCCCGGCGGGCTCCCCCGGCGGCCGGCCCGGGTCCGGACCGCCCGCCGGGCCGGCGGCGAAGTCCGGGGTCCCCGGCACACGGGTGGGGCCCGCCCCGGCCGGAGGGCCGGAGGCGGGCCGCCAAGGCGTGGTGTCCGTCACCGGCCGGCCGCGGCCGGAGCGGTGCGCGTGCCGGCCGGAGGGCGGGTGCGCCCGGCCGCGGCGTCCTGCGGGGGAAGGGCCCACCAGGCGGCCAGACCGATGATCACCCCGGTCAGGACGGTGGACGGCCCGCCGATGTCCGCGTAGAGGAAGTCGGTCAGCTGCCAGGCGAGCAGGCCGACCGCGATCAGCCCGCAGTCCCGCACCGGCCCGCCGCCCGCGAGCCGTCTCAGGCCCGCGACCAGCAGCGCCGCCCAGCCGCCCGCCAGGGCGGTCAGCCCGATCAGGCCCTGCTCGCTGAGGATCAGGAGGTACATGTTGTGCGGGGACAGCAGCGGCTGGCGGACGTACGCCTGCCCGGCCCCGGCGGTGTCGCTGCCGGAGGACAGCCCCAGCGAGGAGTGCCCGTCCCGGTGGGCGGGGAACCCCTTGAGGCCCACCCCCGCCGCCGGCCGCTCGCGCCACATCGACTCGGCGGCGGCCCACATCGTGTAGCGGTCGGTCACCGACTGGTCGGGGGCGCTGGAGACCTGCGTGATGGAAGTCAGCCGCTCCGCGACCATCTCGGAGCCGACACCGAGCCCGCCCACCAGCACCACACCGGCCGCGGCGAGCGCGAGGAGCACCTTCAGCGCCCGCCGGATCCCGGCCAGCACCATCACCAGCACGGCTGCTCCCAGGGTGGCGATCCAGGCGCCCCGGCTGAACGACAGCACCAGCGGCAGGGCGAGCGCGAGCGCCGCGCCCGCGGCCGCCCGGCGGACCGTACGGGGCAGTCCCGGCGCCAGCGCGGCGGCGGTGGCCACGATCAGCCCGTACGCCACGACGGTGGCCATGCCCATGACGTCGCCGGGGCCGAAGGTGCCCACCGCGCGGATGTCCTCGCCCTGGTACGAGGCTCCGGTGTGGGTCGCGAACTGCACGACCCCGACCGCTCCCTGGACCAGCGCCAGCACCACGAAGCACCCGGCGGCGATCCGGAACTCCCCGGCGTCGCGCACCAGCAGCACCACGGCCGCCGGGACCAGGACGAAGACCTGGAGGTAGCGCACGAAGCCCGGCAGGGCGGCGTACGGGTCGCCCGCCGTCACCGTCGCCACCGCGAGCCCCACGGCGGGCGTCCCGAGGATCAGGACGCCCAGCGGGCTCAGCTCGCGGACCCGCCCGCGCAGTGCCTGCACCGCGCAGACGAACACCAGCAGCAGCGAGGCGGCGTCGGCCGGGCCCACCTTGCCGGATGCGGTCGCGTCGCCCGCCGGGAGCGGGGCGAGCAGGAACAGCACGGTCGCGGCGAGCGGCAGCAGCGGCCAGTGCCGGCGCAACAGGCCCGGCACCTCGGACCGTACGCGGTGCGGGGACACGGCCAGGCTCATCAGCTGCCCCCCAGCCGGAACCGGAAGAAGGAGGCCGCGGTGCGGGCGAGGATCCACAGGTCCTGCCACAGCGACCAGGTGTCGATGTAGTGGTTGTCGAAGCGGGCCCGGTCCTCGATGGAGGTGTCCCCGCGCAGGCCGTTGATCTGGGCGAGCCCGGTGATGCCGACGGGCATCCGGTGGCGGGCCTCGTAGCCGGGGTGGACGGTGGAGAACTTCGCGACGAAGAAGGGCCGTTCGGGCCGCGGGCCGACCAGGCTCATGTCACCGCGTACGACGTTCCACAGTTGCGGCAGCTCGTCCAGCGAGGACTTGCGCAGGAAGGAGCCGACCGGGCTCATCCTGCGGTCCCCGGCGACCGTCCAGCGGGTGGCGGACTCGTGCGCGTCGGCGCGCAGGGTGCGGAACTTCAGCAGGGTGAACGGGCGCCCGTACAGGCCGACCCGCTCCTGCCGGAAGATCACCCCGGGGCCGTCGCAGGTCCGTACGGCGAGCGCACACAGCGCCATCACGGGTGCGGCGGCGACCAGCGCGAGCAGGGCGAGCGCGGCGTCGATGCCCCGCTTGGCCCAGCGCTCCAGCGGCCGCGCGGGGCGGGGCAGCAGCGGCTGGACGGCGTACCCCCACAGCTGGTCGCCCGGGTGCGCCAGCCGCATGCCGGTGGCCTTGGCGGTCCCGGCCGGGTCGGCGAGCCAGAGCCGGCAGCCGTGGTCGTGGAAGAGGCGGACCAGCGAGGCGGTCCGCTCGTCGGCCTCCGGCGGGCGGGTGAACACCGCGTGCCGCACCGAGTTCTGGATGACCGCGCGGCGGACGTCCTCGTGGGTGGCGAGGACGGGCAGCGGCCCGGCGTCCGCCGCGTCCCCGGGGGCGGTGTCGGCGAGGCCGACGGGCCGCAGCCCGTACTCGGGGCGGCCGTGCAGGGCGGCGGCCACCGCCCCGGCCCCGGCGCCGGGGCCGACGACGAGCGCGGAGTCGGGCCTGCGGACGGCGGTGCGGCGCCGGAGCTGGTTGACGAGCCCGCGGCCCGCGCACGCCAGGACGACCTGGAGGCAGACGGCGGTCAGCAGGGCGGCCCAGCCCAGGGCCCGGCCCGGGGCCACGGCGGCGACGACGGCGGCGGTACCGGCCCACAGGACGGCGGAGCGCCCGGCGAGCGCGGGGAGTTCGAGGAGGGCGGAGGGTGCGAGGCGCGGCCGGTACAGCCCGGCCTGCGCGTGCAGCGCGGCCAGCAGCACGGCGGCGGGTACGGCCGCCGCGGCGGGCAGCGCCGCCGTACCCGGCGGGGCGGCGGCGGGCAGGGCCGCCGCGGTGAGGACGGCGGCGAGGGCGTCGGCGGTGAGCAGCGGGAGCACCCCGTCACGGCGGCGGACCCGCTGCGGCCGCAGGGCGGGCCGCGCCTGGCCGGCCTTGGGCCCGCGCGGGGGGTGGATGGCGGCCCGGGAACGGCGGACGGCGGTGGTTCCGGCGGCCGCGCCGCCGTGCCCCGTGCCGCCCTGCCCGGTGTGCCGGGCGGGTGCGCTGTCCATCGTCATCGGCTGATGCGCTCCTGGTTCAAGGGCCGGGGCCTGCCCAGCAGTTCGTGGTACAGACCGGTGACCGCGTCCGTGGTCCGCCGCACGTCGAATTCGGTCCGGGCGTGCTGCCGGGCCTGCTCGCCGAGTTCGGCGAGGAGCCGCGGTTCGGCGAGGAGCCGCCCCAGGGCCTTGGCCAGGGCCGTCGGGTCCTCCGGCGGCACCAGGCACAGCCGTCCCTGGCCGGGCGGCAGGCTCTCCCGGGCTCCGCTGACGTCCGAGACCAGGACCGGGCGGCCGCAGGCCATGGCTTCGAGCGGGGCGAGCGCCATGCCTTCCCACCGCGACGGCAGTACAACGAGATCGGCGGCCCGAAGCCACGGCCGGATGTCGGGGGCGGGGCCCGCGAAGAGGACTCCGGGCGGTGCGGCGCGGCGCAGCCGCTCGACGTCGGGGCCGTCCCCGACGAGCGCGAGCCGGGCGCCGGGGACCGTGCCCAGCACCTCCGGCCAGGCCCTCAGCAGGACGTCCTGCCCCTTCTGCGGGCAGATCCGGCCGACGCACACGACGAGCGGCCCGTCACCCTGGAAGGCGGCGGGCAGCGGCAGTTCGGCGCGCGCTCCCGCACGGACGGGGCCGGGGTCGGGACCGCCGGGACCGAAGTGGTCGAGGTCGACGCCGTTGCGGATCACCGACCAGTGGGCGGTGATCCCCTCGGACTCCCCGGCACGGCGTTCGGCCTCGCTGACGCAGAGCACCCGGTCGGCCCAGCGGGCCCCGTACCGCTCCCAGCGCAGGGCGAGCGCTCCGGTGGCCCCGGAGACGGCGTCGAAGGACCAGGCGTGGGGCTGGAAGACGGTGGGTACGGATCCGCGTGCGGCGAGCCGGCCGGCCAGTCCGGCCTTGGCGCTGTGCGCGTGCAGCAGGTCGGGGCGGACGCGGCGGAGCAGCCGCCGGGCGCCGGTCACCTCGGCGGGCAGTCCGGGCCCGGGGGCCCGCCCGGCGCGCCAGGTGAGCACCCGCGCACCGGCTTCCCGGGCCGCGTCGGCGAGGAACCCGCCGGGCGGGCAGCCGACGACGGCGCGCAGGCCCGCGGCGCTCTGCGCGCGGACGAGGTCGACGACGACGCGGGCGACCCCGCCGTCGACGGGCTGGACGAGGTGGAGGACGGTCGGCAGTTGTCCTGCCAAAGGCTGTGTGGGCACGTGGAGTGGTCCCCTGGGTTCAGCGGCGCGCGTCTGTCTGTACGAAGAGCA
This sequence comes from Streptomyces antarcticus, assembly GCF_026627255.1. Lineage (GTDB taxonomy): Bacteria > Actinomycetota > Actinomycetes > Streptomycetales > Streptomycetaceae > Streptomyces > Streptomyces antarcticus. Next base: position 11,965 of record NZ_JAPNLM010000013.1, on the reverse strand, counting down.
CACCGAGGAAATGACCCTGACTTTCGCCCGTGAACCTGAAGCTCAGACTGCGGGCACCACCGGACAGTGCGGGACTCAAATCGAACACGTCCGCGTCATATCCGAGATTATTCATATGTTCGGGCTGTCGCACGAACGAGTGATGCCCGAATTCCGTGATCGTGGAATTCATAACATCATTAAAAGGATTTTCTGAATCGCTGAGATTGACCCTCCGCCCACTGTCCGACGTCACGCTGAGCGAGTCTCCGAGGACCCCGCGGTCCCCGTCGTACCCGACCACCCCGACCCGCCCCGCGGAGCCGGGCGGCGCGTCCAGGCCCTCGACCTCGACGATCCCGTCGGCGGCCCGGGCCGCCAGCCCCTCGAAGCCGTCCCACAGCGAGACCCGGCGCACCGGCTCCCGCGGGTGCTCGTAGGCGACGACCAGCGTCCAGCCGCCCCAGGCACCCACCTCGGAGTGCCCCATGGCGATGTTGAGCTGCGCCACCGTCCACATCCCCGCGCCGCCCTTGCGGACCAGCGGGGTCACGTCCGCGCTGGCCTGGTAGGCGTCACTGCCGGCGTCCACGCGGTGGCCCATCACCGTGTCGGCGAGGACCTCCTTGTAGGCGCCGCCCGGCTCGGCGACCAGCACCCGGCCGTTGTCCTGCGGCGGCTTCTGCTCGCCGACGCGCAGGTTGCCGCCCCAGTAGAGGCGGGCGTACGCGACCTTCGCGCCCTGCGGCACCTTGAGCTCGGCGCGGGTGGAGTTGTAGGTGTCGGGGTCCTTGTCGACCTCGCTGTAGAACATCTCGAAGTCGCCGTTGACCCCGGCCGCGCCCCGCTTGACCTCGGCGCACGGCTCGGCGTCCGGGGACGCCTCCCGGCGGCAGCTGATGCCGGAGTTGGAGGCCCGCACCAGCCCGCCGTGGAGGACGGCCTGGTAACGCTCGGTGAACGGGACCCGGGCCAGCTCCCTGGGGGCGGGAGCCTCCGCGGCCAGCGCCGCGGGAACGTGTGCGGAAAGTGCGAGGCAGGACAGCAGACCGAGCGCGCCGAGGATTCTGCGGGAGGAACCCATGACCCTGTCTCCATTTTCGATCAGGGGGAACAAAACAGGAGTGAACTTTGTCAGAAATCAGGCCGGAAATCACGTCGGACTCGCCTGTACGGCCTTTTGGGCGATGGCACGCACCCTCATAGCGGACGGGTCGTTATCGCATGCACCATTGTTCGAACGAAAAGAAAAACGGGAGAAGGGCAAGCCGGCGGACGGCTCCCCCCGGCGCCTTCCCGGCCTCCCGGGAGGCGGTCCACCCCGGAGCCCCGCCGCCGCACGGCGAACGCGCGCAGCGGATCCGAGCACCCGATCGCCTCGCGGAAAACCCCCGTTCGGCGGCTCCCGCGTCAACGCCCAGGCACCGGAACGTCAACCGCGCCGTCCGAAACGTCGGCATCCGGGTGAAGCCACGCAACCCAAACAGGGTCCGGGCCGTTGATCCGAGTGCTCCGGTACCGGGCAATCCTGCAAAAAAGGGACGACAATGATCAAGAAGATGATGGCCACGGCAGCGGTTGCGGCCTCGGTCGTGGGCATGGGTGCCGCCATGGCGCCGCAGGCGATGGCCATCGGTAACGACAACGGCGTCAACACCTCGAACGGCAACAACGCCGCGCAGATCTACGGCAACCAGGCCACCTACGGCAACATGAGCCCGCAGATGGCGCTGATCCAGGGCTCGTTCAACAAGCCCTGCATCGCCCTCCCCGCGAAGGCCAACGTGCAGTCCGTGCTGGCCCTGGTCAACGTCGGCGTCCAGGACATCCCCGTCCTGTCCAGCCCGCAGAACCAGCAGTGCACCGAGAACTCCACCCAGGCCAAGGGCGACGAGGCTCTCTCGCACATCCTCAGCAACATCCCGGTCCTCTCGGGCAACGTCTCCTCCGGCAGCTGACCGAGGTCCGCGCCAGCGAGGCCGCCGCACCTTCGGGTCGCGGCGGCCTCGCCGCGTGCAGGGCCCGGCCCGGCCGCCCGGACGAATAGCGACGCCTATCAATCGGCGGCCCCTATTTCCAGCCGGGCATCGGGGTGAATTGCCGCACCATCGCCGAAAACATCCGGTTTCTTTTCCGGAACCCGCTCGTTGTTATTTCTGCAGTGGATACGCCTCTGCGGGAAAGGATCGAAATCAAATGACGTACAAGAAGGCACTCGTGCTGACCGCCGGCGTTCTGATGGCCGCCGGTGCCGCCTCCCCCGCCATGGCCGACGCCGGTGCCAAGGGCGCGGCCGTGGGTTCCCCCGGCGTGCTGTCCGGCAACCTGCTCCAGGTCCCGGTGCACATCCCGGTCAACGTCTGCGGCAACACCGTCAACGTGATCGCGCTGCTGAACCCCGCGTTCGGCAACACCTGCGTCAACGCCTGACGAAGCGCCTGCGCCCGCGAGGGCGGACCTCCTCGGGGTGGCCTCGGAGTGCACGGCGGTGCACTCCGGGGCCACCTCCGATTCAGCACCGGCAGCAGCGCCGGTAGACAGGGAAGGACCCATGCGACAGGTACTGAGCCGACAGGTACTGGGCAAGGGGATGCTCACGGCGGCAGCCGCGTCGAGCCTGCTGTCGATCGCGACCGGCGCGGCCTACGCACACCCCGGAGCGGCCGCCGAGGCCTCGCATTCGCCGGGCGTGCTGTCCGGCAACAGCGTCTCGGTACCGATCACCTTCGCCCCGAACGTCTGCGGCAACAGCGTGGACGGCGGTGCGGCGCTCAACCCCGCGATGGGGAACCGGTGCGCCACCACCACCGGCGCGGACTCCGGACACGACCACGACTACGCGCGCTACCTGAGCCCCGAGAACGCCGAGGCACTCGAGCGCTACCTCGACGAGCGCGACGCCCGGCACGCGATGCCGGAGCAGCGCCACGAGGAGCCGCGGCACGAGGGCCCCCGGCACGCGGCCCCGCGGCACGAGGGCCCCCGGCACGCGGCCCCTCGGTACGAAGCCCCGCACGAGACCCCGCGGTACGAAGCCCCGCACGAGGTCCCGGGCCACGCGGAGCCGGCCCGGACCGGCCCCCGGCACGCGGCCCCGCGCCACGAGGAGCAGGAGCCGGAGCACCGGGGCGGCTACGGCGGTCCCGGCGAGGAGCAGGCCGAGGAGGAGTGCGACGACCACCCCGGGTCCGCGCCTCCCCCACACCACGCCCCGCCCGCGCACCACGCCCCGCCGGCGCCCGAGCAGCCGGAGCCGGGGCCCGTCGGGGAGTACCCGGCCCCCCAGCCGCCGCCGGTCCACGAGGCGCCCGCCCCGCTGCCGGCCCCGGCCCCGGCCCCGGAGGCACCCGTACCGCTGCCCGCGCCGGAGCCCGCACCGGTTCCGGAGGAGGGGCCCGTGGGACCGCCGCGCGGAAGCCAGCCCGTGGAGCACCCGGCTCCGGCTCCGGAGACCGTACGGCCGACCGTCGACCAGCCGCCGGCCGCCCCCGGCGGTGACGCGCCGGTCCACCTGACCCCGGCTCCGGCGCCCGTCCCGGCCCCCGCTCCGGTCCCGGCTCCCGTACCGGCGCCCGCGCCGACGGGGGTCACCGCTTCCGTTCTGGCGGAGACCGGCGCGGGTCAGCCCGCGGCGGCGGCCGCGCTCGCCTCGGCCCTGATCCTGGGCGGCGCCATTCTGTACCGGCGGTCCCGGCTCTCCTGAGTCGGCAATACCGGTAATCAGAAGAAACCTCGGCCGGAGAATCCCTTGTCGGATTCTCCGGCCGTTGCCGTGGACCCGCGCGACCGCGTTTCCGGAGCGACGGGGAATCGTTAGCCAGAGCGAAAGCGGCGCGACGGTCGCCGCTGACACCTCTGTCCATGAAAGAAGAGGATTTCGATAATGAAGCTCACGAAGATCGCCGCTGTCGTCGTCGGCTCCGTCGCCGCCCTCGGCGCCTCCGCTCCCGCCTTCGCGGCCGAGGCTCCCGCCGCGATGCCCCCCATGAGCCTGACGGGCGGGGTGACGGAGACCCTGAACGCCGTGGGCCCGGTCTCCGAGTCCCTCCCCCAGACCGTGGGCAACGGGCTGGCCGAGCAAGGCGACCACGTCAACAAGGTCGTGGGCACGGTCCAGAAGGTCAACAAGGCCCGCAACGACCTTCCCGGCGAGGTCCTCGGCCTGGCGAACGGCGCCACCAAGTCGAACCCGATGCTCGGCGGCGTGACGCTCAACGGCGGCAACAGCTGACGCGTTCCGGCTGAACACCTGCCGACATGACTGTGGGCGCCACCGGCAAGGCCGGGGCGCCCACAGGCGGTGGTGCGGCTGACGTCAGTCGTTGACGCAGACATTGCCGAACGCGGGGTTCAGCAGGCCGATGACGTTCACGGAGTTGCCGCAGACGTTGACCGGGATGTGGACCGGGACCTGGGCCAGGTTGCCGGACAGAACGCCGGGGGAACCCACGGCCGCGCCCTCGGCCGAGGAGTCGGCGGAGGCGGCACCGGCGGCACCGGCCACGGCGAGACCAGCGGTGGCCATGACCAGGGCGGCCTTCTTGGCAGAGTTCATGGGAAGTGCACCTTCTGTTCGATGTTCTGCCCCGATCCCGGGGCTCACACCGAGCGAAACGCTCCAGCGTCCCAGACGACACGGCTCCGCACGCGATCAGACCTGTTCAGCCCAATAGCCGCAACCGCGTGCGAAGTTCCGGGTCGTACGCCCGTGCCCTACGGGAGGTCGGGGATCCCGGGGATGGCGGGGAGGTCGGGCACCAGGTCGGTCGGCAGCGCGGGCGCCCCTCCGACGGGCGGCAGCGCGGGCACCCCGCCCACGGGCGGCAGCGCGGGCACCCCGCCGACCGGCGGGAGCGCGGGCACCTCCACCGGGGGGACCGGGATGCTGGGCAGGCCGGGGACGGCCGGCAGCTCCGGGAGCTTCGGCAGCACGATCGGCGGGATCTTCACCCCGGCGGGCAGCAGGCCCTCCAGGGACTTGAGGAGGTCCGCGATGGTCTTCGAAAGGCCCGCGAGGAGGTCGTCGATCGGACCGGCCGCGGCCCGCCCCTCGATCGTCTCGATCTTCTGCTGGACGGCCGCGACCCGCTTCGTCAGTTCGGCGGAGCCGGCACCGTCCGCCGCGACCGCAGGGGCGGCCGCGCCGGACAGTATGAGGACGGCGAGGGCCGACGGGACGAGGAGGCGGGCGCGGGACGGCTTCGTGCGGTGCATGGGTGTTCCTTCTCCTGGTGGCACAGAAGCGGACCCGAGCGATCCGCTTCCTTACCCACCGTGCGAACACCCCGTACGGAGCGCAACAGGAACGCGTCCGCTGGCGGCTGCGTACGGGCTTCGCGCAGGCGTCCGGAGGCGGCTCACCCGGGCCGGGGAAAACTTCGGCGGGGACAGGCCGTTTGAGTGAAGCAACGGAACCAACCCCCCGGCGGAGCAGTTGACCAGGGCGCTCCATCAGCGGGCACTCGTGCGACAGAAGGATCAAGATGTTCAAGAAGTTCATGACCGCCGCCGCGGTCACCGCCGTTGCGGTCGGCGCGGGCGCCGCTGCCGCGGCCCCGGCCATGGCCATCGGCAACGACAACGGCGTCAACACGGTCAACGGCAACGGTGCCCAGCAGATCTACGGCAACCAGAAGACCACCGGCGACATGAGCCCGCAGCTCAGCCTGGTCCAGGGCACCCTGAACAAGCCCTGCATCGGCCTGCCGGCGAAGGTCAACGCCCAGTCGCTGATCGGCGCCCTCAACATCGGCGTCCAGGACGTCAACGTCCTGTCCAACCCGCAGAACCAGCAGTGCACCGAGAACTCCACCCAGGCCAAGGGCGACGAGCCGCTCTCGCACATCCTCAGCAACATCCCGGTCCTCTCGGGCAACGCCTCGGTCGGCAGCTGATCTCCGCCGCCTCCGCGTGACGCGCACGAGGGCCCCGGCAGCGTCCAGCTGCCGGGGCCCTCGTGCGCGTCCGTGCGGTGGGCGCGTCCGGCCGTTCAGGAGGTCCAGAAGTCCCACCACCGGGTGAGGATCAGCATGCCGATCACGCCGGTGTGCAGCGCGGGCGGTGCCCAGCCGAACTCGGTGAAGAACTCCCGCAGCGAACCGGGGGCACGGAGCACCCCGGTGCGGACGGTGTGCGCGGTGACGGCCCAGAACATCAGCAGGGTCGCCACCCAAGCCAGGCAGCACCACAGGCAGAGCGCGTTGATCTCGTAGAGCGACTGGACCATCAGCCAGGTGCAGAAGCCGACGCCGAAGAACGTGCCGGCGTTCAGTCCCAGCCAGAACCAGCCGCGGTAGCGGGCGCCCGCCAGCAAGCCGGCGCCGACGCACACCACGACGGCGTAAGTGGCGAGGCCCAGCATCGGGTTGGGGAAGCCGAAGGCGGCCGCCTGGTCGCTCTTCATCACGCTGCCGCAGGAGACGACCGGGTTGAGGCTGCAGGCGGGCTTGAAGTTCGGGTCCTCCAGCAGGAGGAACTTGTCGAGGGTGATCACCCAGGAGGCCAGCAGCCCGGCGGCCCCGGTGAGGACCAGCAGCCAGGCCAACCCCCGTGACACGGCTTCCTGTCCGTCTTCGGGCCCTGTGCGGGGCTGTCCCTGCTGGCGGGGGACGCCCACTGTATTCGTTGCCATGCGGCCATAGTCCCCCGCTCCGTACCAGAGCGGGGCCAACCATGCGCATTCGTACGCAAGTTGCCCTGAAGGTGTGGCGGTAACCCCTGATGCTTCCCGGACGTTTTGCCGAACCCCGGACGGGATGTCAGAGCCAGGGGCTACGTTGAGCTTCCGCGAAGTCACAAGCTGCGACGGCCTGGAGACCCACCTTGAGCGATCCGTACGAGACAACCGAGGCCCACCTCGACCGACTCCTGGGCCGCGCCCTCAACTCCTTCGACCTTCCCGACAGGCTGGTCGAGCGTCTCGGGACGGCGCTCGCCCACAGCTCCTCGCTCTACACCACCCACCGCAGCCCCGCAACGGGACTCTGGCGGGAGAGCCACCGGCACACCTACCTGCTGGCCGACGGCGGGGCGGCCTCACTGTGGGAGCTGGTGTACCGGCAGGAGGGTGACCGGACGGTCCGGCACGAGGTGTTCGCGAGCAAGGCGGAGACCGGCCTCGCCGTGTCCCGGCTGTTCGGGGAGGCCCCCGCCGAGGCGGTGCTGGATCCCGCGCTACTGCCCGGCGACGAGGAGCCGGACGACGACATCGCGGTGCTGAGCGCGCTGTTCGCGGCCTCGTCGGCGATGCGGCGCCCCCGGGACTACGCGCCGGAGGAGTCCGCCGACCACGCCCGGCGCGTGCTGCGCCGCGCGGAGAACGCGGACCGGCCCGGCGAGGAGGTCGCGGCCCTGCTGCGCTCGGCGTACGCGCACCGGATCACCCAGGCGTTCGGCACCCGCCAGTGCCTGGCCGACGGGCGGCACGCGGGCTTCAGCCTGTACGAGCACGCCTTCGTGCTGCTCGACGGGACCGAGGTCAGCCTGTGGGAGGTCGAGCACACGGCGACGCCGGACGGCCGGCACATGTGCGAGGTGTACGAGACGGAGGCGGTCGCCCGCGGAGCCATGGAACTCCGCGCGCGCGTGCGCTGACGCCGGGGACGCCGGGCCGGTCGCTTCCGGGCCGGTCGCTTCCGGGCCGGTCGCTTCCGGGGCGGTCAGCGCCGGCCGGCGCCCGCGCCGCGGGCGTCAGAGCACCAGGGTGAGGTCCAGGGGGAGGTCCCGGGTGAGGTGGACCGCGTCGGGGCGGAGGTCCGCGGGGGCGGGCATGGCGCTGCCGGGGAGCTGTACCGCGGCGGCGCCGTGGGCCAGGGCCGAGGCGAGGGCGGCCGGGCCGCTGCCGCCCGCGATCAGGAAGCCGGCCAGGGAGGCGTCGCCCGCCCCGACGTTGCTGCGGACCGCGGCGGCCGGCGCCGTGCCGTAGTACGTGCCTTCCGCGCAGGCCAGCAGCTGGCCGTCCGCGCCGAGGGAGGCGAGGACCGCGCCCGCGCCCAGCGAGCGGAGCTCCTCGGCCGCCTTGACGACGTCGCCGAGGGTGGACAGGGGCCTGCCGACGGCCTCCGCGAGCTCCTGCGCGTTCGGCTTGATCACGTCCGGGCGGGCGGGGAGGGCCGCCCGCAGGGCCCGGCCGGAGGTGTCGAGGGCGACCCGGGCTCCGGCCTCGTGGGCGCGGGCGACCAGGTCGGCGTACCACCCGGGGGCGAGGCCGCGCGGGAGGCTGCCGCAGCAGGCGATCCAGGCGGCGCCGCCGGAGCCGGTGCGGACGGTGTCCAGGAGGAGCGCGGACTCCTCCGGGGAGAGTTCCGGGCCCGGCGTGTTGATCTTGGTGAGGGTGCCGTCGGGTTCGGCGACCGCGATGTTCGAGCGGGTCTCCCCGGCGATCGAGACGGCCGTGACGTCCACGCCCTGGGCCACGAGGAGTTCGGCCAGCAGGGTGCCGGGGGCGCCGCCGAGCGGGAGCACCGCCGTCGTACGGACGCCCGCCGCGGCCGCCGCGCGGGAGACGTTGACGCCCTTGCCCCCGGGGTCGACCCGGTCACCGGTGGCGCGGAGCACCTCGCCGCGGTCCAGCGAGGGGACCTCGTAGGTCCGGTCGAGGGAGGGGTTGGGGGTGACGGTGAGGATCATACGAGCACAACTTCCGTACCGGCCGCCTCGATCGCGGCCTGGTGGACGGGGGTGAGCCCCGTGTCCGTGATGAGCAGGTCGACGTCCGCGAAGGAGCCGAAGCGCGCGAAGTGCTCCTGTCCGGCCTTCGCGGAGTCGGCGAGGAGGACGACGCGGCGCGCGGCGGAGATCGCGGCGCGCTTGACGGCCGCCTCGGCGAGGTCGGGGGTGGTCAGGCCGGCGTCGGCGCAGAAGCCGTTCGCCGCGAGGAAGAGGACGTCGGCGCGGATCTCCGCGTACGCGCGCAGCGCCCACGCGTCGACGGCGGCGCGGGTGCGGTGCCGGACGCGGCCGCCGACGAGGTGGAGGTCGATGCCGGTGTGGTCGGCGAGCCGGGCGGCGACGGGCAGGGCGTGGGTGACGACGGTGAGCCCGATGTCCCCCGGGATCCCGGCGGCGAGGCGGGCGACGGTGCTGCCGGCGTCCAGGACGACGCTGCCGCCGTCGGGCAGCTCGGCGAGGGCCGCGGCCGCGATGCGGTCCTTCTCCTCGGCGGCGGTGGCCTCGCGCTCGGTGAGGTCGGGCTCGAAGTCAAGGCGGCCGGCCGGGATGGCGCCGCCGTGCACCCGGCGGACCAGTCCGGCCCGGTCGAGGGCCTTCAGGTCACGGCGCACGGTCTCGGCCGTGACCTGGAACAGGTCGGCGAGGGAGAGCACGTCGACCCGTCCGGCCTCACTGGCGAGGCGGAGGATCTCCTGATGGCGCTCCGGTGCGTACATGTGGTTTTACGTCCGTTCCATGCCCGAATCTGTGACTTCTCCCTACCGTACGGCCAAATAGGGCTGAAGACAAAGGAAACGGACATGCCTGCCAACAGAGGCGGGCATGTCCGTGGACGGGGTGGGCGGGTGGAGGGGTCAGGCGACCGGGACCTTGTCCGGTTCCGGGGCCCCGTGCTCGGCGCCGCCTTCGCGCTCCTGCATAGGCACCGCCTTGCGGGGCAGCATGAACATCACCGCGAAGATCACGACCAGGACGGCCACGACCCACCACAGCGCCCCGCGGAAGGCCTCCACGTAGGGCGGCCCGAAGACCAGGTCGTCGTCGATCAGGCCGAAGAAGACCACGGAGGTCAGGCCGAGGCCCAGCGCGTTGCCCATCTGGCCGGTGGTGTTGATCAGGCCGGAGGCCGAGCCGGCGTGCTCGCGCGGCACCTCGGACAGCACGGTGTCGGTCAGCGGGGCCACGATCAGGCCCATGCCGATGCCCATGACGACCAGCGGCAGTGCCATCTGCCAGGAGGTGATCTCCATGCCGTAGTGCTGCGACTCCCAGATGTAGAGGAGCAGGCCCGCGGCCATGGCCAGCGCACCGGCCTGGAGCACCTTGCGGCCGAAGCGCGGGACGAGCTTCTGCACCGAGATGCCCGCCGCGGCCGAGACGGCGATGGAGAACGGGATGCCGGTGGTACCGGCGCGCAGGGCGCTCCAGCCGAGGCCCATCTGCATGTACAGCGTCCAGACCAGGAAGAAGATGCCGGTCGCGATGCCGAAGGTCAGCTGGACGGCGATGCCGCCCGCGAAGCTCTTGACCTTGAAGAGGGAGAGCTCGACGAGCGGCGAGCCGTCCTTCTTGATCTTGTATTTCTCGTAGGCGATGAAGCCCGCGAAGACGAACGGGGCCAGGCCCATGCAGACGAACCCCCACAACGGCCAGTCGTTCTCGCGGCCCTGGGTGAGCGGGAAGATCAGCATGACCAGCGCGAGGGTGGCGAGGACGACGCCGACGAGGTCCAGGCGCAGCGCCTGGGGGGCCTTGGACTCGGTGATGAACTTGCGTCCGAGGATCACGCCCGCGATGCCGACGGGCAGGTTGATCAGGAAGATCGGGCGCCATTCGAGGCCGAAGAGGTTCCACTGGGTCAGCAGCGCGCCGAGCATCGGGCCCGAGACGGCGCCGAGGCCCACGATCGCGCCGAACAGGCCGAAGACCTTGCCGCGCTCGTGGGGCGGGAAGGTGACGTGGATGATCGCCAGGACCTGCGGGACCATCAGGGCCGCCATCGCGCCCTGGAGCAGGCGGGAGGAGACCAGCATGGCGGGGTTGGCGGCGATGCCGCAGAGCAGCGAGGCGACGGTGAAGCCGGCGATGCCGACGAGGAAGAGGCGCCGGCGGCCGTAGATGTCACCGAGACGGCCGCCGGTGATCAGGCCCGCGGCGAAGGCGAGGGCGTATCCGGCGGTGATCCACTGGATCGCGCTCGTGGAGGCGCCGAGGTCCTGGCGCATGCTGGGTATGGCGATGTTGACGATCGTGACGTCGACCAGGTCCATGAAGGCCGCGGTCATCACGATGGCGAGCGCCAGCCAGCGGCGGCGGTCGGCCGCGGAGGCGTCGATGGGGGTGGCGCCCTGGTCCGGGCCCGGGCTTTGGTCCGGGCCCGGGGCCTGTGCTGGTACCGCGGCTGTGGTCCGCTCTTCTCGTGCGGGCCCGTTCTTTCTTTCGGGCGATGTCTTGGACGTCTCGGTGCTCATGGAGAGAAACCTAGACGGCATGTAGGTCAGTGAGTGTCCTATTTCGCTGGCAGCCTTGATCCCATGACCGACACCCCGGCACGGCTGTTGTCCCTGCTGTCCCTGCTCCAGACCCCGCGCGAATGGCCCGGCAGCGAGCTGGCGGAACGGCTCCGTGTGAGCTCCCGGACGATCCGCCGCGACATCGAGCGGCTGCGGGACCTCGGCTACCCGGTGGAGGCCACGCTCGGCGCGGAGGGCGGCTACCGGCTGGTGGCGGGGGCGGCGATGCCGCCGCTGCTGCTCGACGACGAGGAGGCGGTGGCCATCGCGGTGGGGCTGCGGGCGGGGGCCGGGCACGCGATCGAGGGGGTCGAGGAGGCCTCCGTACGGGCCCTGGCGAAGCTGGAGCAGGTGCTGCCCTCGCGGCTGCGGCGCCGGGTGAGCGCGCTGCAGTCGGCCACGACCGCGCTGACGCGGGGGGACGGGGCGAGCGTGGACCCGCGGACGCTGACGACGATGGCGTCGGCGGTGGCGGGGCCGGAGCGGCTGCGGTTCGCGTACCGGGCGAGGGACGGGGCGAGGACGCGGCGGGTGGTGGAGCCGTACCGGCTGGTCAGCACGGGGAGCCGGTGGTACCTGATCGCCTACGACCTGGAGCGGGAGGACTGGCGGACCTTCCGGGTGGACCGGGTGGCGGAGCCGTTCGCGACGGGGGCCCGGTTCGCTCCGCGGGAGCTGCCGATGGATGCGGAGGAGTTCGTGCGGCGGGGGCTGCGGGGCGGGGGGACGTACGCGGTGGAGGTGACGTTCGCGGCGGGGCCGGAGGCGCTGCCGGACTGGCTTCGGGAGGCGGTGGTTGTGGG
>NZ_JAPNLM010000012.1 GCF_026627255.1 Streptomyces antarcticus | reverse complement strand
TCAAACTCTCCATGAATGTTTACCCGTAATCGGGTGCACACACACTTAGAGCGGGACAATCAAGTCGGAATAAGACCGATCGTCCACAACGTCCTCGCTGTGTAATTGCCTGCAAGCACACCGGAAACCCGGAGCCCCACAGGACTTTTTCAAAGGAACCTCATCCACCGAAATGGACGGGGTATCAACTTTTGGCGTTGATTTTTGGCACGCTGTTGAGTTCTCAAGGAACGGACGCTTCCTTTGTACTCACCCTCTCGGGCTTTCCTCCGAGCTTTCGTTCTGTTCTTGCGTTTCCGACTCTATCAGACTCTCTCGGGCCCGACTCCCAGTCAGCGGGTTTTGTCTTCCGGGCTGTTGGGCCCTTCCGACTCCTGAACTCTAGTGGATTTCCCCGGCGATTCATAATCGGCCTTCGGAAAGGAATTCGGACATGCCGAATACGTTCCCAGTGGGAGATCTTGCTGAGTTGAGGTGCCGCAACGAGGCGGCGGGATGTGTTGGCGACAGAACCTTCCGGCTCTGGGGGCAACTCGAAGAACCTTACGGACTCGTGTCGGGCGTGTCAAACCTGCCGGTCAGCTCGGCGACTGGAGGTCTTCCACGCGGTCCAGGAGTCGGGTGAGCATGTCCCCCAGTACCCCGCGCTCCGCGGTGGAGAGGTCCTGGAGGAGGTCTTCCTCGAAGACCGTGGCCGCCCGCATCGCGTCCAGCCACTTGCTCCGGCCCTCGTCCGTCAGCTCGACGATCACGCGCACGCGGTTGGCCTCGTCCCGCTCGCGCGTGACCAGGCCTTCCGACGTCATGCGGTCGATCCGGTGCGTCATCGCCGCCGGTGTCAGGCCCAGCTGCTTCGCGAGCTCACTCGGGCCCATTCGGTACGGGGCTCCGGAGATGACGAGGGCCTTCAGGACCTCCCACTCCGCGTTGCTGATGCCCAGCGCCGCCGTCTGGCGGCCGTACGCGACGTTCATCCGGCGGTTCAGGCGGCTCAGCGCCGAGACGACCTTCTCGACCTGGGGGTCGAGGTCCTGGAATTCACGCTGGTAGACGGCGATCTGCTCATCGAGGCTCGGCTCGTGGACGGGCGTAGTGCCGTCGGGGGTGTCACCCATGCGTCGAAGTATCGCACGAGCTCGTTGGCATCTAACTCCTTCGGTGTGTAGAGTTAAGGATCGAAGTTTAGGTATGAAGTCTTCAGTCTTCAGCTCTCAAAGGCAGGTGAGAAGTGACCAAGGTGATGGGCGCTGCGATGCGGCGGATCCAGGCCGGGAACGCGCTGACCGCGTTCGGCATCGGTTTCACGGTTCCGTTCCTCTACATCTATGTGGCGCAGGTGCGAGATCTGGGCTCCATGGCCGCCACGAGCGCGTTCGTGGCGTTCGCGCTGGGGGCTCTCGTCGCGCTGCCCCTCACCGGGCGGGTCATCGACCGCCGTGGTCCGGTTCCCGTGGTCATCGGTGCGGCCGTCGTCGCCTCGGCCGGCGCGCTGGCGCTCGGGCTGTCCACCGGGGTCGTGCCGATCCTGCTGTCCGCCCTGGCGCTCGGCGCCGGGCAGGCCGTGATGCAGCCCGCGCTCGCCACGATGATCGTGTGGTGCTCGACGCCGTCCACCCGCACGCGGGCCTTCGCGCTGCAGTTCTTCATGCAGAACCTCGGCCTGGGCATCGGCGGGCTCATCGGCGGCCAGATCGTCGACGAGAGCCGGCCCGGCAGCTTCACCCTGCTGTTCAGCATCGAGGCCGTGATGTTCCTGGTGCTGGCGGGGGTCATCCTCACCGTGCGGATGCCGCACGTGCCGAGCATCAGGGACGCCGTGCCGAGGGACCCGTCCCAGGCGGGCGGCGGGGCGTGGAAGCGCCTGCTGGGACACAAGGCCATGGTCAAGCTGCTGGTGCTGGGCTTCGTGATCTTCTTCGCCTGTTACGGGCAGTTCGAGTCGGGGCTCGCCGCCTTCGGCACCGAGGCCGCCGGGATCTCACCGTCCACACTCGGTTTCGCGCTCGCCGCCAACACCGGTGCGATCGTCCTCGCCCAGTTCGTCGTGCTCCGGCTGGTCGAGAAGCGCCGCCGGTCCCGGGTCATCGCGCTGGTCGGGCTGATCTGGACCGTGGCGTGGGTCATCGCCGGGTTCTCGGGGCTTGGCCACGGGAGCGCCGTGATGGCCGCCGCCGCGTTCATCACCACGTACGCGCTCTTCGGGATCGGCGAGGCGATGCTGTCGCCGACCCTGGCCCCGCTGGTGGCCGATCTGGCGCCGGAGGGTTCCGTGGGCCAGTACAACTCCGCCTTCGCGCTGGTCAAGCAGATGGCGCTGGCGCTCGGGCCGCTGGGGGTGCCGCTGGGCGCCGGGATTCCGATGCTCTACATCGGCGTCTTCGTGGCCGTCTCGCTGGGGATCGCGTGGCTGGCGCTGCGGCTCGGGAAGCAGCTGAGCCCGGTGCAGGACAATCCGTCGCTGGCGAGCAGGATCGTGGCGCAGGGGAACACCGCTGCCCCCGCGGCGCAGGCCGCCGAGCCTGCGCACGCGTAGTCGTACCGAGAAGTTGTGAAAGGCCCCGGTCCGGTGGACCGGGGCCTTTCGCGTCCTACGGCTGTTTGTCCGGCAGGGCGAACTCGCACCAGACGGCCTTGCCGCCGCCGGGAGTGCGGCGGGAACCCCAGGACGAGGCGATCGTCGCGACGATGGAGATGCCGCGGCCGGTCTCGTCGCCCGGTTCGGCGCGGCGGCGGCGCGGCAGGTGGTCGTCGCCGTCGGTGACCTCGATGATCAGGCGGCGGTCGGTGCGGCGCAGCCGCAGGCGCATGGGCGGGGTGCCGTGCTGGAGGGAGTTCGCGACGAGCTCGCTCGCGGCCAGGACACCGAGGTCGCACAGCTCGACCGGGAAGCGCCAGGAGGCGAGGACGCCTTGGGCGAAGGCCCGGGCGCGCGGGGCCGCCTCGATGCCGCCGAGGAGTTCGAGGGCGGCGTTGCGGAAGAGCTCGGCGTCGGCTCCGGTGCGGGCGGGCTGCTGGAGGACCATGACGGCGACGTCGTCGTCGTGGTCGGCGTCGACGCCGAGGGCGCGCATCAGGCGGTCGCAGATGACGGCCGGGCTGCCCTGAGCGCCGGAGAAGGCGCGTTCCAGGGCGGCGACGCCTTCGTCGATGTCCTCGCCGCGGCGTTCGACGAGTCCGTCGGTGTAGAGGACGGCGGTGGAGCCGGGGCCCAGCGCGATGGTGCCGGAGGTGTGGAGCCAGCCGCCGGTGCCCAGCGGGGGGCCGGTGGGGTCGGCGGCGCGGCGGACGGTGCCGTCCTCGTCGCGGACCAGGATCGGGAGGTGGCCGGCGGAGGCGTACGCGAGCAGGCCCTCGCTCGGGTCGTGGACGGCGTACACGCAGGTGGCGATCTGGCTGGCGTCGATCTCGGCGGCGAGGCCGTCGAGGAGCTGGAGCACCTCGTGCGGGGGCAGGTCGAGGCGGGCGTAGGCGCGGACGGCGGTGCGGAGCTGGCCCATGACGGCGGCGGCGCGGACCCCGCGGCCCATGACGTCGCCGATGACGAGCGCGGTGCGGCCGGCGCCGAGGGTGATGACGTCGTACCAGTCGCCGCCGACGGCGGCCTCGGTGCCGCCGGGCTGGTAGGTGGCGGCGACGCGGAGGTCGTCGGGCTGTTCGAGCTCCTGGGGGAGGAGGGAGCGCTGGAGGGTGACGGCGGCCTCGCGCTGGCGGCGTTCGCTGGCGCGCAGGCGCTCGACGGCCTCGGCGTGGTCGGTGACGTCGGCGAGGTGGACCAGAACGCCGGCGTGGTGGGCGTCCGGGTCGCCGACGGCGGCGGACTTGGGGAACTCCACCGGGGTGCAGGTGACCGTGTACGAGTGGGTGCCGCCGGGGGCGGTGCGGTTCTTGGCGGTACGTGGTCTGCCGCTGCGCTGGACCTGGTCGAGGAGCGGGAGCAGGCCGAGATCGCCGAGTTCGGGGAGGGCCTCGTGCGCGGGGGCGCCGGTGGGGCGGGCGCCGAAGCCGGCGGTGTAGGCCTCATTGACGTAGGTGACGCGGTGCTCGGGGCCGTGGACGAGGGCGACCAGGGCCGGGAGGCGGCCGAGGACCTCGCGTACGGACAGCTCGTCGAGGGAGGGCACGGCGGCGGGAGCGCCCGTACGGGACGCGGTGGCGGCCGGGGCGGTGCCCGTGCCGGAGACCGTGGGCTCGGCGGGGCAGCCGTCGGCGGCGGGCGCGGGACGCTCGCCGCCGGGGTCGGCGCGGCCGCCGCGGGCTGCCGGGACGGCGCCTTCACCCCGCTTGGCCTGGGCGGCGGCGTGTTCGGTCCGGGCGGCGGCGCGGCGCTGCGTTCCGGGGAACCGGGCGCTCCAGCGCGTGAAGTTCACTGCGTTCAAGCCTCGTGGTGTCGCAAGTGGTCGCTGTGTCGCTCGTGGTCGGTCGCTGGACTGGACGATGTCACTCTGTGCAGGTGTGAGCCCACCTATGGTCACACGTCCAGTGTGGCCGACCGCACTGACAACGTCAGCCCTGGCTGTCCTGCGGGGGGTTGGGGGCGGGGTCGGGGGTGGGGTCGGGGGGCGGGGCCTTGGGGCCACCGCCGGCGGCGAGTTCGAACTCTGCCCTGGGATGTTCGAGGGAGCCGAGGGAGACGATCTCACGCTTGAAGAGGCCGGAGAGGGTCCATTCGGCGAGTACCCGCATCTTGCGGTTGAAGGTGGGGACGCGGCTGAGGTGGTAGGCGCGGTGCATGAACCAGGCCGGGTAGCCCTTGATCTTGCGGCCGTAGATGTGCGCGACGCCCTTGTGCAGGCCGAGGGAGGCGACCGAGCCGGCGTACTTGTGGGCGTACTCGGTGAGGACCTCGCCGTGCAGGGCCGCGACGAGGTTGTCGGCGAGGGCCTTGGCCTGGCGGACGGCGTGCTGCGCGTTGGGGGCGCACTCGCGGCCCTTCTCCGCGGCGGTGATGTCGGGGACGGCTGCTGCGTCGCCGGCGGCCCAGGCGTGCTCGACCCCCTCGACGGTGAGGAAGGCGGTGCACGCGAGGCGGCCGCGCTCGTTGCGGGGCAGGTCGGACGCGGCGAGGACCGGGTGCGGTTTGACGCCGGCGGTCCACACGACGGTGCGGGTGGGGAAGCGGGCGCCGTCGCTCAGGACGGCGACGCGGTTCTCGCAGGATTCGAGCCGGGTCTCCAGGCGCAGGTCGATGTTGCGGCGGCGGAGTTCGCGGATCGTGTAGACGCCCATCTCGGGGCCTACTTCGGGGAGGATCCGGTCGCTGGCCTCGACCAGGACCCACTTCATGTCCTCGGCCTTGATGTTGTGGTAGTACCGCGTCGCGTAGCGGGCCATGTCCTCGAGTTCGCCGAGGGCTTCGACGCCCGCGTAGCCGCCGCCGACGAAGACGAAGGTGAGGGCGGCGTCGCGGAGGGCGGGGTCGCGCGTCGAGGAGGCGATGTCCATCTGTTCGATGACGTGGTTGCGCAGGCCGATGGCCTCTTCGACGGTCTTGAACCCGATGCCGTACTCGGCGAGTCCCGGGACGGGGAGGGTCCGGGAGACGGAGCCCGGGGCGAGGACGAGTTCGTCGTACTCGATCTCGACGGCGCCGGTCCCCTCCTCGTCGGTGGCGAGGGTCGTGACGGTGGCGGTGTGTTTGGCGTGGTCGATGCGCTTGGCCTCGCCGATGACGATGCGGCACTTGTCGAGGACGCGGCGCAGGGGGACCACGACGTGGCGGGGGGAGATCGAACCGGCGGCGGCTTCCGGGAGGAAGGGCTGGTAGGTCATGTAGGGCTCGGGGGTGACCACCGTGATCTCGGCTTCGCCGGCTCTCAGCCTTCGCTGGAGCCGGAGCGCCGTGTACATGCCGACGTAGCCGCCGCCGACGATCAGGATGCGCGTACGGGGCGGAGTACCGGGGGCCGTGCCCCGTGAGTTAGCAGCCTTCACCACCCCATGACGCATCGTGGCTGGGAGTTTGTCCACAGGCCCGACAAATTGTGTGACAGGAGTGAGTACGGGGACGGGGTGGTCCCGGGTGTCGGGTGGGGGTACAGGAGTGCAGGTCAGAGGGTGCGGAATGACTGATTCCGGGGGTACGGAAGGGAAAAGTGGGGGTGAATGCTCCGATCGGGCGGTGGTCCGTGCGGGGCTGCCCCTTCTGAATTGACTCTGGCTCAACTATGTTCGTATCTCGTCGAGGAGTAGGACCGGGCCCAGCTGACCGTGGCCCCCTCGATGCGAAGGCGGGGAGTGTCTCCGGGGGGAGACAAATGATTACCGGGGGATACATATGAACATTTCCGATTTCCATGGTTCTGCGACCGCACTCTCGGTCGAGACCGGCGGTCGTGCTGTCGCGAACGGCGCCACCACGCACGGCGTAGGCCGCTCCACGCCGCTGCGCGTCGACGCGCAGCGCAATCTGGAGCACGTCCTGCGCGCGGCGCGCGAGGTGTTCGGCGAGCTGGGCTACGGCGCTCCGATGGAGGACGTGGCGCGGCGCGCTCGGGTCGGTGTCGGCACCGTGTACCGGCGCTTCCCGAGCAAGGACGTCCTGGTGCGGCGAATAGCCGAGGAGGAGACCGCCCGGCTGACCGAGCAGGCCAGGACCGCGCTGGGCCAGGAGGAGGAGCCGTGGCAGGCACTGTCGCGCTTCCTGCGCACTTCCGTCGCCTCGGGCGCCGGGCGGCTGCTGCCGCCGCAGGTGCTGCGGGTCGACTCGGAGAGCGAGGACGGCGTCGAGGAGGCGGAGGCGGCGCGGGTTCCGCACCAGCGCCAGGCCCAGGTGGCCCCGGCCGCGCCGGACCTGCGGGTCGTGGGTGCGCGTACGGCCGCCGAGGACGAGCCCTCGGACGACGCGGGCGCGGGTGCGCTGCTGGAAGTCGTCGGCCGGCTGGTGGACCGGGCCAGGGCGGCCGGTGAGCTGCGCGGTGACGTCACGGTGGCCGACGTGCTGCTGGTGATAGCGACGGCGGCGCCCGCGCTGCCCGACCCGGCGCAGCAGGCGGCGGCTTCCACCCGGCTGCTCGACATCCTGCTCGAAGGGCTCCGGTCCCGGACGGTGTGAGCACCGGCTGCTCGGCCGGGCGGCCTTGCCGTCCGGGCGGGTGGGTGGTCCGGTTTCGGTCCGGGCTGGTGGTCCGTTTCGGTCCGGGCTAGCGGTTCGGTTTCGGTCCGGTGGTCGGGTGGTCTGGGCGGGCGGTGCCCCGGTCCGTGGTGTGGTCGCGGGCGCGGGCGGCTGTCCGCTCGAACAGCCCGCTCACGGCACGGCGGTTCGCCGAAGTGTGCCCGGACGAGTGGATGGTGCGGAGAGCGGCTCGGCGCATGTCCGCCCTGTGCCACGCTGGATCGGTGTACCGGTTGAGTGTGTCGTGCGGGGGCTTCCTCGATGGGCGTTGACGGGCTGGAAGAGCCACTCGGTGGCGCCGGCGGAGCCGGTGGCGAGGTCGAGGCGGGCAGCCTGCCCGCCCGGCAGGTGCCGGCCCAGCGCGAACCGGGCGGGCGGCACGCCGCTGCTCCCGGCTCCGGGTCCGCCGGTGCGGCCCCAACGCCCGGGGGCGACCTGCCCCCGTCCGACGCCGACCTGATCGCCCGGATGCGGGGCGGCGACGACGGTGCCTACGAGGAGCTCTTCCGCCGTCACGCCGACTCCGTACGGCGCTACGCGCGGACCTGCTGCCGGGACGGGCACACCGCCGACGACCTCACGGCCGAGGTGTTCGCGCGGACCCTGCAGGCGGTACGGGGCGGGGCCGGGCCGGACCAGTCGGTGCGGGCGTACCTGCTGACCACCGTCCGCAGGGTCGCGGCGGCCTGGGCGAAGACCGCCAGGCGGGAGCAGCTCGTCGAGGACTTCGCCGTCTTCGCGGAGCAGGCGGCCACGGGGGCGGAGGGCGGTGGCCTCGGCGGGCTGTCCGGGGACGACACGCTCGAACTGGGCGCGGACGTACGGGCGATGCGCGAGGCCGAGCAGTCGCTGGCCATGCAGGCGTTCCGGAGCCTGCCCGAGCGGTGGCAGGCCGTGCTGTGGCACACCACCGTGGAGGAGGCGTCGCCGAGCGCGGTCGCGCCGCTGTTCGGGCTGAGCGCCAACGCGACCGCGGTGCTGGCCAGTCGGGCCCGCGAGGGGCTCAAGCAGGCGTATCTCCAGGCCCATGTGAGTGCGGCGCTGAGCGAGGGCGGCGACTGCGCGCGGTACGCGGACCGGCTGGGCGCCTACGCGCGCGGCGGGTTGCGGATGCGGGCGGAGCGGGGGCTCCGCAAGCACTTGGAGGGGTGCGTGAAGTGCCGGCTGGCGGCCGGGGAGCTCAAGGACGTCAACGCGGGCATTCCGGCGCTGCTTCCGGTCGCGGTCATCGGGTGGTTCGCCGCCGGATACGCGGCCAAGGCCGCCGGGGTCGTGGCCGGGGGCGCCGTCGCCGCCGGCGGGGCCGGTGCCGCGGCGGCCGCCGTCGGCGGGTCGGCCGCGGCCGGTGGATCGGCCGCGGCCGGTGGATCGGCTGTGGGGGCCGGGGCTGGGGCTGCGGGGGCTGGTGGTGCTGCGGGGGCGGCCGGAGGGGCCGGGTCGGGGGCCGGGGCCGGGGGGGCCGTGGTGTCCGAGGGGCTCGGGCTGTCGGCCAAGGCCGCCATCGCCGCCGGGATCGCGGTCGCCGCGGCCGCCGGGGTGGTGTTCGCGCTGACCGGCGACGATGCCGAGCCGCAGGCCCGGGCGCAGCCCTCGCCGAGCGCCGCGGCGCCGGTCGTGCCGGACTTGCCCGCGCCCGCTCCGCCGGAGCCGGAGCCGCCCGCGGCGCAACCGCCGGCCGCGCGGGTCTCCGTGCCGGCGGCGCGGAAGGCGTCGCCAGCGCCGTCGAAGCCGGCCGCGTCCCCGGCGCCTTCGCCCGCGGTGTCGCGGCCCGCGCCGGCTCCGACTCCGGCTCCGACTCCGACTCCGGCTCCGACTCCGTCGCCGTCGCCGTCGCCGAGCCGAGTGCGGCCCCCGTCGTCCCCGGCCAGGCCGACGCCGCCCGCGCCGAAGCCCGCGCAGGGCTTCCAGCTGGCCTCGCTGGGGCACTCCCCGTACGGGAACCACACCGGTCCGGAGGTGCAGACCTGGCGCAGCAGCTGGGTGTGGCAGCGCTGGGGACTGCAGGTGGGCGACCGGCGGTTCGGGCACGGCATCACCGTGAACTCCCGCTCCTCGGTGGAGATCACCCTGAACCGGCAGTGCGGCGCTTTCTCGGCGCGGGCCGGGGTGGACGGCCTGTCGGTGCTCACCGACGCCACGGTGCGGTTCTCCGTGTACGCGGACGGGCAGCGGCTGTGGCAGTCCGGCGCCCTGGGGTACCGGGACCCGGCCGTGGCGGTGCAGGTCCCGCTGACCGGCCGTACGTCGCTGCGGCTGGTGGTGGAGCGGGCCGGCGGGGGCAGCCTGCCGACGCTGGCGAGCTGGGCCGACGCCGTGATCAGCTGCCGCTGAGCCCTGCGGGGAGGGTGGTTCGGGGGTGAGGGGGGCTCCGGGGTGAGGGGGGTGTCGTCGAAGCCGTTCCGTACGCCCGCAGGGCTGGCCGTGCGGTGTCCAGTGCGTGCGGCGAGCGTGCGTGCCAGGCGCCGCACGGCAGGAACGAGTGTGACGACACCCCCTAGGCAGGGGGCGGCCGCCGCCTCCCGAACGGGGCGGCCCGCTCCCGCAGGGCGTCGACGCGAAAGCCGTCGGGGGACCGGGCAGGAACGGCCCGCAGGCCGGGCCAGGCGGTGGTCGCGGCGAGGGCCCGTACAGCTTCGGCGGGCCGGGCGGTGCCGGCCAACAGCTGTGCGGCGGTCCCGGCGGGGCCCGCCAAGACGCGTTCGGCGAGGACGGGCCCGATCACGGCCACTCCGGCCGCTGCCATTCGCGCGCGGCGCGGGCGGGGTGGGGTGGGGCAGTGCCCCCGGTCAGCGTTCGTAGCCGGGCCCGCACCGGGCTCACCCACACCAGGCGCGCCCTGGCCCCGCCCCCGGTCGGTGCTCATGGCCGGGCCCGCGCCGGGCACCCCCGGTCCGCACTCTCGGCGCGCGTAGCCGGTCGGCTCGCGTACCCGGTCGGCGCGCGCAGCCGGCCCCGCACCGGGCTCACCCGCACCGGGCGCACCCCGGCCCCGCACCGGCCCCGCGCCGGGCTGACCCGCAGCAGGCACCCCGGTCGGCGCGCGTAGGCGGGACCGCGCCGGGCTCACCCGGCCCCGCACCGGGTGACCCCGGGGGGCGCCGCTCGGTGGCGGTCGTGGGGCCGGGTGTGGGGGGGCGGGCCGGGTTTCGTCCGCCCGTGCGGGGCGTTACGGCGGGGAGCCGGTGTCGCCCGCGGCCTCCAGGAGGGTGCGCAGGGCGGCGGCCACCGTGGTGCGGGTGGACGGGTCCAGGGGGGCGAGGAGTTCCCCGTAGTGGCGCAGGTGGTCCGCCATCAGGGCCTCCGTGAGTTCCAGGCTCCGCCCGGTCAGGCGGATGTGGACCGTGCGCCGGTCGGGGCCTTCCCGGACCCGTTCGACCAGGCCCTTGGCCTCCATGCGGTCGATCCGGTTGCTGATCGCGCCCGAGGTCACCATCGCGGCCGGGACGAGCGCGCCGGCCGCCATCGCGTACGGGGGCCCTGACCGGCGGAGCGTGAGGAGGATGTCCACCTCGCCCGCCTCCAGGTCGCGTTCGGCCGCGAAGGCCTTGAGCCGCCTCTCGGCGATCCGGTTGATCCGCTGGATGCGGTCCAGGACCTCGACCGGCCACAGGTCGTCCTTCAGGTCGGGCCGCTCCGTCGCCCACTGGCCGACGATCGCGTCCACCGCGTCGCTCATCTCGTACTCCCTTCTCCCCCGGCCCCCGGGTCCCCCGGCTCGCCCGGTCCGCGAACGCGACGTGGGGTCCGTGCTCAGGACAGGGCCGGGCGGTGTACGGGTACCCCCTCCGGTACCGCGCGCCGCCGGGCGGCCGTGGTGCCCGTCCAGCAGGTGCCGCGCCGGGCCAGGAGGCGGCCGAGCCACAGTTCCATGGAGACGAGTTCCGCCAGCCCGTCCAGCGGGACCGGACGGCCGTCCGCCGCGTCGAGCAGGGCCTGCTGGACGACCCGGGCGTCGATCAGCCCGGCGTCCGCGAGCAGCGGCGCGGCGAAGAGGGCCAGGAGTTCTTCGAGGGCGGCCCGCAGTCCCAGCCTGGTCGCCGTCTCGTTCGGGGTGTGCGCGGTGACGCCCCAGCCGGGCGGGAGTTCGCGGACTCCGGTCGAGGACAGGACGGTGCGCAGGATCGCGGCCCGGGCCCCGGGCTGGACGCGCAGGGATTCCGGGAGCGCGCGGGCGGCCCGTACGACCTGGTTGTCGAGGAACGGGGCGTGCAGGCGCTGGCTGCGGACCTCCACGGCCTGCTCGAAGACCCGGTGGTCGGCGGCGTGCCGGGCGAGCACCGAGCGGGCGCGGGCCTCGCCGGGGCGCAGGGACAGGGGCGGGCGCCCGGCCGCGGCGGTGAGACGGATCGATACTTCCGCCAGCGCCTCCCCCGTCAGCCAGCCCGCCGCCGGACCGGGCCGGGACCAGGTCAGGGCGGCCAGCGAGGCGTCCACCGGGCCGGAGGGCCGCACGGCGACCCCGCCCTCGCGGAGCCGGGCGGCCGCGGCCTCCATGCCCGCGCGGTAGGTCGTACGGGCCAGGCGGCGGGCGGCGGAGTACACGGTCAGCGGGACCAGCAGTGACTCGCCCGACGCGGACGCCGAGCGGGCCAGGGCGGCCACCGGGCGCAGCAGGTACCGGCGCCGGCGGTCCATCAGGAGGTCGGCGAGGCGGGCCGGGTGCGCGTCGAGGACCTGGCGGGCGCCGTGGCCCGTGAAGTGGTCGGCGGAACCGGCGGCCAGCCGGCGCCGCTCGCGGGCGGCGAACACCAGCGAGGGGCCGGGTTCGTCGGTCAGCGGCCCGTCGAGGTCGGCGTACGGGAGGGCCTCCTCGGCGGCGGCCACCACGACGTGGTGCAGGCGCGGGTCCGCCGCGATGGCATGGGCCCGCTCCATCTCGGGCTCGCGGCCCTGCGGGGTGGCCAGGTCGTTGAAGGTGACCGCGAGCAGGCGGGCCCCGGCGGGGCTCAGCAGGGTTCCGGGGGCTCCGGGCAGGCCCGCGGCGAGCAGGGCGAGGGTGGCGGAGGCGCTGCCGCCGGAGAGGTCGGCGCCGACGCCGGGGGCCGGGGCGCCGCGGGCCGCGCGCCGGTCGGCGGGGCCCATTCCGGGTACGGGGCCGGGATCGTACGGCGGCATCGCGTCGGGGGCATGGCGCGGCGCCGTGAGCCGGGCGCGCACGGCGTCCACCAGAGCTTCCCGTACGCCCTCCACGGCGCGCTCGGGGTCGGCCTCGGGCGCGGCCACCGCGAGGGAGGCGACCGGTTCGTAGCCGGTGATCTCGCGGGAGCCCTCGCGGAGGATGAGCGCGTGCCCGGGCGGGATGCGTCGCACCCCGGCGTACGGTGTGCCGTCGCCCAGCGCCTCGGGGCTCTCGGGGCAGGCCAGCAGGGCGGCGAGGTGGCCGATGTCGAGCTGCGCCTCGATGAGGTCGGCGAGGGGGAGGGCGGCGGTGGCGTAGGCCGTTCCGCTCGCCCAGGGCGTGTAGAACACGGGCCGGGCGCCCGCGAGGTCGCCGACGACGGTGATCCGGCGGCCGGCCTGGACCACGGCGGTGTAGCTGCCGGACCACTGGGTGAGGTGGCGCAGGGCCCCGCCGCGGGCGGCGTACAGGGCGCGGCGCAGTTCGGCGTCGGTGGCGCCGCAGACGCCGAGGACGGCGAGACGGGTGAAGGGGTCGGCGGGGTCGGCGGTGAGCATGCGGATCTCGTCGGGGCGCCAGTCACCGACGGCCCACAGGGGGTCGGGGTCGCCCCACAGCAGCTGGGCGCCGACGGGGTGCACGGTGCGCTCGGCGTCCGCGCCGGGGTCACCGGGGTGGGCGGCGTCCGCGATGCCGCCGCGGAGGGGGGCACCGGCGTCGGGGTGGCCGTTGGAGCGGTGGCCGTCGGAGGCGTGGCTGCCGGAGCCGTATCCGTCGGACCCGTACCCGTTGGAGCCGTACCCCTGAGAGCCGTATCCGCCCTGGCCGGAGCCGTGCCGGGGCCCGTGGCCGGGGGCCCGGGCGGCGCCGTGCCCGGAGACGCGGCCGGCCGTGCCGAAGCTCGCGGCGATACTGCTCCAACCCACCAACCAGCGCACCGCCGCCTCCCCAGCCCGTGGGCACATGACCGGGGCACAGGCAGCACGGACGGCGCTGAGGGCGCGGCCGACGGGGCCCCGGGTGGCTCGGGTCCATGCTGCCACGGGACAGGCGTGCGAGAGTGGTTAAAGGGGGCGCACATGCAAACGAACACGCCCCGACCATGCGGTATTTGGCGTTCCGTTCCCACCGCCCCATAGGTCGCTTTCGGCCATTCTTCGGCCGTACCGAGAGCCGAGGTGTGACCCCGGCAGCCGCTGTGCGGGCGCGGTGCGGGAGGCGGAAACCGCCCCCCGGACCGTTCCGCCACCCGCGGGGATTGAGGTGACGGCATCCCCCGGCCCGCCCGATCCGCGCAGTGGGCCGACCCACGCACCGCACATCGAATCGCCGCTGCCCGGGACCGGCCAGAGCGCACGGGTGGGCGCACGGCCACACGGCCGGAGCACGCCGCGGCGCGTGCGCCCCGGGTCCGGTCCGGAGCCCGACTGTGCAAACGGACAACAATCCCGCCATACGGACGGAGGGGCCTTAACGCTTGGGAGGCGGGGAACTACGCTGGGTTTACGAAATGCCGGGCGCCTATGCCCCGGCGGCGTCTGCGTTCCGCGTGTGACGAGGGGTGGCGCATGTCCAGGGAGCTCCGCGAGCCCAATGAGAAGCTCGGCGCCGTCCTCGCCCTCGCGGGCATCAGCAACGCGGGACTGGCCCGGCGGGTCAACGATCTCGGCGCACAGCGCGGCCTGACGCTTCGGTACGACAAGACGTCGGTGGCCCGCTGGGTGTCGAAGGGGATGGTGCCGCAGGGCGCCGCCCCGCATCTGATCGCGGCCGCGATCGGCGCGAAACTGGGGCGGCCGGTGCCGCTGCACGAGATCGGACTGGCGGACGCGGACCCCGCGCCCGAGGTCGGCCTCGCCTTCCCCCGGGACGTGGGCGCGGCGGTGCGCTCGGCCACCGACCTCTACCGGCTGGACCTCGCCGGACGGCGCGGCGGTGGCGGGATCTGGCAGTCGCTCGCGGGGTCGTTCTCCGTCGCGGCGTACGCGACCCCCGCCTCGCGGTGGCTGATATCCCCCGCGGACGGCTCGGTGGCACGGGAGCCGACGGCCCCGGCGTCGGCGGGCCCGGCGCCGTCTCCCGTTTCGGCGGGCCCCGCCTCGGCGCCGGCTCCGGCGGGCCGGGCTTCGGCGGCCCCGCCGGCCGTCGCGGTGCCCGTACAGCCGTCGGGCGAGCAGGGTCCCCCCGGCGCCGCCGACCCCGTACCGCAGTCGTCAGCGCATCAGCTGCTCCAGCCACAGCCACAGCCGCAGTCGTCCGACCCGGCCCCGCAGCGCGTGGGCCACAGCGACGTGGCGAAGCTGCGCGAGGCCGCCGAGGACGCGCGCCGCTGGGACTCCAAGTACGGCGGCGGGGACTGGCGTTCGTCCATGGTCCCCGAGTGCCTGCGGGTCGACGCGGCGCCGCTGCTGCTCGGCTCGTACACCGACGAGGTGGGGCGGGCGTTGTTCGGCGCGACCGCCGAACTGACCCGGCTGGCCGGGTGGATGGCCTTCGACACCGGCCAGCAGGAAGCCGCCCAGCGCTACTACATCCAGGCGCTGCGGCTCGCCCGCGCGGCCGGGGACGTACCCCTCGGCGGGTACGTCCTGGCCTCGATGTCCCTGCAGGCGACCTACCGGGACTTCCCGGACGAGGGCGTGGACCTCGCGCAGGCCGCGGTCGAGCGCAACCGCGGCCTCGCCACCGCCCGCACCATGAGCTTCTTCCGCCTCGTCGAGGCCCGCGCGCACGCGAAGGCGGGCGACTCGGCCGCCGCCGGGGCGGCGCTGCGGGCGGCCGAGGGCTGGCTGGAGCGCGCCCGCGCCGGCGATCCGGATCCGACCTGGCTAGGTTTCTACTCCTATGACCGGTTCGCGGCCGATGCGGCGGAATGCTACCGGGATCTCAAACTCCCCCGGCAGGTCAGGCGCTTCACCGAGCAGGCGCTGTCCCGGCCCACCGAGGAGTACGTGCGCTCGCACGGGCTGCGGCTGGTCGTGAGCGCGGTTGCCGAGCTGGAATCGGGGAATCTGGACGCGGCGTGCGCAGCGGGCACCCGGGCGGTCGAGGTGGCGGGCCGGATCTCGTCCGCGCGGACCACCGAATACGTACGGGACCTGCTCCACCGGCTGGAACCGTACGGGGACGAGCCGCGCGTCGCGGAGCTGCGCGAGCGGGCCCGCCCGCTGCTGGTGGCCCCCGCGTAGTCGTGTTGTCGGTGGCGGGGTGCAGTATGCAGGGGTGGGAGGTGTCAGCGTGGGCGGCGGCGTGGACTGCGATGTGCTGGTGATCGGCGGCGGGATCGTCGGCCTGTCGACGGCGCACGCCCTGGCGCGCCTGGCTCCGGGAACCCGTGTGGTCGTCCTGGAGAAGGAGGCCGGGCCCGCCCGGCACCAGACGGGCCGCAACAGCGGTGTGATCCACAGCGGGATCTACTACCGCCCGGGGTCGCTGAAGGCGCGCTTCGCCGTGCGCGGCGCCGCGGAGATGGTCAAGTTCTGCGCGGAGCACGGCATCGCGCACGAGGTGACGGGCAAGCTGATCGTCGCCACCGAGCGCGAGGAGCTGCCGCGGCTGCACGCCCTGGTCCAGCGCGGCAGGGAGAACGGCATCCCGGTCCGCGAACTCGGCCCGGCGCAGATCTCGGACTACGAGCCCGAGGTGCGGGGCCTGGCCGCGATCCACGTCGGCAGCACCGGGATCGTGGACTACGGCCGGGTCGCGGCGCAGCTGGCGGAGTCCTCGGGCGCGGAGATCGTCTACGGCGGCGCGGTGGACCTGATCTCCCGCCGCGCCTCGGCGGTGGCGGTGCGCACCACGTCCGGGCTGGTGGTCCGGGCCCGGGTGCTGGTGAACTGCGCGGGCCTGCAGTGCGACCGGATCGCCCGGCTGGCCGGGGACGACCCGGGCATGCGGATCATCCCCTTCCGGGGCGAGTACTACGACCTCGACCGGCCCGGCCTGGTCCGCGGCCTGGTCTATCCGGTGCCGGACCCGGCGTTCCCGTTCCTCGGAGTCCACCTCACCCGGGGCATCGGCGGCGGTGTCCACGTCGGCCCGAACGCCGTACCGGCGCTGGCCCGCGAGGGCTACGACTGGGGTACGGTCCGGCCGCTGGACGTGGCCTCGGAGCTGGCCTGGCCGGGCTCCTGGCGGATGGCCGCGCGGCACTGGCGGTACGGCGCGGGCGAGGTCCACCGCTCGCTGTCGAAGCGGGCCTTCACCCAGGCCGTACGCCGGCTGCTGCCGGCCGTCACCACCGAGGACCTCCGCCCCGCCGGCTCCGGGGTCCGCGCGCAGGCGGTGCTGCGCGACGGCACCCTGGTGGACGACTTCCTGATCCGGGAGGCGCCGCGCACGGTGCACGTCCTGAACGCGCCGTCGCCGGCCGCGACGGCTTCGCTCCCGATCGGCCGCGAGATCGCCACCCGCGCCCTTCGAACCCTCGGCTCGACCTGACCGGGCTCCCGGGGCCCGTGCCCCCGGACTCCGGACCGCCGGGCCCGCGCGGCTGACCGGCACCCGGGGCTCCGCCCCGGACCCCGCGCCTCAAACGCCGGCGGGGCTGTGTTGTGTCCCCCCGAACTCCGGCGGGGATGGATTGTGGCCCCCCGCCTCGAGCGCCGGCAGGTCTGGGTTGTGGCCCGCACAACGCCGGCGGGGCTGGGTTGTGGCCCGGCACCGGCAGGGGCGGGGCTCGGTTGTGGCCTCGCGCCGGCCGGGGTGAGCCTCGCAGGAGCCGGCGGGGGTGGACGGGCTCGCCGGCCTAGCGGCCGGGTGCGGGGTCCCGTCGTAGAATCAGCGCATTGTGCCTGAGTCCCTGAACCCCCAGTCGCCCCGCCTCCCGGACACCGCGCCGGAGGCGGGTTCGTACGTGCCGCCCAAGTGGCGCACCGAGCCCCGCTTCCCCGACGGCCCCTCGCCGGACCCGGCCGGCTCGCACCACGAGCGGCGCATCCGGAGCTTCCAGCCCCGCCGCAGCCGGGTCACCACCGGCCAGGGCGAGGCCCTCAAGCGCCTGTGGGGCACCTGGGGCTTCGACATCGACGGCCACGACGTCCTCGACCTGAAAGCCCTCTTCGACGGCCTCCCCGTGGTCCTGGAGATCGGCTTCGGCATGGGCGAGGCCACCGCCCAGATGGCCGCCGCCGACCCCCACACCGGCATCCTCGCCGCCGACGTCCACACCCCCGGCCAGGGCAACCTGCTGGCCCTCGCCGAGCGCGGCGGGATGACCAACGTCCGCGTGGCCAACGGCGACGCCATCATCCTGCTCCGCGAGATGCTGCCGCCCGACTCCCTGGCGGGCCTGCGCGTGTACTTCCCCGACCCCTGGCCCAAGGCCCGCCACCACAAGCGCCGCCTGATCCAGCCCGAGTTCCTCACCCTGGCCGCGACCCGGCTGGCCCCCGGGGCCGTACTGCACTGCGCGACCGACTGGGAACCGTACGCCGAGCAGATGCTCGAAGTCCTGACCGCGCACCCCGACTTCGAGAACATCCAGGAGGACGGCGGCTACGCGCCCCGCCCCGGCTTCCGCCCGCTGACCCGCTTCGAGGGCCAGGGCCTCGACAAGGGCCACCTCGTACACGACTTGCTCTTCCGTCGCACGCAGAACTGACAACGTCACCGCCCGTGTCGGACCGGCTCGGTAGGGTCATGGCGTGTTCCGAGCGCTCCCCCGTGTGCTCGCACGTCCGTCGGGCGCGGTCCGCACGAGCGTGCTCGTCGTCCTGCTCGCCGTCACCGGGATCTCGATCCTCGAACTCGTGCGGGAGCAGACCGGTACGCGCGGCTTCCTCGTCGGCCTCGGTCTGGCCCTGGTGCCGGTGCCGCCGCTCCTGGCGGCCTTCCGGTGGCTGGGGCGGGCCGCGCCCGCACCCCGGCCCCAGCTGCTGTTCTGCTTCGGCTGGGGCGCCTGCACCGCCGCGCTGATCGCCATACTGGCCAACAGCTTCGCCACCCAGTGGATAGCCGCTGCCACCGCCGACCCCTCCGACGCCGACCAGCTCGGCTCCGTGGCGATCGCCCCGGTGGTGGAGGAGAGCGCCAAGGCGGCCGCCCTGCTACTGGTGTTCGTGTTCCGCAGACGGCACTTCACCGGCCCCGCCGACGGTTTCGTCGTGGCCGGCTTCACCGCCACCGGCTTCGCCTTCACCGAGAACATCCTCTACCTCGGCAACGCCTTCGACGAGGACCTCGCCCACGGCACCCCCGTGCTCGACTCGGTCACCGCGGCGACCTTCTTCGTCCGCGTGGTGCTGTCGCCGTTCGCGCACCCGCTGTTCACCGTGCTGACCGGCCTCGGCTTCGGCGCCGCCGCCCTCGCCTCCCGCCGCGCGTCCCGGGTGGTTCTGCCGCTCCTCGGGCTGGCGTCCGCCATGGGCCTGCACGCGCTGTGGAACGGCTCCTCGCGGTTCGGGGAGTACGGGTTCTACGTGATCTACGGCTGCGTGATGGCCCCGGTGTTCGGGCTGCTGGTGTGGTTGGCCGTACGGATACGGCGGCGCCGGCTCCGCGCCGTCGCCGGGGAGCTCGCCGTGTACGCGGCCGCGGGCTGGCTCGCTCCCGCCGAGGTCCCGGCCCTGGCCTCCATGCCCGCCCGGGCGTTGGCCCGCTCCCTGGCCCGGCGCAGTGGGGGCCGGGCCGCCGGACGGGCGGTCGCCCGGTACGAGGCGGACGCGGCCGCTCTGGCACTGCTCCGCAACCGGGCCCGCCGCGGGGGCCCGCCGGGGCACGCGGACTTCGCCGGACGGGAGCGGGAACTGCTGCACCGGCTCTGGCAGCGCCGGGCGACGGCGGGACCCGCGCTGGCCCGGGCGGCGCTCATGGAGGAGCTGCTGCCGCCCTCGTACGACGCGGCGCACCGGCCCGGACCGACGGCCGCCGCGGGTACGCCCGCACGGGCCGGCGTGACGGGCGTACCGGGCACGACAGGCGGGGCGGGCGTACCGGGTCCGAGGCCGCCCTTCGCGGAGGGACGGACCAGGCCCGTCCCGGGGCCGTAGGGCCAGGGAGGCTCTAGACCTTCAGGCCCTTGGAGTTCAGCCACGCCATCGGGTCCACCGTCGATCCGCCCGTACGCACTTCCAGGTGGAGGTGGGGGCCGGTCACGTTGCCGGTGGCGCCGACACGGCCGATGGTCTCGCCGGCGGCGACGGAGCCCGAGGTCACGGACATCGAGGACAGGTGGCAGTACCAGACCTCCGTACCGTCCTCCAGCTCCAGCACGATCCGGTAGCCGTACGCGCCCGACCAGCCGGCCGAGACGATCTTCCCCGCGGCCACGGCCTTGGCCGGAGTGCCGGTCGGGGCGGCGAAGTCGAGACCGGTGTGGTGCCCGGAGGACCACATCGAGCCGGAGGCCCCGTAGCGCGAGGTGAGGGTGTACGCGGACGTGGGCAGGGAGTAGGCGCCGGACGGTTTGGCGACGCGCTCCCGCTCGGCCTGCGCCGCCTGCTCGGCCTTGGCCTCCGCGGCTTCGCGGGCCTGCGCCGCTTCCCGGGCGGTCTTCGCCTCGGCCTCGGCGGCCGCCTCCTCCGCGACCTTGCGGGCGTCCTCGCGCTTGTCCTTGGCCTCCTGGGCGGCGGCCTCCTGGGCGATCCGCTCGGCCTCGGCCCGGACTTGCGCCTCGGCGGCGTCCTGCTGGGACTCGGCCTGCTGGAGGATGCGGTTGCGCAGCACCTCTCCGGCGTCGGTGCCCCGGTCCGCCTGACGCGGGATGATCCCGCTGCCGGCGGCCGCGGCGGCCGCCTCACTGGAACCGCCGTCCGCCCGGCGCGCGTTGTCGCCGGAGGATCCCGTCTCCATCACGTCCGACAGCGAGGGCAGGGATATCGCGACCTGGGGCCGGTCCTGCGCCGTGGCGATGCCGCCCGCGCCGACCGCCGCTATGACGCCGACGCCCAGCACGGTGGAGCTGCGGGCGAGTCCGCCGCGCTGCCTGGCCACCCGGTGCTTGCCGCGGACCGGCCGGACCGAGTCCTCGGTGGGATTCCACTCGCCCCAGGCACCCGCGGTGGGCTGCTCCTGGATCTCGGTGCCTTCGGGAGCAGGCAGGTTGGAGGCCACCGGGGCACACTCCTCATGGCGAACACACGCACGGCGCCGTCTCTTGCGACGGCCGCGACGACCGCGCTGCGTTATCGAACGGTAATAGACGAAGGGGAGTGATTCCAAGCTGTTGCGATTGATCGTTCGCACCAATCAGCCACTCACCGAGTAGCTTTGGCCAGCCCTTTTGGCCACAGAAGCGGATCAACAGCCGCAAAAACCTACCGATTCCGGCACCCCTCCAGCCACAGACGCGACATGACGGTTCGTCACGCAACTTGCGGAGAGCTCCTCTTCGAACACAGACGGTCACACCCAGTCGTCCCGCGGCACCACCTGGACGGTCCGCCGCCGCTCCGGCTGCCCCTGCGCCGGGCGTCCCACCGCGAGCAGGGCCATGTCGTCCGTCGCCCCGCCGCCCGTATGCCGGCGCACATCGCTGCCGAGTGCGCTGAGCAACGCGTCGGGCCCGGGAAAGACCCGCCCCCGCAGCCGCTCCGCCGGTTCGTAGAAGACCCCCGCGCCGTCCCGGGCCTCGGTCAGGCCGTCCGTGAACAGCAGCAGCGTGGTTCCCGCCGGGAAGGCCCACTCCTGCGCCTGGTCCGGCCATCCCCCGAGTTCGCCCATGCCGAGCGGCAGGGCCGGGACCGCCGGGGCGAGGACGGCCAGCCTCCCGTCCGCGTGCAGCAGCAGCGGCTCGGGGTGGCCCCGGTTCACCAGCCGCAGCACTTCCGCCCCCGGGGGGATCTCACCGAGCACGCACGTCGTGAACCCCTCCACCGCGTCCAGGCTGTCCCGCCGGGTGCCCTCCCGGGCCAGCGCCCGCTCGAGCCGCTGCGCGACGCCCTCCAGCGTCGGCTCGCTCTCCGCCGCCTCCCTGAAGGCGCCCAGCACCACGGCGACGGCCTCCACCGCCCCCAGCCCCTTCCCCCGTACGTCCCCCACCGCCAGCCGCACCCCGTACGGGGTGTCCTGGACGGCGTACAGGTCCCCGCCGATGAAGGCGTCGGCCTGCGCGGCCTCGTACGCGGCGCTGACGTGCAGGCCGCCGATCCGCTCGGCGGGCGTCGGCAGCACCGCCCGCTGCGCGGCCTCGGCGATCTCGCGGGCAGAGGCGAGCCGCTCCCCGCTGCGCCGCACCACCCGGTTGATCAGGAGCGCCAGCCCGGACACGGTCAGGACGGTGGCCAGCTCGGTCATCGCCTCCACCTTCCAGGTGGTGCCGTTGTGGATGTGCAGCAGGATCACCGCGAGCGAGGCCAGGGCCCCGGTCAGCGCCGTGGCCCGGAAACTGAACAGCGGCGCCGCGATCAGCGGAGCCGCCGTGAAGAAGGGGGACCCGGTGAAGCTGGGCGGGGTCATCACGTCGAAGAAGAGCCCGAGCGCGATCAGCGCACCCGGCAGGACCCGGACGACCCGGCGCGCCACGCCGTTCCCGGCACCGCCCGCGCCGTTCCCGGCACCGCCCGCGCGCTCCCCGCCGACCCGCTGGCCCAGCCCCGCCACGCCGCTCTCCTGCCGCCCGGTCCTCGCACGGGTGCGGACCGCCGCCGCCTCCCCCTCAAGGCTGGCGCCCGGTTACCTCCTGGGCGACCCGGCGGCGGCCGACCGGGTGACGGCACGACAGGCCGGGGGACACGACGAAGGCCCGGCTCCCCAAGGGGAACCGGGCCTTCGTACTGAGTAGCGGGGGCAGGATTTGAACCTACGACCTCTGGGTTATGAGCCCAGCGAGCTACCGAGCTGCTCCACCCCGCGTCGGTAAACACAACTCTACGCCATCAGGGGGGAAGCCCCGGCCAATTAACCTCCCGGCAGCCCCAAAGAGAGCCATCACCGCAGGTCAGAGCCCTGCAACTGCCCCAAAGGCCGGCCTTTCCAGGGAATGCGCAGACGCTTTCGCGCCCCTGGGCCTCGCCCGAACAGCGTTGAAAAGCACGGCTGTCGGGAACTCCCCCGCGGCATCGCCGCGTCGCGGGCCCGTACACAGCGCTGTGGCCCGCCCGGAGGATCCCGGGCGGGCCACAGAACGAGCACGTCAGAACGTCCCAGCTGACGCTGCGACAAGTAGGCCATGTCGGACTCGAACCGACAACCAACGGATTAAAAGTCCGCTGCTCTGCCAATTGAGCTAATGGCCCTCCACGCGCTCACCCCAGAGCATAGCCGGACAGCGCCGGTCAGCCGATCGGGTATCGGGTGCCCGGCCTGTCGGCCGTCGGCCGGGGCAGGGGCCGCGGACGCGACAGGGCCCCTACGACGATGTCGTAGGGGCCCTGTCAGGCGCTCAGTTCAGCCGGTAGGCCGAGCGGGGGCCGGGATCAGCCGTTGCGCTTCCAGCGCGGCTTGTCGTCGCGGCGGCCACCGAAGGAACCCGTGGAACCGGTCGAGCCGGAGCCGGACGGGCGGTTGTCGTCGCGGCGGCCGTACGGACGGTCGCCGGCGCCACCGGCGCGGAAGCCACCGGAGGACGGACGGTCGTCGCGGCGGAAGCTGCCACCGGTCGGACGGTCGTCGCGGCGGAAGGTGCCGTTGCCGGTCGGACGGTCGCCGCCGGAACGGAAGCCACCGGACGGACGGTCGCCACCACGGTCATCGCGGTTGAAGCCACCCGAGGGGCGGTCGTCACGGCGGAAGCCACCGGACGGACGGTCGCCACCACGGTCGTCACGGTTGAAGCCACCCGAGGGGCGGTCGTCGCGACGGAAGCCACCGGACGGACGGTCGCCGCCGGAACGGAAGCCACCGGACGGACGGTCGCCACCACGGTCATCGCGGTTGAAGCCACCCGAGGGGCGGTCGTCACGGCGGAAGCCACCACCGGTCGGACGGTCGCCGCCGGAACGGAAGCCACCGGACGGACGGTCGTCGCGGCGGAAGCCGCCGGACGGACGGTCGCCACCACGGTCGTCACGGTTGAAGCCACCGGACGGACGGCCGCCGCGGTCACCACCGCGGTCGTCGCGGCGGAAGCCGCCACGGTCACCACCGCGGTCGCCGCCACGGTTGTCACGGTCACCGCCGCGGAAGCCGCCACGGTCACCACCGCGGTCGCCACCGCGGTTGTCACGGCGCTCGAAGTTGCCGCGGTCGTCACGCTGGGCGCGCTGCTCCTCGCGGCGCTCCTGCGCGGCCAGTTCGGCGGCGGCGGCAGCGGCGGCAGCCGCGACCTCGGCCTCGGCGGCCTCGGCCACCTCGGCGACAGCGGCCTCCGGGTCCTCGCCGCGCTCACGGGCGGAGCGGGCGACCAGGCGGTCGGCCTCCTCGCGCAGCTCGCCGGCACGGCGGGTCAGGCGCTCGAGCTGCTTGGTGAGCTCGGCGACCTCGCGCTCGGCCTGCTTGGCGGCGTTGTTCGCGGAGTCGGCCTGGACCTCGGTGAGCGAACGCGCACCGGTGATCTCGGCGACCTCCGGGTCGAAGGCGCCGACGCCCTGGACGATGTGGCGCGTGGCGTCGACGCCCGCGTCCTCCATCAGGCGGAAGATCTGGCGGCGCTGGTGCGGAAGCGCCAGCGACACGACGACACCGGACTTGCCGGCGCGGGCGGTACGGCCCGAGCGGTGCAGGTAGTCCTTGTGGTCGCCGGCCGGGTCCACGTTCAGGACCAGGTCGATGCCGTCGACGTGGATGCCGCGGGCGGCGACGTCGGTGGCGACGAGCGCGTTGACGTAGCCGTCCTTGAAGTCGGCGAGGACGCGGGTACGGGCACCCTGCGTCATGCCGCCGTGCAGCGCGTCGGCCTTCACGCCGGACTCGACGAGCTGCTCGGCGATGCGGTCGGCGCCCAGCTGGGTACGGACGAAGATGATCGTGCGGCCCTTGCGGGCGGCGATGGCGGCCGTGACCGGCGCCTTGTCCTTCGGCTTCACGACGAGGACGTGGTGCGTCATGGTCGTGACGTTGCCCTGGGCGCTGTCGACCTCGTGCGTGACGGGGTTGGTCAGGTAGCGCTTGACCAGGGTGCCGATCTCGTTCTCCATGGTGGCGGAGAAGAGCATGCGCTGGCCGCCGCCGGGGATCTGGTCGAGCAGCTCGGTGACCTCGGGCAGGAAGCCCAGGTCGGCCATCTGGTCGGCCTCGTCGAGGACCGCGACCTGGACGTTCGCCAGGGAGCAGGCACCGCGGTTGATGATGTCGCGCAGACGGCCCGGGGTGGCGACGAGGACGTCGACACCGCGCTCCAGAGCGAAGATCTGGTTGCTCATGGAGGTACCGCCGCAGACGACCTTCATCTTCAGGCCGAGCACGTCGCCGTACGGCTGGAGGGCGTCCGCCACCTGCATCGCCAGCTCACGCGTCGGCGTGAGGATGATCGCGCGGGGCTTCTTCTTCTCGGTGTGGCCGCCGGCCAGCGAGGCCAGGGTCGGCAGACCGAAGGAGAGGGTCTTGCCGGAGCCGGTGCGGCCGCGGCCGAGGATGTCCTTGCCGGCCAGGGCGTCCGGGATGGTCGCGACCTGGATCGGGAAGGGCGCGGTGACGCCGTTCTGGGCGAGCTTGCGCACGATGCCGTCCGGCAGACCGAGGTCGCTGAAGGTGAGCGTGGGCTCGGCGTCAGCGTCGTCGTCGCTGTCGTCGTCGAAGTCGGCGGCGGAATCCTCGAGGGACTCGTCGGACTCGTCGGACTCGTCGTTGGTGTTGACGTCGGCGTTGCTCACGTCGGCCTCGAGGGCCTCGATGATCTCGTCCGCCTCGATGGCCTCAATGGCTTCGGTGACCACGAGGGCCTCGGCGTCGACGATCTCGTTGGAGTCGTTCTCGGGCATGACGGAACGGTCAGAACTGGAAATGGACATACGAAATGCGAAACCTTCCGGAGTCTCGGCACGCGCCCAAACTCCGTGAATCGCAAATCGACCGCCTCAATGCGGTCAGCCACGGTTGGGGAGAGTACGCGCCACACGGCGCTCTTCGGAGTCGGCGCCGGGCAATGGGATCAAACGATCTATAACCATACGCACCCTCCCCCGGGTCTGGCAAGTCACTCCACCAAACACCGCCCTGACCTGCGACGATCCCCGCTCCCCGGACCCCCTGCCGACACGTCGGCAGGGGGTCCGCGCCGACTACACCTGCGGCTGGGGCTGGGTGCTGGGCTCCGGTTCCGGGGTCGGCTGGGGCGGCGGCGACGGAGTGGGTTCCGTCACAGGGGGCGTCGGCGGCGGGGGCTCCGGCGGCGGGCTGGCCGGCGGCTGGCCGCCGCCCGAGCCGCCGCCCGAGCCGCCGCCGACGGTTCCGCCCGAGCCGCCCGGCGGGGGCTCCTGGGGGCCCTGGCCGCCCGCGCCGCCTCCGGGTCCCGCCGACGGCGAGGGCGCCCCCGGCGGGCCGCTCGGGGCGCCCGGACTCGGGGTGGCCCCGGTCGCGCCGGAGGCCTTGCCGTCCTCCTTGGCCTTGCCGTCGCGGGTCCCCGTACCGTCCTTGACGCCCTGCCCGTTGCCGTGGATCCCCGCACCGCGTCCGGTGCCGGAGGAGCCGCCCGACGCGGCGCCGCCGCGGTCGGCCGAGGAGGAGGGACCGGGTTCGGCGGCGTCCTCGCCGACGCTCATGCAGCCCGCCGAGGCCGCGACCGCGAGCGCGGCGGCGGCCAGGCGGAGGGATGCGGACAACTGGCGCACGGGGCACCTCCGGAGCATGGGTGATGAGGTGATGAGCAGTCCGCATGTGCGGGTCAATGTGCCCAACTCCCTTTGACCCGCGAGGGACACGCCCCCGCGCGCACCCGCTGCGCGCGAACCGCCGCGCCGTCAGGCGAACAGCTGCCGCGCCACCTGCGACCCGAGGTGCACGGCGCCCAGCCCCACCAGCACCGAAGCGCCCACGTTCGCCGCGGCCAGGAAGGTCCGGCCGCGCTCGGCCAGCCGCAGCGTCTCGTACGAGAACGTCGAGTACGTGCTCAGCGCCCCGCACAGCCCGGTCCCCAGCAGCAGGTCCAGCCGCGAGGAGGAGGCCCCGGCCAACGCCGCCCCGGCCAGCGCGCCGAGCACCAGGCAGGCGGCCGCGTTGACCGTGAAGGTGCCCCAGGGGAAGAGCGTGCCGTGCCGCGCCTGCACCGCGCGGTCGGTCAGGTACCGCAGCGGCGCACCGACGACCGCGCCCGCCACCACCAGCAGCCAGTTCACCCGCGCCCCCCGACCGCGCGCCGGGTCAGCGCGGCCGCCCCCCACACGGCGCCGAGCGCGGCCACGACGGTGAGCCCGGCGTACGCCAGCGCGGTCCCCGCCTCCCCCTCGTCCAGCAGCCGCGAGAAGTCCAGGGCGTACGCGGAGAAGGTGGTGAAGCCGCCGAGCACCCCGACCCCGGCGAAGGCCCGCACCAGCGGGCGCCCCGTACGGCTGCCCTCGTCGTCCTCGCGGTCCTCGCGGTCCTCGCGGTCCTCGCCGATCAGCACCATCAGTACGCCGATCAGCGCGCAGCCGGCCGCGTTGACCCAGAAGGTCGCCCACGGGAAGGCCCCGGGCCCGGACGGCCACAGCAGTCCGATCCCGTACCGCGCCGACGCCCCGGCCGCCCCGCCCGCCGCCACGGCCGCGAGGACCCGGCCCTGCGGCTCGGTGCGCTGGGCCGGCACGTGCAGGTCGACGTCGGGGTCGACCGGGCCGCCGTCACCGCCGGGGACCGGCCGGGTCACCCGTAGCCCAGCTCGTGCAGGCGGTCGTCGTCGATCCCGAAGTGGTGGGCGATCTCGTGCACCACGGTGACCTCCGTCTCGGCCACCACGCTCTCCCGGTCCTCGCACATCCGCAACGTGGGGTTGCGGTAGATGGTGATCCGGTCGGGCAGCACCCCGGCGTACCACTCGCCGCGGTCCGTGAGCGGGGTCCCCTCGTAGAGCCCCAGCAGTTCGGGGTCGTCGGCGGGAGGTTCGTCCTCGACGAACACCGCCACGTTGTCCATCAGCCGCGTGAGCTCCGGCGGGATGCGGTCCAGGGCCTCTGCGACGAGCTCTTCGAACTCCTCGCGCGTCATCTCCAGCACCGGCCCATTGTCCCTCCGGAGGAAACCGTTTTGGCGATAGCTCCCCGGATCCCATATGCTTCTCACGTCCCCGACGCGCTGAGAAGCGCCCGGCGGGCCTTTAGCCCTCATCGTCTAGTGGCCCAGGACGCCGCCCTTTCAAGGCGGTAGCACGGGTTCGAATCCCGTTGGGGGTACGCAACACCATGTGCGAGACTTGTTCTCGCACAATGCAAGGACCTGTGGAGCAGTTGGTTAGCTCGCCACCCTGTCAAGGTGGAGGTCGCGGGTTCAAGTCCCGTCAGGTTCGCTGAAGCCGGAAACGGTTTCGTGGCTGGGTAGCTCAGTTGGTACGAGCGATCGCCTGAAAAGCGATAGGTCGCCGGTTCGACCCCGGCCCCAGCCACCACAAGAAGGCCCCGTCCATCGGACGGGGCCTTCGCCGTTACTCCCCCTCGGCGGCCCCGACCGCTCCGGCGGTACCGGCCGCCGGCCGCGCCCGGCGGCGCCACCGGGTCAGGCCCACGGCGACCGCCCCGACCGCGACCAGCCCGAGCAGCACCCGGTCCGGGACCGCGCCGGCCAGCGAGCGGACCCGCTGCTCCACCGCGAACGAGTCGTCGACGTCCAGCAGCCCCGGCAGCGCGCCCGCCCCGTCGTAGGCGAGGAACAGCGCGCCCAGGGTGATGAAGAACAGCCCGGACAGCAGCGAGGACGTGTGCAGTTCGAAGCGGCCCGCCGTGAAGGCCCGCCCGCGCAGCCAGCGCCGCCGGCCGAGGTCGAACCGCTCCCAGAGCAGGGCCAGCACGAACAGCGGTACGGCCATCCCCAGGGCGTAGACCGCCAGCAGCAGGCCGCCGTAGACGGGGCTGCCGCTGACCGCCGCCACCGTCAGGACGCTGCCGAGGATCGGCCCGGCGCAGAAGCCGGCCAGTCCGTACACCGCGCCGAGCGCGTACACCGACAGGGCGGTGGTCGGCCGGATCCTCCCGGACAGCTCGGAAACGCGCCGGGAGGCGAAGCCGAGGCCGAGGATCTGGGCGAGGCCGAGGGCGATGATCAGCCAGCCGCCGGCGAGGACCAGCGCGTCGCGGTTGCCGTGGAAGAACCGGCCCGCGTACGAGCCGGCCGCGCCCAGGGGTACGAGGGTGCTGGCCAGGCCCGCGTAGAAGATCCCCGTCCGGGCCAGCAGCCGGGAGGCCGAGTCGATCGAGTACGCGAAGAAGGCGGGCAGCAGCAGCGCGCTGCACGGGCTGAGCAGGGCGAGGAGGCCGCCGAGCAGGGCGGCCAGGTATCCGATGCCGGTCACTTGCGGGCCGCCGCCCCGGCCTTGGCGATGGCGGCGTCGAAGGCGGCCAGCGGCTGGGCGCCCGCGATCGGCTGCCCGTTGACGAGGAAGGACGGGGTGGAGGTGACTCCGATGGAGTACCCCTCCTCCCGGTCCTTGGCCAGGGCGGCCGCGGCCTGCTCGCCGGCCGCGTCCCGTGCGAAGCGCTCCAGGTCCGGGACGCCGGCCTGGCGGGCCAGCTCCAGGAGGCGGGCCTCGCCGAATCCCTTCTCCTTCGAGCCGTCTGCGTACGCGGCGGCGTGGAAGGCTGCGAACCGGTCCTGCTGTCCGGCCGCCCAGGCGGCCCTGGCGGCCGTCTCGGACTCGGCGCCGAAGATCGGGAAGTTGCGCCACTCGATGCGCAGGGTGCCGTCTTCGACGTACTTCTTCACCAGGGCGGGCTCGACGTCGCGGGCGAACTTGCCGCAGTAGCCGCACTTGAAGTCGGAGTACTCGATCAGGACGACGGGCGCGTCGGCGCGGCCCACGGCCAGCCCGTCGCCGGACTCGCGGCGGGCGAGCGCCTTCAGTGCGGCGGCGGGGTCGGCAGCGGAGTCGGCCGCGGGCGCCGAGGAGGCGGCTGCCGCGGGCCCGCCGGAGGGCTTGTCCGCGGGGGCGGTGGCCTGCCAGGAGACCAGGCCGAGGGTGATCGCGGCGAGCGCGACCCCGGCGGCGTACAGCAGGGGCTTGCGGGAGGAAGAGGACGCGGAAGAGGACATGCGGGTGCTCCAGGACTGCGGGTGGGGTGGTGGGGCGGGCCGGTGGGACCGGTCCTAGACCCGCAGTACGGAGAGCTCCACCGGGCCGGGTGCGGGCCGGTCGGGCCCGCGTACGGGGACCCGTACGGGCGCCGTGCCGTGCGGCCGGGCCTCCTCGGGCGCCGGCCGGGCCGCCGGGGCCTGCGCGTGGTCGGCCCCGGCGCGCGCCGGGACGGCGGGGGCGCCGCCGTGGCCGGGCGCCCCCGGATCGCAGACGGGGCCCCGGTCGCCGGGGGCCGCCGCGAAGGCCGCCTGGACCGCGCCGGAAGCCGGAGCCACCGCGAGGACCGCGGTGGAGAGCGGAGCCGGTCCCGGGCCGGGCGCCGCAGCAGCCGGCGGACCCGCCAGCACCCCCAGCAGCATCGCGAGCGCGGCTGCCGCGAGGCACCACACACGGCGACGGCGGGACAAGGTGGGCTGCCTCTCACTCACACAACTGGGGTACTCGTCCCGAAATGGTACGGGGAGGGGCACAAATGCGTTCGCCACCCGGCCGCCCCGGGTGAGATCCTCGACCAGGTATGTCTACTTCCTTCGCCGCCCTGCAGACGCTTCTCGGTGAGATCTCCCTCCGTGACGCGCACCGCCTCGGCCGCCGCCTCGAGGGCGCCCGCCGTATCCGCAAGCCCGAGGCCCGGCAGGCCGTGCTCGACGAGATCGCCGCGGAGGCCTCGAAGGCCGCCGAGCGGCTCGCCGGGCGCGCCTCGCGGATGCCGGAGGTCACGTATCCCGAGAACCTGCCCGTCAGCCAGAAGAAGGACGAGATCGCCGAGGCGATACGCGACCACCAGGTCGTGATCGTCGCGGGCGAGACCGGCTC
Organism: Streptomyces antarcticus; assembly: GCF_026627255.1. GTDB lineage: Bacteria > Actinomycetota > Actinomycetes > Streptomycetales > Streptomycetaceae > Streptomyces > Streptomyces antarcticus. Next base: position 215,258 of record NZ_JAPNLM010000012.1, on the reverse strand, counting down.
CGGCAAGACCACGCAGATCCCCAAGATCTGCATGGAGCTGGGCCGCGGCGTCCGGGGCATGATCGGGCACACCCAGCCCCGCCGGATCGCGGCCCGCACGGTCGCGGAGCGCATCGCCGAGGAGCTGAAGTCCGAGATCGGCCAGACGGTCGGCTGGAAGGTCCGGTTCACCGACCAGGTGGACCAGGACGCGACCTTCGTGAAGCTGATGACGGACGGCATCCTGCTCGCCGAGATCCAGACAGACCGCGAGCTGCGCGCCTACGACACGATCATCATCGACGAGGCGCACGAGCGGTCGCTGAACATCGACTTCCTGCTCGGCTACCTCGCCACGCTGCTGCCCAAGCGTCCCGACCTCAAGGTGATCATCACCTCGGCGACCATCGACCCGCAGCGGTTCTCCCGGCACTTCGGGGACGCTCCGGTCGTGGAGGTCAGCGGTCGCACGTATCCCGTGGAGGTCCGTTACCGCCCGCTCCTGGAGGAGGAGGGCGACGACAGCGACCGGGACCAGATCACCGCGATCTGCGAGGCCGTGGAAGAGCTGCAGGCCGAGGGGCCGGGCGACGTCCTGGTCTTCCTCTCCGGCGAGCGGGAGATCCGCGACACCGCGGACGCGCTGGAGAAGCGCAAGCTGCGCCTGACCGAGGTCCTCCCCCTCTACGCGCGCCTCTCGCACGCCGAGCAGCACCGGGTGTTCCAGCAGCACACGGGCCGCAGGATCGTTCTGGCCACGAACGTCGCCGAGACCTCGCTGACCGTCCCGGGCATCAAGTACGTGATCGACCCGGGCACCGCCCGGATCTCCCGCTACAGCCACCGCACCAAGGTGCAGCGCCTCCCCATCGAGCGGGTGTCGCAGGCCAGTGCCAACCAGCGCAAGGGCCGCTGCGGCCGTACCTCGGACGGCATCTGCGTCCGGCTCTACTCCGAGGACGACTTCCTCTCCCGTCCGGAGTTCACGGACGCCGAGATCCTGCGGACCAACCTGGCCTCCGTCATCCTGCAGATGACCGCGGCCGGCCTCGGCGAGATCGAGAAGTTCCCCTTCATCGACCCGCCGGACCACCGCAACATCCGCGACGGCGTCCAGCTGCTCCAGGAGCTCGGCGCGCTGGAGCAGGGCGAGAAGTCCTCCGCAGAAGGCGGGAGGGGGCAGCGGCTCACGCCGATGGGCCGCCAGCTGTCCCAGCTGCCCGTGGACCCGCGCCTGGCCCGCATGGTGGTGGAGGCCGACAAGAACAACTGCGTCCGCGAGGTCATGGTCATCGCGGCCGCCCTGTCCATCCAGGACCCGCGGGAGCGGCCCTCGGACAAGCAGACCCAGGCCGACCAGAACCACGCCCGCTTCAAGGACGAGACCAGCGACTTCCTGGCGTTCCTGAACATGTGGCGCTACGTCCGCGAGCAGCAGAAGGAGCGCGGCTCCTCCTCGTTCCGCCGGATGTGCAAGCAGGAGTACCTGAACTTCCTGCGGATCCGCGAGTGGCAGGACATCTACTCGCAGCTGCGCACGGTCGCCAGATCCATGGGCATCCACGTCAACGAGGCCGATGCCCCCGAGCACAGCGTCCACGTCTCGCTGCTGGCCGGGCTGCTCTCGCACATCGGCCTGAAGGACACGGACAAGAACGAGTACCTGGGTGCGCGGTCGGCGAAGTTCGCGATCTTCCCCGGTTCGGCGCTGTTCAAGAAGCAGCCCAAGTTCCTGATGTCCGCCGAGCTGGTGGAGACCTCGCGGCTGTGGGCCCGGGTCAACGCCAAGGTGGAGCCGGAGTGGGTGGAGCCGCTCGCGCAGCACCTGGTCAAGCGCACGTACAGCGAACCGCACTGGGAGAAGGACCAGGCGGCCGTCATGGCGTACGAGAAGGTCACGCTGTACGGCGTGCCGATCGTCGCCCAGCGGAAGATCAACTACGGCCGGATCGACCCCGAGGTCTCGCGCGAGCTGTTCATCCGCAACGCGCTGGTCGAGGGCGACTGGAAGACCCACCACAAGTTCTACGCCGACAACCGCCGCCTCCTCACCGAGGTGGAGGAGCTGGAGAACCGGGCCCGGCGCCGCGACATCGTCGTGGACGACGAGACCCTCTTCGACTTCTACGACCAGAAGATCCCCGACCACGTGGTGTCGGGCGCGCACTTCGACTCGTGGTGGAAGCACAAGAAGCACGAGGAGCCCGAACTCCTCGACTTCGAGCGCGAGATGCTGCTGACGGAGAAGGCCGCCGGGGTCACCAAGGCCGACTACCCGGACTCCTGGCACCAGGGGCAGCTGAAGTTCCGGGTGACCTACCAGTTCGAGCCGGGGGCGGACGCGGACGGCGTGACCGTGCACGTGCCGCTCCACGTGCTCAACCAGGTCACCGACGCGGGCTTCGACTGGCAGATCCCCGGGCTGCGCGAGGAGGTCGTCACCGAGCTGATCCGCTCGCTGCCGAAGCCGGTCCGCCGCCACTACGTGCCCGCGCCCAACTTCGCGGGCCGCTTCCTGGCCACCGCCGTGCCCCTGCAGGAGCCCCTGCACGTGACGCTGGCGCGCGAGCTCCATCGGATGGTCGGAGTGCCGGTCGCGGCCGAGGACTTCGACCTGACCCGCATCCCGGACCACCTCAAGATCACCTTCCGGATCGTCGACGAGCGCCGCAAGAACCTCGCCGAGGACAAGGACCTGGAGGCCCTGCGGCTGCGCCTGAGGCCCAAGGCCCGCCAGGCGCTCTCCCAGGTCGCCGCGGCGACCGCCGAGCGCGCGGGCGGGGAGTCGGTGGAGCGCTCCGGGCTGACCGACTGGACCATCGGCACGCTGGCCAAGGTCTTCGAGACCCGGCGCGCGGGCCAGCCGGTGAAGGCGTACCCGGCGCTGGTGGACGAGGGCGGATCCGTCTCCGTACGGCTCTTCGACACCGAGGCGGAGCAGCAGCGGGCGATGTGGCGGGGGACCCGGCGGCTGATCCTGCTGAACATTCCGGTGAACCCGGCGAAGTTCGCCTCGGACCACCTGACCAACCAGCAGAAGCTGGCCCTGTCCCGGAACCCGCACGGCTCCATCCAGGCGCTGTTCGACGACTGCGCGACCGCGGCGACCGACCGGCTCATCGCCGACCACGGCGGCCCGGCGTGGGACGAGGCGGCCTTCCGCAAGCTCTACGAGGCCGTCCGGGCCGACCTGGTGGACACGACCGTCCGCACGGTCGCGCAGGTGCAGCAGGTGCTGGCCGCCTGGCAGGCCTGCGAGCGCCGGCTCAAGGCCACGAACAGCCTGACCCTCGTGGCGAACCTGCAGGACGTGAAGACGCAGCTGGCGGGCCTGATGCCGGCCGGTTTCGTGACGCTCACCGGCCTGCGCCGCCTCGGCGACCTCATGCGCTACCTGGTGGCGGTGGACCGGCGGCTCCAGCAGATGCCGACGGGCGTCCAGCGGGACACCACGCGGATGCAGAAGGTCCACGAGATGCAGGACGAGTACGCCTGGCTGCTGGAGCAGTTGCCGAAGGGCCGTCCGGTGCCGGCCGCGGTCACCGACATCCGCTGGATGATCGAGGAACTGCGGGTCAGCTACTTCGCCCACGCTCTCGGGACGGCGTACCCGATCTCCGACAAGCGGATCGTGAAGGCGGTGGACGCCGCGGCCCCCTGATCGGGTTCGACTGCACCCCTTGAGCTGCTGTACAGTCTGTTTCGCAGCCAGGTGATCGGCGGCAAAGCAAGGACCTGTGGAGCAGTTGGTTAGCTCGCCACCCTGTCAAGGTGGAGGTCGCGGGTTCAAGTCCCGTCAGGTTCGCAGTAGACGTCAGGGCCCGTATCCCCCAGGGGATACGGGCCCTGACGCGTTGGCGGGGGCAACCCCGGCGGCAGGCCTTGGGCGGCCGCCTGGGGCCCTCCGGCGGCCGCCGGCGCCACAACACCCCGGACGCGCGCCCCGACGGCCCAGGCGCGCGCCTGGCCGGTCGGCCGCGGGCTGGACGCGCTCCGCCGGGAGCGGGACCCGGACCGGGCGTCCCGCGCGGCGCATCCGCCGTCCGGCTCCCGGGGGCGCCGGGCCGGGCCGCAGGATCCCCCGTTCGCATGACGCGCTTCGCGCGGGACCTCCCCTTACGGGGTGCATTGCCGGATGTACAAGAGTGATCATCTGTGACGGGAGTCACCGTATGGGTTTTTGAGACGTGTACTTTTATCGCACCCCTACGCGCTCTCGATTTAATATGTGCAATGGCACCTACTGCTCCGCGGCTCCCGATCCGGCCCGATACCGCCCTGAACTGGGCATGAAAAAATCGCGCTGGACCCGGCGGAGTCCAGCGCGATCAACGACCGGTGAACCTGTTGGGGCAGGTTCGGTCGCATGAAGCAAAGTGGGTTTCATCGGATTGGGGGACCCGAATACGACCCGTTAAAACAGGGGTGCTGCGGAACCTCAGGCCTCGCTGCGCTGCTGCGGAATTCCCGCAAGCAGTGCGCGGACCTCAGCCTCGCGGTAACGGCGGTGTCCACCCAGGGTGCGGATGGACGTGAGCTTGCCAGCCTTGGCCCAGCGGGTGACCGTCTTCGGGTCCACGCGGAACATCGTGGCAACCTCAGCCGGGGTCAGCAGCGGCTCGGCATCAGGGGTGCGAGCGGTCATGAGCGGCCTCCTCGGGAGAACCGAACCATCTCGGTTCTTTCCTCTAAATTCTGCACCTTGGCCCGCGGTGCCCGAAATGGACATACGCGGGCCGAGTCGGTTATAGGACGAACGGCTTGTCCTCGGCACTACAACTACACCATCCGTCCAGCCCCAAGGGCCAAACCGACGGAATTGCCCTCCGAGGTGTTCATCAGCGGCGGAAGCCGATGGACCGTCCCATAACGGACAGTCACCCCACTGTGACGATCAGTCACAGAGCGATCAGGAGTCGTCAGACCCCCCGTAGAGCGCAATGCCGAGCATTCCACCCTTAGTTGGACGGAAGGAACCCTCCCCGGACTCCTTGTCCTATTTTGGCACGAGGGTAGGGGAAGGGCGCAAGGGTGTAGATAGTGCGGTCCGTCACGCTTGGGCCAATGGCCCGTATCGGGACGAAGGTCCTGGCACTACGTCCCAAATCTTACGATCAGGGCCCTGATCAGGCACTTATGGTCGATCGACCGATAGACAGCGGTACGTGCACCTCCTCCAGGGGTCGTATCCAGCCGTTCCGGCGATTTCTGGCCTAATTCGCGAACAGCCTCTCCCGCACCGCCCTCCAGCGCTCCGCGAGCTCCTCGTACCTCTCGACCGCGCCCTCGGTGTCGCCCGTCCGCAGCGCGTCGAGGCCCGACGCCAGGTCCCGGGCCGAGCGGTCTCCCGCCAGCCGGTCCGCGGGCAGCGCGTGCAGCAGCCCGCCGTAGTCCAGCTCGACCATCGAGCCCGGGTGGAACTCCTCCAGCCAGCTGCCGACCTCCACCAGGCCGTCGGCGAGCATCCCGTACCCCTCCGCCTCCCGCAGGACCCGCAGGGCCCGCGCGAGCCGCCGGCGCGCCTGCACCATCGGCGTCCGGTAGCGCAGCCGCTCGCCCGGCACGTACTCCCGCTCCTCGTCCGCCACCAGTACGAACCAGCGCAGCGGTACCTGCCACACCCCCGTACGGATCCACGGGCGCGCGTCCGGGTTCCGCTCGCGCCAGCGCTCGTAGTCGTCGGTCGCCCGGCGGCGCGCGTCCGGCGGGAGCGCCGCGTCCAGCACCGGGAGCGGGAACCACTCCACCAGCTCCTGGAGCGCCAGCCAGCCCCGGAGCCGGGTGCGCCACGGGCAGACCAGCAGCACCCCGCCGACCTCCGCCGTGAAGGCGTCGGCGCTCTCCTGCGCCGGGACCCCCACCACGGGCACCCGTACCAAGTCGGCCAGCGACCGGCGCAGTTCGTCCTGGGCCGTCGGGCTCACCCCGCGCCGGGCGTAGTCGGCCCAGTGCGCGCGCTCCGGCTCGGGGAAGGCGGCCAAGGGCTCGTAGACGCGCAGGTAGGAGGCGTAAGGGACGGTCGGCGCCGTGCGGGCGGCGGGCAGCTGGGGCTCGGGGGATTCACTCACGCCCTCCTACCTCCCCCCTTTGGGGGCCGGGTTCACCTCCCGGGCGCCGGTGGCGTGGCGGACGGGTGCGCGGGGGCCTCCGGAACCCCCGCGCCGGGGGTCCGTACCACGGGAGGGTTCCGATCCCCGGACAGGTCGCCTCAGCGGGCCCCGCAGGTCTTACGCTGCTCCCAGCACGCCCTCCCCCACCCGCAGGGCGGGCGTCATTCCGCCGCATCTCTTCCATGGGAGTCACCACCGTGACCGAAATGACCGACGGCGTCCTGCACACCCTGTTCCGTACGGAACAGGGCGGCCACGAGCAAGTCGTGCTGTGCCAGGACCGAGCCACGGGCCTCAAGGCCGTCATCGCGATCCACTCCACCGCCCTGGGCCCCGCCCTCGGCGGTACGCGCTTCCACGCGTACGCCTCCGACGAGGAAGCCGTCCAGGACGCGCTGAACCTCTCGCGCGGCATGTCGTACAAGAACGCCCTCGCCGGTCTCGACCTCGGCGGCGGCAAGGCCGTGATCATCGGTGACCCGGCCGGCAGGGATCAAGGCGGTATCAAGAGCGAGGAACTGCTGCTGGCCTACGGCCGGTTCGTGGAGTCCCTCGGCGGCCGCTACGTGACCGCCTGCGACGTCGGCACCTACGTGGCCGACATGGACGTCGTGGCCCGCGAGACCCGCTGGGCGACCGGCCGCTCCCCCGAGAACGGCGGCGCGGGCGACTCCTCCGTGCTCACCGCCTTCGGTGTCTTCCAGGGCATGCGCGCCAGCGCGCAGCACCTGTGGGGCGACCCGACCCTGCGCGGCCGCAAGATCGCCGTGGCGGGTGTGGGCAAGGTCGGCCACTACCTGGTGGAGCACCTGCTGGAGGACGGCGCCGAGGTCGTCATCACGGACGTACGGGAAGAGTCCGTGCACCGGATCCTGGAGAAGCACCCCGGGAAGGTCACGGCGGTCCTGGACACGAACGCGCTGATCCGCGTTCCGGGCCTGGACGTCTACGCCCCCTGCGCGCTCGGCGGGGCCCTGAGCGACGAGACGGTACCGGCGCTGACCGCGAAGATCGTCTGCGGTGCGGCGAACAACCAGCTCGCGCACACGGGCATCGAGAAGGACCTCTCGGACCGCGGCATCCTCTACGCCCCGGACTACGTGGTCAACGCGGGCGGCGTGATCCAGGTCGCCGACGAGCTGCGCGGCTTCGACTTCGACCGCTGCAAGGCCCAGGCGACGAAGATCTTCGACACCACCCTCGCCATATTCGCACGTGCGAAGGCGGACGGTATCCCGCCGGCCGCCGCGGCCGACCGGATCGCCGAGCAGCGGATGTCCGACGCCCGCGCCGCGCGCGCGGTCTGACCCCTCCGGGGACCCCTGGGGGCGCCCGCCGGGGGCGCGGCGAGACGGAACTCACTGCGCTTCGGCGGGTCGCCCGCCAGGAAAGGGTTAAAATCGCAGCTGACCAGCGAGGACGGGGTGCCCCGTTGGTTCTGCACCGGGGCGCGTCATGCGGGCGGCGTACCGTATGGCCGCGGAAGCAGGTACCGTTAAACCCCTACGGACGGTCTCTCCACGGAGAGCCCGCTCCGAACCATGAACGCGTGTCAGACTCTGGGGCCGTCGAGCCCCGTCACCGAGGGGGTCGAGCCATGGGGCGCGGCCGGGCCAAGGCCAAGCAGACAAAGGTCGCCCGCCAGCTGAAGTACAACAGCGGCGGGACTGATCTCTCGCGTCTGGCCAACGAGCTGGGCGCATCGCCGACGGAGCCGCTGCCTATCAGCGAGCCGGTCGAGGTCGATGACGATCAGGACGATGACGAAGACGACCCGTACGCGCAGTACGCGGCTCGGTACAACGGCGATGACGACGACGAGGACGAAGAGTCCGGTCCGTCGGCACACCGCCGCGGCGCTTGACGCCCACGGCGTCGGCACAGCAGGTCAGAAAACCGAAACCCGGTCCAGGGCGTAGCCCCGGGCCGGGTTTCGGTGCTGCTCAGCTCGCGTAGGTACCGGTCAGGGTCGCGCCCTCGGTACGGTCGCCGCGGTCCAGGATCTCGCCCGCGACCCAGGCGTCCACACCCCGGTCGGACAGCGCGGTCAGCGCCACGTCCACCGACTCGGCGGGTACGACGGCCATCATGCCGACGCCCATGTTCAGCGTCTTCTCCAGCTCCAGCTGCTCCACCTGCCCGGCCTTGCCGACCAGGTCGAAGATCGCGCCGGGGGCCCAGGTCGTACGGTCGACCGTGGCGTGCAGGTGGTCCGGGATGACCCGGGCCAGGTTGGCGGCGAGGCCGCCGCCGGTGATGTGCGAGTACGCGTGCACCTCGGCCGTACGGGTGAGGGCCAGGCAGTCCAGCGAGTAGATCTTCGTGGGCTCCAGCAGCTCCTCGCCGAGGGTGCGGCCGAGCTCGGCGATCTCCTGGTCCAGGGACATTCCGGCCCGGTCGAAGAGCACGTGCCGGACCAGCGAGTACCCGTTCGAGTGAAGGCCGGACGAGGCCATCGCGATGACGGCGTCCCCCGTACGGATGCGATCGGCTCCCAGGAGGCGGTCGTATTCCACGACACCGGTGCCGGCGCCCGCGACGTCGAAGTCGTCCGGGCCCAGCAGGCCCGGGTGCTCGGCGGTCTCGCCGCCGACCAGGGCGCAGCCGGCGAGGACGCAGCCCTCGGCGATGCCCTTGACGATGGCCGCGACACGCTCGGGATGCACCTTGCCGACGCAGATGTAGTCGGTCATGAAGAGGGGCTCGGCGCCGCAGACGACGATGTCGTCCATGACCATCGCGACCAGGTCGTGGCCGATGGTGTCGTACACGCCGAGCTGGCGGGCGATGTCGACCTTGGTGCCGACGCCGTCGGTGGCGGAGGCCAGCAGCGGGCGCTCGTAGCGCTTGAGGGCGGAGGCGTCGAAGAGGCCGGCGAAGCCGCCGAGGCCGCCGAGGACCTCGGGGCGCTGCGTCTTCTTCACCCACTCCTTCATCAGCTCGACGGCGCGGTCGCCCGCTTCGATGTCCACGCCTGCGGCTGCGTAGCTGGCACCGGTGGTCTTCTCTGTCATGACAGGAGAGAGCTTTCGTGTCGTTACTGCGGGTGGTGCCGGGCCCTGGGAGAAGCCTCAAAGACAGGGCCCGGCGCAGGTGGAGCGGGCCGGAGGGGAATCCGGCCTACGGGCGGCGGAGCGCGTCGGCGGCGTCCGTGCCGCCGGCGAGCTCGGTCTCCAGGAGCTGCTTGCCCAGGAGCTGCGGGTCGGGCAGCTCCATCGGGTACTCGCCGTCGAAGCAGGCACGGCAGAGGTTGGGCTTCTGGATGGTGGTCGCCTCGATCATCGCGTCGAGCGAGATGTACGAGAGGGAGTCCGCGCCCATGGAGGTGGCGATCTCGTCGACCGTCATGCCGTTGGCGATGAGCTCGGCCCGGGTCGCGAAGTCGATGCCGAAGAAGCACGGCCACTTCACGGGCGGCGAGGAGATCCGGATGTGGACCTCCGCCGCGCCGGCCTCGCGGAGCATCTTGACCAGGGCGCGCTGGGTGTTGCCGCGGACGATCGAGTCGTCCACGACCACCAGGCGCTTGCCCCGGATGACTTCCTTGAGGGGGTTGAGCTTCAGCCGGATGCCGAGCTGGCGGATCGTCTGCGAGGGCTGGATGAAGGTCCGGCCGACGTAGGCGTTCTTGACCAGGCCGACTCCGTACGGGATCCCGCTGGCCTCGGCGTATCCGACGGCGGCGGGCGTGCCGGATTCCGGCGTCGCTATCACCAGGTCGGCGTCGACCGGGGCTTCCTTCGCCAGGCGGCGGCCCATCTCGACGCGCGAGAGGTAGACGTTCCGGCCGGCGATGTCGGTGTCCGGGCGCGCCAGGTAGACGTACTCGAAGACACAGCCCTTGGGCTTTGCTTCCGCGAAGCGCGAGGTGCGCAGCCCGTTCTCGTCGATCGCGATGAGTTCGCCCGGCTCGACCTCGCGGACGAAGCTGGCGCCGCAGATGTCGAGGGCGGCGGTCTCGCTCGCGACCACCCAGCCGCGGTCCAGGCGGCCGAGGACCAGCGGGCGGATGCCCTGCGGGTCACGGGCGGTGTAGAGGGTCCCCTCGTCCATGAAGACGAGCGAGAAGGCGCCCTTGACCTTCGGGAGGACCTTGGTGGCCGACTCCTCGATGGTCAGGGGCTTGCCGTCGTCGTCGGTCTGTCCGGCGAGGAGGGCGGTCACGAGGTCGGTGTCATTCGTGGCGGCCACCTGGGTGGCACGGCCGTCCTGACGGGGGAGGTCGGCGACCATCTCGGCGAGCTCGGCGGTGTTCACCAGGTTGCCGTTGTGACCCAGGGCAATGGAGCCGTGGGCGGTCGCGCGGAAGGTCGGCTGGGCGTTCTCCCAGACGGAGGCCCCGGTGGTCGAGTAGCGGGCGTGACCGACCGCGATATGACCTTGGAGCGAGCCGAGAGAGGTTTCGTCGAAGACCTGGGAAACGAGGCCCATGTCCTTGAAGACGAGGATCTGGGAACCGTTGCTCACAGCGATTCCCGCGGACTCTTGTCCGCGGTGCTGTAGTGCATACAGTCCGAAGTAGGTGAGCTTGGCGACCTCTTCACCCGGAGCCCAGACACCGAAGACGCCGCAAGCGTCCTGGGGGCCTTTCTCTCCGGGGAGCAGGTCGTGGTTGAGTCGTCCATCACCACGAGGCACAGAACCGAGTGTAGGCGAGATCGACCACTGGTCCGAATTGGGGACGGCCAGGAAAAAGTCACAGTGCGGACAGTCGGTCCGTCCATGCGGAGGGTGACCGTCTCGAAATCCGGAATGCCCCGGTTGACAGGTGCCTGTCGGTTCGTACAAGCTCCGCCCCATGCAGCCTCTCGGTGACCGCACCGTCACCCTCGTCGAGCGCCGGCACGTGGACCTGGTCCGTGTCGCGAGCGCCATCTGTCGTCGCTGCGCGTAGGCATCCGCCTTTTCCCTTTCGCATTTCCTTTTCTTTTTCCCACTCCCCGTTCGAGCCCGCCCCGCCGTGCCGTGCGCCGCTGCGCGCCGCCCCCGGGCGGGCCGGCGGGCCGTGCCCTGGAGTACCTCCGTGAGCTCGAACGAATCCTCCCTGTCCCGGCGTGCCTTCGGGGGTGCGGTCGGCGTGACCGCGGCCGCCGCCGCGGTGGGGCTGGGCGCCTCGCCGGCGCAGGCCGCCGAGGAGCGCCACGCGGCCTACGGGGAGCGGGAGTTCCGCGCCGCGCGGGGCCGCCGGTCCCGCCGTCCGAACATCCTGTTCATGCTCGGCGACGACCTGGGCTGGGCCGACCTGTCCTCGTACGGGTCCCCGCACATCAAGACCCCGAACCTGGACCGGCTGGCCCGCCAGGGCGTCCGGTTCACCGACGCCTACTCGGGCTCGGCGACCTGCTCCCCGACCCGGTTCAGCCTGTACACGGGCCGCTACCCGGCCCGTACCAAGGGCGGTCTCGCCGAGCCGATCGCCGACAGGTCGGTGGGCCTGGAGCCCACACACCCGACGCTGGCCTCGCTGCTGAAGGAGGCGGGGTACTCCACCGCGCTGATCGGGAAGTGGCACGCGGGCCACCTGCCCGACTACAGCCCGACGAAGTCCGGCTGGGACGAGTTCTTCGGCAACTTCGGCGGGGCCCTGGAGTACTACTCCAAGCTCGGCCCGGGCGGCGAGTACGACCTGTACGAGGGCGACACCGAGTACGAGGACCTGCGCTACTACACGCGGATCATCACCGAGCGGGCGAGCGAGTTCGTGGGCCGCGAGCACCACGGCAAGCCGTGGCTGCTGAACCTCAACTACACGACCCCGCACTGGCCGTGGATCGCCGAGGGCGACACGAAGGAGAGCGCCGAGATCGTCCGCCGGATCAAGGCGGGCGACGGGCGGGCGCTGTGGCACCAGGACGGCGGCTCGGTCGAGAAGTACAAGCAGCTGGTCGAGGACCTCGACCGGTCGGTCGGCGAGGTGCTGAAGGCGCTGAAGCGCTCCGGCCAGGAGGACGACACCCTGGTGGTGTTCTCCAGCGACAACGGCGGCGAGCGGTTCTCGTACAACTGGCCGCTGTCGGGGAACAAGGCGTCCCTCCAGGAGGGCGGCATCCGGGTCCCGAACATCGCCCGCTGGCCCGCCCGTCTGGAAGGCGGCCAGGTCAGCCACGTCCCGCTGTTCAGCCCGGACTGGACGGCGACGCTGCTGGAGGTGGCCGGGACCCGGCCGCACCGCGCGTACCCGCTGGACGGCGTGAGCCTGGCCGGATACCTCCTGCGCGGCGACGATCCCGCCCAGCGGGACCTGTTCTGGCGGGTGCGCGGGGAGCGGGCGCTGCGCCGGGGCGACTGGAAGTACTACCGCGGCAAGGCGGGCAGGGACCAGCTGTTCAACCTGGCCGGTGACGTCCGCGAGCAGGCCGACAAGGCGGCCGTGGAGCCGGCCCGGCTGGCGGAGCTGCGGGCGGCCTGGGAGAAGACCGACGCGGGGCTGCTGCCGTACCCGGTCTGAGCCGGGCGGCGGTGCGCGGGCGGCGCCCCCGGACAGGGGGCGCCCTGGCCGCGGCGCGCGGGTCCCCGTCGCCCGCGCGGTGGCCGTGGCGCGGGTGTCCCCGCCGCCCGCCGGGGCGGGTCACTCCGCGGCGGAGCCCGCCTTCGCGCCCAGGCCCGCGCCGTCGGGGGCGGTCAGGGTCAGCCTGCCGCCCTGGACCTTCCACGTGAGCGGGCCGCTGCCCAGCAGGCCGGTCAGCGTGCGCTCGACCTCGCCCTGCGGACCCTGGCAGGCCATCCGGGTCGTGGTGAGCGGCCCGAAGACGACGGTGGCCCCGTCGACGGTGGCCTTGGAACTGAACCGGTTGCAGCCGAGGCTGCCGCTCGCCGTGCCGTCGGCGGCGAGCGTGAAGCGGGCCCGGCCGGCCGCCGCGGCCGGGACGGACGACACGCTCTCGCCGCTGATCAGGGACTCGACGGTCCACTCGGTGACGGTGAGCGGGGCGTCCGGGGCGGCGGGTTCGGAGGTCATGGCGAGAGTGCTCCCGTCGGCGGTCTTCAGGGTGAGCCGGTCGGGGCCGCGGTCGAGGGTGAGCCGGCCCCGGAACAGCTTGGCGAACTCGATCTCGAACGCCTGGTTCTCGCAGGCCATGGTGGTCGACATGCCGGGGGTGACGGTCAGGGCGGCGCCGCCCTCGGGGACCACCTTGGCCGTGAAGCCGTTGCAGCCGTAGTTGCCCTTGGCCTCGTCCTCGGCGAGGTCGAGGCGGGCCGCGGCGGGCGCGTGGAGCGTCCGGCCTCCGGTCGTCAGGGACTCGACGCGCCAGGAGCCCTGGCCGCCGGGCGACGGATCGGCCGGCTCCTCCCCCGCTCCGCCGCCGCAGGCGGCGAGGGCGAGGACGAGGGCCAGGCCGGGCGTGAGGTTGCGGAGAGTACGCATGCCCCTGTGACGGAACGGCCGCCGGAGCGGTTCCGCTCAGCGCGTCGGCGGGACCGCCCGGTTCCGCTCAGCTCATCAGCGGGAGCAGCGCCGACAGGTCGGCCCGCTCCCCGCTGGCCCGTACCAGGGCCCCGTCGAGCGCGTCCGGCCAGCGCGTACGGCCCGTCGCGAGCCGGATCCACGTCAGCGGGTCGGTCTCCACCACGTTCGGCGGGGTACCGCGGGTGTGGCGGGGCCCCTCGATGCACTGGACCACCGCGAACGGGGGGATCCGTACCTCGACCGACCCGCCCGGCGCCCGCACCGCGAGGGCGTCCGCGAGCAGCCGGGTGCAGGCGGCCAGGGCCTGGCGTTCGACGGGGATCTCCAGCCCGGCGGCCCGGTTCAGGTCGTCGGTGTGGACCACCAGCTCCACGGTCCGGGTGACCATGAAGTCGGCGAGGGTCATGTTCCCGATCCACAGGTCGAGCACGCGGTGGCCGGGGTGGGCGTCGAGGGCCTCGGCCAGCCGGACGGCCGCCCGCTCGTACAGCTCGGGCAGCGGGGCGCCGCCCAGGGTCTCGCGGGCCGCCTCCGAGATCTTCCCGGCGAGGGAGGCGGTGGCGAAGGGCCACTCGACGGCCGGCAGCTCGGCGACGGCGGCCGGCGGCCGGTCCAGGCCCGCCGCCAGGGAGTCCGCGATCCACGCGACGTGCGCGGCGAGGTCGGCGACGGTCCAGTCCCCGAGCCCGCTGGGCCGCGCCAGCTGCCCGGGGGTCAACTCCCGTACGGCGCGCGCGACGTGGCCGAACTGCGCGGTGACGGCCGCGCGGACCTTGGCGGGGTCGTAGGCGCGCTGCTTCTTCCTGGCGGGCGGCATGCCCCGACCCTACTCGGCGGCCTTCTCCGGCCCGGTCAGCACCAGGCCGGTACAGCCGCGGCGCCGGGCGGTGCCGGTGGCGCGGGCCGTGAACAGCACAGGCGCGAAGACCCCCGGAATCCCCCCTGGCGCTCACGACGCGGGCGACACCGCCAACCGGGCCGGACCGTCATGACGGCCAGGACGGCCGCACCGGGGCGCCGCTGTCGAAGGCGACACCGGCTGCCGGGACGCCCACGCCCCGCCAGGTGAAGGGCAGTCCGCGGGCCGTGTCCGGGTCCGGGCCGTCCATCAGCTGAAAGTGCAGGTGCGGTTCGGTGGAGTTGCCCGAGTTGCCGCAGTCGGCGAGGCGCCGGCCCGCCACGACGCGGTCCCCAGGGCGCACCGTGAGGGAGCCGCGGCGCAGGTGGGCGTAGAGGGCGTACCTGCCCCCGCCGAGGTCCAGGACCACGTGGTTGCCGAGGACCGGGCCGACGCCCCCGAGGTCGCGGAAACCGCCGGCGAGGAGCATCTGGTAGAGCGCGGCCGGTCCGGAGTTGCGGCTCAGGTGGTCGCGCGCCCGGTCGCTCGTACGGACCACGGTGGCATCCGCGACGGCGAGCACCGGGGCGCCGAATGCGGGGAAGTCGGCGGGGCGGCGGACCAGCGGCCGGAAGGTGGCGAAGGCGGGCCGCTCCCGGCCGGAGCCCGGCTCCCCCTCGGCCACGAGGTC
The DNA here is from genome assembly GCF_026627255.1 of Streptomyces antarcticus. Lineage (GTDB taxonomy): Bacteria > Actinomycetota > Actinomycetes > Streptomycetales > Streptomycetaceae > Streptomyces > Streptomyces antarcticus. The sequence goes on along the minus strand of NZ_JAPNLM010000012.1, from coordinate 200,232 downwards.
GATGGCGCAGGCCTGTCCGTAGCGGTGGGTGCCGTGGCTGGGCATCCGGTCGGCAGGACTGTTGAGGGCCGACCAGCGCCCCGAGACGGGCGGCTCGACCTCGATCGGCGGCTCGCCGGTGCGGGCACCGCGCGCCGCCCCCGCCCCGACGGCCGCGTGGAGCAGGGCACCGGCTCCGGCGCACAGCAGGAACCAGAGCATGCCGAAGGGCAGTCCGACGGCGAGGTCGGCCGCGATCATGGCGAACGCGAGGACCAGCAGGATCCGGTAGAGGACGTGGAAGGGCTTGGGCACAGCGGGTTCACCTCACGGGGTCGCGGCGGACAGCAGGACGAGGAGCGGGACCACGCGCGCGCCGGGGACCTCGTGGCGGCCCCGGCCGACCGGGTGCAGCCAGCCGGCGGCGGTCAGCTGGCGCAGGTGGTGGTAGACCTGCCCGCTCGTGCCGACACCGTCGAGGGCGGTCAGCTCGGCGGCGGTGCGCCGGCCGGCCAGGATCTCGCGCAGCAGCCGCAGCCGTACGGGGCTGCCGAGGGCGGCCAGCGACTCGGCGGTGCGCGCGCCGTCGGGCCCGTCGGGCGCTCCCTTCCCGGGGGCGTCGTGGGCCCCTTCCCCGAGGAGGGAGCCGGTGACCGCGGCTTGCTGCCACTCGTACCGCTCTCCGGTGGGCAGGGTGACGGCGCCCGTGAACAGGACCCCGCCCTCGTCGGCGCCGAGCGCGGCGAGCTGCTCCTTCCAGCCCTCCAGGGCCCAGAAGTCCCCCTCGGCGGGCTCCGGCCGGACGGTGGCTTGCCGCTGCGACTCCACTGCGGCCAGGCGACGTTCCAGCTCCGCGACACGTTCCTCGAGCTCCATGACCCGAGATTACGTCATTACGTAATCGCACACAGGGCCGGTACGGGCCCTCCGGACACGAACGAGCCCCCGCCCGGAACACGTCCGGACGGGGGCTCGCGACGGAGCGGGATCAGGCGAGGAGTGCCGGGATCGTCGCCTCGTGGGCCTCGCGGAGCTCGGCCAGCGGGAGCGTGAACTCGCCCTGGACCTCGATCTCGTCGCCGTCCACCACGCCGATGCGGGCGGCCGGCAGACCCCGCGCACCGCACATGTCGGTGAAGCGGAGCTCCTCGCTGCGCGGAACGGCCACGATGGCCCGGCCCGCGGACTCGGAGAACAGGAAGGTGAAGGCGTCCAGGCCCTCGGGGACCACGATCCGCGCACCGTTGCGGCCGCGCAGACAGGACTCGGTGAGCGCCTGGATCACGCCGCCGTCGGACAGGTCGTGCGCGGCGTCGACCATGCCGTCGCGGGAGGCGGAGATCAGGATCTCGCCGAGCAGCTTCTCGCGGCCCAGGTCCACCTTCGGCGGCATGCCGCCGAGGTGGTCGTGGACGACCTGGGACCAGGCCGAGCCGCCGAACTCCTCGGCCGTGTCACCCAGCAGGTAGAGCAGCTGGCCGGGCTCCGCGAACGCCATCGGCGTCCGGCGGTTGACGTCGTCGATCACACCGAGGACCGCCACGACCGGGGTCGGGTGGATCGCGGTGGCGCCCGTCTGGTTGTAGAGCGAGACGTTGCCGCCGGTGACCGGGGTGCCCAGCTCCAGGCAGCCGTCCGCGAGACCGCGGGTGGCCTCGGCGAACTGCCACATGACGTCCGGGTCCTCGGGCGAGCCGAAGTTCAGGCAGTTCGAGATCGCGAGGGGCTTGGCACCGGTCGCGGCGACGTTGCGGTACGACTCCGCCAGCGCGAGTTGCGCGCCGGTGTACGGGTCGAGCTTGGCGAAGCGACCGTTGCCGTCGGTGGCCATGGCGACGCCGAGGTTGGTCTCCTCGTCGATGCGGATCATGCCCGCGTCCTCGGGCTGCGCCAGCACGGTGTTGCCCTGCACGAAGCGGTCGTACTGGTCGGTGACCCAGGACTTCGAGGCCTGGTTCGGGGAGGAGACCAGCGCGAGCACCTGCGCGCGCAGCTCGGCCGAAGTGGCCGGGCGCGGAAGCCGGTTCGCGTCGTCCGCCTGGAGCGCGTCCTGCCACTCGGGGCGGGCGTACGGGCGGTGGTAGACGGGTCCCTCGTGGGCGACGGTGCCCGGGGGCACGTCCACGATCTGCTCGCCGTGCCAGAAGATCTCCAGGCGCTCGCCCTCGGTCACCTCACCGATGACAGTGGCGATGACGTCCCACTTCTCGCAGATCTCCATGAACCGGTCGACGTGACGCGGCTCGACGATCGCGCACATGCGCTCCTGCGACTCGCTCATGAGGATCTCCTCGGGCGAGAGCGTCGCGTCGCGCAGCGGGACGGTGTCCAGCTCGACCCGCATGCCGCCGGAACCGGCGGAGGCCAGCTCGCTCGTGGCGCAGGAGAGCCCGGCGCCGCCGAGGTCCTGGATGCCCGCGACCAGCTTCTCCTTGAAGATCTCCAGGGTGCACTCGATGAGGAGTTTCTCCTGGAAGGGGTCGCCGACCTGGACGGCGGGGCGCTTGGTCGGCTTCGTGCCCGCGGCGTCAGCCGCTGAGGGGTCCGTGAAGGTCTCGGACGCGAGGACCGAGACGCCGCCGATGCCGTCGCCGCCGGTGCGGGCGCCGTAGAGGATGACCTTGTTGCCGGGGCCGGAGGCCTTGGCGAGGTGGATGTCCTCGTGCTTCATCACGCCGATGCAGCCGGCGTTGACCAGCGGGTTGCCCTGGTAGCAGGCGTCGAAGACGACCTCGCCGCCGATGTTCGCCAGGCCCAGGCAGTTGCCGTAGCCGCCGATGCCCGCGACCACGCCCGGCAGGACGCGCTTGGTGTCGGGGTGGTCGGCCGCGCCGAAGCGCAGCGGGTCGACGACGGCGACCGGGCGGGCGCCCATGGCCAGGATGTCGCGGACGATGCCGCCGATGCCGGTGGCCGCGCCCTGGTAGGGCTCGATGTACGAGGGGTGGTTGTGCGACTCGACCTTGAAGGTGACCGCGTAACCCTGGCCGACGTCGACGACGCCGGCGTTCTCGCCGATCCCGACGAGCATCGCGTCGTTCTCGGGGATCTTCTCGCCGAACTGCTTCAGGTGGACCTTGCTGCTCTTGTACGAGCAGTGCTCGGACCACATGACCGAGTACATGGCGAGCTCGGCGCCCGTGGGGCGGCGGCCGAGGATCTCCCGGATGCGGGCGTACTCGTCCTCCTTGAGGCCGAGTTCCTTCCAGGGCTGGGCCGCGTCCGGGGTCTCGGCGGCGTTCTTGACCGTGTCCAGGCTCATGCGTTGACCAGCTTCTTCAGGACCGACGTGAAGAACGGGATGCCGTCGGTGCGGCCGGTGCCGACCAGCGGCTCCACCGCGTGCTCGGGGTGCGGCATGAGGCCGACGATGTTGCCCCCGGCGTTGCTGATGCCGGCGATGTCGCGCAGCGACCCGTTGGGGTTGCCCGCTCCGTCGGCGGCGTCGCCGTCGACGACGTAGCGGAAGGCCACGCGGCCCTCGGCCTCCAGTTCGTCGAGCGTGCGCTCGTCGGCGGTGTAGCGGCCGTCCACGTTCTTGAGCGGGATGGAGATCTCCTGGCCGGCGGTGTAGTCGCCGGTCCACGCGGTCTCCGCGTTCTCCACCCGCAGCTTCTGGTCGCGGCAGATGAAGTGCAGGTGGTTGTTCCGGAGCATCGCCCCCGGCAGCAGGTGCGCCTCGGTGAGGATCTGGAAGCCGTTGCAGATGCCGAGGACGGGCATGCCGCCCCTGGCCTGCTCGATGATGGTCTCCATCACCGGCGAGAAGCGGGAGATGGCCCCGGCGCGCAGGTAGTCCCCGTAGGAGAAGCCGCCCGCGAGGACGACCGCGTCGACCTGGTGCAGGTCCTTGTCGCGGTGCCAGAGCGAGACCGGCTCGGCCCCCGCGAGGCGGATGGCGCGCAGCGAGTCACGGTCGTCGAGCGTTCCGGGGAACGTGACGACTCCGATGCGAGTGGTCACCGTCAGGCCTCGACCTTCACGGTGAAGTCTTCGATGACGGTGTTGGCGAGGAACGTTTCGGCCATCTTGTGGATGCGGTCTAGGGCGGCCTGGTCGACCGGTCCCTCCACCTCCAGTTCGAAACGCTTCCCCTGGCGGACGTCGGCGATCCCGTCGAAGCCCAGACGCGGCAGTGCACGCTGCACCGCCTGGCCCTGGGGGTCGAGGATCTCCGGCTTGAGCATGACGTCGACTACGACGCGTGCCACTGGCACTCCCGTGTGGTGGTTGGTGCGAAGGCGGTTCCCTCAGCGTACCCGGCGAAAATTTCTACGCGGGTAGATATCCTGCGACCGTGATCACCGGAGGGATTCGACTTCACCAACGCTTCGCAAAATCCCCCGGAAAACCACGCCCTCGGCATTGCGGCGGGACACGCGGAGATAATTAACTGGGCTTCGCAATGCAATGGGAATCAAGGTACAAAGGAATCACCCGGCGCGAGTGACTTATACCGCTTCGCAACGGGGACGGAAAGATGCATTGCTCCGAAACATCCACACAGGCGACATCACCGCACGTCAGTAGGCGGCGGTGTCGCGCGAAGGGACCGATATCCGTGGCGCAGCGCGTAGTAGTCACGCTCTCCGACGACATCGACGGCGGAGATGCGGCGGAAACGGTCGTGTTCGCTCTGGACGGTAAGTCGTACGAGATCGACCTCAATCCGGCCAACGCAAAGAAACTGCGGAAGGGCCTCGCCCCCTTCGTGGCCGCCGGCCGGCGGCAGTCCCGCTCCGGGAAGGCCTTCAAGCACACGGCCGTCGCACCGGACCCGGCGGTCGTCCGGGCCTGGGCCCGGTCCAACCAGCACGAGGTGCCGCCGCGTGGCCGCATCCCCAAGCGGATCTACGAGGCCTACAACGCGGCCCACTGAGAGCCGATTTGCCATCCACCCCCCTGTGTCGGCTAGTGTGTGGATCACGCCGAGGGGCGAGGCCGCAGGTCAAAGCCCCCCAGGTCGTGCGGGTGTAGTTCAGTAGTAGAACATCCCTCTTCCAGAGGGAAGGCGCAGTGTGCGATCCCTGTCACCCGCTCTGCATCGCTTTACCGGCCACCACAGTGGATCAGGTAGAGTGATGCACGCATTGCCGAGCGCGTAGTCCCGCGCGATGTATGCGGACGTAGCTCAGTTGGTAGAGCACCACCTTGCCAAGGTGGATGTCGCGAGTTCGAGTCTCGTCGTCCGCTCAGAGTGAGAAGGCCCCGGTCATCGCGACCGGGGCCTTCTTCGTGTGTCCGTCCTTTCGGGACGGGCCGCCCGACCCGACCGTCGGCGGTGCCCCTGACAAATGTCATCGGTGGCCATGACAGCACGCACTGCCCGACCCCTCCGGGCACCCCGAGGCTGGAGTCATGACTGACACCGTGATCGAAGTCGAGGGCCTGCGCCGCGGCTACTCGGGGGGCTTCGAGGCCGTCCGGGGCGTCTCCTTCTCCGTGCGGCGCGGCGAGATCTTCGCCCTGCTCGGCACCAACGGCGCCGGAAAGACCTCCACCGTGGAGCTGCTGGAGGGGCTGGCCGCACCGAGCGGCGGGCGGGCGCGGGTCTTCGGGCTGGACCCGTACACGCGGCGGGCCGAGGTGCGCCCCCGCACCGGCGTCATGCTCCAGGAGGGCGGATTCCCCTCCGACCTGTCCGTCGCCGAGACCGTACGGATGTGGGGCGGTGTCACCTCCGGCGCCCGGCCGGCGGGGGAGGCGCTGGAGCTGGTGGGACTGGGCGCGCGCTCCTCCGTACGGGTCAAGCAGCTGTCCGGCGGCGAACGGCGGCGCCTGGACCTGGCGATGGCCCTGCTGGGGCGGCCCGAGGTGCTGTTCCTGGACGAGCCGACCACCGGCATGGACCCGGAAGGGCGCCGGGACACCTGGGCGTTGGTACGGGAACTGCGGGCGCAGGGCACCACGGTGCTGCTCACCACGCACTACCTGGAGGAGGCCGAGGAGCTCGCGGACCGCCTCGCGATCCTGCACGAGGGCGAGCTCGTCCTGACCGGCACACCGGCCGAGGTGACGGCGACCCGGCCGGCCCGGATCCGCTTCACCCTGCCGGCGGACGTGCCTCCGGCCTGGCTGCCGCTGACGCTGCGCGCGGCCGCGCACGGCCGGGACGTGGAGGTCCGTACCGGACGGCTCCAGGCCGACCTCACCGAGCTGCTGCGCTGGGCCCACGACCACGGCGTGGAACTCGGCGGGCTCGACGCCCGCTCCGCCTCCCTGGAGGAGGCCTTCCTGGAGATCGCGCGGAACCGCGGGAGCGCCGGCGGCCGTACCGAGGACACGATGGCGGGGACCCGGTGAACACGATGACCCTGAACCCCGGGCGCCTCGCGGCGCTCGGCCGCTCCGAGCTCACACTGCTGGTGCGCAACCGGGCCGCGCTGAGCGTGGCGCTGCTGATGCCGCTGGTGATGGTGTTCGTCCTGCGCACGTCGGTGACCGGCCTGGACGGCGCGGCGGCCGTCGGGGAGGCCACCCTGACCGGCGGGATCGGCATGGTGCTGATGCTCGTCGTCTACATGAACCTCGTCTCCGCGTACGTCGCCCGGCGCGAGGAGCTCGTACTCAAGCGGCTGCGGACCGGCGAGGCGGGCGACCTGGAGATCCTGGCCGGGACCGCGCTGCCCGCCGCCGTCCTGGCCCTCGGCCAGATCGCCGTCCTCGTCGTCGCGGGGTCCCTCGCGCTCGACGTGCCCCTGCCGCGCGACCCGCTGCCGATCGCCGCCGCCGTCCCCGCCGGAATCGTCCTGCTGGCCGGGATGTCCGCGCTGACCAGCGCCGTCACCCGGAACGTGGAGAGCGCGGGCATCACCACGCTGCCGCTGTTCCTGCTGACGTCGCTCGGCTCGGGACTGTTCCTGCCGACGGACGTGCTGCCGGACGCGCTGGCCTCGTTCTGCGAACTGCTGCCGCTCAGCGGTGTGATGGCCCTGGTGCGGGCCGGCTGGTCCGGGGACGCCGGGGACGGGGACCTGACGGCGGCCGCGCTGACCACGCTGGCCTGGATGGCGATCAGCGTGTTTGCTGTTCAGCGGTGGTTCCGCTGGGAACCGCGCCGCTAGGACGCAGGACGAACCGGGGGGAGGCGCCGTGTCGAAGCTGACCGGGTGGTGGAGGAACCGCAGCAGCGCGGGGAAGGTCGAGCTGTACACGCGGTGGTCGTTCCACTTCTTCGTGCTCATAGAGATCGCGACGATCGGCGTCGGCGCGCTGGGATCCATGACCGCCACCTCCTCGGCGGCGCTGCCGCTCTCGCTCTTCCTGGCCGTCTGCGCCCACTCCGTCCTGTGCGGGGTGCTCTCCTCCAGGGCGTTGGACTGGCACGTGGAGCGGCGCGAGCGGCCGACGCGGCTCGCCGTGGCCACGGCCGCCGTGACCGCCGCGGCGTGCCTGGCCGTACTCCTCATGCGCCGGGCCGGGCTGACCGGGCCCCCGGAGGTGGCTCCGACGCTGGTCCTGGGCCTGGCCTGCTTCACCTGCGGCTCGGTGGTGCTGTGCATGCGCAAGGTCCGCCACATGCTGCTGACGGCCCCCGCCATGGCCGCGGGCACCGCGCTGGTGATGCTCGCCATGGGCCTGCCGGCCGGGGAGGCCGTCGGGTACGGCGTCGGGATCCTGCTGAGCGGCCTCTTCCTCGTCGCGGCCTGCGGGTTCTCGGCCTGGCTGGTGCGGGCCGTACGGGAGCTGGACCATTCGCGGGAGCTCCAGGCCCAGCTGGCGGTCGCCGAGGAGCGGCTGCGCTTCGGCCGGGACCTGCACGACGTGATGGGGCGCAACCTCGCGGTGATCGCCCTCAAGAGCGAGCTGGCCGTCCAGCTGGCCCGGCGCGAACGCCCGGAGGCGGTGGACCAGATGATCGAGGTGCAGCAGATCGCCCGCGACTCCCAGCGGGAGGTGCGGGACGTCGTGCGCGGCTACCGCGAGGCCGACCTGGCGGTGGAGCTGGAGGGCGCGCGGGGCGTGCTGAGCGCCGCCGGGATCGACTGCCGGGTGGAGCTGCGGGAACGCCGGCCGCTGCCCCCGGCGGTGCAGTCGGCGCTGGGCTGGGTGGTGCGCGAGGCCACCACGAACGTGCTCCGGCACGGGGAGCCGCGGCACTGCGTGATCCGGCTCGCGGCGGTGGACGCCGGGGAGGACCTGGTCCTCGTCGTGGAGAACGACGGGGCGCCCGCCGTGGCCCCGCCCGGCGACGGCAAGCCCGGCTCGGGGCTGGCCGGGCTGCGGGAACGGCTGGCCGCGCTGGACGGCACCCTGGAGGCCGGCCCCGCGCCCGGCGGGCGCTTCCGGGTCCGGGCCGAGATCCCCGCGCGGCGGCTGCGCGGCGACGCGCAGGACGGTGGCGTGGAGAACGGCGGCGTGGAGAACGGCGGCGTGGAGGACAAGGAAGAGGAGGTGCGGGTGTGAACCCCGTACGCGTGCTGCTCGCCGACGACGAGCACCTGATCCGCGGGGCGCTGGCCGCCCTGCTCGCGCTGGAGGACGACCTGTTGGTGGTCGCCGAGGCCGCGTCGGGCCCCGAGGCCCTGGCGATGGCCCGGGCCCACCGGCCGGACGTGGCGGTGCTGGACCTCCAGATGCCGGGGGCGGACGGTGTGAGCGTGGCCACATCGCTGCGGGCCGAACTCCCCGGCTGCAAGACCATGATCGTGACGAGTCACGGGCGTCCCGGCCACCTGAAGCGGGCCCTGGCGGCCGGGGTGCGGGCCTTCGCCCCCAAGACCGTCTCGGCGCAGCGGCTTGCGGAGCTGATCCGCACCGTGCACGCCGGAGGGCGGTACGTGGACCCGGAGTTGGCGGCCGACGCGATCAGCGCGGGGGACTCGCCACTGACCGCCCGGGAGGCGGAGGTGCTCGAACTCGCGGCGGACGGGGCGCCGGTCGCGGAGATCGCGGAGCGGGCCTCGCTGACGCAGGGGACCGTACGGAACTACCTGTCCTCGGCGGCGACGAAGCTGGGGGCCGAGAACCGGCACACGGCGGTGCGTCTCGCACGGGAGCGGGGTTGGGTATAGTGGGTACCGCGCTACGGCGCATGCGGACATAGCTCAGTTGGTAGAGCACCACCTTGCCAAGGTGGATGTCGCGCGTTCGAGTCGCGTTGTCCGCTCAGCGGAAGAAGCCCCCGGCCACTGGCCGGGGGCTTCTTCGTGTCTCAGGTCCCGGTGGCCGCGGTCCACGACAGGCCGGTGAGCCGCTCGTACGCCTCGACGTACTTGGCGCGGGTCCGCTCGACGACCTCCTGCGGCAGCGCGGGCGGCGGGAGTTCGCCCTTCGGGTCCCAGCCGGAGGCCGGGGAGGCCAGCCAGTCGCGGACGTACTGCTTGTCGAAGGACGGCTGGCTGTGGCCCGGCTCCCACTGGTCGGCGGGCCAGAAGCGCGAGGAGTCCGGGGTCAGCACCTCGTCGGCGGCGACCAGGGTGCCGTCCGCGAAGCCGAACTCGAACTTGGTGTCGGCCAGGATGATCCCCCGCTCGCGGGCGATGTCCCGGGCACGGCCGTACACGGCGAGGGTCGCCTGGCGCAGCAGGGCGGCGGTCTCGGCGCCGGCGGTGCGCGCGACCTCCTCGTACGAGACGTTCTCGTCGTGCTCGCCGACGGCGGCCTTGGCGGCCGGGGTGAAGATCGGGGCGGGCAGCTCGGAGCCGTCCACGAGCCCCTCGGGGAGGGCGAGTCCGCAGACCGTACGGGTCTTCTCGTACTCGGCGAGGCCGGAGCCGGTGAGGTAGCCGCGGGCCACGCACTCGACCGGGACCATGTCGAGGTTCCGGCAGATCAGCGTGCGGCCGGCCCAGTCGGCCGGGGCGCCGGCGGGCAGTTCGGTGGAGACGACGTGGTTGGGGACCAGCTCGGCCAGCTGGTCGAACCACCAGAGGGACAGCTGGGTGAGGACGCGGCCCTTGTCCGGGATCTCGGTGGGGAGCACCCAGTCGAAGGCGGACATCCGGTCGCTGGCGACCATGACGAGGTGGCCGTCCCCGTCGCGGTAGAGGTCGCGGACCTTGCCGGTGTGGAGGTGGACGAGGCCCGGCACCTGGACCGGCTCGGGCTTTTCGACGAATCCGGACACGGGGTCTCCCTGTGGTTCTGTACGAGCGCACCCCCATTCTCCCGCACGGAGGCCCCCGCACCGCCCGGGGGGTCAGTCGTGCTTGCAGATCCGGTCGAGGAGGTTGGCGGTGGCCCGCTGGACCCGCTCGTCGACGTGGCCGGGCCGGTCGAGCGCCGGGGACCAGGCGAAGGTGCCGGAGGCGAAGACGAGCGCGCCGCTGGGGGCGCGGTAGAGCGAGGTCTCCTGGTGGCGCCGGTGGCCCTCGCCGTCGAGGTACGGGGAGTGCGCGAGCAGGATGCGGTCCAGGTGCTCGGGGAGCTGCGTGCGCGGGAAGTACCGGTCGGCCTCGCCCGCGACCAGGCCGGGCAGTTCGTCGTTCTCGCCGGCGCCGGTGGAGTCCCAGATCCAGTGCGTCGCGTTACGCACGATGAGGGGCTCGGGCTCGGGGACCCGCCCCGCGTACTGGATGCCGAGGAGCTGCTGCTCGGGGCGGTCGACCTCGCGCCAGAGGCTGGAGCGTCCGGGGCCGCGGCGTTTTCGGCAGGTGAGGAGCCGGTCGTCGACCCCGGAGGGGGACGGCCCCAGTTCCACCTGCCAGTACATGGTGTTCGCGGAGAGGAAGACGAGCGAGGTGCCGTGCTCGCGGGCGCGCTCGGCGGTGCGGCGCATCGGGGCCGACCAGTACTCGTCGTGGCCGGGGAAGACCAGTCCCCGGTAGCGGGTCGGGTCGACGCGGCCGGAGTGCAGGTCGCGGGTGTCGGCGTAGGCGAGGTCGTAGCCGTAGCGCTCGGCCCAGCGGATGAAGTCGTAGGCGTGGCCGACGTGCAGGGGCAGACCGGCGCCCGCGTAGGGGCGGTCGAAGGAGACGGTGATGGCGGCGTCCCGCTCGCCGAGCAGCCGCCCCTCCTCGTCCCAGGCGTGGTAGAGGCTGGCGCCGGTGCGGCCGTCCTCCGGGTAGAGGTTGTAGGCCTGCCAGGTGATGTCGGGGAGCAGGAGCAGCAGGTCGGCGGGGTGGTCGTCGCGGACCGTGAAGGGGACGTGGGAGCGGTAGCCGTCGACGGTGGTCAGGACGGCCACGTACGCCCCGACGCTCCAGTAGCTCGGTACCTGGAGGCGCCAGGACATCCACCAGTGGTGGCAGGAGACGGTGCGGTCGGCGGTGAGGGGGGCCGGCTGGACGATGCCGGAGAGGCGGGGGCTGGTGGTGATCTTGGAGGCCCCGTCACCGCCGTAGTGGCCGATCCGGTAGACGTCGACGGAGAACTGCTGGGGCGGGTCGACGGTGACGTGGAAGTCGATGGCCTCGCCAGGGGTGACGGCGCCGGTGGAGGCGAAGCCCTTGATCTGGCGGTGCACGTCGTCGGCCGTGCGGGGGCCGCCGTTGCTCCGGGCGCGGGGGATCCGGCCGGTGCCGGCGGCCGCGGTGGCCGGGTCCACGTACCAGGGCACGACCTGGCCGGTGTCGTCGAAGTAGAGCTCGCTGCCCCGGAACCAGGGCAGGGGCCCCTGCCCGAAGGGGTCGGTCACCGCGTGCGCGAGCGCACCTGACTCCCAACGCCGGATCTGGTCCGCACCCATGACCTCTCCCCTCCCTCGCTCCCCCGAACGGGCATTCACCCAGCCGTTGCGCGGCACTGTTTCCGGTCACCGTTTCCGGTCACCGGGCCGCGACCGGTCCCAGCACATCACATAACGCACGCACTCCGTCACCGTTCGTCGCGAATTGACGTGACCGGAACATTCCCGTCCGTTTGCCTGTACGAGCCGTCGACCGCACGGGGGCGGTTCGGGCGTCGGACATCCGGCGTACGCGTCAGGCGTCAGGCGTCAGGCGTCATGCGTCATGCGTCAGGCGTCATGCGTCAGACCAGGCGGACCGGCTTCTCCGGGCGCACGCCCAGGTCGGCGAGCCAGTCCCGCAGCGGCCCCGGGTCGCCCTCCTCGACCAGCGACAGCACGCGCGGCGCCAGATCGGAGCGGCGGGCTCCGCCGACCAGCAGGACCGGCCCGTCGAGCCAGTCCAGCCCGGGGGCGGCGCCGGCCGAGTCCACCGCCGCGCAGCACACCATCGCGGTCACGTGATCGGCCAGCAGGTCCCGGCCGCTGCGGGGCGGCTGCAGCGGGAACAGCGGTACGGCGTCCGCGCCGCGGGCCTTCCCGGCCCCGTCTGCCGGGCCCGAGGCGCGCTCCTCGCGGGCCAGGTCCCCGCTGAGGCGGCCGGCCAGCGCCTCGCCGGGCGCGCCGTCGCCGGCGGGATCCGTGAGGTAGCCGAGCACCCGTTCCAGCGTGGGCCCGGTGAAGGCGTCCGAGGGGGCCGGGGCGGTGTCCGCGGGGGCGGCCGTACCGGGGGCCGGCTCGCCGGGCGCGGTCTTGGGTGCGGCGGTCTTGCCGGGTGCTGTATTGCCGGGGGCGGTCTTGCCGGGGGCGCCCGCGGGAACGGCCGGGGCGGAAGCGGCCGGGGCCCCGGTGCCCGTGGGGGCGGACAGGATGTCCAGGGCCGTGTGCAGGCGGGCCGCCTCGGTGCGCCACTTGCGGTCCACGACCTCCTCCGGGTACGCCGTCCAGTCCACGGGGGACCAGTCGGGCCCGGGCTCGGCCGGGCCGCCGTGGAAGAGGCGCGCGGCCAGCAGGGACGTCGCCTCGTCGATCACCCCGGGCTGGTCCAGCAGATCGCAGGCGGGCCGCTCGCCGAGGCGCGAGGTGAACCCCTCGGCCAGCCGGTCCCGCCGGGACAGCTCGGTCAGCGCGGAGACCACCCCGGCGTCGAGGTGCGCCGGCCAGCGGCCCATCCGCCAGGCGGGCAGCGCGACCCGGGTCAGCAGCCGGTCCCAGCCCGCGTAGGCGAGGCCGACCTGCTCCTGGGCGACGATGCGCAGCCCGTAGTCCACACCCTGTGCACGGTCCGAGGCGGCCGCGGCCACGCCGCGCTCCATCTCGGCGGCGTCCACCCGGCACAGCCGCAGCAGCAGCCGCGCGGGCCCGGCGATCCAGCCGAGGCCGGGCCGGCCGCCCACGTCCACGGCGGCGTCCAGCCCGCGTACGAAGCCGCGCGCGTCGGCTATGTCGGGGTGCGCGGAGGGGCCCGTACCGGCGACGACCGGGGCGAGGACGGCCCGGAGCTCCGCGACCCGCATCCACCACAGGAACGGCGAGCCGATCACCAGCACCGGGGCCGCCCCGGGCTGCGATTGCGGCCCGGCGGACCTGCCGCCGCGGCGGTGGGCGGCGTGGGTGCGGTCCTCGAGCCAGCTGTCGCAGTCCGGAGTCAGGGCTATCGCCGAGGGCGCCGGTACGTCCATCCGGTCGGCCAGGTCGCGCACCAGCCGGTAGAGGTCGGGAGCGGCGGTCTCCGACAGCGGGACCGTCGGGGTCACGGCGGGGCTCGCCCGCAGCACCACCGCGGCGAAGGCCCCCCAGACGAGCAGGACCAGCACGGCGGCCACGCAGACGGCCAGGGTCACCGCGGGCCAGGGGTCACCGGCCAGCCGGCCCGTCATCCGGGCGGCGACCAGCACCACCGCGAGGGCGGCGGGCAGCAGCCCGACGGCCAGGGCCCTGCTGCGTACCCGCAGCACGGCCAGGGCGCGGGAACGCGCGGACGGCACGCCCACTTCCATGATCGAAACGGTTCCGGACACGGCCGGACCTCACCCCCTCTGCCCTGCGGCGGCTTTGCTCACTCCCCCACTGTGACACCCGCCCCTGACATCGCAATGCCGGTGGGCCAAGTGCCGGAATGCTTGCGCCGCACCCTAGTTGGGGCACGCCCGAACGTCAGGCAGACCGGGTGACGATCACCCGATGGAATGGCTTTGGGTAAAGGTGGGTGCGTTCGAACGCGGCTGGATGCAATCGCCCGGGGACATGCCCGCGGGCCCGGACGCACCTCGTGCGTACCGGGCCCGCGGTCCCACCTCGAGGCGGCTCAGCGCCCTTCGGCCGCCTTGGCCGCGATGTCCGTACGGTGCTGGGAGCCGTCCAGCCGGATCCGTGCGACGGCCCTATACGCCTTCTCGCGGGCCTGCGCCAGATCGGAACCGGTCGCCGTCACCGACAGCACGCGGCCGCCCGCGCTGACGACGGCGCCGCCCTCCTGCCGGGTCCCGGCGTGGAGCACGTACGCGTCGGGCGCGTCCTGCTCGGCGACCTCCGCGAGGCCCTCGACGGGGTCCCCGGTGCGCGGGGTCTCCGGGTAGTTGTGCGAGGCGATGACCACCGTGACCGCGGCGTCGTCGCGCCAGCTGAGCGGGGGCTCGGAGTCCAGGGTGCCGTTGGCGGCGTGCAGCAGGACGCCCGCGAGCGGAGTGCGCAGCCTGGCCAGAACCACCTGGGTCTCTGGGTCGCCGAACCGGGCGTTGAACTCGATGACCCGGGTGCCGCGGCTGGTGATCGCGAGACCCGCGTAGAGCAGGCCGGAGAAGGGGGTGCCGCGGTGGCGCAGCTCGTCGACGGTCGGCTGGAGGACCAGCTCCATGACCTCGTCGACCAGCTTCGGGTCGGCCCAGGGCAGCGGGGAGTACGCGCCCATGCCGCCGGTGTTGGGGCCCTCGTCGCCGTCGAGCGCGCGCTTGAAGTCCTGCGCGGGCTGCAGGGGCACCACGGTGACGCCGTCGGTGATGGCGAAGAGGGAGACCTCGGGGCCGTCGAGGTACTCCTCGATGACGACGCGGTCGCAGGCCACTCCGTGGGCCCGGGCGGCGGCCCGGTCGGAGGTGACCACCACGCCCTTGCCGGCGGCGAGGCCGTCGTCCTTGACGACGTACGGGGCACCGAAGGCGTCGAGCGCCGCATCCACCTCCTCGGGGGTGGTGCACACGTAGCTGCGCGCGGTCGGGACCCCGGCGGCGGCCATCACGTCCTTGGCGAAGGCCTTGGAGCCCTCCAGCTGCGCGGCTGCGGCGGTCGGGCCGAAGCAGGGGATGCCGGCGGCGCGGACGCTGTCGGCGACACCGGCGACGAGTGGCGCCTCCGGGCCGACGACGACGAGGCCGACGCCTAGCTCGGCCGCCAGCCGGGCCACGGCGGTGCCGTTGAGGGCGTCGACGGGGCGCAGTTCGGCCACCTCGGCGATGCCGGCGTTGCCGGGAGCGCAGTACAGGGCGGAGACGTCGGGGTCGAGGGACAGAGAGCGGCACAGGGCATGTTCGCGGGCGCCGCCGCCGATGACGAGGACCTTCACGCTGCTCAGCCTAGCCGGGACGGCGCGGCCGGATTCGTGCGGCCACCCAACTGCGGGGGCCTACTCGTTCGTGTATTCCTCCACAACCGTGGCTCCGAGCTCCCGCACGATGAGGTCGTGACCCGTCAGGGCGCTGTCGACCAGGTCGGCATCGTCCTCCTCGGGGACGTCGTCCTCGGGGGCCACCGGCGGCGGCGCCTGCCGTGCCGGGGGCTGCGGGGAGGGGGACTGCTGCTGGGACTGCGGGGGCTGCTGCTGGTACGGGGCGGCGGGGGCCTGCTGGGCCGGGGCCGGGCTGTAGGCGGGCGGGGCCGGGGCCGCGTACGAGGAGGAGACGGCCGGGGCCGGGCCACCGCCGCCCACCACGGCCTCGATCTTCCAGTTGACCTGGAACTGCTCGGCGAGGACCGCCTTGAGCACCTCCTCGCTGCCGCTGCTGGCGAAGTTGTCGCGGGCTCCGGCGTTGGGGAAGCCGAGTTGCAGGACGGCGCCGTCGAAGCCCGCGACCTGGGCGTTCTGGCTGAGCAGGATCCACGTGAAGCGGCGGCGGTTCTTGACCGCCTCCAGGACGGAGGGCCACATGGCCTGGATCTGCCCGGCGCCGGCGGCCATGCCCGGGGACGGCGCGGGGGCCGCGGGCCCGGCGGGAGCCTGGGCGGCGGGCGCCGGGGGCTGGGCCTGGGCGGCGGGCATGCCCTGCCCGGGGGCGGCCGCGCTGGGCCACGCCCCCGCGGCCGGGGCTGACGAGCCGGACGGGGCAGTCGGGGCGGGTGCGGGCTGGGCGGCGGCGGACGGTGCGGCGGCCCCCGGGGCCGCGGCTCCGGGCCAGGCACCGGGGGTGCCGCCGCCGGGCTGCGCCGCACCGGGCCAGGCCCCCGGGGCGGAGGCGGCCGGCGCGGGGGCGGGGGCGGCCTGGGGAGCGGCGGGGGCGGCCTGGGAGGACGGCTCCGGCGGCGCGGGAGCCCGTACCGGCGGGACGGGGGCCGCTTCCGGCTCGGGGGCCCGCGCGGCGGCGCGTGCGGCGGCGGCTCCCCCGCCGGGTCCGGCGGGGGCCATGGCGTGCGCCTCGGGCCCGGGGACGTACCCCATGGCGGGCTGCGGAACGGCGGGTGCGGCGGCAGCGGCGGCGGCCATCGCCAGACCGGCCCCGCCGCGCTCCAGCCGGTCGAGCCGGGCCTGGAAGGACCGCTCGTCGTCGAAGGCGGCGGGGAGCAGCACGCGGGCGCAGATCAGCTCCAGCTGCAGCCGCGGCGCGTTAGCGCCCCGCATCTCGGTGAGGCCGGTGTTGACCAGGTCGGCGGCGCGCGACAGCTCGGCGGCGCCGAAGACGGAGGCCTGGGCCTGCATCCGCTCCACGACGTCGGCGGGGGCGTCGATCAGCCCCTTCTCCCCGGCGTCGGGCACGGCGGCCAGGATGACCAGGTCGCGCAGCCGCTCCAGCAGGTCGGCGACGAAGCGGCGCGGGTCGTTGCCGCCCTCGACGACGCGGTCCACGACCTCGAAGGCGGCGGCCCCGTCCCCGGCGGCGAAGGCGTCGATGACGGAGTCGAGGAGCGAGGCCTCGGTGTAGCCGAGCAGCGAGGTCGCCATGGCGTACGTCACACCGGCGTCGGTGGCGCCGGCGAGCAGTTGGTCCATGACGGACATCGAGTCGCGCACGGATCCGGCGCCGGCGCGCACGACGAGCGGCAGCACGCCGTCCTCGATCGTGGCGCCCTCGCGCCCGCAGACCTCGCCCAGGTAGTCCCGCAGGGTGCCGGGCGGCACCAGCCGGAACGGGTAGTGGTGCGTCCTGGACCGGATGGTCCCGATCACCTTCTCCGGCTCGGTGGTGGCGAAGATGAACTTCAGGTGCTCCGGCGGCTCCTCGACGACCTTCAGCAGGGCGTTGAAGCCCGCCGAGGTGACCATGTGGGCCTCGTCGATGATGTAGATCTTGTAGCGGCTGGAGGCCGGCCCGAAGAAGGCCTTCTCGCGCAGGTCGCGGGCATCGTCCACGCCACCGTGCGAGGCGGCGTCGATCTCGATGACGTCGATGGAGCCCCGCCCGTTCCTGGCGAGGTCCTGGCAGGACTGGCACTCCCCGCACGGGGTCGGGGTGGGGCCCTGCTCGCAGTTCAGACAGCGGGCGAGGATGCGCGCGCTGGTCGTCTTTCCACAGCCCCGCGGCCCGCTGAACAGGTACGCGTGATTGACCCGGTTGTTCCGCAGGGCCTGCATCAGCGGTGCAGTGACATGCTCCTGCCCGATGACCTCGGCGAACGACTCGGGGCGATAGCGGCGGTACAGCGCAAGGGACGACACGTCTACGAGGTTATCCGGGCGCACCGACAACGGCGGCCCGCAGCCGCCGCGGATCCCGCCCCGGGCACCCACCGGCGAACGCCGCGGGCACCCGCCCCGGACGCCACGGGACCCGCCCCGGAACGCAAAGCGCCCCCCACGCACCCGCCAGAGCCCACTTACCCTTGCTGCCTTCCGGCCCTGGGGGAATTGGGTGAGATAGCGCCACGTGAGGGGCTGGCCCCACCCTAGCGGATGAATGGCCCCGGAATCGAGCCGGACTCCGGCCGGAACTCCGGCCCGATCGTTCGCGGACGTTCGCGGACGATCACGTTCGCGAGCACCCCTCAACGTCTTGTATTGTTTGCCGCGGAGGATTCGCCTAGTGGCCTAGGGCGCACGCTTGGAAAGCGTGTTGGGGGCAACCCCTCACGAGTTCGAATCTCGTATCCTCCGCCATTGCTCTCACCGGGCACTTGAAGGCCCCGACCGGGAAACCGGCCGGGGCCTTCTGCGTGCCGTGGTCTCAGTTCGAGTCTCATGCATTCGATGCGTAACCGGACGTTTCGCTACATGACGGCCGGGGCAGGCTTCGGCCGGGTGGTGATCTCAGCGACGAGGTTGGTGTCGAGTAGATAGATCACTCGCCGTCCGCCGCGTCGTCGTGGGACCGCTGCCCGAATTCCAGCCCCTCGAACGGGGCCCCCGCAAGCCGCTCAAGAAACCCGTCGCTGCCCAGCGTCGCCCAGCGGTGAAGCATGTCGGGCAGGGCATCGATGTCGGTGTCGGCGAGCTCGGCATCGAAGTGCCCGAGCTGATGCTCGGGCAGGGACTCCCGGATCTCCCGGATGGTCCTCAGTGGATGAGGCTCCTCGGGTCTGCGCGGCGGGAGAGGCAGATTCGGGGCAGTGCTCATGATCGGCTCCTCCACGCTGTGGTCCACGGACTCATGCCTGAAGACCACCCTAGGCAGGGCGGCCCTGGAGGCCGAAAACGACCCGAATCCGAGCTCTGGTGGGACCCATCCGCCGAGTCTCCACCCGCTGTGTCCGGCAGCCGCAAGCACGGCATTCCGTGGTTGCCTCAGGACACTAGGGCGTGGTCGACGGCTCCTGGTCCGCCGTGATGCCCGTGGCGACGGCGAGGACGGCGAGGCGGATGCGGTTGTCCCGGCCCGTCTTCGCCATCAGGTTCGCCACATGCGTCTTGACCGTGGTCACCCCCAGGTGCAGGCGGTCGGCGATCTCCTTGTTGGACAGGCCACTGCCAATCAGGCCGAGCACCTCCCGCTCGCGCGGGGTGATGGCGGGCGCCACTGGGACATGGGCGCGGGTGCCGGGAGACGCCCCGGCGCGGGCGTCGACGGCGTGGCTGACGAGCCGGTCGAGAGCGTCCCGGCTGAACGGGGCCTCGCCGTCCGCAGCCCGGCGTGCGGCGTCGATCAGCTCGGCCGGTGGGGTGTCCTTGACCAGGAAGCCACAGGCTCCGGCTGCCAGCGCCGGGTAGAGATGATCGTCGTCGTCGAAGGTGGTGAGCGCGACGACGCGGGTGGCGGGGCAGGCGGCCAGGATGCGGCGGGTGGCGGTGATGCCGTCCATGACGGGCATCCGCAGGTCCATGAGGACGACATCCGGAAGGAGGCGCTCGGCCAGCCGCACCGCCTCTGCGCCGTTCTCCGCCTCGCCGAGGATGTCGATGTCAGGGGCCTGCTCGAAGAGCATGCGCAGGCCCATTCGGACGAGCTGCTGGTCGTCGGCCACGAGAATGCGGATCACGGTGTCTGCTCCGGGAGTCGTACGGAGGCGGGCGGGGCGGGGAGTGCGGCCGTGAGCCGCCAGCCCCGGGGCGTCGGGCCCGCGTCCAGGCGGCCGCCGAACAGGTCCACGCGTTCGCGCATGCCGATCAGCCCGTGCCCCGACGGGCCCGGGGCCGACGGTCTGGGACGACCCGCACCGTCGTCCTGGAGCGTCAGGTGCACGGCGTCGTCGTCGGCCACCCGTACGGTCAACTCGGCCCGTGTACCGGGGCCGGCGTGCTTGGCCGCGTTCGCCAGGCCCTCCTGGGCCAGACGGAGCACGGCGAGGCCGCGCACCGCGTCGAGGCGCGCGAGGGCCGGATCCACGGCCGCGGTGACGGCCAGACCAGTGCGGCGGCTGCCCTCCAGCACCGACTCCAGCGCGACCGGCAGCGCCCCGGGCGTGACCAGGGCGGAGGCCGTCCCGGCTCCCGCGACGCTGTCCGGGTCACGCAGCACAGACACCAGGCGGCGCAGATCGGCCAGGGCCTCGCTGCCGCTGGAGTGCAGGTCGTCGAAGACCTCGGTGACCCGCGCATCGACGGTGGCGGGGATGACGTGCCGGGCGATACCGACGCGCAGCACCATCGACGAGACGTGGTGGGCCACCAGGTCATGCAACTCGCGTGCGATGGCCGTGCGTTCCACAGCGCGGGCGGCCAGCAACCGCTGACCGGCGCGGGCCTCCTCCTGTTCCGCGTGCGCGCGTGCGGTGCGGGCGGCGTCGCGGGTGACCCGTACGTACGCGCCCATGAGCAGCGGCAGGCCGGCCACGATGCCCATCTTGTACAGCACCGAGGGGAGTTCGCCTGGCAGGTCGGCGAGGCGGTTCACGGCGACGGCGAGCGCCAGTACCGTCGCCCCGGCCACCGGGCGGCGACCATACTCCCGTACGGCCAGCTCGAAGAGGGTGACGGCGGCCAGCACCTTCAACGCGGGGACGATGTCCGAGCCGAGCGCGTGCGCGGCAACGAGAAGGCCGGACAGTGTGAGCAGCGCGCCGAACGCCCACCGGCCTGCGACCGCACACAGCGCAAGCCCGGCCGCGGCGAGGCCCCAGTCCCGGACCCCGGACGGCCGGTGCACCAGCAGGAGATCGCCGACGAGAACGCCGACGAGAACCAACGCCCTTAAGGCGGCGAACCTTTGGTCGAACACGAGTTCAATCCTTGATCGATTCACGCGCTTCACGATAGGCGGGTGCCGGTGTCCCCGGGTCCTGCCGTGGGAGGAGGGCTCCTCCTCCCACCGGCCGCCATGACCGGCCCGCGGGCGGAGCCGGACACCCGGCCCGGACTGCGAGTGTGACCGCCATGGATACGAACACGAGCGGCAACGGGAACGGGAACACGAGCGGCAGCGCGAGCGGGAACGCGAGCGGGAACGCGAAGGCCGGCCCCCTGGGGCGGCGGTCCCTGCTCGGTGGCGCGGCCGCCCTCGGAGTGGCGGGCTCGGCCCTCGGCGCGGGCGCACACACGGCGAGCGCCGCTCAGGCCGGGTCGCGCGCCAAGGACGGGCGGTTCCAGGGGAAGTCGGTGCTCATCACGGGCGGTACCTCGGGTATCGGCAGGGCCACCGCCCAGGCCTTCGCGGCGGCCGGCGCCCACGTCGGATTCTGCGGCAGGCGGGCCGAGCTGGGGCGTCAGGTGGAACGGGAGATCCGGGACGCGGGCGGCGAAGCCACGTACATCCAGGCCGATGTGCGGGTGGCCGACCAGATGCAGAACTTCGCGGACCGGGTCGCGAGCCGGTACAGCGGCATCGACGTGGCCTTCAACAATGCGGGGATCGGCAGCGGCAAGCTGCCGCACGAGCTGAGCGTCGAGGAGTGGGACGACGTCCAAGCCACCAACGCCCGGGGCGTCTTCCTCGCCATCAAGTACGAGATCCCGTACATGCTCAAGGCCGGGCACGGCGTCATCGTCTGCACCTCCTCCTCGGCGGCCGAACAGGCCCGGCCGACCAGCGCCGCGTACACCGCGAGCAAGCGGGCGGTGCAGGGCATCGTGAAGGCCGCCGCGCTCGCCTACGGACCCCGGGGCATCAGGGTCAACGCCCTGCTGCCCGGCACCACCGACACCCCCTTCGTCCGCCCGCCCGGCATCCCGGACGAGGCCTGGGCGGCGTACAAGAAGGCGTTCGGCCCGCTCAACATCGATGGCCTGGAGCGGATGGCCGAGGCCGAGGAGATCGCGCGCGCCGTGCTCGGGCTCGCGTCCGACGACTTCCCCTACATGACGGGCGCTTCGGTCGCGGTGGACGGCGGAAGCACCGCCGGCCGGAAGATGATCCAGCCGAGCCGCAGCTGAGGACGGGCATCGAGAGGACCCGACCGCAGAGGGCCGCCGCCCCCGTACCGAACCCCGCGACGGGGCCGGCGCGGGGGGCGGTCGCCGCAACGCGTCTGCCACACCGCGAGGACACCGACCACCGTCGACCCGGGCGCCCTTGCCGCCCGCCTGCGCACCGCCCCATCGTGCGAGAAGACGAGCGCGTCTTCACGCTCTCCCGCATCCGCGGCGTCTGCCCGCGTAGGACGAGATCACCCGCGCCCGACACAGGGTGAGATATACTTGCCTCCACAGTTGATATCAGGAGGTGCACATGAGCCGGACCGTCATCGACCTGGACGACGAATTGGTCGCCGATGTGGCGAAAGCCCTGGGGACCAGCACCAAGAAGGAAACGGTCAACACAGCGCTGCGCGAAGTGCTGGAGAACCGGCGCCGCGCGCTGGCCCTCACTCGGCTCCGGGCCGCCGCCGATCAGGGTGCCTTCGACCTGGAGCTGTTCGAGGACAAGAGGAACTACCGGCGGTGAACGCGGCACAGTTCCTGATCGACACCAGCGCCCTCGCCCGCTTCCTGCGGGGAGACGCGGAACAGTACGGCTGGGACCAGGCGGCAGCTGCCGGACTCATCGCCACCTGCCCCATCACGGAGCTGGAATTCTTCTACAGCGCCCGGTCTTCCGCTGACCGGGCGCGCGGGATCGAGGACATCCGGTTGATCTTCGGCTGGGTCCCTGTCGATGACCGCGCCTACGACCGTGCCTGGCAGGTTCAGGAGGCGCTCACCAAACAGGGCAAGCACCGCAGTGCCGGCGCGGTGGATCTCGTGGTCGCCGCAACAGCGGAGCTCCAGGGCCTCACCCTCCTGCACCGCGACCACGACTTCGAATGCATCGCCGCAGTGACCGGGCAGCCCCTCCAGTGGTACGGCCCGGAGGGCGGCAAGTAGGGCCTGTGGTTGCAGTTCTGGTTGCATTCGCCTCCGTCCGGGCGCGTTCGGACTGAGGCCATGAAAGCACTCCGACGCAGGTCAGGACGGGTACGAGCCCAGCCGGACGGGCGTACGAACATTTGGAAAGCGTGTTGGGGGCAACCCCTCACGAGTTCGAATCTCGTATCCTCCGCCATTGCTCTCACCGGGCAATACGTTGAAGGGCCCCGCTGCTTGCAGCGGGGCCCTTCGGCGTTCCCCAGGTCCCGGTCTCCCGGTCCGCGGTCTCGTCACCGGCATGCCCTCGGCCCGCCTCACGGAGTTCCTGGACGCGACCGCGGACCGGCCCTCAGCCGCCTCGAACTCGACCCGCCGTACCTCGATGCCTGGTGCCATCTGCGTGACGCCGAACGTGTCTCCGCGCTCTCCCGCGTCCAGGGCGTCATGCCGACGTAGGGCCACGCGTCGTACTTCGCGGCCCCGCGTCCGGTCCGGATGGGAACGCGCGACCTGCGGACCGGACGTACCTGACGTCCGGACGTACCGGTGACCAGGGCAACTCGGGCGGCCCTTCCGCGCGTGCGGGGCGCCGTGAACGCGCCTAGCGTTCTCGCGAGGCGGCGCGCGGCGGGAGGCGGGAGGCGGGAGGGCGGATGGAGTGGCTCAGGGACAACGTCTTCCGGCCGTACCCGGAGCTGCTGATCTTCCTGACCATCGCCGCCGGCTTCCTCCTCGGCCGGCTCCGCTACCGGTCGCTCGCGCTCGGCGCCGTCACCGGCTGCCTGGTCGCCGGGCTGGTCATCGGCTCCCAGGCCAAGGTGGAGATCGACGGGCCGATCAAGTCCGTGTTCTTCCCGATGTTCCTGTTCGCCCTCGGCTACGACGTCGGCCCGCAGTTCTTCCGGGCCCTGCGCAAGGACGGCCTGCCCCAGGTGTTCCTCGTGCCGAGGGGGTAGGTGACGGCGTACGCGACGGCCACGAGGTGGGACTCGTCCTTGGCCTCGGCGGGGCTCAGCCCGGGCAGGTGCGCGATGGCGTCGGCGCCGACGCCGATGACGGCGGACTGGGTGAGCCCGCCGCCGAGCAGCCCGGCCGAGAGCCCGGGGCCGTAGCCGGCGAGGGAGGCGAACAGCCAGGCGGCGCCGAGCCCGGTGACGCAGACGACGAGCGCGTCCTGCCCGCGCTGATGCTCGCGGGGGTGCTCCCCCGCCTCGTGCGCAAGGACCTCGCGGAGGAGAGCGCCGTGCTCGCCGCCGACCTGGAGGCGGTGGACCAGGACCCCGACGCCGGGGAGGGCTACTACAAGCACGTGCTGCGCGCGTACCCCTTGGACGTGCCCCGCTTCGCCGGCCGCACGATCGGTGACTTCGAGGCCGAGCAGAAGGCGGCCGGACGACGGCTGTACATCACCCGGCTGCGCCGCGCGGGGGAGATCCTCGAACACGACCCCGGCACCCGGATCGAGCTGGGCGACACCCTCGCGGTCAGCGCGGTCCGGGGCGACCTGGTCGCGTACGACGCCCGCAGCCACATCGGCGTGGAGACCGATGACAGCGAGCTGCTCGGCTACCGCACCGAGACCCTGCACGTGGTCGTCACGGGCCGGCGGCGGGACGCCGCGCGCGGGGACCGGGACGCCGCGCGCGGGGACCGGACCGTACGCACCATCGGCACCCTGCGCCACGAGGAGTTCATGCCGGGGGTGTTCATCGAGGGCCACTGGCGGCGCGGCGCCGACCTGCGGGTCCGCCTCGACAGCACCGTCGAGCGCGGCGACACCCTCGGGCTGACCGGGCCCCGTCACCGCGTCGACGCGGCCGCGGCGGTCCTGGGCAAGCCGGTGCCGACCAGTTTCGCCACCGAGATGGTGTGGATCGCCCTCGGGCTGTTCCTCGGCGGCTGCCTCGGCATCCCGGCGCTGCACGCCGCCGGGGCGCCGCTCTCGCTGTCCACCTCGACCGGGGCCCTGCTGATGGGCCCGGTCTTCGGCTGGATCCGGAGCAAGTACCCGACGTACGGCAACCTGCCCTCCGCCGCCCAGTGGCTCATGGGCACGCTCGGGCTCTGCGTCTTCGTCACCGTCGTCGGCCTCAACGCCGGCCTCAACGCCGGCCCCACCTTCGTCCCCGGCCTGCGGGAGGCCGGCTGGCCGCTGCTGCTGTGGGGCACGGCCGTGACCACCCTGCCCCTGCTGGCCGGCTTCCTGTACGGGCACTTCGTGCAGCGCCTGCACCTGCCGATCCTGCTCGGGGCCCTCGCCGGGGCCCAGACCACCACCGCCGCGCTCGGCGCCCTCACGGAACGGGCGCGGAGCCAGATCCCCGCCCTGGGGACGACGGTCCCGTACGCCCTGGGGAACGTGCTGCTGACCATGTGGGGGTCGGTGATCGTCCTGCTGCGGCGGTGAGCCGCGCGGGAGCCGGTCAGAAGCCGAGGGCCGGGCCGGTGGCGGCACGGCGGCGGTAGCGGCAAGGGCGGCGGTGGCAGCCGGGGCGGGGCTCAGAGGGCCTGGAGGGAGACCTCGGTCGACTTGACCAGGGCGACGACGGGGATCCCGGCGGCCAGGCCGAGCGTCTCGACGGCGTCCTTGGTGATGGCCGCGGTCAGCCCGCCGCCGTTCACGTCCACCGTGACGGAGGCCATGGCGCCGCCCATGGCGACACCGACGACGGTGCCTGCGATCTGGTTGCGGATGCTCAGGGACATGGGTGGTTCGACCTCTTGCCGTAGGGGGTCGCTGCGTTTCGCACGGTTCGGGAGAGCCGCGCGGAACCGACCGTAGGCCCCTTCGGCGTGACGTGTGGTCAGCCCGTCGCACCCGCGATCCCGAACCACCCGACCGGCTGGCGCCTGCGGCCGCGGCGGCCCGGAGCGGAACCGTTCGGGCCGCTCCGGGCGCGCGGCGGGCGTCGTCACGCGTCCGACAGTTCCGGCATCTCCCCGACGGTCGTCGTCACGTCGATGACGGCGAAGGCGGCCCCCTGCGGGTCCGTCACCGCGGCGAAGCGGCCGAACGGGCTGTCCATCGGCCCGAAGTGCAGCGTCCCGCCGTGCTTCCTGGTCTTCGCGACCGCCTCGTCGCAGTCCGGGACCGCGAAGTAGACCTGGACGTAGGAGGGGATCTCGGGCGGGAACTCCTCGCCCATGCTCATCCGGCCCAGTACCGCGTTCTCGTGGGCGGAGCCGCCCAGGGTGAACAGCTTGAAGTCCATGGCGTCCGCCTCCGGGTCCTTCCCCGGCTCGATGCGCCGGACCCCGTACGGGAAGACCTTCGGCAGGAACCCGTCCGCCTTGTCCGGCTCCCGGGTGAAGACCTCCGCCCAGGCGTAGGAGCCCGGCTCGCCGGTCTTCTCGAAGCCCTTGTGCTCGCCCGGCTGCCAGACGCCGAACACCGCCCCGCTCGGCTCCTTCGCGATCAGCATCGTGCCGAAGGTGCCGACCTGCATCGGCTCCATCAGCAGCTCGCCGCCGGCCGCCTTCACCTTTTCGGCGGTGGCCGCCGCGTCGCGCGAGGCCAGGTACAGGCACCACTGCGACGGGGCGTCCGCCCCCGGCATCGGCGGGACGACGGCCGCGACGGCCTTTCCGTCGGAGTAGGCCTGCGTGTAGTTGCCGTACTCGCTGCTGGACTCGCCGAAGGTCCAGCCCAGCACGTCGGCGTAGAAGGTCTTGGCGGCCTCCACGTCGGTGAACATCGCGTCCGCCCAGCACGGGGCGCCTTCCGGGAACTCAGCCATGATCGATCGACTCCTGTGTCGTGTGCCCATGCCCGTCGCGCGTTCTCGCACGTGCCGTACGTCTCGCACGTGCCGTTCTCACGCTAGGCGCGCGGTGCGGCGGCCGCGCGGGGAGCGCCGCCCGGGGGCAGGCTGGAGCCATGGAGCACAAGGACACCCCCGTCATCCGGCTGGCCCAGCAGCCGGAGGCCGACGCCCTGCTCGGCCGGAGCCCGCTCGCCGCCCTCGTCGGGATGCTGCTCGACCAGCAGGTGCCGATGGAGTGGGCGTTCTCCGGGCCCTGGACGATCGCCGGGCGGCTCGGCGCCGAGGACCTGGACGCGCACGCCATCGCCGCCTACGACCCGGAGGCCTTCGCCGCCCTCCTCTCGGAGAAGCCGGCCGTGCACCGCTATCCGGGGTCGATGGCCACGCGCGTGCAGCAGCTGTGCGCGTACCTGGTGGAGCACTACGGCGGGGACGCCGCGGCCGTCTGGGCCGACGCCGGGACGGGCGCGGAGCTGCTGGAGCGGCTCAAGGAGCTGCCCGGCTTCGGCGAGCAGAAGGCCCAGATCTTCCTCGCCCTGCTGGGCAAGCGGTTCGGGGTACGGCCGAAGGGCTGGCGGGAGGCCGCGGGCGGGTACGGGCCGGACGGCGTCTACCGCTCGGCGGCCGACATCACGGGCCCGGAGTCCCTGGCCAAGGTGCGCGCCCACAAGCAGGAGATGAAGGCCGCGGCGAAGGCGGAGAAGGCCGGCAAGCCCACGAAGGCGGAGAGGGCCTGATCAGGTGTTTCGGGGAGCGCGATTGACCGGTCGGGAAGGCTCCTGATTGCCCCCTGTGGCCGGTCTATCCGGTCACTAGATTGGAGGGCATGACAGAGATCGCGGTCCGCGCCGCCACCGCCGAAGCCATCCAGGACGCACCCGGCAGCCTCATCACGCTGCTCACGGACACCGCCGAGCTCACCTGCAACACGGCCACCTTCGACGAGGGCGCGGCCGGCGCCCCGGTGCACTTCCACACCAGGGCCACCGAGTTCTTCCACGTCACCGCCGGCCGCCTCGACGTGCTCGTCGGCGACGAACTCCACACCCTCGGCGCCGGTGACTTCATCGCGGTCCCGCCCGGCGTCAAGCACGCCTTCGCGCCCGCCGCCGGCCACACCGCCTCCGTCTTCGTCGGATTCACGCCCGGCATGGGCCGCTTCGACTACTACCGGCTCCTCGGCCGGGTCCACGCGGGCGAGGCCACCGTGCAGGACATCAAGGACAGCTCAGCGACGTACGACAACCACTACGCGCAGAGCCCGGTCTGGAGCGGCCGCCGCCGCAGCGCGGCGCCGTAGATCTCGTCCGCGTCCAGACGGCGCAGCTCCTCCGCCATCAGTTCGGCGCCGCTGCGGATCTTCAGGGCCACCTTGCGGTCGGGGCTCCCCGGCAGGGCCAGGGTCGCCAGTACGCCCCCGGGCCGGTCCACGCTGATCTCCCCGGCGGCGGTCTCCAGCACCACCCGGGTGATCACCGGGCCCTCGCTCGCCACCCGGGCCGCGGGCACCCCGAGCCGGTCCTCCAGCCACCGCGCCAGCAGCTCGGAGCTGGGGTTGTCGGGCTCGCTCTCCACCCGCGCGCCGGTCACCGGCAGCGGCTTCTGGTCCAGCGCGGCGGCCAGCAGGGCCCGCCACGGCGTCAGCCGGGTCCAGGCCAGGTCGGTGTCCCCGGGCTGGTACGCCGCGGCGCGCACGTCCAGCTCGGCGACCGGGTCGGAGGCGGCCTGGGCGTCGGTGATCCGGCGCTGTGCGAGGGCGCCGAGGGAGTCCCGGGCGGGGTCGGCGGGTGCGCCGGCCGGCCACCACGCGACCACGGGCGCGTCCGGCAGCAGCAGCGGCAGCACCACCGAGCCGGCCTGCCCGGTCAGCTCGCCGTGCAGGCGCAGCATCACGATCTCGCCCGTACCGGCGTCCGTTCCGACCTTCAGCTCGGCGTCCAGCCGGGTCGCGCGCAGCTTGTGGGGCCCCCGGGAGGTCCGGTTGATCACCGCGATGATGCGGCACGGGTGCTCGTGCGAGGCCTCCGAGGCCGCCCGTACGGCGTCGTAGGCGTTCTCCTCGTCGGTGACGACGAGGAGCGTCAGGACCAGCCCCATCGTGGGGCTGCCTATCGCCCTGCGGGCTTCGAGCAGCGCCCGGTTGACCTTGCTGGACGTGGTGTCGGTGAGTTCGGTCCGCATGGACCGAGTCTGTCAGCGACCGGTCCGGTGCCGGCACCAGGTTCGCTCGAATCCGCCCGGAGCGGGGCCGGGGCCCGCGGCCGGAGTCACCGGCGCTTGCGCGCCGTACCGAAGATCGACCGCGAGATCTCCCGGCCCAGCTGCGTCCCGATCGACCGGGCCAGCGAGCGGAACAGCCCGCTGCCCACCACCTGTTCGGCGAGCGAGGGGTCGGGCTCGGGGGCGCCGCGCGCCGCCTTCTCGGCCTCCTTGGCCTCCTTGGCCTCCGCCTTGGCCTGTTTCTCGGCCTCCTTGGCCTCCTTGGCCTCCGCCTTGGCCTGTTTCTCGGCCTCCGCTGCGGCCTCCGCGGCGGCCGCAGCCGCCTCCGCCGCCGCCTCTGCAGCGGCCTGCTCGGCGCTGATCTTCTCGTACGCGGACTCGCGGTCGACCGGCTCCGCGTAGCGCGAGTACAGCAGCGAGCCCTTCACCGCCGCGTCCAGGGCCGCCGCGTCGATCGGCCCCATCAGCGACTGCGGGGCGCGCAGCCGGGTCGCCGCGACGGGGGTGGGCGCGCCGTTCTCGCTGAGCACGGTGACGACCGCCTCGCCGGTGCCGAGTCCGGTGAGCAGCTCCTCCAGGTCGTACGCGGAGTGGGGGAAGGTCTTCACCGTCGCCTTCAGCGCCTTCGCGTCGTCGGGGGTGAAGGCCCGCAGTGCGTGCTGCACGCGGTTGCCGAGCTGGGCGAGCACGTCCGCCGGTACGTCCTTGGGGGTCTGCGTCACGAAGAAGACGCCGACGCCCTTGGAGCGGATCAGGCGGACGGTCTGGGTGATGGAGTCGAGGAAGGCCTTCGAGGCCCCGTTGAACAGCAGGTGGGCCTCGTCGAAGAAGAAGACGAGCTTGGGCTGCTCCAGGTCGCCGACCTCCGGCAGGTCGTTGAACAGGTCGGCCAGCAGCCACATCAGGAAGGTGGAGAAGAGCTGCGGCTTGTCCTGGACGGCCGGAAGCTCCAGTACGGAGACCACCCCGCGCCCGTCGGCGGCCGTACGGAGAAACTCGCCGGTGTCGAACTCGGGCTCACCGAAGAACTCCGAGGCGCCCTGCTGCTCGAAGGCCGTAAGCGCCCGCAGGATCACTCCGGCGGTCACCGTGGACAGTCCGCCGATGCCCTTGAGCTCCGGCTTGCCCTGGTCGGAGACGAGGAAGGCGGCGACCGCGCGCAGGTCCTTGAGGTCGACGAGCTCCAGGCCCTTGGAGTCGGCGTAGTGGAAGACCAGGCCGAGGGACTGCTCCTGCGTCCGGTTGAGCTGGAGCACCTTCGACATCAGCACCGGGCCGAAGCTGGTCACGGTGGAGCGGACCGGGATCCCGGGGCCGATGCCGCCGAGCGAGTAGAACTCGACGGGGAACCCGGTCGCGCGCCATTCCTGGGCGACGTCCGCGGCGCGTTCCGCGATCTTCTCGTTGGGGGTGCCGGGCGCCGAGATCCCGGAGACGTCGCCCTTGACGTCCGCGAGGAAGACCGGAACGCCGTTGGCGGAGAGCTGTTCCGCGATGAGCTGGAGGGTCTTGGTCTTGCCGGTGCCCGTGGCGCCCGCGACCAGCCCGTGCCGGTTGAGCATCGACAGGGGGATGCGGATCTGCCGGTCCGGCAGGCACGCGCCGTCCCAGAGCAGGGCTCCCAGGTCGAGGGCGGGGCCGGTGAAGGCGTACCCGGCGGCGATCCGCGCGGCCGGACCGGCCTCGCCGACGGGCGTCGCGGCGTCTGGGTCGGTGCTTTCGCTCATGCATCCCTCCCGAGTTGGTGCCGTTTGCCACTTTTGCACCAACCTCGCAAGGCTGCGCCCGCAGGCACCGGCCCGGTAGGCTTTCCGTGTGATCTTCAAGCGCATCGGTAACGGAAAGCCGTACCCCGACCACGGCCGGGAAAGCACCCGGCAGTGGGCGGACGTCGCGCCGCGCCCGGTCCGGCTCGACCAGCTGGTGACGACCAAGGGGCAGCTCGACCTCGAGACGTTGCTCGCCGAGGACTCCACCTTCTACGGCGACCTCTTCGCGCACGTCGTCAAGTGGCGGGGCGACCTCTACCTGGAGGACGGACTGCACCGCGCCGTGCGCGCCGCCCTGCAGCAGCGCCAGGTGCTGCACGCCCGCGTCCTCGAAATGGACTGACGACCCGCCGCACGGTCCGCGGCGGTCCGCCTTACGGTCCACCGCACGGTCCGCCGACGACCCGGCGGCCGGTGCCCGGCCCGGGGCCTGACGCTTCGTACCGGATTGCGCCTTTCGGGTCGCCCTTGGCGTATCAGCACATCATCGAGTGGGCATCGCCGACGGGCGGCACTACGCTGCGCTCATGAGCATGCTCACTCCCCCCGGCCTGGGCGGAAAGTACCGCGTCACGGGAGCGGCTTACCCCCGCATGAGTCGTAAGCGGAGTCTCCGCCGGATCGTCCTCACCGCACTTGGCGCGGTCCTTGCCCTCGCAGTGATCAGCTACGGGGCACTGCAGCTCATCGACGTGTTCCGGGGCGACAGCCCCAAACGGAACACGGCCGCGGGCGCCGGGGACTGTCCGACCGCGCGTCCCGCCGCCGTGAAGGGCGGCCCCGCGGCCGCCGCTTCGACCGCGGCCAAACCAGCCGTCGTGCTGCCCCAGCCCGGCCAGATCACGGTCAACGTCTACAACGCGACCCCGCGCGCCGGACTGGCCAAGGCCGTCGGCGACGAGCTGAAGAAACGCGGCTTCGTCATCGGCAGCGTCGGCAACGCCCCGGCCGACTTCGACAAGAAGGTCCCCGGCACCGGCATACTGCTGGGCTCCCCGGCCACCGACAAGGCGGCCTTCGCCGTGCTCGGCACCCAGCTGGCCGGCACCACGCAGCAGAACGACACCCGTGAGGGCGCCGACATCGACCTGATCCTCGGCGACGCCTTCAAGGAGCTGAGCACGAAGGAGGACGCGGACAAGGCGCTGGCCCTGCTGGCGAACCCCGCTCCCGCGCCCGCCAAGAACTGCTGACGGCGAGGAGCCCCGGAGCCTGGTGGCTCCGGGGCTCCTGCGCCGTTCCGGCTTCCGTCGCGGCGGCAGTTACGGCGTCGGTTCCGGCTTCCGTTTCCGGCTTCCACGTCCGCTTCCACGTCCACGTCCGCGTCCACGTCCGCGTCCGCGTCCGCGCACGCTTCCGTACGCGGCTCCGTACGCCTACTCGGCGGAGCCGTACATCCGGTCGCCCGCGTCGCCCAGCCCCGGCACGATGTAGCCGTGCTCGTTGAGCCGCTCGTCCACCGCGGCGGTGACCACGGTCACCGGCGTGCCCGCCAGCTCGCGCTCCATGATCTCGACGCCCTCCGGGGCGGCCAGCAGCACCACGGCGGTGACGTCGTCGGCGCCGCGCTTGATCAGCTCGCGGATCGCCGCGACCAGCGTGCCGCCGGTGGCGAGCATCGGGTCGACGACGTAGACCTGCCGGCCGGAGAGGTCCTCGGGCATGCGCGTCGCGTACGTGGAGGCCTCCAGGGTCTCCTCGTTGCGGACCATGCCCAGGAAGCCCACCTCGGCGGTCGGCAGCAGCCGCACCATGCCGTCGAGCATGCCGAGCCCGGCACGCAGGATCGGCACGACCAGCGGGCGCGGGTGCGAGAGCTTCACGCCGGTGGTGGGGCCGACCGGGGTCTCGATGTCGGCCTGCTCGGTGCGCACGTCCCGGGTGGCCTCGTACGCGAGCAGGGTGACCAGCTCGTCGGCGAGGCGGCGGAAGGTGGGGGAGTCGGTGCGCTTGTCGCGCAGCGTGGTGAGTTTGTGCGCCACCAAGGGGTGATCGACGACCTGCAAACGCACAACATCCTCCAAGACTCGACATTCGGGGTACTCGACCTGCGACCTGCGAAAACGGCCGCAATAAGCGACCCGCACCCAAAAGGCTACGCGCTGCCGGGGGCGCTTCGCGTCTCAAGGCGCGGACGCCGCCGCCACCTCCTGGAGATGCGGCCCGGGCGCACGCCCAGCACGCTGGACGGATGAGCAGCGCACCGGTGATCGCGGCCGTCGACGGATCCGAGCACAGCCTGGGGGCCCTGGAGTGGGCGCGCGCCGCGGCCCTGCGGCACCGTACGGGCTTGCTCATCGCCCATGTACTCCCCGACCACGCCCAGTTGTACGCCGGCCGCCGGGCGGCCCTCCACGACGGCTCGCAGCCGGGAGAGTTCGCCGACCCGGTCCGCGACCGCATCCGGGCCCTGCTCGACAGCGGCCCCGAACTGCCCGCCGAGGTGCGCTACGAGGCCCTGGAGGGCTCCGTGCCCGAGGCGCTGCGGGTGATCGGGGCGCGGGGCCTGATGCTGGTGATGGGCTCAAGGGGCCGCGGCGGCTTCGCCACCCTGCTGCTCGGCTCCAACAGCCGCGCCGTGTCCACCACGGCGCCGTGCCCGGTGGTGGTGGTCCCGCACGAGGAGCGCCGTGCCGGCGCCGCGCCGGAGGCGTCCGCCGGGCGGGTGGTCCTCGGACTGCACGCCGCCGAGACGCCCGAGGACGTACTGGCCTTCGCGTTCGCGGAAGCGGCCGCACGGGGGACCACCGTCCAGGTGGTCTCCGCGTACCTGATCCCGCCCTCGCCGACCATGGTGGTGGACAGCCCCTTCGCGGTGATCCCGCCGGAGGGACTCGCCGACGGCGGGGACGCGGTGCCGGCCGAGCGGGAGATGCTGCGCTCCCAGACGGAGCGGCTGGCCCCCCTCCGGGCCCGCTACCCGGACGTCCCCGTCGAGCAGGCCGCCGTCCCCGGGGACCCGGCGGGCCGCCTGGTCGACACCTCCCGCTCGGCGGCCCTGGTCGTGGTGGGCCGCCACCACCCCCGCCGCGGCGCGATGTCGCTCCTCATGGGCTCCGTCGCCAACGCGGTGCTCCAGCACGCGCACGGCCCGGTCGCCGTCGTACCGACCCTCACGGACGACACCCCCTAGTCGTCTCCAGACCCGGCGACCCGGTCTGACCTGCGCCGGGGTGGCATCAATCGGGCCGACCGGGGGAAGGTGGTTGCGGGGGGTCTGCTTCGCGCCGGCGGAGGAGGACGACCGGACCAGCCGGGGTGGTGGCCGATGCCCGACACGCAGTCGAGCGACGAGACCGACGACTACGGGACGCCGGAGACGGCGGCGCAGCGCCGAGCGCGGCGCGCGCAGTTCCTGCGCGACCTGAACGAGGCGCGCGAGCTGCGCGACCGCGTCCAGCCCCGGCGCGCCCGCGCGGCCCGGATGCGGCAGCAGATGCGCATGCGCACGTTCCGCTGGTAGGCGCGCCCGCTCCGCCGGTGGCCGCGCCCGCCCCACCCGCCTAGCCCACCGACACGGCCGGGCCGCGCCGGGCCGCGGGACCGCCGACGGGGGTCCCGCCGGAGCCCCCGGACCCGTACGGCACCACCGCCCCGGGGCCCCCGTACGCGCCGCACGGCGCACGGCACGGCGCGACGCAAGCGCGGAAGACCTCTCGCAAAGCCGCCGTTTCTGCCACGATGCCGATTGGGCGGGGCACGGGCGGCGAGCAGAACGGCCGTTCCACCCCATCCTCCGGCCGGGGGGGACCTCCAACCGGCACGCCTAAGACCAGTGGGAGAGTCACGGTGTACTTCGCCGCACTGCTCGCGCGCACCGAAGACGGGTGGGAAGCGAGCGACATGGAACTCGACAACGTCGAGTCCCTCAGTGATCTGATCGATCTCGCCCGTTCCGCCGCTGTCGACGACGACACGGTGGTCGCCCTCATCGAGCAGGAGGACGCCTGGTTCGGCGTCGTCCGCGTGGACGGCGAGGAGGACCCGCGGTACTTCGTATCGAACGCCGCGACGGCCGCCCGCAGCTCCTACGGCTCGATGCTGACCAAAGAGCTGCTGGGCAGCGACGAGGAGGACGACGACGAACTCGACGAGCTGGACCTGGACGGCACCGAGGACGGCGAGGAGGAGGCCGTCACCGCGTTCGCGGACGCGGACGACGACTCCGACGAGCCGGGCGGGACCGGCGCGGAGCCGGTGACGGCCGGTCCGCTCGGCGACCCCGCCCTGCTGGACGACCTCGGCGTGACCAACAAGCAGCTGATGAACCTGGACGGGGACGCCCTCTCGGAGATCGCCGACTCGCTCGGCGCCACCGAGGTCCTGGAGGCCGTCCGCTAGTGACCGGCACGCACGACGGACACCCCGGGCCCGGCCCGTACGGAGGGCACGAAGCCTCCGGCCCCGGGCCCGGCCCCGATCCCGTACGGGACCCCTGGCGGGACTCCATGCGCCTCGCGCTCCTGGAGGCCGCCAGGGCGGTGCCGGCCGGCGACGTGCCGGTCGGCGCCGTCGTGCTCGGCCCGGACGGCGGGCTCCTCGCCACCGGGTACAACGAGCGCGAGGCGACCGGCGACCCCACCGCGCACGCCGAGGTGGTGGCGTTGCGCCGGGCGGCCGCGAAGCTCGGGGAATGGCGGCTCCCGGGGTGCACCCTGGTGGTGACCCTGGAGCCGTGCGTGATGTGCGCCGGCGCCCTCGTACAGTCGCGCGTGGCCCGGATCGTCTTCGGCGCCGCGGACGAGAAGGCGGGAGCGGCCGGGTCGCTCTGGGACCTCGTACGGGACCGCAGGCTCAACCACCGGCCCGAAGTGGTCGGCGGGGTCCTGGCCGAGGAGTGCGCCCGTCAGCTCACGGACTTCTTCCGGAACCTGTGACGGATACGGATTTCAGAGCACGGCTCACCTTGGGCTAAGCTCTCTCTCGGTAGCGTGTCCGAGCGGCCGAAGGAGCACGCCTCGAAAGCGTGTGATGGTGCAAGCTATCCGTGGGTTCAAATCCCACCGCTACCGCTCTGATCGAGAGCCCCGCCCCGCAAGGGTCGGGGCTCTTGGCGTTCCACGGCGCCCGGGACGCGTCGGCGGCCCGTCCGGGGCCGGCCGTGCCGGTCCTGTGCCCGTCCTGTGCCGGTCCGTTCCTGTCAGCGCCCGTCCGGGGGCGGCCGTGCTCGGCCGTGTCCGCGCCCGTCCGTGGCTGTCCGGAGGGCATCCGCGTGACTGCCCGCCGCCTCGGCCGTTGTCACGGCATGACCAAGACCCAGCGCATCCTCGCCGCCTTCGCCCTCGCGGGGGCCGCCGCGGGCCTCGCCGCACCCGCCGCCTCGGCCGCCCCGATCGCCCCCCTCACCCTGCCGGACCTCCCGACGGCGGCTCCGGGCATGCCGGCGGGGGCCACGCCCGGCTCCGTCCAGGAGATCGGCGCGAAGCTCAACGAGCTGAACGAGCTCAACCAGCTGATGGAGGTGCCGAACCACCTGGCGCCCGTGATCGCCCCCGTGGAGCCCGTCGTGGGCCTCCTCGGCGGCGTTCAGTAGACACCGGACACCCCGGCCCCGCCGGCCCGCCCGGTCCCGCGGAAACGCGAAGAAGGCCCCGGCCTGAACCGGGACCTTCGACGCTTGGGACGAGGGAAGTGGCATCGGGGGGACAAGCCACTCCCCCCGATGAGGACGGAACCTGCCAGTCCGGGCCGCAGTCAGGGGGAAGCTTGCGGCTCGGACCCCGCAGTGAGGTCCTGTCCCTCACCCACCGATTTCCTGCCAGAACCGGTGGGCTCACATCAATCCTGCGCCCGCCGTGACCGCCGCCCCGACGGCAAAGGGCCCGGACTGCCGGGTCATTGGTCCTTAAAGGCCTGGTGAGTGTCGAAACCCGACCGGTTAGACTCACCCGACTTTGCAGGACCGGTTGGGGAGGCCGTCACCGCACATGGACACCAAGAAGCTCATCACGGGCGTCCTCACCGTGTTCGTCCTCTTCGTGATCATCACCCAGCCCAAACGGGCCGCCGAGATGGTCGGAATAGGCTTCCAGGGCATATCGGATGCCGCGTCCGGTATCGGCGAGTTCATGACCGAACTGGTGCGCTGAACCCGTACGCTGAAGCGGTTTCCGGACTCCCCGGCCCCCCACTCCGACGGGTGGGGGGTTTTTCGCATACCCAACATTGGGCATATTGCACCTATTTACCCAACTTGCCCTCAACACGGCGTTATGCGGTGCTTGCACACAGTGCACATCTCTTGTGATGCTATGACCGCTTTTAACGGATGAGTTGACTGAAGGGGTGGCGTGACCGTGCCGGCCAGTACTGCGCCTCAGGTGCCACCCCAGCAGGACCCCCAGCAGGACCTCTCGCAGGACCTCTCGCAGGTGTCCGGGCAGACGCCTCCGCAGGCATCGCCCCAGCCGTGGCGGCAGACGCCCCCGCAGGCGTCGCCGCACGAACCCCACCAGGAATCCCAGGTGCCTCTCCAGCAAGAGCCCCGCCAGGAGACCCGCCGGGAGCCCTCGGAGGCGCCGACGCCGTCGGAGGCGCAGCAGCAGCGATCGCCGGCCGGATCCGCGCAGGGGTCGCCGGAGGCGCCTCCGGCCGTGCCGCCCGCCCCGGTCCCCGCGCGGCCGCAGAGCCGGGGCGCCGACACCCGGGCCCTCACTCAGGTGCTCTTCGGGCAGCTGAAGGACCTGGAGCCGGGCACCGGCGAGCACACCCGGGTGCGCGGGGCCCTCATCGAGGCCAATCTCCCGCTCGTCCGCTACGCGGCCGCCCGCTTCCGCAGCCGCAACGAGCCGATGGAGGACGTGGTCCAGGTCGGCACCATCGGGCTGATCAACGCCATCGACCGGTTCGACCCGGAGCGCGGCGTGCAGTTCCCGACCTTCGCGATGCCGACCGTCGTCGGCGAGATCAAGCGCTACTTCCGCGACAACGTCCGCACCGTCCACGTACCGCGCCGCCTCCACGAGTTGTGGGTGCAGGTGAACGCCGCCACCGAGGACCTCACCACCCTCCACGGGCGCACCCCGACCACCCCCGAGATCGCCGAGCGGCTGCGCATCGGCGAGGACGAGGTGCTGTCCTGCATCGAGGCCGGCCGCAGCTACCACGCGACCTCGCTGGAGGCCGCCCAAGAGGGCGACGGCATGCCCGGGCTGCTGGACCGCCT
The DNA here is from genome assembly GCF_026627255.1 of Streptomyces antarcticus. GTDB lineage: Bacteria > Actinomycetota > Actinomycetes > Streptomycetales > Streptomycetaceae > Streptomyces > Streptomyces antarcticus. Next base: position 162,806 of record NZ_JAPNLM010000012.1, on the reverse strand, counting down.
CGGTTACGAGGACCCGGAGCTGGCCGGGGTCGAGCACCGGGACCTCGTCCGCCACCTGCTCGTACAGCTGCCCGAACGCGAGCAGCGCATCCTGCTCCTGCGGTACTACAACAACCTGACGCAGTCACAGATCAGCGCCGAGCTCGGCGTCTCCCAGATGCACGTCTCCCGGCTCCTCGCACGAAGCTTCGCCCGCCTGAGATCCGCAAACAGGATCGAGGCGTAACCGGAACGAGTGGAGACGATTCCCTTGATTCCGGGCAGAACGGTCTTATCCCCTTCTGACCTGGTCTGTCGCTGGAGATATATGTCGACTTGGCGCTACAGCGTGTTGCCGACATGTGACATTCTGCTGGAACCGCGTTTGCCGCAGCCCCGCCTCCGGTATTCAGGTGGAGGCTGCGTTCCTCTGACGGGCGCGCCGCACGCGACCGTCCGCGACCTCAAGGGGGTGGCATGTCCGTAGACCAGGGCAGCTCCAAGGTGCTCACGCTCGTCAAGAGCCCCACACCGGCAGTGTCCGACCGCTCGGAAGCCATCGACACCCGCACCCTCTCCCGCTCCCTCTTCCAGCGACTCGCCTCCCTGGACGCGGACAGCCCCGACCGGGTGTACGTACGCGACACCCTGATCGAGCTGAACCTGCCCCTGGTGCGCTACGCCGCCGCCCGCTTCCGCAGCCGCAACGAGCCGATGGAGGACATCGTCCAGGTCGGCACGATCGGCCTGATCAAGGCGATCGACCGGTTCGACTGCGAACGCGGCGTCGAGTTCCCGACGTTCGCGATGCCGACCGTCGTGGGCGAGATCAAACGATTCTTTAGGGACACCTCCTGGTCCGTCCGCGTCCCGCGGCGGCTCCAGGAGCTGCGCCTGGCGCTGACGAAGGCCAGCGACGAGCTCGCCCAGAAGCTGGACCGCTCGCCGACCGTGCCGGAGCTCGCCGCCGTGCTCGGGGTGTCGGAGGAGGACGTCGTCGACGGCCTCGCCGTGGGCAACGCCTACACCGCCTCCTCGCTCGACTCGCCCTCCCCCGAGGACGAGGGCGGCGAGGGCTCGCTCGCGGACCGCCTCGGCTACGAGGACACCGCGCTCGAGGGCGTCGAGTACCGCGAGTCGCTGAAGCCGCTGCTCGCCAAACTCGCGCCCAGGGAACGGCAGATCATCATGCTGCGGTTCTTCGCGAACATGACGCAGTCGCAGATCGGCGAGGAGGTCGGCATCTCCCAGATGCACGTCTCCCGGCTGCTCACCCGCACCCTCGCGCAACTGCGCGTCGGCCTGATCGGCGAGTAACCCGTACCGCACGGTTCCCAATTGACGGAGCGTCAGCAAAACTGGCGCGATGCGAAAGGGATCTCGCGCGGCCGCTCTGCTCGCCCTGTGCTGCACGGCCGCCGCCGGCCTCACCGGCTGCGGCGGCCCCCCGCCGGACGGCTACGTCGCCGTGGGCGCCGCGGCCCCGGGCCCCGAACGGGGCGCGGGGCAGAACGTCGCCCCGCAGGGCGCGGTGGAGTTCCAGCAGCTCGGCGGCCCGTCCGCGGCGGGCGGCTCCGCCGAGTCGTCCAGTACGGCCACCGGCGCCGCGGAGGGCCAGGCACAGGCCGGCTCCGCCCGGGGCGCAGCCGCGTCCGGCGCACCCGGCGGCCCGGCATCCGGTCCGGGAGCGCCGCCGGGACCCGGGCACACCACCACCGCCCCCGGCACCTCCGCCCCGCGGGACACCCCGGGCGGCTCGACGCCCGGTTCCGGGCCCCCCGGGGGCTCCGGCGGCCCCGGAACGCCGCCGTCCACCGGGCCGGCCGCTCCCACCGCCCCGCCGGGCACCAAGCCCGGCACCACGCCGCCCGCGCCGCCGCCTCCGGCCACTCCGGCGCGGCTGGCGCTGTCCGCCCCGGTCAGGGCGGCCGCGGCCGACCGCTGGTGCGAGCGGGTCACCGTCACGTTCACCAACACCGGCACGACCGCGGCCCGTTCCGGCACGGTCAGCTTCGCGACGCACATCATCGGCGCCCTCGGCGTCGACTGGGCCACGATCACCACCGCCCAGCCGCTGCCGGCGCCGATCGCGGGCGGCGCCGCGCGGACGCAGACCTACACCGTGTGCGTGGAGTCCTGGCGGGTCCCGCTGGGCATGCGCGTGGAGACCAGGAAGGTCACGGCGGCCTGGAGCTGACCCGCGCCGCACCGCGCCGCCGCCCGCGGGGACGGGCGGCGGGTGCGGACGGCGGCGGGTGCTGGGGAGGCCGTACCGGCTCCTGGGGCAGGGAGGCCGTACCGGTTCCCGTCCGGCGGGCGTACCCGCTCCCGAGCAGTCGTACCGGCTCCCGTCGGGTCAGCCGTACCGGCTCCCGTCAGTGCAGGACGACCCACACGGCGGCGCCGATGGCGAGCGCCAGCCCGAGGGCCACGCCCAGCCACTGGCCCTTCTTCCAGCCGGCCCGCTGCTGCTCGGCGCGGCGCTGCTGCCGGGCGCCGGGGCCCGCCTGCCGGGCCGGAGCGGCTTCGTCGACGAACGCGCGGAACATCTGAGTGCTGCCCGCGGGGTCGTAGTTGCCCTCGGGGCCCTGTGAGTTGTGGTTCGCAGCCATGGATCAGGACCCTAGCCGGTTTTCCGATTCCTTTACCGCCCGGACCCCCGATTCATTTGCCTGTAGCAACCATCCGCTTCTATGGTTGCTCTAAGCAACAAGATGAGGGGCTGCCCGGTGACCACTCCTACCGTTCCGAGCACATCCACCCGGTACCAGGAGCTGGCCCGCCAGCTGACGGGAATCGGCGCGGTCAAGCGCGACCTCGCCCGCACCCTGCCCCCGGACTGTCCGGCCGGCGCCGCCGCCGTCCTCACCGTGCTCGACCGGCACGGCGAGATGCGGCTGAGCCGACTGGCCGCGTTCATGGCGATCGACGTCTCGGTGACGAGCCGGCACGTGGCCCACGTGGCCGACCGCGGCTGGATCGCACGCGAGACCGACCCGGGGGACGGCCGCTGCCGCATCCTGCGGCTGACCCCGGCCGGACGGGCGCTGCTCACCGAGCTCGGCACGCGTTACACGGCCGCGCTGGAAAGAGCCCTGGCCGACTGGTCCGCCCGGGACATCGACGAACTCAACACCCTGCTGGCCCGACTCCGCTCGAGCTTCTAGTACGTAAGGAAACACATGGCTACGACCACACCCACCGGTGTGCGGGGAGGCGACGGCCAGTCGGGGACCACGTCCGACGGCACTTCCATGACCCACCCCCAGATCATGAAGGCGCTGTCCGGGCTGATGCTCGGCATGTTCGTCGCGATCCTGTCCTCCACGATCGTCTCCAACGCCCTGCCCGAGATCATCAGCGACCTCGGCGGCACCCAGTCCTCGTACACCTGGGTCGTCACCGCGGCCCTGCTCTCCATGACGGCGGCGACCCCGCTCTGGGGCAAGCTGTCCGACCTCTTCAGCAAGAAGCTGCTGGTCCAGATCTCCCTGGTGATCTACGTCCTCGGGTCCGTGGTCGCGGGCCTGTCGCAGAACACCGAGATGCTCATCGCCTGCCGCGTGGTCCAGGGCATCGGCGTCGGCGGTCTGTCCGCCCTCGCCCAGATCGTGATGGCCGCGATGATCTCCCCGCGCGAGCGCGGCCGGTACAGCGGCTACCTCGGCGCGGTCTTCGCCGTCGCCACCGTCGGCGGCCCGCTGCTGGGCGGCGTCATCACCGACACCCCGTGGCTCGGCTGGCGCTGGTGCTTCTACGTCGGCGTCCCCTTCGCGATCATCGCGCTGGTCGTGCTCCAGAAGACCCTGAAGCTTCCGGTGGTACGCCGTGACGTCAAGGTCGACTGGCTCGGCGCCCTGCTGATCAGCGGCTCCGTCTCGCTGCTGCTGATCTGGGTCACCCAGGCCGGTACCTCGTACGACTGGATCTCCTGGCAGACCTGGACGATGACCGGCGGCGCCGTCGCGCTCGGCCTGCTCTTCGTCCTCGTCGAGTCCCGTGCGAGCGACCCGATCATCCCGCTGCGACTGTTCCGCAACAAGACCATCACCCTCGCCTCGGCCGCCTCGCTGTCCGTGGGCATCGCGATGTTCTCGGGGACCGTCTTTTTCAGCCAGTTCTTCCAGTTGGCCCGCGGCGAGTCCCCCACGATGTCCGGAGTCCTCACGATTCCGATGATCGCCGGGCTCTTCGTCTCCTCCACCGTTTCCGGTCAGGTGATCACCAAGACCGGCAAGTGGAAGGCCTGGCTCGTCGGCGGCGGCGTGCTCCTGACGGCCGGACTCGGCCTGCTGGGCACCCTGCGGTACGACACCCCGTACTGGCACATCGCGATCTACATGGCGCTCACCGGCCTCGGCCTCGGCATGATGATGCAGAACCTGGTCCTCGCCACCCAGAACCAGGTGGCCCCCGAGGACCTGGGCGCGGCCAGCTCCGTCGTCACCTTCTTCCGCTCGCTCGGCGGCGCCATGGGCGTCTCCGCACTGGGCGCGGTCATGGCCAACCGGGTCACCCACTACGTCCAGGACGGGCTCACCGCGCTCGGCCCGAAGGCCGCGGCCATGGGCCACGGCGGCACCGCCGGGGGCGGGATCCCCGACCTCGACAAGCTGCCGGCGCCGTTCCGCGAGGTCGTGGAAGCCGCGTACGGCCACGGCGTCGGCGACGTCTTCCTGTACGCCGCCCCGTTCGCGCTCCTCGGACTGGTCCTGGTGCTGTTCATCAAGGAGGTCGCGCTGCGGTCGAAGCCGGCGGCCCACGCCCCGGCAGCCGGCTCCGGCACCGCGGCGGGCGCCGAGGCTCCGGCCCCCGCGCAGACCGCGGTCTGACGCCGGGGCACCCTGCGACCGGACTCCGCCGCTCCTCGCGACACCCCGCGACACCTGCGACACCTGCGAAGGCCACGGCCCGAACCCGGACATACGGGTTCGGGCGGTGGCCTTTCGCCTCGTGCCGGCGATCAGGACGACGAGCGCGCGGTGGAGCGCCGCCGGGGGCGCGCGGGCGGGCACCGGGCGGGCACCGCGCCGTGTCGCCGCGCGGGCCCGCCGAGGGTGACCGGAGGTCAGGACGTGGTGGAGACCGGGGCCGTCAGGTCGTAGAAGGTGGCTCCGCCGACGGTGGACGGCTTGAACGTGGCCTTGACCCAGTTCTCGATGGCCGTACCGGTGGCGCCGGACGGGCCACCGCCGCCGCCACTGGTACGACCCGCAGCACCGTCCTCGGCGCCGCCTTCCGCGCCGCCTTTCACGCCGCTCTGGCCGATGAACCAGTGGATCTTGCCGGCCTTCACGTACTCCTTGAACCGCTCCAGGGTCGGCGACGGGTCGCTGCCGTTGAATCCGCCGATCGGCATCACGGGCTCGCCGGAGGCCAGCTGGTGGCTCGCCGCGTTCTGCGAGCCGATGGCGGCCGCCGCCCAGGTGTACTTCCCCGCGTCGGAGCGCAGGGCGGTCGTGGCCTCCGCCGCGACCCTGGTCCCGCCCAGCAGCCCGCCGGGACCGCCCTGGCCGCCACCGCCGGGTACGCCCTGACCGCCCGGCGCACGCAGACCGCCCTGACCGCCGGGTACGCCCTGACCGCCTTGGCCGCCCGGGCCCTGGGCACGCTGGCCGTTTTGGCCGCCCGCTCCGCCCTGGCCGCCCTGGCCGCCCGGCGCCTGCCCGCCTTGGCCGACCTGCGGCGCGCCGCCGGGTGCGACCCCGTCGGCCCCACCGGCCGCACCGCCCCCGCCGGGACCCTGCTCCCCGGCAGGCACGAACCGCATCGTGCCGCCCGGGCCGCCGCGGCCTCCCGCCACCGCCGGTCCGGCGGTCACGATGGAGCCCGTGTGCCCGGTCGCCACGGTGGTCAGGCAGTACGCGAGCGGCCCGGCCAGCGCCGCCGCCAACCCCAGCGCCGCCACCGCCGGAAGCGCCCGGCGCCCCACCCGCGCGGCCAACGGCAGCGCCACCGCGGCGAGCAGCCCCGCCACCAGCACCGTCCAGCGCAGCCACGGCAGGTACCCGGTGGCCCGGCCGAGCAGCACGTACGACCAGACCGCCGTCAGGGCCAGGACCCCGGAGAGCGTGAGCGCGGCGGCCAGGCTGCCGCGCTCCTCCCACAGCACGGCGACGCCCATGCCGACCAGCGCGGCCACGAACGGCGCCAGCGCCACCGTGTAGTACTCGTGGAAGATGCCCTGCATGTAGCTGAAGACGAGCACGGTGATCAGCAGCGAACCGCCCCAGGCCAGGAAGGCCGCCCGGGCCGTGCTCTCCAGCGAGTCGGTGGCCCGGCGGGCCCGCCAGGTCATCACCAGGCCGACCACGAGCAGGACCAGGGCGGCCGGCAGCAGCCAGGAGATCTGCCCGCCGATGTTGCCCGCGAACAGGCGGTCGATGCCGGTCTCTCCCCAGCCGCCGCCCCCGCCTCCGCCGGGCCGGCCGCCACCGCCCACGCTGCCGGTCTCGTTGCCGTTGATCCGGCCGAGCCCGTTGTAGCCGAGGGTCAGTTCCAGGAAGGAGTTGGTCTGCGAGCCGCCGATGTACGGGCGCGAGCCCGCCGGCCACAGCTCGACGGCCACCACCCACCAGCCGCCCGCCACGACCATGGCGGCTCCGGCGAGCAGCAGCTGCCCCAGGCGCTTGCGCAGCCGGGTGGGCGCGCAGACGGCGTACAGGAGGGCGAGCGGCGGCAGGATGACAAAGGTCTGCAGGGTCTTGGTGAGGAAGGCGAAGCCGACCGCGACCCCGGCCCAGACCAGCCAGCGGGTGCGCGCCCCGTCGAGGGCCCGCAGCACGCAGTACACGGTGACCGTCAGCAGCAGGGTCAGCAGCGCGTCGGGATTGTTGAAGCGGAACATCAGCGCCGCGACGGGGGTGAGCGCGAAGGCGGCGCCGCTCAGCAGCGCGGCCCCCGGTCCGAACGAACGGCGGACGGCCGCGTACAGGACCGCGGTCGTCCCGACGCCCATCAGGGCCTGCGGGACGAGGATCTGCCACGCGCCGAGCCCGAACAGCCGGACCGACAGCATCATCGGCCACAGGGCCGCCGGGGGCTTGTCGACGGTGATGGAGTTCCCCGCGTCGGAGGAGCCGAAGAAGAAGGCCTTCCAGCTCTCGCTGCCCGCCTGGACGGCGGCGGAATAGAAGGAGTTGGCGTACCCGGAGGATCCCAGGTCCCACAGCAGCAGAACGGCCGTGGCGATGAGCAGCCCGGCGAGCGCGGGGCGCTCCCAGCGGGGCCGGTCGGCACGGGCCCGTACCACGGTGGTCATCGCGGGCGCGTCGGGCGCACCGGGGGCGTCGGGCGCACCGGCCCCATCGGGCGGGAGGAGCGGGAAAGCGGCCGTGGTCATCGGCTGTCCTTGGGCGTAGGGATCGCGGAGCCGCGCCGCTCGGGGAACACCCAGGCGCGGAAGAGCAGGAACCGCAGCACGGTGGCGGCGAGGTTGGCGGTGATCAGGACGGCCAGCTCGGTGCCGTGCGCCGGCCGGTCGGTGGCCGCCGCGAGAGCGGCGAGGGAGCCGCTGGTCAGAGCCAGCCCGATGGCGAACACCACGAGCCCCTGGGCCTGGTGGCGCACGGCCCGGTCGCGGCCGCGGACCCCGAAGGTGAGCCGGCGGTTCGCGGCGGTGTTGGCGACGGCGGAGAGCAGCAGGGCGGCGCCGTTGGCGGCCTGCGGGCCGGTCCCGGTACGGATCGCGGAGTACAGGAGCAGGTAGAGCAGGGTGGACAGCGCGCCGACGGCGCAGAAGCCGAGGAGCTGGCGGGCCAGCCCGCCGTCCACACCGGGCAGGGCGCCCCGGTCGCGCGGGTCGTCCCCGAAGGGGCGGGCGAGCCGGTCCAGCGGCAGCGCCCCGATGGCGAGCGCGCGGCCCACCCGCCAGACGCCCTTGAGGTCCTCGGCGGCGGTCCGGACGATGTGGACGGTGGAGTCGGGGTCGTCGACCCAGTCCACCGGCACCTCGTGGATGCGCAGCCCGGCCCGCTCGGCGAGCACGAGCAGTTCGGTGTCGAAGAACCAGCCCGAGTCCTCCACCAGCGGCAGCAGCCGCTCGGAGACTTCCCCGCGGATGGCCTTGAACCCGCACTGGGCGTCGCTGAACCCGGCGGCGAGGGAGGAGCGCAGGAGGAGGTTGTAGGCGCGGGAGACGAACTCCCGCTTCGCGCCCCGCACCACCCGCGAGGAGCGGGCGAGGCGGGTGCCGATGGCGAGGTCGGAGTGGCCGGAGATCAGCGGGGCCACCAGCGGCAGCAGGGCGTTCAGGTCGGTGGAGAGGTCCACGTCCATGTACGCGAGGACCGGCGCGTCCGACCCGGACCAGACGGTGCGCAGGGCCCTGCCCCGGCCCTTCTCCTCCAGCCGGGTGCTGCGTACGCCGTCCAGGGCAGTGGCGAGCCCGGCCGCGATCTCGGGGGTCCGGTCGGTGCTGGCGTTGTCGGCGACCGTGATCCGGAACGGGTACGGGAAGGTGCGGGTGAGGTGCTCGTGCAGTCGGCGTACGCACCGGTCGAGGTCTTTCTCCTCGTTGAAGACCGGTATCACCACGTCGAGGACGGGCTCGCCAGGCAGGGGCGCGAGGTGGGCCCGTGCCGGAAGAGCCCCGGGAGAGGCGTCGGTTGACATGCGACGAGCCTCGTGGGGCGCCCTGTCACCGCTGTGTGGTGAGCCTGTGACCCGTCTGTGAGTCCCCGGCCGGAGCCTCCGGAGCCGGGGGCAGCAGCACCTCGAAGCAGGTGCGTCCGGGCTCGCTCCGTACGCCGACCTGCCCGCCGTGCGCCGCGACCACGGCCTGGACGATGGCGAGGCCGAGCCCGGTGGATCCCGCGCCCCGGGAGCGGGAGGCGTCGCCGCGGGCGAAGCGCTCGAAGACGTGGGGGAGCAGCTCGGGCGCGATCCCGGGGCCGTCGTCCTCGATCCGGAGCCGGACGGCGGATGTTTCACGTGAAACGCGCGCCGTGACGGTGGTGCCGGGCGGGGTGTGGGTGCAGGCGTTGGCGAGCAGGTTGACCAGGACCTGCTGGATCCGGGCCGGGTCGGCGAGGATCGTCGCGGGCTCCTCCGGCAGGTGCAGGCGCCAGTGGTGTCCGGGCCCGGCGACCCGCGCGTCGCTGACCGCGTCGATGACGAGCGGGGCCAGGTCGGTTTCGGTGTCGCCGGTGGAGAGCGGACGGCCTGCGTCGAGCCGGGCCAGCAGCAGCAGGTCCTCGACCAGCCCGGTCATCCGGGTGGCCTCGGACTCGATGCGGCCCAAGGCGTGCCGGGTGTCGGGGCCGGGCTCCTCCCGTCCCCGGCGGGTCAGCTCCGCGTAGCCGCGGATCGACGCGAGCGGGGTGCGCAGCTCGTGGCTGGCGTCGGCGACGAACTGGCGGACCCGGGTTTCGCTCTGCTGGCGGGCGGTGAGGGCGGAGGAGACGTGGCCCAGCATCCGGTTGAGGGCCGCGCCGACCTGTCCCACCTCCGTACGGGGGTCGGCCTCGGCGTCCGGCACCCGTTCGTCGAGCGCGGGTTCGCCGCTGTGGAGCGGCAGTTCGGAGACCCGGGTGGCGGTGGCGGCGACCCGTCGCAGCGGGCGCAGGGCGACGCCGACGAGGGCCTGTCCGGCGAGGGAGGCGGCGATCAGCCCGGCCAGGGTGACGCAGACCTCGACCCCGATCAGGGTCTCCACGGTGGAGTCGAGTTCGTGCAGGGGGAAGCCCAGGACGAGGCTCCCGTCGGGGGCGGAGAGCACCCGGTACGCGCCGAGCCCCGGCAGGCGCAGGTCCACCGGGTCGGCGCGGCCCGGTTCTGCGGTGAGGGCGACCGCCACGAGGGCGGCGGTCTGGGCGGGGGTGAGGAGCTCGCGGTTTCCGAGCTCGGGGTCCTCGACGCGGACGCTGCGCGCGGTGCCGGCCACCGTGCCGTCGGAGTCGAGCCGGACTCCGGTGGCGCCCAGGGGGGTGCCAGGGCCGAGGACGGAGCCAAGGCCCCCTTCCCGGGCGGCCTTTCCGCTGCCGGGGCCGCGGGTGCCCATGTCGACGGAGATCCGCAGCTGCTTGTCGAGCTGGTCGACCAGGTAGGAGCGCAGGGCGAGGGTGGTGACGGTGCCGATGGAGGCGCCGACCACGGCGATCAGCAGCACCGCCGAGACGACGAGCCGGGTCCGCAGCGACCAAGGCCGCCGACGCGACCGGGCCGGGAGGCGCCACCACGGCGCGCGCCGCGACCGCGGGACACGCTCCAAATGCGGAGCACGCGCCGGACGCGGGGGGCGCCCCGGCTTCGGCGGGCGGCCGGACCGCGGCGGACGTCCCGGCCGGGAGGCGCGCGGGACCACTACTCGGCCGGCTTGATCAGGTATCCGGCGCCGCGCCGGGTGTGGATCATCGGCGCCAGACCGGGCCCGCTCTCCAGCTTCCGCCGCAGGTAGGAGATGTACAGCTCGACCACGTTGGCCTGGCCGCCGAAGTCGTACGACCACACCCGGTCCAGGATCTGCGCCTTGCTCAGCACCCGGCGCGGGTTGCGCATCAGGTAGCGCAGGAGCTCGAACTCGGTCGCGGTCAGGTGGATCTCCAGGCCGCCGCGGACCACCTCGTGGCTGTCCTCGTCAAGGCTCAGGTCGCCGACGGCCAGGACGGAACCGCCGCGCGCGGCCTGCGCCGCCCCCGAACGCCGGACCAGGCCGCGCAGCCGCGCCACGACCTCCTCCAGGCTGAACGGCTTGGTGACGTAGTCGTCCCCGCCCGCGGTGAGGCCCGCGATCCGGTCCTCGACGGAGTCCTTGGCGGTCAGGAACAGCACCGGGACCTGCGGGATCTCCCGGCGCAGCCGCCCGAGGACGGCGAGCCCGTCCATGTCGGGGAGCATGACGTCGAGGACCACCACGTCCGGCCGGAACTCCCGCGCCGCGCGCACCGCCGCGGCCCCGTCCCCGGCGCTGCGGACCTCGCAGCCCTCGTAGCGCAGGGCCATGGACAACAGCTCGGAGAGCGAAGCCTCGTCGTCGACCACGAGCACCCGGCAGGGCCCTCCGTCGGGCCGCACCAGGGCCGTGGGGTTATGGGTGGACGTGGACGCGTGGGAGGTGGTCGTCGCAGTCATGCGACCACGCTGTACGGCGCCTCTGAGAGCGTTCTTGCCCCTACCTGTGAATTTCCTGAGAAACGACCGCACCGGCCGGAAGGCCGCAGCGGACGGCCGCAGATCCGCCCCGGAAGACGGGAACGGTCGGTCGGCCGACGGGTCGGTCGGCAGGTCGGTCGCTCACCCGGCGAGTCCGAACAGCCGGACCCCGTTGTCGTGGCAGACCGCGCGCAGCCAGGCGTCCCCCAGGCCGAGCCGTTCGAGGGCGAGGAGCTGCCCGTCGTAGGGGTACGGGATGTTCGGGAAGTCGGTGCCGAGCAGGATGCGGTCGCCGAGGTCCGCGAGCCGCCCCAGTTCCGCGCGCGGGAAGCCGCTGAACTGCTCGGAGAAGTCGGTGAAGGCCATCGTGGTGTCCAGGCGGACCTCGGGGTGGCGGTCGGCGAGGTCGAGGAAGTCTGCGTACTCGGGCATGCCCATGTGGGCGATGACCAGGGGCAGCCGCGGGTGGCGGGCCAGCAGCCGGGCGACCGGCGCGGGCCCGGTGTGCTTCCCGGGGACGGGCCCGGAGCCGCAGTGGATCACGATCGGTGTGCCGGCCTCGGCGAGGAGTCCCCAGACGGCATCGAGCCGGTCGTCGTTCGGGTCGTAGCCGCCCACCTGGAGGTGCGCCTTGAAGACGCGGGCCCCCGCCTCGAGGGCCCGGCGGACGTACCCGGCCGCGCCCTCTTCCGGGAAGAAGGTCGCGGTGTGCAGGCAGTCGGGGGTCCGGGCGGCGAAGTCGGCGGACCAGGCGTTGAGCCAGGCGGCCATCGCCGGCTTGTGGGGGTAGAGCATGGCGGTGAAGGCCCGCACCCCGAACTCCCGCAGGAGCGCGACCCGCTGCTCCTCCTCGTAGCGGTAGGTGATGGGCCACTCGACGCCGGTCAGCGGGCCGACCGCGTCGAAGTACTCCCAGACCTTCGCCAGCACCCGCTCGGGCATGAAGTGCGTGTGGACGTCGACCAGCCCCGGCAGGCCGAGCCGGGTGCGGAAGGCGAGGACCGCCTCAGCCGTTGCGGACAAAGCCGTGGCTCCGCTCTACGGTCGCGACGTGCAAGGTGTAGCTCTCGTACCAGTGGGCGCGGCCCTGCTCCATGGCCGCCTGGTGCTCCGCGTCCTGCCGCCACCGGGTGAGGGACGCGTGGTCGCGGAAGTAGGCGACGGTGATGCCGAGCCCTCCGGGAGCGCCCGCGGACTCCTGTCCGAGGAAGCCGGGGTTCTCGGCGACGATCTCGTTCATCCGGTCGAGGGTCTCGGCGTAGCCGCTCTCCTCGGCGCCGCGGACGCTGCTGAATACGGCCATCAGGTAAGGCGGTTCGAAGGCCGGCAGGGGCTGAAGGGTCATGGTCACCACCCTCGGCGGAGCCCTCCCGCATGTCCACCGGAATCGGCCCCGGGCGGCCAAAGGGATCCAAGTCTTGACCTGGCCGCCGCCCGCGCGCCCCGGTCCGGAACCCCTCAGAACCCCTCGGAACGTCCTCAGAACGTCCTCAGAACAGCCCGTCCTGCTCGGCCGCGGGACGCACGGCGAACGGGACCTCCGCCGAGGGCACCACCGTCACCGCCTCGCCCGCCGGGACTGCCAGCTCCCATCCGGCCAGCAGCCGGGTGTCCACGACAAGCCCGTCCGCGAGGTGCAGATCGGGACCGGCAGCGCCCGCCAGCACACCGGCCACCGCTCCGCCGGCCACCATCGCGGTGACCACCCGGGCGGGTACGGGCAGATCGGCCAGCCCGAACGCCACGGCGTGGTCGACGACCTCGCACCGGACCCGCTCCAGCGAGTCCGGCCATCCCCGCAGGGCGGCCGCCCGCGCGTGCAGCTCGGCGACCTCCAGGGCCCGTTCGGGCGCAGGCGGCAGCTGGGCCCGTACGGCGCGCTTGCGGGCGTACGCGATCCGGTCGGGCACCCCGAGCGCGGCGCGCAGCAGCTCCTCGGTACGCCGTGCGGCCATCAGCGGCCCGCGCCCCAGCCAGGCCCAGGCCACGGCGCCCTGCTCCAGCAGCCGGGCGGAGCCGCGCTCCTCGGCGGTGATGCCGACCTTGACCAGGCCGGGCCCGAACCAGGCCAGGTAGACCCGGTAGGTCCGCGGATCGGCGGCATTGGTGTCGGCGGCCACGGAGAACGACCGGTCCAGGCGTGCGCACTCGGGGCACTGGGCGCTCCCCGTACGGGCGGGCACACCGGCGCCCGTGGGGCAAGGAGTCCGCTTCCCTGCCCGCCACACACCCAGGCAGCGCCGCTCCCCGCACGCGACGAAGGCCAGCCTCTGCCCGTACGCGAGCACGCTCTCCCGCGTCCCGCGCCCCTCCCCGTACCAGCCGACGGCGGGCCGGCCCGCGCTCCACCGGATGCCGGTACACCACCAGGTCACAGCGGCAGGGGCCGCTCGAAGAAGGTGTCGAGGACGACGGTGGCGTGTGTTCCGATGACACCGTCGATGGCGTACAGGCGGCGCAGCACGTCCTGCAACTGCCCGGTCGTGGCGGTGCGCACCTTGACCATGACCGAGGCGCTGCCCGCGATGATGTGCGCCTCCTGGATCTCGGGGATCGCGGCGAAGGCTTCACCGGACTCCCCCATCCAGGCGTTGGAGTCGACCATCACGTAGGCCAGCACCCCGCTGCCGACGGCGGCCGGGTCGACGTCGACGGTGGTACGCCGGATCACCCCGCGCTCGCGCAGTTTCCGTACGCGCTCGTGGGTGGCTCCGGCCGACAGTCCGACGGCCGCGCCGAGAGCCGCGTACGACTGGCCCGCGTCCTGCTGGAGGCGCAGGACGAGCGCCCGGTCGATGTCGTCCACGCGATCTTCCTCCCATGGGCCCGTCGACCCTTGCGAAGACAGTACCTGATCCTGCAATCTCACTATCAGGCCGAATTTCATTCGGCATTCTGACCTCAGGGGGAATTGTGTCTGCCATAGCCGACCTCACCTTGTACGAGATTCTGGATGAGCGCTTCCGGACCGGCCGCTGCGCCGGCGGCGACCTGCGACTGGAGCGGCTCTACGACGACTGCCGCTGGGCGGAAGGGCCGCTCTACCTGCCCGCCTGGCGCCAACTGGTGTGGAGCGACATCCCCAACGACCGGATGCTGCGCTGGGACGAGTCGACCGGCGCGGTCTCCGTCTTCCGCTCCCCGGCCGGCCACCCCAACGGCAACACCCTGGACCGCGAAGGCCGCCTGATCACCTGCGAGCAGGGCAACCGCCGCGTCACCCGCACCGAACCGGACGGCAGCCTCACCGTCATCGCCGACCGCTTCGACGGCAAGCGGCTCAACAGTCCGAACGACGCGGTGGTCCGCTCGGACGGCTCGGTCTGGTTCTCCGACCCGGACTTCGGCATCACCAGCGACTACGAGGGCCGGCGCGCCCCCGGCGAGATCGGCGCCTGCAACCTCTACCGCGCCGATCCGGCGACCGGCACCGTCCGGATGGTCGCGGACGGCTTCCTGGGCCCGAACGGACTGGCCTTCTCCCCCGACCAGGGCGAGCTGTACGCCGCGGACACCCGCGCCGGCCACATCCGCGCCTTCAAGGTCACCGACGACGGCACCCTCACCGACGACCGCGTGTTCACCGACTGCCCCTCGGTCGACAACATCCGCTTCGACGACGAAGGCAGGCTGTGGGCGGCCGTGATGGCGTCCGGAGTCCACTGCTACGCCCCGGACGGCACCCTGATCGGCCGCGTCCGCGTCCCCGAGCCGGTCTCGAACATCACCTTCGGCGGCCCTCGGAACAATCGCCTCTTCATCACCGCGACCACCTCCCTCTACTCCCTGGTGATGTCGGTGACGGGCCTCCCCCGCGTCCCGTGACCGCCAGGCCGCCAGACCGCCCCCACAGGCGGATGCGGCTACCTGGCGACGAACTGCGTCAGGATCGCCTGCACCTCGTAGATGTCGACACCCTTGGTGAAGGTCTTCTCGATCGGCGCCGGGGTCCCGGATATCCAGATCTTGAGCTCGGCGTCGAGATCGAAGTGCCCCGCGGTCTCCACCGAGAAGTGGGTGATGCTCCGGTAGGGGACGGAGTGGTACTCCACCTTCTTCCCGGTGAGCCCCTGCTTGTCGATGAGCACCAGCCGCCGGTCCGTGAACAGGATCGTGTCCCGGATCAGCAGGTAGGCGGCGTGCACCTGCTCCCCCTGCCCCAGCAGCCGCGCGTAGTCCCGCTGCGCGGAGACGGGGTCGACGGTGTGCGCATTCCCGAACAGTCCCATGGGAGCCCCCTTGTTCCGATTTCGAACGATCTTCAAAACCGTACCGAGGCCGCGGGGTAACCGGCATCCCCCGCCAGAGCCATCCCGCCCCCCACATCCTCCGGGGTACCCCTCCCCACCAAGGAGGAGACCGGTCCCGCCAGGACACCCGGCCCGGCCAGGGCAACGCAAAGGCCCCCCGGCGAACCGGGGGGCCTCTCAGGCTGTGCACTCGGCAGGATTCGAACCTGCAACCTTCTGATCCGTAGCTCTAGCCGGATCGGTCAGTGACGGTCATTCCGGTCGCTGCACGGCCCTGGAGGATTGCTATGCGACGGAGACGGTTGCTGCGGTTGCGGTACTTCGATGCTGTACTGCAACGGCTTCGAAGGGCTCTTGTCACCCTGACGCCCACGCGGTCAACGGAGCAAGGGAGGGCCGCCGATGACGCGGCGAGGTCGCGCCTAGCCTACGAACTGATTGGCGGCAGAGGCCCCCAGGAGTGTCAGGCGGCGCCACTGACGCCTGGGACAACGTAGCGCCTGTACAGAGGGGAGATCTTCGTCTGGGGGTCGCTTTTCACACCCATTTCGCCCTTGAGTACGGGTGCGATCCTGTCGGCGATGAATCGGGTGAAGTGGTCCTCCGACTCCCAGATGTCGAACGCGTGGAAGCCGTCGTCGGCGAACCATGCGGCGTGCAGCACCAACCCGTCTGGAGCATCCTCTTCCCAACGCACCTTGTTGCGTACCGCGTCGTACAACTCGGGTGTGAGCTCGGGCCAAACGAGTGTCATCGCGACGGCCATGGAGGTTCCTCTCAATCGCCTTGGCGTAGCGCAGTCAGCGCAGCTCCGCACGACGACGCTAGGTGCGTCAGGGCGGTCGGGCACTTCGGGATCGGCCATTCGTGGAGCCACCGCCCCAGCCCCCGAGGTCCTAACCGCCCGACCGGCTACGTGCAGAGCGGCGCCCCTAGGTCGGCTCCGCGGCTTTGGCCGGTGTCCTGCCCGGTTTGGGGTCGTGCATGATCAGGGGCCACGCTCAAGGACACGATGGCCCGCGCTGGCCAGTCCTCGGAGAAGGTCGCCGAGCAGGCCGAGGAGGAGTCAAGTGGTGCGGGACTCCTGAACAGTTCTGGACACTCGGACCCCAGTTGGCGCAAGCCACAGCGCGCCCTGCTGTCATCCCGTCTGCCGTCGTCCCACACGGAGTGGTAGCAGGGCCCCCGGCGACTGGTCTGCTACGGCTTGCCCGGGGACGACGGCAGGCGGGATGACAGCCCCCACCCCGAACCACAACGAAGCCGCAGGCGCACGACTGGCCCCCGCATCCCAGAGTCAGAGCGCCCCCGCCGGAGGCATCTGTCCTAACGCTCGGCTTGCCGATCAGGCCAGGCCCATCCCCATCAAGTCCTTAGCCAGTGGCGCGCGGCCGGCGCCCCGGGCTGGAGCGGGGCGCAGACAGGAGCGCAGGCCCGGGGCGACGGGCGCGCGACGCCGCCTTGGCGGCGGAAGCGCCCTTGATGAAGTAGGGAAACTCTTACCGCGCCGCCCAAGAACGCGAAGCCCGCGGCCTCACCGACACCGAGCCGGACACCGTTCTCGTCCTCGCCTCCTGGCAGTACGCCGGCCACGGCCACACCCCCGGCGAATCCGTCCTCGCCGCCACCATCGCCCGAGACATCCAGCTCAACCGCCAGACCGCCCGCGAAGCCCTGCACGACCAACTCGCCTCGGAGGGAACGGCATGACCACGACCGTAATTCAGCCCAAGTGGCACACGACCGCCCAGGTTGCCGAAATGCTCGGCTTCGGCCTATCGAAGACCAAGATGCTCGTGCTCACCGGGGAGATCCGTTCGGTGAAGGTCGGCCGCAACCGCCGCATCCTCCCGTCCTGGGTGGACGAGTACATCCAGCGCGTCACCTCCGACGCCGGATTGAGGTCAGCGTGAGAGGCAAGCGCGGTAACGGCGAAGGTGCGATCTACCCGTACAAGAACGGCTACGCCGCCTACGTCTGGGTCACGAAGCCCGACGGCAAGCGCGCCCGCAAGTACGCCTAGGGCAAGACTCGCGAAGAGGTCCATGAGAAGTGGCTCAACCTGCACGCGGAGGCGAAGAAGGGGCCCGTCACCACTCGGCACCGGACGGTTGCCGCCTTCCTCTCCTACTGGCTGGACTCGATCGTCAAGCCCAACCTGGCCCCGCTGTCGTACGTCTCGTACGAGGGCTACGTCCGGCTCTACATCGCCCCGCACCTCGGCACGACGCGCCTGGACAAGCTGACCGTCCGCGACGTCCGCGACGTCCGCGACGTCCGCGACGTCCGCGAGTGGCTGACCAAGCTGGCGACCATCTGCCAGTGCTGCGCCCAGGGCAAGGATGCGAAGCGCGCCCCCGAAAGCCGCCGGTGCTGCGCCGTGGGTGACTGCTGCGAGTCGTACCCGTCCCGCCGCGTGATCCAGGGCTCGCGTGACGCACTGCGGGCCGCCCTCACTCACGCCGTCACCGAGGAGGAGATCGGCAAGAACGTCGCCTCCCTCGTGAAGGTGCCCAAGCCCCGCCGCAAGCGGATCAAGCCCTGGTCCGTGGTCGAGGCGGGCCGGTTCCTGGCGGACGGGGTCGTCCGGGAAGATCACCTCTTCGCCGCGTGGATGCTCGTCCTCTGCCTCGGGCTCCGGCGGGGTGAGGTGCTGGGGCTGACCTGGAAGTCGATCGACTTCGACGCCGGGGAGCTGTACGTGGATCACCAGATCCAGCGGGCAGGCCGGCAGATCCTGCACCGGGAGACCAAGACCGAGGACTCGGACGACTTCCTGCCGGTGCCCTCCCTGTGCCTCAAGGCGCTGCGGATGCGGCAGGCCCAGCAGACCGGGGACCGGAAGGCCGCCGGGGAGCTGTGGCAGGACAGCCACGGCCTGGTCTTCACGACGAAGTACGGGACTCCGATCGAGCCGGGGAACCTGACCCGGATGTTCGCGCTGCGGGCTCGCCGCGCCGGCCTCCGGGCGATCCCGCTCCGGAACACCCGGCACACGTGCAGTTCGCTCCTCGTCGCACTCAAGGTCCACCCGAAGGTGGCCCAGCGCATCCTGCGGCACTCACAGATCGCCATGACGATGGAGGTCTACGCCGAAGCGAGCGAGGAAGAGGTGCGGGACGCGATCGTCAAGCTGTCCGAAGCGATGGGGGGCAGCGGCGGCTGAGACGGTTGCTGTACTTCGCTGCTGTACGGCAGAAACGGCAGAGGCCCCGGACTTTCGTCCGGGGCCTCTGGCCTGCTGTGCACTCGGCAGGATTCGAACCTGCAACCTTCTGATCCGTAGTCAGATGCTCTATCCGTTAAGCTACGAGTGCTTGGCTTGCTGGGGTTTTGCGCCCCGTTGGCCTTGCGAGAACAACAATACATGGACCTCGCCGGGACGCGAAATCCATTAGCCACACCATGCTTGAGCTGCGAAAACGCCTTGAATGAAGATCATCCGGCTCGGCGCGGGCGGTTCGCACACAGGCCGGATCGGCGGCCAGCCTCGCCGGGAAACACCGAAGCCCCGGTCCATCAGGACCGGGGCTTCGTCAGGTGCGGAGGCGGAGGGATTTGAACCCTCGATGGGGGGTAAGCCCCAAACCGCATTAGCAGTGCGGCGCCATAGACCGGACTAGGCGACGCCTCCAGCACACCCTCGCGTACGAAGGTGCGTGCAGATGATGACACAGGCGCGGGGCCGGTCACCAATCCGCTCCCACGGTACTAGGACGCACGGCCGGAGGGCAAAGCCTTAGTGGCCCCGCCGCGCGCAACGTCCGCGCGGCCCTGTCGTTGGTCAGGCGTACGAGGTACGGACGACCTGGAGTGCCCCCATGCTGCGTCTCGCCGCTTTCGCCGTCACTTCCGCCCTGGCCACCGCGGTGGCCGGGCCGCTGCCCCCGCTGCCCCTGGGCGGGCTGCTGACGAAGGCCGCCCCCGACCGGCTCGCCATCACCATGGCCGACACCGGGAACCGCCAGTTGGACCGCGAGTACCGGCTCGAATGCGATCCCGTCGGCGGCGACCACCCCCAGAGGGAGCAGGCCTGCGCGCGGCTGGACCAGCTCGCTTCGGAGGGCAGGGACCCCTTCGCGCCCGTCTCCAAGCGGCAGCTCTGCACCATGCAGCACGGGGGCCCGGCCACCGCCCGCATCACCGGTACCTGGCGGGGGCACAAGGTCGACGCGACCTTCCGGCGGACCGACGGATGTGAAATCAGCCGGTGGGACGAGTTGGAACCTCTGCTTCCGAGTGGGCGTTCCTGACCTGGGAGGATGCGCGGAATGGGCGCTATACACCGCACTTCGGCCACCCCGCCGCGGGGCTGTGGCCTTAGACTCCTCCCGTGACTTGCCGGTAGTTGTGGTCAGGGAGGAAGCTCGTCGTGAGCAGCAGGCCATCCCGAGGCGCTGCTCGCCTCGCAGCAATACTCGACGCTCTTCCGGACGCGCTGTTGCTCGTCAACGCCAACGGCACGGTCGTCAACGCCAATTCGATCGCCCTTGAGGTGATGGAGAGCCCGGGAACCGGGCTCGTCGGACGCGGTCTGCTCGACCTCCTGCCCGATTTCGACTCCAAGCTGATCCCCGGCTCGATGCGCCGGCCCGGCGAGGACGAGGGCGGGCGCACCAAGCCCACCCGGATGACCGCACGCCGCACCGACGGCAGCGAGTTCCCCGTCGAGGTCACCAGCGCCCACCTGGACGGCCGGGACGCCTACCGCGAGCCGCAACCCGCCTACACCGGCGACGAACTGCTGATGCTCGTCGTACGGGACCTCTCTCAAACCGTGGACACCGAGGCCGAGCTGGCCCGCTCCCAACGGCAGACCGAGATGATCCTGCGGGCCGCCGCCGAGGGCGTCGTGGGCACGGACACCGACGGCCGGGTGGTGCTGGTCAACCCGGCCGCCGCGCAGATCCTCGGCTACCGCGCCACCGACCTGGGCAACCGTGAACTGCACGGCCTGGTCCAGCACTCGCGCGCCGACGGCTCGCCGTTCCCGTTCGAGGAGTCCCCGCTCGCCGACACCCTGCGCAGCGGACGCAAGCACCGGGTGCGTGGGCAGGTCCTGTGGAACAAGGCCGGACAGCCCGTCGCCGTGGACCTGACCACCTCTCCCGTACGGGACGGGGAGCAGCTCGTCGGCGCCGTGATGACCTTCACCGACCGTCGGCCCTACGACGCGCTGGCCGCGCGCCACGCCCAGCTGCTGGCCGTGCTCGGCGACTCCCTGCGCGGGCCGCTGGACGAGCTGCGCGGGGAGCTGGCGACGCTGGCCGCCGACGACGCGGGACAGCTGTGGCCCGAGGCCAACCAGCTGCTGCACCACCTGGCCGCCGGGTACTCGCGGATGACCACGCTCGTGGACAACGTGCTCGGCTTCCAGCGCCTGGACTCCGGCGGCGACCGGCTCCAGAAGAAGAAGGTCCTGATCAACGGTGTGGTCGCGGCCGGTGTCGACGGCGCGGTCGAGCTGATCGGGCCGGGGCGCGCCCAGTTCGCCGTCCACGCGCCGACCATCGAGGCCGAGGTGGACGCGGAGCGCATCGCCACCGCCCTCGCGCACCTGGTCGCGGACGTCGCCGGGGTGGACGCCACCGGCAAGACCGCCCAGGGCAGCGGGTACGGCGACTCGACGATCGTGGTGGCGGCCGCGCAGCGCGGCGACGTCGTACGGATCGAGGTGCGCGGGCCGTACGAGGGCGGGAGCCCGGTGCACGAGCCGATCGTGCGGGGCATCGTGGCCGCGCACGGAGGTGTGCTGCAGACGGTGGAGGTGCCGGGCGCGCCCGGCGGGGCCTACGTGCTGGAACTGCCGCTCGGCTCGGGAGCCGGGACGGTGACCCTGCCTGAGCCGGAGGAGGAGGCCCCGGCCGAGAAGAGCGCGCCGGCCGCGACCGCCTCCGGTCCCGGTGGACGGCGGGCCCGGCGCGGAGTCGACGCGTTCCTGGACGACAGCGCCGAGCCTTCCGGCGCCCCGAAGCCCACCGGCGGTGGTGCCGCCTTGGCGCTCCCGTCCGGGCGGCGCCGGGCGGGCGAGACCGACGGCGGCAGCGGTCCGGAGCTCGCGCAGTCCCCGGTGAACCCGGCGGGCCTCGGCACCGGGCGCCGTCGCGGGCGCGACGGCGACGGCAGCGGCGGTGAGGGCGGCCCCGGCCGGCCCGTGCCCCCGCGCGGCAACGCCATGCCCGCGCTGCCCCCCGTACCCGCGATGGCGCCCGTGCCGGTGCTGCCGGCGGCGCCCCAGGTACCGCCCGTTCCAGTGACCGAGCATCCCGCGGGACGACGCCGGGCGCTTGGTGCGGCCGGTCCGGCACAGCCCGGCGGCCCCGTGCCGGCGACCGGGCTCCGGCCGGCGCCCGGTCCCGGGCAGGCCCCCGTGCGGCCGATCGCCCCCGAGGGCGGTTTCGCGCTGCCCGCGGGGCCCACCCCGGCCCCCACCGCCCCGCAGACCCCGGCCGCGGTGGGTTCCGCCCCCTCGTCCCCTTCCGCGGAGGCGGACTCCGACGGGCCCGGCGGACGGCGCGGGCGCCGGGTGCTGGGCGCTCCCGTGCCCGAGTCCCAAGCTCCCGACCCGCAGCCCGCCGAGGGCGCGGAGGAACCCGTACAGCCCACCGGGCGGCGGCGCGCTCTCCAGACCGCCCCGGCCTGGCCGGTGCCGGCGGCCCGGACGGCTCCCGAGGACCGCGGGGCCTCCGGTCCGGCCGCGGTCCCCGGGGCCCGGCAGTCGCAGGAGGCCCCCGCCGAGGGCCAGGCCGCGCAGCCGATCAGTGTGCGCGCGCTCGGCACGCTGGGCCAGGGGATCTCCGTGGACCCGACCGGTACCGGTTCCGGGCGGAGGCGCCGTCTCGCCGAGCCGGCGCCGCAGGGACGGGCGTTCGCCATAGGAGCCCCCGAGGCGGGTTCCGACGAGGGCCCCGAACCGCTGGACGGCCCGGGCGGCGCGGTCGAGGTGGTCAACCGGCCCGTACCGCGCCCCGTGGACGACGAGCTGCCGCCGGAGCCGCTGGACAACCCCCGCCGCCTCCTGGTGTGGCCCGCGCCCGACGTCCAGACGCAGCAGGCGCTCAGCGACCGCGGCTACCGCCCCGTCGTCGTGCACTCCCGCGAGGAGGTGGACGCGCAGATCGCCGCGTTCCCCGCCGCGCTGTTCGTGGACCCGCTGACCGGGCCCATCACCCGCACCGCCCTCCAGTCGCTGCGCCAGGCCGCGGTGGCCGCCGAGGTGCCCGTCCTGGTCACGGCCGGGCTGGGGCACGCCACGCGGGAGGCCGCCTACGGCGCCGACCCCGCGGTCCTGCTCAAGGCGCTGGCGCCGCGCGACAGCGAGCAGCACCCCTCACGGGTGCTGCTGATCGAGGAGCACGACGAGATCGCGACCGCCCTGACCACCGCCCTGGAGCGGCGCGGCCTGCAGGTCGCCCGGGCGGGCGCCGACACGGACGCCGTGGAGCTGGCCACGCGGATGCGGCCCAACCTGGTGGTGATGGACCTGATGCAGGTGCGCCGCAGGCGGGCCGGGATCGTGGACTGGCTGCGCGCGAACGGGCAGCTGAACCGCACGCCGCTGGTCGTCTACACGGCAACCGGCATCAACCCGTCCGAGCTGCCGCGTCTGGCCTCGGGGGAGAGCGTGCTCTTCCTCGCCGAGCGGGCGACGACCGGCGATGTGCAGGGTCGCATCGTGGACCTGCTGGCCAAGATCGGGACCAACTAGTAATCCTGGCCCGATGGCCATCATCAACACGAGCGAGCAGACCGTCCCCGCCGACAGCGGGGAGGTGAACCTGCTGATCGCGCGACAGGTGGATCCGGGGCACGAGGAGACGTTCGAGGCCTGGGCCCACGGAATCCTGGAGACGGCCGCCGGTTTCCCGGACCACCTCGGGTACGGGCTGTTCCGCCCCGCGGCGGAGGGCGGGCCATGGTTCCTGGTCCACCGCTTCCGCAACCAGGCGGCGTTCCAGCGCTGGCAGGACTCCGCCGAGCGGGCCGAGTGGTTCTCGAACTGCCTGGGACACCACCATACGGAGATAGCCCGGCGGGAACTGCACGGCATGGAGACCTGGTTCGCCAAGCCGGGTACGACCCGGCCCGCGCCGCCTCGGTGGAAGATGGCGATCAGCTCGGGGCTCGCCATCTTCCCGATCTCGCTGGTCGGCAACGCGCTGCTCGGGCCGTACCTGGTGGATCTGCACTTCGTGCTGCGGACGGCCGCCTTCGCCGTGGTCTTCAGCACCCTGATGACCTACGCGGCCATGCCCGCCATCAGCAGGCTGCTGCGGCCGTGGCTCACCAGGGGCTGAACCCGCCCGCTCCGGGCTCGTGAGGTCCCGGACGGGCCTGTCGACTCTCAGTCCAGCTTCGTCACGTCCAGCTCGCCGTCGGCGTACTGCTTGCGGATCACCTTCTTGTCGAACTTGCCGACGCTGGTCTTGGGCACGGCCGCGATGACCGTCCAGCGTTCCGGCAGCTGCCACTTGGCGATCGACTGGGCGAGGAAGGCGCGCAGGGTCGCGTAGTCCGCGGTCGCGCCCTCCTTGAGGACGACGGTGGCCAGCGGACGCTCGCCCCACTTGTCGTCGGGGACGGCGACGACGGCCGCCTCGGCGACCTCGGGGTGCGCCATCAGCGCGTTCTCCAGTTCCACGCTGGAGATCCACTCACCGCCGGACTTGATGACGTCCTTGGCGCGGTCGGTGAGGGTGAGGAAGCCGTCCGGGCTGATCACGCCGACATCGCCGGTCTTGAGCCAGCCGTCGGCGCTGAACTTGTCTTCGGGGCGGACCGGTTCGCCGGAGGCTCCGCCGTAGTAGGCGCCCGCGATCCAGGCACCGCGCACCTCCAGCTCGCCCGCCGACTCGCCGTCCCAGGGCAGCCGGTCGCCGCCGGGGCCGACCAGGCGGGCCTCGACGCCTGCCGGGAAGCGGCCCTGGGTGATCCGGTAGGGCCACTCCTCCTCGGCGCTCAGGCCGGCCGGCGGGTGCGCCATGGTGCCCAGCGGAGAGGTCTCGGTCATGCCCCAGGCGTGGCAGAGGCGGACTCCGAGCTTGTCGTAGGCCTCCATCAGGGAGGGCGGACACGCCGAGCCGCCGATCGTGACCTGCTTCATCGAGGTCAGGTCACGCGGGTTGGCGGTGACCTCGGCCAGCAGTCCCTGCCAGATGGTGGGGACGGCCGCGGCATGCGTGGGCTTCTCCCGCTCGATCATTTCGGCGAGGGGGGCGGGCTGGAGGAAGCGGTCCGGCATCAGCATGTTGATGCCGGTCATGAAGGTGGCGTGCGGCAGGCCCCATGCGTTCACGTGGAACTGCGGGACGACGACCAGGGTGGTGTCCTTGTCGTTCAGCCCCATCGACTCGGCCATGTTGACCTGCATGGAGTGCAGGTAGATCGAGCGGTGGGAGTAGATGACGCCCTTCGGGTCTCCGGTGGTGCCGGAGGTGTAGCACATGGCGGCGGCCTGGCGCTCGTCCAGTTCGGGCCAGTCATAGGTGTCCGGGCGGCCCGCGAGGAGGTCCTCGTACTCGTGCACGCGCACGTCCAGGCCCTCGAGCGCGGAGCGGTCGCCGATGCCGGACACCACGACGTGCTCGATGGTCGGCAGGTGCGGAAGCAGCGGCACGAGCAGGGGCAGCAGCGTGCCGTTGACCAGCACCACCCGGTCGGCGGCGTGGTTGACGATGAAGACGAGCTGCTCGGGAGGGAGGCGGAGGTTCAGCGTGTGCAGGACCGCGCCCATGGAGGGGATCGCGAAGTAGGCCTCGACGTGCTCGGAGTTGTTCCACATCAAGGTCGCGACCCGGTCGTCCTGGCGGACTCCGAGTTCGTCGCGCAGGGCATTGGCGAGGCGGGTGGCGCGGGCACCGATCTCGGCGAAGCTGCGGCGATGCGGCTCGGCCTCCCCGGTCCAGGTCGTGACCTGGGACTTCCCGTGGATCGTCATCCCGTGCTGGAGTATGCGGGTGACGAGGAGCGGTACGTCCTGCATGGTGCTCAGCAAAGCGTCCTCCCAGTGAGCGCTGCGGCGCTGCGGCGGCTACGGATGCTGCCGATTCTGCGCACGTACCGGTCGGCATGTCACTACCCGAGAGTAGAAAACGACTCCGCTGTTTCACGTGAAACAGCAGAGCGGGTCGCGCCGCGGGTCCGTCGGCCTCCGGTGTTTCACGTGAAACACCCGGTCGAGGGTGCTCCGCCGGCCTCCGGGCCCCGTCGTCAGCGCACCGGGGTGAGTTCGGGATCGTCACGGAGCTTGACCAGCGCACGCGATACGGCGCTCTTGACCGTGCCGACCGAGACCCCCAGCAGTTCGGCCGTCTGCACCTCGCTGAGGTCCTCGTAGTACCGCAGGACGACCATGGCCCGCTGCCTGTCGGGAAGCCGGGTCACCGCACGCCACATCGCGTCGCGCAGCGCCTGCGCCTCCGCGGGGTCGGCGGCCGGCGCCGCCTCGGTCTCGGGGAGCTCGTCGCACGCGAACTCGTCGACCTTGCGCTTGCGCCACTGCGAGGTGCGGGTGTTGACCAGGGCCCGCCGGACGTAGCCGTCCAGTGCACGGTGGTCCTCGATCCGGTCCCAGGCCACGTACGTCTTCGTGAGGGCCGTCTGGAGCAGGTCCTCGGCATCGCACGGGTTCGCGGTGAGGGAGCGCGCGGTGCGCATGAGGACCGTGCCGCGGGTCCGGACGTACGCCGAGAACGACGGGTACGGCGTCGAATTCGAGGCGAGCGTGCACACTGGCGTGGTCATGTCTCCACGCTAGGAGCGCGCGCGCCCCCTGCAATCGGCCGCAGGTGCCTAAGGGGGGTCCACCTCAGGTTGTAGGGGCAGAGCGGCCTCCACCTCCTGAAGGTGGAGGCCACCGAGGCCCCTGGGACCGGTATCTCACCCATCGGCTCCGAGGATCAGTCCGGAGGTCGGCACCCCCGTACCGGCCGTGACCAGCACGTACTCCGTCCCCGTGACCTGATTGACCGAAGTGCCCCGCAGCTGGCGGACGGCCTCGGCGATGCCGTTCATTCCGTGCAGGTACGCCTCGCCGAGCTGGCCCCCGTGGGTGTTGAGGGGAAGCGCGTCGGCAGCGACGAAATCGGCGGCCTCACCCGGCTTGCAGAACCCGAACTCCTCCAGCTGCATGAGCACGAAGGGGGTGAAGTGGTCGTAGAGGATCCCGACGTCGATGTCCGACGGCCGCAGTCCGCTGGTCCGCCACAGCTGGCGCGCGACGACGTCCATCTCGGGAAGTCCGGTGAGGTCGTCTCGATAGAAAGAGGTCATGGCCTCCTGCCTGCGGCCCGCGCCCTGGGCGGCGGCGGTGATCACGGCGGGCACCTGCCGCAGGTCCCGTGCCCGCTCGGCGGTGGTGACGACGAGGGCCTGGCCCCCGTCGGTCTCCTGGCAGCAGTCGAGCAGCCGCAGCGGCTCCACGATCCAGCGCGAGGCGGCGTGATCGGCGAGGGTGATGGGCTTGCCGTGGAAATAGGCGGCGGGGTTGTTCGCGGCGTGCCGGCGGTCGGTGACCGCGACGTGCCCGAAGGCCTCCGGGGTGAGGTTGTAGGTGTGCAGGTAGCGCTGCGCGGTCATCGCCACCCAGGAGGCGGGGGTCAGCAGCCCCCACGGCAGCGCCCAGCCGAGTGCCGCGCCCTCCGCCGACGGCTCGCGCTGCTGTACGCCGGAGCCGAAACGGCGGCCGGAGCGCTCGTTGAAGGCGCGGTAGCAGACCACGACCTCCGCGACCCCGGTGGCGACGGCGAGGGCGGCCTGCTGGACGGTGGCGCAGGCCGCCCCGCCGCCGTAGTGGATGCGGGAGAAGAAGGACAAGTCTCCGATGCCGGCCGCCTGGGCGACGGTGATCTCGGGGCTGGTGTCCATGGTGAAGGTGACCATGCCGTCGACATCGGCGGGGGAGAGCCCGGCGTCCGCAAGGGCCGCGTGCACGGCCTCGACCGCGAGGGTGAGCTCGCTGCGGCCGGAGTCCTTCGAGAACTCGGTCGCCCCGATGCCGGCGATGGCGGCGCGGCCGCCGAGCTCGTCGCGGGTGCGCACGCTCATGCCGCACCCCCGGCGGCCAGGGTGACGGTGACGGTGCCGGTGACGTGGTGGCCGATGCCGTTGGCACCGAAGACCCGGATCTCGGCGGTGTCCCCGTCGAGGGCGGTGACGGTACCGGTGAGGGTCATGGTGTCGCCCGGATAGTTGGGGGCACCGAGCCGGATGGCCACCTTGCGCAGGACGGCCCGCGGGCCGAGGTGGTCGGTGACGTAGCGGCCGACCAGGCCGTTCGTCGTCAGGATGTTCATGAAGATGTCGGGGGAGCCCTTCTTGCGGGCGAGTTCCGCGTCGTGGTGCACGTCCTGGTAGTCGCGGGAGGCGATGGCGCCCGAGACGATCAAGGTCCGGGTGACGGGGACCTCCAGGGGCGGCAGCTGCGCGCCGACCCGTATCGCGCCGACTCTCATGTCTCAGCCCTCCTGCGCCAGTACGGCGCCCAGTTCGGCCAGCAGCTCGCTGCCGCAGCCCAGGTACGCGTCCAGCTGGCGCCCCCACAGGAAGTGCCGGTGGACGGGGTGCTCCAGGTCGGCGCCCATTCCGCCGTGCAGGTGCTGGCCCGCGTGCACGACCCGCTTGCCCGCCTCCGAGGCCCACCAGGCCGCGGTCAGCGCGTGTTCACGGGCGGGCAGGCCCTGGTCTATGCGCCAGGCCGCCTCGTAGGCGGTGACCCTGATCGCCTCGGTGTCCATGTACGCGTCGGCGGCGCGCAGCATGACGCCCTGGTTGGTCGAGAGGGGCCTGCCGAACTGCTCGCGGGTGCCGGTGTACTCCACGGCACGGGCGAGCGAGCCCGCGCAGACGCCGGCCTGGAGTCCGGCGAAGGCGGTGCGGGCGCCCGCGAGTACGTCCTCGTAGGCGCCTGCGGAGCCGATCCGCTCGGCCTCGGCTCCGGTCAGCGTCAGCCGGCCCGCCGACCAGGGGGCGGTGGTCTCCACCGGGGAGGTCCGTACGCCCGGCGCGTCGGTCCGTACGAGCCAAAGGGCCCGGTCCGCGTCCGGGACCAGTACGTGCGTGGCCTCGCGCAGCCAGGGCACGGCGGGGGCGGTGCCGGACAGCCGTCCGCGCTCGGCGGTGATCCGGCCGCGAGCCGGGAAGGCCCCTGTGGCGACGGCCTCGCCGGTGGCCAGGGCGGGCAGCAGGCGGGCCCGCTGTCCGGCGCTGCCGTGCGCGGCGACCGGGAGCACGCCGTAGGCGCAGGTGGCGGCGTACGGAACCTGCGCGGTGGTGCGGCCTTGCTCCTCCAGCAGCAGGACCAGGCCCAGGAGGCCGACGTCCTCGACGGCCGCGATCAGCCCGGCCGTGGTGAGGGCCTTCCACAGCTCGGCGTCGCTGCCGCTGCCCGCGGCCGCGAGGCGTTCGTGGGTGGCGAGGTCGCCGAAGATCCGGGCGGCGAGTCCGGCCGCCGCGGCCTGCTCCTCGGTGGGATGGAAGTCCATCAGCCCTCGCTCCCGCGGAAGACGGGGAGTTCCAGGTCGTCGTCGACGCGCAGGAACTCCAGGTGGACCGGCAGGCCGATGCGGACCTCGTCGTACGGGACGCCGGTGATGTTGGTGATCATGCGCACTCCCTCGGCGAGCTCGACGAGGGCGACCGCGTACGGTCCGCCGCCCGCGGCCGCGGACTGCTCGTGCGCCGTGAAGGCCGGGAAGGACGGGTGGTGCATGACGACGTAGCTGAAGACGGTGGCGGCGCCGGAGGCCTCGACGGTGTCCCAGTCGAGCGAGGCGCAGGAGTTGCAGCCGGGGAGCCACGGGAAGCGCGGGGTGGCGCAGGCGGTGCAGCGCTGGATCAGCAGCCGGTGCTCCCGGACACCGTCCCAGAAGCCCTGGTTGTCGCGGTTGACCACGGGGCGCGGGCGCCGCGGCTTGGGCTGCGCCGACTCGACGGGCTTCACGGGGGCGGACGCGCGGGCGGGGGCTGCTGCTGGTGCGTACTTCAGGATGCGGAAGCGGTGCGTTCCGGCGAGCTCGCCGTCCGCCCGGACGTCCGTGCGCGTGGTCACGAAGTGACCGGTTCCCAGTTTGGTCGTCTTGCGCGGCGATACGGACTCGATGACGGCGTCGAAGGTGACCGCCTGGCCCGGCCGGAGGGGACGCAGGTACTCCTGCTCGCAGTCGGTGGCCACCACCGAGGTGAAGCCGGCGCCTTCCAGGACCGCGAAGAGCTCGTCGTAGGCGGAGGAGCGGTCGGTGTGGCCGGAGAGCCCGCCCATCGTCCAGGCCTGGAGCATGGTCGGCGGGGCGATGGCGTCCGGTCCGCTGTAGGCGGGATTGGCATCGCCCATCGCCTCGCACCAGTGGCGGATCATCGGTTCGTTCACGGTGTCCTTGCCGCGGCCCGCTGTGGCGGCCGGTCGCCCCTCGAAGGCCGCCAGCAGCGCGTGGAACCGGTCTGCCGCCCCGGCACGCCCGGCTTCGGACTTCCCAGCTCCGGACTTCCCAGCTCCGGAACTCCCGGCTCCGGAACTCCCGGCCGCAACCCTCCCGGCCGCGTCTGCCGTCATCGCTTCCTCCCCTTCATCCCCAGCCGCATCATGGCGACGATCTCCCGCTGCACCTCGCTGACCCCGCCGCCGAAGGTGTTGATCTGCGCGGCCCGGTTCATCCGCTCCAGCTCGCCGCCCTCGAAGGACTCGCTCCCCGGTCCCCGGATCAGGCCCTCCTCGCCCACCACCTCCTGGCACATCCGGTACACCTCGACGGCGGACTCGGTGCCGAGGAACTTCACGCCGCTCGCGTCCCCCGGCGCGAGGTCGCCTCCGCCGACGTCCTGGACCAGCCGCCAGTTGAGGAGGCGTACGGCGGCCAGCCGCGCGTACGCCTCCGCGAGCCGGGACCGCACCCACGGCAGGTCGGCGGGGCGCTCCCCGGTCACCGGATCAGGAGTGCGGGCGTGGGCGAGGGCGGCCCCGTAGAAGTCCTCCGCCTGCATGCCGATGGCTGCGAGGGCCACGCGTTCGTGGTTGAGCTGGTTGGTGATCAGCCCCCAGCCCCCGTGCTCGGGTCCGACGAGGTTGCCGGCCGGCACCCGGACGGAGTCGTAGTACGTGGCCGTGGTGGTGAGCCCGCCGACGGTCTCTATGGGGGTCCAGGCGAAGCCGGGGGCCTGCGTGGGCACCAGGATGATCGAGATGCCCTTGTGCTTGGGGGCCTGCGGGTCGGTGCGGCAGGCCAGCCAGATCCAGTCCGCGTTCTGGGCGTTCGAGGTGAAGATCTTCTGCCCGTCGATCACCCAGTCCCCGGTCCCGTCGGAGCCTTCGTCGCGGACGGCACGGGTGCGCAGCGAGGCGAGGTCGGTGCCCGCCTCGGGCTCCGAGTAGCCGATGGCGAAGACGATCTCCCCCGCGAGGATGCGGGGGAGGAAGAAGTCCTTCTGCTCCCGCGTCCCGTACTTCATGAGGGTCGGCCCGACGGTGTTGAGCGTCACCATGGAGACGGGGGCGCCGGCCCGGTAGGCCTCGTCGAGGAACACGAACTGCTCGGCGGGGCCACGGTCCTGGCCGCCGTACTCGGCGGGCCAGCCTAGGCCCAGCATCCCGTCGGCGCCGATGCGGCGCAACAGTTCGCGCTGGTCGGCGGGGTCGTCGGGCACTCCGTCCGGCAGCAGGTCCTTGAAGTACGTCCGCAGTTCGGTACGGAGCCGCAACTGACCATCGGTCGGAGCGAGGTGCACGGCGCTGGCCTCCCGGCATCACATCATCGAGTAAATCTGACTGTCCGTCAGTTCTACCTGTGGTGTCAAGGTCGCAAGCGTGGCAACGATGCGCACGGGGCGCTCAGGGCGGGCCGGCATGCGCGAGGGCGCCCGCGCTACCGGACCCCAGCCGGTCCGGTCGCACGGGCGCCCTCAACAGTCGGAGCGGCTCAGGCCGCGCTCACCACCAGGGATGGAAGTTGACCGCGACGTTCGAGTTGGTCTGATGGATGGCTGTAAAGGCCGAGCCGTTGACCTGGGCGGTGTTGTTCTGGTTGGACGCGCCGGAGCCGGTGGCCACCTGCTGCGAGGTGGAGGAGTTGCCGTGGTTGTTGCCGCCCACGCCGCTGCCGATGACGCTGGCGACGCTCGCATTCGATCCGTCGTTCGCGAAGGAGCCGTTGTCGGCCGAGGCCACACCGCCGAAGAGGGCGACGGCGAGGGGGAGAGCGGCGGCAGCGGCGATGACGCGGGCGGTACGGATGCTTGCCATGTCTGAATCCTCCAGGAAACCGAAGTGGGACTTGCACCGGGGCAGTTGGCCGACCGCCTCGGTCGTTCCGTGTGGGACGACGTCGCGACACCAGAGCTGCCCACCGAATCCCCGGCGAACCGTCCCGGAGCCCCCGATTCCCCCGCAAGTATGACCAACATCGGATAAACCCTATTCACGCCCCCGATGCCCCGGGTCAACGTCCCGGACGCGGGCAAACCCGTGCCGCACAAGGGATGAAGCGTTCCGTCAGATCAGCGTGTCCCGGACATGCCGAAAAGGGCCGCGTCGTCCGGGAACCCCACCGTCTCCCGGGCATGCGGCCCTGCGATACCAAGCTTCGCGCCCCCTGCACGCCCCCGGCGCCCGCCGGGGTGATCCATCCGTGCCCCAGTCCTGGGGCACCGCTCGGCGCGATCCACGGCCACGAATGACCGGGCTCCAGCGCCTGTTACCAGTCGCGCTACCTGCTCCTGCTTCCTACCTACTACTCCTGCCGATCCTGCCGTTCCTGCTCACGCACGTCCTCGCGCGCCGGATTCGGCGCGTACTCCTGCTGCCTGCCGCCTGCTGGTACTGGTACTGGGCACTGCGGCTCCTGCTCGGTGGCGGCGTGTACGCCTGCGACACCGGATCGGATCTGCGACCACTGCGGGCCACGGGGAACTACGCGGCGAGCGCGAGCGCTTCCCGGGCGGCGCCGGCGGGGGATCCGGTCGTGGTCAGAGCACCGGCGGGGGATCCGACCGGGATCTGCACCGCGGCGGACGATCCCGATCCGGCACCCATGGCAGCAGCGGTGGTGGAGCGGCGGACGGACGGGGTCTTGCCGTGCGCCTCGGCGCGGATCCGCTGCTTGATGGTCGGCGGGAGCGAACCGCCCCGCATCATGGCCCTCCACGTCCGCCGGGCCGTGACGGCCGCCCGGCGCGTGGTGGCGGCCGCGGGGGCCGGAACGGCGGGGGCGGAGACGCCGGGGACCGCCGGGGCGGCCTTCCCGCCGAAGCCGAGGGAGGCGAGGAGCGCCACGAGTGCGGCGAGGACGGCGGTCCAGATCGAGGTGACGGTGCTGCGGTAAGCCATGACGAGGTGCCTCATTTCGCGATGTTCTGACGGGCGGATCTGAATACATTCGTCATGATGTGGGCGCAACCGCACGACCCCCACGACGCGCGCCGATCTTCCGACAAACACCACCCAAAAGGCTCAAAGAGGCTTTTACGGCCCTTTGGGCAGCCGCCCGGGACATCCCCTGGGAGGCACGGCTCTTCCCGGCGCACCGCCGCAGGACCCGGCCTCAAGGGCGCCGGCGCCGACTTGCGGGCGGGGCGGAGCGGGGGTCTACTCCGACCCGACGGGCACCGGAGCGGGCCAGAGATGATCGGGGGGCACGATGAAGGTGACGGCGTTCCCGGTGATCGAAGACAGGTTCTTGCCCTGGTAGTCCACGTCGGAATTGACGAGTACGACGAGCGCGGCCTTGGCGGCGGGGAGCTGGCCGGCTATGGACTCTTAGCCGGGGATCTTCCCGTTGGGGCCGAGCCGGCCGTTGGTGTTGGGGATCCCCAGTCCGTACGAGATCCCGGGGACCCCGGTCGGGAGCGTCCGGAGCCGTTCGGCCTGCGTCTTCTCGGTCAGCAGCCGTCCGTCCGCCAGCGCCGGCGCCGGCGCCCAAGAGTGCAGGTCGTCGAGACTGGAAACCATCGCCCCGGCGGCCCACCCCCACGAGGGGTTCCAGTCGCTGGCGTCGGTGACGGCACCGCCGGGCGTGAAGTCGGTGTACCCGTGGGCGTACGGGTCGGGAATGACGCCGTCCGTGGGCAGCAGGTGCTGTTCAGCTTCAGCGGGGCGAACACATGGTCCCGCAGGTAGTCGCCGAGGGCCTGCCCGCTGACCTTCTCCACCAGCATGGGGTTCGGTCAGACGTCACCGAGCCCCCGAAGGCGTCACTCCCACCGCAGGAGCGCTCGCCCCGCCGTCCGAGCGACGGGCAGCACCCAGGCCGCCGAGGGCAAACCGCAGAGGGCACGACCCCCACCGGAGTCGCGCCCTCTGACCTGCTACTTCACTCACCTGGCGGTGGGTGTGGGATTTGAACCCACGGTGACATCGCTGCCACGACGGTTTTCAAGACCGTTCCCTTAGGCCGCTCGGGCAACCCACCTGGCCGGTACAGAGTACCGGGCTGCGGCGGGCGCCGGGGCGGGTGCGGAGTCAGGCCGTCTGGGCCTTGTCGTAGGCCGCCTTGGCCTCGTTGCCGAAGTACGGGCCGTACATGCGGTTCGGCAGGAAGGTGTAACCGAAGCTGTTCACCGAGACCTGGGTCCCCAGGCCCGTGGCTTCGTTGAAGTCCTGGAACCAGGGGCCGCCGCTGGAGCCGCCCGTCATGTTGCAGGCCAGGCTGTGATCCTTCGTCAGGAGGAAGTCCTTGCCGCTGTTGCCGCTGCAGTAGACGAGCTTGGAGCCGTCGTACGGTGCTGCCGCGGGGAAGCCGAAGGAGTACATCCTCTTGTTGTAGCCGCCATTGAAGAGGATGCCCTGGGCTCCGACGGCCTGGGTGAGGGTCTGTCCGTTCAGCGGGGCCACGACGGCCAGGCCGACGTCCATGTTCATGTCCTCGCTCGCGGCCCACTGGTCGGTGGCGAAGGTCTTGGTCGCCGACCACTGGCCGTAGGGCGCGGTGCCGTTGCTGTAGGCGGGTACGAAGACCCAGTTCGTGTGCCAGGCCCCCTGGTACTTCACGCAGTGGCCGGCCGTGATGACCGTGCCGCCGTTGGCACTGGTGATCGAGTCACCGGAGCAGGACGCGGTCCGGCCTCCCATCGTGAAGAAGACCCGGCCCGAGGTCTTCACGACCGCGCCGCCGCCCGTCCACGCCCCTCCCGCCTGCGGGAACGCCGTGGGGGAGGCCGTACGGGACACCGGGGACGGGGCCGTCGGCGTGATGGCCGTGGGGCGGACCGACGCGGCGGCCGAGACGAGCGGGCCGTCGGACGGGCCGGGGACCGCCGTGATGTCCAGCGCGGTGGCGCCGCGCATGCGCTCCGCGGTCCAGAAACCCGGCGCGTGCTGCTGCCGGAAGGACGCGGGCGTGGAGCTGTCCGCGGCGGCCACGGGAGCCGCGGCGGTCAGGACGCCCGCGATCAGGGCGCCCGCCGATAAGACGACGGACAAGACGGTGTGATGACGATTCACGCAGGACTCCTTCGGCCGTGCCCGGACCGGGGCAGGGTGGGGGTGAAGAGCGGTCGGTGCGGATCGGCTCTGCGCAGTGCGGTGCGGTGCGGTGCGGTGCGGTGCAGTGCGGCTTGCCGGGGCAGCGTGGCACGGCCGCGCGTCGATGTCAGGAGGCAGTCGGAACGTTCGGTCGGTTCTGGCCAGCAATTGGCCAAGTCCCCGCCGTTCACGGCTCATACGGTGAGCAGCACGCCCACGTACGAGGCCCCGGCCACCACCACCCAGGCACAGAGACCCAGTGCCGCGGCCCGCCCGCCCGTACGGGCCAGCGTCGGCAGGTGCACCGCGCTACCCAGTCCGAACAGGGCCGCCGCCAGCAGCGCCTCCTGCGCGGTGTGCGCCCACTCCAGGGCCGCGGCGGGCAGTACGCCCGTGGCACGCAGCGCGGCCGCCGCCAGGAACCCGGCCACGAACAGCGGTACGGGGGCGGGCCGGCGCCCCGAGGGGGTGCGCACCCCGCGCCGCCGGGCCCGGACGGAGAAGGCCACGGCGGCCACCAGCGGGGCGAGCAACGCCACCCGCATCAGCTTGACCAGGACCGCCTCGCCGAGCGCGCCCGGGCCGGCGGTCTGCGCGGTCGCCACCACCTGGCCGACGTCGTGGACGCTCGCACCGACCCACCGCCCGAAGGCTGGGTCGGAGAGCCCGAGCGGGCTTTGGAGCAGCGGCAGGACCGCGATGGCCAGCGTGCCGCACAGGGTCACCAGCGCCACCGAGGCGGCCACGTCCTCCTCGTCGCTGCCCGACACCTCGCTGACCGCGCCGATCGCGGAGGCCCCACAGATCGAGTAGCCGGTTGCGATCAGCAGCGGCTGGTCTCCCGGCAGTCCGAGCCTGCGGCCCAGCCAGAGCGTGCCGAAGAAGGTGGCCGCGACCACCCCGGCGACCATGGCCACCGTGGCCCAGCCCAGCCGCAGCACCTGGTCCAGGCCCAGTCCGAGGCCCAGCAGAACGATGCCGATCCGCATGAGCCGACGTCCGGCCAGGGAGAGTCCCGGGCGCGCGGGTCCACGTACGAAGCTCCGCAGGCCGGGCAGGTGCGCCGCGGCGATGCCGAGCACCACCGCGGCGGTGAGCATCGGCACTACGGGCAGTGCCCGGTGGACGAGCCAGGCAGCCAGAGCCCCGCCGGCGGCGGCTGCCACACCGGTCCAGGTGGCCGGTGTTTCACGTGAAACAGTGCGGGCCGCCGCCGCTCCCTGAGGGCGGTGGAGAAGCGCCATCAGTCGACGGGGAGCGTGTAGGAGCGGCGGATGCTGGTGCCCAGACGGGATACGTCGGCGCCGTACACGTGCAGGGATATGGCTTTGGCGGAGCAGGAGTTGCGGACCTTGTGGATGTCACCGGGCGGAGCGAACCCGCAGACCTCGCCCTGGCCGTTGACCACGTCCTCCGTGGCCACCAGCCGGGCCGTTCCGGCGCCGGGTGCCAGCCGGTAGCGCCGTTCGCTCTCCTCGCCCTGGTGCACTCCTGCCACGCACCACGACACGTGGTCGTGGATGCAGGTCTCCTGGCCGGGCAGCCACACCAGGGCCACCACGGAGAAGCTGCCGTCGGACTCGGCATGCAGGATGTGCTGCCGGTACCGGTCCGGGGAGCCTTCGCTCTGAGCCGGGGTGAGCAGGTCGGGCGCGCCCAGGTGCGGTGCGAGGCGTTCGCCGACGAGGTACGCGGTCAGGTCGGGAGCCAGGCCCCGGTCCACGACCATACGGATCTCACTGACGAGGGCGGCCATCCTCGTGGTGGGAGGGGCCGGCGTGGTGGTGGTCATGTCGGCAGCGTCCTGCGGACGTTCCATCACGTCCAACGACAGTTATGACCCGAAGTCCCAAGCACCGCTTATGGATCGGTCAGCAGCCCACCCGGTTCGCGGCCACCTGCTTCAACGCGTCGAGCACCACGGCCGTCGCCGGGATGCGCAGGTGGTCCCGGTAGACGTAGGCGGCGATGAGGCGGCGGGCGGCGGGCTGGAGCGCCCGCCCGCAGACCCGGCTGAGGGACAGGGAGGGCAGTACCAGCGCGGGCATCATCGCCACGCCCAGGCCCTGCGCGACCAGGCTCTGCACCACCAGATTGTCGTCGGTGGCGAAGCGGATGTCGGGTACGAATCCCAGCTCGGCGCATTCGTGCAGCAGGTTCGCCCGGCAGCGCGGACAGCCCGCGATCCACCGCTCCTCGGCCAGGTCGGCCAGGTGCACGGCCCGTCGCCGCGCCAGCGCGTGCCCGGCCGGGAGCAGCACCGTCAGCTGGTCCTCCAGCAACCTGACCTCGGCGACCTCCTCAGGGATCTCCTCGTGCAGCCCCGGGTAGGTGAAGGCCAGCGTGATGTCGCACTCTCCGCGTTCCAGCCTGCGCAGGGAATCCGGGGGCTCGCACTCCAGCAGCTCCACCTGGATGCCGGGATGGTCCTTGGCCAGGCCGCTCAGCGCCTCGGGGACCAGGGTGGCGTTGGCGCTGGGGAATCCGCACAGCCGGACCCGCCCCGTGCGCAGGCGGGCGTACGCCTTCAGCTGCGCTTCGGCCGCGGAGAGGCTGCCGAGGATGGTCTCGGCGTGCCGGGTCAGGGACTCCCCCGCCTCGGTGAGCCGCATCCCGCGGCCCACCCGGGTGAACAGCGGTGTGCCGACGGCGCGTTCGAGCGCCTTCATCTGCTGGGTGATGGCTGGCTGGGTGTAGCCCAGGACGCGGGCCGCCGCCGAGTAGGACCCGGAGGCCACGACCGCGTGGAACGTCCGTATGTGCCGGGAATCGAACACGAGCGAAGCATAAGCGGACGTTGGGAGGGGCCGTAGGCGGAATCCCGCCTACGACCCCTCATCAACGAGCCACCGAACTGCCCGATTCGGCTACTTGTCGCCGACCCGCGAGCCGAGAGTGATGTCGACCGTGTTCGGCTTGCCGCCGCGCTGGTAGGTCAGCTTCACCGTGTCGCCGGGCTTGTACGTCCAAATCATGCTGATGAGCGTCGGTCCGCTGTCGACCGGCTTGCCGCCGAACTCGGTGATCAGGTCGCCGGGCTTGAGGCCCGCCTTGCCGGCCGGGCCGTTCGGGTCGACCAGCTCGTTGACGGGCGCTCCCTGCTCGGAGATCTTGGCGCCGGCGACCTTGGCCTGGAGGTCGACGGAGACCAGGATCACCGGGTACACCGGCTGGCCCGTCTTGATCAGCGATTCGGCAACGTTCTTCGCCTGGTTGATCGGGATGGCGAAGCCGAGGCCGATCGAGCCGGCCTGGCCGCCGCCAAAGCCGCCGTTGCCGGCCGACTGGATGGCGGAGTTGATGCCGATGACCGCGCCGCGGCCGTCGAGGAGCGGGCCGCCGGAGTTGCCCGGGTTGATCGAGGCGTCCGTCTGGAGGGCGCTCATGTACGAGTTCTTGCCGCCGGAGCCGTCACCCGAGGCGACCGGGCGGTTCTTGGCGCTCACGATGCCGGTGGTGACCGTGTTGGACAGGCCGAAGGGCGCGCCGATCGCGATGGTGGAGTCGCCGACCGCCACCTTCTCGGAGTCGCCGAGCGGCAGCGGCTTGAGGCCGGCCGGCGGGTTCTTCAGCTTGAGC
The DNA here is from genome assembly GCF_026627255.1 of Streptomyces antarcticus. Classification (GTDB taxonomy): domain Bacteria; phylum Actinomycetota; class Actinomycetes; order Streptomycetales; family Streptomycetaceae; genus Streptomyces; species Streptomyces antarcticus. Next base: position 124,460 of record NZ_JAPNLM010000012.1, on the reverse strand, counting down.
ACGGCGACGTCGTAGCCCTGGGCGCGGCCCACGACCTCGGCTTCGTACTTCTTGCCGTCGGAGAACGTCGCGGAGAGCTTGCCGCCGTTCGCGGCGGAGGCCACGACGTGGTTGTTGGTGAGGATGTGGCCCTGCTGGTCGTAGACGAAGCCGGTTCCGGTGCCGCCCTCGCCGTCGCCGGCCGAGGCCTCGATGGTGACCACGCTGGGCAGCGCGCCGGACGCCAGCCCCGCGATGGAGCCCGCCTCGCGCTTGAGGTCCTTGGGGGTGTTGCCCGCGCTGATCGTGGTCGAGCCGGTGCCGTTGTTGCTGCGGTCGGCCGCCCAGTAGCCGACGCCGCCGCCGATGCCGCCCGCGAGCAGAGCCGCGACGAGGACGCCCGCGATCAGGCCGCCCTTGCCCTTCGGCTTGGGCGGCGGAGTGCCGTCGGCGCCCAGCGGGGCGCCCCAGCCACCGCCGTGGCCGCCACCGCTGTAGGCCGGGACGGTGGGGGGCGGGGGCGGCCAGCCGTCGGCGCCGTGCGCGGACCCGGGGCCCTGGCCGTACGCCGAACCCTGGGCCGGACCCTGGCCGTAGTGGCCCTGCCCCTGGCTCTGGCCGTAGTCCTGGCCCTGCGGGGCCTGGTCGTACGCGGGAGCGGGCGCCTGACCGTACGCCGGGGCGGGGTACGCCGGGGCGGGCGGGATCTGCTGCGTCGGCTCGGTCCCCGGAGGAGCCGTCGGCGGAAACTGCCGGGTCGCCGGCTCGGAGACGGGCGGAACCGGCGCGAAAGCGGGCTGCTTAACCGGCGCGGAAGCAGGCTGCGGCTGCGGAGCCCCGGCCTGCGTCTCGGAGGCCGGAGCAGGTGGTACGGACGGGGCCGCGGGATGCTGGGGGGCCGCGGTGCCCTCGTTCTCGTTGCTCACAGCGCTCTCTCCTCGTCACACACGGCTTCGGCAATCTCTGGCGATATAGGTCCGGCAGAACGTTCGACGTGCCGTACAAGTTCCTGGGCAAAGCCTTTCCCATGACCCGTCAGAGCACTGTAAGCCGGACCTGTGAGTCTCCCTGCATTCTTTATATCCGACATTTCGGACTCCTGGCAGGACTCGGCCCCGGCGTCCCATGCCCGCTCGATGGCACCATGACCCGGTGACCCACGCAATGCCGCGCCCCATCCAGGTCGTCGCCCACCGCGGCGCCTCGGAGGATGCCCCCGAACACACTCTGGCCGCCTACCGCAAGGCCATCGAGGACGGCGCCGACGCCCTCGAATGCGACGTCCGGCTCACCGCCGACGGCCATCTGGTCCTGGTCCACGACCGCCGGGTGAACCGCACCTCCAACGGCCGCGGCGCCGTCTCCGCCCTGGAGCTGGCCGATCTCGCCGCACTCGACTTCGGCTCCTGGAAGGACCGCGAGGAGTCCCCGGACTGGGACGCCGACCCCGATCGCACCTCGGTACTCACCCTGGAGCGCCTCCTCGAGCTGGTCTCCGACGCCGGGCGGCCGGTCCAGCTGGCGATCGAGACGAAGCACCCGACCCGCTGGGCCGGACAGGTGGAGGAGCGCCTCCTCTTCCTCCTCAAGCGCTTCGGCCTGGACGCCCCGCCCGCCGCCGGCCCGCACCCGGTCCGGGTCATGAGCTTCTCCGCCCGCTCCCTGCACCGGGTCCGGGCAGCCGCTCCGACCGTTCCGACGGTGTACCTGATGCAGTTCATCTCGCCCCGCATGCGGGACGGGCGGCTGCCCGAGGGGGTGCAGATCGCCGGCCCCGGAATGCGGATCGTGCGCAACCACCCCGCCTTCGTCCGCAAGCTTCAGGCCGCGGGGCACTCCGTACACGTGTGGACGGTGAACGATCCGGAAGACGTTCGGCTGTGCGCTGATCTGGGCGTAGAAGCGATCATCACGAACAGACCCCGTCAGGTTCTGTCCCAGCTGGGACGCTGACGTCCCGTTTTGCGCTCCTGCCGCCTCCACCCCTCCGGTCACAGGTTGTGCCCCGGCGCATCCGCTCCGCATTCGATCGCCGCGAATGCGTCAGAGGGCCCCGCTACGGCGGTTTCCGGTCCAGGCCAATGGGGCATCCAGACCATGCGTGGGGCTAAGGAGGTTCCGGGGGTGGCGTTGGTGGTGGCACAAGAAGTGCCCACGTCGTCGTGCATGGTCGTATGCCATGGCCCTGTCGGCGTGGGCGAGGCGAGACACCGGATGCGCGAGGAATTGCGCCTCGGCGGGGTGTCCGAATCGATCGTGGACGATGCCGTACTGATCCTTTCCGAACTGCTCAGCAACGCCTGTCGACACGGCAGGCCGCTGGGCTCACGGGAGATCGGTGACGGCGAGATACGCGCCGCATGGCGTGTCGACAAAGCGGGGCGGCTGACGGTGGAGGTCACGGACGGGGGCGGGCCCACTCGCCCTGTTCCAGCCACGCCCTCGGTCACCGCGCGCGGCGGCCGGGGGCTGAACATCATCAGCGCCCTGGCACAAAACTGGGGTGTCCGGGACGGAGCGGCGGGTGAGGTCACCGTCTGGGTGATCATCGCCTGCGGGGCCCGGCACGACGATTTCGCTACGCGCGTTGCGCCCCCGGCGATCGACTTCGGCACGACCACCGGACGGCACGATTCCTCCTGACCGCGGAATCGGCCGACGGCCGGCAGTCGGTCAGAAACGACAACAACCGACCGCAGCTGACAACAACCCGCCGTCAACGGAGCGGAGAGCAGTCCGGCCATCGACACAAGCGGCCGTCCGGGAGCGCACGCCGACCGTGCTCCCGGGCCGCACCCACCGGTACCGGCGGTGCGAACGGCTAGGCTCGCGCCCAGACACGACGCCGTACCGCCGCAACCGGGAGACACCCACGATGGCCAAGAAGCGCCCCGCAGCCAAGACTGCAAAGCCGCAGCTCAACAACGGTGAGATCCCGGTGGTGGGCGCTCGCGAGCCCTGCCCCTGCGGATCAGGGCGCCGCTACAAGGCGTGTCACGGCGCGGCCGCCGCGCACGCCGTCACCGAGCACGTGCAGCGCCCCTTCGAAGGCCTGCCCGGCGAGTGCGACTGGGTCGCGCTGCGCGAGCTCGTCCCCGCGGCCACCGTGCCGCTCACCCTCAAGGCCGGTCTGCCCGAGGGCGTTCCGTCCGTCACGCTGGTGACCGTACTGCCCCTGGCCTGGCCGGCACTGCGCCGCGAGGACGGGTCCGTCCTGCTGGGCCTGCAGAACGAGTCCTCCACCGGGGACCTCGGCCGCGACATGGCCGACACCCTGGAGCGCGCCCTCGCCGCGGAACCGGGCACTCCCGTTCCGGCCCGTCGAGTTCCCGCCGAGGGCCCGCGGCTTCAGGACCTCCTGGACTCCGACGGCGGTTTCGAGCCGGTTGTCCACACCGGATTCGAATTCTGGATTCCGGAATCGGAGAACGCGCAGAGTGCCTCCCCGGAGATCGCCGCCTCCCTCGAGCGCGCGAACGCGGCGGCCATTCCCACCGTCAAGCTGGCCGGCGTGGACGCGGCCTACTGGTGCGAGACCCCGGACAAGAACCACCTGCGCTGGGTCATGCCGCACCCTGAGGAAAAGCTGCTCGACGCGCTCGCCCGACTGCACGCGGCCGGCACGTCCTCGCTGGGCGAAGGCACCCGACTCGTCGGTTCCTTCCGTGCGCACGGACTGATGGTCCCCGTCTGGGACCTGCCCACCGGGGTCACGGCCGACGACGTCGAGAAGCCCGCCGCCGAGCTCGCGGAGCGGCTCGCCACGGCTCTGGCCACGGACGCACCGCTGACCACGGAGGAGCGCCGGGCGCGCGGCGGGCTCACCAACCGACAGGTGACCCTCAGCTGACCCCGGCGCCCGTGCGGGACCGGTGACCGGAGTCACAACTCCCGCTAATCGTCTGCAAATCGCTGTCTGAATATCAGAGATCGAATTTGCGAACAGGCGATCTCTTGTTACCGTTCTTGTAGCCCGGTCGCTGGTGCATCCCCCGTCGCCAGCGACCGGGCGCTTGATTTTCGGCGGTACTCAACCGTCGGACGGTGCCGGTGAGTTGCTCCCGGACCGCAGCAGCAAGTCGCCTTCATCATCCGGAACTGCAAACTCCGCTACGGCCGAGTAGCTTTCCGGTGTCCCGGCAGAGGCCTCCCTCGGCGTCTCGCACAGCCCCGGCTCGTCGCCCGCCCCGACCGCACACCGGATCTGCACCGTGCGTCCGGCCGGCCCCATCACGGTGAGCACGGCGTCCAGGGCTCGACCACTCGTGTTCCGGTAGTAACTACGGCCCCACGTAAGCCCTTCGCCGACGAGCACGCAGGTCTGCGCCTCCACACCGTGGGGCGAGGACAGCTCGGGTCCGCAACGGGAGTCCGTACGGGGCTGCTCGGCCGGCCCGGGCCCCTCGCGGCCCAGGGCGGCCGCCGGACCCGAGGGCGGCGCGGAACCGGTCCGCGGAGGGTACGAGAGCCCGAGCGTCGAGAGCAGCCCGCCGCCTTTCCCATCGTCCTGACCGGCGAAATCCGGGCCGGCGATCGCACCGGCGAGCGGAAGCGACAGGATGATCAACACACCGGCGCCGATACCGATCAGGCGGAGATTCATTCGCCGAAGATAGCGATCCGGGAATGGGGCGCGGAGGGCTCCGCGCCCCATTCCCTTGCAAACTCGTTCCGCTGGCACCCGTACGAGTGATCCGCCCGATCCAGGACGGATCAGTACGCGAGCCGGCTGCCGCCTCCCGGGGCGCCGCTGCTCGCCTCGACCAGCGCGTCCACGACCGCCTCGACCTCGGGCAGCCAGAGGGACCGGGGCGCGGCCGCGCCGGGCGAGACCGCCGCGCGCGTCAGCCGGGGCAGGGTGCGGGGCCGCGGCGTCGGACGCGGTTCCCGCTCCCACCGCACCTGACCGCCGCTGGACGCGGCGGAGGGCGGCAGCAGCACGTAGCCCCCCTCACCGTGGAAGCGCAGCGAGGACGGCACGTGGTCCTTGGCGTAGAGGAGTTCACCGAGCCGCTCAAGTGAGTACGGCGCCACCAGCAGCGACCACCGGGTGGGCGTTGCCACGACCGGCCCGAGGCGCATGCCCTGCGCGTCCAGCCGTACGAGGGCCTGCTCGGCGGCGCCCGCCGGCAGGCTCACGGCGCACGGGGCGGCGCCGCCGGTGGCCAGGAGGACGGGTGCGGTGGGCCGGTTGGTCCACCACCAGGTCACCATCCTGGGGTCGGTGGTGGCGGCGAGAAGCCCCGGGTCGAAGGGGTGTGCGCCGGGGACGACGCAGTCGGGGTCGGGGCAGGCACACCGCGATCCGTCCGCGGCCGACCGGCCGATGCCGGGCAGTACGGGCCACCGCCACGCGGTGGCGCAGGTCAGCGCGGCATCGAGGAGCGCCGGCGTGCCGCTCTCTCCCGAGGCCGGGCGCAGGGAGGGGAGCCGATCGCGGAGCCGCTGGAGACGCCTTCCGAGGATCTCGCGCATGAGCGCTCGTTCCTTTCCGTTGAACGCCGAGGGCCACATCACACCATGTAACCGATGTCTCACCACACGTACATGTTTTCGCGTCGCTGTCCGCCCTGTTCGCCAGAAGCGGGTTCGCACTGTTCGCGCAGGTTTCCTCGCGGTCCGTCGAACGTCCGGCGGGGACGGAACGCGCCCCACACCGGTACCGAGACCGGCTGCCGCCGTTGAGGACGACGGCCCGCGCCGGGCGGTTCCCAACGCCCGCCGGGCCGTCGCCGCGAAGGGGCCGCGGCGCTGCCTGATGACCGACGGATGACCGTCGGGAGGCGTCAACTGGCCCCGGGCGCTGCCGAATACGTACCCGGGCCCCTGGTGGAGCTCGCCCAGTCGACCGCAAAAACCGTCGGGTTCCAGCTTTTTCCGGCCAAGTTCTAGCCTTGGCTCGACCGTGAGTTGCCGTTCCGCGAACACCAGAATTGGCACCTGGGCAATGCTGGACATGCATCCACGTGTGCGTGTAGATGTGGATTCCTTGATGGCGGCGCAGCACGATCTGGGGGTTTGCGATGCTATATGGCGAATCGCACCAGGTGGAAAGGCGGACGCCATGAGCGCCCCGCATCTGCCGAAAGTGGCTGGAATCGATCCGGCAGTTACCGCGTCACCGCAGACTGCGGCGCCCGCACCCGCCCGGAGCGCGCCCGCGGCGGTGCCTGCGCCCGCCCCGGGCAGCATCATCCAGGACCGGCTCGCGGGCATGGTCTCGGACCTCACCACCCTCCACGAGCTCACCGAGCGCCTGGCCCGGGCCCATGACCTCGACTCCTCCCTCCGCGAGTTCCTGCGCGCCGGGGCCGCCCTCGTCGGCGCCCGCCGCGGTCTGATCGTCCTGGAACCCTCCGACGGGCTGGGCCCCACCACGACGATCGGCCTCGGCCTCGGCCACGCCGACCTCGGCCACATCGAGACCGTGCCGCGCAGCGCGACCTCGTACGGCCGCATCCTCGACGGACTCCCGGATGCCGAAGGGGGCTCCGAGGTGCTTCCCGAACCGGGTGCGCCCGCGGGCACCGGTGGCTTCGCCGCCCCCGTCGACCCCCGTCACCGCGAGGTCGCCGCCCGCCTCGGGTACGCCGCCAGCTACGCGCTGCCGCTCACCGCCGAGGCCACCGGCCGACTCGGCGCGGCCGTGTGGCTGTACGACGAGCAGGCCGAGCCGAGCGACCGACAGCGCGACCTCGCCGGACTGTACGTACGGCACGCCGCCGAGCACCTGGCCCGGATGCTGGAGGTGGAGCGCTCCCGCTCCAGCCTGGCCGCGGTCGCCGAGGAACTGCTGCCCAGCCGGCTCCCCCGGATCCCCGGGGTCCAGCTCGCCGCCCGCCACCACACGGGGCCGCGTGGCGGCGGGGACTGGTACGACGCCCTGCCACTGCCCGAAGGCGCCCTGGGCCTGGCCGTGGGCTCCGTCACCGGGTCCGGGCCCAGCGCCGTCGCCGCCATGGGCCGGCTGCGCGCCTCACTGCGCGCCTACGCCGTCATGGAGGGCGAGGACCCCGTCGCCGTCCTGTCCGACCTGGAGCTGCTGCTGCGCCTGACCGAGCCCGCACGCTCGGCCACCGCGCTCTTCGCCTACTGCGAGCCCGCCCAGCGGAAGATCATTCTGGCCGGGGCCGGGCACACCCCGCCGCTGCTCATCGGCGAGCAGCGCACCGAGTACGTGGAGACCTCGCTCTCCGCGCCGCTCGGGATGCTGTCCTGCTGGGAGGCGCCGAGCGTGGAGATCGAGCCCGCTCCCGGAGAAACGGTGCTGCTCTACACGGACGGGCTGCTGCGCCGCACCGGCGACCCGATGGACCGGGCGTACGCCCGGCTGCACGCGGCGGCCGCAGGGGTTCCCCGCGCCGTACGGGACGATCCGGCGGCCCTGTGCGACCACATCCTGCGGACCGTGCTGCCCGAAGGGGAGCCGGCCGACCTTCCCGAGGACATCGTGCTGCTCGCTGCCCGATTTGAGTGATATGGCACATGCCCGCCGGGCGCCTTCCGCTCACACATACGATGGATGAGGTCCACACCCAGGTCCGTGCCTGTCGTAGCTGAGGAGAAGACGTGGCTGACGAGCTCACCCCGGAGACCCCGGAAGAAGAGCAGCCCAAGAAGAAGCACAAGCAGCGCAAGAACGGTCTGTACCCGGGCGTCAGCGACGAACTTGCCGAGAGCATGCGCACCGGCTGGGCCGACACCGAGCTGCACGGGCTGGAGCCGATCCCCCAGGCCGCGCACACCGCAGCGCGCCGGGCCGCGCTGTCCGCACGCTTCCCGGGCGAGCGCCTCGTCGTCCCCGCGGGCCGTCTCAAGACGCGCTCGAACGACACCGAGTACCCCTTCCGCGCCTCCACCGAGTACGCGTACCTCACCGGCGACCAGACCGAAAACGGCGTCCTTGTCCTGGAGCCCACGGGCGAGACCGGCCACAGCGCCGCCGTCTACCTGCTGCCCCGCTCCAACCGGGAGAACGGCGAGTTCTGGCTGTCCGGACAGGGTGAGCTGTGGGTCGGCCGCCGCCACTCCCTCACCGAGGCCGAGCAGCTGCTGGGGATTCCCGCGCGGGACGTCCGCGAGCTCGCCGAGGCCCTCACCGAGGCCGAGGGCCCGGTCCGCAACGTGCGCGGCCACGACTCCGTGATCGAGTCTGCTCTCACCGACAAGGTGACCAAGGAGCGCGACGAGGAGCTGCGCGTCTACCTCTCCGAGGCCCGCGCGGTGAAGGACGACTTCGAGATCGGCGAGCTGCAGAAGGCCGTCGACTCCACCGTCCGCGGCTTCGAGGACGTCGTGAAGGTCCTCGACAAGGCCGAGGCCACGTCCGAGCGCTACATCGAGGGCACCTTCTTCCTCCGTGCCCGCGTGGAGGGCAACGATGTCGGCTACGGCTCCATCTGCGCCGCCGGTCCGCACGCCTGCACCCTGCACTGGGTCCGCAACGACGGCGATGTCCGTTCCGGAGACCTGCTCCTGCTCGACGCCGGTGTGGAGACGCACTCCCTCTACACCGCCGACGTCACGCGCACGCTGCCGGTCAATGGCGCGTTCACCGACATCCAGCGGCAGATCTACGACGCGGTCTACGCGTCCCAGGAAGCCGGCATCGCCGCCGTGAAGCCGGGTGCGAAGTTCCGCGACTTCCACGACGCCTCCCAGCACGTGCTGGCCGAGAAGCTCGTCGAGTGGGGCCTGCTGGAGGGCCCGGTCGAGCGCGTCCTGGAACTCGGCCTGCAGCGCCGCTGGACCCTGCACGGCACCGGCCACATGCTCGGCATGGACGTCCACGACTGCGCCGCCGCGCGCACCGAGGCGTACGTCGACGGCACACTGGAGCCGGGCATGTGCCTGACGGTGGAGCCCGGCCTGTACTTCCAGGCCGACGACCTGACCGTGCCCGAGGAGTACCGCGGCATCGGCGTCAGGATCGAGGACGACATCCTCGTCACCGAGGACGGCAACCGGAACCTGTCGGCCGGGCTGCCCCGGACCTCGGTCGACGTCGAGGCCTGGATGGCGCGCCTCAAGGGCTGACCGAGCCGACTGGGCCGGCTGCAGCCGGCTTCACCGCCGTGCGGCCGCCATGGCGACCTGCTGCCGATGGGCGGGACCCCGACCGGGTCCCGCCCATCGGCGCACCCGGGTCGGCGAGCGTGCGTGCCGCACCCCGCCGGCCGGACGGGACCTTGACGGCGCTGCTTAGGAGACCTTCAGCAGCGCCCCGTCACGCCACTTCAGCATCTTGTCGAAACTCACCACCGCGCCGCGGCCCGGTCGGTTCCGGAAGCGCACGTGGTCGGAGAGTTCCGCGATCAGGTGCAGGCCCCGGCCGTGCTCGGCCAGGGCGGCTCTGCGGCGGGCCACCGTCGCGGCCGGGAAACCCGGACCCGAATCGGTCACCTCGATGCGGCAGCGGTCCCCGTCCAGGTAGGCCGTGACGTCGTACGCCTCGGCCCCGTCATACGGGAGATCGCCGTGTCCGCCGTGCTCCACCGCGTTCGCACAGGCCTCGTTCAGCCGATGCGGCGCGCCGGGGCCGCGAGGTATGCGGGGGGCGTGCGGCGGTGTTCTCGCAGGGGTGGCGGCGTGCGGGCCGGGGTCCGGGGTGTCCGTGCGCCGCGTGCGCGGCGTCCGCACAGGGGGGACTGATGGGACCTTCCGGACCTGCCGTATGGAGGGGCTGAGCGCAGTGCGATGATGACCGGGCCATGACTGCCCCCCACGCGACGCACGCCGGAGTCGGACTCCGGCTGATCCGGGCCGCGGTGTTCACCGCGGTCTGTGTCCTGCTGTCTGCGGCCGGGCACGCCCTGGCATCCTGCGCGACCGTGCCCTGGTGGTCGCTGTGCATCGGCTTCGTCGCGGTCTTCTCGGTCGCGGCCCCGCTCGCGGGGCGTCGGCGCGCCCTGCCCGGACTCGCCGTCGGACTCACCGCCGGACAGCTGGCCCTGCACGCGTTGTTCGGCCTCGGCCAGCACGGCGCCGCCTCCGCTGCGGCGCAGGCACCCACGCCGGTCTCGGCCGACGCCTCGCTCGCGGCGCTCGCCGCCCGCCTGGTGTGTGGAGGCAACTCCGTACCCGTCAGCCCGGCCGACGCCCGGCGGATCCTGGAGACCGCCGGTCTCGATCCGGCCGCCCTCGCCGCCCAGGCCACGGTGCAGGGCCACGGCGCGCACGCGCACCTGAGCCAGGCCGCCGCGGCGGCGCCCGACACCGGCCTGTTCAGTCCGGCCATGATGGCCGGACACCTGCTGGCCGCGCTCGGCGCAGGCTGGCTCCTCGGCCGTGGCGACGCCGCGCTGTTCCGGCTCATTGACCTCTCCCGGCTGTCCCGCAAAGCCGCCCCGATACGCCCGCTGCGTGCCGCGCTGGCCTTCGTACGCGCCCTCGGTGCCGGGCTCGCGGGCGCGGCCTCCCGTACGCCGCAGGCTCCGCGAAGCGGCTCCATGCCCGCCCCGGCCACCGGTCGGGCAACGCTCCAGCACACGGTGATCAGGCGCGGACCCCCCGTGGCGTTCGCCCTCGCAGCCTGACGCGGCACCCCCTCTCCTCCCCAGCGCACGGGGCGGGACCACCGGTGCTGCGAACTCCGTGCGCGCCCGCGCCCGGAGCCAACGCCACCCCTGCTTCCGTGGAGTGTTTCTGCCGTGAAGACCTCTCGTGTCTCCTTCGCCGCCGCCCTCGCCGCCGGTTCCGTCCTGGTCCTTTCGGGCTCCGCCTTCGCCCACGTCAGCGTGCAGCCCGGCGAGGCCACCAAGGGCGGCTACGCGACGATCAACTTCAAGGTCCCCAACGAGCGCGACAACGCGTCGACCACCCAGCTGGAGGTCAACTTCCCGGTCGACCAGCCGCTCACGTCCGTCATGCCGCAGGACATCCCCGGCTGGACCGTGAAGGTCGAGACGAGCGACCTCGACAAGCCGCTCACCGTGCACGGCAAGCAGATCACCAAGGCCGTCACCAAGGTCACCTGGTCGGGCGGCAAGATCGAGTCCGGCAAGTTCCAGCAGTTCCCGCTCTCCGTCGGCAAGCTCCCCGAGAACGCCGACCAGATGGTCATCAAGGCGATCCAGACCTACGACAACGGCGAGGTCGTCCGGTGGATCGAAGAGGCCAAGGAAGGCGCCGCGGAACCGCAGAACCCCGCGCCCGTCCTGAAGCTGACCGCCGCCAAAGCCGATGACCACCACGACGGCGGGCACAAGAAGGCCGACGAGGCCAAGAACACCGACAAGGACGCCACGGCGGGCCACGACGAGGCCGCGTCCGAGCACGCTTCCGACACGACCGCGCGGGCCCTCGGCATCACCGGCATCGTCATCGGGCTCGGCGGTGTCGCCTTCGGCGTCGCCTCACGCCGCCGCTCCGCCTGACCTGACGTGCCCGCGGGCACTGCCCTTCGGACCATCCATACCTTCCCCGATCCCAGGGACACCTCCTGATGCGCACCACACGTGTGACGATTGCCGTTCTCGCAACGGCGGCCGCACTCACCCTCACCGCCTGCGGCGGCGAGCCCGTCAAGACCGGTTCGGTCACCCAGATCTCCGGCGGTCAGAACACCACCAAGGCCGCGACCGTGCTGGATCGCCCCTTCGGCAAGCCGGACCTCGTCCTCACGGACACCACCGGCAAGCCGTGGAACCTGCGCGAGCAGACCAAGGGCAAGCCGACGCTCATCTACTTCGGCTACACCAACTGCCCGGACGTGTGCCCGCTGACGATGAGCAACATCGCCGTGGCCAAGAAGGCGCTCCCCCAGGCGGACCAGGACAACCTCCAGGTCGTCTTCGTCACCACCGACCCCGATCGGGACACTCCCGAATCCCTCGGCGCGTGGCTTCGCTCCCAGGATCCGGCCTTCACCGGCCTGACCGGGGACTTCGCCGCCATCCAGGCGGCCGCGCGCTCGCTCGGCATCGGTATCGAGGCCGCCACGAAGGAGGCCGACGGCAGCGTCGTCTCCATGCACGGCGCACAGGTCATCGCGTTCTCGCCCAAGACCGACGAGGGCTACGTCCTCTACGGCGAAGGCACCACCGTCGACGACTACACCAAGGACCTGCCGAAGATCGTCAAGGGAGAGAACCCGTGAACGCCCGCCCCACCCGCATCCTTGCCGTCGCCCTCTCCCTGACGGCCGCGCTCGCCATATCCGGCTGTTCCTCCGACGCGGAGAAGCCCGCGATGAAGGTCAGCCAGGGCTTCGTTCCCGAGCCCGTCAACGACAAGATGGCCGGCGCGTTCATGGTCATCAAGAACGGCTCCGCGACCGCCGACAAGCTCACCGGCGCGTCCTCCCCGCTCTCGGACGATCTCCAGATCCACGAGACGAAGGACCAGAAGATGCAGCAGGTCCCGTCACTGGACGTGCCTGCCAACGGTGAGCTCCGGCTGGAGCGCGGCGGAAACCACGTCATGTTCATGGGCCTCAAGGGCACCCCGAAGGTCGGCGAGAAGGTCACCGTCGAGCTGCGCTTCGAGAAGGCCGGCCCCGTGAAGGTCGAACTCGACGTGAAGGAGCGGACGTACACCGCGCAGAACTCCAACGCCCACTGACGGACCGAGGAACCGACACGCCATGACGGCCACCGCCCCCGCACCTTCCGCGTCCCGCGCCCATGCCACGGCACTCCTGCCACGGCTCGCGCTGGTCCTCGCAGCCCTGCTGGCAAGCCTGTTCACCGCGGCCTCCCCGGCCGCGGCGCACGCCGCACTCACCGCGAGCGACCCCAAGGAAGGGGCGGTGGTCGCCACGGCGCCCGCGCAGGTCTCGCTCTCCTTCTCGGAACAGGTCGCCATGGGCGACGACTCCATCCGCGTCCTGGACCCGCAGGGCAGGCGGGTGGACACCGGTGAGCTGCGGGACATGTGCAGCGGGCACATCATCCGCTACGGCACCGCCCTGAACTCCGGTCTGCCCGAGGGCACCTACACCGTCGCCTGGCAAGCCGTCTCGGCCGACAGCCACCCGATCTCCGGCGCCTTCACCTTCTCCATCGGCGCGCCCTCGGCCACCAATGTCACGCTCCCCACCCGGGAAGCGGGCGGCGGCCCGGTCGGCATCGCGTACGGGGTCGCGCGCTACGCCGCCTACGCCGGCTTCACCGTCCTCGTCGGCGGCGCCGCCTTCATCCTGCTCTGCTGGCGCCGGGGCGCCGCTGAGCGCCCCCTCCAGAGACTCGTCGTGCGGGCGTGGGTCACCCTCGCCGCAGCCACCCTCGCGATGCTGGTGCTGCGCACTCCGTACACCGGGTCCGGGCAGTTCGCCGACGTCTTCGACCTCGCCGGGCTGAGGACCGTCCTGGAGACGAAGACCGGGGCCTCACTCGTCTCCCGCCTGCTCCTTCTCGGAGCGGCCGCCTTGTTCATCGCCGTCCTCTTCGGTGTCTACGCCCGGCGCCAGCAGGCGTCCGGCACCGCCGAGGAAGACAAGGACACCAGCGACCTCACCTTCGGCCTGGGCATCGGCGGCGCCGTGGTCTCGGGCGGCATCGCGGCGACCTGGGCTCTCTCCGAGCACGCCTCCACCGGTATCCAGCCCGGGGTCGCGATGCCCGCCGACATCCTGCACCTCCTCGCCGTCGCGACCTGGCTCGGCGGCCTCACCTCCCTGCTCGTCGCCCTGTACAAGGTTCCCGGGATCGAACGCGAGGCGGTGCGGCGGTTCTCGAAGGTGGCTTTCGTCAGCGTGGTGGTGCTCGTCGTCACCGGCGTGTACCAGTCCTGGCGCCAGCTCGGCAGTTGGTCCGCCCTGACCGGCACCGACTACGGGCGGCTGCTGCTGCTCAAGGTCGGTCTCGTCGCCGTTCTCGTCGGCATCGCCTACGTGTCCCGGCGGTGGACCGGCCGACTGCTCGACACGCCTGTGGGCGCTGTCCGGGAGGATGCGCAGGCCCTTGCACCGCTCGATGTTCCACGTGAAACGGCCCACGGTGTTTCACGTGAAACGGCCTCTGTTTCACGTGAAACAGAGGCCGTCACGGTCTCGTCCGACCCCAAGCGCGCCGCCCAGCTCGCCCGTCAGCAGGCCGCAGTCGAGACGGCCCGCGCGAAGCGGGTCCGCGACGCCGAGCCGGACCGCACCGGGCTGCGTCGCTCCGTGCTCGCCGAGGCGGGGGTGGCCGTGGTCCTGCTGGCCGTCACCACGGTGCTCACCAGCACCGAGCCGGGCCGCGCCGTGGAGCGGGAGGCCGGACGTGGCTCCACCTCCACCGCCGTGCCGGATCGCGCGGTCAAGATCACCCTTCCCTTCGACACCGGCGGCCCGAGCGGCAAGGGCGATGTCCGGATCGAACTCGACCCGGGCCGGGTGGGCGCCAACACCTTCCACATCTGGGCCGACTCCCCCGAGGGCCAGCCGCTCGACCTCCCCGAGGTCAAGGTCGCCTTCACTCTTCCTGCCAAGGACGTCGGCCCGCTGCCGCTCGTTCCCGACCGCGCCGCGCCGGGGCACTGGACGGCCTCCGGGGTACAGCTTCCGCTGACCGGCGAATGGCGCATCGATGTGACCGTCCGTACCTCCGACATCGACCAGACGACCGTCCACAAGACCGTGAAGATCGGCTGATCAGCGTGACCGAAAGCAACCCCGACATCGAGATCTCCCGGCGCCGACTGCTGGGCACCGTCGGCGCCGCGGGCGCCGCGGGGCTCGCGCTCGGCGCCGCCGGCGGCGCCCTCGCGCACGCGGCAGCGGCCGGTTCAGAAACAGCCTCCGCCGGCGGCTCCGCCGGAACCCTGTCCTCCCTCGGCTCCACCCAGGTCGCCTTCCACGGCGACCACCAGGCCGGCATCACCACGCCGCTGCAGGCCAAGGGACACCTCGTCGCCTTCGACCTCACGGCCGGAGCGGGTCTCACGGAGGCCGCCGCACTGCTGCGGCGGTGGTCCGACACCGCACGGATGCTCATGGCGGGCGAGAACGCCCCGGACTCGGACACGGGCATCGCCCTCGACGCCGGGCCGTCCTCCCTCACCGTCACCTTCGGCTTCGGCCACTCCTTCTTCGAGCGCACCGGCCTCACCGCCCGCCGCCCCGGCGCCCTCGACGCGCTGCCGGACTTCTCCTCCGACCGGCTCGACGAGCGGCGCAGCAACGGTGACCTGTGGGTTCAGATCGGCGCGAACGACGGACTCGTGGCCTTCCACGCCCTGCGAGCCCTGCAGAAGGACGCCGGGCAGGCCGCCCGCGTCCGCTGGCAGATGAACGGATTCAACCGGTCTCCAGGGGCCACCGGCACCCCGATGACCGCCCGCAACCTCATGGGGCAGATCGACGGCACCGGGAACCCGAAGCCGGCCGAGCCCGACTTCGACAGGCGCGTCTTCGTCCCCGGCACGGGCCCCGGGCCGGCCGAGCACGCCTGGATGGCCGGGGGCTCGTACGCGGTCGTCCGGCGCATCCGCATGCTCCTCGACGACTGGGACAAGCAGTCCCTCGTCCAGCAGGAACAGGTGATCGGCCGGACCAAAGCCACCGGCGCCCCGCTGACCGGTGGCGGCGAGACCACCGAGCCGGAGCTCACCAAGATCGGAGCCGACGGGAAGCCGGTTATCGCGGCCAACGCCCATGCTCGGATCTCCGCGCCCGAACAGAACGGCGGGGCCGCCATGCTGCGGCGCCCGTTCTCCTTCCACGACGGGATCGGCCCCGACGGCGCCCCCGACGCGGGCCTCCTCTTCGTCTGCTGGCAGGCCGATCCGCTGCGCGGGTTCGTACCGGTCCAGCGCAAACTCGACCGGGGGGACGCGCTATCGGAGTTCATCCGGCACGAGTCCAGCGGCCTGTACGCCGTACCGCCCGCTCCCCGTCCCGGGGAGTACGTGGGGCAGCGGCTTCTCGAAGGGTGAACGGCACCCCGGCGCGAAGCACCCCGGCACTAGGCTGATCACATGACGGCCACGCGCTTCACCTATCTCGGCCCCGAGGGCACTTTCACCGAGGCCGCCCTCCGCACGCTGCCGGAAGCCGCAACCAGGGAACTGGTCCCGATGGTCTCGGTGCCGGCCGCCCTGGACGCGGTGCGCAACGGTGAGGCCGCGGCCGCGCTCGTCCCGATCGAGAACTCGGTGGAGGGCGGCGTCACCGCCACGCTCGACGAACTGGCCTCGGGCGAGCCGCTGATCATCTACCGCGAGGTGCGGCTGGCCATCGCCTTCGCGCTGCTCGTGCGGCCCGGAACCACCCTGTCGGACGTCAAGACGGTCACCGGGCACCCGGTGGCCCAGCCGCAGGTGCGCAACTGGCTGCGGGCGAACCTGCCCGACGCCGTGTGGGAGTCGGCGGCGTCCAACGCGGACGGCGCCAGGCTCGTCCAGGGAGGCCGTTTCGACGCCGCCTTCGCCGGCGAGTTCGCGGCCGCCACGTACGGGCTCGTCCCGCTGGTCACCGATATCCACGACGCGGAGAACGCGGAGACCCGGTTCGTGCTCGTCGGACGCCCGGCCCGGCCCGCCGCGCCGACCGGCGCCGACAAGACCTCCGTCGTACTCTGGCTCGCCGACGACCACCCCGGCGCCCTGCTGGAGCTCCTCCAGGAGTTCGCCGTGCGCGGTGTGAACCTGATGCTGATCCAGTCCCGGCCGACCGGCGAGGGCATCGGCAACTACTGCTTCGCCGTCGACGCCGAGGGCCACATCTCCGACCGGCGGGTCAGCGAGGCCCTCATGGGCCTCAAGCGCACCTGCCCGCAGGTGCGCTTCCTCGGTTCCTACCCGCGGGCCGGCGTCGCTCTGAGTGACGTTCGGGCTGCCCGGCCGGGCACCTCGGAAGGCGACTTCACGGCTGCCTCCGACTGGCTGGCACGCTGCCTCGACGGCCGGGCGTAGGACTTCGTCCCCTGTCCACAGAGTTATCCACAGGGTGGGGGGCAACCTGGGGACAAGTCGACAGGACAGGACGACAAGGTCGACAAATCGGCTGGAGACTAAGGTTTCGCGCTGGGGAGCGGAGGGTGAACGGCGTCACCCGTACATCGCGAATCAACTCTTTGGGGCGAGGCATTCCCACCCGAATGAGTGTGTGAGGGTGGTTTGAACCCTGATTCGACCCGACCGACCGCCGAGTGGGATTGATCTATTCCGGTGTCCACAGAGGCGACACACAGCCTGTGGATAAGCTGGCCCCAGCGGCAATTCCTGTGGACAAAGAACCGCCTCTCGCCCTGCTCAGAACCCGCCCGGCCACCACCCTCATGCCCCATTTCAGGGAATGGCGCGACATTTATCGACCGCCGGAGAGGGGCCCCTTCCAGTCGAGCGTCAAGACTTATCCAATAGCGGCAATTGGGACATAGTGACACGCAGCGTAATATCGGTGTGATCCCCGGAACTCCAGCCCGGTAGCCTGGAGGGGTGATTGACCTTCGGCTGCTCCGTGAAGACCCTGACCGTGTCCGCGCCTCGCAGCGCGCCCGTGGAGAGGACGTCGAGCTCGTCGACGCACTGCTCTCCGCCGATGAGCGCCGCAGGTCCTCCGGCATGCGCTTCGACGAACTGCGCAATGAGCAGAAGTCGCTCGGCAAGCTCATCCCGAAGGCCTCCCCGGAGGAGCGGGCGGAGCTGCTGAAGAGGGCCGAGCAGCTCAAGCAGGACGTCAAGGCGGCCGAGGCCGAACAGAACGAGGCGGACGAGGCTGCCAAGCAGCTCCTACTGCGGCTCGGGAACATCGTCCACGTGGACGTCCCGGTCGGCGGCGAGGAGGACTTCACCGTCCTGGAGACGCACGGAACCATCCGCGACTTCGCCGCCGAGGGCTTCCAGCCCAGGGACCACCTCGAGCTGGGCGAGTCGCTGGGCGCGATCGACGTCGAGCGTGGCGCCAAGGTGTCGGGTTCGCGCTTCTACTACCTGACGGGCGTGGGCGCCCTGCTGGAGCTGGCGCTGGTCAACGCGGCCATCGCGCAGGCCACCGAGGCCGGCTTCATCCCGATGCTGACCCCGGCCCTGGTCCGCCCGCGGGCCATGGAGGGCACCGGCTTCCTCGGCCAGGCCGCGGAGAACGTGTACCACCTGGAGAAGGACGACTACTACCTCGTCGGCACCTCCGAGGTCGCCCTCGCCGCGTACCACATGGACGAGATCATCGACGCCGACAAGCTGCCGCTGCGGTACGCCGGTTTCTCCCCCTGCTTCCGCCGCGAGGCCGGCACGTACGGCAAGGACACCCGCGGCATCTTCCGCGTCCACCAGTTCGACAAGGTCGAGATGTTCTCGTACGTCGCACCGGAGGACGCCGAGGCCGAGCACCAGCGCCTCCTGGAATGGGAGAAGCAGTGGCTCACCGCCCTGGAGCTGCCCTTCCAGGTGATCGACGTCGCCACTGGTGACCTGGGTGCCTCCGCCTCGCGGAAGTTCGACTGCGAGGCGTGGATCCCGACTCAGGGGAAGTACCGCGAGCTGACCTCCGCGTCGAACTGCGACGGCTTCCAGGCCCGCCGTCTGTCGATCCGCTACCGCGACGGCAAGAAGACCCAGCCGCTGTCGACGCTGAACGGCACCCTGTGCGCCGTACCGCGCACGATCGTCGCGATCCTGGAGAACCACCAGCAGGCCGACGGCTCGGTCCGGGTGCCCCCGGTACTCCGCCCGTACCTCGGCGGCCGCGAGGTCCTGGAGCCGATCAACAAGTGAGCCCGGCCCCGTTCCCGTACAAGCTCGTCGCGACGGACCTCGACGGCACCCTGCTGCGTGGCGACGACACCGTCTCGGAACGCACTCGCGAAGCACTCGTCGCCGCCACCGCGGCCGGCGCGGCACACATCATCGTCACCGGCCGTGCCGTGCCCTGGACCCGGCACGTACTGGACGACCTCGGGTACAAGGGGATCGCCGTGTGCGGGCAGGGCGCCCAGGTATACGACGCGGGTGCGCACCGGCTGCTGACCTCCGTGACGCTGGACCGGCAGCTGGCCGGCCTGGCGCTGTCGAAGATAGAGGCCGAGATCGGTCCGCTCGCCCTGGCGGCCAGTCGGGACGGGGTCGACGGCGAAGTCCTGATCGGACCCGGCTACCAGGTGCAGGAGGGCCTCCCGGCCGTCTACCTGGAGGACACCACCGCGGTGTGGACCGCACCGCTGAACAAGCTGTACATCCAGCACCCGGGCCTGAACGACGACGCACTCGTCAAGGCGGCCAGGCAGACCGTGGGCAGCCTGGTCGACATCGTGATGGCGGGTCCGGGCGTGGTGGAGATCCTTCCGCTCGGCCTGAGCAAGGCCACCGGTCTGTCGCTGGCCGCACGCCGGCTGGGAGTGAAGGCTGCGGAGACGATCGCCTTCGGCGACATGCCCAACGACATCCCCATGTTCGGCTGGGCCGCGCACGGGGTGGCGATGGCCAACGCCCATCCGGAGCTCAAGGCCGTGGCGGACGAGGTGACGACCTCCAACGAGGAGGACGGCATCGCGGTGGTGCTGGAACGCCTGCTGGGTGCCGCTTAGCCGGTACGAGGGAGAAGAGGTCCGGGGCGGCCCGCGCCGGAAGGCGCGCTCGAAGCGGCTGCCCCGGACCTCTTGTTGATCCCCGCACGGCTCACTCTGCCCCGGGCGGATGCCCCGTACCAGCGAATTTCCGCGCATCAGCCGTGAATCCGGCGGCGACGCCGACAGGCCGCGGCCGCTGGGAAGCCAAAACCCGTGCCGACGAGACGGCCTACCCCTGTTTCACGTGAAACAGGGGTCGCGTTTCACGTGAAACAGGGCGGCGGGTGAGTGGCCACGCCAGCAGGCCGACCGCAAGGGCGATGGCATGACCGAGGTCGGTGAAGTTCCCGCCAGTGGCGAGGGGGAGCCCGAAGAAGGCGACCACACCGGCGAGGTAGAACCATTTCCAGGGACCGGGCAGCCGGTAGGTAAGCACGCCCGCGGCCGCCGCCAGGCCGTAGCTGACGCCGATGTCGACGACATGGGTCATGGTTCGCGGGGCTCGGTGGTCCTGAATGGCCATCAGGAGGGCCTTCTGGCTGACCAGGGTGGCGACGATGTGGGCGGTCGCGACGATCAGGAGCCAGCGCAGGGTGCCGAGCCAGCGTTCGACGGGGGCGTGGAAGACCTCGAAGAGCAGTGCGTAGAGCGGGAGCGAGGCAGGGTTCTCGATCCAGAAGGCGCTGCTGAGGAGCGCCCGGACCGGATGCTGGACGAGCTGGTGGAGATTGCTGCTGTTGCGGTGGAGCAGGACGTGGTCCACCCGGTCGGGCGCGATGACGACGACGACGCTGGTGACGGCGATGATCAGCAGCCAGATGTGCGTTCCGGGCGAGGAGCGTATCCAGGACCGCAGGGGCCTGGACGGCTCGGGCTCGGCGTGCTCGATCATGCACCGATGATGACGCGCGCAGCTGTGCCCCGCCTGGCCGGTGGGCCGGGCGGGGCACAAGGTCACAGCGGTGTGCCGGGGTCGGCCGGGGCCTACTCCTCGCCGGCCAGGGTGAGGCGGCGCAGCTTCTGG
This sequence comes from Streptomyces antarcticus, assembly GCF_026627255.1. Classification (GTDB taxonomy): domain Bacteria; phylum Actinomycetota; class Actinomycetes; order Streptomycetales; family Streptomycetaceae; genus Streptomyces; species Streptomyces antarcticus. The sequence continues at coordinate 104,030 of NZ_JAPNLM010000012.1, read as the reverse complement.
CCCGCGTAGACGGTGGCTCCGACGGTCACCACCACGAGCAGGACGACGGCGGTGGGCAGGCCGACGGTGGCGTCGACGTACCCCTCACCCGCGACCTTCTCTGCGAGGGACAGGGCCCACTGCTGGACGCTGAGGGTTTTGGCGCCCGAGACCAGGCTGCCGAAGAGCGACTCCCAGATCAGCGCGTAGACGAGGCCGAAGACGACCGCGTGCCTGCTGACGGTACCCAGCAGCAGGAACAGCGCGCTGTAGGCGATCGAGGCGACGAGGGCCGCGACCGTGTAGGCGATGGCGATCTGCTGGCCGTTGCCGTTGAGGATGAAGCCGGCGATCAAGGTGGGGATCGCGGAGAAGGCCATGGTGACGGCGATGGCGACGATCAGCTTGGTCATGATGATCGTCGGGCGCTTCACCGGCTTCGAGAGCAGGTAGACGATCGATCCGTCGTCGATCTCCGGGCCGATGGCGCCGGTGCCGGCGATGACGCCGATCAGCGGGACCATCGTCGCCAGGGCGAAGCCGCCGAGCAGGTCGGCGGCGACCTTGTCGTCCACTCCGGTGAGGGCACGGACGGCGATGGCGATGACGATCAGCAGGGCCGGGAGCAGGAACAGGATCAGCGCGCGGCGGCGGCCGAGCAGGGCCCGGTAGGTGAGCCGGGCAACGGTGGGGTTGTACATGGGTGCCAGCTCCTTCAGGCCGAGACGAGGTAGGAGAAGACCGACTCGAGGGACTCGTCGGAGGGCGAGACCGTGAGCAGCCGGATGCCATGCGCGCGGGCGACCCGCGGCAGCAGCTCGGTGAAGCGCCCGAAGTCGACGGTCTGGATGCGCAGGGCGCCTTCCTTCAGGTCGACCTCGATACCGGCCGTGGACGGGTCGGCGATCAGGGCCGCTGCGAGGACCCGGTCGTCGGAGGAGCGGACGAGGTAGCGGTGGGGGCGGTCCGTCATCAGGCGGCGGATCTTGCGGAAGTCGCCCGAGGCGGCGTGCCGGCCGGCGACGACCACCTCGATGTGGGAAGCCAGCTGCTCGACCTCCTCCAGGATGTGCGAGGAGAACAGCACGGTGCGGCCGGCGTCTCCCATGCGCCGCAGCAGGTCCATGAGCTGCATGCGCTGGCGGGGGTCCATGCCGTTGAACGGCTCGTCGAGGAGCAGCACGGCCGGGTCGTGGACCAGGGCGGAGGCCATCTTCACGCGCTGGCGCATGCCCTTGGAGTACGTGGAGATCTTGCGGTCCTGGGCGTACTCCATCTCGACGGTGGCCAGTGCCCGCTGGGCGGCCGCATCGTCGAGCCCGTGCAGTTCGGCGTTGGCGACGACGAACTCGCGGCCGGTGAGGAAGTCGTACATGGCCTCGCGCTCGGGCACGACGCCGATCTGCTTGTAGACCTGCTCGTTGCGCCAGATCTGCGTGCCGTCGATCGTGACCGTGCCCGTGGAGGGGGCCAGGAAGCCGCCCATCATGTTGATGAGCGTGGACTTTCCGGCGCCGTTGGGGCCCAGCAGTCCGGTGACTCCCGGGCCGATGCGCATGGTCACGTCGTTGACGGCGACGACGTTCCCGAACCAGCGGGACGTGTGGTCGATGTCGATGATGGTCACAGCCCGGCCTTCCGGTAGCGGGCCATCAGAGCGGCGTAGGAGCCGGCGATGAGGCCGAGGGCGACGAGCAGGTAGACGAAGCCGGTGCCGGCCGTGGGGCCTTCACCGCCGGGGAAGGCGGAGGTGGCGCCGAGGAACGCGGTCTGGATGCCGTCGATCAGGGTGATCGGGGAGAACAGGCCCATCCAGTCGATGGCCCCGGTGTTGCCGGTGCTGTAGGCGATGCCCTGGACGGCGGTCACCGCTCCGTAGGGGATCAGAAGCACGGCGATGATCGCGGCGACGCCGAACCCTCGGCGGGGGGTGAGCGCGGCCATGATGAGGCCGAGGCCCGCGAAGAGCAGCGACAGCAGAAGTACCGACACCAGTCCCTGCCCGAATCCCTTGGTCTGGTCGCCGAAGTCGAACTTCGCCAGCAGCGAGCCGATCCACATGATCAGCAGCGGTGTGGCGGTGAGGATGAACAGGGCCGAGGCCATGGCCGCGAACTTGGCCACGACGTAGTCGACCCGCTCGATCGGCCGCGAGAAGTACAGCGGCACCGTCTTGAACCGCAGGTCACGGGAGACCGACTGGGGTGCCTGGGAGGCGAGGAAGAGACCAATGACCACCTGCGTGGTCAGGGCGTACGTCGTGTACTTGATCGGCAGTTCGGTGCTGCCGGGAACGGTGATGGCCACCGCTACGAGGATCAGCGCGGGAACGCACATCACCGCGAAGAGGATCATCGGCAGGACCTTGGACTTGGCGGAGCGGCCGAGCCCGTACGCGCCGCGCAGGGACTGCGAGAACAGCGACTTGCGGGCGTAGGAGCGGCCGAGCCGGGCCCCGTCGTAGGACCGGTAGCCGATGTTGTGGATCTGGGTCGAGGTGTCAGGCGCCATCGGAACCGGCTCCCTTCTGCTGGGCGGTGTGGACGGGCCGGTCGCCGAGGACGGGCTGGCCGCCGGGGACGGGTTGGCCGCCGGGGACGGACTGGTCGTTGTCGCGGAAGACCTCCGCGATGTGGTGGCGGCGCTGCTCCATGCGCACCAAGCCGAGGCCCAGGTCGGCGACGGTGTCGCGGACGGTGTCGTAGGTCTGGTCTCCGGTGGCCTCGACGAGGAGGACGTGGCCGGCCCCGGGCAGGCCCTGTTCCTCTCCGGCATGGAGGGTGAGCCCCACCCCGGTGAGCGCCTTGCGCAGGGCGGCCGTGCCGTCCGGGTGCTCGTCGGAGTCGGTCACCTCGACGGCGAGGGTCGCGGTGCTCTGGGTGAAGTCGCTGGTGGAGCTGGAGCGCAGCAGCTTGCCCCCGTCTACGACCACGACGTGGTCGCAGGTCCGCTCCAACTCGCCGAGGAGGTGGGAGGTGACCAGGACGGAGATGCCGAAGTCCGTGTAGATCCGGCGGATCAGTCCGAGCATCTCGTCGCGGCCGACCGGGTCGAGGCCGTTGGTGGGCTCGTCGAGGAGAACCAGCTGCGGGTCGTGGACGAGCGCCTGGGCGAGCTTGACGCGCTGCTTCATGCCGGTGGAGTAGCCACCGATGGGGCGGTAGCGCTCTTCGTACAGTCCGACGTGGCGCAGGGTGTCGGCGGTGCGTTCACGGGCGGCGGTCGGCGGGAGGCCGGACATGCGCGCCATGTGGACGACGAACTCGGTGGCCGAGACGTCGGGTGGCAGGCAGTCGTGCTCGGGCATGTAGCCGACGCGTTCACGGATGGCGCTGCCATGCGTGGTGACGTCGAGGCCGAGCACGGCGGCACTGCCCTCGGTGGCGGGGGACAGTCCCAGCAGAATCTTGATCAGCGTGGACTTGCCGGCTCCATTGGCACCCACGAGGCCGGTAACACCAGGCCCGATGTCCAGGGAGAGCCGGTCGAGGGCGGTCACTCGGGGGTACCGCTTGCTCAGGCTTTCGGTCGCGATGACAGTCACGGGTTCGACGTTAGTGGTCCGGGCCCCGCGAATCGTCAGACCTTGAGTTGGCTCCCGTCTCCGCCTTCAGGCGTACATACCCGTACTGGAGGCTGATGTGACCCGGACAAGTTTGTCCACAGGTCCGTGCACGGGCCTTGACGTGATCTCCAGTCATTGTCACATTCATCAGTGTCAAGTTACGGGCGCGTACGGCTACAGGGACGGACTGCTGGCATGGCTGGGGACACCAAGCAACGCACCGCGCAACTCACCCCCGAACTGCGCGGGTTCAGGGAAGTGCAACGGCTCTCGTACGAGTGCGCGGAGGCCGTCGCCGCGCAGCTGCGGCCCGGAATGACCGAGCGGGAGGCCGCGCGGATGCAGCGCGAATGGCTGCGCGAGCGGGGCGTGCGCGACTGGTTCCACCTCCCCTTCGCCTGGTTCGGCGACCGCACCGCCTTCGCGAACTTCAGGATCCCGCTGCAGTTCTTCCCGACGAACCGGAAGCTGGAGCCGGGGATGCCGTTCATCCTCGACATGGCGCCGGTCTTCAAGGGCTACGCGGCCGACGTGGGCTACTCGGGCAGCCTCGGGCTGAACCCGGTCCAGGACCGTCTGATGTCCGATCTGCACGCGCACCGCGTGCTGATCCTGGAGCAGGTGCGCGAGCGCCGCCCCCTGCGCGAGATCTACGAGAACGTCGAGCGGCTGATGACGCGGCAGGGCTACGCCAACCGTCACCGCGCCTACCCCTTCGGCGTGATCGCGCACAAGATCGACCGGGTCAAGGAGCGGCGCTGGTCGCCCACCGCGTTCGGCTTCGGCACCCAGTCCCTGAAGGGGCTGGCGGGTGACGCCCTGCACGGGCACCGTGAGGGCTGGTCCCCGCTGTGGAGCCCGTACCGCTTCTCCGACCACCCGCCCCAGCCCGGCCTGTGGGCGGTGGAACCGCACCTGGGTTTCCGGGGCACCGGCGCGAAGTTCGAGGAGATCCTGGTGGTCACCGACTCCCGGGATCCCGAGGAGAGCGCGTTCTGGCTGGACGACGATCTGCCGCACGTGCGGCGCTGGGCTGAGGAGAAGACGGCATGAGCGGGACGAGCGGGGCAGGACCGGCGGGACTGGCGGGCGCGCGCGAGCGCTGGGTGAGCACCGGCGGGGTCGAGCTGTGCGTCGCCGAGCTCGGCGAGGCGGGGCGGCCGACCATCGTGCTGGTGCACGGCTACCCGGACAGCAAAGAGGTGTGGTCAGAGGTCGCCGAGCGGCTCGCGACGCGCTTCCACGTGGTGCTGTACGACGTACGCGGCCACGGGCGCTCCACCGCGCCGCAGCCGTTGCGCGGCGGGTTCACCCTGGAGAAGCTGACGGACGACTTCCTGGCGGTCGCCGACGCGGTCAGCCCCGACCGGCCGGTGCATCTGGTCGGCCACGACTGGGGCTCCGTTCAGGGCTGGGAGTTCGCGACGGTCGCCCGTACCGAGGGCCGGATCGCCTCCTTCACCTCGATGTCGGGCCCCTCCCTGGACCACTTCGGGCACTGGATCAAGAAGCGGATGACGCGGCCCACCCCGCGCCGGACCGCGCAGCTGCTCGGCCAGGGCGCCAAGTCCTGGTACGTGTACCTGCTGCACACTCCCGTGCTGCCGGAGCTCGCCTGGCGCGGTCCGCTAGGCAAGCACTGGCCGGCCATCCTCCAGCGCCTGGAGAAGGTTCCGTCCGGTGCGTACCCGACGGCGTCGCTGCCCACGGACGCGGCGCGCGGCGCCTGGCTCTACCGCGACAACGTCCGGCCCCGCCTGCGCCGGCCGCGTGCCGACGCCTACGCGCACGTGCCGGTGCAGCTGATCACCCCGACCGGGGACGCCTTCCTGTCCGAGCGCCTGTACGACGATCTGGAGCGATGGGCCCCGGATCTGGTGCGGCGGACCCTGCCCGCCAAGCACTGGGTGCCGCGGAGTCGGCCGGACCAGCTCGCCGCGTGGATCACCGACTTCGTCACCACCCGGGAGGAGCCCGCGGCGCGGGCGCCGGAGCAGCGGGCTCCGGGCAAGTACGCGGACCGCTTCGGCGGCCAGCTCGTCCTGGTCACCGGCGCGGCCAGCGGCATCGGCCGGGCCACGGCCTTCGCGTTCGCCGAGGCGGGGGCCCGGGTGGTGGCCGTGGACCGGGACGGCGGGGGCGCGACGCGGACGGCCGAGATGGCCCGGCTCGTCGGAGCCCCCGAAGCCTGGGGCGAATGCGTGGACGTCAGCGACGAGCAGGCGATGGAGAAGCTCGCGGCGAGGGTCGCCGCCGAGTACGGAATCGTGGACGTCCTGGTCAACAACGCCGGGATCGGCCTGTCCGGAGCCTTCCTCGACACCAGCGCCGAGGACTGGAAGAGGGTCCTCGACGTCAATCTGTGGGGTGTCATCCATGGCTGCCGCATCTTCGGCAGGCAGATGGCGGAGCGCGGGCAGGGCGGGCACATCGTGAACACCGCCTCCGCGGCCGCCTACCTGCCCTCCAAGACCCTGCCCGCCTACAGCACCTCGAAGGCCGCGGTGCTGATGCTGTCCGAGTGCCTGCGGGCGGAGCTGGCGGCGAAGTCGATCGGTGTCTCCGCCATCTGCCCCGGCATCGTCAACACCAACATCACCGCCACCTCGCGCTTCGCCGGGGTGGACGAGGCCGAGGAGAAGCGCCGGCAGGAACGCTCCTCGCGGCTCTACGGCCTGCGCAACTTCCCGCCGGAGAAGGTCGCCGACGCGATCCTGCGGGCCGTGGTGCGCAACGAGGCCGTGGTACCGGTGACCCCCGAGTCCAAGGGGGCCCTGTGGATGTCCCGCTTCGCCCCGCGCACCCTGCGGGCCTTCGCGAAGCTGGAGCCCCCGCTGTGAACCCGGACGGGAGCGCGGATGTGAGCCCGGCGGCGGGATCCGGCCCGGGCTCGTCGGACACGGGCTCGTCGGGCACGGACTCCGCGGCCATGGGCTCCTCGGCCGTGGGCTTCTCGGGCACGGGCGGGGGCCGGCGCTTGGGCCCGTACGCGATCACTCCCCGCCGGGTGGCCTTCGACTGGAAGTCCACCCCCCTGCACTGGATACCCGGCGAGCCCGCCGCCACCCACGTGATCAACGTGCTGCACCTGCTGCTGCCCGCCGGTGAGAGGTGGTTCGTGCAGGTCTTCAAGGAGGGACTGCCGCTGGTCACCGACCCGGAGCTGCGAAAGGACGTCAAGGGGTTCATGGGCCAGGAGGCCACGCACAGCGTGCAGCACTCCTACGTACTGGACCACCTCGCCGAGCAGGGGTTGCCGACGGAGGCGTACACGCGGCACGTCGACTTCCTCTTCGGGGGGCTGCTGGGCCAGACGCCGCCGTTCGGGGCGCCCGTCACCGCCCAGGAGTGGCTGCGCTTCCGGCTCTCGATCGTCGCCGCCATCGAACAGTTCACGGCGGTGCTCGGGGACTGGGTGCTGCGCGCGGAGGGCCTCGACCGGGCCGGCGCGGACGAGGTCATGCTGGACCTTCTGCGCTGGCACGGAGCCGAGGAGGTGGAGCACCGCTCCGTCGCCTTCGACATGTACCAGCACTGCGGCGGCTCCGGCCTGCCCCGGTACGCGCGGCGGATCGAGGGGATGGTCGTGGTCGCGCCGATGCTGGCCTGGCTGTGGGTATGGGGCGCTTCGTACCTCATGCGCAACGACCCGGAGACGGGCGGGCGGCCGGGCTATTCGCTCTGCGGGCACAACCAGGCGGTAGCCAAGGGACTGCTGCCCACGTGGAGAGAGCTCGGCACGGCCATACCCCGCTACTTCCGGCGGTCGTACCATCCCTCGCAGGAGGGCTCGCTGCGCAGGGCGGTCGAGTACCTCGCGGCTTCGCCCGCCGCCCGGACCGCGGCGGGCGCGGTCGGCCGAGCCGCGATGTCGTAGGGAGCCGGGATTGTCCGAGCAGACGGTAGCCGAGTACCGGATCGAGGATCTGGCGCACCACAGTGGGGCCACGGTGCGCACGATCCGGGCGTACCAGGACCGCGGTCTGCTCCCGAAGCCGGAGCGGAGGGGCCGCTCCAACGTTTACCGGGACACGCACCTGGCGCGCCTGCGCCAGATCGCGGACCTGTTGGACCGCGGCTACACCCTGGCCTCCATCAAGGAATTGCTGGAGGCGTGGGACGCCGGGCGCGGGCTGGGCGGCGTTCTGGGACTCGTCGCCGAGGTGCACGGGCCGTGGACCGACGAGGAGGCCGCCCGGATATCCCGGGAGGAGCTGAACGAGCGGTTCGGCGGCAGGCCGGACGACGACGCGGTGGGCGAGGCCTGCGAGCTGGGAGTGCTGGAGCGCATCCCCGACCGGCCGGACCAGTTCCTGGTGCCTTCCCCCCAGGAGCTGGCGGTGGCCGCCGAGCTGTACGCGGCCGGGGTGCCGCTGACGGCGATCACCGGGCACCTGCGGGAGCTGCGGGGGCAGGTGGAACACATAGCCTCGCGGTTCCTGGATTTCACCACCGAGCACGTCTTCGCGCGCTACCTCGGCGAGGTACCGCCCACGGACGCCGACGCCGCGGAGGCGGCCACGATGGTACGGCGGCTGCGGCCGCTGGCCCAGCAGACGGTCGATGCCGAACTGGCGCGGGCGATGAGACTGTTCGCGACCCGCCACCTACAGCGGCATCTCGGGACTCCCGGAGCGGCTCAGCCGGCGGGGCCGTCGCCCGTGGCGCTGCCGGCCGGGACGGTGCGGGCCGTGCAGGAGCTGGTGGGCGCCGAGCACGTGGCGGAGTTCGTCCGGGCCGCGACGGAGCGGGAGCTCCAGGCCCGGACCATGAACGATCTGGCGCGCCGGGGCGAGCGGTAGAGTCGGGTGCCGATCGGTCGGCGGCGCCGGGTGGCGCGCGGCCGGTGGTGTCCGGTGCCGCTCGGCCGGTAGTCCACAGGGCGAACGCGCGTTTGCCGTCAAAACATGCCCAAACGGCTGTGGACAACCGGCTCTTCCTGTGGGCAACCGGGCCACGGCTGGACCGTTTCTCAACCGATGGTCTCGTAATCCGCCTTGGTGGTGGCCGTGCCCTCCACCGTTCCGGTCTCGGCCAGGGACTCGGCCACGGCTTCCATCTCCACCGCGACGTCCACTACGACCGGCGCCACGACCGGCGCTCCCACGACGACCGCCGCCACGACCGGCACCCGGGCGACCGCAGCTTCCAGCGCCACCGCCGTGGGCGCCTCCGTGGCCGCGGCCGGGCGTGCGTTCGTACCGCCGGTTGCCCGGGCCCTTCCGTACAGCAGGGCCGCGAGGGCCAGGCCGGCCGCCCCACCGAGCAACTGGGCGGCGACGAACCCGGGCAACGACTGCGGGGCGATACCTGTGAAGGAGTCGCTGAAGCTTCGCCCGATGGTGCCGGCCGGGTTGGCGAAGGAGCCGGAGGAGGTGAACCAGATCGCGGCGGCGATGTACGCCGCGACGGCGGCCGGTATCAGCCTGGTGCGCCCGGTGCGCCCGAGCCCCTGGATGACGAGGACGAGCCCGGCGGTGGCCACCACCTCGCCGACCAGCAGATGGCCGCCGTCGCGAACCTGGGTCGCGAAGGTACCCGGCATCCGCCCGAACATGGCCTCCGCGAGGACGGCGCCGCCGATGGCTCCGGCCGTCTGCGCCGCCGTGTAGACGAGCGCCTCCCGCCCGCCGAGACCCTCGCCGCTGGTACGCCGGGCCCACCAGGACGTGAGGGTGACCACCGGGTTGAGATGTGCGCCGGACAGCGGCCCGAGGAGCGTGATGATCAGTCCGAGGCCGATGGCCGAAGCGAGCGAGTTGGCGATGAGGGCGACACCGGCGTCGCGGCTGAGTTCGGCGGCCTGGATTCCGGAACCGATCACGACCACGAGCAGACCGGCGGTGCCGATGAGTTCGGCAGCCGCTCGGCGTGGAAGAGAGGTATGGGCTGTCATGGTTTCTCCCCTTGGGCAGAAGTGGCAGCGGAAAATGTATTCCGTATCTTGGAATCGCGATAGAGGGTGTCCACCCCTGCCGCCGCCCGGAAAATCGCTGCCGCGGGGGCGCCCGACCGGGCACGCTGGGGCCATGGACGACAGACGCACCGTGAAGGTTTCCAAATACGTCTCGAAGCACCTCCGGCACCAGCCGGAACGGATCGGACTGGTGCTCGACCCCCACGGGTGGGTGGAGATCGACGACCTGCTGCGCGCGGCCGGCGACCACGGCTTCGCCGTCAGCCGCTCCGAGCTCGACCACGTCGTGGCCACCAACGACAAACAGCGGTTCGCGGTCGAGGGAACGCGCATCCGGGCCAGCCAGGGGCACACCATCGCCGTGGACCTGGATCTTCCGGAGGCGGAACCGCCCGCGTACCTCTACCACGGCACCGTCACCGCCGCCCTGGACTCGATCCGCGCCGAGGGCCTGCGCCCGATGGCCCGCCACCACGTGCACCTGTCGCCCGACCGGGAGACCGCGACCCGGGTCGGCGCGCGCCGCGGGCGGCCCGTCGTGCTCAGCGTGGACGCGGCGGCGATGCGCGCGGCCGGCCACGTCTTCCGGATCAGCGCTAACGGCGTGTGGCTGGTAGAAACCGTTCCGCCGGGCTTCCTCCGTTTTCAATAGCACTGTCCCAGCATGAAAACACCGGGGAATTGTCAGATCATCCCCCTACTCTGTTCCCACTCCGGGATCTGTGAGGGGGGAACCTCGCGATCGCCGAACCACCCCTGAACGCACGCGAGGTGACGCCTTATGACGTCCACGTCCCCGTCCACACCGCCCTCCCCGTCCACGGCCGCGCCCGCGCCCCACAGCTTCCAAGTCGACCTGCGCGGCCTGGTCGACCTGCTTTCCCACCACCTCTACTCCAGTCCGCGCGTCTACGTGCGCGAGCTGCTGCAGAACGCCGTGGACGCGGTCACCGCCCGCAACGCCCTCGACCCTGATGCGAAGGTCCGCATCCGGCTGTCGGCATCTGACGGGCGCGTGACCATCGAGGACAGTGGAATCGGCCTCACCTCCGACGAGGCCCACTCCCTCCTCGCCACCATCGGCCGCAGTTCCAAGCGCGGCGGCGAGCACGGCCTCGAGGCCGCCCGCCGGGAGTTCCTCGGCCAGTTCGGCATCGGTCTGCTCGCCTGCTTCGTCGTCGCCCGCCAGATCCGCGTCGTCACCCGGTCCGCCCGCGACCCTCAGGCCGCGCCCGTCGAATGGCTGGCCACGGACGACGGCTCGTACACCATCCGCGAGCTGCCCCGCTCGGCGCGCCCCGAGCCCGGCACCACGGTCGTCCTGGAAGCCCGTCCCGGGGCAGCCGAATGGACCGTTCCGGCCAAGGTCGAACAGCTGGCCCGCGACTACGGCTCCCTACTGCCCTACGAGATCACCTTCGACGACGGCCTCGGTGGCGAGCCCCGGACCGTCACCGATCGGCCCGCCGTGTGGGACCGGCCGTTCCCGACCCCGGTCGCGCGCCGCGTCGCGCTCGCCGGGCACTGCGCGGAGCTCTTCGGCTTCACCCCGCTCGACACCATCGACCTCGACCTGCCGGTGGCCGGGGTGCGCGGAGTGGCGTACGTCCTCCCCGAACCGACCAGCCCCGCCCACCGGGCCGGACACCGCGTCCACCTCAAGGGCATGCTGCTGACCGACCGTGCCGACAACCTGCTGCCGGACTGGGCGTTCTTCGTGCGGGCCGTCCTGGACACGGACACGCTGCGGCCCACCGCCTCCCGCGAGAACCTCTATGACGACGAGACGCTTTCCGCCGTACGGGACGCCTTGGGCACCCGCATCCGCGGCTGGCTCGCCGAGCTCGCGGCGAGCGACCCGGAGCGGCTGGCCGCCTTCCTGCGCGTCCACCACCTCGGTGTGAAGTCCATGGCGCGGCACGACTCCGAGCTGCTGGCCCTGATGCTGCCGTGGCTGCCGTTCGAGACCAGCGACGGTTCGATGAGCCTCGTGGAGTTCACGGCCGCCCACACGGAGATCCACTTCACGCGCACCGTCGAGGAGTTCCGCCAGATCGCACCGATCGCCTCGGCCCACGGACTCGGCGTCGTGAACGCCGGCTACACCTACGACGCGGACCTGCTGGCCCTCCTGCCCTCCGTACGCCCCGAGCTCAAGGTCAGCGAGCTGGACGCCGGAGCCGTCACCGAACGCCTCGACCAGGTGCCGACCTCCGCCGAGCTGGCGCTCGCCTCCTTCCTGGCCACCGCACGCACCCGCCTGGAACCCCTGGGCTGCGATGTGCTGCTACGTGCCTTCCAGCCCGTCTCCGTACCCGCGCTCTACCTCGACGACCGCCAAGCACGGCAGGAGCGCGACCGGACCGCCGCGCTGGAGAGCGCCGACTCGCTGTGGAGCGGCATCCTCGGGGCGCTGCGTGGCTCCGCGCCCCGTGCCCGGCTGGTCCTCAACCACAACAACCCGCTGGTCCGCCGGATCTCCACGCTCCCCGACGGGGAACTGACCGGAACCGCCGTCGAATCGCTGTACGGGCAGGCCCTGCTGATGTCCCAGCGACCGCTGCGACCCGCCGACTCCACCCTGCTCAACCGGGCCTTCCTCGGGCTCCTGGAATGGGCGACCCACTCGACCGACTCCGCGGAGGACCAGAAGTGACGACGACCCGCGAAGAGATCGCGCAGGGGCTGGCCGAGAACCGCGAATCGCCGAACGGCTCCGCACGCAACGCGCACGCCGAGGCCCTGGCCGGCGCCGCGGAGGCGAGCGGGGACCGGGCCCTGTTCCGTGAGACGCTCGACAACCTGATCAACGCCTACCTTTACAGCTCCGAGTCGTCCAAGATCTTGGTGCCCTTCGCCCGGCTGCTCCAGGAGTACGACAAGGACCCGGCCGCCTTCTCCGAATGGGAGGCCCACTCACTGTTCTGGCAGTTCAAGTGGGTGGCGTCGGCGATCTCCGACTCGCCGGGGATCCCGCTGGAGTCGGCCGTCGGCTGGCTGGAAGAGATGGAGCGCCGGTACCGGGTCGCGGGCTACAGCGAGCGGCCCGTGCGCGAGGCCGAGCTGTGGCTCGCCCACATGACCGGCGACGACGAACGCGCCGAGCGGGCCTTCGGGCGCTGGCTGGCGGCGGACCGCGACGACATGAGCGACTGTCAGGCCTGCGAGCTCAACAGCCAGGGACAGTACGCCGTCCTGCACGGCGACGACTCCGAGGCCCTGGAGCTCTGGAAGCCCGTTCTCGCGGGCGATCTGACCTGCGCGGAAGAACCCCACCGGGTCCTGGCCACCTCACTGCTGCCGCTGCTCCGGCTCGGCCGGAGCGACGAAGCCCGTTCCCACCACCTGCGCGGCTACCGCATGGCCCGCGGCAACGAGAGCCTGCTGCCGACGATCGGCAAGCACATCGAGTTCTGCGCGCTCACCGGCAACGAGTCCCGCGGCCTGGAAATCCTGGCCGAGCACGCGGGCCACGTCGGCCCGCTCGTCAACGTCGACGACCAGCTCGCCTTCCACGGCGGCATCCTGGTCCTGCTGCGCCGCCTGGAGGAGCTGGGACACGGCGGGAGTCCTGCCGTCCCCTACGAGGGAATCCCCCGCTCTGTCTCCGAGCTGTACGCGGTGCTGTACGCGGGCTCCCTCGACATCGCCCGGCGCTTCGACGACCGCAACGGCACCACCCGGATCTCGGACCGGTTCCAGGACCGGATCGGGCGGGAACCACTGCTCGGTGTACTCCCGTTAGGGGTGCGCAGCGCGGTGCTGCCGCGCGACAGGGCCGCTGTCGCGCCCGTGCCCGATCGGCTGCCCGATCCCGCTGCGACCGTACTGGCGTCCCCGTCCGGCTTCTCCGAGCTGGTGGAGCGTGCCCGGCGGGCCCGCGACCTGGGGCATCCGGGCATGGACGCGCTGTGGGCGGAGGTGGCCGTACGGCTGGACGCGCGGCCGGAGCCCGATCCACTGGTCTCGGCCGACCTGGCGGACCACCGGGCGCTGGCGGCCGCGCGACGCGGGGACGAGGAGGCCCCCGAACTGCTGGCGGCGGTGCGGGATGCCTACCGGGCCCTCGGCCGGACGGAGCGCGCCGCCCTGGCGGAACTGCGGCTGGCGGGCGTGGCCGCCCGGTCCGGGGCGGCGCCTGCGGAGATCCGGGCTCTGTTCCGGGTGGCGGCGCGGGCCGCCGAGGCGCTCGACCCCGCCGAGCCGTCGCGGACCCGGCGGATCGCCCTGGTGGAGCTTTCGGTGATCCGCGTGGAGTCGTACCTGCGCTCGCTCGAAGCGCCCCACGACCACGGGCACGACCACGGACACGACCGGGCGCACGGCCACGATGAGGTCGTGGCGGAGCTGACCGACTTCGTCGACGCGTACGAAGGCACGGTGCCCGACCTCGCGGCGGAGGCGGAGGAGATGCTGGGCCGCCTCGCCCTGTCTCAGGGCGACCCCGACCGGGCCGTGGTGCTGCTGGCGTCCGCCGCCGCGCGTGCGGTCAAGGCCGGCCGTCCCTGGGAGGCGGTCGACCCGTTGTCGCTGCGGGCCGGGGTTCTGATGTCGCTGGGCCGGCCGGACGAGGCGGAGGCAGCCGCGCGGTCGGGCCTGGAACATGCCGCCGAGGTCACCGACGCCGAAGCGCAGGGAGCCATCCGGCTGACCCTCGCGGACGTCCTGCTGCGCCGCGGCGACGCGGAGCGGGAGGCGGCCGAGCACGCCCTGTCCGGCGCCCACTGGTTCGACCAGGCCGGACTCAGCGCCGATGGCGGGGCACAGGCGCGGCTGATGCTGGCGCGGGCGTACGCGCGGGACGACCGTACCGCCGAGGCGGCCGAGGTCCTGCAGTCGGCGTTGCCCGATCTGCTGGAGCACGGAGAAGAGCAGGCGGTGTCCGCGCGGGAGTTCCTGGGCGACCTGCTGCGCGAGCTCGGCGAGTCCCGTCCGGCGGCGGAGCAGTACCTGCTGGCGGCGGAGGCGGCCAAGGGCTGGGAGAACCCGCGCCCTCAGGCGAACCTGGCGCATTCGGCCGCGGAGGCCCTCGCCGGAGCGGGACTGGCCGTGGAGGCGACCGCCGCCTACGAGCGGGCCCTGGAGCTGTACCGCCTGACCGGGGACGCTCCCGTCCCCGAGGTCCGCGTCCTGCGGTCCCTGGCATGGCTGGGGCTGCGGGAGGAGATCACCGACGCGGCGGTGGCCCGGGCCCGCACGCTGATGGATGACGCCGTCGGGGTGCTGGACGGGGCCTTGGCCTCCGACCCGGAGGACCCCCAACTGCGGTCGGAACTGGCCCAGACCTGGCACCAGCTGGCGCAGGTCCTCGACCGCCGGGTCAGCGAGGACGCGGCGGACGACGACACGGAGGACAGCGCCGGTACCGGGGCAGACACCGCGGTCGGCGAGTCCGCCTCCCGCCCGGGGCCGACGGAGAAACTGAGCGACGCCCGGATCGAAGCCCTGCGCGTGGAGGAGATCGAACTGTGGGACCGGGCCGCGGCGCTCTACGCGGAACTCGGACAGGATCACCTGCGGGACCGGTTCCAGTGCCTGAACAACGCCGCCTGGACAGAGCAGGAGCGCGGCCGCCCCGAAGCCGGCGCCGCCCGGGTCTCGGCGCTGGTCGACGAGGTGCGTGCCTGGCCCGAGGGGACCGCGCCCGACTGGCTCCTGCCCTCGGCGGAGCACCTGCTCACGCAGCTGGCGCGCTGACCCGGTGACCGGCGCCGCTGCCCTTCCCGGGGCGGCGCCGGCGACGGCTTCAGCCGTCCAGCTGGGCCGGGGCCTCGGTCGCGATCCGCTCGAAGACGGCTTCGTCGGCGGCGAAGTCGGATCCCGGGATCGGTGCGTGGATCACCAGCTCGGTGAAGCCCAGTTCCCGGTGGCGACCCGCGAAGTCGACGAACGCGTCCACGGACTCCAGCAGGGTGTTGCGCTCAGGCGTGAAGCCCGTCAGCAGGATCCTCTCGATGGACTCGGGCTTCCGTCCGGCCTCGGCCAGCGCCTTGTCGAGCTTTCCCGTCTGGCCCCGGAGTGCCTCCAGTGACTGGTCGGGGGTTCCGTCCTCGAAGAGCTTCGGGTCGCCCGTGGTCACCCATGCCTGGCCGTACCGGGCGGCGAGCTTCAGTCCGCGGGGCCCGGTCGCGGCGACCGCGAACGGCAGACGGGGCGACTGTAGGCAGCCGGGGACGTTGCGGGCCTCCTCGGCCGAGTAGAAGGCGCCACGTTCGCTGACGGCCCCCTCGGTCAGCAGTCGATCGAGCAGCGGTACGAACTCGGCGAAGCGGTCGGCTCGTTCACGCGGGGTCCAGGGCTCCTGACCCAGAGCGGTCGCGTCGAAGCCGTTGCCACCCGCGCCGATGCCGAGCGTGATCCGGCCGCCGGAGATGTCGTCCAGGCTGATGAGGTCCTTGGCGAGTGTCACCGGGTGGCGGAAATTCGGAGAGGTGACGAGCGTCCCCAGGCGGATCCGCTCGGTCACGGCGGCCGCCGCGGTGAGGGTGGGCACCGCGCCGAACCACGTAAGGTCCCGGAAGCCCCTCCAGGAGAGGTGGTCATAGGTGTAGGCGGTGTGGAATCCGAGGCGCTCGGCCCGCTGCCACTGATCGCGGCCGCCCTCGTGCCATCGACGTACCGGAAGGATCACCGTACTCAGACGCAGACTCATGCGATCGAGCCTACGGGGCCGGACACGGGAGCCGCATGTCACCCGCAGCGGCCTCCGCCGTGGGGGCCTGACATGTTTCACGTGAAACGCAGCCGCTGGGCGGAGGTTTCACGTGAAACGCCGACTGCCCCGGCAGGACCTTCCGATCATGGTCCGTCGGCTCGGGGCCATGGGCGAAGATGGAGCCGTGACCTCGGCTCCCCAGTGCCCGGAAGGGCCCACCCCCACGCCCCGGCTGATCGCCACCGATCTCGACGGCACCCTGCTGCGCGACGACAAGTCGCTATCGCCCCGCACCGTCGCCGCGCTCTCCGCCGCGGAGAAGGCCGGGATCGAGGTGTTCTTCGTGACCGGCCGACCGGCACGGTGGATGGGCGTGGTCAGTGACCACGTGCACGGCCACGGACTCGCGATCTGCGCCAATGGCGCGGCGGTGGTCGACCTCCACGCAGGACCGGCGTTCGTACAGGTCAGGGCGCTTCCCCGGGCAGCGGCGAACTCTGTCGTACATGCCCTTCGGGCCGCCGCACCCGGCACGTCGTTCGCGGTCGAGCTGACCACCGGCATCAACTACGAACCCGAGTACCCGCCGTTCTTCCAGGACCCCGGTGCCAAGGTCGCCAGCGCCGAGAAACTGCTGCACGAGGACACGGACGACAGCGCCGCACCCGTACTCAAGCTGCTTGCGCACCACGCCGATCTCGCCCCCGATGAGTTCCTGGCCCTGGCCCGCACCGCCGCCGGCGCGTACGCGTCCATCACCCGCTCCAGTCCGACCTCCCTCCTGGAGGTCAGCGGCCGGGGCGTCTCCAAGGCGAGCACGCTGGCCCTGTGCTGCGCCGAGCGGGGCATCACACCGGCCGAGGTCGTCGCCTTCGGTGACATGCCGAACGACGTGGAGATGCTCGGCTGGGCGGGCACCTCATACGCGATGGGCAACGCGCACCCGGATGTGATCGCGGCCGCGTCCGGCCGTACGACCGCCAACAACGAGGACGGGGTCGCGGTCGTCATCGAGCGCATCCTGGCCGAGCGCACCGCGGCCATCATGGCGGCGGAGCAGCAGGGCTTCTGAGAGGACCCGCCTGGCGGGGTGCCGTCCCCGTCGCCAAGAGCGAGTGACGCCCCCGGGCTAGAGCGGGGCCTCCCAGACCAGGGTGGTCCCGCCGCCGTCCTCACCGATGCCGGGACCGTACGAGCTCGCGCCGCCCAGCGACTCCGCCCGCCGGCGGAGGTTGCGCAGGCCGCTGCGGCGCCCGCCCTCCGGAATGCCCACACCATCGTCAGCGACCTCCAGCCGCACCCCCGGCCGCCCGTCGGCCAACGCGATCGTGGAGTCCACGACGACTTCGATGCGGGAGGCCTCCGCGTGCCGGAAGGCATTGGACAGGGCCTCTCGGAGCGCGGCGATCAAGTTCTTGCCGACCAGCTCCCCGACGATGGCGTCGATCGGCCCGAGGAACCGGTGCGCGGGCTTGAAGCCCAGCGGCACCGCGGCCATGTTGATCTCTCTCAGCACCCGTGTGCGCAGCCCCGAAGGCGCTTCCGCCGGGCCCTGTTGGAGTGCGAAGATCGCCGTGCGGATCTCCTGGATGGTCACGTCCAGCTCGTCCACGGCTTTGCCGACACCGTCACGGACCTCGGGGACGATGGATCTGCGCTGAGCTCCCTCCAGCATCATCCCGGTGGCGAAAAGCCGCTGGATGACCAGGTCGTGCAGGTCTCGCGCGATGCGGTCGCGGTCCTCGAACACGGCGAGCCGCTCCCGGTCACGCTGCGCCTCGGCCATCATCAGCGCGAGCGCCGCCTGTGAGGCGAACTGCGTGGCCAAGGTCCGCTCGGCCTCGGTGAACGGGCGCTGGCCGCGGGCCCGGGGAGTGACCAGTGCCCCGAGCACCCGCCCGCCGCTGTGCAGCGGCAGCATCATGCAGGGGCCGTACTGGCTGGTCAGCTTGCTGATCATGCGGGGGTCGGAGGCCGCGTCGTCCACGAAGACGGCCTCGCCCTGGAGCAGCCTGTCCACCACCGGGCTCTCGGCGGGAACCACCACGCCGAGGGACGTGGCCGGATTCTCGGCCGAGACGGCGACGATCTCCATCCCGCCGTCCTCGGCGGGAAGCATGACGATCCCGGCGGAGGAGTCGGCCAGGCGACGGGCCTGCTCGGCCACCACCGCGAGGGCGTCGTCCGCGTCCCCGCCGGAGAGCAGCGCCGTGGTGACGGCGACCGAGCCGTCGATCCAGCGCTCCCGCTGGGTGGCGGCCTCGTACAGCCGGGCGTTGCCGATGGCGATGCCCGCCTCGGTGGCCAGCACCCGGACCATGTGCACGTCGTAATCGTTGAACTCGCCGCCGCCGTTCTTCTCAGCGAGGTAGAGGTTGCCGAAGATCTCCCCCTGCACCCGGATCGGGACGCCGAGGAACGTCTTCATGGGCGGGTGGTGCGCCGGGAATCCGGCCGAGCGCGGGTCCTTCGTCAGATCGGGCAGGTGCACCGTGTCCGGGTGGGAGATCAGGGCGCCGAGCAGCCCCCGCTTCCCGTCCGGGCGGTGGCCGATCTTCCGGGCCAGCTCGGCGCTGATCCCGAAGGTGACAAAGTCCGAAAGGCCCCGCCCCTCCGTGTCGACGACGCCGATCGCCGCGTAGCGGGCGTCCGCGAGCTCGGCCGCCGTCTCGCAGATGCGGTCCAGCGTGGAGTGCAGCTCGAGACCCGTACCGACCGACCTCATCGCCTCCAGCAGCTGGGGGACCCGGGCGGTGAGCTCCGTGGACAGGCCTTGCAGACTCCTGGTGGCCTGGGTGGCGACCTCCAGCGGGTCCGGCGTTCCGGGTGATGCGTCCGGTGATTGCTGCGACTCCTGCGCTGACATCCCTTGAGACTAGTTAGTCCCTTTTACTGTGGAAAGTCGGCCGCCATCCGGTCCACTGCCCTCTCCCGTTCCAGCAGCCGCCGCAGCGGCCCCTCCGCGGCGGCCAGCTCCGCGTAGCCGCCCCGCTGCGCGACCTCTCCCCGGTCCAGTACGAGCACCTCGTCGACCGCCTCCAGGCCGGCCAGCCGGTGCGTGATCAGCACGGTGGTACGACCCTCGGTCGCGGCCAGCAGGTCCGCCGTCAGGGCGTCCGCCGTCGCCAGGTCCAGGTGCTCGGCCGGCTCGTCGAGGACCAGCACGGGGAAGTCCGCGAGCAGCGCCCGGGCCAAGGCGAGACGCTGGCGCTGGCCGCCCGAGATCCGCTCGCCGTGCTCGCCGACCAGGGTGTCCAGCCCGTCCGGCAGGCCGTCGGCCCACTCCAGCAGACGCGCGGCGGCCAGTGCCTCCCTGAGGTCCTCCTCGCTCGCCCCGGTGCGGGCCAGTCGCAGGTTCTCCCGCACCGAGCTGTCGAAGATGTGGGCGTCCTGGGCGCACAGCCCCACGCGTTCCCGTACGTCGTCGCCGTCGAGCGTGCGCACGTCCGCGCCGCCCAGGGTATACGCGCCCTCGCGGGGGTCCAGGAACCGCAGCAGGACCTGGGCGAGGGTGGTCTTGCCGGAGCCGGAGGGGCCGACGACGGCGATGCGGCGCCCGGCCTCCAGGGTCAGGTCCAGTCCACGCAGCGCGTCCCGCTCCTGACCGGGGTGCCGGGCGGTGAGCCCCGACAGCCGCAGGGGGAAGGGCGAGGCGGGCGGCTCGCAGGCCCGCTCCGGCTCGGCGACCGGAACCGGCGCGTCGATCACCTCGTAGACCCGCTCGGCGCTGCGGCGCACCCGCTGGCGGTACTGGACCGCGAGCGGAAGGCCACTGACCGCCTCGAAGGCGGCGAGGGGGGTGAGCACCGCGACGGCCATGGCCACCCCGGACAGCCGTCCGTCGTGGACGGCGTTCGCGGCGGCGGCCGCGGCGGCCAGCACGGTGAGTCCGCAGATCAGGGCCGACAACCCGCTGCCCAGCCCGGTCGCGGCAGCGCCCCGGGCGGCGATGCGCGTGAGGACGCCGTCGCTCTCGCGGGCCCGGCCCTTGCGGTCCTCCAGCGCGCCGGCGACGGTCAGCTCCGCGGTGCCGGTGAGGAGGTCGGCCACCCGGGTGGCGAGCGCGCCCCGGGCCGGTGCGAGCCGGCGCTCGGACCGGCGGGCGGTCGCCCCGCTGATGAGCGGCACCCCGATCCCGGCGGCGAGGAGGCCGACGGCCAGGACGGCTCCGGCCTCGGGCAGCAGCCAGGCGGCGAAGGCGACCGAGCCGGTTCCCACGAGCACCGCGGTACCGACCGGGAGGAGCCAGCGCAGCCAGTAGTCCTGCAACGCGTCGGCGTCGGCGACCAGCCGGGCCAGCAGGTCCCCGCGCCGGTGCTCGCGCAGCCCAGCCGGGGCGATGCGCTCCAGCCGCCGGTACACCGAGACCCGCAGGTCTGCGAGCATCCGCAGCACGGCGTCGTGCGAGACGAGCCTCTCGGCGTACCGGAAGACGGCCCGCCCCATACCGAAGGCCCGGGTCGCGGTGACGGCCACCATCAGGTAGAGCACGGGCGGCTGTTCGGAGGCCCGCGAGATCAGCCAGCCGGACACGGCCATCAGGCCCACGCTGCATCCGACGGCCAGGGCCCCGAGCAGCAGGCCGAGCCGGAAGCGCCCCTGCCACGCCCTGGCCACCGCCCGCACCCGGCGCAGCGGGTCCGTCCCGCCCGAGTCCGTGCCGCCCCCGGTCCGCGCCCGCTCGGGCGCGGCGCCGAGGATCCATTCACCGGCGTCCGGGTCGGGTGCGCCCGCCCGGAGCTCCGTCCCGACCGCGGCCGGGGGGGCTACGGTCCGGGGGAGGGGCCGGGCCGGGCCGGCCTCGGCAGCCATCGGGACCACCCGGTCCGCGACGGCGAGCAGCGCCGGCCGGTGCACCACCAGCAGCACGGTGCGACCCGCAGCGAGCCGCCGTACGGCGTCCACCACCCCGGCCTCGGTCTCCCCGTCCAGCGCGGCGGTCGGCTCGTCCAGCAGCAGTACGGGCCGGTCCGCCAGGAACGCCCGTGCCAGGGCCAGGCGCTGGCGCTGCCCGGCGGACAGCCCCACGCCGCCCTCGCCCAGCGCGGTTCGCGCCCCGAGGGGCAGCGCGGCCACGAACTCCTCCGCCCCGGCGTTCCGCAGCGCTTCCGCCACCTCGGCTTCGGAAGCCCCGGGACGGGCCAGCCGTACGTTCTCGGCGATCGTTCCGGCGAACAGGTGCGGCCGCTGAGGCACCCAGGCGATCTGCTCGCGCCACTGGGCGCGCGACAGCTCGGCCAGGTCCACGCCCGCGACCCGGACCCGGCCGGCGGTGGGTTCCACGAATCCCAGCAGCACCTGGAGGAGCGTCGACTTTCCCGCGCCGCTCGGGCCGGTGAGCGCGACGCACTCCCCCGGCCCGACGGCCAGGGAGACCGGGCCGGGCGAATCCTCGCCACGGCCTGCGTACCGGACGGCGACCCCGTCGATCTCGATCCGCAGGGGGGCGCCGGCGGGCAGGGCGGTCTCGCCGCCCGGCTGCGCGTCGGAGGTCTCCAGGACCTCGAAGATCTGCTCCGCGGCCGCCAGTCCCTCCGCGGCCGCGTGGTATTGCGCGCCCACCTGCCGCAGCGGCAGATAGGCCTCGGGCGCCAGGATCAGGATGACCAGGCCGGTGTAGAGGTCGAGCTCGCCGTGGACCAGCCGCATGCCGATGGTCACGGCCACCAGGGCCACCGACAGGGTGGCCAGCAGCTCCAGCGCGAAAGACGAGAGGAAGGCGATGCGCAGGGTCCGCATCGTCGCGCGGCGGTAGTCGTCGGTGATCACTCGGATGGACTCGGCCTGCGCCTTGGCCCGGCCGAACACCTTCAGGGTCGGCAGCCCTGCCACCACGTCGAGGAAGTGCCCCGACAGCCGGGAGAGCAGCCGCCACTGGCGGTCCATCCGGGACTGGGTGGCCATACCGATGAGGATCATGAACAGGGGGATCAGGGGGAGCGTGACCACGATGATGGCGGCCGACACCCAGTCCTCGGTGACGATCCGGGCCAGCACCGCCACCGGCACCACCACCGCGAGGCCCAGCTGGGGCAGGTAGCGCGAGAAGTAGTCGTCGAGGGCGTCCACGCCGCGGGTGGCCAGCGCCACCAGCGAGCCCGTCCGCTGCTTGTCGATCCGGCCGGGGCCCAGGTCTGCGGCCCGCTCCAGCAGCCGGCCCCGCAGTTCGGACTTGACCGCCGCGCCCGCCCGGTGCGCGGCCAGCTCGGTCAGCCAGGCCACCAGGGCCCGCCCGAGGGCCACTGCCGCCAGGAGCATCAGCGGGGTCCTCAGCGCCGCTCCGTCCAGGCCGTCCTCGAAGGCGCCGACGATGATCTCGGCCATCAGCATCGCCTGACCGACGACCAGCCCCGCCCCGGCAAGGCCCAGTACCACCACCGCCCCGAGGAAGAGGCGGGTGGAGCGGGCGTACCGGAGCAGGCGCGGGTCGATCGGTTTCACGTGAAACATCCCCCAGGGGCAGGGTCAGTCAGGCAGGTGGGCCGGAGCCGGGCTCCGGGTGGCTCAGTGCACGTCGACGATGTGCTGCGTACCGATCCGCTTGCGGAACACCCAGTACGTCCAGCCCTGGTAGAGCATGACGAGTGGAGTGGCCACTCCCGCGCACCAGGTCATGATCTTCAGGGTGTAGGCGCTGGACGAGGCGTTGGTGACCGTGAGGCTCCAGGCGTCGTTCAGCGAGGACGGCATGACGTTCGGGAAGAGGGTGAGGAAGAGCATCGCCACGGCGGCCGCGATGGTGATGCCGGACAGGGCGAACGACCATCCCTCGCGGCCGGCCAGGTTGAGGCCCACGGCCCCGAGCAGGGCCGCCACCGCGATGGCCATCGCGATCAGGCTCTTTCCGTCACCGCGCGAGAGCTGGGTCCAGATCAGGAAGACCAGGGCCAGTACGGCGGTCACCGCACCGAGCCGGGTGGCCAGCCGGCGTGAGCGGACCCGGATGTCACCGACCGTCTTGAGCGAGGTGAAGACCGCGCCGTGGAAGGTGAACAGGGTGAGGGTGACCAGGCCGCCGAGGATCGAGTACACGTTGAGCAGGTCGAGGAAGGTCCCGACGTACTCCTTGTCCTGGTCGATCTTCACGCCGCGCACGATGTTGGCGAACGCCACGCCCCACAGGAACGCGGGGATCAGCGAGGTCCAGAAGATCGCGTGCTCCCAGTTGGTCTGCCACTTGTCCTCGGGGCGCTTGTGCCGGTATTCGAAGGCGACACCCCGGATGATGAGGCAGACCAGGATCAGCAGCAGCGGCAGGTAGAAGCCGGAGAAGAGGGTGGCGTACCAGTCGGGGAAGGCCGCGAAGGTCGCGCCGCCGGCAGTGAGCAGCCAGACCTCGTTGCCGTCCCACACGGGCCCGATCGTGTTGATCAGGACCCGCTTCTCCGTGCGGTCGCGGGCGAGCAGCTTGGTCAGGACCCCGACTCCGAAGTCGAAGCCCTCCAGGAAGAAGTAGCCGATCCACAGGACGGCGATGAGCACGAACCAGACGTCGTGGAGTTGCATGGTGTGGACTCCTCAGCCTCAGTACGAGAAGGCCATCGGCCGGTCGGGGTTCTTGTCGTCCCCACCGATCTTGGTGGGCGGGTTGAGATCGGCCTCGGTGAGTTCGGGCGGGCCTGCCTTGACGTACTTGACGAGGAGCTTGACCTCGATGACCGCCAGCACGGCGTACAGGAGGGTGAAGCCGATCATCGAAGTGAGGACCTCGCCCTGGGAGACGTTCGGCGAGACGGCGTCCCTCGTGCGCAGGACCCCGTAGACCACCCACGGCTGGCGGCCCATCTCAGTGAAGATCCATCCCCAGGAGTTGGCGATGAGCGGGAAACCCATCGTCCACAGGGCGACGACCCAGTACAGGTTGGCGAAGCGGGGGCTCAGGGCCTTCCTGAAGAGGACCAGGTGCGGGACCTCGTCCTCACCGGTCCGCAGGCCCGGCGGCAGCATGAACCTCTTGCGGGTCAGCCACAGCCCCAGCGCTCCGATGCCGAGGGAGGCCATGCCGAAGCCGATCATCCAGCGGAAGCCCCAGTAGGCCACGGCGATGTTCGGCCGGTAGTCGCCCGGCCCGAACTTCTCCTGCTGTGCCTTGTTGACGTCATTGATGCCGGGGACGAAGGAGGTGAAGTCGTCGTTGGCAAGGAACGAGAGCAGGCCGGGGATCTCGATGGCGACCTTGTTGTGGCCCTTGTCGACGTCTCCGTAGGCGAAGACCGAGAAGGGTGCGGGCGCCTCTCCGTCCCAGAGCGCCTCGGCGGCGGCCATCTTCATCGGCTGCTGCTTGTACATGACCTTGCCGAGCAGGTCGCCGCTGATGGCCGTACCCATACCGGCGATGATCATGACGATCAGGCCGAGCCGCAGCGAGGAGCGCATCACCGGGATGTGCTTCTTGCGGGCCAGGTGGAAGGCGGCGATGCCGGCCATGAACGCGCCGCCGACCAGGAACGCGGCCGTGATGGTGTGGAAGAACTGGGTGAGCGCGGTGTTCTGGGTGAGGACCAGCCAGAAGTCGGTGAGCTCGGCCCGGCCCCGCTCCTCGTTGATGCGGTACCCGACCGGGTGCTGCATCCAGGAATTGGCCGCCAGAATGAAGTAGGCGGACAGGATGGTGCCGATGGACACCATCCAGATGCAGGCGAGGTGGATCTTCTTCGGCAGCTTGTCCCAGCCGAAGATCCACAGACCGATGAAGGTCGACTCGAAGAAGAAGGCGATCAGCGCCTCGAAGGCCAGCGGGGCCCCGAAGACGTCACCGACGAACCGCGAGTAGTCGGACCAGTTCATGCCGAACTGGAACTCCTGGACGATGCCGGTGACGACACCCATCGCGATATTGATCAAGAAGAGCTTGCCCCAGAACTTCGTGGCCCTGAGGTACTTCTCCTTCTCGGATCGCACCCATGCGGTCTGCAGGCCGGCGGTGAGCGCGGCGAGCGAGATCGTCAGCGGGACGAAGAGGAAGTGATAGACGGTGGTGATGCCGAACTGCCATCGCGCCAGGGTTTCCGGCGCCAAAGCGAGGTCCACGTCATCTCCTTCGGCCGTGAGGGACAGCGGCAATTGCCTGATGTATCCCACTCAACTCGGGAGGAAGCGGGACACGCTTGTGAACGCGTTCACATTCACAAGCATTATGTCCTACTGCATTTCGGATCTCTGAAGGGGGGTACCCCTAGCCAACAACTTCAACAGATTGTTGAATGCGGCCCATGCAGATACGAATCTCCTGGCCCGCGGGCCAGCTCACCGCGACCCTGGACGAGACCCCGACCAGCAAGGCGCTGTCCGAGGCCCTTCCGATCTCCGCCTCCGCCAACCTCTGGGGCGAGGAGGTCTACTTCGACACCGGCGTTTCCGTGGCCCTGGAGCACGACGCCCGGCAGGTCGTGGATCCCGGCACCGTCGCGTTCTGGACCGAGGGCGACGCGCTGGCGCTCCCCTACGGCCCCACGCCCATCTCGCGCGCGGGCGAGAGCCGACTGGCGAGCCCCTGCAACGTGCTCGGCTCCTTCGACGGCGACCCCCGCCTGCTGTCCTCCGTCCGCGAGGGCGACCCGATCCGCGTGGAACTGGTCTAGCGGACCGGCCCGGCGACGGACCCGGTCAACTGGCCGGCCCGGCGAACCGGCCGGCCGAGCGGCGCGGCCCGGCGAACCAGCGCGCCGGACCGGATCGACCCCGCCCGCAGCGTCCCGCCGAACCGGCCGCGTCCCCCCTACAGCCCCTTGAAGAACTCTCCCGCCGTGTGCAGGAAGAGGTCGTTCGCCTCGGTCTCACCGATCGTGACCCGCAGGCCCTCGCCCGCGAAGGGCCGGACCACCACTCCGGCCCTCTCGCAGGCTGCCGCGAAGTCGGCGGTCCGCTCGCCCAGACGCATCCACACGAAGTTCGCCTGCGTGTCCGGAACCGTCCAGCCCTGCGCCAGCAGCGTCTCGTGCACCCGGGCCCGCTCGCCCACCAGCGCCCCGACCCGGCCCATCAGCTCGTCCTCGGCGCGCAGCGAGGCCACCGCCGCGTCCTGGGCGAGCTGGCTGACCCCGAAGGGCACCGCGGTCTTGCGCAGCGCGGCGGCCACCGGCTCGTGCGCCACCGCGAAGCCGACGCGCAGACCGGCCAGCCCGTACGCCTTGGAGAACGTACGCAGCACGGCGACGTTCGGGCGGTCGCGGTACAGCTCGATGCCGTCCGGCACGTCCGTGTCGCGCACGAACTCGCGGTACGCCTCGTCCAGCACCACCAGGACGTCCGAGGGCACCCGGTCCAGGAACCGCTCCAGCTCGGCACGGCGCACCGCGGTACCGGTGGGGTTGTTCGGGTTGCAGACGAAGATCAGCCGGGTCCGCTCCGTGATCGCCGCGGCCATGGCGTCGAGGTCGTGCACGTCCCCGTCGGTGAGCGGGACCTTCACGGAAGTCGCGCCCGAGATCTGCACGATGATCGGGTACGCCTCGAAGGAGCGCCACGCGTAGATGACCTCGTCGCCCGGTCCGGCCGTCGACTGGATCAGCGACTGCGCCACGCCCACCGAGCCGGTGCCGGTGGCGACGTGCCCGACCGGCACCCCGAACCGCTCCGCGATCTCGTTCACGAGCCCGGTGCAGGCCATGTCGGGGTAGCGGTTGAAGTTCCCCGCGGCAGCGACGGCGCTCTCCAGCACCCCGTGCAGCGGCGGGTAGGGATTCTCGTTCGACGACAGCTTGTACGCGACGGGTCCGCCCGCGGCCGCCGGCTTGCCGGGCTTGTATGTCGGAATGCCGTCCAGCTCGGCGCGCAGCTTCGGGCTGTTCTCGCTCACCGCAGGTCCTCCTCGACCGTCCCGTACGACGTCGCCGTCGACTCAATACTGCTCACCTTATGAGGATTCCTCGCTCCCGAGAATGGGGGCGCCTGGAATGCGGGGGAGCGCGCGCATATATGCGTGCGCCGGTGGCCTGCGCCGTGGCGCGCATCCCTCGTGCAGGTGAGTTGAGACCGGTCCGAGAGCACACTGTTTTGGCATGCCCGGTCCCGCCGACAAGCGCCCCGACCCCTCACATCCCTCAAACACCTTCCTTTCCAAGGTCATTGAGGGTGGCGAACCATGCAGAAACGTGCCTGTCAACGCGTGCATATGCACCCGGACCACCCACCCCGCCGAGCCCTACTATCGGCTCGCCATGACAGCAGCAGGGAAGCATCAGGTGAGCCGGACCGAGACCACCCGGCGGGCCGCCGGCCGACAGGGCCGGGCCGGCATCAGGGACGTGGCCGCCGCAGCGGGCGTCTCCATCACAACCGTCTCCGACGCGCTCAATGGCAAGGGGCGGCTGCCGGACGCCACCCGCCGCCACGTTCGCGAGGTCGCCGACCGGCTGGGCTATCGCCCGTCCGCCGCCGCCCGCACCCTCCGTACCGGAAAGTCGGGCCTGATCGGCCTGACCGTGACGACGTACGGGGATGAACCTTTCACCTTCACCGAATTCGCCTACTTCGCCGAGATGGCCAGGGCCGCGACCTCAGCGGCGCTGGCGCGCGGCTACGCCCTCGTCATCCTCCCCGCCACCTCCCGACACGACGTGTGGTCCAACGTCGCCCTCGACGGCACCGTCGTCATCGACCCCTCCGACCACGATCCAGTCGTCACCGAACTCGTCCGTCAAGGCCTGCCCGTCGTCTCCGACGGCCGCCCGGCAGGCTCCCTCCCCGTCACCGCCTGGGTCGACAACGACCACGAGGCAGCCGTACTCAACCTGCTCGACCACCTCGCCGCCGCCGGCGCCCGCCGGATCGGACTCCTGACCGGCACCACCACCGACACCTACACCCGGCTCTCGACCACCGCCTACCTGAGCTGGTGCGAGCGGGTCGGCCAGGATCCCGTCTACGAGTCCTACCCCGCCCACGACCCGTGCGCGGGCGCGGTCGCCGCCGACCGGCTCCTCGCCCGCCCCGACCGGCCCGACGCCGTGTACGGGCTCTTCGACCCCAACGGCACCGACCTGCTCGCCGCCGCACGGCGCTACGGCCTGCGCGTCCCCGAGGACCTGCTGCTCGTGTGCTGCAGCGAGTCCACCGTGTACGCCACCACCGAACCGCCCATCACCACCCTCTCCCTCAAACCGCGCCGCATCGGCACCGCCGTCGTGCAGCTGCTGATCGACGCGATCGAGGGAGTCGACACCGGGCGCCCCGTCGAACAGGTCGTCCCGACCGAACTGATCATCCGTACCTCTTCGCAGCGCAGGCAGCCCCGCACCACCGTCAGCCCACCCCGTTCACCGGCGCAGGACTGACCTCCACACCACCCCGCGACGCGGCCGAAGGCCTCGTCAAAGATTTCAGCAACACCGATATCGGGAGAAAACAGCAGGAAGGATCGGCTCCGGAAAGGATTCACCACCCTGGTGCGTCACAGAGCGCGAGCCGCATTCCTATGATGGGCGCACGACATCACGGACC
This sequence comes from Streptomyces antarcticus, assembly GCF_026627255.1. Taxonomy (GTDB): domain Bacteria; phylum Actinomycetota; class Actinomycetes; order Streptomycetales; family Streptomycetaceae; genus Streptomyces; species Streptomyces antarcticus. The sequence goes on along the minus strand of NZ_JAPNLM010000012.1, from coordinate 75,473 downwards.
CTCCTCCCCGGAGGTCAGGAGGGTCCGCAGGTGTACGACAGCGCGACGGTGGTGGAGGGGTCGATGACTCAGGGGGCCGGTCAGGGACCCGCTATGCGGACGGAGACGCTGCGGGACTTCCGAGTTCCGGTCACCGAGCCCGCCCCGTACGGCGTGTCCGAGGGGTTCGGCAGCGAGCCACCCGTGTACGGCTCGTACCCGGCGTACTACGAGGGGGGCACCGCGCCCGGCGACACCGCGCCCGTCCCGCTGATGAGCCACGAGCCCGAACCGGACGATCCCGAGGGCTACACGCCGACACAGCGCGACCTGCCCGTCATCGGTCGCGGCGCGGTCGGTGGCCCCGGGGACACCGTCCAGATCCACTACGTCCCCCAAGAGACCGCTCCCGGCGGCCCCGGGCCGCTCTACGTGGTCGGCGACGTGCACGGCTACCTCGACGAGCTCGTCACCGAACTCGGCGCCCAGAGCCTGATCGACGCCGAACGCCGCTGGTCCGCCGGCAACGCCCGGCTCTGGTTCCTCGGCGACTTCACCGACCGCGGTCCCGACGGCATCGGCGTCATCGACCTCGTCATGCGGCTGTCCGCAGAGGCGGCCGCCGCGGGCGGTTACTGCAAGGCGCTCATGGGCAACCACGAGCTCCTGCTCATCGGGGCGAAGCGGTTCGGCGACACCCCCGTCGCCTCCGGCGCCGGTACGGCCACCTTCCAGGCCGCCTGGCTGCTCAACGGCGGCCAGCGCACCGACATGGAGCGTCTGCAGGACGTACACCTTCAGTGGATGTCCCGGCTGGACGCGGCCGTCCTGGAAGAGGACCACCTGCTCCTGCACTCCGACACCACGGCCTACCTCGACTACGGCGACTCGATCGAGGACGTCAACGACACCATCCACGAGCTGCTCAACCGCAACGACGCCGACATCACCTGGGACCTGTTCCGCAAGTTCACCAAGCGGTTCGCCTTCCGCGACGAGGACACGGGCCCCCAGGCCGTACGCGAACTGCTCGGCACCTACGGCGGCAGCCGCGTGGTGCACGGCCACAGCCCGATCCCCTACCTGCTCGGTGAAGTGGGCACGGAGGACGGTGACTCGGCACGCGGCCCCGAGGCGGTGGACGGCCCGCACGTGTACGCGGAAGGGCTCGCCATCGCCATGGACGGCGGGGTGACGATGGCAGGCAAACTGCTGGTCGTGCAACTTCCGTTGAGCAACTGACTGTTACCGAAGCAGGCTATTTCCGGAAAGCCCCTGTCAACGGGTGGCGTGCGCGCTCTACCATCGCTCTATCCGTAGCAGGCTCTCCTCCGTTTGTGCCGGCGCCCGGGTCTACGCGGGCATACCGGCTTCTACGGAGCATCGGGGGATGCACATGACCAGCGCTCCGCACCTGCTGACCGAAGACCGACCGGAATTCGATCGCCTCCTCGACGAGGCGCTTCGCACAGCGCCCGAGCGTCCCGAGCTCGCCACCCTCGGCGAGCGGCTGAACGCCGAACAGCTGCGCACCATGGCCATGGGAGCCAGTGCGTTGCTGTCGGCCGCGGCAGCGGCCGAGTACGACCACTACGTGAAGGTCCGCGGGGAGCGGCGCGACGAGCTCCTGTCCACCCCGGGGTCGTCGGGTGAGGAGAACGGCGGGCAAGGCGGCGACGGCGCGGGAGCGGGCGCAGTCATCGCGGTCCTCGCGCCGGTACTGGCGGGCACCGCGATGCTGATCTTCCTGCTCGTGGGCTACAGCCTGAAGATGATCGAGCCCGAACCCGCCTTCGCCAAGACCATGCTGACGGCTGGCTGGCTCTTCGGCGCGCTCACCGTGGCCGGCCTGCTGTGCGCCGTGATCGGCCTGCTGGTGACGGCAGTCCGCAACAGCTCGACCGAGGTGGTGGCCGACGAGTCCGAGGCAGTGCCCGACGAGGTCGCCCGGGCGCGCGAGGCCTGGCGCCACGCCCTACTGGAGCGCGGCATCATGCCGTTCCTGAGGGACGCGCTGGCCGACCCGAGTGCGGGGCCGGGCTTCCCGCCTCCGCGCGGGCGCGGCAGCCGGATACCCAGCCTCGGCTACACGGCTCCCGATTTCACCAGTCCCGGCACCCCTTCCCAGGGGCCTCCGCCCGGCTACTCACCTCCGGACTTCACGAGCCCGGACTTCGGCGGACCGGAACACGACCCGAAGTGACGCGTCCGCCCGCCCGCGCGGGCGTCCCCCACCACGCCTCCTGTTTCACGTGAAACACCGGCCTGGAGGGAACGGCGCGCCCGCCGGCCCGCGGCCGTTCCCCAGCGGCCGCCTCCGCCGGGCGGGATCGTTCAGCGACGGCGGTCAGGGACAGCGGGCCGGGACGGCAGGCCGTGGAAGTGCACGTTCATGGCGAGGGACACCTCGTCCTGCCACCCCTTGAGCTCCGGGCCCGCGCTCCAGGAGTCGGAGCTCACCCAGGCGCCAGGGTGGAGAGGCGCCGCCCCGGCCCGAAGAGCCATGGGGCGACGCCTTCTGCTGGTGCGTCAGTCGGCGAGCGGCAGGTAGACGCGGTTGCCCGCGGCCGCGAACTCCGCGGACTTTTCCGCCATGCCCGCCTGGATCTCGTCGGCCTTGAGGTCTCCGCCGTGCTGTCGGCGGATGTCCTGCGAGATCTTCATCGAGCAGAACTTCGGACCGCACATGGAGCAGAAGTGCGCGGTCTTGGCCGGCTCGGCGGGGAGGGTCTCGTCGTGGAACTCACGCGCCGTGTCCGGGTCGAGGGCCAGGTTGAACTGGTCCTCCCAGCGGAACTCGAACCGGGCGTCCGACAGCGCGTCGTCCCACTCCTGGGCTCCGGGGTGCCCCTTGGCCAGGTCCGCCGCGTGCGCGGCGATCTTGTACGTGATGACACCGGTCTTCACGTCGTCCCGGTTGGGCAGGCCCAGGTGCTCCTTGGGGGTGACGTAGCAGAGCATCGCGGTGCCCCACCAGGCGATCATCGCGGCACCGATGCCCGAGGTGATGTGATCGTAGGCGGGCGCCACATCGGTGGTCAGCGGGCCGAGCGTGTAGAACGGCGCTTCTTCGCAGATCTCCTGTTGGAGGTCGATGTTCTCCTTGATCTTGTGCATCGGGACGTGGCCCGGACCCTCGATCATGGTCTGGACGTTGTGCCGCTTGGCGATCGTGTTCAGCTCGCCCAGCGTCTTGAGTTCGGCGAACTGCGCCGCGTCGTTGGCGTCCGCGATAGACCCGGGCCGCAGACCATCACCCAGCGAGTACGTGACGTCGTACGTCGCGAGGATGTCGCAGAGCTCCTCGAAGTTCGTGTAGAGGAAGTTCTCCTTGTGGTGCGCCAGGCACCACGCGGCCATGATCGAGCCTCCGCGCGAGACGATGCCGGTCTTGCGGCGGGCGGTCAGCGGCACGTATGGGAGCAGCACGCCGGCGTGGACCGTCATGTAGTCGACGCCCTGCTCGGCCTGCTCGATGACCGTGTCCTTGTAGATCTCCCAGGTCAGGTCCTCGGCACGGCCGTCGACCTTCTCGAGCGCCTGGTAGAGCGGCACGGTGCCGATCGGGACGGGGGAGTTCCGCAGCACCCACTCGCGCGTGGTGTGGATGTTGCGGCCGGTCGAGAGGTCCATGACCGTGTCGGCGCCCCACTTGGTCGCCCAGGTCATCTTGTCGACCTCCTCCTCGATGGAGGAGGTGACCGCGGAGTTGCCGATGTTGGCGTTGACCTTCACCAGGAACCGCTTGCCGATGATCATCGGCTCGATCTCGGGGTGGTTCACGTTGACCGGCAGCACCGCGCGGCCTGCGGCGATCTCCTCGCGGACCACCTCGGAGGAGACGTTCTCGCGGATAGCGACGTACTCCATCTCCGGGGTGATCTCACCGCGGCGGGCGTACGCGAGCTGCGTGACGGCGACGCCGCCGCGGCCCCGGCGTGGCTGACGGGGGCGGCCCGGGAACACCGCGTCGAGGTTCTTGAGGCCGCCGCGCGGCGAGGTGTGCTTGATCCCGTCGTCCTCGGGGCGCGCGGGGCGTCCCGCGTACTCCTCGGTGTCTCCGCGCGCGATGATCCAGTTCTCGCGCAGCGGGGCGAGGCCCCGGCGGACGTCGGTCTCGATCTGCGGGTCGGTGTACGGACCGGACGTGTCGTAGAGCGTCACGTCTTTGCCGTTGGTGAGGTGAACCTGACGGACCGGCACCCGAATGTCGGGGCGGGAGCCCGCCACGTAGCCCTTGTGCCAGCCGGGCTGGCGCTCGGTCTGGCCGTCGGCGTCCTGGCTGACGGCAGGCGTGCGTGCGTCCTGAATGGTCATGAGACCTGATCTCCCTACGCCGGCATTACCCGGTAACAGGTTCGGCGGTCGACGCAGCCTCTTCCCGTACGCATTGGTAATGCGCGACGGTGATCAGCGTCCTCTCAGCCCGGTGCTCCGAGCTCCCGCGTTGTGCAAAGGTGCCCCCACGCTAGCGTCATCTATGGCGTGCTGAACAGTGGGCCCCCTCATCTCTTGCGATGATCAGCCAGTGACGTCCTCGCCGCAGCCCCCCACCGAGCCCACAGACCCCGCCGGCCACGCAGGCCATGCACACGCGGGCCACGAAGCCCCATCCGGTCATTCCCACAGCCACGGCCACGGCCCGGCGGCCCCCGTCTCGAAGCACCTGCGCAAGGTCATCGCGGCCGTGCTGATCCCCTTCGCCACCGCCGTCTTCGTCGGCCTGGTGGTGCTCTGGCCGGGAGGCGCGCCCGGCCACGAGCGCACGGGGGTCGGCTTCGACCGGCAGACGCAGCAGGGCAAGGTCGTCTCGCTGGCGCGCGTCGACTGCAAATCCGTGAACGCCTCCCAGGTGCCGTCGACCGGTGACACGTCCACGCCGACGGGCCGCGAGGCGCAGGCCGCGGAGACCGGCGAGTGCAAGAAGGCCACCATCGAGGTCGGCACCGGCCCGGACAAGGGCCGGACCTTCGTGGAGATCGTCCAGCCGGGCGCGCCACGGCAGTTGGCGGACGGCCAGGAGGTGGTGGTCGCGTACGCGCCGGACGCCCCGCGCGACCTCCAGTACTCGGTGATCGACATCAACCGGAAGTTCCCGATGGCGGTGCTGGCCGGGATCTTCGCGGTCGCGGTCATCCTCGTCGGCCGGATGCGAGGGCTGTTCGCACTGATCGCGCTGGTCATCAGCTTCGGGGTGCTGACCCTCTTCATCCTCCCCGCCATCCTCCAGGGCTCGAACCCGCTGGTCGTGGCGATCGTGGGAGCGAGCGCGATCATGCTCATCGGGCTGTACATGTGCCACGGCCTGACCGCCCGGACCTCGGTCGCCGTCCTCGGCACCCTCGTCTCCCTGCTGCTGATCGGTTTGCTGGGCTCGGTGTTCATCGACTGGGCCTTCCTCAGCGGCAACACCGACGACAACACCGGTCTGATCCACGGGCTCTACCCGGACATCGACATGAGCGGTTTGCTGCTCGCAGGCGTGATCATCGGATCGCTGGGCGTACTAGACGACGTGACGGTCACCCAGACCTCCGCCGTCTGGGAACTCCACCATGCCGACCCGTCGATGGGACCGCGAGGCCTCTATCGAGCGGCCATCCGGATCGGACGGGACCACATCGCATCGGTCGTCAACACTCTGGTGCTGGCCTACGCGGGCGCCGCTCTGCCCCTGCTCCTGTTGTTCTCGATCGCGAACAGCAGCATGGGCGCCGTGGCCAACAGCGAGCTGGTCGCGGCGGAGATCGTACGGACCCTCGTGGGTTCGATCGGACTCGTGGCCTCGGTCCCGGTGACGACGGTGCTTGCCGCCCTGGTCGTCTCGGCCGACCGTCCGGGGGCACCTGCCGCCGGGCCGGGGCGCGGCGGCCGGGGCCGGCGGCGCAAGCGCTGACGACGGCGGGGCGGGTGCGAGCGGGGCGGGTGCGAGCGGGTGCGGGCGGGCCGGATCCCGCGCGACGCCAACCCGGCGGGCCGGATCCCGCGCGACGCCAACCCGGCGGGCCGGATCCCGCGCGACGCCAACCCGGCGGGCCGGATCCCGCGCGACGCCAACCCGGCGGGTCAGGTCCCGCGCGACGCTGGCCGTCGACCGATCGGCACCCTCATCCGCTGACTGTCAGTCACCGTCGCGCGGCGCTGAGCCCTTGCCTCAGCCGGCGTTCTGCTCGTTCTGCCGCGACTCGGACAGGATCTTTCCGAGCGCCTCGTCGAGGTGCTCCTCGAAATCACCCAGATTCCTCTCCTGACCGAGCGGAACAAGCCGGTCGGTGCGGTCGAGGAACGCAACGAGCGGCGCCGCGCTCGCACGGAACAACGCCCGGTCACCGCCGACCTGTAGCCGGATGTGAACGTCGGACAGCTCCTCCGGTTCGGAGGGCGCGATGTGCACATCGCCTTCGCCGCAGGGCTTGTTGATGCCGTCGAGGAGAAGTTCCCGGCCGAACGCCCAGGTCACGGGCGCGTCTCCGGGAAGGTGAAAGGTAAGGCGGACTGCGTAGGGATCACGAGCGTCGTACCGGAGTTCCACCGGAATCCGGAACGAGAGCTCCTCGGAAACGAGGAAGTTCATCATGACCTCTGCCTGTACCGACTCGCGCATTGACTACCCCGCTGTTGTGGAAGTGGCCAGGAATGGTCCCCCAGGGCCCTCTTGACAAGAGTGGTGGAAGCGCTTGCAGATCACAAGGAGTGAGTTTTCAGATACTGATAGAGAACGAGAGGGTGCTCAACAGCGCGCCTACTTCACTCCGTAGTCGATCGATTGCAGACAGCAATTGACTCTCCTGGTGCAGAGGGAGAGAAATGGCCATCGTCGCGGCCACATCGCCCGCCGTGATCGGGATGGCTGCGCACACGGTGCCGAGGGAGTATTCCTGACGCTCAGTAACGGGCTGCATCCGTTCGAGGGATCCGATCCGTTGCTCCAGGGAGCGCAGATCCTGCACGGTATAAGGGGTGATGGCCTCGACCGGGTGACGGTCGTAGTAGTCCTTGCGCGTCCTCTCGTCGAGCTGACCGAGCAGGCACTGGCCGATGGCGTGCGCGTGGCCCGTCGCGCGGAAGTCGGCCCACTCCTCGCAAGCCGGGCTGGCCGGGGTGTCCGAGACACCCACGACCTCGATCTCACCCTCGCGGTAGACCGCGAAGTAGACGGGAGCACCGACCGCGTCGCGGAAGTGCGCGAGGGAGTCGAGGATCATGCTGCGACGTTTCTGCTGGAGTCCGCCGCGGGCCAGTCGCGCCGCCGCGTCGCCGAGTACGAAGACCCCGCTCTCCCGGCGCAGATAGCCCTCGTGCGTCAGGGTGCGCAGCAGGTGGTACGCGGTGGGAAGCGGCAGTCCGGCCTCGCGCGCCAGCTGTTTCGCCGGGGCTCCCCCGCTGTGGGACCCCACGGCCTCGAGCAGTCTCAGCGCCCGCTGCACCGAACCGATCAGCGTCGGCACACCGCCGTTGTGAACCGAAGACAAGGTCACCCCCAGGCGTGGCGGCGGGCTTCCGGGGAGACCCGCCCTGCGGGGGCCGCCCCCGCGCGTGCCGCGTGGCTCCTGGGGTCGTGCTCGGCGACTGCTTCACTTCACCGCTGGTCAGAGCGGTGCTACCGGCTTTACGGGTGCCCAGGGAACGGCACAGATTGCCACTCTATCCGCCGATTCCCGGGGTGTGAGCGGTTTCGAGTCTTACGTTCCCTCACCTGGCTCAATCCCGGGACGGCCCGGGCCGGGTCCTCCTACCACTCCCGGGAGGAGGACTTGGACCCGCCGCCGACTTTCTTCACCACGAAGACGAGACCGCCGACGAGGGCGACGAAGAAGAGCAGCTTGAAGACGATGCCGATCAGCGCGCCGAGGACGCTGGTGATCACACCGCCGAAGACGAACAGTGCCAGCAGCGGAACGGCCACCCACTTAACCCACCAGGGCATGCCTGCGAACGTCTCTCGGATGCCATCCATGTCCTCGACCTCTTCTTCCTCGTCCTTGACTTCCTGCACTCGATGCTAGGAGTCCTACGACCCCGGCGGGGGGCCGTGAGCCCCCGGAGTCCCCTGATCCGACCCCTAGGGGGATCAGGGGGCGCGACCCTCAGCAGTCCGGTCCGCTCAGCTCTCGGGCGGGGAGAACACCACCATCACCCGCAGGTCCTCGGTGATGTGGTGGAACTTGTGCGGCACTCCCGCGGGCACGTAGACGACGCTGCCGCGTGCCACCGTCGTCGTCTCCTCCCCGACCGTGATCGATGCCCGGCCGCTCACGACGAAGTACACCTCGTCCTGACGGTGCGGAGTCTGCGGGTCGCTCCGCCCCGCGTCGAGCGCGTACAGCCCGACCGACATGTTCCGCTCACGCAGAAACTGGAGATAGGCGCCGTCATTGGCGGCCCGCTCCGCTTCGAGCTCGTCCAGCCGGAAGGCCTTCATCGTCCTCGTGCCCCTTGTGGTCAGTCGCGCCGTCGCATCCGCTGATCTGCGGATGTCCCGCCGGGATCTTCTCTGCAACGATCAGACACATGACGAATTTCGTAGTCAAGACGCTCGCCAACGCGGCGGCACTGGCCGTCGCCATCTGGCTCCTTGCAGACATCACTCTGGACGACGGCAGCAGCCTCGGCCGGCGGACCCTCACCCTCATCCTGGTCGCCCTGGTCTTCGGACTGGTCAACTTCATCGTCAAGCCCGTGGTGCGGCTGCTCTCACTGCCGCTGTTCGTGGTCACCCTGGGCCTGTTCACCCTCGTAGTGAACGCGCTGATGCTGCTCCTGACCTCATGGCTGGCCGAGCAGCTCGACCTGAGCTTCCACGTCGAGGGCTTCTGGACCGCGGTCCTCGGCGCCTTCATCATCTCCGTCGTCTCCTGGGCCGTGAACATGCTCCTGCCCGACAAGAACTGAGCCGGCCGCCCATGTACCGCGTCTGCTTCGTCTGCAAGGGCAACATCTGCCGCTCGCCCATGGCCGAGGCGGTCTTCCGCGCCCGCGTCGCCGAGGCCGGGCTCGACGGTCTGGTGGAGGTGGACAGCGCCGGCACCGGCGGCTGGCACGAGGGCGACGGCGCCGACCCGCGCACCGTGTCCGTCCTGGAGACCGCCGGATACGCGCAAGACACCGCGCCCGGCAGTTCCGGTCCTCCTGGTTCGCCCGCCTCGACCTCGTCATCGCGCTCGACTCCGAGCACCTGCGGGATCTCAAGGCACTCGCGCCCACTCCCGAGGACGCGGCCAAGGTCCGGCTGCTGAGGTCCTACAACCCCTCGGCCGCGACCTGGGACACCGACGTACCAGACCCCTACTACGGCTCCCTCGACGGATTCGAGGAGTGCCTGACCCTGCTCGAGGCGGCGAGTCCGGGCCTGCTGGCCGCCGTCCGCGAGGCCGTGAAGGAGCACACCGAGTGAACGACCACGACCGGGACCAGCGCCTGGGCGACGGCACGATCGCCGTACGCGCCGGGCTGCCCGAACCCGTCAAGAACGAGCCGACCCTCCCCGGGCCGGTCTTCGCCGCGCACTTCCACCTGCCCGGCGACGTCGAGGGCCCGTACACCTACGGCCGCGACACCAACCCCACCTGGACCCTGCTGGAGCAGGCCGTCGGGGAACTGGAGGCGCCCGGCCAGCACGTGCACACCGTCGTCTTCGCGTCCGGGATGGCAGCGATCTCCGCCGTCCTCCTCTCCCACGCGCGCACCGGGGACACCGTCGTCCTGCCCGATGACGGCTACCAGGCGCTCCCGCTGCTGCGGGAGCAACTGGAGGCGTACGGAATCCTCGTACGCACCGCTCCGACCGGCGAGGACGCCCAGCTCGAGGCCCTCGACGGCGCCCGGCTGCTGTGGATCGAGACCCCGTCCAACCCCGGGCTCGACGTCTGCGACGTACGCCGCCTCGCGGACGCCGCACACGCCGGCGGGACCCTGGTCGCCGTCGACAACACCCTCGCCACCCCGCTCGGCCAGCGCCCTCTGGAGCTCGGCGCGGACTTCTCCGTGGCCAGCGGTACCAAAGGCCTCACCGGCCACGGCGACCTGCTCCTCGGGTACGTCGTCTGCCGCGACCCGGAACTCGCCGCGCGCGTCCGGAAGTGGCGGAAGATCGTCGGCGCCATTCCCGGCCCGATGGAGGCCTGGCTGGCCCACCGCTCCCTGGCCACCATCCAGCTGCGCACGCACCGCCAATGGGAGAACGCGCTGGCCGTCGCCGAGGCACTCGCCGGGCACGCCGACGTGACCGGACTGCGCTACCCGGGCCTGGCCACGGACCCGTCCCACAAGACGGCGGCCCGCCAGATGCGGGGCTTCGGTTCGGTGGTCTCCTTCACGCTTCCCGACCGCGGGCACGCGGAACGCTTCATGGCGGCTCTGCGCCTGGTCGAGGACGCCACGAGTTTCGGTGGAGTACGGTCCACGGCAGAGCGGCGCGGGCGGTGGGGCGGCGACGCCGTGCCGGAGGGGTTCATCCGCTTCTCCGCCGGGGCCGAGGACACCTCGGACCTGGTCGCGGACGTCCTGAGAGCCCTCGTCCTCGCAGGTGACGGCAGCTGAAGACGGTGAGGAAGGGCGGTCCGAGCCTCCCCCCTAGTGGCTCGGACCGCCCCGGGTTCCGCGCGCGAAGAACCACGTGACAAGGCTAGTTGACTCCTCGTCAGAGTCCAATCACGGTAACGACAGGTGCCTATCCGGATATTTATAGTTGTAGGCCCCCAGCGAGAGGTGCCGCCGTGGACCTGGCCCTACTGCGCACCTTCGTCGCCGTCCACCGGGCCGGCTCCTTCACCCGGGCCGCAGCGCTCCTCGGACTGTCCCAGCCGGCCGTCACCTCGCAGATCCGTACCCTCGAACGACAGCTCGGGAGACCGCTGTTCCACCGCCGCGCTCGCGGCGTCACACCCACCGCGATAGGCGACGAGCTCGCCCACAAGGCAGCACCCCACCTCGACGCCCTGCTGCGGATCACCGAAGCCGAGCAGGAGGCCGCGGGCGCGCTGCGCACCCTCCACCTCGCGGGACCGCCGGAGTTCCTGAGCCTGCGCGTGCTCCCGGCCCTCGCGCCCCTCGTCGGGCGGGGCCACTCCCTGCGCACCACCTTCCGGAGCGGGGCCGAGGAGACCCTCGACGGGCTGGCCTCCGGCCACCACGACCTCGTCGTCACCACCGCCCAGCCCCGCAGGGAGCTCTTCAGCGCGACCGCCCTGTGCGACGAGGAGCACGTCCTGGTCGCAGCCCCCTACTGGGCCGCCTTCGTCGACCCGGAACGGCTGCGCGCCGAAGGCGCCGCGGCGCTCGACGGCATCCCCCTGGTCGAGGTCCACGAGTCCCTGCCGCTCGTCACCCGCTACTGGGCCGCCGTCTTCGACACCGTGCCCGACGCCAGACTCCCCGCGGCCACCGTGGTCGCGCCCGACCTGCGGGCCGTCCTGGAATGCGTCAGGGCCGGCGCGGGGCTCGCCGTCCTCCCCCGGTACCTGTGCCAGGACGCCCTCGACTCCGGGAGGATCGTGGCCCTGCCCGAGCCCGCGCTCCCTCCGCTGCGCACCTGGTTCCTGGTCGTGCGGGCCGGCAGCCTCGCCCTCGCCCACCTCGCGCGGGCCCACGACAGCCTGCTGCACGCCGCCGCACGCTGGTGAGCGCGCATTGATCCGGCCGTGGCGCGTTTCAGAAGCGGAGCCATGGGCCACTCTTCTCCCATGACCGAACGTCCCGTGGTCAAACGCACCGCCCGCGCGATCCTGCTCGACGGTGACGACCTGATCCTCATCAAGCGCACCAAGCCCGGCGTCGATCCGTACTGGCTCACCCCCGGCGGGGGAGTCGAACCCTCGGACGCCACCGTCGTCGACGCCCTCCACCGAGAGGTACACGAAGAACTCGGCGCGAAGATCATCGATGTGGTGCCCTGCTTCGTCGACACGGTCGAGCACATCGCCGAGCGTGGAGTGACCGGCGTGAAGGTGCAGCACTTCTTCGTCTGCCACCTCGAATCGATGGACCCCAGCCAACGGCACGGCCCCGAGATCGACGAACCCGCGGGCGAATACGAGATCGTCCGCGTGCCCTTCAGCCGGGTCGGCATCGCAGCCGTCCATCTCGTCCCGCTGTCCCTCCGGCACTACCTTGACGGCAACATCGAGGGCGTACGCGCCATGCACGCCGCCGACCTGGGCTGACCTCCACCCCACCCGGCTGACCGCTTACGTCGCCGGCCGGCCTCTCGCGTCACCGGCCGGCCGCTCAGGTCGCCGGCTGAGACCGGCGGACTCCCCGCCGCTCTCAGCCGGCGACACCGGCCAGTTCCTCCACCGCGTCGTGGCGGATCCGCTCGTCGGGGATCCCGATCCGCTTGAGTTCGTCGACTCCGCTGCGAATCATCGCGGGAGGGCCCGACACGAAGGCGTCGTACGAGCTCCACGGCCCGTGCGGGCCGACCGCCTGCGGAAGCTGCCCGGCCAGCCCGTCGCCGACCACCGGGCGCACCGACAACCACGGGTGGGAACGCTGCAGGCCCAGCAACGTGTCCTTGTCGTACAGGTCGCTGTCGCTGCGCGCGCCGAAGAACACCTCCACCGGACGCCGTTCGCCGTGCTCGGCCACGTCCTCGATCAGCGCCTTGATCGGCGCGATTCCGGTTCCGCCGCCCAGGCAGAGCATCCCGTTGTCCGTGGTGTGGTCGACCACCATCGACCCGGACGGCGGCCCGAGGCGCAGTACGTCGCCCGGGCGGGCATGGCGTACCAGCGCATTGGAGACCCAGCCCGCGGGGATGGCCTTGACGTGGAAGGAGAGCAGCCCGTCCGCCCGCGGCGCCGAGGCGAAGGAGTAGTGCCGCCACACCCGCGGCCACCACGGGGTCTCCAGGCTTGTGTACTGGCCCGCCAGGAAGGCGTACGGCTGGTCGGGGCGGACCGTCAGCACCGCGATGTCCGGGGTACGCAGATCGTGGGAGACCACCTCGGCGTGCCACCAGGCCGGGGCCGCGTCTTCGGCCGCCGCGTCGATCATGATCTGGGAGATCGCGGTGTACGCCCGGACCCAGGCGGCCTCCGCCTCCGGCCCCCACGTCGCCTCCGCGTATCGGGCCAGCGCCCCGACGAGGGCCTCGCCCACCGCCGGGTAGTGGCCGGGCATCGTGCCGTACTTGCGGTGACCGGCGCCCAGCGCGCGCAGGTACGGGACGAGTACGTCCGGGTTGTCGATGTGCTCGGCGGCCGTCAGCAGCGCCTTCAGCAACCGGTCGCGCTGTACGTCCATGGCCACGGGGAAGAGGCTCCGCAGCTCCGGGTGCCCTATGAACACCAGGGCGTAGAAGTATGAGGTCACCTTGTCGGCGACGGGTCCGATCTCCCCGAGGGTCCTGCGGATGAGCACGGCATCCGACGAGGGCTCGGCCGTACCGGTCCCGGAGGGTATCGGGGCCGTCTCCCGTCTGGCCGATCTGGTGGGCGGAGCGTCCATGCGGTGCCTCGCTTCGAGCATCTCGGTCGGTCTGCACACGCCACGGGCTGTGCATCCGTGGTTCCGGGATTCACAGCGTGCCAGCCGACCTTGAGCCCTGCGGGGAAATGCGGAAAATCTGCGTTTCGAGCCCACTATCCCCTTAAGATGCCTCAACTCCCGGGCGTGCCACCCCTACAAGCTGGTACGCCTCCCGGAGGTCCCTGCCCTCGTAGACATGGGTCGCGCGCTCCGCGAGATAGGGCCGCGCATTGACCGCCACCGAGACCGGAACCACCTCGAAGAGCACGGAATCGGTAATCGAATCCCCGTACGCGACGCAGTCGCCCCGGGTCACGCCGAACCGGGTGCACAGCCGGTCCGCGACGGTGACCTTGGCCTCGGGGGTGAGGATGCCGGCCACCTCCACGGGCCGGGTGAACGGCACCTCGGGGAAGACGGAGCCGTGCGCGGCATGCGCGCCCCACTCCAGCAGGAGCTCGACGAAGAAGGAGGGGGACAGCGAGATGACCGCGCAGTAGTCGCCGCGTTCCCGGATCTCGCGCCACACGTCCCGGATGCCGGCCAGCCAGGGGGCCCCGTCGAACGCCGCCCGGACGTGCGCGGGCGTCAACCCGGCCCACAGCGCATGAGCGGCCACCGAGAAGTCGTGCGGTCCGATCTCCCGTGCGCCGAAGGCCCGCTCCAGTTCCGCGATCTCGGCACTCACCCCGAGCTGACGGGAGATCTCGACCGGCGCCGCGGATCCGTACATCAGGGTTCCGTCGAGGTCGAAGAGGTGCAGGGTGGTCATGACCATCGAGATTAGCCGTTCCGATTCCCGTGAAACAGCGTGTTTCACGTGAAACACCGACCTCACGAATCCTCTGGACGGTCGGCGACTGATGATCCAGTCTGAGTCGGTGACACCACCACATCTCACCGATCTACCGATCCGAGCGCTGACCGGGGACGACCTCCGCCGGTGCACCGACCTGTCCGAGGATCGCGGCTGGCCCCGCGAGGACCACAAGTGGAGACTGCTGCTCGCGGCCGGGAAGGGCTACGGCGTCGATGCCCCGGACGGGCAGGGGCTCGCCGCCGCCTGCGTCGTCACCGGGTACGGCCACGCGAACGGGCAACCGGAACTCGCCGCCGTCGGGATGGTCCTCGTCGCCGGCCGCTACGCCCGCCGGGGGCTGGGCCGCCACCTGATGAAGCACGTGTGTGACGACGTATTCAAGGGCGTGCCGCTCACCCTGCACGCCACCCCTTTCGGCCGCCCCCTCTACGAGGAGCTCGGCTTCGACACCACGGGCCGCGCCGAGATGCTCCGCGGGACCTTCCGGCACGAGGATGCTCCCGGCCCGTCGGGCGCCCCCAGCGTCCGTCCGGCGCGCGCCGAGGACCTCTCGCGCATCCTGCGCCTGGACGCCGAGGTCTTCGGCACCGACCGCACGCACATGATCACCCGGCTGCCGGCCTTCGCGGACCGCCTGGTCGTAGCCGAGGACACCGACGGCACGCTCAGCGGCTACGCCGCGGCATGGCCCAACATGGAGACCCACGTCATCGGCCCGCTGATCGCCCGTGACACCGGCACCGCCCAAGCCCTGGTCACCGCATTGGCCACGGGTACCGACCGACCGCTGCGCACCGATGTCGACGTACGGCACCAGGAGTTCCTCGGCTGGCTGAAGGAACGCGGCCTGGAATCCGTGGCCTTCAATGCCGTCATGACCCGCGACATCCCCGGCTTGCCCGGTGACTGGACCCGGCGCTGGGCGCCGCTCACCGTCGCCGCGGGCTGAGAGAGGAACGCACCACGATGACCGATGCCTCCGAACTGACCATCCGCCCGGCCACCGAGGCCGACCTGCCCGCCGTCGTCGCCATGCTCGCCGACGACCCCCTGGGCGCCACACGCGAATCCCCCGACGACCTCACCCCGTACCTGACGGCCCTGAAGCACCTCTCCGAGGACCCGAACCAGCACGTGGTCGTCGCTGTTCGAGCGGACCGCGTCGTGGGCACCCTCCAGCTCACGATCGTCCGGGGCCTCTCCCGCAGGGCGGCCACCCGATCCATCATCGAGGGCGTACGGGTGCACGCCGACGAGCGCGGCAGCGGCCTCGGCACCCTGTTCATCGAGTGGGCCGTCGAACAGTCCCGGGCGGAGGGCTGCGCCCTCGTGCAGCTGACCTCGGACGCGACGCGGACCGACGCCCACCGCTTCTACGAACGGCTCGGTTTCACCGCTTCGCACGTCGGGTTCAAGCTCTCCCTCTGAAGCTCCCCACACCGGCGGGCCGGGCCTCCTGTCGGCGGCCCGGCCTAGGATCCGGAGGATGAGCGCACGCCTTCCCCTCATCAGCACCTCCGAGCGACGGCACCGGCTCGGCCGGCGCCACCGGCTGGCGCCCTCGGCCCGGGGCTCGGCGGTGGTACAGGCGGCGGACGCCGTGGTCGCCCTGCACGCCACGGACGCCGCGACGGTCTTCCTCTCCGCCCGTGCCCGACTGATCGACTGCGGCCCCGACGCCATCGAGCGGGCGCTCTACGAGGACGTCAGCCTCGTGCGGTTGCTCAGCATGCGCAACACGCTCTTCGTGGTCTCCACCGATCTGGCCCCGCACGTCGATGCATCCACCGCCCGTGGCATCGCGGCCAAGGAGCGCCGGACCTTCCTCAGGCAACTGGCCGAGGACGGCCAGGGGCTCGACGCCGACTGGCTGGCCGGGGCGGAGAGCGCCGCACTCGACGCTCTCGATGCCGGTGGCCCCTCCACGGGAATCCAGCTGTCGGCCGCCGTGCCGACCCTGCGCCAGAAGATCACCATCGACCGCGGCAAGCGGTACGAGGCACAGACCGGCGTCGCCACCCGGGTCATCCGCCTGCTGGCCGCCGACGGCAGGATCCGGCGTGACCGGCCGCGCGGATCGTGGACCTCCAGCCAGTACCGCTGGGCCCATACCGACCCCTGGCCCGCCGTACCCGTGGCAGAGGCCCGCGCCGAGATCGCCCGAAGGTGGCTCCAGGCGTACGGCCCGGCAACCGAGGCCGACCTCAAGTGGTGGACAGGCTGGAGTCTGACCGATGTCCGCAAGGCCCTCTCCGCCGCCGGCACCGACCGGGTCCGTCTCGACGACGGGACGACGGCGCTGGTGAGTCCGGGCGACACCGGCGCCGAACCGGCCCCGGAACCCTGGGCGGCCCTGTTGCCGGCCCTCGATCCCAGCAGCATGGGCTGGGCGGACCGGGGCTTCCACCTCGATCCCGCCCACCGGCCCGCTCTCTTCGACTACGCCGGCAACATCGGCCCCACCGTCTGGTGGAACGGCGAGATCGTCGGCGGCTGGGCCCAGCGGTCGGACGGCCGGATCGCCTGGCGGCTGCTGGGCGACCCCGGCCGGGCCGCCGAGGCGGCGATCACGGCGGAGGCCTCGCGCCTGGCCGGGTGGGTGGGCGACGCCCGCATCACCCCGCGCATCCGTACGCCCCTGGAACGCGAACTGGCCGCTTGACCGAGGGGCCGCGTCCCGGCCGGGACCGTCAGCCGATGCCCCGCCAGCCCTGCGGGTCCACCCCGCCGGGCACCGGGGCCTGGGCGTCGTACGGCTCCCGCGTGAACACGAACGACGCGAGATCGAGGTGGCCGACCGACCCGTCGTCACGCCGCACCGCCCGCAGCGTCTCCCCGGCGTAGTAGCCGGACAACCCCGTCCAGCTGCCGTCCGCTTCCGCCCGGAAGCGTGCGGCCCGCCCGGTGGCTCCGAGCGGTCCCAGCTCCAGTGCCCCGTCCGCCTTCAGCCGCACCACGTGGGCCGACGTTCCCCAGTACCAGGGCCCGCACAGCTCCAGCGCCACCGGGTCGGCCTCGCGGAACGGCTGCCACGGTTCCGGGAACCTCGGCTCCGCGGCCGCCACGATCGCCACCAGCTCCGCGGCCACCGTCGAGGTCGGCAGGCCCGACGTGCAGTTCGCCAGCACCACCGCCGCCACGTCGTCCGCCTCGCTCACCCACAGCGCCGCGAGGAACCCCGGCAGCGAGCCCCCGTGCCCCGCCAGGCGACGCCCGCCGTCGACCGTCAGCTGCACACCCAGCCCGTAACCGGACTCGGCGATGCCCGGCTCCGGGGGCGAGGCCGGCGTACGCATCTCCCGGACGGTCCGCTCACCGAGCACCCGCTCGTCGCCCCGCAGCAGGAAACCGGCGAACCGTGCCAAGTCCCGTGTGGTCGACCACAACTGACCGGCCGGCGCCATCAGCCCGAGGTCCTCCAGCGGCTCCGGCATCATCACGTCCGCCCACGGGTGCACCGCCCAGCCGCCGGCGTGGGGGGCCTGCGGCGCCCCACTCGTACGGTCCAGTCCGAGCGGCTCCAGCACCTCGGCCCGCAGCACCTCCTCCCACGGCCTCCCCCGCAGCGCCTCGACGAGCGAACCCAGCAGCGTGTAACCCGTGTTCGAGTAGTGGAACCGGCGCCCCGGCGCGTGCCGGAACGGCTCCTCGCCCAGGACGTCGGCCAGCTCCGGCCGCGCCGACCCGGGCGTACGCTCCCACCACTCGCCGGGCGTCTCCGCCGCCAAGCCGCCGGTGTGGGCCAGCAACTGGGCGATCGTCACCTCACCGGCCCTGGTACCGGGCAGGTGCTTCTCCAGGGGATCGGCGAGGTCCAGCAGCCCCTCGTCCCGCAGCCTCATCACGAGGACCGCCGTGAACGTCTTGCTGATGGACCCGATCCGGTACTGGACGTTCCCGTCCGGACCATGGCCGGGTACGGAGGTCCGAGAGCCCTCCCAGACCACCACCCCGCCCCGCGCGACGGCGGCCGACACGGAGGGGGCGCGGCCCTCGCTCTGCGCGACGGCGATCCGGTGGCTCAGCGCGCGCCGGGTGGCGGGAAGAAGGTCCAGGTCCTCGGAGAGCTCATCCATGATCGTGCGGTTTCTCCGGTTCAGTGTCATGACGTGACATGTGTGACCAGCAATTCACCGGCTGGTCTCCCTCACCGGTCTTGAGCGTCGTCATGCGCCGCTCCTTCGGCCAGCGGACCAAGCGCATCCGTAGTGCGTCGCCCAGGTGGGCCCCGCATTGTAGGTTCTCGCTTTCGGTGTCATATCGCGACGCTGTGACCTGCGGGTCTTGGCGTTGTCTCACGCGGGTTGGCCAGGGCTCTGTCTCACGGCCGTGTCATTTCCTCGTGGCCCTCCCTGATCCCTGCCTGCGGCCGGGCCCTCTTCAGGGTCATCCAAAGAGCAGTTCGACGTTGGAGTCGACGCAGATCTTCAATACGGCCACGAGCTGTCGGGCGTCCTCGATGTGCCGCGTGAGAGCGGGGTCACTTTCCGCGGTCTCCCACTCCATGATGATCTCGGCCAGCCGGGGCAGGATCCTGGCACAGTCGGCGGCGGATAGATCGCCGTCATCGTCGGGGTGGTCGAGCAGGGGCTCAAGCGTCGTCGAGATCTCGCTCCATTCCCGGTCCCCACCGAAGCCCCACATGTCCGGCAGTGCGAACCCCTCAGCCTGCGCCAAGCGCTGGCGAAAGGCCTTGAAACCCGAGTAGGACCAGCTGATGTCCGGGCTGGTGAGGTCACCGTCCCCAGGGAACAGACACAATCCCACGAAGCCTCCTCGATCGAGACTTCATGATCGAGCCGGCGGGGCGGGTGCGGCAAATGACTATCCGCCCCAGCAGGCGATCACGACAGCTGGGCTGTGATCTGCCGGCGGACAAGCCGTCTGCAGCGACACCGCTGCCACAGACGCCCAGGAACACTCTTCAACCCCGCCACCGTGCCCACGAAAGCTGACCGTCGCTTCCATCCCCACTCCCGAGTTGGAGTTGCCCCCCGGCAGCACGATGCTCCCGCCCAACACGCCGACGGGAGCACACCAGCAACGCTTTCACTCGAATGAGGTACGGCAGCGACCTGCGAATCTCAGCTTGGTGTCGGATCCGACTTCCATCCGACATCGAGCGTGAGATTCCGACACGAAATTTGAGACCCTACATGTTTGTAGGTTCTCCGGTTCATTGGCATGCGGTGACTTCCGTGGACCAGAAGTTCTTCGGGTTGTCTCAGGCCGCCGCGGATGGGTTCAGTCTCAGCTTCATGTCATTTCCTCCGCTGGCTATGCCGGCAGGGCAGTGGCCCTCCACCGGGACTTGTGCCCCCGCACCAGGCTTCCTGCGCCTGCTGGATGAGCATGCGTCGCTCTATCGCCAGGGCACCGACTGGGACCGCACGAGCACCGCCGCTCCTCTCTGACCCACTCGCCAAACAGGTGCCTCGCTGAATACTCAAGGCGAGGTCCCGGCACAGGAAGCGCCGCTCATCACCAGCATCACCGGTCACTCTGCAGCTACTCAGGTTCGCCAGCCGCAGACGCCCGCCACCATCCTGTGAGGACTCTGGCGGACGGCTGGCCTTCGTATGAGGTACCGTCCGCCGGCCCGCTGGCGGATGCCCTGGTCACTTGATTGCGTGGTGGCTCTTGTGCTCCAGCTCACGCCAGTTCGGAACGAGCGCTGACAACATGGCGTGGAAGCGCTTGCCGTGCGTGCGATAGCGCAGATGCAGCAGCTCATGAACGATGACGTAGTCCTGGAAGGCCTTATCGGTCTCAGCTAGCTCGTCTGCGAAGATCACCACGCCGTCGCTAGTACACGCGCCCCACTTCTTAGGCATCTCGGCGATATCCACGCGCTTCGGGTTGACCTTTAGCCGGAGCGCCCACGCCATCGCGCGACGCCTGAGCTGCTGGTCTGGATAGAGCGAGGACATCAGTTTCCTACCGTCTGTTCAAGCAGCTGCATGATCTGCTCCACCACCGTACGACGCTGCTCACCGGGAAGCTTGATCACCGGTTTGTAGAGGTTCAGTCGGAGGCGACGCTGCTCATCGGGGTTCTCCAGCCAGTTAGGGAACTTATCAAGCAGAGTCTCCACATCCCGAGCCACGGCCAGCGTATCGAGGCCAGTCTCGGTGAGATCCTCATCGCGACCGAGCTGCCAGTGGACGGCGAAGCCGACATCGCTCAGGCCGCTGTCCTGAGCCGCCTTTCGGGCTGCTTCCTTTTCGCCGACCAGCGCCGCGATCTCGTCCATAGCGGCCATGCCGGTTATCTTGCGCTCTTCCAGGTTCTTGATCACTTGGTCCGCTCGCTCCTTGAGAGCACGTAGCACCACGGCCCTAGCCGGGTCCTCGTCCATCTCCTTGCGTAGTCCCCGGAGCAGGTTGTAGACCTTCCCCTCCTCGGGCCCGTCCTCACCCTTGAGCGACTCCAGGGCGGCAACGTCGAAGGTGACGACCTTGGCAATGCGGCCCAACCCTTCCTGCTCCGCGCTGCTCTCTATGAGCCGGCGGGTTTTGTACTCCAGGTCACCGAGGAAGCTGCCGGTCTCCGAGTATGCGTTGCGCACCGCGGCGTAGAGCTGGCTGAGGCGCTTGTAAGTCGCGATGTAGTCGCGGAGCTCGGCCGAGGGCGACAGGATCTCCCAGAGAGCCTCGACGTCCTTGTAGTCCTCGAAGAACGTCTTGCGAGCGTCGGGATCAATGAACCGGCCGTAGACCACCTTCTCCAGCTGCTGGTCCGGGCTGTCCTTTGCTTCGACCTGGAGGTAGTTCTCTGCAGCCTGGGTGATCCGCAGATGGAGGTCCTCCATCATGATCTCCAGGTCCTCGATCGACCCGCCGATGTCGGCAGAATCGAAACACAAGGCCTTCTGGAGCTCGCGCAGCACTCCGACAAAGTCAACGACCAGGCCGACGCGCTTCTGAACACCCTCGGCGTCGACGTAAGGCCGGTTGACCCGAGCAATAGCCTGGAGCAACACATGGTCGCGCATAGGTTTGTCGAGGTACATCGAGTAGAGCACTGGGGCGTCGTAGCCTGTGAGTAGTTTGTCGGTGACAATAAGGATTTTGGGCTGATCGGCGGGCTTCTTGAAGGCCTTGCGTACCTCCTGCTCGCGAGCCTCCGAGAGCTGCAGCTCGGCCACCTTCGGTCGATCGACAGCGTCCGAAGGGTTGCTGCTGTAGACAACTTCCGACCACTCCGGCGGCAGGTGCCGGTCAAGGGCCACCTTGTACTTGGCACAGGTCGCGCGGTCGACGGCAACCAGGAAGGCCTTGTAGTGTAGCGGGTCGACGTTTTCACAGAAGTGGCGCGCGACGAACTGGGCCACCTGCTCGACACGGTCGTCAGCGCTGAGGAAAGCACGGATACCGACCGCCCGGTCGAGCACCCGGTTCAGCTCCTCGACGTCCGTGACGTCCTCACCCTCCGCTAGAGCGAAAAACTCCTCATCGAGCTGCTCTGCCGGGATAATCATATTGGACGGCGCCATCATGTAGCGGATGGGAAGCGTCGTGCCGTCCTCGATCGACTCCTGGATGGAGTACTTGTCGAGGTAGCCGTCCTCGTCCTGCGTGCCGAAGATCTGGAATGACCCAGAACCGCCCTTAACACTGCCGACTGGCGTTCCGGTGAATCCGATGATCGTCGCCGCGGGGAGCGCCGCCATTAGGTAGCTGCCCAGATCCTTGGCGACCGAGCGGTGCGCCTCGTCGATGAAAACGTAGAAGTTGTCGCGAGGAGAGCTGTCCTTCTTGATCTCTTCGAACTTCTGGACCATCGAGATGATCAGGCCGCGGAAGTCGGCGTCGAGCAGCTCCTGAAGCTCAGACTTGGAGTTCGCCCTGCGTACAGCTATGTCGTTGGCCTGCATCTCCCCCAGCAAGCGGTCGACCCACTCTCGCAGCTGACCCTCCAACTCACTGCGGTCGACCACCAGGATGACGGTGCCATTGTTAAATCGACCCTTGTCCTCAAGGACCAGACGAGCTGCGATGAGCAGCGTGAACGTCTTGCCAGATCCCTGTGTGTGCCAGATAAGGCCACGGGTCTTCTCGGGGTCTGCGCAGCGGCCCACAATCTTGTCGATGGCCCGGCACTGGTGCTCGCGCAGCACCGACTTCCTCGTCTCACCGTCTTCGACGTAGAAGAGGATCCAGTGCTGCAGAGTGCGCAGGAAATCGGTCGGCTCGAAGAAAGCCTGGACGGCGAATCGATACTCTTCGTCGGGAGTCTGCTTCCACTTGGAGATGAATCGCCGGTTGACGTTCCAGGTAACTCCATACCAGTAGTCGAGTAGATGCGTGACGTTGAACAGCTGAGGCGCGGCTAGCAGCTCGGGCGTTTCCAGCTGGTAGCGACGCAACTGCTTCACTGCCCGGTCGAGCGCTCCCCCGTCCTTGGGGTTCTTGTGCTCGACGACCGCCACCGGCAGCCCGTTGATCACGAACATGACGTCAGCACGGTTGCCCTTACGTGCCAGCGGCTCGATTTTCCATTCCCATGTCACGACAAAGGAGTTGCTGCCCGGGTTATCGAAGTCGACGACCCGAATTGGACGGTGGCGCCTTTCCGCCTCGTCGTACCACTGGCGCTCGCCACGGATCCAGGCAAGGACATCTCGATTACCCTCAATGGTCGGCGGCAGCGCCTCGATGGTGTCGACGATGGCCCGGGACTGGTCATCACTCAGCCACGGATTGAACTCCAGGAGCTTCGCCTCGAGATCATCGCGGAATAGCATGTTCGCGCGTCCGTGGCGCTTGGCCTCGGCCTCCTGCTGCGTCAGGGGCGTCCATCCGATCTCGACCACGTGCTTCACCATCGGAAACTGGACGGTATAGCCCTCGGAGATCTTGAGCGTCGTCATTCAGCGTTCCCCTCGGGCAGCAGACCAATCGGGACGAACAGGTCGTCGACCGTGATATTTCCGGTCATCAGGTCGTGGAGCATGCGGTCAAACAGTTCCTTGAGAAGCTCCAGCTTGGCGCGCTGCAACTCACGATTCTGGTCAATCGTCTTAAGCAGCGCCGCGATCTCCTGCTGTTGGTTAAGGTCACGGGGGTACGCGATCGGAATCGTCCGTACAATATCGAGGCTGAGGTTCTGCTGCTGGCCACCGTGCGCCCGGGCGCGGATGTTCTCGTATTGCCACTCGAGGAAGTAGTAGAGGTAGTCAGGGGCGACGCTCCCGTCAGGGCAGCGGAGAGCGGCGCAGGCCTGGTTACAAGTTGCCTCGGTCCCAAGTTTGCCAACTTTCCCGCGCGTGACTCCTTGGCCGTACATAGCGAGCAGCAGCGTGCCGGCAGGAAAGAGCTTGACGCTCGTTTCTTTCAGGGCAGCAACCGTGATGTGTTCAGAGGTCTCTGTGATCGTCGAGTACGACACCTCGGCCGTCTTCACCCACGGAATGGTGCCACCATCCCAGTACCGCGAGTCACGGCGGGACGGGGTCCCACCAGTCTGCACGGTGTGCGAGTCACCGAGTTCCTCGACGACCCAACCCTCCGGAACCTGGCCGAACTCCGTTTCCTTCTGGGGCTCGCCACGCACACCACGGGCAAACAACTCATGGAGAGCGACACCCTTGAGCTCCTTGAGAGTGGCAGCCTTTCGCTCCTGAAGGCGAATACCGTCTTCGACCTGCTTCAGCGCCTGAGCGATCCGTACCTGGTCGGACTGTTCCGGTACGGGTACCAACTGCTCCTTTAGAATTGTGAAGTGGCGGTTGTACCCGCGGCTCTCCAAGTTGATCGAACGGAGAGCGTAGAAGAAGAACAGCGGGTCGATGCCCAAGCGCGGCTTGAGGATCTGGGTACCGTCAGCACCACGCACGAAAGGCGTGTCGATGTACTTCAGCGTGCGGGAGTGGTCGCCGAAGACGATCAACGGCAACTGCTCGTCGATGACGCCGTCTTCACCGTCAGTCCAACCTGCGATGTCGGCCTGGCTCTGATCGATGATTGGGTACTTACCTGACTGCTTGTAGGAGCTCGTCGGAAGCTTGACGCGGGGCAGGGTGATCCGCTGTAGGCACGCTTCGACGGTCTCCGTCTTCCAGTTGCCGGTCATGCCTTGACCTCCGCGAGCGGACGTAGCGCGACGAGCATCTGAGCGGTCAAGTCGTTGTCCTGGTCGTGGAGCAGTTGTAGCTCGCCAAGCAACTCGGCGATGGTGCGATGCTCCCGGTCATCGGCCCGACGTACCCACCGACTTGGACTCAGGTTGTAATCGGCCTCCACGATGTCCCCAAGGTCAACTACGGCGACCTCGCCGTCGACGGGCTCACCCGCGGTGAAGAGCGTAGTCAGCTCCTTGATGTCCTCCTCGCTGAGGTGGTTCTTGGGCTTGCCCTTGATGTAGCGGCGGCTGGCGTTGATCAGGACGACCTTGTTCTTGCGGCTGGCCGGCTTGCGCTTGTTGAGCACAATGATCAGGCCTGCGGCCGACGTGTTGTAGAAGAGGTTCTCCGGGAGGAGGATTACGCCTTCGACCAGATCACAATCGACGAACCACTTCCGGACGTTGCGCTCCTTGTCCTCGTTCTTAGCACCGGAACCGCGGGTGGCTGCACCGGTGTCGAGGACAACCGCAGCGCGCCCACCGTCATTCATCGTGGCAATGGTGTGCTGTAGCCATGACCAGTCGCCCCTGCCTGACGTTGCGCCGCCCGACTTCATGAATCGGTCGAACGGGTCGTCGGTGAACAGCCCTGGGTCGAAGGGCTGGTTCCACATCGGGTTCGCCACCACGATGTCGAAGCGCTTCAGAGAACCGGAGGCATCCCGGAATTTGGGATTGATCATGGTGTCACCGCGCTGCAGGTCGACGTCCATGTCGTGAATGATCGTGTTCATCCGGGCCACGGCGTAGCTCTCGGCCTGGAGCTCCTGGCCGTACATCTTGAGCGGCACCTTGCCGGTCGGGTCAAGCTCCCTAGCGACGAGCTGTAGCTTGATCAGGAGCCCACCTGATCCGCAGGCGTAGTCGTGACAGGTATCTCCCGGCCTAGGACGGAGGATGTTGGCCATCAGGAAGCCGACCTCGGTCGGCGTGAAGAACTCGCCAGCACTCTGGCCAGAGCCCTCAGCAAACTTCCGCAGGAGGTATTCGTAGGCCCGCCCCAGGAAGTCGGGCTGCACATCAGCCAGGCCAAGGCGGTAGCGCGGGTCGGAAAAGGTTTCGACGACCCCGCGCAGCTTGGCCGGGTTAATGTCCCGCTCGCCGTTGCGCTCGGCGGCGAAGTCGACGATGTCGATAACACCCGGAAGATCCGGGTTGTGCCGCACCACGCCGCGCACTGCCTTGGTGAGATGTTCCCCGATGTCCCGGGGGACCGTCGACCGGCCACGCTCATCGACTGGCCAGTCGAACATCGAGCGCCCACTGATCACGCTCCAACGGGCCTCGGGCGGGATATAGAAGCGCAGCAGGCTGTGGTCGGACTCCGCAATCTCCAAAGCGACGGCAGGGTCACCAAACTCCTCTGCCAGGCGGGCAATCTCGTCGTCGAAGACGTCGGAGAGCCGCTTCAAGAACAGCAACGGCAGGAGGTAGTCCTTGAACCTCGGAGCGTCCTTCTCGCCGCGGATGGAGCAAGCGGCATCCCAGAGCATCTGTTCCATGGGCTTGGTGCTGTTAGCAGCGGCCACCCGGCCACGCCGGCGAGTGGGTGCTGGGACTGCGGTCGCGTCGATGTCGTCGACGTCGACCCCGGCCTCAGCCGCTACCTCGAGGATGCGTGCCATCGGGGCCCTCTGCGGCGCGCTGCTCCCACCCTCCCAGCGGTTGACGGTCGCGAAAGAGACGCCGAGCTTCTCCGCTAGGCCTGCCTGGGTGAGATCAAGGTTGGCCCGGATGGTGCGCAGTGTCGCGGGCACGTCTACAGATGTCATGTTTGCTATATTTGTGATGTGACATCACAAAGTCAAGAGCCGTGCCGAGTTTGGCTAGAACCACAATGGCTTCCAGCGGTTCTGTCGGGAACTGGTTGGGAACCAGGGCTGGTCCATGGGCTGCGAAGCTCAGGAACTGGCGACATGTAGAACAACATCGGCTCGCAGTTCGAGGCGGCTGACGCTCAGCATCAGGGCTGACACGCCCTGATGCTGACGACTGCTACGACCTTCTTGCCGAAGGGGGTCAGTTTCATGGCCCGACCACGTTCCGCACGCTCAAGCAGAGTCTTCCCGAGGTCCCGTTCCAAGCGGTTGATCTGGATCACCAGGGTCGGCTGGTTGATGCCGAGGGCTTGGGCCGCCCCGCCGATTGTGGGATAGGACGCTGCGGCCGCAAACCGTTCGAGTCGCTGCCAGGCATAGGGACTGGTGAGGGCCTTGCGCAGAATCGCTGGGGTGCGGGCCGCCTGCTCGGTGACGCGTAGTGCGATGTCGTGGCTTCCACCGCCGCGGGGCCGGAGGGGGATCTTGTGCATGTGCGCCCAGCGGGCAATGTTTGCGATACTCATGCCCGCCTCTCGGGCGATGTCCGGCAGGGTCCGTCGTCGGACGACGTACTGCTCCATGAGCCATTCCCGCTCGATGGTTCCGCGGGGCTTGTAGTCCTGCGGTCCGGCGCGAAGCGCGATGCCGTACTCCATCGCCAGTTCGGTCAGCACCGGGCGGGAGAAGCCCATGAGGTCAGCGATCTGTTGAAGTGAGCGGTGTTCGTCAAGGTAGAGGCGGGTGAAGGTCTCCTTCGGCACCTCCTGGCGGGCCTTAAAGCGTGTGTGGCCCGTCGCCCTGGCCGCAGTCTTCGTCGGGGGGAGTGCGGGAGCCGGCTGTTCGTCCAGGACGAGTCGGATGGCCTCGACACTCGTGGTGAAGAGTTCGGCTGCGTGCTGAATTGGATTCTTGCGCTGGCGGACGAGCTGGTGAAGGCGTGGAACATCGATCTGATCCGGGTCAGGGCCGGGAAGGTCGAGTCCGGTCAGCAGAGTCAGGGGCGGCTGCCACGTGACCGGTTCGTCGTGGATGCGGTGACCAACGAGGAAGTTTCGAGCTTCTTCCATCAGTGCCTGGGCCAGCTCGGGAGTCTGCCGGGCGGCATAGCGGACGCTCTCGGCCCGGAACTGGGCTTCGTTGCCGGGGACATAACCGGGAGCGAACTCGGCGGGAAGGCCGCTGATGCGTTGGAAGAGCTGGCAGCGGACGACCGTCTCTCGGCGGCCGGTGCCGGGTGACGTGCCGGTGCTGCGGCAGATCTCTCGCCAGCGTTCGTGTGGCAGCAGCTCGGTGTAGTCCAAGCGGCGCCGCCGCTGGTAGTCGATGGGGACATCGGTGGCATCGAGGTGATCGCCCAGCTGAACGAGGGCGGTGACCATGGCCGACCAGTACGGCTGATCGTCCAGCAGTTGGAGAACGCGCGAGATGTCGATGCCGTCGGTGACCGCTCCGAGGTGCTCGGCCGCGTCCTCAAGGGTGATCCTGCTACCGGTGATCAGCAGCGAGGCAGCCAGCACGGGAGCGAGGACGCGGGGATAGATCCCGTCGGATGGAGTGAGCCGCACGGCCCAGGAAGGCCAGAAGATGCTGGGAATCTTCCGGGCCCGCCGTGTCTCATCGCGGCCCGTCGTCGGGCGGCGCGGCATGTGCGTGACCGTGCGATAACGGAGCTGTTCGCTGGGACGAAGCGTGGGGGCGAGGGCTGCCAGGTTCACTCCTTGCAGGACAGGGGTCAGGCCCCGTCCCCAGCTATCGATACTGCTGGCGCTGATCTGCCAGAGCTCCTCGCGCATCGCCTCCAGCAGGCCCCTAATCGCCTCGCCGGCCCGGTGGAAGTCGCTCTGTTCGAGAACGTGCAGGGCGGTGATTACCGCGACAGCCGTGCTTGCGGCTCGCGGTGGGGCCATGAAGCCGGGCCTGTCATTTGCTCGCAGAGCGAGCCGGGAGCCCAGCTCAATGGCGAAATGCTCCTCGGCAATGTCCGCCGGCACCAGGTTCCTGATGTCGGGTGCCGGAAGATCTGCCAGCACCCGCCCGCCGATTGCGCGGACATCAGCCAATGCCGCCTGGGATGGCTGTGGACTGATCGCGTAGGGGCCGAAGGCTGCCGTGCCGGTCCCGATGACGTCCAGCAGCCGCTCCTGGGCCGTGAACGCGGGATGCCCGACGTGCAGCTGGAGCGTACGGGTCTGGGTCAGATCGAATCCGCAGCCGCTTGTTCGAGGTCCACCCCGCGCCGCAGGTGGGTTTCCGCAGATCGCTGGCAGAGGGACGACTCGACCGGAGCGGGGCCGCTGTCGTTGAACGCGTCCGCAGTCCGGGCAGCAGTCCGCCATGAGCCTGCCATGGAGGACGCAGGCGTATGACCAGCCCAGCCGCCAGGCCAATTGCCACCGGCCGTCGCTGTCGCGCAGGCAGTCCGGGCAGAACCGGGAGCCACCACCGCGGCCCCAAAGCACCCAGCGGTTGACTTGACGGCGCTCGAAGTTGATGCGGAGAGCCCTCTGGTCATAGTGGGCCAGGGTCATGCTGGTGATCGCCTGCGGGTCGAGTCCGCTCGCGTGCGCGATGGCCATCGTCTCCTGCTCGCTGAGGAGGATCGTCCAGTCCGGCGGGATGCCCTTCAGACGGTTCCCTCGCCGCAGTCGTGCCGGAATCCCGAAGTGCCGCAACACCTCTCCGAGCGGGGTGTGAAGCCGTCGGGCGAGTGCTTCCAGCCAGGAGTCGAGGGCCTCGCCCGGCAGTGGGGCCAGCCGGACGGGAAGGGTTCGGGTGGCCGCAGTCACGCCGCCTTCTTGCGTGCGGTGCGGGGACGGCTGGTCAGGCGCTTTCTCTCCAGGGCGGCTTCGAGTTCCTTGCGGGCCACTTCGGATGCCTCGTCGTTCTTCACGCGATCGAGCAGGTCACGGGTGAGGCATTCGGTGCCGCTGCGGACGGCTCGCTGGCAGCCGCGGTTGATTAGTGTCATCAGGGAGCCGATGTGGCCGGTGCTGCGGGCGAAGAGGTAGTCGGAGAGGTCGTCTGCGAGCATGCCGGGCTGCTTGTCCGCCAGGACGACGCGCTGTTCGAGTGCCAGCAGCATCTGCCGCCATTCCCGTCGTCCTGCCTCGGACTCGATCGTGAAGGGGCGCATGCCCAGCCGGGTGGTGCGGCGCCCGGTCTGAGCCAGTGCCGTATCCCGCCTGGTGTCGCCCTCGCTGAACAGGCCCTTATCGGCGAGGCCCACGCCGATCATCACGAGCGTCACGGGGAACTCGTTGGCGATCCACTTGAGGTGGTTGCTGACCTCAATGCCGTTCTTCTGGTTCCACTTCAAAAAGTGGAGATCATCAAGCGCGAGCAGGCGGACCTCGCAGGACATCACGCAGTCCAGGGCCCGCTGACCGAACTGCGCGGTGGTACCTCGGTTCCGTCCGGGGTGGCCGAAGAACTCCAGCAGGGATCGGTTGAGGTCCTTCATCCCGGTATTGCCGGTCAGCCCGACCCGGCAGACTGGGAGGCGCTCATGCCCTTGGTCGGTGAACAGGCCCCGCTCGGCGATCTCCCTGCGATGGAACTCCCGGAGGAAGGCCAGCACCGAGGTGGTCTTCCCGAGTCCGGGGAAAGCATCGACCGCCACGGCGCCTTTGGCCTTGTCGCCGTCCTGAACGTTGCTGTCGACGATGTCCCACAAGTCCTCGTGCAGTTCCGCCAGCTGAGGCGTCTTGATCGGCCCCAGGTTGGCATGCCACTCCCTCAGCAACCGGTCACGCTCGCCTCTCGCCTCTTCGCTCAGGGCCTTCACCTGGCGGCGGGTCAACAGTTCAGGCTGTATCCGACGCGGGGTCTCGGCGAACGCCTTCCAGTCCTCCTTTCGCGAGAGCGCCAGACTGCCCAAGCCCGGCGGGCCGGCCGCGCTCACGCGTCCTCCAGAGCGTCCGTGTAGAAACCGTCCTCGGCAGAGAGATCTTCCAGATCGGCCTCGTCGTCATCGCCCATCTCGACCGACTTCGGCGGGAGTTCTTCCGAAGGCCCCTCCGGGTCTGCGGCCTGCCCAAGGGCTTTGCGTACTGAAGGAAGGGAGACGACGGTCTCCTCCGCGGTCTGGGGAAGTTCGATGGCAGCTTGTTCACGCGAGAGCCGCAAGACCATGCGCCGTTCCACGAGGCTCGTGCCCAGCCCGAGGTTCCAGCGCTCCAGCAGATCTGCGACGGCGAGGCGGTCGTCGGGATAGCGGTATTTCGAAGCCGCCAGCTGCCGGGCGAAGGCCAGCGCGTCCTCGCTCAGCGGCATCCGCGCCGACGGCGCGTGTTCCCAGGTCAGGGTGTGCCAGTCACGGGTCGTGGGGTTACGGAAGTAGATCCGGGCGATGTCGTCAGGGTCCACCTGGAACGGCCAGCCGTTCTTGACTGGACCGTCGTAGGGACTGCGAATACCCGCCTCGGGCAGGCCGGGCCCGCTATAGCGGCGGCGGTCGATCTCGACGCCGTAGTGCTGGATCGTGCGCCACTTCGTCTGCAGGAACTCAAAGCCAAGATCCCGGTCCCGGGGTGCTTCGATATAGCCGGCCCTGGCCATCCCGTGCTCGAACATCTTCGCCGGGGACATCCTCAGCCCCGGCAGACCCGGGTCGACCAGACTCGCATGCGGCCGACAGTGGTAGACCGTCGCGGTCCACTCCCGGACGATCGCCTCCAGTTCGTCGAGGAAGAAGAACGCGTCGCCCTCCGGACTCTCGCCCCGGGAATGGATGTCGGGGCCCTTGTAGCCCGGCAGAGCTTGCAAGAGCCCCTCGCGCAGGGTGCGGAAATAGCGCTCAACCGGCCCTTTATCCCGTCCCGTTCGAAGCCGTGCGGGCTGAATCGAAATGCCCATCCGACGGCAGACGCTGGTCAGGTACTCCGAGACGTAGACCTTGCCGTGGTCCACGACCAGGGTCTCTGGGACCAGAGGAGGTGACGCGAGCCCCGGACCCACGGCCCCCTCAACATCGACCAGCACGGTGCGGGGAATGCCGTGCTCGGGCCAGACCGCATGCCGCGGCCAGTCCTTCCCCGCCGGCCGGGGCCGGAACGACTGGAAGAGCACCGCGCTGACGTCCACCGCCTTCGTGGAGACTGGCGTGAGCCGGATCCCGACGATGCAGCGGGTGTACCAGTCCATCGCGGCCGTCAGCTCGGCCTGGACCCACGTGAGCGTGAACGGATCGAACGCGAACACATCGAGCCGAGTCGAGTCCATCAGCACGTACTCACCCGGCCGCGTTGGCCGCAGCTTCCCGTACGGGCCCTCCGGCCGATCGGCGATATCCCGGTTGCGTTTCGTGCTCAGCCGGAACAACGGATGCCGCCGCTCCAACTCCACCAGCAGCCGAAACGCCGTCGCCCGACTCGGCTGCGGCACCACCTCCGGCCCGAACCGGGCTATCACCCGGGCCCGGGTCCGCTCGATCACCATCGTGCGCGAGGGCTTCGACTCCCCGGTGTGCTCGACCATCACCTCCAGCGCGGTCTCCACCCACCGGTCATCGAGCCCGACCTGCGACTTCCGAGCTGGTCCCCTTTTGGGTGCGAGCCCGGCCTCGCCATGCTCCCGGAATTCCGCAACCCACCGCTTCA
Organism: Streptomyces antarcticus; assembly: GCF_026627255.1. Classification (GTDB taxonomy): domain Bacteria; phylum Actinomycetota; class Actinomycetes; order Streptomycetales; family Streptomycetaceae; genus Streptomyces; species Streptomyces antarcticus. The sequence continues at coordinate 43,665 of NZ_JAPNLM010000012.1, read as the reverse complement.
ACGTGCGCGTGCCCACTCCGAGCTCTGCGGCCTTCGTCGTGTACCGGGTTTCCGCAGACAACGCGGGTGAGTACTCGGGCCTGGGCTCATCGTCGCGTGCGAGTTCTGGGGTGCCGGACCGGTAGCCCGTCAGGACCTCGCGGACGTGTTCGGCTCGGTCATGGAGCTTCCGCCGCTCTGCGTCGTTCAGCTGCCCAAGCATCACTGAGGCGATCTCTTCCGGATCGTCTGCCGCTGGGCCGGGGGCGTCGGGAATGATGACCGCGCGATCGGAGAACAGCAGCTCGTTCAGGGACAGGCGCAGCATCCGTCCCCGGCCGTCCTTCAGGGCCACTTCGTTGCCCACCGTGGTGGGGACCATCTCCACCACCTCGAGGGTCTCCCCGTCGTAGCGGAAACGCGTACCGACTCCGACCCGGGCCCCGGCCCTGCTCATGACGCCGTCCGCAACACCCGGGAAGGGCTGATCGGTTGGCCAAGGTCTGTGACGAGGCGGCCTGTCCAGAGCAGGTGGTGAACCGCGGACCGCACATGCGGCTCCGCACGGCCGGGAAAACGGCCCGGGACCTGCCCCAACGGGGTTCCATCGAGGTCAGCGCCCAGGAGCTCGTCCAGAAGGTCGAGGCTGAACAGCCAGTTCCTGCGATAGCCGGCCAGGAAACGGATGTTCTCCAGCTGTGCCGTCGGCGGCTCGCTCGACACCTCGTACTGCCAGCCCCGCGACTCCACCACCCGTCGAGTCCAGTCGAAGGTGAAGGCCACATCGGGCTTGGACAACCGGTGCAGCGGCTTGACGTCCACGACCATCGGCCCCTGCTCGGTGATCAGCAGGTAGTCCGGGATGTGCTTGCGGAGCTTCCCGTCCACTTCAGCTTTCAGCAGGAAGGGCTGAGCCACGATGGACCGCACGGCGGGATCGAAATCGGCGAAGAGCAGCCTCGCCAATTCCAGGCGCGACTCGTAGATCACATGCTCGCGGACCGTCGCAGACCAGTAGATGCCGGAGTAATGCTTCTGCCCCTTGTACCAGCGGAAAGTCCGCCACGGAGCAGCCGACTCCAAGAGCTCGACTGGCACCGTACGCCAAGCCCGCTCTTCGACGCACTCACCGCTTCGACGACGAAAGCTCACGGTCACAAACGCTTCGTCCATCACGTACCCCCAGCCCACAGGCAATCGCCCGTACAGCCAAGGTGTCAGCGCTACGTCCCTCGACAGGCCCAACCAAAATCTCCGTCACCCGAAAGGACGAATGCCCCATCAGGGAGTCTCACAACAGCGGCATAAATGCCACCGTTGTGCCATCGCGGCTGAGACTGTGCCACGAAATTTGAGACCCTACACATCGGCGCTACGTGTTGGCCATGTCCACGAATCTCGAATAGTGGCCCTGGAATGCCACCGTGATCGTCGCCGTCGGACCGTTTCGGTGCTTCGCCACGATCAGGTCCGCCTCACCGGCGCGCGGAGATTCCTTCTCGTAGGCGTCCTCACGGTGTAGCAGGATCACCATGTCGGCATCCTGTTCGATCGATCCGGATTCACGCAGGTCGGAGACCATCGGCTTCTTGTCGGTGCGCTGTTCCGGTCCACGGTTCAGCTGGGAGAGCGCGATCACGGGGACCTCGAGCTCCTTCGCCAGCAGCTTGAGGTTTCGGGACATGTCCGAGACTTCCTGCTGTCGGCTCTCGGGGCGGCGCGAGCCGCCCGACTGCATCAGCTGGAGGTAGTCGATGACGACGAGCGAGAGGTCGCTGCGCTGCTTGAGCCGACGGCACTTCGCCCGGATCTCCATCATCGACAGGTTCGGGGAGTCGTCGATGTACAGCGGGGCGGCCGAAACGTCCGGCATCCGGCGGGCCAGCCGGGTCCAGTCGTCGTCCGTCATCGTTCCCGAGCGCATGTGGTGGAGCGCCACGCGGGCCTCTGCCGAAAGCAGGCGCATCGCGATCTCGTTGCGCCCCATCTCGAGGGAGAAGATCACGCTCGGCAGATTGCTCTTGATCGAACAGGCCCGCGCGAAGTCCAGGGCGAGCGTCGACTTGCCCATCGCGGGACGGGCGGCGATGACGATCATCTGGCCCGGGTGCAGGCCGTTGGTCAGCGAGTCCAGGTCCGTGAAGCCGGTCGGAACTCCGGACATCTGGCCGCTGCGGGAGCCGATCGCCTCGATCTCGTCGAGTGCGCCTTCCATGATGTCGCCGAGCGGCAGGTAGTCCTCGGACGTCCGCTGCTCGGTGACGGCGTAGATCTCGGCCTGGGCACTGTTGACGATCTCGTCGACGTCGCCGTCGGCCGCGTACCCCATCTGCGTGATCTTCGTGCCGGCGGCCACCAGTCGGCGCAGAACGGCCCTCTCGTGGACGATCTCGGCGTAGTACTCGGCGTTCGCCGCAGTCGGCACGGACTGCACCAGCGTGTGCAGGTACGAGGCCCCGCCGACCTTGCTGATCTCGCCACGCCGGGTCAGTTCGGCGCCGACGGTGATCGGGTCGGCCGGCTCGCCCTTGGCGTACAGGTCGAGGATGGCCTGGTAGATCGTCTCGTGCGAGGGCCGGTAGAAGTCGTGGCCCTTGATGACCTCGACGACGTCGGCGATCGCATCCTTGGAGAGCAGCATGCCGCCGAGCACCGACTGCTCGGCGTCGAGGTCCTGCGGAGGGACGCGCTCGAAGCCGCCCCCGCCTCCGCCTCCGCCCCCGCCGTCGTCCCAGGAGCCGTTCTCGCGGCCCCGATCGCGCTGTTCGTCCCCGCGGCCGCGGCCTTCGCCGCTGCGGCGCGAGCGGGCGGGCAGACGGTCACCTGGACCGCTGTCGGCCCAAGGGTCGTCCGTGGGCTCGGGCATGCTCACCGGACCACCTCCTCCCGTCCGCAACGCGGACCTCGCCGTGTCACTCTTTCTACGACACGGCTCTGACATTTGGGGCACCCGGATCGGCTGTCGGCGAGTCGGGTAACGCACCACGGTAGGGCCGGGAGCGGCGTCAGCCAATCTTGTTATCCACAGGCTGTGTGGATGAGATGTGGACGACGGGGCCAATGCTGTGGGTAACTCCCCGGAAGCTGTGCACGGACCGGGGGACGACGCTGTGGACAAAATCACCCGCCCCACCCCACTACCCGCATTGACCTGCGCTTTCTTCATCCGGAGCCAGGTCGGGGGAAAAATCTTCGCCACTGTCTCAAGATCGCCCCCAACGGGGTGGAAAGAACTCCCAAGTCAGCGCATCGGTAAGGATCCAAGGACCCTTGCATCCATTACCTGTGGAAGATTAGATTGAGCGCATGACACAGGCCCCCGCCGCGCCGAAGGCCGCACCGAGACGACACGACCGGGAGATCTTCGCTCTCGCCGTGCCCGCCTTCGGCGCACTCGTCGCCGAACCCCTCTTCCTGATGGCCGACAGCGCCATCGTGGGGCACCTCGGCACCCCCCAGCTGGCCGGCCTGGGCATCGCCGCCGCTCTGCTGACCACCGCCGTGAGCATCTTCGTCTTCCTCGCCTACGCCACCACCGCGGCCGTATCCCGTCGGGTGGGGGCGGGCGACCTGAGGGCTGCGATCCGGCAGGGCATGGACGGCATCTGGCTCGCCCTCCTGCTCGGTGCCGCCGTCATCGTCGTGGTCCTCCCCGCCGCACCCTGGCTGGTATCGGTCTTCGGCGCCTCCGATGCCGTCGCCCCGCATGCCATTACCTATCTGAGGATCTCCGCGCTCGGCATCCCGGCCATGCTCATGGTCTTGGCCGCCACCGGTGTCCTCCGCGGCCTCCAGGACACCCGCACCCCGCTCTACGTCGCCATCGGCGGCTTCGCCCTCAACGGGATCCTGAACGTTGCCCTCGTCTACGGCGCGGACCTCGGCATCGCCGGCTCCGCATGGGGCACCGTCATCGCCCAGTGCGCCATGGCCGCCGCCTACCTCGTGGTCGTCGTACGCGGAGCACGTCGCCATGACGCTTCGCTGCGCCCTGACGCCGCCGGTATCCGGGCCTGCGCCAAGGCCGGAGCCCCGCTGCTGGTCCGGACCCTGTCCCTGCGCGCCGTACTGCTGATCGCGACCGCCGTCGCCGCGCGGCTCGGCGACGCCGACATCGCGGCGCACCAGATCCTGCTATCCCTGTGGAGCCTGCTCGCCTTCGCCCTGGACGCCATCGCCATCGCGGGGCAGGCCATCATCGGCCGCTACCTCGGCGCGGGGGACACCGCGGGTGCCAAGGCGGTCTGCCGTCGCATGGTCCAGTGGGGGGTCGCCTCGGGCTTCATCCTCGGCCTGCTCGTCGTCCTAGCCCGCCCGGTGTTCGTCCCCCTGTTCACCAGCGATCCGGCGGTCGAGGACGCGTTGCTGCCGGCACTGCTGGTGGTGGCCGTCTCCCAGCCGGTATCCGGCATCGTCTTCGTCCTCGACGGGGTACTGATGGGCGCCGGAGACGGCCGCTACCTGGCCTGGGCCATGCTGCTGACGCTGGCGGTCTTCACCCCGGCCGCGCTGCTCGTCCCCGCCATGGGCGGCGGTCTGACGACACTCTGGTGGGCCATGACGCTGATGATGCTGGTCCGCATGGTCACCCTCCAGCTCCGGGCACGATCGGGCCGTTGGCTGGTCGCGGGAGCCACCCGCTAGAGCGGTGTTTCACGTGAAACGAGGCGCGGTCTTAGTTTCACGTGAAACGAGCGCCGCTGTTTCACGTGAAACCCCTGCGCCGTCACCGGACGGCTCCGGACACGGCGAAGGGCCGCACCCCAGATGGGGTGCGGCCCTTCGCGCGCAGCCCTTAGGCGGCGACGACCTCGATGCCCACGTTCGCGGCCACGTCAGCGTGCAGACGCACGGAGACCTGGTACGAACCGAGGGTCTTGATCGGGGAGCCCAGCTCGACGCGGCGCTTGTCGACCTTCGGGCCGCCCGAGGACTCGATCGCCGTGGCGATGTCAGCCGGGGTAACGGAACCGAAGAGACGACCGGCGTCACCCGCGCGGGTGGCCAGACGGACCTTCACGCCCTCGAGCTTGGCCTTGAACTCGTTGGCCTGCTCGATGGTCGCGATCTCGTGGATCTTGCGGGCGCGGCGGATCTGCGCCACGTCCTTCTCGCCACCCTTGGTCCAGCGGATCGCGAAACCACGCGGGACCAGGTAGTTGCGAGCGTAACCGTCCTTGACGTCGACGACATCGCCGGCGGCACCGAGGCCAGAGACCTCGTGGGTAAGGATGATCTTCATTAGTCGGTCACCCTTTCCTTATCGCGCGGTGGACGTGTAGGGCAGCAGTGCCATCTCACGGCTGTTCTTCACAGCCGTGGCGACGTCACGCTGGTGCTGCGTGCAGTTGCCGGTGACGCGGCGGGCACGGATCTTGCCGCGGTCGGAAATGAACTTCCGCAGCATGTTCGTGTCCTTGTAGTCCACGTACGCGGTCTTGTCCTTGCAGAACGCGCAGACCTTCTTCTTAGGCTTGCGCACAGGCGGCTTCGCCATTGTGTCTCTCCTGTGTGATCAAGAAGTGGGGGTGAGAGCCGCCCTAGAAGGGCGGCTCCTCCGAGTAGCCACCGCCGGTGCCGCCAGAGCTTCCGCCCCAACCGCCCCCGCTGCTGCCGCCCTGCGACTGCTGGCCGCCGGCCGGCGCGCTGGACGCCCACGGGTCGTCGGAGGGAGCTCCGCCGCCCTGCGGGGCGCCGCCGCTGGGGGCTCCGCCCCAGTTGCCGCCGCCGCCACCCTGCTGCTGGCCGCCGCCGCCGTATCCACCCTGGCCACCGCGACCCGCGGTCTTGGTGACCTTGGCCGTGGCGTTCTTCAGGCTGGGGCCGACTTCCTCGACGTCCAGCTCGTAGACCGTGCGCTTGACTCCCTCGCGGTCCTCATAGGACCGCTGCTTCAGCCGACCCTGGACGACGACGCGCATGCCCCGCTGAAGGGACTCAGCGACGTTCTCAGCCGCCTGCCGCCAGACCGAGCAGGTCAGGAACAGGCTTTCGCCGTCCTTCCACTCGTTGGTCTGCTTGTCGAAGGTGCGGGGAGTGGACGCGACACGGAACTTCGCGACCGCCGCACCCGAGGGGGTGAAGCGCAGCTCGGGGTCGTCGACGAGATTGCCGACGACCGTGATGACGGTCTCGCCTGCCATGGATGAACCTCTCGGCGGGGATTGCTGCTGGGCTGCTGTGCTACTCGGTCCCGATTACCGCTGAACCGAAGTTCAGTGGGTCTCGGGGCGAAGGACCTTGGTCCGGAGAACCGACTCGTTCAGGTTCATCTGTCGGTCAAGCTCCTTGACGACCGCAGGCTCGGCCTGAAGGTCGATGACCGAGTAGATGCCCTCGGGCTTCTTCTTGATCTCGTAAGCGAGACGACGGCGTCCCCAGGTGTCGACCTTCTCGACCTTTCCGTTGCCCTCACGGACGACGGAAAGGAAGTTCTCGAGCAGCGGGGAGACAGCGCGCTCCTCGAGATCGGGGTCGAGGATGACCATCACTTCGTAGTGACGCATGTGGAACCCACCTCCTTTGGACTCAGCGGCCACGGTCGATCCGTGGCAGGAGGGTCGTGATGCGTACCGCACGGCGTCCGTGAACAGACACCGCGCAGACCGTACAGACTACCCCGTCGACTCCTTCCGGTTGAAATCCGGCACCAGGAGGCCACAATCTGTATCCATCGGGTGTGCTCGGTGCTATGCCCCCGGCCGGTCCGGAGGCAGTCCCGCCGCACCGCTCTGCTTCAGCCAGGAGGTGCCTTCCGATGGCACAGGCAATGCGACGCCAGTCCTCCATCTCGCTCTTCTCGACCGACGGCAAGCCCCATCCGCTGCAGGACACCCTGATGGCGGTCACCCTGGTCCTCGGCGCCGTGGCGTTCGTCACGGCCTTCTTCGACCAGCTGCACCTGATCAGCTCGTGGGCGGGGCTGATCGGGATCCTGACCGGTGCGTACGGACAGTTCATCTCCGTCACGACACGCGAGCGCTTCGCGCTGATCATCGGCCTTGGCGCGTCTGCCTTCGGCTTCTACATGGGGATGGCCCACGGCGGCCTCTTCGGCGGCTGGCTGGGCTGACGGGACGCCTCCGCGACAGGGCGCCGGCCGCGAGCCGGCCCGGGCCCCGGGCCCGTCCCCCAGATGGGTGGCGCCCCTGTCGCAGTAGGCTTCGCGCCATAGCCAGCGAAGCCGCCGGAGGAGACGCCCCGCATGAGCCTGTCCCTGAGGACCATCAGCCGAGAGCAGCATCTGGGTTATCTCCAGAGCCTGCCCTCGGCGAGCCACTGCCAGGTCCCGGCGTGGGCCGACGTGAAGAACGAGTGGCGTTCGGAGAACCTCGGTTGGTTCGACGGCTCCGGCGAACTCGTCGGCGCCGCGCTCGTCTTGTACCGGCAGCTGCCCAAGGTGAAGCGGTACCTCGCGTACCTTCCCGAGGGACCGGTCATCAACTGGTACGCCCCCAACCTGGAGGAGTGGCTCCAGCCGATGCTGGCGCACCTCAAGCAGCAGGGCGCCTTCACCGTGAAGATGGGCCCGCCCGTCGTCATCCGGCGGTGGAACTCGATCGCCATCAAGGCCGGCATCCAGGATCCCGACGTCAAGCGCCTGCGCGACGTGGAGGCCTCGGTGATCGAGCCCCGCGCGTTCGAGGTGTCGGACAAGCTGCGCCGCATGGGCTGGCAGCAGGCCGAGGACGGCGGCGCCGGTTTCGGCGACGTCCAGCCGCGCTACGTCTTCCAGGTGCCCCTGGCCAACCGCTCGCTGGACGACGTTCTCAAGGGCTTCAACCAGCTGTGGCGCCGCAACATCAAGAAGGCCGAGAAGGCCGGTGTCGAGGTCGTCCAGGGCGGCTACGAGGACCTGCCGACCTGGCAGCACCTGTACGAGATCACGGCCGAGCGTGACAAGTTCCGCCCGCGCCCGCTCAGCTACTTCCAGCGCCAGTGGACGGCCCTCAACTCCGAGGACCCCAACCGGATGCGGCTCTACATCGCCACGCACGAGGGGGAGCCCCTCGCCGCCGCCACGATGCTCACCGTCGGCCAGCACGTCTGGTACTCGTACGGCGCGTCCGCCAACCACAAGCGGGAAGTGCGGCCCTCGAACGCGATGCAATGGCGCATGCTGCGCGATTCCTACGCGCTCGGCGCCAGCGTCTACGACCTGCGCGGCATCTCTGACACGCTGGACGAGAACGACCACCTGTTCGGCCTCATCCAGTTCAAGGTCGGCACGGGCGGCGAGGCCGTCGAGTACGTCGGCGAGTGGGACTTCCCGCTCAACAAGGTGCTGCACAAGGCGCTCGACATCTACATGTCGCGCCGCTGACCGCACCTCATCCCCACCCACACCACGCACCGCTGCACCACGCAGCTCCACAGGAGAGGTTCCGGACGGGCATGGCGCTCACGCTCTACGTCGACACCGCGCGCTGGCGTGCGCACCAGAAGCAGATCCAGGACCAGTTCCCCGGGATGATCCCGGTCTGCAAGGGCAACGGCTACGGCTTCGGCCACGAAAGGCTGTGCGAGGAGGCGACCCGGATGGGCGCCGACGTGCTGGCCGTCGGGACGACGTACGAGGCCGCCAGCATCAAGGACTGGTTCGGGGGCGACCTGCTGGTCCTCACCCCGTTCCGACGGGGCGAGGACCCCGTTCCGCTGCCGGACCGGGTCATCCGCTCGGTGTCCTCGCTGGACGGCGTCCGCGGTCTCGTCGGCGCCCGGGTGGTCATCGAGTGCATGAGCTCGATGCGCCGCCACGGCATCTCCGAGCAGGACCTCGGCCAGTTGCACGCGGCCATCGAGGACGTCCGGCTGGAGGGCTTCGCCCTGCACCTGCCGCTGGACCGCCCGGACGGCTCGGACGCCGTCGAGGAGGTCATCGGCTGGATGGACCGGCTGCGCGCGGCCCGGCTGCCGCTGCACACCATGTTCGTCAGCCACCTGCGGGCCCCGGAGCTGACACGGCTCCGGCAGCAGTTCCCGCAGACCCGCTTCCGGGCCCGTATCGGCACCCGGCTCTGGCTGGGTGACCACGAGGCGACCGAGTACCGCGGCGCGGTACTCGACGTCACGCGCGTCTCCAAGGGCGACCGGTTCGGCTACCGCCAGCAGAAGGCCGCCTCGGACGGCTGGCTGGTCGTCGTCGCCGGAGGTACCTCGCACGGCGTTGGCCTGGAGGCCCCCAAGGCCCTGCACGGCGTGATGCCGCGGGCCAAGGGCGTCGCCCGGGCGGGCCTGGCGACCGTCAACCGGAACCTGTCACCGTTCGTGTGGGCCGGAAAGCAGCGATGGTTCGCCGAGCCGCCGCACATGCAGGTGTCGATCCTCTTCGTACCCTCGGACGCCACCGAGCCGAAGGTCGGCGACGAGCTGGTGGCGCACCTGCGCCACACCACCACGCAGTTCGACCGGGTGCTCGACGCCTGAGTTCCGCCCGGTCACTTCTCGGGGTGCACGCCCCAGCCGACCTGCTGTCCCTCCGAGGGCGCCGCGTACCGCGGCGCCCTCGTCGCGTCCGACAGCACGAAGACGTCCTCGGCGCGGTCCAGGACGCCGCCTGAGGGGTCGTCCGAGCCCTCCCGGCGTACGACGTCCCGCTCGGGCAGCAGGATGTCCCGTACGACGATCCCGCACAGGTACAGCGTGGCCAGCAGGTGGGCCGCGATGGCCAGCTGGTAGCCCTCCACGGGCAGGCCCTGGTGCTTGTCGCCGCTGCTCGTGTAGGCGAGGTAGAACCAGATCCCGAGGAAGTAGGCGACCTCGCCGGCCTGCCAGATCAGGAAGTCCCGCCAGCGCGGCCGGGCGAGCGCGGCGAGCGGGATCAGCCACAGCACGTACTGCGGCGAGTAGACCTTGTTGGCCAGGATGAAGGCCGCGACGACCAGGAAGGCCAGCTGTGCGAAACGGGGCCGCCGGGGCGCGCACAGCGTGAGCAGCCCGATCGCGCCGCACAGCAGGAGCGTCAGCACGGTGGCGTACGTGTTGGCGCCGTCGAGGGGGTTGCCCGAGCGCTGGGAGATCAGCAGCCACACGGAGCCGAAGTCGATCGGGCGTTCCTGGCTGAAGGTGTAGAACTTCGACCAGCCGTCCCAGGCGAACAGCATCACCGGCAGGTTCACCACGAGCCAGGCCCCGGCCGCGCCGAGGACGGCGCCGCCGAACGCGCGCCACTTCCCGGCCCGCCAGCAGAGTACGAAGAGCACCCCGAGAAGCAGGACGGGGTAGAGCTTGGCAGCGGTGGCAAGGCCGATGAGGACGCCGAAGAGCACCGTCCGGCCACGGGACCACGCGAGCATCCCGGCGGCGGTCAGGGCGATGGCCAGCAGGTCCCAATTGATCGTCGCCGTGAGCGCGAAGGCGGGTGCGAGGGCGAAGAGCAGGGCGTCCCAGGGCCGGCGCCGGTGGGTGCGGGCGACGCAGACGGCGATCACCGCGGCGCAGGCCATCAGCATGCCCGCGTTGACCATCCAGTACATCTGCTCGCGGTGCTGCATGGAGCCGCTGCCCGGGGTCAGCCAGGAGGCGATCTCCATGAAGAGACCGGTGAGCACCGGATACTCCAGGTACTCCATGTCGCCGGGGAGCCGGTCGAAGTACGGCGTCAGGTTGTCGGCGAAGCCGCGCACGGCGTAGAGGTGCGGGATGTCGGAGTAGCAGGCGTGCGTGTACTGCGAGCCCGCCCCCCGGAACCACGCCCAGTCGTAGCAGGGCAGCTTCTGCACCATCCCGAGGGCGAACATGCCGATGGCGAGGAGCGCCACGACGCGGACCGGTCCCAGCCAGTGACCGCCCAGCCGGGCGTAGCGGCCGAGCGGGCCGCCGATGAGCTCGCTGCCGGCCGCGGCGACCTCGTCCTGCTGGGTGGGCAGTACGGGGAGGTCCTCTTGCACCTTCGTCATGCGCTCATCCTGCCGTACGGGGCCGGACACGGGGGAAGGCCGCCGCACGGGGTGCGACGGCCTTCCGGGTCCGGCTCGGGCGGCAGGGTCAGCCGTCCGGACTACCGGTGGGCCATCCGCCGGTGACGCCGCCAGGGCGGCCCGGCCGGCTGCTGTTCGACGGGGATGGCTCGCCGGTGGCACCGCCGTCGTTCCCGCCGTCCGCTCCGCCGATGACGCCGCCGTTGTTGGCGCCTCCGTTGTTGGCTCCCCCGTTGTTGGCGCCTCCGTTGGCCCCCCCGGCCGCCGTGCTCGGGTCGCAGAACAGGTCCCCCGGCTTGCAGGAGGGCTTCCCGCCCTTGGACGGTGTCGGGGACGGCGTCGGGGAGGGGCTGGAGGGGGACGGCGAGGGGGGTGTGGACGGGGTGGGAACCGCCGACGGCGTCGGTGACGGCGCGCCCGAGGAGTCCGCCTTGACGCCGATGGCCTCGGCCTCGGGGAAGTCCTTGACCGGCACGTCCTTCAGGGCCTCGCGCATGTACTCGGTCCAGATGACGGCGGGGATGTCACCACCGTGGATGGAGTCGGTACCGCCCACGCCGTTCATGGACAGCAGCTTCTTGTCCGCGGAGTTCGGGTCCGTGCGGAAGAGGGCCACGGAGGTGGACAGCTCCGGGGTGTAGCCGACGAACCACGCCGACTTGTTCTGGTCGGTGGTGCCGGTCTTGCCCGCGGCGGGCCTGCCCAGCTTCTTGACCTTGGTGCCGGTGCCGTTCTTGACCACGTTCTCGAGGACCTTGGTGACGTTGTCGGCGACATCGCTGTCCATGGCCCGCTGTTCCTTGGGCGCCTCGAATCCGGACAGCGGCTGACCGTCCTTCGACACCTCGCTCACGGAGTACGGCTCGCGGTGCGTGCCGGAGGCCGCGAAGGTGGCGTAGGAGTCGGCCATGCGGATGGCGCTCGGGGTGGAGGTGCCGAGGGCGAAGGACGCGTTGTTGTTCTTGTCCATCGAGTCCTCGAGGATGCCCGTGGACTTGGCCATCTCGCGGACCTTGGTGTGCCCGACGTCGAAGACGAGCTGGGCGAACGGCACGTTGATGGACTTCTCCATCGCCTCGTTGAGGGTGACGTAGCCGAAGGCGGTCGGGCTCTCGTTCTTCTGCCGGAACGGCTTGCCGTCGGCGGCGAGCAGCGGCTTGCCCTGGCGGTTCTTGATCACCGTCAGGTCGTCGGCCATGTACTTGCTGTCGACCGAGACGCCCTCGCCGTTCGAGTTCTGGGTGCCGTGCTTCATCGCGGCGGCCAGGACGTACGGCTTCCAGGTCGAGCCGACCGGGACGCCGATGGTGTTGGCGTTGTTGCTGAAGTACTTCTGGTCCCAGCCCGGGCCGCCGTACAGGGCCACGATCGCGCCGGACTTCACGTCGACGGAGGCGGCGCCGAACTGCACGAAGGTGTCCAGATCGGGGCGCTTCTTCTCGTCGAGGAAGTCGTTGCGGGTGTCTTCCACGGCCTTGACCAGGGCATCCACCTTCGGCTTCTGGAAGGTGGTCTTGATCCGGTAGCCGCCCAGCGCCATCTTCTCGGCGCTGATGTCCTTGGTCTTCATCACGTACTGCTTGGCGGTCTCGACCATGTAGCCGATCTGGCCGGACATGCCGCGGGCCTGCGCCGACTCGACACGGGCGGGGAAGTCCTCGGGCTTGTACTTCGCCCGCTCCTCCTTGGACATCCGGCCGACCTGGACCTGGCGGTCGAGCACCCAGGACCAGCGCTGCTTCGCCCGCTGGGTGTTGGCCTCGGGCGTGGCCGAGGCGCCGATGCCGCCGTCCGGGTTGTACAGGTTGGGGCCTTTGAGGACCGAGGCCAGGAAGGCGGACTCGGAGGGGTTCAGGTCCTTGGAGTCCTTGCCGAAGTAGGCACGGGCCGCGGCCTGGATGCCGTAGGCGTCCCGGCCGTAGTACGCGGTGTTCAGGTAGCCCGCGAGGACCTTGTCCTTCTCCTCGGTGACACCGAGCCTGATCGAGATGAAGAGCTCGGTGACCTTCCGCTTGAGCGTCTGCTCGGAGTCCAGGAAGTTGTTCTTCACGTACTGCTGGGTGATGGTCGAGCCACCCTGCGTGGAACCGCCCTTGGCCATGTTCCACACGGCGCGGACGATGCCCATGGGGTCGACGCCCTTGTCCGAGTCGAAGGACTCGTTCTCCGCGGCGATCACGGCGTTCTGCATCGACAGGGGGATCTGGTCGATGCCCACGATCTGCCGGTTCATGGATCCGCCGGTGGCCACCATCTGGGTGTCGTCGGCCCAGAGGAAGACGTTGTTCTGGGCTTCGGCCGTCTTGTTGGGGTCGGGCGTGCCCACCATGGCGATGCCGATGCCGGCTCCGGCCACGATGACCGCGAAGAAGCCCAGCACCGTACCGCTGACGAGCTTCCAGGAGGGCACGAAGCGCTTCCAGCCGGCCCGGTCGGAGCGAGGGTAGTTGATGAGCCGCTTGTCAGGCCGGCCGGCGCCGCGCGCCGCGGCTCCGCCGCCCCGGCCGCGACCCCCGGAACCTCTCTGGGCGGCCCGGCGCGCGTCTGCACGGCTGCCCTGGGAGGGCTGTTCTGCGTACGGGCCGCTGGGCGACGCGGTGGGCACGCCACGTCCGGCCTCGGCGCCCCGTCCCGGGCGCTGCGGGGCAGCCCGGCGGGACGAGGCGCGTCCACCGCCCTGGGGCTGCGGCGGTTTGCGGCGATGCTCGCTCATCGAACGACTACTCCTCGGGCAGGCGAGTGGCCTGGAAGCGGCGGGTGAATTCCGGTTCCCCCGGTGTCATGGCCCACAGACTACGCACGCTCAAAACCCGAACAGTGCCGAAGTTCACCCCAAATCAGGCAACTTACCTCGCACGAATTCATGATGTGACGCCGGTCACCATGTCGCCCCTTGTCGCCAGAGGCTGCTCGATCTATCGTCTGGATGTATCGAGTCGATACATCAGCTCGACATACAGACTCAGAGTCGGAGGAGGGGCAGGCGGATGAGCAGGCGCTCAGGCATCCTGGAATTCGCCGTCCTCGGCCTGCTTCGCGAATCCCCCATGCACGGCTACGAGCTGCGCAAGCGGCTCAACACCTCGCTGGGGGTGTTCCGGGCGTTCAGCTACGGGACGCTCTATCCCTGCCTCAAGACGCTGGTCACCAACGGCTGGTTGATCGAGGAACCGGGCAACGCTCCGGAAGACGCTCTCGCCGCTTCACTCGCAGGGCGCCGCGCCAAGATCGTCTACCGGTTGACGGCCGCGGGCAAGGAGCGCTTCGAGGAGCTGCTCTCCCACACGGGGCCCGACACCTGGGAGGACGAGTCCTTCGCCGCCCGCTTCGCCTTCTTCGGTCAAACCGAGCGAGAAGTGCGCATGCGGGTACTGGAGGGCCGCCGCAGCCGGCTTGAGGAGCGCCTGGAGAAGATGCGCGCCTCTCTCGCCCGCACACGGGAACGCCTCGACGACTACACGCTGGAGCTGCAACGGCACGGCATGGAGTCGGTGGAGCGCGAAGTGCGCTGGCTGAACGAGCTCATCGAGAGCGAGCGGGCGGGACGGGACCAGAGAAGTCCCGGTCCGTCCGACGAAACTGCAAAATGAGGCCTGCATCTCGCAGGCCTCGTCCGAGAACAAACAGGGAGCAACCGGAATGGGTTCGGTTCGCGTAGCCATCGTCGGCGTAGGCAACTGCGCCGCCTCGCTGGTGCAGGGCGTCGAGTACTACAAGGACGCCGACCCGGCGGCCAAGGTCCCCGGTCTGATGCACGTCCAGTTCGGCGACTACCACGTGCGTGACATCGAGTTCGTCGCCGCGTTCGATGTCGACGCGAAGAAGGTCGGCCTCGACCTTTCGGACGCCATCGGCGCCAGCGAGAACAACACCATCAAGATCTGCGACGTCCCGAACGCCGGTGTGACCGTTCAGCGCGGCCACACCCTGGACGGCCTGGGCAAGTACTACCGCATGACGATCGAGGAGTCCGCCGAGACTCCGGTCGACGTGGTCCAGATCCTCAAGGACCGCCAGGTCGACGTCCTCATCTGCTACCTGCCCGTCGGCTCCGAGAACGCGGCGAAGTTTTACGCGCAGTGCGCCATCGACGCCAAGGTCGCCTTCGTCAACGCCCTCCCGGTCTTCATCGCCGGCACCAAGGAGTGGGCTGACAAGTTCACCGAGGCCGGTGTCCCGATCATCGGCGACGACATCAAGTCCCAGGTCGGCGCCACCATCACGCACCGCGTGATGGCGAAGCTGTTCGAGGACCGCGGTGTCCGTCTTGAGCGCACCATGCAGCTCAACGTCGGCGGCAACATGGACTTCAAGAACATGCTCGAGCGCGACCGCCTCGAGTCGAAGAAGATCTCCAAGACGCAGGCCGTCACCTCGCAGATCCCCGACCGGGATCTCGGCGAGAACAACGTCCACATCGGCCCGTCCGACTACGTCGCGTGGCTCGACGACCGCAAGTGGGCGTACGTCCGCCTCGAGGGCCGCGCCTTCGGCGACGTTCCGCTGAACCTCGAGTACAAGCTCGAGGTGTGGGACTCCCCGAACTCTGCCGGTGTCATCATCGACGCCCTGCGCGCCGCGAAGATCGCGAAGGACCGCGGTATCGGTGGCCCGATCCTGTCGGCTTCCAGCTACTTCATGAAGTCCCCGCCGGTCCAGTACTTCGACGACGAGGCCTACGCCAGCGTCGAGAAGTTCATCAAGGGCGAGGTCGAGCGCTAGTCGAGCCCAAGGGTCCTCCGGACACCTGGACTTAGGCTGTTCTTCCGCGGAGGGTCCCCGGGCAATGTGCCCGGGGACCCTCCGCGTATGTGACCCTTGCCCTCATGCCTGTCGTACGTGATCTGCGCGTACTCCTGCGCCTGAGGGACTTCCGCAACCTGCTCGCCGTACGGCTTTTCTCCCAGTCGGCGGACGGCGTCTACCAGGTCGCACTCGCCGCCTACGTGGTCTTCTCCCCGGAGAAGCAGACCTCGCCGGCCGCCATCGCATCGGCGATGGCCGTGCTGCTGCTCCCCTACTCGGTCATCGGGCCCTTCGCCGGGGTCCTCCTCGACCATTGGCGCCGCCGCCAGGTCTTCCTCTACGGCAACCTGCTCCGCGCCTTCCTGGCCTGCGTCACCGGGATGCTGATCGTCGCGCACGTGCCCGACTGGCTCTTCTACGCCTCGGCCCTGTCGGTGACGGCCGTCAACCGCTTCGTGCTGGCCGGGCTGGCCGCGTCCCTGCCCCACGTCGTCGGTCCCGACCAGCTGGTCACGGCCAACGCCCTCTCGCCCACCGCCGGAACGCTCGCCGCGGTCGCGGGCGGGGGGCTGGCCTTCCTCGTCCGGGTGCTGGCCGCCGACTCCGACGCCCTCGTCGTGCTCCTCGGAGCCGGCCTCTACCTGTGTGCGGCACTGGTCTCCCTGCGCCTCGCCGTCGGCCTCCTGGGGCCCGACCACCCTCCCGGCCGGCTCCGCCCCTCGGTCGCCGAGGGAATCGTCCTCACCGTGCGCGGCATGGCCGACGGCCTGCGGCACCTGGCCTCCCGGCGCGAAGCCGCCCAGGCGCTCGCCGCCATGACCCTGATGCGGTTCTGCTACGGGGCCCTGTTCGTCATGCTGCTCATGCTGTGCCGCTACTCCTGGTCGGACAACGAGTCCGACGGCCTGGCCCTGCTCGGCGTCGCCATCGGCGTCTCGGGGGCCGGATTTTTCGCAGCCGCACTCGTCACCCCGTGGCTGGTGGGCCGGCTCGGCACCCGCGGGGCGATCACCGTCTGCGCCGCGGGCGCCGCGGTGCTGGTCCCGGCACTCGGCCTATTCTTCACCCCCGGCCCGATGCTGGCCGCGGCGTTCGTCCTGGGTCTCGCCACCCAGGGCGCCAAGATCTCCACCGACACGGTCGTGCAGTCCCAGGTGGACGACGCCTACCGTGGCCGCGTCTTCGCCGTCTACGACGTGCTGTTCAACGTCGCGTTCGTCGGAGCGGCGGCGGTGGCCTCTCTGATGCTCCCCGTCGACGGGCGCTCCGTGACCTTGATCCTCAGCGTGGCCGCCCTGTACGCCGCGACAGCGGTCCTACTGGAACGGCGGGGGCGACGTTTCACGTGAAACGTCGTCCCCGCCGGCCCCCGCACGCGTCGCTGTTTCACGTGAAACAGCAGCAGGGGCTGTCCTGCCTCAGGCCTGTGAGGCCCACCACTCCTTGAGCGCGGCGACGGCCGCCTCGCGCTCCATCGGGCCGTTCTCGAGGCGCAGCTCCATCAGGAACGCGTACGCCTGGCCGATGACCGGGCCCGGGCCGATGTCCAGCACCTGCATGATCTCGTTGCCGTCCAGGTCGGGCCGGATCGCGTCCAGCTGCTCCTGCTCCTGCAGCTGTGCGATGCGCTCCTCCAGTCCGTCGTAGGTCCGGGAGAGGGCGTTGGCCTTCCGCTTGTTCCGCGTGGTGCAGTCGGACCGGGTCAGCTTGTGGAGACGCTCCAGCAGCGGCCCCGCGTCGCGGACGTAGCGCCGCACCGCCGAGTCGGTCCATTCCCCGTCTCCGTAGCCGTGGAAGCGCAGGTGCAGCTCCACCAGCCGGGACACGTCCTTGATCATGTCGTTGGAGTACTTCAGCGCCGTGAGGCGCTTCTTGGTCATCTTCGCGCCCACCACCTCGTGGTGGTGGAAGGAGACCCGGCCGTCGCTCTCGAAGCGGCGGGTGCGGGGCTTGCCGATGTCGTGCAGCAGGGCAGCAAGCCGCAGCACGAGGTCCGGTCCGTCCTCCTCCAGGGCGATCGCCTGTTCCAGCACGATCAACGAGTGGTCGTAGACGTCCTTGTGCCGGTGGTGTTCGTCACTCTCCAGCCGCAGCGCGGGCAGCTCGGGCAGCACCCGGTCCGCCAGCCCGGTGTCCACGAGCAGACCCAGGCCCTTTCGCGGATGGGTGGCGAGGATCAGTTTGTTCAGCTCGCCCTGCACCCGCTCCGCCGAGACGATCTCGATCCGGTCGGACATGGCCTTCATCGCCGCCACGACATCCGGGGCGACCTCGAAGTCCAGCTGCGCCGCGAACCGGGCCGCCCGCAGCATGCGCAGCGGGTCGTCGGAGAAGGAGTCCTCGGGGGTGCCGGGCGTGCGGAGGACTCCCGCGGCCAGGTCCTCCAGGCCGCCGTGCGGGTCGATGAACTCCTGTTCCGGCAGGGCCAGAGCCATGGCATTGACCGTGAAGTCGCGCCTGACCAGGTCTTCCTCGATGGAGTCGCCGTAGGAGACCTCCGGCTTGCGGGACGTGCGGTCGTACGCCTCCGAGCGGTAGGTGGTCACCTCGATCTGGAAGCCGTCCTTCTGCGACCCGACGGTGCCGAAGGCGATGCCGACGTCCCACACGGAGTCGGCCCAAGGCCGGACGATCTTCAGCACGTCCTCGGGGCGGGCATCGGTGGTGAAGTCGAGATCGTTGCCGAGACGCTCCAGCAGCGCGTCGCGGACGGACCCGCCGACCAGGGCGAGGCGGAAGCCCGCCTGCTGGAAACGGCGGCCGAGCTCGTCGGCGACAGGGGCGATCCGCAGCAGTTCGCTCACCGCGCGGCGCTGCACCTGACTCAGGGCACTGGGGTTGTCTTCGTTGGCTTTCGGCACAACAGAAAAGGGTACGTGGCCTGCCCGGCCCGGGCTTCCCCGTTTTGTGGCCACCCCGGTACACAACCGCCCCGGGACGGAGCCGATCATGTGGAGCAAGACGCGGCACTCGCGCACAGCGGGTCTCGTTACCATCAGTGGACGCACAGACGACGACCACAGACACTTCGAGGAACGGGCTAACGCGTGGCCGAGGCGGCAGAGATCCAGGGGGCGTCCCCCGCCCCTGTCCGGCGCCGATGGCTGCGACGGGCGGTTGTCCTGCTCGCGGGAACGCCCGTGCTGGCCGCTCTGGTCTACTCACCCGCCCCCGAGGCCCAGGCGGCCCCGGGACCCTCGGTCGATGTCCAGCTGACGTCCATGGCCCCCGCGGCCCCGGTCAAGGGCGACAACCTCACCATCTCCGGCACCGTGGTCAACAACGGCTCCGACACGATCACCGACGCCCACGTGGGGCTGCGGGTCGGGCCCGCACTGGCTGACCGGGCCTCCATCGACGACGTGGCGGACCGCAGCGGTTTCCGGGCCGGCACGGACCCGGGCGAGATCGACCCGGCCTACGCCGTGAAGATCCCCTCGCTGCCCTCGAAGGCGGGCCAGGACTTCACCCTCACGGTCCCGGTGAACAAGCTGGAGCTGGACAAGGACGGCGTCTACCAGCTCGGTGTCTCGCTGTCCGGGGCGACCGACCGGCGGCCCTCCGAACAGGTGCTCGGCATCAAGCGGACCTTCCTGCCCTGGCAGCCGGATGCCGCCGCCAAGCGCTCCAGCCTGACCTTCGCGTGGCCGCTGATCGCCCATACCCGGGTGACCGCGGAGACCGGCTCCGACGAGCTGCAGACCCCCGTCTTCCTCGACGACTCGCTCGCCGCCGAGCTGGAGCCCGGTGGCCGCCTGGGCCAGATGGTCGCCCTCGGCAAGGACCTCCCCGTCACCTGGGTGATCGACCCCGATCTGCTCTTCACGGTCGACGCGATGACCAAGGGCTACCGGGTCCGCGGTCCCGACGGGAAGACCGTCCAGGGCAAGAAGAAGGCCGTCGCCGAGCAGTGGCTGAGCGCGCTGGAAGCCGCCGTCCAGGGTAAGAAGGTCGTCGCGCTGCCCTTCGCCGACCCCGACCTCGCCTCCCTGGCCCACCAGGGCAAGGACGTGTCGGGGACCCTGGGCCAGCTCCGGCCCGCCACCGACAAGGCGAAGGACGCCGTCGAGACCGTCCTGCACGTTCCGGCCTCCACCGATTTCTCCTGGCCCGTGAACGGCGCCATCGACCCGTCGATCGTCAACGTCGCCACCTCGGCCGGCGCCCACAACGTCCTCACCCGCAGCGACAGCCTCACGGAGACCGGGGCCCTCGGCTACACCCCCTCCGCCGCCCGGCCCATCGGCGCGGGCACCACGGCGGTCGTGGCGGACGAGGAGCTCTCCACCGCCTTCGAAGGCGACATGCTGCGGGCTGAGAACTCCACGCTCGCCGTGCAGCGGTTCCTCGCCCAGAGCCTGGCCCTCAACCTGCAGAAGACCGACGAGCAGCGCAGCTTCGTCGTCGCCCCGCAGCGGATGCCGTCCGCCAGCCAGGCGAACTCCATGGCCCTCGCCCTGCGCAGCCTCCAGGCGGGCCGCTGGACCCAGCCCGGCGACCTCGAGTCCGCCGCCGCGGCCAAGCCCGACCCCGGCGCCGCCACCCAGGTACCGGGCGCGGGGGAGTACCCGGAGGCCCTGCGCAAGCAGGAGCTGCCGGTGTCGGCGTTCGAGAAGATCCGCACCACGCAGAACACCCTCGACCACTTCAAGGTCATCCTCGCCGCGCCCGACCGCGTGGAGATTCCGTTCGGCAACACCACCAACCGTGAGATGTCCACCTCGTGGCGCGGACGCCCGGAGGAGGCCCGGCTCTACCGGGACCAGGCGCAGGAGTACCTGATCGGCCTGACGGAGAAGGTCAAGGTCATCCCCAAGTCCGACGCCACCCTGTCCGGCCACAGCGCCACCATCCCGGTCAGCGTCCAGAACAGCCTCGTGCAGGACGTCCACAACCTGGTCCTGCGGGTGAAGTCGGCGAACCCGACCCGCCTGATGTTCGGCGACGGGGGCCAGGACGAGCAGGAGGTCACGGTCCAGGGCGGGCACAGCCAGACCGTAAAGTTCATCGCGAACGCCACGGCGAGCGGCCCGGTCGAGGTCACCGCTCAGCTCTTCACCACGGACGGCGTCCCCTACGGCAAGGCACGCACCTTCACCGTCGAGGCCACCGAAATCACTCCCACCGTCATGCTCGTCATCGCCGGCGGTGTGCTCCTCCTCGTCCTGGCGGGCATCAAGATGTACGCCAGCCGCAAGCGCGTCGCGGCACGCGCGGCCGCCGAGGAGAGCACGCAGCCGAGTGACGAGTCCACGGACACCGGACCGCAAAGCACCGACGTGTCCGGCACGGGTGAGACAGTGGACCGTTGAGCGACGCCGTGGCCGGTCGGCCTGGGGACGATGAGGTGGGGTTTCGATGAACGCGCCGTACGACGGTGACCGCGCGCAGGGCACTGGTGGGCCCGCGCCCAGCCAGGGCACTGCCCCGGGCACCCCGGTGCCCGGGCAGGTTCCCGCGCCCGCGCCCGCACCTGATCACGACCCGTATGTCCAGGGAGCCTACGACTACGACCCGTACCGGTCGCAGGACCTGTCGGCCCAGGACCCCGTCGCCGAGGTCCTCTACGACCGGGCCTCGCACCCCCCGCCGCCGCCCGGCACCTTCCAGGAGCCCGGCCCGCTCTACGCGGCCCCATCCGCACCCTCGTACTCCCCCGACCCACGCGTCTGGGCCCAGACGCCGCCGCCCGAGCCGGACGGCCCGTCGAGGCACCTCCCGTACGGAGATCACGCGACCACCACCCAGTTCGTGGGCGTGGACTCACTCGTGACCAAGGCCGCCGACCAGCAGCCCGCACCGGACGCCTTCGCGCACCTCTACAGGGACCAGGAGGCCGCCCCCCGCACCCCCGCGGAGGAGGCTCCCGTGGCGGCCCCGGCGCCCGCCAAGCCGGCCGGGCGGGCGTCCAGCCTGCTCAAGTCCAGCGCGCTGATGGCCGCCGGCACGATCGTCTCCCGCATCACCGGGTTCCTGCGGACCCTGGTCATCGCCGGTGCCATCGGCGTCGGCACCTTCAACGACACGTACCAGATCGCCAACACCCTGCCCACGATGATCTACGTGCTGGTCGGCGGCGGCGCGCTCAACGCGGTCTTCATCCCCCAGCTCGTCCGGGCCATGAAGAACGACAGCGACGGCGGACAGGCGTACGCCAACCGGCTGCTGACGCTCGTCGTGGTGCTGCTCGCCGCGATCACCACCGTCTGCGTGCTGGCCGCACCCGTGTTCATCACGATGATGTCGCCGAAGATCGCCTCCGACCCCCAGCAGATGGACGTCGCGGTCGCCTTCGCCCGCTACTGCCTGCCCACCATGTTCTTCATGGGCGTCCACGTGGTCCTCGGTCAGATCCTGAACGCCCGGGGCCGGTTCGGCGCGATGATGTGGACCCCGGTCCTCAACAACATCGTCGTCATCGCCACCTTCGGCGCCTTCATCTGGGCGTTCGGCGGCTTCACCACTTCCGGCGTCAACGCCACCACCGTCACCGCAGACGGCGTGCGCCTGCTGGGCCTGGGCACCCTGCTGGGCCTGACCGTCCAGGCCCTCGCGATGCTGCCGTACCTGCGCGACGCCGGATTCACCCCCCGCCTGCGCTTCGACTGGAAGGGCCACGGACTCGGCAAGGCCGCCCGCCTGGCCAAGTGGACGTTCTTCTTCGTCCTCGCCAACCAGGTCGGCCTCGTCGTCGTGACCCAGCTCGCCACCTGGGCCGGCTCGGTCGCGGAGAAGCAGGGCCACCCCGGTACGGGCATCACCGCCTACAACTACGCGCTGCTGCTCTGGCAGATGCCGCAGGCCATCATCACCGTCTCCGTCATGACGGCCGTCCTCCCCCGCATCTCCCGCTCGGCCCACGACGGCGACGCCGCGGCCGTGCGCGACGACATCTCGTACGGGCTGCGCACCTCCGCCGTCGCGATCGTGCCCTGCGCCTTCGCGTTCCTCGCGCTCGGCGTCCCCATGGCGACCCTGCTCTACGCGGGCTCCGGCTCCGGCGCCCAGAACATCGGCTACGTCCTGATGGCCTTCGGCCTCGGACTGATCCCGTACTCCGTCCAGTACGTCGTCCTGCGCGGCTTCTACGCCTACGAGGACACCCGGACGCCCTTCTACAACACGGTCATCGTGGCCGCCGTCAACGCGGCGGGTTCCGTGGCCTCCTTCTTCGTCCTCCCCGCGCGCTGGGCCGTCGTCGGCATGGCCGCCGCCTACGGCCTCGGCTACGCCGTCGGCGTCGGCGTAGCCTGGCGCCGGCTGCGCAACCGGCTCGGCGGCGACCTCGACGGCGCCCACGTCATGCGTACCTACGCCCGCCTCACCGGCGCGTGCGTCCCCGCCGCCGCGGTGGCGGGGGCCGTCGCCTACGGAGTCACCCAGTGGCTCGGCAGCGGCGTCATCGGCTCGGCCGCCGCCCTGGTCGCCGGCGGAATCGCCCTGGCGGCGGTGTTCCTCATCGCCGCCAAGCGGATGCGGATCGAAGAGCTCAACGCGATGGTCGGGATGGTCCGCGGACGTTTGGGGCGCTGATGCGCACAACCGTCGGGCCCCATCGCGTGTCGTGCATAGCGTCGGACTGTGGGCACAATTGGCATGGCTTCGCAGACTGGCCTACAGCGCGCAACGGATGGGGAGGCGGAACCGACGGTGGCGGAACGTAGCACGGCTGCCGTCGACGTGGCCGACAACAGCGGCGAAGAGCCGCTGGCCGCAGGTGCGGCCAAGGCCACGGCCGACGGGGTGGACACCCAGAACGGACGAGCCGCGGACGGACCTGTGCTCGAAAAGGACGGCGACCGGATCAGCGCGGCCCCCGCGGCCGCCCCCGAACTTCACAGCGGCCACAAGCTCGCCAGACGCTACCGCCTCGAGGAATGCGTCACCCGTGTGGACGGATTCAGTAGCTGGCGTGCGATGGACGAGAAGCTGCGCCGGGCCGTGGGCGTCCACTTGCTGCCCGCCGACCACCCTCGGGCCCGCTCCGTGCTGGCAGCGGCCCGTTCCTCGGCCCTCCTCGGCGACCCCCGGTTCGTCCAGGTCCTCGACGCCGTGGAGGAGAACGACCTCGTCTACGTCGTCCACGAGTGGCTGCCCGACGCCACCGAGCTCACCGCCCTGCTGGCCGCCGGCCCGCTGGAGGCCCACGAGGCCTACCAGCTCGTCAGCCAGATCTCCCAGGCGATGACCGCCGCGCACCGCGAAGGCCTCGCCCATCTGCGGCTGACGCCGAGCGCCATACTGCGCACTTCCTCGGGCCAGTACCGCATCCGCGGCCTCGCCGTGAACGCCGCTCTGCGCGGCATCACCAGCGAGACCCCGCAGCGCGCCGACACCGAGGCCATCGGGGCGCTCCTTTACGCCGCCCTGACCCAGCGCTGGCCCTACGAGAACGATGCCTACGGACTCACCGGCCTGCCCAAGGGCGTGGGCCTGATCGCACCCGACCAGGTGCGCGCGGGTGTCCACCGCAGCCTGGGTGAGCTCGCCATGCGCGCGCTCGCCAACGACGGGGCGACCGCCTCCCGCCAGGAACCCGCCTGCACCACCCCGGAGGAACTGGCCAAGGCCGTCGCCGCGATGCCCCGCATCCGGCCGCCGGAGCCCACCTTCACGGCTCCGCCCGAATACCAGCACACGACGTACCAGCAGGGCAGCTACGGCCGGCCCACGCCTTCCGGCGCACCCGCCTCCCCGACGGTCGTGGTCGTCCCTCCGCCCCCGCTGCAGAGCCGTACCGGCCGGGCCCTCAAGTGGGGCGTCGCCGCTCTTCTGATCGCCGCACTCGGACTGGGCAGCTGGCAGCTCGCCGACACGCTTCTGGACCACAGGAGCCCGAGCGACACCGGCACCACCCAGGACGACGAGCCTGACAAGACCGGCGACGACCCGAAGGCCGCACCGGTCCCGCTCCCCGTCAAGGACGCCGCGGAATACTTCCCGGACGGAGTCGCGCAGAACGCCGAGGATGTCGCGAACAGCCACGACAACGACCCCACGTCGTACTGGCGGACCAAGCGCTACAACGACGGTCCCGAGATGGACACCTCCTTCAAGGCGGGCGTCGGCATCGCCTACGACCTGGGCTCCGAGCAGGGCGTCAACGCCGCGTCGATAGCGTTCCAGTTCGGCGGCGACCACACCACGGCCACCCTCTACGCGACCAACAGCCTGTCGTCGGCGACGCCGATCAGTGCCATGCGGAAGATCGCCACTGGCAAGACCTCCGGAAAGAAGCTCGACCTCGCCACCGAGACTCCGGTCAATACGCGCTACGTGGTCCTGTGGATCACCGCCATGCCGAAGTCCGGCGCCTATGAATTCAGCGGGTCCGGCTACAAGCAGGCCATCACGAACGTCTCGTTCTCGCGCCGTTCATAGCGGCCGGAGTATCCGGGAAAGAAATTCGGGGCTGTGGGAGCAGTATTCCCACAGCCCCGCCCCGTAGTGCGCCCGCAGCGGAGCGAGTCCTCTTCCTGGCCCCGTCCTGGACTCCGCCTCCTTGTTCGCGGCGCCGGGCACAGCCGACCGGCGGCGGGTTCCGACCCACCGCCCGAGGGCATGAAGGCGGCGAACGCATTTCCCGGAGGCACCCGTCGATCAGCGGTGCCACAGGGAGAACGGGAATGCATTCGCCTCTTGGCCGACGGGCCGTGGCACCGGACGATCATGACTGAAATGCCCGATTCCCGTCGTTTACTTTCCGTGGCAAACCCGATTCAATACCTGCACGGATCCGACCAGGGGAGGGGAATCATGAGGCCCGCCGCTGACGACCCCCGCTCGGACACCGACCGCGACCTGCTCGCCCGGCACGTGGCCGGCGACCCGGATGCCTTCGGTGAGCTCGTACGGCGTCACCGCGACCGGCTGTGGGCCGTGGCCCTGCGCACCCTCGGCGACCGCGAGGAGGCCGCCGACGCGGTACAGGACGCCCTCGTCTCCGCCTACCGGGCCGCGCACACCTTCCGCGGGGAATCCGCCGTCACGACCTGGCTGCACCGCATCACCGTGAACGCCTGCCTCGACCGCGCACGCAAGGCCGCCTCCCGCAAGACCGCACCCCTGGACGACACGGACCGCCTGGAGCGGCTCCTGGAGCCCCACGAGTCCGCCGAGGCCCCCGCAGAGCGCGAGGACCTCCATCGGCAGCTCCTGGCCGCCCTGGGCACCCTGCCGGCCGAACAGCGGGCCGCACTGGTCCTCGTCGACATGCAGGGCTACCCCGTCGCCGAGGCAGCCCACATCCTCGACGTACCCACTGGGACGGTGAAGAGCCGGTGCGCGCGGGGCCGGGCCAAACTGGTGCCGCTCCTCACTCATCTGCGCACGAATGCCGGGGATAACACCGTCGCCAAGCGGGGAGGGAACCGGACGCCGGGCCCATCCGTCACACCAGCGGCAGAACCCAGGCATCCAGACCCAGACGCTGTGAAGGGCGGAGGTGGACGACCGTGAGCCCCACGAACGGCACGACCAGGCACCCGGACGTCTCGGAGATCTCCGACCTGGCTGAAGGACTTCTCTCTCCCTCGCGCACCACCGAGGTCCGCCGGCATCTCGGCGACTGCTCCCTGTGTGCGGATGTGCGCACTTCCCTGGACGAGATCCGCGGCCTGCTCGGCACCCTCCCCGGCCCCGCCCGGATGCCCGTAGACATCGCCGGACGCATCGACGCCGCCCTCGCCGCCGAGGCACTCCTCGATGCCGCGAAGCCACCGGTCCCCTCCTCCGCCGTGACCCGGACCGACTCCGTGGACGGCGGTGTTCCACGTGAAACACCGACCGGCACGACCCCCGCGACGGGGGCCCGTCGACCCTCCGGTCACCCGGTCGGCTCAAGCGGCCCCGGCCGCCGCCGCGCCCGTCGCCGGATCGCCGTCATCACGGGCCTGGCCGGAGCGGCCGCGTGCGCCCTCGGAATCTTCCTGTTCGCCGATCTGTCGGGCCCGCCCGCACAGAGCACCGCCGCCCGCGGCGACGCGGCGTCCTCGACGGCTCAGGCCCCCGCGGAGGACGGGACCTACACCGTCCAAGGCCTCCCGGACAGCGTCCGCCAGCTCCTGGCCTCCGGCCCGGGCGCCAAGACGGCCCCACAGGAGCAGAACAACACCTACGGGATGGAGAACACCTCTCCGGGCCCCGGGGTCGCGGGCAGCGGTGACCGCGTGGCCGCCACCGTCCCCGCGTGTGTCCAGAACGGCACCGGCCGCCCCGACACTCCGCTCGCAGCCGAGCGCGGCAGCTACCGGGGGGCACCGGTCTACCTCCTGGTCCTCCCGCACCCGGGCGACGCCACCCGCGTCGACGCCTACCTCGTCGAAACCGCCTGCGAGTCCGCCGGACAGACCGCCCCCGGGAAGCTCCTGATGTCGAGCACCTACCCGCGAAACTGACACCGCGGGATCGCGGCACGGCCGGGGAATGCATGCGCCTTAGGATCCGTTGGGTGGGGTGAGAGTCCGCACCGGCCCCCGGTAGGCAAAAGCAGTCCGCAGAGACGAGGAAGAAACCCGTGAGCGACGTTCGAAACGTGATCATCATCGGATCCGGGCCGGCCGGTTACACGGCTGCCCTGTACACCGCACGCGCTTCGCTCAAGCCCCTTGTCTTCGAAGGCGCGGTCACCGCCGGTGGCGCCCTGATGAACACCACCGAGGTGGAGAACTTCCCCGGCTTCCAGGACGGCATCATGGGGCCGGATCTGATGGACAACATGCGCGGCCAGGCCGAGCGCTTCGGCGCCGAACTGGTCCCGGACGACATCGTGTCCGTGGACCTCGCCGGTGAGATCAAGACCGTCACCGACACCGCCGGCACCGTGCACCGCGCCAAGGCCGTCATCGTCACCACCGGTTCGCAGCACCGCAAGCTCGGCCTTCCCAACGAGGACGCGCTCTCCGGACGCGGCGTGTCCTGGTGCGCCACGTGCGACGGGTTCTTCTTCAAGGACCACGACATCGCCGTCGTCGGCGGCGGCGACACCGCGATCGAGGAAGCGACCTTCCTCTCCCGGTTCGCCAAGTCCGTCACGATCGTCCACCGCCGCGACAGCCTGCGCGCCTCGAAGGCCATGCAGGACCGGGCCTTCGCCGACCCTAAGATCAAGTTCGCCTGGGACAGCGAGGTGGCCGAGATCCACGGCGAGCAGAAGCTCTCCGGCCTCACCCTGCGCAACACCAAGACCGGTGAGACCTCCGAGCTGCCCGTGACCGGCCTCTTCATCGCCGTCGGCCACGACCCGCGCACCGAGCTGTTCAAGGACCAGCTGGAGCTCGACGACGAGGGCTACCTCAAGGTCACCGCCCCGTCCACGCGGACGAACGTCACCGGCGTCTTCGGTGCCGGCGACGTCGTGGACCACACTTACCGTCAGGCCATCACGGCCGCCGGCACCGGCTGTTCCGCCGCTCTCGACGCCGAGCGCTTCCTCGCCGCCCTCGCGGACGCCGAGAAGGCGCACGCAACGGTCTGACACCCGTACCAGCCCCCACCCCACACCCCGCAGGAATGAAGAAGGAGGCCGCTGTGGCCGGCACCCTCAAGAACGTGACCGACGCTGACTTCGACGCCGAGGTCCTCAAGAGCGACAAGCCCGTACTGGTGGACTTCTGGGCCGCCTGGTGCGGACCGTGCCGTCAGATCGCGCCGTCCCTCGAGGCCATCGCCGCCGAGTACGGTGACCAGATCGAGATCGTCAAGCTGAACATCGACGAGAACCCGGCCACGGCTGCCAAGTACGGCGTCATGTCCATCCCCACCCTGAACGTCTACCAGGGTGGCGAGGTCGCCAAGACCATCGTCGGAGCCAAGCCGAAGGCCGCCATCCTGCGCGACCTCTCCGACTTCGTCGAGATCAAGACCGCCTGAGTCAAGGCCGTCTGAGTCGAGACCGCCTGACGGTCACGATGTTTCACGTGAAACGGGGCCGCCCCTGGGGTGGCCCCGTTTCGCTTTCCGGATCACAGCGGGCGCAGGGCCGGCTCCTTGCGCGCCCCGCCGAGCAGCCGGTCCAGCGCCATCTCCACGTCTTCCTTCCACGACAGCGTGGAGCGCAGCTCCAGCCGCAACCGGGGATGCACCGGATGGGGCCGTACGGTCTTGAAGCCCACCGCGAGCAGGTGGTCCGCTGGCAGCAGGCAGGCCGGGCCCTCCCACCGGGCGTCCCCGAAAGCCTCGATCGCCCGGAACCCCCGGCGCAGCAGATCCTTCGCCACCGTCTGGACCATCACCCGCCCCAGACCCTGCCCTTGATACCCCGGCATGATCCACGAGGTGATCAGCTGCACGGCGTCGGGTGAGACCGGACTGGTCGGGAACGACGTGGCACGCGGCACGTACGCCGGCGGCGCGTACAGCACGAACCCCACCGGGACCTCGTCCACGTAGACCACACGGCCGCACGATCCCCATTCCAGGAGGACGGCCGAGATCCAGGCCTCCTTCTCCGGCGCCGCGGTCCCCGCCTTGACGGCGGCTTCCCCGCTGACCGGATCCAGCTCCCAGAACACACAGGACCGGCAACGCCGGGGCAGGTCCGAGAGGTTGTCCAGCGTGAGCGGTACCAGCCGACGACCCATGAGCGCATCGTATCCACAGCCCCCTGCTTCTTCGACAGGTCAGCGCGCCGGGCCGGGCACGGCGAAGGGGCGGACCACACCGGTTGCCACCAGCGCGGTCCGCCCCTGTGTCCGGGGGATCACTCCCCGGAAGTCCCCTGCTCCAGCACCCGGCCCTCGCCCGGTGCCAGCGTTCCGAGGATCCGCTCCAGATCCTCCATCGAGGCGAACTCGACGGTGATCTTGCCCTTCTTCTGCCCTAGGTCGACCTTCACCCGCGTCTCGAACCGGTCCGACAGGCGCGTCGCCAGCTCGTTGAGCGCCGGAGCCACCCGCGTACCGGCCCGCGGTCCCTTCGGCTTGACCGGGCTCAAAGGCTCCGACGCCATCAGCGTCACGATCTCCTCAATCGCCCGTACCGAAAGCCCCTCGGCCACGATCCGGTGCGCCAGCCGGTCCTGTACTTCGGAGTCGTCCACCGCCAGCAGGGCCCGCGCGTGCCCCGCTGACAGCACGCCTGCGGCCACCCTGCGCTGCACCGACGGCGGGAGCTTCAGCAGCCGCAGGGTGTTGGACACCTGCGGACGGGAACGCCCGATCCGGTCGGCCAGCTGGTCGTGGGTGCAGTTGAAGTCCCGGAGCAGCTGGTCGTACGCCGCGGCCTCTTCCAGCGGATTCAGCTGCGCCCGGTGCAGGTTCTCCAGCAGCGCGTCCAGCAGCAGCTTCTCGTCATCCGTGGCCCGGATGATCGCCGGAATGCTCTCCAACCCGGCCTCGCGGCAGGCGCGCCAGCGCCGCTCGCCCATGATCAGCTCATAGCGACCGGGAGCTGCCTGCCTCACGACCACCGGCTGGAGCAGGCCCACCTCCTGGATGGAGGTCACCAGCTCGGCGAGCGCGTCCTCGTCGAACACATCGCGCGGCTGCCGGGGGTTCGGCGTAATCGAGTCCATCGGAAGCTCCGCGAACGTGGCTCCCGCCACCGCGTTGGCTTCCTGAGGCACCGGATCCGCCTGCTCCGGAACAATGGCGAGCGGTGTTTCACGTGAAACATCGGCCTGCGGCAGCGCGGCGAGCTTCGCCGCAGCGATCCCGCGCTCCGAGGTCAGCACCGGTACCGCCGACGGCGATGTCGACCCGGCGCCGATCACCGGCGGTGTCTTCTCCTGCGGAGCCGCGGGGATCAGCGCACCGATTCCCCGTCCCAGACCCCTACGTCGCTCACTCACTGGATCCCCTCCGCCACACTCTGCGTGCTCTTCATGCCCGTGCCCAGGTGGGCGGGCTGGGCTTCGTAATGCATTCCAACCCCGCGATACGCCACCTCGCGCGCCGCCTCCAAGTAGGAGAGGGAGCCGCTGGAACCCGGGTCGTACGTGAGAACCGTCTGCCCGTAGCTCGGTGCCTCGGAGATGCGCACCGACCGCGGGATGCTGGTGCGCAGCACCTCCTTGCCGAAGTGGGTGCGCACCTCCTCCGCCACCTGCGAGGCCAGCCGGGTCCTGCCGTCGTACATCGTCAGCAGGATCGTCGAGACGTGCAGTGCCGGATTCAGGTGGGCGCGCACCAGGTCGACGTTGCGCAGCAGCTGGCCCAGCCCCTCCAGCGCGTAGTACTCACACTGGATCGGGATCAGCACCTCCGCCCCTGCCACCAGCGCGTTCACGGTCAGCAGACCCAGCGAGGGCGGGCAGTCGATCAGGATGTAGTCGAGCGGCTGCTCGTACGCCTGGATCGCCCGCTGAAGCCGGCTCTCACGCGCCACGAGCGATACCAGCTCGATCTCGGCGCCCGCCAGGTCGATCGTGGCCGGAGCACAGAAGAGGCCCTCCACGTCCGCCACCGGCTGGACCACTTCGAGCAGCGGCCGGCTGTCGACGAGCACGTCGTAGATCGACGGCACATCCGCGTGGTGATCGATGCCCAGCGCCGTGGACGCGTTGCCCTGCGGGTCGAGGTCGATCACCAGGACCCGTGCACCGTGCAGTGCCAGCGAGGCGGCCATGTTGACGGTCGTGGTGGTCTTGCCCACCCCGCCCTTCTGGTTGGCGACCACGATGATCCGGGTCTGGTCGGGCCGGGGAAGTCCCTCACCGGCCCGCCCCATCGCCTCGACCGCCAGCTGGGCGGCTCGGCCGATCGGGGTGTCGTTGTCTACAAGGGGCGGAGGCGATGTTTCACGTGAAACATCCTCCCCCGCGGATTCAGAGCGGGGACCGGGGACCGGATCGGCCATCGGCCCCGCGAGGTTGGCGTCGGACCGCACGGTGTCACTCTCCTCGGCAGCAGGCTCGCGATGCACAGAGCCTCCCATGTCACCCGGGTCGCGAACCAGCGGGGCCCGTACTCCTGTGGATGAATCCCCCGATGTGGACAACTCCGTCCCCCTCGCGTCCTTGCGGGAGCGAGGGGCCGCAGCCGCCCGACCGCGGCTGATGATTCCGTGCAGCAGAGAGCGACGTTTCACGTGAAACACGATGCCCGGACGGAGTCTTCAGGCTGCTACGACACTCCGAAATCCATACCTATAGGGCTCAACACCGGCAAAATTTCCCGGCCGAGCCCCTTGAGCACCCTGGTCAACGGCGACGACGGACGCGCCCTACCCGGGCGGCCTTAGCCCGCTTGGCCGCGAACCTCACCCCACCGGGGCTCTCTCCGACCTCGACCCGCACCACCGTCGACAGCGGATCCACGACACCCTCGCCCACCTGGAGCACCGAGGTCTTCACCACACCGAGCTTGGCCAGCGCGACCTTCGCCGCCACCAGCTCCTCGTCGGCGGTGTCGCCCTTGAGCGCCAGCATCTCCCCGTAGGGCCGCAGCAGGGGTACGCCCCAGCCGGCCAGCCGGTCCAACGGAGCGACCGCGCGCGCCGTCACCACGTGTACCGGCTGCAGCTTGCCGAGGACCTCCTCGGCCCGCCCGCGCACCACCGTGACGTGGTCGAGGCCGAGAAGCTCCACGGCTTCCTGAAGGAAGGTCGTCCGCCGCAGCAGCGGCTCAAGCAGCGTGATCTTGAGATCACGCCGCACCAGGGCCAGCGGGATGCCCGGCAGCCCGGCACCCGAGCCCACGTCGCACACGGTGACGTTCTGTGGCACCACTTCCGACAGCACAGCGCAGTTCAGCAGGTGCCGCTCCCACAGCCGCGGCACCTCGCGTGGCCCGATCAGGCCCCGCTTGACACCCGCATCGGCCAGCAGCTCCGCATAGCGCACAGCTTCCGGGAAAAACTCACCGAACACCGCGCGCGCCTCTTCAGGCGCCGGGGGAAGCTCAGCTGCCTCCGTCACGGGGACCGTCCTTCCGTACCGCATGGTTCTGAAGAACCACGTCTTCAAGATGGTGCGTTATTCACATGCCAGGCTGACAAACATCGGCCCCGCCTGCGACACAGACGGGGCCGAACACTCGCGCTACCGGTCAGGCGGGGAGTACCACGACGAAGCGCTGCGGCTCCTCGCCCTCGGACTCGCTGCGCAGGCCGGCGGCCGCCACCGCGTCGTGGACGACCTTCCGCTCGAACGGGGTCATGGGCGCCAGCTTCAGGGGCTCACCGGACGCCTTCACGTCCAGCGCGGCCTGGGCGCCCAGCGCCGCCAGCTCCTCGCGCTTCTTCGCGCGGAAGCCGTCGATGTCCAGCATCAGCCGGCTGCGGTCACCGGTCTCCCGGTGCACGGCAAGGCGCGTCAGTTCCTGGAGAGCCTCCAAGACCTCACCCTCGCGGCCCACGAGCTTGTGCAGGTCGCCGGTGGCCGAGTCGCTGACGATCGACACCGCGGCCCGGTCGGCCTCGACGTCCATGTCGATGTCCCCGTCCAGGTCGGCGATGTCCAGGAGACCCTCGAGGTAGTCGGCCGCGATCTCGCCCTCCTGCTCGAGGCGGGTCAGGGTGTCGCCACCCTCAGCGGCGGCGGTGGTGGTGCCTTCCGTCACGGGAGGGACTCCTTCTTACTTCTTGGGAGAGGGCTTGGTGGGCGTCTGGCGCTGCGATTTCGACTGGCGCTTCGGCTGCTGCCGCTTCGCGGCACCGCCGCTCGCCGCGTCGGAGTCTGCCGTGGCCTCGACACTCTTGGACACGGAACCGTCCGGCTGGGCGGCCAGGCCCTGCTTCGTCAGCGCGTTGATGAACTTGCGCTCGTTGTCGTTGCGGTCCGGGCCCTTGGCCACGATCCCCGCGACGATCTTCTTCTTGCTACGGCCCTTGACGTCACCGTTCGCGCTGATGTGCTTCAGCAGACGGGTCAGGTACTGGTCCTGCGCCATGCTGCCCGGCGTCGGGTTCTGGTTGATCACGTACATCTGCTGACCCATGGTCCAGACGTTCGTGGTGAGCCAGTAGACGAGGACACCGACGGGGAAGTTGATGCCCATGACCGCGAAGATCAGCGGGAAGATGTACATCAGCATCTTCTGCTGCTGCATGAACGGCGTCTTGACCGACAGGTCGACGTTCTTCTGCATCAGCTGGCGCTGCGTGTAGAACTGCGACAGCGACATCAGGACGATCATGACGGCGGTCACGATGCGCACGTTGGTGATCGAGGCGTCCAGGCCGGCGACCTTCTCGGCGCTGTCCGTGAACTTGGCCGCCAGCGGGGCGCCGAAGATGTGCGCCTGGCGGGCGCTCTCCAGCAGCGACTTGTTGATGACGCCGATGGTGTCGCCGTTGGCGATGCTGGCGAGCACGTGGTAAAGCGCGAAGAAGAACGGCGACTGCGCCAGGATGGGAAGGCACGAGGAGAGCGGGTTGGTACCCGTCTCCTTGTACAGCTTCATCATCTCTTCGGACTGACGCTGCTTGTCGTTCTTGTAGCGCTCCTGGATCACCTTCATCTTCGGCTGGAGCGCCTGCATGCCACGCGTCGCCTTGATCTGCTTCACGAAGAGCGGGATCAGGCAGATACGGATCAGGATCACCAAGGACACGATGGACAGGCCCCAGGCCCACCCACTGTCCGGTCCGAAGACCGCGCCATAGACGCTGTGGAACTGGACGATGATCCACGAGACGGGTGTGGTGATAAAGCTGAACAGACCGGCAATCGTGTCCACTAATCAGGCTCCTTGAGCATTGCGAGATCTACGCAACGCACTGCGCAGCTGCTCGTGCCAACGCGGGCGTTTACGGGGTGGGACGTGGTCCACGCCGCCCGGGGACCACGGATTGCACCGCAGGATCCGCCAGGCGGTCAGGACCGTCCCCTTCACCGCACCATGCCGGTCGATGGCCGCGTACCCGTAGTGCGAACACGAGGGGTAGTACCGGCACACCGGGCCGAGCAGCGGACTGATCGTCCACTGGTACAGCTTGATCAAAGCGAGCAGCGGGTACTTCATCGAGCGACGCCTCCCAGGAGCCGCGTCAGAGCGGCATCCAGGTCCCGGGCCAGTTCGTCGGGGCCGGCGTCACCCGCTCCGGGCAACGCACGCACCACCACCAGGCTACCGGCGGGCAGCTGGGACAGCCGCTCGCGGACAAGATGGCGCAAACGGCGCTTCACCCGGTTACGGACGACGGCGTTGCCCACGGCCTTGCTGACGACGAAACCCGCACGCGTCGAGGGATCGATCTCCCCCGACTCGTGCGGGTCCGTTGCACCGCTGGTACGTAGGTGTACGACGAGGAGCGGGCGACCGGCCCGACGCCCTCGGCGTACCGCGCTCGCGAAGTCCTCGCGCCGCCTCAGCCGATTTTCGGGAGACAGCACGACGTCACGACCTGCGCTTATCGGTTACGCGGAAAGGGTGGCGCGGCCCTTGCCACGGCGGTTCGCCAGGATCGCGCGACCGGCACGGGTACGCATCCGGAGACGGAAGCCGTGGGTCTTGGCACGACGGCGGTTGTTCGGCTGGAAGGTGCGCTTGCTCACTCGGGGGCTCCAGAGAATGAATCGTTGTGGCGGGACATCGCCTGGCTGTCACCGTGCGCCCACGAAGGAAATTCGCGTGACCGCTCGAGTGGCACCGCAAACGATCACGACTCGTGATCTTCGCCCATCGGTAGGCAGGCGGCAGCAGCCATCGACAACTCGACCTCGTTACGGTACGCGCGGCTACGCCATCCGGTCAAACCGAGGCGGCGGTGCCCCACACTGTGCACAGGCTGTGGACAACGACTTGAACCGTACCCGTCGCCCTGACTACCGTTGACTGACCCCGGATTTTTTGCCCCGACCGTCCCAAAGAACCACACATTCGTGGGACCCCCGTGAGAGAGCGTGCTCTGTGGCTGACGTACCCGCCGATCTTGCCGCAGTGTGGCCAAGGGTGCTTGAAAAGCTCCTCGGGGAGGGACAGCCGGGGATCGAACCCAAGGACAAGCAGTGGGTCGAGCGGTGTCAGCCCCTGGCCCTCGTCGCCGACACCGCCCTGCTCGCCGTCCCCAACGAATGGGGCAAGCGCGTCCTCGAAGGCCGCCTCGCCCCGCTGATCAGCGACGCACTGAGCCGTGAATGCGGCCGCCCCATCCGCATCGCCATCACCGTGGACGACTCCGCGGGCGAGCCCGCGCCCCCCGCCCAGCCCGTCCAGCAGCGCGAAGGATACGAGCCGTACGGCGGCCAGCGCTCCGGCGGCGGCTCCGACGACCAGCTCCCCACCGCCCGCCCCGCCTACCCGGACTACCAGCAGCCGCGCCCCGAGCCCGGCTCCTGGCCCCGCGGCGGACAGCAGGACGACTACGGCTGGCAGCAGCCGCGCCTCGGCGGCTTCCCCGAGCGGGACCCGTACGCCTCCCCGCAGCCCGGCTACCTCCAGCAGTCCGAGCCCTCGGGCTACGACCAGGGCTCGTACGAGCAGCAGAAGTACGAGCAGTCCCCGTACGAGCCCCAGCAGTCGCGGCAGTCCCATCAATACGAGCAGCAGAAGTACGAGCAGCCGGCGCCGCGCCAGCCCCAGGGCCGGCCCTCGTCGCCGGGCTCGTCCGGCGGCTCGACCTCGGGCCCGCTGGAGCCGACCGCCCGGCTGAACCCCAAGTACCTGTTCGACACCTTCGTCATCGGCGCTTCCAACCGCTTCGCGCACGCCGCCGCCGTGGCCGTCGCCGAGGCGCCCGCCAAGGCGTACAACCCCCTCTTCATCTATGGCGAGTCGGGCCTCGGCAAGACCCACCTCCTGCACGCCATCGGGCACTACGCGCGCAGCCTGTACCCGGGAACCCGCGTGCGGTACGTGAGCTCAGAGGAGTTCACCAACGAGTTCATCAACTCCATCCGCGACGGCAAGGGCGACGCCTTCCGCAAGCGGTACCGGGAGATGGACATCCTGCTGGTCGACGACATCCAGTTCCTCGCGAGCAAGGAGTCGACGCAGGAGGAGTTCTTCCACACCTTCAATACGCTCCACAACGCCAACAAGCAGATCGTGCTCTCCTCCGACCGGCCGCCCAAGCAGCTCGTCACCCTGGAGGACCGGCTCCGCAACCGCTTCGAGTGGGGCCTGATCACCGACGTCCAGCCGCCCGAGCTGGAGACCCGTATCGCGATCCTTCGGAAGAAGGCCGTCCAGGAGCAGCTCAACGCCCCGCCGGAGGTACTGGAGTTCATCGCCTCCCGCATCTCGCGCAACATCCGCGAGCTGGAGGGGGCGCTGATCCGGGTCACGGCCTTCGCGAGCCTGAACCGGCAGCCGGTCGACCTCGGCCTCACCGAAGACGTCCTCAAGAACCTCATCCCGGGCGGTGAGGACAGCGCGCCCGAGATCACCGCCTCGGACATCATGGCGGCCACCGCGGACTACTTCGGGCTGACGGTGGACGACCTCTGCGGGTCCTCCCGCAGCCGGGTCCTGGTGACCGCCCGGCAGATCGCCATGTACCTGTGCCGGGAGCTGACCGACCTCTCCCTGCCCAAGATCGGGGCGCAGTTCGGCGGACGCGACCACACCACCGTCATGCACGCGGACCGCAAGATCCGCGCCCTGATGGCCGAGCGCCGCTCCATCTACAACCAGGTCACGGAGCTCACCAACCGCATCAAGAACGCCTGAGACGGGCCCGCGGGAGCGGTGCCAGGGCCCCTTCACACGCACACAGAGGGCGCTTCCGGACCACAACGGGGGCGCCCTTCTTCGTCCGCGCGCCCCTGGCCTGTTCGAATACGCCCCCAACGGAGCAAGTCATCCACAGATTCACGGACTTTCTTCCGTCCACAGCCTGGGGACAGGATCCGTCACCCACAATCTGTCCACAGGGGCGCGGGGTGAGGGGTCATCAGGGCAGGTCAGCACCCTGTGGAATTGTGCACAAACGTCATCCACAGGCTGTGGACAAATATTTCGTCCACAGGACTTTCCACGCCTCTGTCCACCGGCGGCCCACAGCTTCGCCGATCCTGTGCACAGGATCCGAGGACTTCTCCACACCGTTGTCCACTGTTCGGCAACGCGCCACCCCTTCTCACCGCCCCGAGTGAAAGCGGTCACACGGAGGTGGACGTTTGGGTTGTGGAGTACCGGGGGAAAGCTGGGGACACACCTGTGGAGTAGTGGGGCTCTCCTGGGGACAGCCTGTGCAGAACTTTTCGTTCTCCACAGGGACACCGGGTTGTCCACCGGTGCCGCCCACAGGCCCGGTGGATAAAAAAAGGGGTCTGACCTGCGGAAACGGTTTTATCCACTGTATCCACAGCCCCTACTACTACCCCCATAGAGAGTTAGCTCGGATTCGGTTTTCAAGCGGGTCCTGTGCACAACTCGGCGGACGGGCTCGCCGACACCTCGCTCCCGACTT
Source organism: Streptomyces antarcticus (assembly GCF_026627255.1). GTDB lineage: Bacteria > Actinomycetota > Actinomycetes > Streptomycetales > Streptomycetaceae > Streptomyces > Streptomyces antarcticus. The sequence continues at coordinate 5,728 of NZ_JAPNLM010000012.1, read as the reverse complement.
GACCGCCGGCCGCACCGACTGTCGGCGCCGTACGTCAGACTGGTCCCCGGCATCGGTCGAGGCATCGACGAGCCGACGACGAAGGCCGGCAGACGAGCGAGCAACAGCAGGAGGCGGTTCCGGTGAAGATCCGGGTGGAGCGCGACGTACTCGCGGAGGCGGTGGCCTGGACGGCCCGCAGCCTCCCGGCCCGGCCGCCGGTCCCCGTTCTCGCGGGCCTTCTGCTGAAGGCCGAGGAGGGCAAGCTGAGCCTCTCCGGCTTCGACTACGAGGTCTCGGCCCGGGTCTCCGTCGAGGCGGACGTCGAGGAGGACGGCACGGTCCTGGTGTCCGGCCGGCTGCTCGCCGACATCTGCCGGGCCCTCCCCAACCGGCCGGTGGAGATTTCCACAGACGGTGTACGGGCGACCGTGGTCTGCGGCTCCTCGCGGTTCACACTCCACACCCTGCCTGTGGAGGAGTACCCGGCGTTGCCGCAGATGCCGACCGCGACCGGCACCGTGCCCGGCGAGGTCTTCGCCTCCGCCGCCGCCCAGGTCGCCATCGCCGCCGGCCGTGACGACACGCTGCCCGTGCTGACCGGCGTCCGCATCGAGATCGAGGGCGACCGGGTCACCCTGGCCTCCACCGACCGCTACCGCTTCGCGGTCCGCGAGTTCCTGTGGAAGCCCGAGGACCCGGAGGCCTCCGCCGTGGCCTTGGTGCCCGCGAAGACCCTCCTGGACACCGCCAAGTCCCTGACCAGCGGTGACACCGTCACTTTGGCGCTCTCCGGCTCCGGCCAGGGCGAGGGCCTGATCGGCTTCGAGGGCGCCGGCCGCCGCACCACCACCCGGCTGCTCGAAGGCGACCTGCCGAAGTACCGCACGCTCTTCCCGACCGAGTTCAACTCCATCGCCGTGATCGAGACCGCCCCGTTCGTCGAGGCCGTCAAGCGCGTGGCCCTGGTCGCCGAGCGCAACACCCCCGTCCGGCTCAGCTTCGAGCAGGGCGTGCTCATCCTGGAGGCCGGGTCCAGCGACGACGCACAGGCTGTGGAGCGCGTCGACGCCAAGCTCGAGGGCGACGACATCTCGATCGCCTTCAACCCGACCTTCCTGCTGGACGGCCTGAGCGCGATCGACTCGCCCGCCGCCCAGCTCAGCTTCACCACGTCCACCAAGCCGGCGCTGCTCAGCGGCCGCCCCGCGGTCGACGCCGAAGCGGACGAGGCGTACAAGTACCTGATCATGCCGGTGCGCCTCTCCGGTTGATTCTTCACAGGTCAGGCCCGGTTTCGCAGTCCGCGGGACCGGGCCTGACCGCGTTCCGCGCCCCGTGCGCCCCATGAAGCCGCGAAGCGCGGCCCGGCGTAGGCTCGGGGCCGGGGGTGTCTCCGGGAAGCAGGGGACCCCCGGTACAGACGGCCACAACGCTTAAGGAACCACCTGATGGAGCTTGGTCTCGTCGGTCTCGGCAAGATGGGCGGCAACATGCGCGAGCGCATTCGCCGCGCAGGCCACACCGTCATCGGATACGACCGCAGCCCGGACCTCGCCGATGTCCACAGCCTGCGGGAACTCGTGGACAGCCTGCAGGCCCCCCGCGTGGTGTGGGTGATGGTCCCGGCAGGCGCGGCGACCCAGTCCACCGTCGACGAACTCGCCGAGCTGCTCTCCCCCGGCGACGTCGTCGTCGACGGCGGCAACTCGCGCTGGACCGACGACGAGAAGCACGCGGCGGAGCTCGCCGCCAAGGGCATCGGCTTCGTCGACTGCGGAGTCTCCGGCGGCGTCTGGGGCCTGGAGAACGGCTACGCCCTCATGTTCGGCGGCGCCGCGGACGACGTGGCCCGCGTACAGCCGGTCTTCGACGCCCTGAAGCCCGAGGGCGAGTTCGGCGCCGTACACGCCGGCAAGGTAGGCGCGGGCCACTTCGCCAAGATGGTCCACAACGGCATCGAGTACGCCATGATGCAGGCCTACGCCGAGGGCTGGGAGCTCCTGGAGAAGGTCGACTCGGTCACCGACGTCCGCGAGGTCTTCCGCTCCTGGCAGGAAGGCACCGTCATCCGCTCCTGGCTGCTGGACCTGGCCGTGAACGCCCTCGACGAGGACGAGCACCTGGAACAGCTGCGCGGCTTCGCGCAGGACTCGGGCGAGGGCCGCTGGACCGTGGAGGCGGCGATCGACAACGCCGTTCCCCTGCCGGCCATCACCGCCTCGCTCTTCGCGCGGTTCGCCTCGCGCCAGGACGACTCCCCGCAGATGAAGATGATCGCCGCGCTGCGCAACCAGTTCGGCGGCCACGCGGTCGAGAAGGTGTAGCAGCACCACAAGCCCCACAGCACCACAGCACCACAGAGCACAGAACAGCAGGAAGCCGGGGGAGGTCGGCGCCGCATGCATGTTTCGCATCTCTCGTTGGCCGACTTCCGCTCGTACGCCCGGGCCGAGGTACCCCTCGACCCGGGCGTCACCGCTTTCGTGGGGCCCAACGGCCAGGGCAAGACCAATCTCGTCGAGGCGATCGGCTATCTGGCGACCCTCGGCAGCCACCGGGTCTCCTCGGACGCCCCGCTCGTGCGGATGGGCGCGGAGCGGGCGGTCATCCGCGCCGCCCTCACCCAGGGCGAGCGCCGGCAGCTGGTCGAGCTGGAGCTGAACCCGGGGCGGGCGAACCGGGCCCGGATCAACCGCTCCTCGCAGGTCCGGCCGCGGGACGTGCTGGGGATCGTCCGTACGGTGCTGTTCGCGCCGGAGGACCTGGCCCTGGTCAAGGGCGATCCGGGGGAGCGGCGGCGGTTCCTGGACGAGCTCGTCACCGCGCGCTCGCCGCGCATGGCGGCGGTCCGGTCCGACTACGAGCGGGTCCTCAAGCAGCGCAACACCCTGCTGAAGTCCGCGGCGATGGCCCGCCGGCACGGCGGCCGCTCGATGGACCTGTCCACCCTCGACGTGTGGGACCAGCACCTGGCGCGCACGGGCGCGGAGCTGCTGGCGCACCGCCTGGACCTGATCGCGACGCTGCTGCCGCTGGCGGACAAGGCGTACGAGCAGCTCGCGCCCGGCGGCGGCCCGCTCGGCATGGCGTACAAGTCCTCGGCGGGCGCGGCGGCCGAGTCGGCCGAGTCGGCCGAGGCCGTGGACGGCGGCGCCGCGCGGACCCGTGAGGCGCTGTACGAGGCCCTGCTGGCAGCGCTGGCCGAGGTGCGCAAACAGGAGATCGAGCGGGGGGTGACCCTGGTCGGCCCGCACCGCGACGACGTGCTGCTGCGGCTGGGCGAGCTGCCGGCGAAGGGGTACGCCAGCCACGGGGAGTCGTGGTCGTACGCGCTGGCGCTGCGCCTGGCCTCGTACGAGCTGCTGCGCTCGGAGGGCAGCGAGCCCGTGCTGATCCTGGACGACGTCTTCGCGGAGCTGGACGCGCGGCGCCGGGAGCGGCTGGCGGAGCTGGTGGCACCGGGCGAGCAGGTCCTGGTGACGGCGGCAGTGGACGATGACGTTCCGGGCGTGCTTGCGGGAGCGCGGTTCGGAGTGTCCGGCGGTGAGGTGACCCGGCTGTGAACGATCAGGGAGACGGCCCCCGGGCCGGCCAGGAGCCGCGCAAGGTTCCGGAGGCGTCCGGGGTGGACCTGGCCCGCCAGGCCCTGGCGGCGGCGCGCGAGCAGGCGCGTGCCCGTGGCAACGCGGCGGGCGGTGGCCGCAGGCGCCAGCACCAGCCGGGGCTGCGCTCGGGCGCGCGGGCGGACGGCCGGGATCCGATGCCGCTGATGGCGGCGCTGGACCGGCTGCGCACGGAGCGCGGCTGGGAGATGCCGATGGCGGTGGCGGGAGTGATGGAGCGCTGGCCGGAGATCGTCGGCCCGGACATCGCCGCGCACTGTGAACCGGAACGCTACGAGGACCGTGAACTGGTCGTGCGGTGCGATTCCTCGGCGTGGGCGGCGCAGCTGAAGCTGCTGGCCCCGCAGCTGGTCGCGCGGCTCAACGCGGACCTGGGGCAGGGCACGGTACGGATGATCAAGGTACAGGGCCCCGGCGGACGGCCCAAGGGGTACGGGCCGTGGCGGGCGCCCGGGAGCAAGGGCCCGGGGGACACCTACGGCTGAGCCGGCCTCCCGGCCCGTGCCGACGGCACACTCGGCGGGGGCGGCCCTCGGCGGGTTCGGCCACCGTCGGCGGCGCGCATCCGGTCCCGGCGGCCCGCATCCGGTCTCGGCGGCGCGCCTCGGCGGCCCGCCGAGCCGGTCACCCGCCCCCGGTCCCCCGCCCGTTTCCCTGTGCGGGAGGGGCGGTAGGCGGTGCCGCGTGCCGCCGGAACCCGGCCCTGGGCGGCGGTGCGCGCGTGGCGTCCCTCACGGTAGCGGGAGGTTGACAGCCCGAAGCGCTGGACGCCCGTGTGAGCCTCTTTGAGCCCCTTCCCGTATATGGGGAGTCGGAGAGAGGAGGTTCAGGGCGGCACATGCGGACTCAGGTACCGGCAAACCCCCATTCATGTCGGCGGTACCGGTAGACTGGAGCCAATCCCGCCCGATCGCGGGATCCCGTCGACTTACGCCGACAACACGCTGACAAACGCAGATCGACGCAGCCGCTCCCGCTCGCATGCCTGCTGGCCCGGAGTACGGCCTGTGCTGTGCCAGAAAGGGCGCTTCGTGGCCGATTCCGGCAACCCCAACGACAAGAACGAGTCCACCGCCGGCGGCGAGGCCGCCGAGGCAGGTGGATCTTCGTATACCGGAAGCAACATCCAGGTCCTGGAGGGCCTGGACGCGGTCCGCAAGCGGCCCGGCATGTACATCGGATCGACGGGTGAGCGCGGTCTGCACCACCTCGTCTACGAGGTCGTCGACAACTCGGTCGACGAGGCGCTGGCCGGGCACGCGGACACCATCGACGTGACGATCCTCGCCGACGGCGGGGTGAAGGTCGTCGACAACGGCCGCGGCATCCCGGTCGACATCGTGCCCTCCGAGGGCAAGCCGGCCGTCGAGGTCGTGCTGACCGTCCTGCACGCGGGGGGCAAGTTCGGCGGCGGCGGCTACGCCGTCTCGGGCGGTCTGCACGGCGTGGGCGTCTCCGTCGTGAACGCGCTGTCCAAGCGGGTCGCGGTCGAGGTCCGGCGTGACGGCTTCCGCTGGACCCAGGACTACAAGCTCGGCGCCCCGACCGCGGAGCTCGCGAAGAACGAGGAGACCGGCGAGACCGGCACGTCGGTGACGTTCTGGGCCGACGCCGACATCTTCGAGACGACCGAGTACTCCTTCGAGACGCTCTCCCGGCGCTTCCAGGAGATGGCCTTCCTCAACAAGGGCCTGACCCTGTCGCTGACGGACGAGCGGGAGTCGGCGAAGGCGACGGTCGGCGCGGACGACCCGGACGTGGACGCGGCCGAGCCCCCGGCGCGCACGGTGAAGTACCACTACGAGGGCGGCATCGTCGACTTCGTGAAGTACCTCAACTCGCGCAAGGGCGAGCTGATCCACCCGACGGTCATCGACGTCGAGGCCGAGGACAAGGAGCGCATGCTCTCGGTCCAGATCGCGATGCAGTGGAACTCGCAGTACACGGAGGGGGTCTACTCCTTCGCGAACACGATCCACACGCACGAGGGCGGCACGCACGAGGAGGGTTTCCGTGCGGCGCTGACCGGGCTGGTGAACCGTTACGCGCGGGAGAAGAAGTTCCTGCGGGAGAAGGACGACAACCTCGCCGGCGAGGACATCCGCGAGGGTCTGACGGCGATC
>NZ_JAPNLM010000011.1 GCF_026627255.1 Streptomyces antarcticus | reverse complement strand
ATGGGATCCGATCTCCAAACTCCCAGCTCAAGCCGCTAAGTTGCAGGACGTTAGAGTCCTCGCCGGACCCTGACCTGACCTCGTCACCTGCAATTTCTCGCCCGTCTGATGCAATTCCTGAGGGTTGAGGTAGTGCCGCTTCGTGGTCTCCACGTCGGAGTGACCGAGGAGGGTCTTCACCAACCACCACGGATCGCCGAACAGCATGGCGAAGTCACGCAGGTCCGCTTTCGTCAGACCGTACCGGGACTCGAACAGCTCGTTCAGCAGGATCAGCATGTAGAGCGCCATGGAATGCCTGGCGGCATGCGGGGTGGCGTACGGGCTCTTGCCGCGGACGTTCGCCAGCCGGAACCTCCGGTCGACTTTCCGTTCCTCCTCGTTGAGCAGGACATCTTCGCAGCGCAGGTTCGCGTTCCTGAACACGCCGTTCCAGCGATCCGGTTCCATGGGCAGGCCCTGCTCAGTCAGCCACAACCAGGTCGGCTCCGGCCCGTCCGGCCCTTCCAGAAACAACCACCGTCGCTCGCGCCAGCCCAAGAGGCTCAGCTCCTGCCCGCCGACGACGCCGTTGGCGTCCACCCATTCCACCTTCGGCTTGATCCCGCGTGTCACGCTCGTGACCAGCCGCATCGTCGTCAGTCGGTCGTAGCGGCCCGCAGCCTGGGCCCGCTGAACGGCCCAGGCCCGCTCCGACTGGACATACGCCTCGACCTGGCCGACAGCGTCCACGGACGCGTAGAACGTGCGGGTGTTCTTCGCCCTCGTCACCGCGCCCGCGATACGGCCATGCAGGTAGCGGCCGTGCCGCAGGTGCTGGGTCGGCAGCTCGAACGTCAGCAGCGAACCGCCCTCCTGCCGACGCAGACCTGAACTCAGCAGAAGCTGCACGAAGCTGGTGTTGCGGATCTCCGTCCGCGACTCCCACCCGGGCGCCGCCACCCCGGCCCGGGTGTGGCCGCGCAGCCCGACATCCGACCACAGGCCCCATGTCCGCGGCGTCAGCCACGACACCCGTGCACTGACCGAGTCTGCGGCCCGGTCCTCTCGCCGCGATATGTCTACCGGCAGAGGGTAAACCTTGCCCCACTTGAACAGTTTGGTGAACGCCGCCGCCTCGCGGTTCCACTTCGTCCCGCCAACCCGTTGGGGGTTCTCCAGAGCTCGGCACCGCCAGTCACGGAAGTCCACGAGATCCTGCTCGGTCGCCTGCTGCCACGACACGCCGCGCGAAGAAAGGAAGTCAAGAAGGATGCGAATATCCGTCGCGTAATTTCGCTTGGATTCCCGTTCCAGGTTCCGAAACTCCTTGGAGCGGACAAAATCCAGCAGGCCCGAATCGACCATACCGTCCGGTCGCACGAATATAGGGTCCCCCGGCATCAGCCTGATCTGGGACACCGCCGCCGGCAGGTCCTGTACCCCCAGCACCCCACCAGTTGGGAGCGTTCCCCAGTGCTCTGGATCCGGTACCCGCACCACATGCCACGTCCTCAACCTGTGCCTCCCCTGATGCTTGAACACGCTAGATCATCAGGGAAACCGGCCACCCCGATCATGTGCACACGCACCGGGTGACCCTCCTCGCCGCACACGCGGCGGGGCTCGAGCACCTGTACCCGGGGACCGGTGACCCGTGGCAGCCGGCGGCCGTCTACCTGGCCACCCACCCGCATTCGGGCGTCGGCGAGCTCGGCACCCAACTCGCCCGGGCGGGCAAGCAGGTGCTCAGCGTCCCTGACGATCGTGTCCACGCGATCGTCGACGTACGGCCGTGGCTCCCGCGGAAGTGGTCCGCGATCTTGGCGCACCGGAGCGAGGTCGCGCGGGAACGCGCCCTCCCCGGCATCCTGTCGCGGCTGCCGGTCGGCGTCCGCGACCAGATCATCTCCACGGAGTACTACACCCGTATCGACCTCGCGCCCTCCACCCGGGGGCTGACCACACTGACCACCTGACCCCGGCCACCTGACCCCGGGCACCTCACCCCGGCGACCTGACCCCGCCGTGCACAGCTCCCGGTTGCGGTGAAGGTGGCGGACGAAGTGCAGGCTCCTGATGACGTTCGCCTCGTAGTATCCGATCGGGTCGGCAACCGGCTCCGGCACCATGCTCGGCGCCGCACAGTGCACCTTGGCCGAGATATCCCGGCCTCGTTGCAGCCCAGTAGGCGACCGGCCGTCAGGCTGGCGGAGGAGACGGATCCGGGCCGCGACGCGCGGTGTCGGTTCTTCGCCTTCGAAGGGCGTTCACCGTTCACGTCCACACCAGCGCATGTGATGCGATGTCACGGATTTCAGCCCGGAAGAAGGCGGCTTTCCCATGCCCGAGAAGGTCATCAAGGACAAGGTGCTCTGCTACGTCGTGCGCGGCGGGCGCCTGCTGGTCTTCCGGCACACCGACTACAGCTACGAGGAAGTCGGCATCCAGGTCCCGGCCGGCAGCATCCGGGCGGGCGAGACTCCCGAGGCGGCAGCCCTGCGCGAGGCGCGTGAGGAGACCGGTCTGAAGGACTTCACCATCGTCTCCAAGCTCGGCGAGACCGAGTACGACCTCAGCCCGTACCGGTTCGAGATCCAGCGGCGTCACGTCTTCCACCTGGATTCGGCCGACCCGACCCCGGAGCGGTGGGCCGGCCGGGAGGACCACGACAACGAGCGGGAGCCCACGCGCTTCGAGTGCTTCTGGATCCCGCTGGAGGCCGCCCACATCCTCCAGTCGGGCCAGGGAGCCTTACTGGGCCGGCTCCCCACCTGACCCCCCGGACCCCACTGGCACCCACCGGACCCCACCCGATCACACCGGCCCGCCCCGAGCAGGCGACGTCGTACACGGCGAAGAACCCAGCCGGCCGACGGGCGGCTCCGGGCGTCGGGGGCGGGGCGTCGGCGGCGGGGCGTCGGCGGCGGGGCCTCAGCCGTTGCGGATGCGGCGGGCGGCGGCCACGAGTTCGGCTGGCAGCGCGGGACCGGCGCACGCGGTCCCGATCAGCATGTCCCGGTACGAAGCGTTCGGCAGATTCGGCGCCAGTGCGAGGAGTTCGCGCAGTTCGGCAGGTGAGCCGGTGAGCCGTGCCCGGTAGGCGGCACCGGCCGCGCGTAGGGCGAGTTCGGTGGGTCCGTGCCGCGTTCCCTGTTCGACCATGCGGACGGCGGCGGTGAAGTCGCCCCGCTCGGCGCACACGTCGGCCAGGTCGAGGTAGAGCGACCAGTTGGCCGGATCCAGTGCAAGCGCGCGTTCGAACGCCGCCACGGTCTGTTCGGCATCACCGAGCTTGCGCCACGTGCCCGCTCGGACGACTTCCGTCATCATGATCCGCTCAGCGGAGTCCGCACGGTCGCAGAGGGCGAACGACGCATCGGTGAGGCCGCACGCCCGCAACAGGATGGCCATCTTGGCCAACGCCTCGGGCAACGGCTGGCGGGAAGCGACCGCGTCGATGGCCTGGAACCAAGGCTGGAAGCGTTCCCTCGCGCCGTCGGTGTCCAGCTCGTGGCCGTAGTCCATCGTCCGCATGGCGGCCTCGGCCATCGCGTCGGCACTCACCACGCCGACAAACCGCTCATCGCTGAACCAGGGGGCTTCGGCCCACGCGATGTCGGGCCGCACACCCGTGACCGATCCGATCGCCAGCGCAGCTTCGTCCATGTCACCCTCGAGGAAGCAGAAGTACGACCGCACCAGCACCGCGCGCAAGGAGTCGGCGTCCTGGGCGGCCTCCTCGGCGAGCCCCGGCGGCTTGTCCTTCCACCACTCGGCGAGCACCGCGTAGGGCTCGGGATTCTCCGGCGCGGAGGCGATGGAACCCGCCAGATGGTGCACGGCTGCCGCAGGGTCGCCCCCGCAGTGCGCCATCACCCGCGCGAAACCCACTCCCGCTGCCACCGCCGGATTCGACATGGCCCGATTCGACATGGCCCGAGGATATCCCCGAGCCGCCCGCCCTCCGGCCCCGGCCCTGCTCCGCCCCCGCAGTCACTGGGGCCAGGGCACCTCCATCCGTACGGGAGAGGCGGGAGGGACGGGGAGGGAGGGCCTTGCCAGGCGCGACCTTCCGGCATGCGCCGGGCCGACAGGGACCGACACGGGCCGGCCCGCCACCCGAGGGTGGGGCCGCCGGGCCGATCGTCACTTGGAGGCGCTGCGCTTGCGCCGACCAGGGGCATCCGGGTCGTCTCCGGCCGAGGGCAGCGGACTGTGGCCCTCGGAGTGATCGTTGACCCAGCCGCACGACGGGCAGGCATAGCGGCCGTTGATCCCCGCGATCCGGGTTCCACAGCGTCGGCACTCGGTCTCGGTGATCTCCAGAGCCGTCAGCGCCGGCTCCTCCGACTTGGACAGTTCCGGGTGCCGTCGCGTCATGGCTCCACGCTACCTCCAGGGCCTGGCCCTGGGCGTCGCGTCGGCCATGCGGCCCTCGGGCAGTCCGCCGCGGATCCTCGGGCGCCCACGGCGGTGAGGAGCGAGATCGCTTCGAGGACCCGTGTGACGTCGCTGAGGGATTCGAGCACCACGTCAGCTCCGGCCGAACGCAGTTCGGACGCGGTGGTCTTACCCGAGGCAACGCCGATCACGGAGGCTCCTCCCTCCAGTCCCGTTCGGACGTCTTCGAGGGAGTCTCCGATGATCACCGTGTTCGAGCGGGTGAACGCGCTGCCGTGCTTGGCGTGCGCGCGCTGCTGGGCGACTGCGACGAGAGCGGGCCGGTGGTGGTCGTCCGAGGCGAATCCCCCGATGTCGGTGTCGAGGAAGCCGTCGAGGCAGAATGCCTCCAGTTTGAGTACGGCGTTCGGCTTGAGGTTCCCGGTCACCACGGCAGCGATCAAGCCGGGATGGTCGTGTACGGCGCGCAGGGCGGCGGCGGCTCCTGGCAGGAGAACGCCCCGGGTGCGCAGGTCCTCGGCGTGTGCGGCGAGATGGACGGGCAGCAGCTCGACCATCTTCGGCAGCAGGTGTTCGACGTCCCGCTCGGGTACGGCGTTGCCGGTCAGGAGGGTCCGAATCGCCAGCGGCATCGTGACACCGGTACCGCGGGCCGGTAGACGATCCGCGGGCCGGCCGACGACCTCGGCAAAGGTCTCCCGGTAGACCTGCCGGTCGATGTCGCCGACGTAGAGCAGCGTGCGGTCGATGTCCCACAACACGAGGGCCCCGGAAGCCTGGCTCACGCGCGGCCCCTTTCACCTGCCACGAGGGTGGCCAGTATCGACCATCCCCTCACATGGAAGCCACCGCATCCGGCCCCGCGCGTCCGTCGGCAGCCTCACGTCACAGTGAATTGCCGGGTAGCGATGAGAAAAACGCCTGAGCGGCGCGCTAACGGCCTGTCAGGGCCACAAAGGTCGTCTCATACCGGGTGCTTCGCGAACGGCGACTCAAGCCCCCATTCTGCGCGTCGCTTTTGGCGCGAGATGCCCGATATTTCAATTCTGCGCGTTCTGACGGTGCGACATACCTCCAGGGGACGCCGTCGTCTGAGCCCTCCTGTCGCCGTGGCGGGCTGCTCACGGTGACGGTGCGCCGCCGTGAGTCTTACGGGCGCCGCTGGCCGAGAACACAGAACTCGTTGCCTTCGGGGTCCGCCAAGACGACCCACGACTGATCTCCCTGCCCGATATCAACACGCTGTGCCCCATGGGCCACAAGACGTGCCACCTCGGCGTCCTGGTCATCGGGCCTGAAGTCGAGGTGCAGACGGCTCTTGGCCTTCTTGTTCTCGTCAATCCGGACGAAGTCCAGCCCCGGCAGGCGATCCGGCTCCGGCCGGATCTCGAACTCGTCGTCCGAGGAGTGGACCACCACCCAACCAAGGGCCGTGGCCCACCACTGCCCCAAGGCCGCCGGATCTACCGAGTGAACGATTACCTGTTCCCATTCCAAGGTCATCTGTCGACTCTAGACCTGCCGGCTCTTGGAACAACAGGGACTGAGACCTCCGCCCGCAGGCCAAGAACCGGTTGCCGAAGCCAAAGCCGAGGCCGAAGCCGAAGCCGAGTCCACCGACCCCAGGGACGGCCCGCCCGCTGCGCGCGTGCCATTGCCGGAGAACACTCCTGCCGACCGGAGGGCACTGGCCATGCAAGGGTCCGCGACGGCGACACCGTGTACGAGTTCGGGCATCCGGCGGAAGGCAACGGCGCTCGGGCCGTGTTCCACGCTGGCGCCGCCTGGTTCCCCGTCGACGAGTCGTCGCCGCGCCGCACGAGCATCGTTTCGCCGTTCCATCGGACCAGCAGTTGAGCGAGGTTCTCGTTGGAGACCGCGGCCAAGACTTCGACGTGGAATGCGCGTGCGCGACCGCGGACCGGCAGGGTCGGCGGCCTGGCCGAGTGCCGCCTCCATGGCCTGGCCGAGTTCGGTCCCCTGCGCCGCATACAGATCCTGGACGAGTCGGACCATGTCCTCCGGTCGGTTGCACAGGGTCCACGGACCGCATGCCCGCCCGCCCACCTCCTCCTGCTGCTGGCTGCTGCTGCTGCCAGCGGCCTGTCACCAGATGAGGACTCCGCCTCCCAGCGCCTTCGCTCGCTTGGCAGTGTCCTCGATGATTGCCAACCGCTCGGTGATCGCTTCCCTGTGTTCCTCGATCGTTCGCACAGGTTCCGTACCTCCAACGATGCTCTCCAGGTTCCCGCGGAGCAGCAGGCACTCACGCAGGAACGCGGGGACCTGCTCGGGTTCGACCTGCAAGTCCGCTTCGGCCAGGACCGGCAGGAAGACGGCTCCGAGCGAGCGCACCACGTCCGCGCCCCACACCTGAGTACGCCAGCTCTCGAAGCCCGCTGAGTCCGAGCATCCGTCCGGAACGTCCTGCACGTTCCTCTGCCCGTCCGCACCGACCACATAGACATCCACCGACAAGCTCATGAGCGCAGTGGATCACAGCCTGGACCGGTCGGTCGAAGGCGTTCATCGCCGTCGGGGCCTCAGTCAACGCGGTCGGCGCGCAAGTGGGCTCACCGAACTCCCGGCTGAGCGTCCAGCAGGAGACGGTGCAGAACACCGGTGACACGCTCGATCCGAGACGCTGCCACCAACCGTCGTGCTGCGGCGGCCCGCACGGGCCAGGCCGGAGATTCCGCTGCGGTGATCGCTTCGGGCGAAGCCCTTGTTCGGCGATGTGTTCCACGGCATCAGGCTCCCAGCGGGATCTCTCGATCAAGCCTCGTCGGCACAGCAGCGCAGCGGTCGATCCTCGGTGTGATGGGGCGACCTCGGAGGGGCAGGACCGCCAGTGCTAACGGCGTTAGCACCTGGATATTTGAACGAACTAACGCCGAAAATAGGCGAAACGCATCTAACGTACGGCCTCAACCCCCCTAGACGGCAGTATGCTGCCGCCATGTCATCTCCTAACTCGGGAGGTGAGCGGGAGAAGCTCGTATCCAAGCTGCCCGCCCACCTCCAGCAAGCCCTCAAGGTCCGTGCGGCCCAGCTGCAAACCGACATGCAGGATGCCGTCGCCAGCGGCATCAACGCCTGGCGGAGCTGCGCTGACGAGCTGCCCAACGTCAACACCGCCGGGGCCGATTCGTTCGGCACCTACCTGCCCGAAGGTCTCTACGAGGACTTCAAGGCCGACTGCCGCGAACGAGGCGTCTCCTACATCCAGGGTCTGGCCCAGTCCGTGGTGCTCTGGCTCGCCGACAACCCCGCTCACGCGCAGCAGACCACGCGGCGCATCATCGTCTGCAACCAGAAGGGCGGTGTCGGCAAGACCGCGGTCTCCGCCGGCCTCGCCCAGGCGCTCGCGGAAGACCCGTCCGCCATCGGCGCCGCAGCCGATGCGGCGATCGGAGGACAACGGGTCCTCCTCGTCGACTACGACCCGCAGGGCCACCTCACCCACCAGCTCGGCCTCACCGCCATCCCGGCCGGCGAGGAAAGCCTCATCACGCACATGCTGCACCGCGAGCAGGCCAAGCACTCGCTGCTCGATCTGACCGTCGCCATAAGCGGTGACCGCTTCGGTGGTCGACTGCGCATCCTGCCCGCCGCGTTCGACGCGTTCCTCCTCGACTCCGGGCTCACCACCTTCCGCGGCCTGCGTCACGCCGCGCTAGAGCGCGCCCTCGCCCCTCTGGAGGAGCACTTCGACGTCATCGTTCTGGACGCGCCGCCCAGCCTCGGCCTCGCCATGGATGCCGCCCTGACCTACGGCCGGCAGCGCGACAGTGAAAAGCCCGGCTCATCCGGGCTCGTCGTACCCGTGGAAGCCGAGGACACCTCGGCCCAGGCCTACGGCATGCTGATCCAGCAGATCGGCTCCGTCTCACAAGACTTCGACATCGTCATCGAGCAGCTGGGTCTCGTCGTCAACAAGTTCGACAGCCGCCGCGGCTACATCGCCACTTCGTCGCTGGACAAGTGGAAGTCGCTCGGCACTCCCCCGGTCCTGGCCGTCGTGCCCGACGTCAAAGAGCAGCGAGAAGCCGTACGCAAGCAGCGTTCACTCCTCGACTACGCGCCTGACTGCGAGCAGTCGCATCAAATGAGGAAGATCGCGCGAGGAGTGTCGATCGCATGAGTAAGGCAGACATGCTCGGGGACTCCCCCACCTTCAACGCAGTGGCTCAGCCCATGAGCAGCCGCGCGGCTTCCTTCGCTCGGTTCTCCGGACAAGACCTTCCCGCCGCTGAGGCACCCTCCGGCCAGACCGGCACTCTTCGCGTCACCCTGGACGCCCTTGCGCACAACCCGTACAACCCGCGCGAGGAACTGAAGTCTGTCGACGACCTCGCGGACAGCCTCACGTCCCGAGGCGTCATCCAGCCCCTCGCCGTCGTAACCCGGCAGGCGTTCCTCGCCGCGCACCCCGGTCATGAGGACGAGGTCGGAGCGGCGGCCTACATCGTCGTGGACGGCAACCGCCGTCTCGCCGCGGCGAACCTGGCCGGCCTGGATGACGTACCCGTACACGTCGACGACTCCCTGGCCGTAGACGCCGATACCCTCCTGGAGACCGCCCTCACGGCGGCCATCCAGCACGAGAGCCTCGACCCGCTCGACGAAGCCAAAGCCCTTGCGAGGCTCGTCCAGGTCCATGGATCCCAGCGCGCTGTCGCACGGGCCCTGGGCAAGTCCAGCCCCTGGGTCACCCAGCGCATGGCCCTTCTCAAGCTCACGCCCGAGCTTCAGAAGCAGGTCGAAGACCGGAGCCTTCCGGTGGAGATCGCCCGCAACGTGGGTCAGCTGCCCGCACAGCAGCAGCAGTCGGCCGCAACGGGAGCGCTTGCCGAGCGAGCAGCAAGCAAGCGAAACAAGAAGGCCGCCGCCTCAAGTGCTAACGCCGTTAGCACCCCGGCTCCACCTGCGGCCCCGGCTTCGGCCCCGGCCCCGGCCCCGGTCTCAACTCCAGTCCCGGTCGCAACTCCGGCTGCGGTCCCGGCTCTCCCCACCGGCGCTGCCCAGCGCCAGGAACTCGAAGAGCAGGAGATGCGGTTCGCAACCGCGGAGCCTACCGACGACTCGACCCTCCTCGTGGACTTCCGCAAGATCCCCCGAGTCCCTTGGAATGACGGCAACGGGGTAGCCGATCTTGTCTTCAAGAAGATGGACGAAGCGCAGCGTGAGGTGCTCCTGGAGCGGCTCCTTGCCGCCCGCGGCGGACAGGGGTAGCTCGCCTGCCAGTACAGGCCGGGCTCGCAGCGGAGCCGGGCACTCGTCCCACCCATGGAGGTGGGGTGCTAACGCCGTTAGCACCCCACCTCCTTCTACGTACCGCCTCTGCGCGGACCGACATGAGAAGCACGATGAGGAGTGGCCCGATGCACTCCAAGGCCATCTCGGCGGTCCGCCGCAAAACCATTACCCGGCTGAACGGGCAACCAGATGCGACCGCCCGTTGCCGGTCCGCCGTCGGCGCCTTGCTCGCCCACCGAAGGAAAAGCACCGCGCCGCGGTCCGCCAACGAGTCGCTGTGATCAGAACGCGGCCCTACAGCTCGTAGTCCTGGGCCAGCTCATCCCAACGAATGCTGCGAAGCGCACGATCAGCGTCCTCGCCGGCCGGGACATCCGGTGCCCGCTGGAACCAGGCAACGATGAGGGCCGACCGGTCCATTGCCGGCTCGAGCGCCTCCGAGTCGAAGAGGCCGACGCAAGCCACGGAGGGCAGCACCTCAACGGGACCGAAGGCACCGGCGGCCTCGTCCGGGTACTCGCGTGAGGGCGGAACGAGGTGGACCGGCGTGGAGGGAAACGCACGTTTGGCCTGCCCCTCGAGCCAACTGACCTTCCGGTCGTTGATGGGCTTGCACGGGTAACCCTCAAACATCCCCCCATAGGTCGAAGACATCCGTAGCTCGGTGAGCCGGACCGAACGACCGGACGAGAGGACTACGTGACTCAGTCTGGACGTACCGGTGTGGTCCGACAACACGGCGAGGTGCCGTGCCGGGCGCCGCCTTTCCGACCACAGCACTAGCTAGACGATTGAGTCCAAGGGACCGTAGCCGGTAGGCGCACGTGACGCATGCTTCAGCAACTCGGAGGAGGTCTCGGTCGGGGCCCAGCGGGGGAATGGC
This sequence comes from Streptomyces antarcticus, assembly GCF_026627255.1. Taxonomy (GTDB): domain Bacteria; phylum Actinomycetota; class Actinomycetes; order Streptomycetales; family Streptomycetaceae; genus Streptomyces; species Streptomyces antarcticus. Next base: position 239,322 of record NZ_JAPNLM010000011.1, on the reverse strand, counting down.
CTTGAGTCTCCAGCGGCTGGAGACGGCAGAGTGAGGGGCATGGACGTTACGACCCTCTATTCGATCGGGGAGCTTTCCCGGCGGACCGGCTTGTCTGTGAGGACCATCCGCTTCTACTCCGATTCGGGGGTGGTAGCGCCGACCACCCGTAGTCCCGCCGGTTATCGGCTCTACGACCTCGACGCACTGCTTCGTCTGGAACTCCTCCGCACACTGCGCGAGCTGGGCATGGACCTGGCCACGATTCAACGGGTATTGGACAGCGAGCTCTCGGTGGCGGACGTCGCCGCGGCGCACGCCGACGCCATGGACGTCCAGATCCGGGTGCTGCAACTGCGTCGGAGCGTTCTGCGAGTCGTGGCCAAACGCGGGTCCAGTCCCGAGGAGACCAAGCTCATGCACAGGCTCACGCAGCTGTCCGGCGAGGAACGCCGACGGTTGATCGACGATTTCATAGATGGCACCTTCGGCACGATGGATGCCGACCCGGCCGCGGTGGCCATGGTCCGCGCTGCCACGCCCGACCTCCCCGATGATCCGTCCGGCGAGCAGGTCGCCGCCTGGGTGGAACTCGCCGAGCTGGTCGGCGACGAGGACTTCCGGGCCCGGATGCGCCGGACGGCCGGACATCAGGCCGCCGGGTGCTCGCTCGACATCGAGAGCGTGGCAGGCGAGGAACTGATGGAGTTCACCCGTCAGAGGGCGGCCGAGGCCATGGAGTTGGGCATCGACCCGCGCAGCGACAGGGTCGCGCCCGTCATCGACGACCTCGTGCGCCGCTTCTCCGAGGTGTTCGCGCGCACCCCTGACACGGAATTCCGGGACTGGATGGCCCAGCAGTTCGAAGAGGCGCACGATCCCCGGGTGGACCGGTACTGGCGGCTGGTGTGGATCGTCAACGGCTGGCAGGTAGTACCGAACCTGATCCCGGTGTACCCCTGGCTCATCCAGGCCCTGCGAAATGACCGTGACGCATAGTCGCCGCAGTGGGCGCCGCCCCACCGCCCCGGATCCCTGAATGAGTCCAAGGGATCGCCCGCGGACATGAGACGAGGGCGCCCAACGTCGATGTGAGACTCACGATCTGGACACCCTCGCAACGGCACTCTGTGCCCGGATTGACGACGAGTTGAAGGCTTCGCCGTGGCTGGCGCCGTGGCGCCCTGTCGTCGGAATCCCGCCCAAGCTCACTGACGCCGAGCTGATCACGCTCGCGGTCATGTCGGCGCTGCTCGGATACACCTCTGAGCGGCGCCGGCTTCACCGCGTCGGGCGGGACTTCGGCCACCTGCTTCCCTGCGTGCCCCAGCAGTCCGGCTACAACAAGCGGCTGCGCGCCGCGTACTCACTGCTCACCAGCATGATCTGGATCGTGGCCCGCGATACCTCGCTGTGGAGCTGTGGCTGGTCGACTCCACACCGGTCGGCTGTGGTTGCTCCCGCGAGACGGCCAAACGCTCGGACCTGGCAGGCTGGGCCCAGTACGGCTATTGCGCATCACACTCGCGATACTTCTGGGGGCTGCGTCTGCACCTGGTGTGCACACTCGGCGGACTGCCCGTCCTGTTCGCACTCACCGGGCCAAGGCGGACGAGCGCGAAACGCTGCGCGACATGCTCGATACCGCGCCAGACGTCCTCGCCGTTTGCTTCGGCCGCGAGTTCGAGCACGGCCTTGTCGAGCGTCACCTGAAGTTGCTGCGGCCAGCCCGCAAGGGGGAAGCCGAGCCGGCCGGGTCACGTTGATCGACGCCGAAGCACGTGGGTTCGCCCAGGACAAGCTGGTGCTCGTCCTGACCGAATTCGACAGCTCCTTGTGGGACGTCAGGGCTGTCGACGAGCGTGTACTCAGCGAACTTCGCGACCCCTACCCGGGTGCCAAGGACCTCTGAACGGGGCGTTTCACTCCGGACGGAGCCATAGGCGGATCGCGGCGATGGTGACCGCCCCGTAGAAGACGTACGCCCGCTTGTCGAAGCGGGTGGTGACGGCGCGGAAGTTCTTGAGTCGGTTGATGGGCCGCTCGACTTCGTTGCGGCGGCGGTAGATCGTCTTGTCGAACCCTGTGGGTCGGCCGCCTTGGCTGCCGCGGTGCTGGCGGTTGGCCCGTTGGTCTCTCGGCTCGGGGATCGTGTGCTTGATCTGGCGTCTGCGCAGGTGACGCCGGTTGCGGCGTGAGGAGTACGCCTTATCTCCCCCGAGGTGGTCGGGCCGGGTGCGCGGTCGTCCACCAGCCTGCCGGGGCACGCGGATCTCTTCCAGGACGGGAATCATTTGCGGTGCGTCCCCCCACTGGCCGGGCGAGATGACAAACCCCAGCGGGCGGCACCCGCCCTCCCCGGCGAGGTGGATCTTGCAGGTGAGCCCGCCGTGTGAGCGTCCCAGGGCCTCATCGGAGCGGTGACGCGTCGGGCTCCTGCGCCGACCCGGGATCTTTGGGGCACGCGTGGGCGCCAGCGGCGTGCTGATGAGCGCGGCAGGTCGTGGAATCGACGCTGACCATGCTCCAGTCGATCCGTCCCTCGGCATCGGCGTCGGCCTGGACAGCCCGCAGGATTCTCTCCCACGTGCCGTCCACCGACCATCTTCGATGACGGTCGTGAACCGTCTTCCAGCTACCGAAGCAGGGAGGGCAGGTCCCGCCAGGGGAGGCCGGTCCGCTGCCGGAACAGAATCCCGTTGATCACACGACGGCGGCATTGCCAGCGTCCACCCCGCCCGCGATTCGCCGGCAAGTGCGGCTCCAGCCGAGCCCACTCTTCATCCGAAAGATCTCCCCGCCCCATGTCCCACGGAACGAGTTTCCAGCGGGAGCATCACACGACCCATCGGACACGACCTAGCTGCGGTTGCGGCGCCGCCGACGAGTGCCCGCGCTATGGAAGCGGGGCATGCCAACTCCTGACCAGCCTCTGAGCGCGGCCATCTCCTTCATCCCGTGCACAAGTCGGCATGCCCCGGTGCCCTGGTCGACGATGATGGGCCAGTTTCCCCCGACCCGGATCTGGTGGCGCCCCTGTTCATCCTCTGCCGTGGGATACCGGGTGAAGCCATAGACGCCCCTGCTGGTCGGGGTCGCCACCAGACCAAGTTCGAAGGCCCACTCATCCCAACAGTCGGTCAGGGTCCTGCCGAACTCTTCTGTGCGTCTCCGTGCTTCGCTCTCCTCCACGAGATCCCCCTTCACCGCTCTCAGCTACTTGAGAGAGCAGACGCTACGGGATGTCGCAATCCTCACCCACGACCTTGATCAAGAGATATGGGCGCCCCCCATTGAGTCGGGCGTCAGCGACGGAGGGGCGGGCACCAGCGCCGGCGGCGTCGGCGTCGGCCGCGGCCTGGCCCTACTGAAGCAGACGCTCCCATGTCTCGTCGGCCAACCACAGCCGGCATCGTTTCGTAGACCGCGCCCCGTGCCCACATCAACGACCTGGGAGGGTGTATTCACACAATCGGACGGACAACTCCTCACCGGCGCATGAACTGAAGGGTCTGGATCGGCCGTGTGCCTTCCTGACGGCCTAGAGAGGCCCGAGAGGTCCCCCGTCACACCAGGGTGGTTGAGATCGGCCGTTTAAGCCCCCATTCTGGCGGCCCATTTTCAGGCGCGGTCAGTCAATCTTCGACTTCGGCTCCAGATCGACTTCCTGAGACTGCTCGAGGATGCGGACCACCCACCGCACCGAAGCGCCCTTCGAACGCAAGCCCCGGCCTCGCGGCACCGATACCCTTCGGGCGGAATGAGCTCAGCGTCTCGACGCCGGGGCAGACCCGGGACATGAGCAAACGGCAAAACTAAATAAACGTCCAGATCAGCCGAAACCCGACACCCTGAGTGGGGTCTCAGACGCCCGTTTAGGGACCCCCCGGCATGAATGGATCACCCTGGTCGCGATAGGCCCGCAGCGGGCCGTACACCGCTTTTGGATGCTCCGAGATAGCCTGTGAGCGCCGAGATGCGTCTGCGCAGAGCTTTTGACCGTCTACCGGAAGACATCGACAGCCTCCCAGCCCGAGTCAGACTTGATGAGGCAAACCAGTGAGCCGACTGACGGGGACCACGCTCTCGCAGCGTGGACAGAGGGGCGGGTTCCCTCGGTAGCTCGGCGCTCCAGGCTGCACCAGCCACGGCACTTGCTGGCACCACCAAACACTCTCCACTCGTTTCCTTCACGCGCAGGGCTTTGACCTGGTGTTATACCGATAGATATCCCGATCAAGAGCGGGATGACCGTCTCGATCGGTAGGCCGATGCACATCTCGATGTCGGGCTGGATAGCCGTACTTATAGCTGTCTTCATAGCGAGTGCTACCGATAGCACTACCGTTATCTCGACCGACCGATCTACCCATCGTCGGAGCTATTCGGCTTCCTTACCGCTCATCGGTCTTACCTACGCCCCGACGTACTTCCACGCGTAACAACGTCAGGTCAGTAGACCGTTGGATCGACTTGCCATCCGGTGTTGATACCGGCCGTCTTGCTCAACGTCCTTGCGTGCGAGGGACCGCCCGCACGAGCTTCGATGCGTACGGTCTTACGTCTTGCACATCCGGACGCAGTGCTACCGACGCTGCCTAACTCCATCCATCCGCAACACCGCTCGTCCACGCTTGCGTCCGCTAGGAAGAGAGGAAGAAGGCACCCACGCAGAAGGGAGGAGCCGATGTTCCGTCCCGTTGAGCAGATGACCGAGATAAAGGACGAAACGGGGTAAGTCCTCGCGCAGGAATCGAGCACCCTCTCGCCCAACGCGGGCCCCCGCACTGGAACCGCACCGATTCAGGTGGAGCCGCTACCGGTTCGGATCCTGCTCCATCCGCGCTCATCCGGGGTTGCGGTCAGCTGGTCGCAGAACACGTCGTGGTAGCCGGAGGCCGTCCCAACACCCCTTCTGATCAGGGGTTGATGGGCGTTCACGGTCCCTGAGCACGCCCTCCCGCACCTCCCGCACCTCTCGCTCGCCCCTGGGCCGCTCCGATCGCGACACGCCGTTGCGGCGTGTCGCGAGTGAATCCTGTTATCGTCTCCTCACCAAATGACTTCCCTGACAGAAACCTCGTTGAAGACTCATCCACATGGCTGGTCGGATCGAGCGCAACTCGGCGGAACGTCACGCAAAGCACGAGCTGTCGAGGAGAGTTGGTCCCGTGGAGAAGATCGCTGTAGCGAGCCAGAAGGGCGGCCCGGGCAAGACCACCACGACGGTGAACCTTGCGGCCGGCCTCGCTCTCACCGGCGCTCGCGTCGTCGTGCTCGACATCGAACCGCAAGCCCAGGCCGGACAAGCTCTGGGCGTTCGCCTGAGCAAGGCCCAGATCGGCCTGTCCCTCGGGCTCAAGCTTCAAATGGCGGCTCAGGGAGTACCAACAGGGGTGCGGGACATCCTGATCGACCGCAGTGAGCTGCTTCACAAGTTCAAGGGAACGGGCCAGTTGTTCCTGCTCGCCTCCGAGCAGCACACGATGGCGAACGCGCAGCACATCCTGCATGCCGCGGGAAACGAGAAGGTCCAGGTCCTGCGCGAGCTGCTGGCTGAGATCGAAGACGACTTCGACTACGCGGTCTTCGACACGCCCCCCGCGGTCGAGGCACTCAACGGTGTCGCTCTCGCGGCGAGCGACTACGCCCTCACCCTGTGCCTGCCCAAGCACGCCACCGTCGAAGGCGCCGTCGCGATGCGTTCGACGATTCGCCACGTGAAGGACCGGACGAACGCCGATCCCAAGTTCCTCGGCGCCGTGCTCAACATGGCCAAGCCGCCCTCGGACTGGTCTCAGGAGGAGATGGAGGTCCGGGATCTGATGATCGACACGAATCTGCATCCCTTCGACACGGACATCCGCGAGGACACCCGCATCTCCCGGAGCTACGCCATAGGAGTCCCCTCGGTCCTCGGCTACGCCAACCACGCTCCCGGCAAGCGGTACGCCAAGTTCCTCCAGGAAGTCCTCGACCGCATGGACACCCCCGAGGCCGAGTGGGAGATCGCCCAGCGGGTGGAGGCTCAGCTGAACGGCGAGCCGAGGGAGCGCATCGGTGTCTGACGGACAGGCACGGCCGGCTGGGGGAGCGGCCAGGAAGAAACAAGAGCAGAAGGACGCCGGTGCCTTCGGCGCCGTGCGGCGGCGCCGGCCTCCGGCGCCTCAGGCCAATCTCGCAGCCACCCTTCTCCAGCAGGCCGAAGAGGTAGCGGACGCCGGCTTCATGGGCAATGCCTCCGCTCTGGCGTCCCGGCCTGCCGCGGCCCCGGCCGTCGGCTTCCAGAGCACGGGGATGTCCGCGCCCGTTGCTCCGCCTGTCGAGCCTGCGCCGCCCATTCCCACGCCCACTCCCGCGCCTACGCCCACCCATACGCCCCCTGCCGGTGGTGACCTTCACCCCCGGTGGCAGGACCCTTCCGAAGCTCCAGAACCGCAGGCATCGCCCGCTCCTGCTCCCGCTCCTGCCGATACCCCTGCCGAGCCCGCGCCCGCACTCTCGTCCCGGGCTCCTGCCACCGCCGAAGCCCGGGACGACTCCGGGGCGTCGGTGGCCATGCCTGAGCAGAAGGGCGAGCCGGACCCGGATCCGGCCTCCTCTCCGCCGGCCCAGAAGGCTCGCAAGTCGGCGCGGGCAACGGGACAGCTCGGTCCGACTCATCAGGCCATCCACTCCTCCTTCGCCGACTCACGTACGAACTCACGTGACTGGTCCTCGCACGGCGCCAACCTGATCCCGGAAGTCTGGGACGCCCTGCGCAGCCGCATTGCCAGCGACCGCCGTTCCTCGGGGAACCCGGAGCTGGCCGCCGGCCACTACATGGATGTCGTCTACAGGCAGGCGTCCATGGACGCGCAGGCACTCGTGGCGCTGTACAAGAAGCTCTCCGACCAGCGCCTGGGCTACCTGGGCAGCGGAAAGAAGTCCACGTTCCGCCTCGGGCCGGAGGCGAAGAACAATGCCTCTGAGATCAAGGCCCTTCTCGACGAGGCCGATTACGCCCGGAAAGGGCTGTACGTCGTGTCGGCCCTGGTCATCCTGCATCTCCAGACGCTCGATGCCGAAGGGCCCCTGCAGCGGCCCGAGCTGCCGCCGCTCTTCTGACTCTTCCGCCGCTCGCCCCACCATTGCACCACCCGAAGACGGGGTGCGGACCGACAACCACGGTCCGCACCCCGTCTCTCGTTTTCCGCCGGTTTCCCCCTCCGGGAACGGCTTCCGGCCAGTCCGGCACGACGACACGCCGTACCTTCTCGCGCAAATTCTCTCGAGTTTCCACCCTGTCGCACCCCGATCCGTCGTGCGGCTTCCCTCATAGGGTGCTCCGGCCAGTGGGACCACAGCCAGCCAAAAGCAGCGTCGGACGCCGGCTCGCACGGAGATTGCAGCCAAACGGCTCCCCTCCGATGCCCAACAGAATCAGCTCGCGAACGGTATGTGACCAGGTGTTATACCGATGCCTATCCTGATAGTCCTACCGATAACCGTACCCATCCGAGGGTTCTCAAGCAGGCCGATATCCCGGTTGGTTCAACTACCCACAGACCAACAAGCCGATCACTTCACCAAGTCATGGCCTGATGTCCCTGACAGGGAGGTCGCCGGTTCTGACCCGCTAGGCTTCTGATCGACAGAGCCTTCACTTTGGGAGCACAGGAGAGCCTGACCATGCCGAGTGCTGTTCTCAGCGCCAACGCCGTCGCGGTCGCCGCCGGAGTCAGTAAGAACTGGGTCTACCGCGCCATCGACATAGGAGTGCTGAGCGAGCCGTGCTTCGCCGCTGACGTGGTCGTGCTGCGCGTGTACCGCGTCCTCTCCCAATTCGCCTGGCCCGACAAGCCGAAGCAGCGCTCGGTGAAGCAGAAGCCGGACACCTGGCTGCTCGCAGCCCTCAACGCCGTACGCGACGCGGCGTCCGACGAGAAGACGACGCCCGAGACGACCCTCTATGTGCTCGGCACAGCCGTGCACATCGCGAACTCGCGTACGGAGCGCTCCCTCCTCGAGGCGTCAACTCCCGAGGGGACCGAGCCGTCGGCCCTGGACGCCCAGGTCGCGATCAGGCTGCCCATCGGCCGCTGGATCGACGAACTCCCCTCGGTACTGGCGAAGACGCCCCGGCACGCCCCCAGACGCGGTGTGGCCCGCCGCCAGCCCTCAGCGACGTAACCGGCGGGCTCGCCGCCTGAACGACTCGCGGCGGCGCACCCCGGCATCCCTGTCGTTTCGACCACGGAGACGGTTCACCAAGGACATCCCTCACCTCTGACCACACCTGACTCACCGGCGGCCCAGCCCCATGGCCAGCCGGCTGGTCCCGTGTTGCCGAAATGCCCTTCCTAGCTCCCGGAGCAAGTCATCGCCACGACTCCAGGGGTCCATCTCGCGCTGCCCGCTGACGAGATCGGACCGCTCAGCGCATCCCCATCCGACCAGCGACCAGCCCCCTCCTCCTACCCCTCCCGGACCCGCATCTCACGTCGCCGGAGCAACTCGGCCGGCGCTGTTGCGCAGCACGCCGCGCAACAGGCCGAGCAACTCGCCCGCCGGGGCCGGGTCCGCGTGCCGTGGCGTGTGGTCGCGTCGCCGACGTATCCCGACGTGGCCCTCTCCGTCTACGTCAAGACAGCCGCCCTCGGATGGCGCCCCGAGGGGTGCACGGCCGGCGTGGCCGTCCTCGCCCGATACCTCCGGATCAGCGCCTCAGCCGTGGAGCGGGGGCTCCGCGCGCTCACGCGCCCCGACCCCTCGGACAACACGGTCGAGCTCTCCACGCGTCGGCGCACCAAGTCCGGGGGGCAGGGCACGACCGCCGAGCGGCGCGTACGCCCGCTGCGCCGCCAGGAGCCGTTCGTACTGGTTCCGGTCATCGCGGCGGAACTGCTCGAACCGCGCCAGCTGCGGGCCTGGGCGGCACTGGCGTACGCGCAGGCCCGCAACGTAAAGGTCACCGAGGCGCAGCTGGGGCAGGTACTCGTCCACCATTCGGGCAAGCGCGCCGGCCAGCCCATCGGCGCGGGCGCGGCGTCAGCGGTGGTCGACTCACTGGAGGCTCTGGGCTGGCTGCGCGTGCACCGGCGCGAGGGACTCCAGGGCAGGAACGTCTACGACGTTCTGGAAGCGCCGGATCTGACGCGGCCCGAGGCCGGTTCCGGCCCAACCTCATTGGCTGAAAAGGGAGTTGAATGCGCCCGTGTTGGTGACGGTTCGGGTGGCCAAGCTGATGACGGATCCCTCGCGACTGAGGAAGACCTGAAGATTGACCGACTTGTTCCCGAGGGTGGGTTGAACTCATCCGCCGTAGGCGAAACTCGGGTAGTTGAGCGCGAATCCGATTCGAAACCCCGTCCTTCGCAAGCGTTTCCCGGATTCTCCGGCCGTCACCTCGCGCTGCGCGCGGATGGAGCCTCTACCCCCTCGAAGTCTGCAACGCGTTCCACGGAACCTTCCTATTCCGGGCCGCAGCTCACCTTCAGCCCACGACTGGCCTGGGTGATGCAGCCCGTGGCTGTCCTCGTCCAGCGCGTAGGGATCTACGTCCAACGTGCCTTCGCACGCCAACTCGGGGCTCAGCTCGCGGAGGGGGTGGAACCCGAGCGACTGCGCGCCCGCCTCCAGGCGCGCTTCGCGCGAACCTCGCCCTCCGACATGCGCAGCGTCGAGGGCTGGCTGCTCAAGGTCGCGGCCAGCCGGTGGGGTTGCCACGATCCGCGCTGCGAGGAAGGCATTCGCTGGCACTCCGGTGAAGAGTGCGCTGAATGCCTGTCCGTCCGCCTCGAGAGGTACGACGCACGCAAGCGTGAGCGCAGCCTGGACGCGGGGGAGTGCCCGGACTGCAGGAGCCCTCTTGCAGGCAGCGGTCGGTGCCGGACATGCCGACCGACGCGGGTCCTCCCGCCGGTCCACACGATCACGTCACCTGGCGACTCAGTGGGCTCGGCTGTGCCTCAGGCTCCGGCCACGAATCCGGCCATGACTTCCACGTTGCCGGACTCTCGTGAGGCCTTGCCGTGCCGCTGCCGAGACTGCGGCACCTGGATCGAGTCCCCGAGCGCCGGAGCCCGCTGTGAGGACTGCTCGCTCACGTACGCCGTCCGCGAAGCGGAGGTCGCGGCGATGGACGCCGCGTGCGCGGGGGTATCAGGGCCTCAAAAGATCGCTGCGGCTCTTCGCGCGTGCCGGGACTTCCGCGGCCAGGTCGCCTCCGAGCGTGGCACCCCCGTCGCAGCGGGCCCCCCGCCCAGGCTTCAGGCGGCTGCAGGGGCTGGCGCGGCTGGCGCTGCGGCTGGTACGGGCGCAGCAGCCGCAGCGGCGGTTGATGGCACGAAGCGGTCCTGGACCTCAGGGCGCCAGCAATCGAGCGAATGTCCCTCCGCTGCCGGTATGTAGCAGCCGATACACCATCGCTGAAAGCCCATTCGGGCCTGTGGGGTTTCTGCCGCGTTGGGGGCTGCGGACAAGCACGTACGGTCGGTCCCGTTCTGGCTTGTCCGGGGCTCGCATGCTTGCACTTGCGCGTCCTGCCCACCAACTGGACCAGGCGGCTTGGTGGCCGCCGGACGGCGATTGCTGCCGGCCTGGCCGCGCGCGCCGTGCTGGACGGCCCCTGAGAGCCCTGGCGGGGGCAGCCCGGGGGATTCGCGCCTGTCTGTGGTTACGGAGCACGGAGGGGACGAGACGGCCCGGGACGGGGCCTGGCTGGATGGCCTGGCCGGATTGGCCAGCCGGCTGGCTGGCTGCCTCCTGAGACCCCACCACGCCTGCGGGGCACGTCGATTGGGCTCTCGGCCTCCAGGATCGCCCCCGTACTGGCGCAGCCGCTCCCGTTACCGTGGAGGTCCGCCACCGAACGCCGTTCAGCGTAAGGGAGTGCGTATCGTGGCCGAGCTCCCGGGATCGGAAAAGACGCCCCTTCGGAATCCGCAGGCCGCCTTGACTCCGTCGCTGCGGCCATCAGACCGGAAGCGGACGCTCCTGGTGTCGATCGAGCAGTGGTACGAGCTGATCGACCACATCACCCCGTCCAGCCGGGAAGGCTGACCGGCGAACGCGCGCCGCTGGTGGCTCAGCCCAGGTACGGGGAGGGGCCCGCGAGGGAGTCGCCGATCTGCCGGGCCGGTCTCCTCCAGGCATCCACGCACGGCGCACTGGGCTGCGGTCTCGCCGATGTCCTGGGCCCCAGCGGGCACAAGGCCCACCGGGCAAGGCTCACCGTCCGGTGTCGCGCCGCCGCTGAAGCAGGGTCCGGAGTCCAAGCCGCACAGCGGCCCGGGGCTTCGAAACAGCGTGCGATCCGGGTCCGGATCCGCGCAGTGCGACGGTGCCTCTGGTTGCCCGCCGGAGAGGAGCGACCGTGTCAGCGTTGAGTCGCTGCCTTCAGTCGCTCCGTAAACATGCAGGTCAGACCCATGATGGTCGTCAGGACAGCGACTGAAGCGACTCAACTTTCCATATATGAAGCCATTCCTGTGTGCGTGTGTGCGTCATATATAGGAGGCTTCAGTCGCTTCAGTCGCTGTTTTGGCTTGGAATGCCCGCTGAGCTGGGGCTTTTCCGAGGCCGCCGCAAGCGACTGAAGAGCCTGAGTCGCTGCGCCTCCTCCTTCAGTCGCTCCCGGGCCCTGCGCGGGTACCGCCCCGCACCCGCCCCGCACTCGGGCCGAGGCCGCCTCCCCCCGCTGCGGGTACTTCCTGGCCGACTTCGCTAGTCTGTGTTCGTTGTTGAGTCGCTTCAGTCGCTGTGAGGGGAACGAGATGCCTGCTGAGCTGCGGTTTTCATGCAGCGACTCAGGCCAGTCACCCGCTGAGCGTGCAGTGACCGGCCTGCGGCTCGCCCGGTGGTGCGCCAGTAACGGCTGGCCCGTCCATCCGCTGGCTCCCGGACGCAAGACGCCGCCTGCCAATTGCCGTGCGTGCAGCGAAAAGTCTCATACCTACACGAACTGCTCATGCCTGCAAGCAGGCCGCTGGTGTCACGGCTTCCATGCGGCGACCCTGGACTACTCCCGCATAGAACAGTGGTGGACCAGCAACCCCTCCCTGGGAGTCGGGGTCGCCTGTGGGCCCGCAGGCCTCGTGGTCATCGACATCGACGTGCACGAGAGCCCGACGCCCCAGCGGGACAGGCTCCTCCCCGGGATCCCCGTCGGTGACGGCGTCGATCTGCGCGGCCTGCGTACGGGCTTCCACTCGCTGGCCGTACTTGCGGCACTCCGCGGCGAAAGCTCCCCCGCGGACGACGAGTCGACGCTCCGGGTACGGACCCCCTCGGGCGGCATGCACGTCTGGTACCGGGCCACCGACGGCCGGCGCTGGCAGAGCTCCACGGGCGCCGGGAAGAGGGCCCTCGCCTGGCAGGTCGACGTACGCGCGCACGGCGGGTACATCATCGCGCCCGGAACCAGCACCCCCGCCGGGACGTACGAGCCCCTGGGAGACGTCCACCAGCCGGCCCCGCTGCCCGCGTGGCTGGCCCATGAACTCCAGCGGACCGGCCACCTGCCGGCGCCCCACATCCCCGCCTCGCGTCCCGTTCCCCCGCGTGCCAGGCAGGCCGTCCTCGCGGCCGGGGGAGGCCAGAACAAGGCGTCGCGACTCCTCGCGTCCCTCCTCGCCGAAGTCACCGCCTGCGCTCAGGTCGCCGAAGGAGCCGGTTTCACCGAAAAGCTGAACAGGGCCGCCTACACCTTCGGAGGGCTCGTCGCGGCAGGACACTTCACCGAATCCGCCGCACAGGAGGCGCTACGGGAAGCCGCTGACTCGGCACGCCCCGGACAGGACCAGCGCTCGAGCCAGATCATCCGCAGCGGCATGACCGCCGGCGCACGGCACCCTCTGCACCTCGGAGGTCCCCGGTGAGCCCCGGACCCGGTACCGACGACTTCCTCTTCGACTTCAACCCCGAAGCGGTCGCGGCACAGATCCTCGCCCAGGAACCGCCGCGGTCCCTGCCCGTCCAGGGCGGGCAGGGCGGGGAGCAGGCACACTTCGACGTCGCGACCCCCGCCGGGCTGCTGCCCGACACGCTCAGCGACCGCGGCAACGCCAAGCTCTTCGTCCGCCTGTACGCGGGGGACTACCGCCACGTGCCCGGCCTGGGCTGGTACCGGTGGGACACCACGCGCTGGCAGGTCGATGAGGACGACACCGTCGTCTGGGCCGCCGGGGACCTGGCCGAAGCCATCGCGACGACGGACCCGCGCGGCGTCCACAGCAACCAGTCCCTGCACAAGCACCGCCGGCGGGCCCTGAGCACCTCGGGGATGAGCGCCATGCTCACCCAGGCCAAGTCGGCTCCCGGCATGGTCCTGCGGGCCGAGCTGCTGGACGCCGACCCGTACGCCCTGTGCACCCCGGCGGGCATCGTCGACCTCCACACGGGGCTCATCCGCGCGCCCCGCCCCGACAAGGACTTCCACTCCCGCTCGACGTCCACGGGGCCCAAGCAGCAGCTCACCCCCCGCTGGGACCGGTTCCTCACCGACACCTTCGGCGCCGACGCCGCGGGCCGGGAGATGATCGACTTCCTGCACCTGATGCTGGGCTATTCCATCACCGGCGACGTCGGCGCCCAGGTCATGCCCTTCCTGTTCGGTGCCGGAAAGAACGGCAAGTCCGTCCTCCTCGACGTCCTCATGAAGCTCCTCGGCGACTACGCGGACGCGGCCCCGCCGGGCTTCCTGATGGCCCGCACCTTCGAGGGCCACCCGACGGAACTCGCCGAGCTCCACGGCCGACGTGTCATCGTCTGCTCCGAGGTCAAACCCGGGGACAAGTTCGACGAGGCCCGTGTCAAGCTCCTCACCGGCGGCGACCGGATCAAGGCCCGCCGGATGAGGCAGGACTTCTTCTCCTTCGCCCCGACACACAAGCTCTGGCTCATCGGCAACCACCGCCCCGAGGTCGGCACCGGCGGCTTCGCCTTCTGGCGTCGCATGCGGATGGTTCCCTTCGAGAAGGTCGTCTCCGACGACCGCAAGATCGACAACCTCGCCGACATCCTGGTCACCGAAGAGGGTCCCGGCATCCTCGCCTGGCTCATCGACGGCGCCCGCCGCTACCTGGCCGGGGAGAAGGACCTCACCGGACCGGCCCCCGTCCGCATCGCGACCACGGCATACGCGGAGACCGAAGACCACACGGGCCGCTTCTTCGAGGAGTGCTGCACCTTCCACACCGACCACCGGGCCGAACAAGCACGCCTCTACAGCGTCTACCGCACCTGGTGCCAGAATGAAGGTACGCCCACGATCTCCTCCCGCGCCTTCGCAGCACGGGCCCGCGAGCTCGCAGGCCTCGCCTCACCCAAAGAAATGATCTTGTCCAACTCGAAGAAGTACTACCCCGGAATCGGACTGCTCGCAGAGGAGGAGGACGCATGAGCTCGCTCATCTCCGACGACGAGATCCACCACGAAGTCGACCTTGTCTGGCTGGAGGACGTCACTGAGCTCGACTACGTCCGCCAGTCCCTCGACCGGCTTCCCACCCGACGAGGCAAGCCCGCGTACCACCGCGACGGCCGTCTCGTCGGCTACGCCCAACTGGGACCGCAGGCGAAGCCCTCCCGCTCCAGCGGTACTTTCCGCCGCCGTGTCTTCTGGCTCCTGCCCCACGACCGGGACACCGTCCCGGGCGGCCTCTACGCATCGGGAGCCCCGGCGGAAGCGGTGGACCCCACCACGTTGACCGCTGGGAGCAAGGGCAGGAAGACGGAGCGGTCAGAGCGGCCTGCGCAGGCGGCCGACGTCTGACGGACGGACGGTCGGCACCTGTAGAGGAACGCATGTCCGACCTTCGGTCGCTTCAGTCGCTGATATCGCTGCTGGCAGCGTTCTGACCTGCGGACTTCCCGAAAGCGACTGAAGCGAGACGCTGAACCGCAGGACTACGGCCGCGGTGCCTGAGCCGAACGGGCCTCCCGCGGAGCCCTTCCGCGGAGCCCTTCCGCGGAGCCCTTCCGCGGAGCCCTTCCGCGACACCTACGCCGTGCGCCGCTTTCGCAGGCGCTGGCGGTGCGCCTCGTACAGGACGACGGTGGCGGCGTTCGACGCGTTCAGGGAGCTGGCGGAGCCCGTCATCGGAATGCTGATCACGTGGTCACAGAGCTCGCGCCAGGCCGCGCTGAGGCCCGCGGTCTCGTTGCCGATGAGCAGCAGGACCGGCTGGGTGAGATCGAACTCCGAGACATCGGCATCACCGTGCTCGTCCGTGCCGACGACGGCCACCGGCCGGCCTTGGGCACGTTCGGCCTCCAGCCACTCCATGACCTCGTGGTGCGACTGACTGCGCACCACGGGCACGGAGAAGAAGGAGCCCGTGGAGGCGCGTACCGACTTCGGGTCGTACGGATCCGCGGCGTGCCCCGTCACGATGAGACCGTCGGCGCCGAACGCGTCGGCCGACCGTACGATGCTTCCGATGTTGCCGGGCTGCGTCGGCCGGTCGAAGACGAGGCCGAGGAAGTCACCGTGGACCTCGATCCGCGACAGGGTGTCCGGCGGCATCTCGACCACAGCCAGGACTTCGGCAGCCCCGTCCTCCTTCTCGCTCAGTTCCGTGAGGAGCTGCGGTGCCATCGCGACGCGCTCGGCGCCGTTCCCGCGCAACAGGTCCTCCGCCCAGCGCGAGAGGGGCTTGTCGCCGTTGTACAGCAGGGAGCGAACGGTCCAGCCGTGCTCCACCGCCATGGTGATCGGGCGTACGCCCTGGACCAGGAACTCCTTCGCGCGTCCGCGCTTGGTGCGGTTGCCCAGGAGCGTCTGCAACTGCTGGAACCGGGCATTGCGGGTCGTGATGCGCTGAACCGCCACCCGTCCTCCAAACGCTCAATGATCACTTGAGTCCGAAACGCGCTGGTAGGCGCGGTAAAGGCTCCCGGAAGATTACACCGCCCCGACCGCTGCGGCCGTACGGAAGCCGCGCAGCGGTCGGCCGTCAGGCCGGGGGACCGCCCCTGCCCGGGCCCGGGCCCGCCCCCGCCGGCGGTTCAGGAGGCCGACGTCGGGACGGGCCGGCCGAGGAGTACCGCTTCCTCGGCGGGGGTGAGGGCGGGGCCGGGCAGGGGCTGGAGTCGCGGTCCGCGGAGCGCGCTGAGGAGCACCCGGGGGCGAACGAGGAGCGTTCCGTTCGCCTGGAGGGTCATGACGTCGGTGAGGGCCGCGACGGCGGTGAAGTCCGAGCAGGCGGTCGTGATGAGCCGGTTGATGTACCTGGAGGCGAGGCGGTCGGCGAGGTTGGGCTTCTTGCCGGTCGCGTGGGGGAACGAGGCGTCCTGGCCCACGGCCAGGAGCCAGGCGGCGGCCGCGGGGCGGGCCATTGCGCGTTGCGCGCGCCGTGCGAAGCCCTTCGACGCGATGCCGCTGTCCTTGGCCACGTCGCGCAGGGCCCGGGCCCCCTGGGCCGCCGCGGACATCCCGTGCCCGTAGAGCGGGTTGAGGGCGGTGGCGGAGTCTCCGAGGGCGATGAAGCCGTCGACGCGGGCCTTCTCGTAGTGGCGACGCCGGTTGGCCGTGTTCCGGGCGACCGTCACCGGGCCGACGGGCTCGGCCCGTTTCAGGTACTCCGCTATGAGGGGGCTTCGCAACGTCCCCGCGAACGTGGTGAACTGGGCCTCGGCGCTGGTGGGTTCGGCTCCGCGCGTGCCGGAGAGACTGACCAGCCACTCGTCGCCCTCGATGGGGAGGATGGTGCCGGCCGTGCCGGGCCCGGCACGCCGGGCGTCGGCCTGGACGTTGATGACCGGCCATCCGGCGGTGTCGGCGGGCGCCTTGTAGCGGCGGCTCGCGTAGGTGACTCCCGCGTCGACGACCGTCTCGGGAACAGCGCGGACCCCCAGCGCGGCCAGCCATTGCGGGGCGCGCGACGTGCGGCCCGTCGCGTCGATGACCACGTCCGCCTCGAGGACCTCCTCGGTGCCGTCCCCGTGCCGGATGGCGGCGCCGGTGACCCGGCTGCGGGTGCCGAGGAGACGTACCGGCTCGGCCCCGGACAGCAGACGTACGCCCGGCAGCGCGAGGGCCTGGGTGCGGACGGCCCAGTCGACGAGGTCGCGGCCCGCGCTGATGAGGTACTGCGCTTCGGGCCAGCACCGGCGGTACCAGCCGCCGGGGGACAGGGAGATCATGCCGTTGGGGATGGGCACCCGGTGCGCGCCGGCGCGCAGCCACATCTCCATGGTTCCGGGGAGGAGCGATTCGATCGCGTCGGCCCCGCCCGCCCAGAGCATGTGGGCGTGCCGGGCCTGGGGGAGGCCGCGGCGGGGCTGTGGGGTGTCCGGCAGCGCGTGTCGCTCGACGATGTCGATGCTGTCGCTGTACGGGGCGAGGGCGGCTGCGGCCAGGGTGCCGCTCAGCCCGCCTCCGAGGATCAGGACTCTGCGAGGTCGGGGGGTGGTGGCCATGCGGGTCTGCTCTCTGCCCCGGCACGGGCCGGTGTGGCGGAAGTCGAGTGGAGCGTGGATGGTGACCGATGTGCCGGGGAGTGCCTGCCCCGGCGTGGCAGGCGGAAGATCCTTCCGCCACGGCGGGCAGGCAGGGGATCTTCCCGGGCCGGCCGGGGCCAGGTTCGGCGGGTCAGCCGGGGTCAGGTCCGGCGGATCAGCCGGGGCCGGGTCCGACGGGTCAGCCGGTGAGGGGCGTGGTCGTCGCCTCCGGGGCCGGGTTCTGGGCGAGCCACCGCCCGTACGCCCGGGTCATTCCCCGGTTGCGCAGGCTGTCGAGCGCGAGGGCGAGGCGGGCGGAGGTCCGGGCACGGGGCGGGCGGCCGCGGGAGACGCGGCTCATGTGGGTCCGTACGAGGGCCAGGACGCCGGCGCTGGCGATGTCGGTGTCCCGCCAGTTCAGGCGCGGCGCGGCGACCTCGACGTCCTCGCCGTTCTCCCAGCGTGCGGGCAGGTCGGGGTGCAGGGCGAGGGCGGTGGCCAGCCCGACCATCGCGAACCCGCTCGCCAGGACTCGTTCGGCGGACGCGCGACGGCCGATGCCTCCCGTCAGCATGAGCGGCATGGGCGCGGACGCGACGAGCCGCTCGGCGATGGCGAGGAAGTACGCTTCCCGGTCGAGCTTCCGGTCGTCGGCGGTGCGCCCCATGGTCGCGGCGCTCTCCATGCTTCCTCCGGAGAGTTCCACCAGGTCCACGTCGAGGTCCTTGAGGAACGCGAGCACCTGTTCGACCTCGTCGACGTCGAAGCCGCCGCGCTGGAAGTCGGCCGTGTTGATCTTGATGCTCACGGCGAACTCCGGGGAGACCACCGCGCGGACGGCGTGCACCACCTCCAGCAGCAGCCTGGCCCTGTTCTCCAGGCTGCCGCCCCACTGGTCGGTCCGGCGGTTGACCAGGGGCGAGAGGAACTGACTCAGCAGGTATCCGTGGGCCGCGTGGATCTGGACGCCGTGGAACCCGCTCTCCTGCGCGAGACGTGCCGTGGTGGCGAACCGGCCGATGGTGGCCTGGATGTCGGCTTCGCGCATGGCCGTCGGGCGGGCGAAGACCCGCGTGTGTCTTCCGAGGCTGACGCCGATGTCGGACGGAGCCCAGGCGACACCGGGGAGGTCCGACCGTACCTGCCGGCCGGGGTGGTTGATCTGCATCCAGACCTGGCCGCCCTCCGATCCGGCTGCCGCGGCCCAGCGCCGGAAGGGGGCCAGGTCGGTATCGGCGTCGAGGACGATCGTTCCCGGAGAGGTGAGGGCCCGTCGGTCCACCATCACGTTTCCTGTGATGATCAGTCCGCTGCCGCCGCGTGCCCAGCTGCGGTAGAGCTGCTCGATCTCCGGGCCGGGCAGCTGGCCGGGCTGGCGGGCCAGGCTCTCCTCCATGGCGGCCTTGGCGATCCGGTTCCCGATGCGGCTTCCGTTGCGCAGTACGAGAGGTGTGGACAGGTGCATGGCAGGGCTCCTCTGTATGTCGTCACGCGCGGTCCGGTCGTGTTCCGCGGGTAGGGGTGCGGCCCGGTCCGTTCCCGGGCCGTCGGGGTGCCGGATCAGCGGGCTCGCAGCCGCAGGACCCGGCCTGCTGCCGTCCGCACGCGGGAGAGGCGTGCGGAGAGGCTCGGAGCCACGGGCTTGATCCGGCTCCCGCCCATCCGGCCCGTCTGGGGATCGGACCACAGCTGGCCGACCTCCTCGGCTATCGCGTGCTGGGCCCTGCGGGACGCCATCGGGTGGCTGATGCCCCGTCCGAGGGTCACGCGCAGGGCCCTGGCGGCGGCCTCGGTGGCCAGCGGCCCCCGGGCGTCCAGGGGACTTAAGGTTGCCAGCGCGTCCCCGATGACGACGAAGCCGCGGGGGCCGCGTACGCGCTCGTACCGGTTCCACCGCAGAGCCGACGTGGGGGAGACGACGACGTCGCCGGCGGGCTCCGCCTCCGCGATGAGCCTGCCAATGCCGGGGTCCGACAGGGCGAGCGCGGCATCGGCGAACGCTTCGGCGCCGGCGAGCCGTTCACGGTCCGGGGCGGTCTGGGTGACGGCCCACATCCCGCCCTCGACCGGGACGAGCGCCGCGCTGTGCGCGCCGTCCGCGACCGCGGTGAGGGGGACGTCAGCCTGCCCGTCCGGTGTCCGGAAGCGCCGGCTGGCCGTGAACCCGGCCGCGCCGCGTGTGCTGACCGGTGCGGCGGCGACACCGAGGTCCCTGAGCCAGGACGCGGTACACGCGTCGGCGCCGCTCGCGTCGACGACGAGCTGGGCGGTGACCTCCTGTTCCGTCCCGTCGTCGAACCGCACGTGTGCGCCGAGCACCGCGGACTCGTCCCCGATGAGCCCGACGGCGCGGGCGCCGTCCAGGATGGCGGCGCTCCGCTCGTGCGCGGGGTTGGCGACGACCACCTCGCGCAGCACCCCGATCAGGAGGTCGCGGCTGCACGTCAGCAACTCGCGTGTCCCCCACGCCCGCGGACGTGTCCGGGACAGGTGGGCACCGGCGGCGCCCGCGGGAAGGGGGAACGTCCGAGCACCGCGGCGCCCCAGCATCGCGCCCGAACCGTACGCCAGGTCGTTGATGTCCCACATGCCCCCGATGTGCAGGACTTCGCCGTGCTCAGCCGGTTCGGAGCCCGTTTCCGCGCCCCGGCCGGCGGGCTGGCCGCCCGCGAGCACGAGCAGGTCGTAGCCGGCCAGGGCGACCACGGATGCGGCCAGCAGGCCTGCGTACCCCCCGCCGATGATAAGAGCTTCGACGTGTTTCGGGTGCGTGGTGGTCATGGCCGTCTCTCTGTGAGGGTTCTCGGTGCGGCGGACGGAAGGCGGGGCTCGCGTGGGCTCGCGGTGCGGCGGCCGGAAGGCGTTCGCGGCCTGTTCTCCGTTGTCATGCACGGTGCTCGGGGAGTGCCGTGGTCTGCCGTGTCACCTCCACGCGCGCGGAGCGCAGGATCGCGGCGGACATGGTGAGGAGGTCCTCGGAGTCCTCGGTGGAACTGACCGTCCAGCGGAGCTCCGGCGCGACCGCGGGCGCGGCGCACCCCTTCCAGATGACCGCGCGGGCTATCACCGCGGCATCGGCCTCGCTGCGGGCCCGGCTCTCGGACTGCTCGGCCAGGGCGCGTGCGTACACCCCCGCACCGGTCGAGCGGTCGAACCAGGGCGTCAGCCGCAGTACCGCGTCGAAGATGTCCCGCTCGCGCTGCATGAGGCGGTGCTCCACGGGCTGCCACCACGGCATGGGGGGTTGGCTCGTGGAAGGTATCTCGGGACGGATCTCCAGCCACAGGGGCTGGAGTCCGCGAAAGCGGCGCAGGGCCCGCCACCGTGAGCCGATGCCCTGTCCGATGGGCGGCAGGAGGAAACCGGCGGAGACCAGGAAGGCGCTGAACCCGGCCAGGGAGAAGGCGACGTTGGTGCTCAGCCAGTCCAAGTCGTGTCCGAGCCAGCGGGCGACGATCGCCGTGTACTTCAGGAGGTCGTAGGCGAAGGTGCACGCCGCACCGGCCGCGATGAGGAGCAGTCCGGCCTTCAGGGTGCCGGGGACCTTCCTCGACCAACGCCAGCTGAGGACCACCATGGTGACGGCCGCCACGCTGTGCGCCGCCAGGTAGAGGAGGATCATCTCGCGGATCCAGGGCGTGCCGGAGTAGTACGTGTCCAGGTCGCGGAGCCGCTCCACCGGGGCGTCGCCCAGCGCGAACAGGACGCAGATGGCCACCATGACGGCGGCGTAGGCCGTCAGGCACAGCCTGGTCTGCCGCAGGGTCACGCGCGCGTCGTCGTTTCCCCGCCAGTGGATCAGCAGCACGATGGTGACGCCGTCGAACGCGGTCAGGATGCAGTACACGATGGGTGCGGCGATGTTCGGAACGCCGAGCGCCTCGTTGATGGCCGCGAGGTTGGGGGGAGCGGCGGTGACGAACAGGAGCGCGCCGACGAAGAGGGTCGCGATGACGGCCCACAGCAGCGGGTCCCGCGGGCTCTTTCTCAGCGCCCAGACCTTGATGGTGGTGGCGACGAGCAAGCCGCCGGCCGAACACAGGTACGCCGTTCCCGCGTTCATTGACGGCTTCCGTGCGTCATGGGGGAGGGAATGCGCATGATCAATCGCTCTCTGAGTGGGCGCCGCCGACGGGGAGACCGGAGTGGTGGATCTTGGAGAACTGGATGCTCAGGCGGGCGAGCCCGTTCGTTCCGGAGACGCGGGTGGGAATCGCGCCGCCCGGCTCCAGGGCGAACGCCGTCCGGCCGGATTCCGGCTCCCCAGGTTCCGGCTCCCCAGGTTCCGGCTTCCCGGACTCCGGCTCCCCGGGTACCCGCGCGGCGGCCAGGGCCGCGTGGATGGTGGCCGCTTCCGCGAAGATGAGGGCGGCTTCCGGCTTGCAGCCCTGCGAGGAGGCGTACCGCTCGGCTGCCTCGCGGTGGCCGCCGTCCAGGTGGGGCGCCAGATTGAGCAGACGATCGGCGATCTCGGTGGACCGGGCCATCGCCCGGATCTCCAGCGACGAGGTGGGACGGATCCGCATGGGCTTCCCGGGCCCCGCGAACGGTTCGAGCGCGTGCCAGAGGGGCTTCATCGCCCGGTAGGCCCGCCAGGACACCCACATCGACCCCAGCCGCGGCCCGACGACCGGCACCAGGAAACCGATCGTGGTCATGGCCGCGCCCAGTCCCGCGAGGGGAGGGGCCACGTCGGTGCTGAGCCAGTCCCAGGTGTCCGAACCGGCCCAGCGGGCGCCGACGGCCAGGAACTTGAACAGGGCGAACGACAGGGTGAGGGAGAACGCGGCCACGAGGATGAGCAGACCCCAGTGGGTCCACGCCGCCTGGACCTGCCGGAGTTCACGTGCCCACCGCCAGCACTTCGTCGCCACCACGACACTCGTGGCGGTGTGCGCGCTCAGGTACAGCACGATCATCTCGCGGACGTACGGGGTGGTCGCGTAGAAGGTGTCGAACTCGCGCTGCTGCTCGATGGGCACGTCGCTGAGCGAGAACAGCACACAGAACGTCGTGATCACCGCGGCGGTCGCCGCGATCCACACCCTCGTGTGCCGCCGGACGGTCCCCTCGGTCCCTCCGCGCCAGTGGATGAGGAGCACCAGCGAGCCGCACGACAGGCACGACAGGATGCAGTAGACGATGAGAGCGGAGATGTTCGGGACGCCGGTGAGCCGGTTGACCCGCTCGATCGTCGGCGGCGCACCGAACACGAAGCCCGCGGCCGAGGCCGCGAGGATCACGAAGATCGACTTCGACATCGGCGAGTGCCAGGTACGCAGGAACGAGGGAGACTTCACCACCAGCGCCACCGCCAGGACGACGGCGGGTATGTAGTAGTCCGATCCGGTCATGCTCAGTAGCCTCTGCCCATACTGGACTGGATCCGCCCCGCCAGGCCGGTGACCGGCACCGCTCCGCCTCCTTGCAGGTGTTCCCGCAGCCGGGATCCCAGCTGCAGCCCGAACTGCTCGGCGTCGCTCTCCTCGTTGGTGTCGACATGGCTCCGCGCGGCCAGGGAGACGAGGTCGTCGCTCGCCAGCTCCCCACCGAGTGACCTGGCGGCTGCCGTGGCGACGTCGCTCTGGGCCCCGTGGGAGAGGCAGTCCCCCCTCAGGGCGTGCCATATCTCGTGAGCGAAGATCACGAACTGGTGGAGCGTGGTCGTCTTGGTCTCGACGATGATCACGATGCGGTCGTCGAAGCTCGCGGTGAGACCGCTGGCCGTCTCCGCGGGGAACTCACGGAAGTACAGGAGGACCGGGCGGTACGGCCGTTCCCCGCGGTCCTGGTTGAAGCGCTGCTCGACGTCGGCCCTCAACGCCTCGAACAGGCTGTCCGGATCCGAGGGGATCGGCTTGTCGAGGCCCGCGAGGACCTCGTCGCAGAACCGTGCGATCCTCCGCTCGGCCGACCGCCGCGCCAGGAGGCCCTTCGGCGCGACGAGCAAGCTCCCGGGACGTATCAGCCTGCCGAGAGCCGCGCGTACCCCCTCGCGGAAGTCGGCCGTCTGCCGCTCGTTCATCCGAATGCCCCCACTCTGCGTTTCCTTCGATGGGCGGCGATGCCACAACCCACCTTGCCGTGCCTGTGACTGACGGTCAGCCAGTCCTCCGGGCTCCGCCCGAGCCTGCCTGCGGGCTCGGGGCCGCGTTCTCTCGTGCGATCGCGTCCACGAAGGCCATCAGCGCCGTCTCCAGATCAGGCGGCAGCTCCCTGTCGCCCAGACGGAGCTGGATCTGCATGGCATGACGGTTCCTCACGGCCTCGGAGGGGTTCTTGAGGAACGTCGTGAGGCCCGGGATGACTCTGCTGTCCAGAACGCGCTTCACGGCCTCAGGCGGCGTGTGGGTGAAGTACTCCATGGGGACGTCGAAGAACCGGGCCAGGCCCGCGCCGTGCCAGATGTTCGGAGTGCTGCGGTTCAGCAGCTTGCCGTGCCACTGCGGCGTCATCCCGCTTCCGGCGGCGATCTCGGCAGTCGTGTACTGCCGTCGGCCGCCCGTGTCGCTGTCCACGGTCAGCCGGGTCTCCCTGAGGAACGCGATGCGGCGGGCGAGTTCGGCCGTGTCGCTGGCCGGCGATTCGACGATCTCGCCGTCGAGCAGGCGACGGATGTCGGCCTCGGGGAGCGAGGTGTGGAAGGAAAGGTCCTTCAGGTTGAAAGTCGACGCTCTGTCAAGTCCCGATTCCGACTGGAGGTCTTCGACTTCCCTCACGGTCTGGGCGAGCTGCTCGTACCCGTCGCTCATGGACCCTCCCGGCAGGATGTACGCGGTACAGGTGGTCCGGACGAGACCGAGACCCGCCGGCCGCCACTAGATCACGGAAACGGTCGGCTCCGCAATGAAACGATCGTTTCATGAGACGGGTGGTAGCGGGTAGCGGGTAGCGGGTGGCGGGTGGCGGGTAGCCACCCCGCCCCTTACGCCCCGCACGTCTCTTGTCGCCCGCGCGGCCGCCGAGTTGATCGGTACCGCCGCGGGCGGGTCGCGGACGCCTCGCGCAGGGTTGCTACGCGCAGGGTGGCGTTCCGTAGCGGGCGGCGATCGTGGCGGCGCGGTCGCGCAGGGAGTCGCGCAACCACTGCGGGGCCAGGGCTTCCGCGTTCGTGCCGAGGTGCCACAGCGCCCATTCGGCGTGCCGCGCGTCCTGGAAGGTCACCTCGAGCCGAAGGCGGCCGTCTGCGTCGGCTTCCTCGGCGAGGACGGCCAGGGCGGTGCCCACCAGGTCCTCCCGCCGCGCCGGGTCCATCCGTACCAGGACGGCGACCTGGTCGCCGCCGGTCCGGAACTGCCTGCTGCGTTCCTGCCAGGCCCGGTCCAGATCGACCCGCTCCGGTCGCTGTGCCGGTTCGGGGAGCTCCTCCGCGGCCGAGACCCGGGACAGCCGGTAGGTGCGGTCCGCGCCCGACCTCGTGGCCAGCAGATAGCCCTGTTCGCGTACGGTGACCAGGCCGATCGGGTCCACTGTGCGCCACTTCGGGGGCTGGCCCACGGCCGCGTACCGGATGCGCAGCTTGTGTCCGGCGAACACCGCGCGCCGGATCTCGGTCACCACGGGGTCGGGTACCTCATCGGTGGCCAGCCGGCGCGCGAGGGCGTCGGTCTCCGGGTCGATCAGCAATCGCTGAGCCGCGCCCGCGGCGGTCGCCCGATAGCTCTCGGGGAGCGCGTCAACCACCTTGCGCATGGCCGAGGCGAGCGCCGGGCCGAGGCCGAACGCCTGCGCGCCGCGCCGCGATCCGGCGACCAACAGGGCCAGCGCCTCGTCGTGGTTCAGTCCGGTGAGCTCGGTGCGGAAACCGGGCAGCAGCGCGAAACCGCCGTGCCGGCCGCGTTCCGCGTAGACCGGGACACCGGCTGCGGACAGCGCGTCGATGTCGCGCAGCACGGTGCGGGTGGACACCTCCAGCTCGCGGGCCAGCGTGGCCGCGGACAGCCGACCGTGCTGCCGCAGCAGCAGTACCAGCGAGACCAGCCGATCGGCGCGCACACGAAAACGCTACCGGAATACACGACACACTGTGTCGTGATTCGTTGACAGGCTTCAACACGACAGCAGGTACATCGCACACGAGAGGTGACTCGCATGGCACACGCCCTGGTCAACCCGGACGGCTTGCACGACCCGGTCCCGTTCGGCTACAGCCACACCGCCACCGTCCCCGCGGGTACGGAACTGGTGCTGATCGCCGGCCAGTACGGATCGGGCCCGGACGGCGCGGTCGTCTCGGCCGATTTCACCGAGCAGGTCAAGCAGGCGTTCCGCAACGTCGGAGTCGCTCTCGCCGCCCATGGGCTCGACCTCGGCCACGTCGTCCAGCTCAGGACGTACGTGGTGAACCACGATGTCAGCAAGCTCGGGCCGATCGCCGGGGCCGTGCAGGAGGGCTGGGGTGCGAAACCGCCCACGCAGACCCTCATCGGCGTCGCGAGCCTGGCCGCGCCCGACGTGCTGTTCGAGGTCGAGGCCCTCGCCGCCCGGCCCTGACGTGCCACAGCCGGGTGAACGGGCGTCATGGAGGCCGAACGCCCCGGTGAGCGGTGTCTCGTGTGACCCGGGCCGACTCAGCCGGCCGTCGGGTTCGCGGCGCCGCTGCGGCGAACCGTCCCGAGGGGAATGCAGTTCCCCGAGTCTCCGCGGACTGGCCGTTCACGTGTACGAATCGGCGGGACTTCCGGCGTACGGGACCTATGGCGCTGAACCGGCCCGCGGGGCCGATGCGTAGGCACTCCGGGCCGAACCGATCCCGGCGATCCCGGCGATCCCGGCGATCACCGGTCATCGCCGGGCGAGACCTGAACGCCTCGCCCGGCGATGCCCCGCTCCTCGTCCGGCCGCGTCGCGCCCCGTCCCGTCGCGTCGCGCCGTTGGCCCCGTGCTGTCACGGAAGTGTCACGTGCCCTGTCGGCCCGGGCGGCTTCTGACAGCATCAGGACCATCGAACCCAGGGGGGTCCCATGCGTTTCCACGTTCGCTTAGTCACCGTCGCCGCCACCGCCGTCGCCACCGGGCTGCTGCTCGCCGGGTGCGGCTCGACTCCGGCCGAGGAACTGGAGGACTGGTGGTCCTCCGGGGGCAAGGACAGCATGAAGGCGCTCTCCGACACCTCGGGGCGGGTCAACAGCGTGTATTCGGGCCCGAACGACAGCAGGGTCACCGCCTGCCAGGAGCTGCTGACCGCGGTGACGAAGGCCAAGAAGCTCGACACCGTCCCGAGCGACGATGCCCGGGGGTTCTTGACGGAAGCCCTGACCG
This sequence comes from Streptomyces antarcticus, assembly GCF_026627255.1. GTDB lineage: Bacteria > Actinomycetota > Actinomycetes > Streptomycetales > Streptomycetaceae > Streptomyces > Streptomyces antarcticus. The sequence goes on along the minus strand of NZ_JAPNLM010000011.1, from coordinate 212,659 downwards.
CCTTCGAGCACGGAGGCAACGAGTGCGTCGCCGGGGCCGCCGGCAACAACGAACCCCAGGCCGGCGAGGGCATCCGCGAGGTACAGAAGGGGCTCAGCCGGCTGGCCTCCGCCATGGCCATGATCAGGAAAGACCTCGAGGCCGAGTGACGCCGGAAGCGTCGAACTCGGCGAGCTCGGCGACGCGGACTCGGACATCGCCGTGGGCCGAACGGTGCCGCGACCCCCGGCGGAAGCGCTACGGCCGCACCGTGGGTGTGCCGTCGGCCTCCGCCGTGGCCCGGGCGATGAGGAGGGCCACGTCGTCATGGTCTCCCGGGTGGCGCAAGGTGAGCAGGAGCTGATCGCAGGTCTCGTCCAACGACCGGTGGGGGTCGTCGAGGGCGCCGAGGAGTACCTCGAGGCGGGTGTCGATCGGCTCGTGGCGGGTCTCGACCAGACCGTCGGTGTAGAGGACGAGCTGGTCGCCCGGGCCCATGGCGAGGCTGGTGGTGTGGAAGGCGACGCCGCAGCCGCCCAGTGGTGCGCCCGTGGGCAGGTCGAGGAGCTCGCGCGTGCCGTCCGGGTGGAGGAGGACGGGCGGCAGGTGCCCGGCGAGGGAGAGGTGACAGCGCGCCGCTCGGGGGTCGTAGACGGCATAGACGCAGGTCGCGATCGTGTCGAGGCCCTCGGTGACATGGTCCAGGTGGTGCAGGACCTGGGCGGGGTCGAGGTCGAGATCGGCCAGCGTCCGGGTGGCGGTCCGCAGCTGGCCCATGCTGGCCGCGGCTGCGACTCCGCTGCCCATGACGTCGCCGACGACGAGGGCCGTCTTGTCGCCGCTCAGGGGGATCACGTCGAACCAGTCGCCGCCGATCTCCATGGTGGCCTGGGCGGGCCGGTAGCGGGTGGCGACCTCCAGGCCCGGCCGCCGCGGTGGTGTGCGGGGCAGCAGGCTGTGCTGGAGGGTGAGGGCGGTGTGGCGCTGCTCTTCCACGGCGCGGTGCCGCTCGGTGACGTCCACGCTGGAGGTGGCGACGCCCAGCACGTTCCCGTTGGGGGCCTCGAGCCGGTAGAACGAGATCGACCAGGCGTGATCGTGATCCGGGTCGGCCGGGGTACGGCCGACGGTGTACTGGTCCACGATAGGGATGCCGGTCGCCAGGACCTGGCGCATCGCCGCTTCGAACGACGCGTCCACCGCCGGGAGCACCTCATGGACGTACCGGCCGATGTGCTCGGCGGCCGGCACCCCGTTGAGGCGCTCCTCCGCCGGGTTGACCGAGACGTACCTCAGGTCGGTGTCCAGCACGCCCAGACCGATCGGCGACTGGGCGACGAGCCGGGCGGCCAGGGCGAGATCCCGTTCGACCTGCTGTACGGTCGCCTGGTCCGCGGCCAGGCCCAGGGCGTAGTACTCCTCCTGGGAGTCCAGCAGCCGCATGTTGCGAAACTCGACCATGCGCGTGCTGCCGTCCTTGTGCCGGACGGGGAACGTGCCGGCCCAGTTGCCCCTGCCCTCCATGACCTGGGCGAACATGTCCAGCACGGCCGGAACGTTCTCCTCGTGGAGGAGCAGGCGGGCCGCGAACTCGCCGAGCGCCTCCTCGGCGGTGTACCCGAACAGGTCCTCGGCCTGCGGGCTCCACAGGTCGATCCTGCCCTCGGAATCGAGGAGCACCGCCGCGACGCCCAGCACGTCGAGCAGGCCGCCCTGCCCGGGCTCAGCGGCCCGCGCCCCGTCAGCGTCGCCCCGCGAAGGCTCGATCGCACCCATACTCCGGACTCCTCCTGGTACTCCGGACTCCTCCCGGCCGCTGGAGGCCGTGGCCTCCTGCCTGGTCGGGGCGGTGTACCGGCGTCTGTCCTCACGGCCATCCCATCGTCGCCCCTCCACCGCCCATACGTGTGCGCCACGCTGTCGGGGGTGGTCGAGCTGTGCGGTGTGAAACCGGTCCTGGACCGCAGGCCGCGCGAGAAGTCCTGCGGCGAAGCGGGAGGGAGGAGGCCGCAGGCGTGGCGTCCGTCCTGACGTGGGACGCGGCGTCCTGACGTGGGACGTGGCGTCCTGGATCAGGATGCCGATCGTGTCAGCCAACTACGCCTGTTTCCGAGCGCCCTCCGGCAGCATCACCACGCTGCGCGAAGCCAGGTGTCGTCCATCGTCCGCCCGGGTGGGATCAGGCTTGCAGCCGGGCTCGGGCCGCTTTGGTCGTCCGGCGCTTGAGCGCGCGTCGCTCGTCCTCGGTGAGGCCGCCGCAGACGCCCATGTCCTGGCCCCCTTCGAGGGCCCACCGCAGGCAGTCGTTGAGAACCGGGCAGCCCCGGCACACCGCCTTGGCCTCCTCGACTTGGAGCAGGGCCGGGCCGCTGGTGCCGATGGGGAAGAACAGGTCCGGGTCTGCCTGCCGGCAGGCGGCCTGGTGACGCCAGTCCATCGTCGTGCCTCCGTTGCGTTGCCTTCCGGATGGGTCACTGCTCGCCTGGCCGGTATCGGCGGCTGTATGCAGGGGAACGGGCAATCGTCGGCCTGATTCGGAATCGGAACGTGCGGGACTCCGTTTGACGCACGCGTACGGGGTAGGCGGGCCGCATGTTCAGGCATCGACGTGTTCGTACGGCTGTTGTACTTGTGATCAGCTGGTTGGTATTGACCGGCGTCGAGCGCTGGGGTGAGGACGCTTCCTGGCGGTCGGCCCTGCTCAGCGGGCTGCTGTGGGGGGCCGTGGTCACCGGCGCCTGGTGGTTCGCCGAGTGGACGCAAGTGGGCCGCTCCCGGGGTGAACGGCCCGTAGGCGGCGCCGGTACCGCGCGCGTTCCGCGGATGGCGGAGGCGCGGGACGAGCAGACACCCGAGGGTCAGCATCGGAAAGGCTAGGCCGGACGTCCGGGGGTGCCGCCGGCGAACAGGGTGTCGAGCGCCGGGGTCCGTGGTGGCCCGGGGGCTCACTAGACTCCGATCATGAACCCGGAGATGATCTGCGGCCCGGCCGACGGGCCGGCCCTCCTCGACGCCGCGGGCCTGGCCTCCGACCCGAAGCGGACTGAGCGGTTCGCGCGGCCTGCGTACGAGATCCTCGCGGAGCTGGTACGGGGAGGCGCCGCGCTGGGCTGGGTGGAACCGCCCTCGCCGGACGAGGTCGCGGCGCTGCTCGACGACATCGTCTCCGCGGCGCGGGCGGGGGACGCGGCCCTGCGCGCCGCCCACCTCGACAACCGGCTCGTCGGCCTGGGCTACTGGCGTCGCTACACGCGGCAGACCCATCGCCCACACGCCGACCTGGAGAAACTCGCGGTGGACGCCACCGTCCACGGCCGTGGCGTCGGCCGTGCACTGACAGCCGCCTTGATCGAGGACGCCCGGACGGCCGGGATCGAGGTCCTCACCTTGGACGTCCGGGGTGACAATGCCGCGGCCCTTCGCCTGTACCGCTCGCTCGGCTTCACCGAGTACGGCCGTCTCCCCGACTTCGTGGCCGTCGGGGAGAAGCGGTACGACAAGGTCTTCTGCATGCTGGACCTCCGCAGGTAGCCGCCCCCGGTGGCTCCCCCCGGTGGCTCCCCCCGGTGGCTCCCCCCGGTGGCTCCCGCCCCGGGGGCGGGGGTCTACGGCGTGCCGGGGAGTCTGACCGTGGCGAGGAGACCGCCCTCGGGGCGGGAGGCGAGGTGGAGGGTCCCGCCGTGGGCGCGGACGACGCTGTCGACGCCCGATACGCGCGCGATACACGGACCCCCGGCGCGGAACTCCTGGCCTTCGCCCGTGCGATGCACGCCGAGGAACGGGCCGCCGGGCAGGTCGCCGTCCTCGGCCAGCCGCTCGCCGCCGGCCAGACCGCGCCCGCCCTCGCCGCAGCGACCTCGGCCGGGCTCGCGCTGTGGATCGAGGAACTGGAGGCCGTACTGCCCCGGCTGCTCGGGGCGACCCCCCCCTGGCCGCCCTCGACTCGCTCGAACAGCCGCCGTCTTCGCCGAGGCCCCTGCAAGGACTCGGCCCCCTCCCAGGCTCTCCGGGGCGTAGATACGGTGCTGACGGCGGGGGGCGGCCGGGGCGGAAGGATCGCCGGAGCGGGCAGTGCCGTGTGTGGTTTGCTGTCGCCCGGGAGCAGTACCCGACCCGTACGTACCGCTTCGGCCATGGAACGCTGGTTCGGCCGACGACGAGGGAGTCGTATATGACCACGGCGAAAGATCTTTTCACCCTTGCCATGGAACCCCGCCCGGAGGGTGCCGTGGGGCAGGGCGACCTCTCCTTGTCCCTCGCAGGTGCCGAACTGATCGATCTCCTGAGTACGCGGGCCATCGCCCTGGACGGAGACCTCATCGTGCCGGGCGCGCAGCACGTACCGGACGACCGGCTGATCGGCGCGGCGGCGTCGGCCCTCCTTCGGCAGCCACCGTACGAGCCCCTCGAGGACTGGCTGTGGCGCCGGGGCCGCGACCTCGCCGCCGCCTACCAGGCCGCGTTCGAGGAGGACGGTCTGCTGACACGCGCCCGGCGCGGCCGACTGCCTTTCGGGGCCGAGCGCATGGAGCTCGTCGACACTCCCGACCGGCTTCGGGCGCGGAGCCGCTGGGAGGAGGACGAGCCCGTCCTCGCGGCTCTCGCCGCGGCCGTCGGCATCCGCCGCGGCCCGGCCGAGGCCGAGGAGAAGGCGGAGGCCGAGGCCGAGACGGCGCCGGGCGGCGGAGCGGTGACGACCGTGCTGGCCGCGGTCAACGACGCGGTCCTGGAACTGGAAGCCGTCCGCCAGCGGCGGTCCATCGAGAACGCGGCCTTCGCCAACGTCTGGCGGGTCCCGTAGCCGTACCGCGTACGCCGCGCGACGAGCTCGGTTCCGTGCGCTCTGTCCCCGTCCTCTGTCCCCGTCCTCCGGTGCTCCGGAAGTGGTGCGCAGATGCTGTGTTCGGACGTGCATGGAACGGGCCGCGCCGGACACACGTATGCCAACTGGCCTGAACGCAGGAACAGTCGGGCCGCTCCCCGTCCCTACGTCACCGAGGAAGTGAGACGTCATGCCGCTGACATTCCGCAAGAGCTTCAGGATCCTGCCCGGCGTCCGGCTCAACATCAACCGCAAGTCGTGGTCGATCACCACCGGTGGCGGCAAGCACGGCCCGCGTCACACCCACAGCAGCACCGGACGCCGCACCACCTCGGTGGACCTGCCCGGCCCCTTCGGCTGGCGCAAGACCACCCGCAGCTGATCCGCGGGGTGTGTGCGGGCGTCCACGAACCCCCGGCCGGGCAGGCCGGGGGTTCGTTCCGCCGGGTAGCGCTGGGCGTGGACGAAGAACACCGGTAGACGACACGACCGTTGGACCCCCACGGGCAAGGATGCGGAATCGGCCCGCGGATGAGCGTGCGCAGGGGAAAGCATGCTCGTTCGCCCCGTCGGCCGAAGTTCCTCCCACCACACGTCCGACCGCGCGGGCACGGACGGTCAACGGGCCACAGCGGACTCGTGGTCTCGCCGCTCCTCAGGCGCGTTCGGCCTCGGAGGCGGTGATGGCGGGCTCACAACCGGTGGGCAGGAGCTCCGCCAGGAGGCGCACGGCCTCTTCGGCGGTGGCGACTTCGCCGATCACGGCGTAGGGCTCGCGTCGGCGAACCGTGAACCGCCCGTTGCGCAGGGGCTCGATCGACCCGCCCCACACAGTCCAGGGGTGGCCGGTGGAGCTGCCGAGGCCGAGGGCGAAGTGACTGGTGAACGGATAGAGCCGCCGGATTCGTGGTTGAGCGGCTGCGGCCTCCAGCAGGGGGACGATCGGGGGGAAGGGGCGGCCGGCCGCGCGGATCTTCTGCGCTTCCTGCCTCCACTGCCACGCGAGCAGGAGGGACTGCCACCTCGCCTCGACGAGGTCAACGGGCCCGCGGGCGCGTGCCGCGGCCATGTCCGGCATGACCGGTCTCGGAGGCAGGAGCGGCTGTCGGTCGGAGGCCTCGTTCTTCGCGTCCACGGTCACAGTCTCGCTGCCCGAGCCTGAGACCGGTACGTGTGATGTCCGGGCGGGCGACGCCGGTCCCCGGGCCGGAGCGCCCGGCACCGGACACGTGCCGGTCAGGCCGCGCGCCGGTCAGGAGGTGTTTCGCTCAGGCCGCGAAGCGGCGGTTGCCGGTGAGCGACCACACGGCGGAGATCCGGCCGTCCGTGACCGCGAACATGTCGATGCCGCTCTTGACGATGATGTCGCCGTCTCCGTCGGCGTGGCTCTCGATCCACCGGCAGGCCATCTCGCCGCGCTCGGTGTCGACCAGCGGTGCGGCGTCGGCGGCGAACGTCATGCCGGTGAGGGCTTGGCTGTTGGCCGTGATGAACGCCGTCAGTTCGTTCTGGCCGAACGTCTTGGCGGAGCCGGTGCCGTCGAAGTCGTCCGCGAAGTGCAGCCGGAAGTCGGGGGCGAGGATCTGCTCGGCGGGGGCGACGTCTCCGTTCCAGAGCGCCGTCCAGCCCTCCACCAGCCGGGTGCCGGCCTCCCGGGTCAGCGGAGCGGAGTCGGTGGTGGTGGGGGTCGTCGTCACAGGCATGAGTGCCCTCCGTGGTCGGTTCGTTGTGACTCAGCCTCCGGGCCGGGGGCGACAACCCCCTGTCGGTGTTTGGCCCTTGGAGCCGCGGCTCAAGCGAAACCGTAGAGCTTGTCAAGTGCGGCGAAATCCCAACCGGGGGTGTCCAGTTGGGACAGGTCCACCGGACGCGGTTCCGTCGTCTCCTCCAGAGCCCGCGCCTCGCGAATGCGGTCGAGGCGGAACCCCCGCACCGCGGAGCGCGCCCGGCACCAGCCGATGAGGTACCAGTGGTCGCCTCCGAGGAAGCCCAGGGGCTCGACGGTGCGGTCGGTGACCTCCTCGCCCCGCGCGTCGGCGTAGCACAGGTGCAGCAGCCGGCGGCTCGCGAGCGCCTCGAGCAGGGTGTGCGGGAGCGCGGAGGGCCGTACGGGGTTCACGGCGAGCCGTACCCGAGCGGCGAGTTCGCGCGCGGCCTGGCGTTCGCGCTGCGGCATGACGGCGAAGACCTTGTGCAGCGCCGAGCGGGCGTCCGCGGCGAACGGTGTCCCGGACAGTCCGTGCAGGGCGACGGCCAGGGCCGCGGCCTCGGACGGGGTGACGGTCAGGGGCGGCAGGGTGTGATCCTTGTCCACCACGTATCCGCCGCTGCGGCCCGGTTCGGCGTAGAGCGGCACTCCGGACTGCTGCAGGGCGCTGAGGTCGCGCTCGATGGTGCGGGTGCTGACGCCGAAGCGCTCCGCGAGCCACCGGGCGCTGCGCGGCCGGGGCGAGACCGCGCGCAACTCCTCCACGAGGGCGTACAGACGCTCGGTACGGTTCACAGGCAAGGACCGTAGCCGATGGGCGCCGTCGTAATCCGGTACCGGCCTGAACCCCCCGGCGCCGGGGGGCGGCGAGGCCGCGTACGTCGTCGCTGAGGGCGGTGGTGAGGCCGGTGAGGCCGGTGAGGCCGAGCGCGGGCTGTGGGGGGAGGGGCGAGGCGATCTCACGGATGGCCGATGTGCTGCAGGCCACGGCGCAGGGACCATCCCCGGCTGCCGCCGCGGTCTGGGCCGCAGTGCCCGCTCGCATGCTTGAGCGCCGGCTCGAAGAGGATTCCGCCTTCGCCGATGCCGTGGCGGGCGCCGCCGCTCTGGCGGAGGTACACGGGCTCGGACGAAGCGCGAGCCGATGCCCGCCAGGCTCCGGGTCGCATTGATCGCGATCAGCCGCGGCGAGAGCCGGCGGGACGCCGCCCGGCTCTCGGGCATTGCGGCATCCCGGTTCCAGGAGCTGTGACGCACGTCTCCGGCCATGGACGCGCTCGTGCGAGCGGCGCAGCGGGCCCGCCCGGCCAGGGGCCAGGGGCAGACACCTGCTCCCGTCCGCGGTCCGGCGTGTCCAGCCGCGTGCGTCCGGCTCCACGTACCAGAAGTACCGCCTCGTCCGCCGCGGCGACCCGACCGGGAGCCGATCCGGCGGCGGAGAACGGGTGACGGTGACCCGGCCCGGCCGCGGCCTGGTGGGCGGATGCGGCTAGACTGGCGGGAGCGAAGGGGAGTAGTCCTGCGATACCGCTGGTCGACACGCTGGATGTCCTTGGGCATCCCGGCCACCGGGCCCCACATCCTGGGGTGGACGAGACCTTCGGCTACGGCATGACCGAGCCCGCATCTCCGTGCGGGCTGCTTCGTCGTGCCGGGCCGAGTGGTTCTTCCCATCGCCCGCCCGGGTGCTGAAGGAGCTGGCGGTCCGGCCCCAGCAGAAAGACCCGGAATGACCTTCGACCCAGTGGCGATCCTCACCGCCTTCGGGCTGATCTTCCTCGCCGAGCTTCCCGACAAGACCATGTTCGCCTCGCTCGCCATGGGCACGCGCATGAGACCGCTGTACGTGTGGTTCGGCACCTCGACCGCGTTCATCGTGCACGTCGCCATCGCGGTGAGCGCCGGCAGCCTCCTCAGCCTGCTGCCGAACATGGCCGTCAAGCTCGTATCCGCCGCTCTGTTCGCGTTCGGCGCGTTCGTGCTGCTCCGCAGTGGAGACGACGACGAGGGTGACGCCGACGCGAAGATCGTGACGGGGTTCTGGCCCGTCTACACCACCGCGTTCATGGCCGTCTTCATCAGCGAGTGGGGTGATCTGACCCAGATCACCACCGCCAACCTCGCGGCCGCCAACGGATGGCTTCCCACCGCGATCGGCTCGGCCGTCGCCCTCATGTCCGTCTCCGCACTCGCCCTCGTGGCAGGGCAGTTCATCGCCAAGAGGGTGCCGCTGAAGACCGTCCAGCGCATCGGCGCGCTCTGCATGGCCGGCCTTGCCGTCTGGACCCTCATCGAGGCCTTCACCGGCTGAACCACGGTGCCCGCCGCCGTGCCCGCCCCGCCGGCCACGGTGCCGGCCGCCGTTCCTGCCGTGCCCGCCTGCCCGCCTGCCCGTCGTGCCCGTCGCCGTTCCAGGAGGCGGGCACGGCGTAGTCCGGCGCCGCCGGGCCCGCGGCCCTGACGCCTCTCGGGGGCGGTATCCCCGTCGGTGAGGTCGACTTCCACAACTCCCTCGCGGTGCCGCCCCTCGCGTCGGCTTCCCCGGCGACCGGACCATGGTCGACGGCACCCTGGACCCGTACGTCACCGTCCAGGACGACACGGTCCGGCTGCGCCCGCTCGACGCCTCCACCGTCCGCGTCCACACCTTCGGCCAGGATGGGCCAGTTCGTGGGGTGGACCGGGCCGGTCCGCGGCCGCCCCGAAGGCCCCGCCCCCGCCCCCCGCCCGCGTCCGCGTCCGCCTCAGGGTCCGGCCGGGGGCCGTCCGACCGGGCCGTCCGGCCCGATGCCGGGCGCCGACGCGCTCGCCCTCACCGGGCTGCCGAACGGCGACGGCCAACTCCTCGCGGTCGGCCGCGACGGGAACGCCTACCACGCCACCCGCGGCCGCGACGGGCCGCTGAACCGCGTGCCGGCCGGTTTCGTGCGGGCGGGCCTGCCTCCCGCCCGCAGGCCCGCCCGCAGGCCGCGTACCCGCCGCGGAGCCGGAGGCGTCCCACCGGGAGTTGCCCGTTCGACCAGCCCATGCTGCCCGCCCGGACCTGGCACCGGCAGTTCTCCGCAACGTATCCAGGGATGGTCCGACGAACCCACGCCACCAGGGGCCCCCTTGCGCCACCACGCCAGCGCCACAGCCGACGGGGCCGGACGTGCCGCGCACCGGCGGCCGCCCCGCGGGCGAGGGGGAACCGCGGCGACACGGACACACCCCCGTACGGGCCGGGCCCGCGCCTGCCCGTATCCACTCCTGAGCAGGGAACATCTTGCGAAAATTGCCAAAGAAGGCGTACGCCGCCCCCGTTGCCCTGGCGGCCGCCGTCGCCCTGACGGCGGGCATGACCGGCCCCGCGACGGCACAGCCCGGCGGCCCCGACACCGGGCCCCCGGCCTCAGCCAACGGCCTCGGGGCGGCCGGCAAGACCGTGCACACCGTCACCCTGGTCACCGGCGACCGGGTTCTCGTGGACTCCCGCGGCCGGGTCGGCGGCATCCAGCGGGCCAAGGGCCGTGAGGACATACCCTTCTTCACCCAGGTCCACGACGGCCGCACCTACGTGGTGCCGCGTGACGCCCGGAAGCTCATCGCCGACGGCACGCTGGACCAGCGGCTGTTCGACATCACCGAACTCGCCAAGCCCGAGAGCCGCGAGGCCCACCGGGCCGGGCTCAAGGTGATCGTCGGATACCGCGGAGCCGCGGCCCAGGCGGCCCGCGCGGAAGTACGCTCCTCCGACGGCACCACCGTCCGCCGGACCCTGTCGGCCCTCGACGCCGACGCCGTCACCAGCGTCACCAGCGCCACCGACAGGACGGGCGCACTGTGGGACGCCCTCACCCGCCCGCAGGGCGACGGTACGGCCACCACCACCTCCGGCATCGCGCGGATCTGGCTGGACGGCGTACGGAAGGCGTCGCTCGACCGCAGCACCGGCAAGATCGGCGCCCCGGCCGCCTGGGCCCGTTCGTTCGACGGCACCGGTGTGAAGATCGCCGTCGCGGACTCCGGGATCGACGCGACCCATCCGGACCTGGCGGGCCGCGTGGTCGCGGAACGCAACTTCAGCGCCTCCCCGGACGCCGGGGACCGCGTCGGGCACGGCACCCACGTGGCCTCCATCGCGGCCGGTACGGGGACCAAGGACGCCCGGTTCAAGGGCGTGGCACCCGGTGCGCAGCTGATCAACGCCAAGGTGCTGGACGACCGGGGCAGCGGCGACGACTCCGGCATCATCGCCGGGGTCGACTGGGCCGTGGCCCAGGGCGCCGACATCATCAACATGAGCCTGGGCGGCCCCGACACCCCCGGCATCGACCCGATGGAAGCCCAGATCAACAAGCTCTCCGCGGAGAAGGGCATCCTGTTCGCCGTCGCCGCGGGTAACAGCGGGCCGATACGGGGCACGGTCGACTCCCCGGGCAGCGCCGACGCGGCCCTGACCGTCGGCGCCGTCGACGACGACGACGCCATCGCCTACTTCTCCGGAGTCGGACCCCGCACCGGGGACAACGCCGTCAAGCCCGACATCACCGCACCGGGCGTGGAGATCACGGCAGCCGCCGCGGAGGGCTCCGCGGGGCAGGACCCGCTCGGATACGTCAGCAAGAGCGGTACGTCGATGGCCACCCCGCACGTCGCGGGCGCCGCCGCGATCCTCAAGCAGAGGAACCCCGCCTGGACGGGCGAACGGATCAAGGCCGCCCTGACGGGATCCGCCAAGGACGGTGCCCACTCGGTCTTCCAGCAGGGCGCCGGCCGCCTCGCGGTCGACCGGGCGATCGACCAGAGCGTCGTCTCCGAACCGGCCTCGATCAGCCTGGGCACCCAGCAGTGGCCCCATACCGACGACACGCCCGTCACCCAGCAGGTGACGTACCGCAACAACGGCGCCGCCGAAGTGACGCTGGACCTGTCACTCGCAGCGTCCACCGGCGGCGACGCACAGCCCGCCCCGGCCGGGTTCTTCACGCTCGGAGCGCAGCGGATCACCGTCCCGGCGGGCGGCAGCGCCACCGTGGACCTGACGGCCGACACCCGGCTCGGCGCCGCGGTCGACGGCTCGTACGCGACCACGGTCGTCGCCTCCGGGGGCGGCCAGAGCGTGCGCACCGCGGCAGCCGTGGAGCGCGAGGTCGAGTCGTACGACGTCACCTTCAAGACCCTCGGACGGGACGGCGCGCCCAGCACCTCCTGGCAGGCCGACCTGAAGGGCTACGAAGGCCTCGCCACGGGCCGGCGGAGCTTCCCGGACCTGTCGTCCGGCTCCGGCACGGTCCGCCTGCCCCGCGGGACCTACAACCTCTCGGCCGACATGCTGGTCGACCCCACGGCCCCGCGGAAGGGCGCCGACCTCATCAACCACCCGCAGCTCACGGTGACCGGCCCCACCACCGTCACCCTCGACGCCCGGACGACCCGGCCGGTGACGGTCAAGGTGCCGGACGCGAAGGCCCGCTCGACGCGCGCCGGGATGATGTACACCCTGAGCACGCCCGAGACGTACATCATCGAGGGAGTCGAGCTCACCACCTTCGACGACCTGCGCACCGGCTACCTGGGCTCCCCGATGGCCGACGGCGCCCTCACCCAGCAGTGGTCCGCCAACTGGGAGCGCGGCACGACGGAGTACAACGTCCTCACGGGCGGCCCGGTCCGCGAGCTGGCCACCGGCTACGGCAAGACGTACAGGACCAAGGACATGGCCCTGGTGAAGGCGAGGATCGGGTCCTCCGTACCCGGCCTCGAAGGCGCCCTCGCGGCGCACGGCGTCCTGGACAACGGGGGCGGCGTCGAGGCGCCGTACTCGGTGCTGTCGGCGCCGGGGGCGCGGAACGTGTACCTGTCCACGGGTGACGGGGCCGCCTGGAACATCGCCGCGGGCATCCTGGGCGAGACGGACCCGGCGGGCTTCCGGAGGTTCGACTCGCTCCACTACCTCAACGAGTCGCGGCGGTTCGCGGCGGGGAAGACCTACACCGAGGACTTCAACACCGGTGTGCTGGGACCGCTGATGAACGAGAACGACGGGATCGTGCGCGACGGCGACGACATCCACGGGTCGTTGATGCTGGCCGGTGACGGGGCGGGTCACTCAGGCTTCGCCCGGTACGCGGGCGCGAGCACCACCATCCACCGCGACGGCGTGCCGTACACGAAGAAGGACGCCGCCATCGACCAGGCGTCCTTCACGCTGCCGGCGGAGTCCGCCACGTACACGGTGGAGACCACGATCAACCGGAACCCGACGTACAACCGCGCCGGGACCCGGATCGACGCCTCGTGGACCTTCACCTCGGCCCGCACCGACAGCCCGACGAAGCTGCCGGTCTCCACGGTCCGCTTCCAGCCGAAGCTCGCGCCGGACTCCACCGCCCCGGCGGGCGCCAAGCAGACCTTCCCCGTCGTGGTGCAGGGCGCGGCGGCGGGCGCCGACCTGAAGGCCCTGGAGGTCCTGGTGTCGTACGACGGTACGAAGTGGACGCCTGCCCCGGTCAGCGCGAACAAGATCACGGTACGCGCTCCGGAGAAGGGCAAGGCGATCTCGCTGAAGGCCGTCGTCACGGACAAGCAGGAAAACCGGTCGACGGTCACGATCCACAACGCCTACTTCGGCAAGTGAGCCACCCCGGGCCGCGACGCGCGACGCGCGGGCCGCGACCCGCGGGCCGTGACGAGGCGGGACACGGCCCGGGATGAGCGCGTAAGGGCGGCCCGCCGGAACTCCGGTTCCGGCGGGCCCGCCGCCTGGGGGCGGGCTCCCGGTGCCGGGCACGCTCGGCCACCTCTCGGCGCGGTGCGCACTGCGCACTGCGCACTGCGGCGAGATCGGCCCACCGGCGGCGACCGGCGGGCCGTGGTGTGGCCCCCACCTGGCCGTCGTCTGGCACCGGGTCCAGCCCGTGCGGGGGCTTCCGGCGGGTGTCATGCTGGGAAGCGGGGGAACCGGGCCTGCGGAGGTTCACAGCGATGGCTACGAGTGAGACGGCCACCACGGTCGGCGGCGGGCCCCGGCTCTCGGTCGCGGAGCGGGCGGCAGCCGGCAGGGCCGCCCGGCGGAAGGCCCCGCGGTCCGCCCACGGAACGTTCGAGCCCCCGCCGCACCGGGCGGACGCGGTGGACGTGATCACGCGGCAGTCCGGCACCAGGCTGCAGGAGCTGATCCCGATCCGCTACGGCCGGATGGCGCAGTCACCGTTCCGCTTCTACCGCGGTGCCGCCGCGGTCATGGCGGCCGATCTGGCCGGCACGCCCGACTCGGGCATCCGGGTCCAGCTGTGCGGCGACGCGCACATGATGAACTTCCGGCTGCTCGGCTCCCCGGAACGCAACCTGCTGTTCGACATCAACGACTTCGACGAGACGCTGCCCGGCCCGTGGGAATGGGACGTCAAGCGGCTGGCGGCCAGCCTCGTCATCGCCGGGCGCGAGAACGGCTTCTCCGACGGCGAGCGCGCGGAGATCGTACGGTCCGCGGTGCGCGCCTACCGCGAGCGGATGCGCGGCTTCGCCCGGATGGGCAACCTTGACGTCTGGTACGCGAGGGTGGACGAGACCAACCTGCACGCGCTGGCGCAGGGCGCGCTCCACACGCGCGGCCGCAAGAACGTCTCCGAGGCCCTGAGCAAGGCGCGCGGGCGCGACAGCCGGCAGGCCTTCGAGAAGCTCACCGAGGTGGCCGACGGCCACCGCCGCTTCGCCGCCGTCCCGCAGCTGATCACGCCGATCTCCCAACTGATGCCGGACCAGGAGCGCGAGGCGCTCGACGGGCAGATCCGGGCCCTGGTCGAGGGGTACGGGGACAGCCTCCAGACGGACCGCAGGCACCTGCTGAGGCAGTTCAGCGTGGTCGACATGGCACGCAAGGTGGTGGGAGTCGGCAGCGTCGGCATGCGCTGCTGGGTGATACTGCTGATGGGCCGCGACGGGGAGGATCCGCTGATCCTCCAGGCCAAGGAGGCCGGGGAGTCCGTGCTCGCTCCGTACGCGGGCGCCGGCGAATACGGCACCCAGGGCGAACGGGTCGTCGCCGGCCAGCGCGTGATGCAGGCCGCCAGCGACATCTTCCTCGGCTGGCAGCGGGTGCAGGGCATCGACGACCGCGAACGGGACTTCTACGTACGCCAGTTGCGCGACTGGAAGGGGATCGCGGAACCCTCCCGGATGGAGCCGCGCGGCATGCGGGTCTTCGCCGGCCTGTGCGGCGTCACCCTGGCCCGGGCCCACGCGCGGTCCGGAGACCGTGTCGCCATCGCCGCCTACCTCGGCCGCCGCGACGTCTTCGACCAGGCCGTCGCGCGGTTCGCGGAAAGTTACGCCGACCGGAACGAGCGCGACCACCAGGCCCTGACGGACGCGATCGGCTCGGGCCGGCTGGCCGCCGTCACGGCGTGAACCCGAGCCGAGCCGAGCCGCCTCCGCATCGCTGCAAGGTGGCGGACGGCGCCGCGTGGACGCAACTGGGAGGATCCGTCCACGGGCCAGGACGACGACACCGACGAAACGCCGGCCCCGCACGTGGTGGCCTTCCTCACGGCGAGGCTCCGGGAGGACTCCGGGAGGACTGGAACCATGCCCGTGACGCCACCGTCCGCCGACCGCCTGGTCCAGCACGGAAACCGCCTGTACGCGCAGACACTCGACCGCATCGCGGCGATCCCGCTCGACTGAGATCGACAGCCGACTCATCCGGCCAAGTCCTGCCCCAAGTGGCCTGGAAAGGCCATGCACCAGGATCCGCGAATCGAGATCAAGCCTGCGTGAGGTAAGGATGGGTGCATCGTCGTCGTCACCGCTCGCTTTCTCTCATGCTCATGGCTGCAAGATGACCGGGGAAGCATTCAGCAGAAAGTACGTGAAGCTTGCGAACAACCATCAGGCTGACCGCTGACGGAACCGCGTTCCGCGGACGGCTCACCCCTTCACAGGCCGACGCCATGGTCGAGGCGTTGCAGCTGCTCAGGAGCAGGGACTTCTCCGACACGGCGATCGTCATGCAGCTCAACGCGGACCGTGCGGAGATCGGCAGGCTGATCGAGAGGCTCGCCGGCGACCACGAGACGTCGCGTGACTACACCCTGAATCTGCACGACCTGCACGTCATCCACGCAGCGCTGACCGCGGTTGCCACGACGTTCATCTCGGACAGAGGATTCTCGGAAGAGGGCTTCCACGTGCGAACGAGTTTCTTCCGGGAGAACTTCGACGCCCTCGCCCTGAGCCTCGTACAGGCGGTGTCGGACGCCACCCCGACGCAGTAGTCCACACGTGGGCAACACCACGCGGACCCGGTGATGACGACCGGCCGGATCGGCGCGACCCGCTCTGCGGTAAGGCCTCCGGGGGCCCCAAACGGCAGGGCCTCCGCCGACGCGGGACTGTCTAGGGTGGGGGCATGCCCTCTCTCGCTGTCGGTCCGGGCCCGCGGTCCGGCGATGTACCGCTTGATCGCCGGATGCCTTCCGGGGTTGACCGGGTGATCACGTGGCTGTCGTACTGGTGGGTGGCTGCTCCCCTCGTCCTGCTCACCCCTGTCACACTCGTTCCTGCCGTGCGGCGCCCAGCACGCACGCCCTAGGCCCGCCTGACGCGCAGGGCTCGGCGGCCGATGCGCGGCCCCCGGCCGACACCTACCTCAGGCTTCGGCGATCCATTGGGCGAGGGACGTCAGGGTGGTCTCCACGCTGTTCGTCATGTAGTCGCGGAGCGCGTCGAGGTCGCCGCGGGTGGTGCCGAGCACGGGGTCGAGACGCAGCAGTTGCCAGGACTGCTCGACGACGGTTCCGCGCCCCTGGGGGCGGCAGCTCCAGCTCCATCGCACGATGCCGTCGTCGACGCCGCCGACCACGAAGACGAAGGCGGCGCCGGGATCGGCCCGTACGACCTGGGAGCGAGTGGTCCACTCCCTGCCGTCTTTGTGATTGCGGCCGCTGAACCAGGCCCCGACCCGGGGCCCGGCGTCTTGGTCGAACGTGACATCGGTGGCGTTGGGGCTCCAGCGGCTGATCGCCGATACGTCACTGACGAGGTCATAGACATGGGCGGGCTCGGCATCGACCCATGCGCGCCGGGCGAAGGCGAAGTCCGATGCGTCCAGAACCGCGAAGGGGTCGTGCTCGCTGGTGGCGGTGCTCAAGGGGTGCTCCTGGGAGTGTGAGGTGGTGCAGGGGACGGGCGGGCATCGCCTACGTCATCACCGGTCCCCGCGGGGAGCCAGACCCGCTGGTGCCTATCCCCGCCAGGGTCAGGCCGCGCGGCGGGGTTCGACCCATACTCGGATCCATGAACGGAAAAGTGCGGCTCGGGGACTTCCTGCGGACACGGCGCTCCCAGCTGCTGCCCGAGGAGATCGGGGTGCCCACCTACGGGGAGCGTCGGCGCGTGCCGGGGCTTCGGCGCGAGGAGTTGGCACTGCTGGCGGGCGTGAGCGTCTCGTACTACACCAGGCTGGAACAGGGGCAGTCCTTGAACGCCTCGCCGCAGGTGCTGGACGCGGTCGCCCGGGCCCTGCGGCTCGAGGAGACCGAGCGCCTGCACCTCCACGACCTGGCCCGGTCGGCGGCGGGTCCTGTCCGAGGCCGGCGGCCCGCGCCGGAACGGGTGGCGCAGGCGACCGGCCAGTTGCTGGAGGTGCTGGACCACGTTCCGGCGATCGTGACGGGCCGCCGCAGTGACGTCCTGGCGTGGAACCCGCTGGGTCACGCGCTGTTCGCCGGACACCTGGACCCGGACGCCGCGGACCGGTCGGCGGAGCGGCCCAACATGGCCCGACTGGTGTTCCTCGACGCGCACACGCGTGACCTGTACGCGGACTGGCCGGCCAAGGCCAGGGCCGTGGTGGGGAACCTGCGCCTGGTGGCGGGCCAGTACCCGGACGACACCGCCCTTCACGCGCTGGTGGGTGAACTGAGTTCGAAGAGCCCGGACTTCGCCTCGATGTGGGCCGACCACCGGGTGAAGGCGTGCGCCGTAGCCACCTACGAGATGCGACATCCGCTGGTCGGCCCACTGACCGTCACCCAGCAGACCCTGAGCCAGGGCCAAGGTCCTGGTCCGGGGCAGAACATCGTGGTCGCCACCACGGCGGCCGACTCACCCGCGCGGACCGCGCTGGCCTTGCTCGCCCAGATTGGCCGGCCGGGTGACCCGGCGCGACCGGGAACCCTGGCCGACACGGGCCGACCCGCCACCACCGGCTGACCGCACCTCACCGAGACCGCAGCACCCCCGTATCCCGGTATCCCGGTATCCCGGGCCCGCGTATCCCCGTATCCCCGGCGCGTCGGCGTACCGCTGCCGCATGCCCGAAAACAGTGAAGGAACCATGTTCAAGAACAAGCTGTCCCAGACCGCCGTGTCAGCCGCCCTGTCAGCAGCCGTACTGGCCGCGGCCGCCGTCGCCGCCGCCGGCCCCGCCGTCGCGTCGGCCGTCTCCGCCCCGCTGAGCTGCGCGCACATCACCGCGCACTTCGACCTGGCCCGGCAGCAGACGCCCGAGAACATCGCCCTGGCTCCCGACGGAAGCGCGTACGTCACCTTCGCCGCCGCCCGTCAGATCGCCCGGATCACCCCGAAGGGAGCCACCCGGATCGTAGCCACCCTGCCAGCCCCCGCCGACGGCGGCATCCACACCCCGGTCCTGGGCTTCGCCCTGACCACCGGCATCGTCCGTGCGCACGACGGCACCCTGTACTTCCTGTACGCCACCGGCACCGCCGATCTGACCGGCCTCTGGCGGCTGCGCCCGGGCGGCGAACCGCAGCGCATCGCCGCGCTGCCCGCGACCGGCCTGCCCAACGGCCTGGCCCTGGATCCGCGTACCCGCACCCTCTACATCACCGACTCCGTCCTCGGCACCATCGCGAGCGTGCCCACCACCGGCGGCACCCCCCGCACCTGGTCCAACGCCCCCGAACTGGCCTCCACCGGATTCCTCGGTGCCAACGGGCTGAAGATCCGCAACGGGGCGCTGTGGGCCACCAACCTCGACCGGGGGACCGTCCTGCGCATCCCCATCCTGCGGGACGGGCGCCCCGGCGCGGTCCAGACCCGGGCCACCGGTCTGACCGGGATCGACGACTTCGCCTTCACCGGGCAGGGCGACCAGATCCTGGCCGCCCTCAACGGCCCCGGCGAGGTCGCGCTCATCCAGCCCGACGGCACTCACTCCACCGTCCTGACCGCCGCCGACGGCCTGCAGAACCCGACCTCCATCGCCCTGCGCGGCGACACCGCCTACGTCCTGAGCGCGGCTTACGTCACGGCCAAGGACCCCAACCTCCTCCGCGCTCACCTGAACAGGTAGCACCGGACCGGCGGCGGTTCGCACCGGGGGATCCGTATCGGTCCGCCGCCACCGGCAGTGAGTGGCTCAGCAGTGGGCCGAGTGGTGGCGGCGACCGGACGGTCCGGTGAACACCCGCTCGTACTCGACCTGTTGCAGCGGGCTGCCGTCACCGAAGTCGTGGAGCCGGGTTCCGCCGGTCTCGGTAAAACCGGACTTGGTGTAGAAGCGGCGGGACTGCGGGGTGTCGCGCAGGGTCCACAGGTGAGCTCCGGCGGCTCCCCCCTCGCTCATGCGGCAGAGCGTCGCGTCGATCAGGGCGGCGGCGATGCCGCTGCCCCAGCCGTCCGGGTGGCCGTAGAAGCTGTACAACTCCGCGAGACCGGGCCGGTCCGCCGACGGGCCGAAGAACGCGAGGGCCAGGGGGCGGCCGCCGAGCGAGGCGAGCAGGACCGTCTCGGGCCCTGCGGCTACGCGCGCGTGCCAGCGGGTGCGCCGGTCGCGTACCGCCTGTGCCGCGAACTCGGGTGCGAAGAAGGGGGCGTAGGCGGCCTTCCATGCCTCGGCGTGGATCTCGCCGAGGGCACCACCGTCCGGCGGGCTCGCGCGACGGATTTCGATCATGCGATCAGGCTAGTCCGAGCCCGTCCCTGCTGTCCTGCCGCCGCGGGACCCGCCCGGAGCGGGGCCGGGGGCCGGGGCCGGGGGCCGGGAAGGCCGTCGATCGTTGGAGGTGAGCAGCCCCCTGCAGCGTCCCGGCGACCATCCCGGCGACCGTCCCGGCTGTTGCGCGGACCCGCCCGCATCGGGACGTCACCCGGTACGGATCCGCGCCCGGGCACGACGAGCGGCACGCAGTGCCTGACTGCGTTGTCGCCGCACGGCTACCAGCGCTACCAGCGGCCGCCGCTGCCCTCGGGCCGGTCCGACCAAGCCTTGCCTGTCCCAGCGCCCATGATCTCAAGGGCAGTCCGAATCGGCTGACCCCCGCATACGCCATCACCATGTCGAAGAGCTCCATGGGATGCCCGGGCCGGAACCGTTCGTACCCATGCGCCATCGATCCGAAGCTCAGTGCGCGACCAGACATGCCGAGCGTCCTGACACGGGCCGCGCCGGCAGCGCCCGTACTTTCGCACCGGCCAGAGCCGCGGCGCCCCCCACCGTCGATGCGTCACCCCGGTCGAACCGGCGGGTGCCGTCGACCTGCGGCAGACTGATGCGCCCCTACGGAGAGGCAGAGGTGCTCAGGTGTCAACGGAGCGACAGCCAATGGACCTTGAGGCGTACGTGGAGCGGACCCGGAGCGGCCCGTGCTTCGTCTGCGCGTTCCTGGCCGGGAACCCGGAGTACCCGCACGAGACGGTTTTCGAGGACGCCGATCACGTGGCGTTCCTGGACAGGTGGCCCACGGTGCCGGGCAAGGTCCTGGTCGCACCGAAGGCACACGTCGAGCACGCCGTGCGCGACGTGGACGAGGCGGCCTACAGCCGGCTCATGCTGTTCGTGCGGGAGATCGCCCTCGCCGTCGAGGCCGTCTACGAGCCGGAGCGCACCTACCTCTACTCGCTCGGCAGCCGGCAGGGCAATGCGCATCTGCACTGGCACATCGCCGCTCTGCCGCCCGGCGTCCCCTACCCCGAGCAGCAGTTCCACGCTCTGATGACGGAGAACGGTGTCCTGGCGCTGCCGCCGGACCAGGCGGCAGCGATGGCCGCGAGCCTGCGCGAGGCGGTTGTCGCCCGACGCCTGCTCAAGCAGTGAGGACCGGTGGCGGCCCGCTGTCTCCGTGCGGCCGCACCCGAAGGGTTTTGCCGGCCGGAACCGGCCGGCCCGTGGACGCGGCCCGCTGATCATCGGGGTGGGTGCGAAGACAGACGACTCAGCCTTCTCCATCAAGCCGGAACCGGGATCACTAGCCCCGGGGCCCCCGGGTTGCCTCGGCGCGGCGGAAGGCGTCCTGGCAGGTCCGGCCGGAGCGGGTGGCTACCAGGGAAAGGGTGTCGACGAGACCGCCGTTGATGAACTCCAGGCGCCAGGAGCCGCTGGTCAGCGCCACGGCCGGGACGGGTTCACCGCGGCGGGCCGTGACCTGCCAGCCGCGTTCGTTCAGGGCGGTTTCGAGGGCGGCGAGGTGGCTGTCGCCGACGGGACCGTCGCCGGTCCAGGCCGCAATGCAGTCGGCGAGCTCCCCCTCCTCGGCGCGGGACTTGGTGTCGGAGGTGAGCCCTGCCGTGGTGGCGGCGGCGGTGAGTTCCGCCATGACCTCGCCCTGCGAGGGCTGCCTGTCGGCGAGGGCCGGGGTCTTCGCGCCCGCGGGCTCCCGGATCCAGCCGTCCCCGAGGTCCTCATCGGCCGATGCCAGCACGACCCCGCCGGCGACGATGGTGCCCGCGAGCGCCGCGCCCCCCGCGACGGCCGCCCACACGGCTTGGGCCTTGCTTCTGCTCACGTACGTCTCCCCGCCCTGCTGTGGCCTGCCGCCGGGGCAACGCGCCCTGGCGGCAGGCCACAGACTAAACGCTCCCGGCGCGCCAGTGCTTTCCTCGCTGACCTCGGGACTTTCCGGTGAGGTGCCGACGTTCGGTTCCACTGTGGCGACACTCCCGTCCGAAGCGGTGGGGTGGAAGACGCCGTCGCCGAGGCACTTCGTGACGGTGGCGGCGAGGCGATCGTACGTCGCCGCCTGTACGTCGCCGCCCGTACGTCGCCGACTGCACCGAACGCCGAGCACGTACGCCTGCTGGAGCGGTTCCCCGGAGCTTCGGCGGGCTGCTGGAACTGACCGGCGCCCGCACGCGTCATGGCCCGTATGAGACAGGGTGGGAGCACGATGGGTGACGATCCGACGTGGGTGGAGTTGCTGCTGAACTTTGCCCTCATTGCGGGCGTCCCTGCCGTCGTCGGCGGGACGTTGATTCTTTCCCTGGTCGGTCTGACGATGTGGGCGACGGCATCGCTGCGGCGACGCAGGCGTTCACCCCCCGCACCATGAAGACGTCGATCGGATCCTGGACTTCCACGGCGAATCCGTGGCGTTCGTAGAGCCGCTGGGCGGCGCTTCCGCGCAGAACGTTCAAACGTACGGTCATGCCGCGCGCAGCCGCTGCCGCACTCGTGACCCGGACCCGGACCCGGACCGCCTGTGAAAGGGATGCCGAACGTCACGAGGTCCCATCCCCGTGCCAGATCCGGGGGAGGGTGAGTCCGTTCGGCACGTCCGAGGACGAACCACCCAGGGGGAGTCCGTGTGGTGCGGATCCGCTGGCGTCGGTGAAGTCGACTATGCCTCCGGAGAACTCCGCGTCCGTGAAGTAGACCTCGCCCCCGGAGAACTCCGCTTCGATGAAGTAGACCTCGCCCCCGGGGAACTCCGCGCCGATGAAGCTGAAGGTGCCGCCCGAGAACTTCGCGCCGGAGAAGTCGACGGTGCCGCCGGAGAACCTCGCACCGGAGAAGTCTCCGCCGTCGAAGGTGACGTAGGAGAAGTCGAAGTGCCGGCCTTGCCATGAGTGGGGGTGCCGGGACGGATACCTCAGGTGGTCCCCGATGAGGCGGATGATCGTGTGCCGGACCGTCCGCAGGGCCAGGTGGCCGCGGCGCGCCTCCGCGTCGTCCTGCGGGACGTCGCTCTCCGCGGCGTAGGGCAGCCGGAGGTAGGCGCACAGGACGTCGATGCAGGTCTGCTGCAGCGCGGAGGTGGGGGCGTCGTCGGCGAGTCCGGCGAGGCCGTGCACACCGCCGAGGCGCACGGCGGCGGACTCGTCGCCGAGCTGCGCCACGGCGGTGGTGAAGCGCTCGTTGTGAAGGCGGGTGGCATCCCGCAGGGCGCCGTCCTCGTCGACGCGCTGGCGGCGGTAGGCGACGACCAGGGCCACCAGGGCGCCGGCCCCGGCCACGACTCCGAAGGAGAGCTTGACCAGGTCGAACAACGTCTTGGAGTCGATGCGGGGTTCCTGCTTGAGCCCGCGTGCACCCAGCAGGTCCCACCCGATGGAGAACACCGCGGCCGCGACCAGGACCGCAGCGGTGAAGGTCAGGCCGAGGACCGCGCCTACCGGCCATAGACGCAAGGCGCGCACCCGGCGCCGGGGCTGACGTGAACTCACCATGACAAGACTGTAGAGGCGTACGGTCGGTGACGGTGACCCGCGAGTCACGGAACGGCGCCTGTGGCTCGGAGGCGAGAGCGCCCCCGCCCCGCGGCGATCCACGTCACGCAGTGCGCGATGCGGGAGCACCGGGTTCGTGCCGCCGGGCCGCTCACCCACTCTCACCGCGCTGGACGCCCCCGGCCCGACACGTTCCTCGGCTACGGTGCGCCGAGTCGAGGTGCGGTGCGCGAAGGGGGTCGGTGATGGACACGCTGGGAGCCGCGAAGGGCCCGGGCGCGATGAAGCGCCGTCTGGGGCTGGCCGACGCGGTGGTGATCGGCCTGGGCTCCATGATCGGGGCAGGGATCTTCGCCGCGCTCGGCCCGGCGGCCGCCGCCGCCGGTTCCGGGCTCTTGGCCGCCCTTGCCCTGGCAGCGGTCGTGGCCTACTGCAACGCCACGTCCTCGGCCCGTCTGGCCACCCTGTACCCGCAGTCCGGCGGCACCTACGTCTACGGCCGCGAACGCCTGGGCGACTTCTGGGGCTACCTGGCCGGCTGGGCGTTCGTCGTCGGCAAGACCGCCTCTTGCGCCGCGATGGCCCTCACCGTCGGCGCCTACCTGTGGCCCGGCCAGACGCACGCGGTGGCGGTGGCGGCCGTGGTGGCGCTGACCGCGGTGAACTACGCCGGGGTGCGGAAGTCCGCGCTGCTGACCCGTGTCATCGTCGCCGTGGTCCTGGCCGTACTCGCCGCCGTCGCCGTCGCTTCCCTGACCTTCACCGGCGCGGATGCCGCGCGGTTGGCGATCGGTTCCGACGCCACCGTCGGCGGGGTGCTCCAGGCCGCCGGCCTGCTGTTCTTCGCCTTCGCCGGGTACGCCCGCATCGCCACCCTCGGGGAGGAAGTGCGCGACCCCGCCCGAACCATCCCGCGCGCCATCGCGATCGCGCTCGGCACCACCCTCGCCGTCTACGCCCTCGTCGCGGTCGCCGTCCTGACGGTGCTGGGCGCGGGCGGCCTGGCCGACGCCACCGCCCCGCTGTCGGACGCCGTACGGGCGGCGGGCGCCGACTGGCTGGTGCCCGTCGTCCGCGTGGGCGGCGCCGTCGCCGCGCTCGGCTCGCTGCTCGCGCTGATCCTCGGGGTCTCCCGTACCACCCTGGCGATGGCCCGCGACCGGCATCTGCCCCACGCCCTGTCCGCCGTCCACCCGCACTCCGGCGTTCCGCGCCGCGCCGAACTGGCCGTCGGCACCGTCGTCGCCCTCCTCGCCGCGACCGCCGACGTACGCGGGGCGATCGGCTTCTCCTCCTTCGGCGTCCTGGCCTACTACGCCATTACCAACGCATCCGCCTGGACCCTCGCCCCCGAAGAGGGACGGCCCAACGCCACGGTCCCCCTCGTCGGCCTGGCCGGTTGCGCGGTCCTCGCCTTCGCCCTGCCCCTGACCACCGTCATTTCCGGCACCGCGATCCTCATCCTCGGAGCCGCCGTCTACCGTTCCCGGACGGCCGTGTCCGGCAGCTCCCGCCGCTGAGGCCGGGCGGCCGAGGCAGAGGTCGCACGTCGGCCGCGCGGGTGAGCAGCCTGCTCTCGGCGCCCAGGACCGCGGGCTCGAACAGGTCCGTTCCGTCGCCGCCCACCTCGCCGGCGACGGCGAAGCCGCCCGGCGTGTTGAACTCACCCTCCCCGAAACCGGTGTCTGCGGCGGCGGCTGCCGCGGCGCCCCGGCCATCCGCACCGGGTGAGTACGATCGCCCAGGCCGGTCTGGGTACGCGAGCGGTTGTCCGCGGTGCGCGGTGCCGGAAGGATGGACACATGCGCCGATTGTTGTTGCTCGTACCGCTGTTGCTGTTCACCATCGGCTGCGGGGTGGTGCAGTCCTCTGAGGACGAGGCGACCGACGCCGCACGGGAGGTGGCCCGCAAGGCGGGCCAGCGGCTCTACGGCCAGCGTCCGCGCACGGCGGAGGAGGTCGGGCGCTCCGCCTCCGGCATCGACGGGGTGGAGGTACTGCGGCTGACGGGTGCCTCGACACATGACGGGGACGGCGTCGACGTGGTCGTCCGCACGTCCGGCTCGGCGTACGACGGATCGCTCGCCCCCGAGAAGGTCGCCGTGCGGCGCTGTTTCGCGGTGCGGGTGTCGCCCGTGTCGGAGTGGGGCGAGGAGCCCCGTGACGTGGACTGCCCGGAGGGCCCACCGCTGGCCTTCGCCCCGCCTCCCGAACCGCCCCGGCTGCCGTACGAGGAACTCCGCGCGCGGCTGCCCCGGATACCGGCGGACGGCCGGGCGGACGAGGCCGAGGTGCGCCGTACGCTCGCCGCCCTGGACCTGCGACCGGAGATCCGTACCGAGGTGAAGGCGGACGGCGGCCGGGTCGGCGTTCTCCTGTCGGTGAAGGGGAACGGCTTCGACGCGCAGGACTGCCTTCTGGCCCGCGTGGGCCCCGGCGCCACCGAGGTGTGGGTGCCGCCCCGGATCCAGCGGATGCCCGGCGAAGGCGGCTGCACCGTCGGCAACGCCCTGGACCCGCTACCGTCACCGCACTGAACGGGGCGGCCAAGGGAAAGCGGCCGGGCCGCTCCCCGTCCGGCCGCACCGGGACGTGGCCGGCGCCCTGGTCCACGCGCTGCCCGACGACGGCACCGCCGGGAGGCCGGACGGGTCTGGGGCATACAGCTCCGTCCCCGTCCCCGTCCGGAACCGTCCGCGCCGGAGAGCGGGGGCCGAAGCCGCGGGACGCGCACGGGTCACCGCGGCGCGGCCGGGATTCGACCCCGTGCGCGTCACGCCGGCGGCTACCGACGGCACCGCCCGGATCCTGTTGCGGGGCCGGGGCCGGGGCCGGGGCCGGGGCACGTCAGACTTGCCGGGCCACCGTCAGCAGGACCACCGAGTCCTCGACCGCTTCCAGGCCGTGCACCGCTTCGGGCACCGGCAGCAGGTCGTACGGCGTCCCCTCACGGAACGACTCCTCCACCGTCAAGCGGACCCGTCCCCGTACGACCAGCACGGTCGCCTGGCCCGGGTTCTCGTGATCGGACAGAGTGCTGCCCGCCAGCAGCGCGATCATGGTCTGACCCAGAGCGCTGCCGTGACCGCCGAACACGGTCCTGCCACTGCGGCCCGCGCTCGACCCGGCCGCCCGCGCGGTGGCCAACAGCTCATCCGCCAACGGCCCCAGCGAAGTGATCTCCATACCGGAACCCTAGGCAGCAACCCCGCCCACCGCACGTCAGCACGCCGCCGCCCCGCCGCCCGCCACCTGGCCGCCTCACCGTCCCGGAGCCAGGTGATCGTTTCGTGCGCATCGCGGAGAAGCTCTTCGTGCAGTTCTCCCCTCCCGGGCTGCTCCTGCGCCAAGACGGCCTGACGACCGAGTGCAAGCCGGCCCCACGTCCGGGGGAAGACACCAGCCCCCCCGTCAGTGGGTCGACAGCCAGCCGACCCCCACGGCGGTGACCACCCCTGCTGCTGCCAGCGCGGCCACGCGGAAACGCTGCAGCGCCACGGCGACGATCGCCGCACTGATCAGGACCGCGACCGTGCCGATCGCGCCCCGCAGTGCTCCGTTGCTGTACCCCAACTCGTCCCATTGGTCGACCAGCCACCCCAGCCATGCCAGTCTCATGACTCCCCCTTCGTGATCTAGATCATCGTAGGCCGGTGTTCGAATGCACCGGTGTGATCAAGCCAGCGGTTGCTGACGGCCGTCGCCAACGGGGTCGCCGTCGCCAACGGGGTCGGGCCCTCGCCGGTGGCTATCCCTCGCCCAGCAAAGG
Source organism: Streptomyces antarcticus (assembly GCF_026627255.1). Classification (GTDB taxonomy): domain Bacteria; phylum Actinomycetota; class Actinomycetes; order Streptomycetales; family Streptomycetaceae; genus Streptomyces; species Streptomyces antarcticus. The sequence continues at coordinate 185,989 of NZ_JAPNLM010000011.1, read as the reverse complement.
GGCGAGGGGGTCCTGGGTGAGAGGGACCGGCGCGGCCAGGGCGTTGTCGTAGGCCGGGCGCGGGAAGACATAGGGCCCCAGGGGCAGTTCGCCCCAGTTCGGCCGGTGGGGCTGGTAGAAGCCGGACCAGGCGACTTCCGTCGCCGTGACGCGGACCGTGGCAAGCAGGGGCCAGCAGGCGTCGATCCCGCACGAGCAGCCCAGGAGCCACAGGGCGCCCGTGTCGCGGTCGCGGAGATCCGGTGGGGCGTCGCCCAGAAAGTGAGCCCGGGCTCGGGCGCCGTCGGCGTCGTCGTCCAGGTGCAACGGGGCGTGTTGGCGCAGCAGGAACTCCTCCCGCTCCTGCGGGGTGTCGTCGTCCTCGTCGAGCTCCCGACTCCAGAGCGCGCGTGTCGCCTCGGCGACCAAGACGCGCAGGTCGGTGCCTTCGATCCGGATGCCCCAAGCCGTGAGGTGCGGGTATCCAGGGTGGGGGTGACGCAGGAACTCCACCCGGTGCTCGGCGGTCGGCGGACTCATACGCCCCATCCTGCGGCGCTCACCCCCACGGCCCCACCGAATTCCACCGTACGGGGGCACAGGCAGGACGGCCGACAGCCCCGGGCCGCGCCGGTCCGCACGGCTGGGACGCCGCTACAGCCACCGGCCAGGATCGCGCCGGCGACCACCCTGAGGCAGTCCAGGCAGTCCAGGCAGTCCAGGCAGCCCGCAGGGCTGGTGCGGGAACTACGCGGACTTGCCCCCGGGTGCCGGCCGGGGAGCCAGTAGCGTCCGTTCCATGATCGCCTCTGATGCCCGTGCTGCCTTTGACGCCCTCGTTCGCCTCTGCCCGCCGCCCGCCGACCCGCCACCCGCTGTGGACTGGACACAGGCCGAACGCGCCCTCGACACGGCCCTGCCTGCGGACTACAAGCAGCTCGTCGAGACCTACGGCGCCGGCATCTTCGACGAGACGATCTGGCTGCTCGCCCCCGGCTCCGCCTACGACGAATGCGATCAGCACGCACAGACGGCGGAACGGGACGAGATCCTGACCGACCTTTGGGAGTTCGAGGCGAAGCCCGCCAGCCTGCAAGAGCCTGGGGCGAGGGTGGTGCCCTGGGCCTTCGAGGAAGGCACGGGGGCCTTCCTGTACTGGCTGGTGAGGCCCGGCCAGCACCCCGACGAGTGGACCGTGATGTACAACGAGGGACGCGGCCCACTGTGGGAGCACCACGCCATGGGGTGCCTCGCCTTCCTGTTGGCGGTGCTCACGCAATCGGCGAAAACGCAGTACTTCGGCCACCACTACGAAGTGCTGAAGCCGACGGAGCACCGCTTCGCGACGGCCGACCGGACTCTCGGAAGAGCCAGGCGGTGACGCCCAATCCGGGACCGGATCCCCGTCGGCGTCTCCGCAATGCGGCGTCTCCGGAATGCCGCCCGCTGTCTCGGCCCGTTGGGGGAGCGCCATCACCCGGAGGTTGTGCCGGGCGGCGTGCTCCAGGAGCGGCGAGCACACGGCGGCTGACCGCGACTGCCCGTGACCACCGAGACCGTCTCTCGCATGCGACGGGGCGGATGCCGCCGGCTCGCATCCGGGCATGAGACGAGACCGACCACCGAGGCCGGTCACCGGCGACGAGCACCACGGCGCCATCGCGGAGATCGGGCGCACCTTCGGCGCCCTGGTCTGGTATTGCAGTCAGGCTCCGGCGACGGGCCCTCGTGAGATCCGCTGGGGAGATGGGGTGCGCCGGTAGACTCCGGGCCATGTCACATGTCCGCGAGTCCCTCGCTGGCCGGCGTCTTCACTTCATCGGGATCGGGGGGTGCGGCATGTCCGGGCTGGCCCTCGTGGCTCGGGAGCTGGGCGCGCACGTCACCGGGAGCGACGCCAAGAAGACGATCTACACCGAGTCGTTGGAGCGTAACGGCGTGGCGGGCGTGTCCATCGGCCACGACGCCGCGAACGTGCCGGAGTCCCCAGCCGAGGTCGTGTTCTCCAGCGCGGTCCGGCCGGAGAACATCGAGCGCGCCGAGGCGCGCCGCAAGGGTCTGGGCGAGCTGCACCGCTCCGCGCTGCTGACCGAGTTCACGGCTCTGCACGAGACGATCGCGGTCGGCGGCGCGCACGGCAAGTCGTCCACGGCCGCGCTGCTGGCGCACGTACTCACCTCCTGCGGCACGGATCCGAGCTACGTGGTCGGCGCGCTGCTGCGGCCGCCCGGCGTCCATGCGGCGGCCGGCTCCGGCGGCGCCCTGGTCATCGAGGCGGACGAGTCGGACAAAAGCCTGCTGAACTACCGGGTGCACACCGCGGTCGTCACGAACGTAGACCTCGACCACGTCGGGGACGGCGGCGGCTACCAGGACATCACCGACGTGGCGAAGGTGCTGGGCGAGTTCGCCACCAACGCCAAGGCTGCGATCGTCTCCACCCAGGCCGCCGCGCACCTGCGGCCCTTCGTGTCGGACATGACAGTGGTGGAGCCGGAACTCATCGACGGCGAGCCGATGCGGTTCCGACTCCAAGGCGAGGAGTACGAGGTCAACCAGCCGGGCGTACACCAGCTGCACAACGCCGCGCTGGTCGTCCAGGTCGCCCTCGCACGGGAGTGCGCGCCTGCCGACATCCGTGCCGCCCTGCTGGCATTCCCCGGCCTTGCGCGCCGCTTCGAGCTGCGGGGCACGACCGGGGCCGGCGCCCGGGTGTACGACGACTACGCCCACCACCCCGTCGAGGTGGCCGCCGCCCTGGCCGCCGCCCGTCAGGTCGTCGGCGCCGGGCGGGTGCTGGCCGTCTTCCAGCCGCATCTGTTCAGCCGTACCCGGCAATTCCAGACCGAGTTCCTCGACGCCCTGTCGACGGCGGACCGCGTCTGGGTCGAGCCGGTCTATCCGGCCCGGGAGAACCCCACCGAGTGGACGTACGTCGCCGAGCAGCTCGCTGCCGACGTCACCGGCCGAGCCCCGCGGATGCGGATGTCGCCCGGCCGGGCCGAACTCGCCCGGCAACTGCTGCGTGACGCGACCGACGGGGACGTTGTCATGCTGATCGGCGCCGGCGATGTCAACGCCCTGGCCGAGGACCTGATGCGCTGACCTCCGATCACGTCCACGTCCACATCCACATCCTGGCGACCCCGGCCCGGCCGACCGGGCGGCACCCGTTGTGTGCGCGGGCCGGTTGGTCGGCTGTGGGCCAGGGTCGGCTCCGGAGGGAGTTCAGGACAGAGATTCAGTGCTCGCAGAGGGAGAATTCTCGTTCGTAGAGCTGCTCGTTGTGTTCGTCGACGAAGAACTTGCGTTCCTGCATGAGTTGTTCGCGGTAGTTCTCGGCCTGTTCAAGCGTCATGGTCGAGGTGGCGGACCATGGTTGCTGCGGTGGCACATCGGATGTCGAGACGATCTTTTCCGACGGGTCGACCAGGAAGAACGCGAGGATCTTGCGGTATCCCGGGCGTGTGGCGTCCGTAAGGCGGAATGAGCCGACGCGGTGTTGCAGGATGTTCGGGAACGCCAGGCAGCGGCCCGCGGGGGTCGATGCCGATCCCAGTACCTGGTTCAGCGCGTCTTCGTCCTCCAGGCCGTAGACCTCACGCAGACCGTCGTCGTCGTTCTGTTCGTAGTGCGGGTCGTCGAGCGCCGCCCGGAAACTCAGCCGGCTCTCGGTGATGTTCTCGCTGTCCCAGTAGTAGATGCCGGTCGAGACGATCCGCTCGTTCAGCATCCCCTCGACGTGCCAGGAACCGCCGGCGTACTCGGGCTTGTCCGGGGTGAGATGAATGGTGGCGAGCTTGACGATGACCTGGAGACGGCGGCCGCGCAGGTCGACCCGGGCGGATTCACCGGGCAACTCGGGCGGGGTGAACGCCGGGGCGTCCGGGATGACCGGGCGGCGGTTCTCCCACCAGTCCTCGTGGGCCTCCTCCCATGCACGGAGGGCTTCCGCGTGGGCCCCGGCATCGCTGTAGGAGGACTTCCTCGGATACTCCGGCTTCGAGTCGTACCACGCGTAAGGATCGGCCTCGATCCGAAGGGGCCGCGGATGCCGCAGGTCGGTGAGCACGTTCTCCAGCAGCGGGCGCACGCGCGCGAACAAGTCGGGCAGCACGGAGGCCAGTTCGCGATGAACTTCGGGGTGGACGTTGTTGACGTAAGAACGGAAGACGACATCGCCGTCGTCACTGACGTCGACGTCAGTGGGCAACCACTGGAACTTCTCCGAGAACTCGTACTTCGAGTAGCGGTCCGTGGGGTTCTTCCAAGCCCGCTCGGGCGCGCCGCTCACCTCGCTCACCTCGCTCACCAGGCAGAACAGTGAGGGGTGGACCAGATCCAGTACCTGACCGCCCGATCCGGGATGCCAGTCCATCTCTGCTTCGGGGACCTCTTCCAGAACCCGGACCGCCTCGCGCAGCCGGGACCTGAGCGCGTCGTCGACGAGTGTGTCCGACTGCCACACCCCGTCGACGGCGGACACCTCGACGCCGGTTCGTCCGTCCCGCAGCGCGGCGTAATGCGCGAGTTCGGCAAGAACGTAGCGAACCTGCGCTTCGGTGAGGCCCTGGTCGACCGCTTCCCGCGTCCACCTGCCGACGATGCCGGCATCCTTCATCTTGTCGAACCACCCCGGCTTCGCCCGAATGTGTGCGCTGCACCGCATCATCTGAAGTTCCCGCAGTGTTCGGGGTGTCGCGAACGATATGGAACGGGAAGCCTGAAAGGGCAGCGGGAAAGCCGACAGGGCAGTCAATTCTCTTGGTCCTCTGAGTCGGTGTGCGGTGGCCGGAAGGATACTTCAGAGGACTGACACCCGACCGCAGCCGTCGTCGCAGGGGTTCCCGGCGCTCCAAGCGTTCCCAGCGCGCCCGGAATTCCCAGCGTCCCCGGCGTCGCTGGTGACGGGAGTCGGAGAGGGGTCAGTGCTGGTCGGTCGGGCGGGGCCGGCGGTGGAATTCGGTGCGGCCCTGGTCGATGAGGCGTCGGCCCGCTGTGCGCAGCCGGGTGTCCATCAGTGCCTTGCCGTCGGCTTCCTGCTTCATGCCGCGGAGCACTTTGGCCCCGCCGCGGATCTTGCCCATCAGTTTCTCCCTCGGAACGTGAGATGTTGTGCGCCAACCCGACGCTGTACGCGGTGTGACATGGGATATACGGCCAGTGGGCGCCCACCAGGTCCACCACGAGCACTCGCGCATAGACGTTATTACCCTCACATTCTCTGCAAAACGTACATACGGTAAACGGTGTGCTCGGGAGTGCGTCCCCCGGGGTACGAGGGCGAGGTTTCGAGCCGCGTGAACGCGCCACCGCCAGGCGGGACGCCCCGCGCCCGCCCCCATTCCGGACCGGGCGTGTGCTGGGACCGGACTTCCGGGGTAGGTCGTGTGAAAGGCGTGGCGGGATGTCGGGCCGGTCGCGGGCGCCGCCCGGACGATCATGGAGCGGTACGGGCCCCGTCGGGAGTCCGACCGAAACCGAAGGAGTGAACGGATGTCGAACGACCGAGCCGGGCAGTCGGCGCGCGTAGAGGACCTCATCGACGTGCCGCGCCTGGTGACCGCGTACTACGCCCTGCACCCGGACCCCGCCGATCCGGCCCAGCGCGTCAGTTTCGGTACCTCGGGGCACCGGGGTTCGTCCCTCGACACGGCCTTCAACGAGGACCACATCGCCGCGACGAGCCAGGCCATCTGCGAGTACCGGGCCCGCCAGGGTGTGGACGGCCCGCTGTTCCTCGGCGCCGACACGCACGCGCTGTCCGAACCCGCCCGGGTCACCGCCATCGAGGTGTTCGCCGGCAACGGCGTGAGCGTCCTCATCGACACCGCCGACGGATACACTCCCACCCCCGCGGTCTCCCACGCCATCCTGGCCCACAACCGCGGCCGCACCGCAGCCCTGGCCGACGGGGTCGTCGTCACGCCCTCGCACAACCCGCCGCGGGACGGAGGGTTCAAGTACAACCCGCCCCACGGCGGGCCCGCCGGGTCCGAGGCGACCGACTGGATCCAGGAGCGGGCCAACGAGATCATCACCGGCGGCTCGAAGGAGGTACGGAGGATTCCGTACGCACGCGCCCTCGCGGCCGCCACCACCGGCAGGTACGACTTCCTCGGCGCCTACGTCCGCGACCTCCCCTCCGTACTCGACCTGGACGCCGTCCGCGCGGCGGGCGTCCGCATCGGCGCCGACCCGCTGGGGGGTGCGTCCGTCGCCTACTGGGGGCGCATCGCCGAGGAACACCGCCTGGACCTGACCGTCACCAACCCGGTGACCGATCCCACCTGGCGGTTCATGACGCTGGACTGGGACGGGAAGATCCGGATGGACTGCTCCTCCCCGTACGCGATGGCCTCGCTGATCGAGGGCAGGGACCGCTTCGACCTCACGACCGGCAACGACGCGGACGCCGACCGGCACGGCATCGTCACGCCGGACGGCGGGCTGATGAACCCCAACCACTACCTCGCCACCGCGATCGACTACCTCTACCGCCACCGCGAGGGCTGGCCGCGGGCCGCGGGCATCGGCAAGACGCTCGTCTCCTCGGGGATGATCGACCGGGTGGCCGCCGACCTCGGCCGTGAACTCGTCGAAGTACCCGTCGGCTTCAAGTGGTTCGTGGACGGTCTGGCCGGCGGAGCCCTCGGCTTCGGCGGCGAGGAGTCCGCCGGCGCGTCCTTCCTGCGCCGCGACGGCTCGGTGTGGACGACCGACAAGGACGGCATCCTCCTCGCCCTGCTCGCCTCGGAGATCCTCGCCGTGACGGAGCAGAGTCCCTCCGAGCGGTACGCCGGGCTCACCGCCAAGTTCGGTGAGCCCGCGTACGCACGCATCGACGCGCCGGCCACCCGGGAGGAGAAGGCCGTGCTCGGCCGGCTCTCCCCGGACCAGGTCACCGCGGACACCCTGGCCGGCGACCCGGTCACCGGCGTACTGACCAGCGCCCCCGGCAACGGCGCGGCCTTCGGCGGGATCAAGGTGAGTACCGGCCACGCCTGGTTCGCGGCGCGCCCCTCAGGCACCGAAGACGTCTACAAGATCTACGCGGAATCGTTCCGCGGCCCCGAGCACCTCGCCGAGGTCCAGGAATCGGCACGGTCCGTGGTGTCGGCGGCGCTTTCCGCCTGACCCGCGGCAGCCCAGGCCGTACGGGAGGGGAAGGGCAGGCGAGGGCAAGGGAGGGGAGGGCCGGGGAGGCGAGGGCAGGGCAGGCCACCGCCACCCGCCCGCTCCGCCGGCGACGGCAACCGCCGACGCTGATGGACGGAGTTGCCGGGCGGGGTCCAGCCTTCGGGCCATGGCCGCTGACCCGCCGTCGTCCGACGCCGCCACCGAGTTCGTCGGGCGTGGCTGGCTCGCCGACACCGTACGGGATTGGGCTGAGACCGGGTCCCCGTACCTGTTCCTCACCGGAGGGCCCGGCACCGGCAAGTCCGCTGCCGTGGAGCACCTGTGGGGCGGCGGCCCGGCGGCGGGCACGGCCGTGCACCGCCGCCGGGCCGCCAGCCCCGGCAGCTGCGACCCGGTCCGCTTCGCCGAGTCCCTCGCCGAGCAGTTCAGCACGACCGTGCCCGGCTTCGCCGAGGCCCTGAAGCGGGTGGCGCGGGAGCTGTCGGGGCGTCCCGGGGACCTGCGCATCGAAGGCACGGCCTCGGCGGGCACGGTCCACCCGCACGCGAGCCTGGTCGGCGTGCGGATCTCCCTCCCCCACGTCCCCGCGGACGAGGCGTTCGAGCAGCTGGTGTGTCGGCCGCTGGAGCTCCTCGCCCCGGCACAGCGGCCGGTCGCCGTCGTCGACGCCCTGGACGAGGCCCTCACCTACCGGGGCCGCCGTACGATCGCCGAACTCGTCCTCGCCGGCACCGACCGGCTCCCGCTGCGGTTCGTGCTCACGTCGCGGCATGACGCCCGGGTCACCGCGGCCGTGCGGCACCTGCCGGACGCCGTCGTGGTCGACGTCGTGGACGACGCTCCGGACCCCGCCGCCGACCTCCTCGCCTACGCCCACCACCGGTTGCGCCGTACGCCGTTGGCCGGACCGCGCCGGGAGGAGCTGGCCCACCGGCTGGCCGCGGCCGGCAAGGGGAACTACCTGTACGTGCGCCACTTCACCGAGGAACTGTCCGCCGGAACCCGGACGGCGGAAGAAACGGCTGCTCCGGCGCCCCCGAACGGGCTCGACGGCATCTGCCGGCAGTTCCTGCAACGGGAGATCCGCCCCGTCGGCAGCGCGGACGCCGAGGAACGCCGGCGCGTCGCCTTCAGGCCGGTGCTCGCCCTGCTGGTCGCCGCCCGGGAGGACGGGTGCACCGCCGGCCGCCTGGCCGACCTCCTCGACCGTACGGAACAGGAGGTGCTCGACACCGTCCGGGTCCTGGGGCAGTACCTGCGGGGCGGCGGCCCGCGCGGTCCGTGGACGCTCTTCCACCGGTCGTTCGAGGAGTTCCTGATCTCCGGGGGACGACCCCTGCCTCGACGCCGGCGAGGGCCACCGGCGCATCGCCGACCACGCGTTCGCCGCATGGACGGACGCGTGGGACAGCTGTGACGACCCGTATGTGGTGCGGCACCTCACGGACCACCTGACGACCGCCGCCGAATCCACGGCGGGCGGCCTGGCCCGGCCTGGCCCGGCCCGGAGCCGGACGCTCCAGGACCGTCTGCAGGAGCGGCTGTACGCCCTGGCCACGTCCCCCGGCTACCTCGCCGCGCAGCGCGCGGCCGCCCCCGGCCGGGAACCGCACCTGGTCACGCTGGGCCTCGCGCTGGAGGCCCCATGTCCTCCGTGTCGTCGTCGAAGGGAGGACGGCCATGCGGTACCGGATCGTGGAGAAGGAGCCGTTCCGGGTCGTCGGCAGGAAGGCCCGCGTCCCCCTCGTGCACGAGGGGGACAACGCGGCCGCCACGGCGCACGTGGAGAGCCGGGACGAGCGGGCGGTCGTCCGGATGAAGGAGCTGGCCGACGGGGAGCCGGAGGGTGTCCTGTCGGCGCTGGTGTACCTGACCGACAGCCGGGAGGAGGGCGCCGAGGCGGACTACTGGGTCGGCGTGGTGACCGGTCCCGAGGCGGCCGCCGAGGAGCTCGACACCCTCGACGTACCGGCCGGGACCTGGGCGGTCTTCGACGACCACGGGCCGTATCCGAGCGCGCTCCAGGAGCTGTGGCGCGACGTGTTCACGCAGTGGTTCCCCTCGAACCCGTACGCGCCCCGGCCAGGTCCGGAGTTCCTGCGGACGCAGCCGGTGCGGGGGCACCGCTACCCCCCGGCCGGCTCGCTCCGCACGGAAGGTGACGCCCTCAGGGGTTCGGGGTTCGTACCCAGGAACACAGCGGCCAGACGGGGGAGCCGACGGCTCATCTCCTCGTCGTCGTCGAAGTCGAAGTCCTCGCCCATGTCCGCCGCGCTGTCACCCTCGGTCTCGGTCGTGCGGAAATCGAGCCAGGCTTCGTAGAAGGAATCCGCGTTTCCCGTGATCCGTTCGAACGCCGCGCCGGCCGCATAGTTCATCTCCTCGTAGAACAGCGTCTCGGAACGCGCCCCGGCGTCGACCGTCTCGACCGCTTCCGGGTGCGCGGCGAGGCTGTCGGGGTCGGTCGTCACGCGCCGGTACCACGCGCGGCCCGAGGCGATCACGCCGGCACGGAAGTCGATGAAACTGTCGTCGGAGCACCCGCCCCCGATGAGATAGGCCGCTGCCCACACGTCCCAGCGGTACAGGGCGTCGTGCAGTTCGTCGAAGCGTTCCGCGTACTCCAGGATCGTCTGCGTCGGCCTCTCCGCGAGTTGCTTGACGAGGACCTCGTCCAAGGGCTCGCCTGCCCCGGCTGCCCCGGCTCGCGCGCCTTCGATGATGTCCCAGAACGTGTCGATGTCCATGGCCGCGCACTCTGCCACGGCCCTCTGACAGTCGGCCGGGACACGATCCCCGTCCCCGGCCCGGTTTCCCTGCTCCCCGACGCCCGCCCGACGCCCGGCGGCCGTTGCCGCACGTCGGACCCGGCACGGCTCCGTAAGGGGGGCGTACCGGTCTTCCCGTGCGCGGAAGTCCGGCGGATCTATTGGTCCAGACCTATTGACCGGGATTCCGGCGCCTCCTACGATCCGGTCCGGCACAGCCCCACCTGTCCGCACGTCACCCAGAGCCGGGCGTCACGCCCCCACGCGTCGGTCATGTCCACGGCGCTCGGCGGGAAGCGAGTACACCATGTTCCGTCGGAAGCCGCGTACTCCACGTCCGTCGCGCGATGTCGGCCCCCGTCCGGATCCCGGCCCGCAGGGAGCGGACGTCGAACGCACGTCGCAGGCGCACCGGACCGGCCGTGCCGGGCGCGGACGACCGGCCGTCCTGAGCCGCTCCCTCGCCGGGGTGAGCGCAGCTGCCGTCGTCGCCGCCGGCCTCGCCGTGGCCGGCGCGGTCACCGCCGGTGCTGTCACCGCCGGCGCGGTCACGCCCGGCGCCGCCGCCAACCTGGTGGCCAACCCCGGATTCGAGAACGGACTCTCCGACTGGACCTGCTCCGGCGGCTCCGGCACGGCGGTCGGCAGCCCGGTCCGCTCCGGCGCCTCCGCGCTCAAGGCCACGCCGACCGGCCAGGACAATGCCCGGTGCACGCAGACCATCAGCGTGCAGCCCAACTCCCAGTACACGTTGAGCGCCCACGTCCAGGGCAGCTACGTCCACCTGGGCGCGACCGGTACCGGCCTCACGAGCGCCCCGTCCACCTGGACGCCGAACAGCCCGACGTACGGCCAGCTCAGCGTGGGCTTCACCACCGGGCCGAACACCACCTCGGTGACCGTCCACCTGCACGGCTGGTACGGGCAGCCCGCGTACTACGCGGACGACGTGTCCCTGGCCGGCCCCGGAGGCGGCACCCCGACACCGACCACCACCCCGACACCGACCACCACCACCCCGCCGACGACGCCTCCGCCGACGACGCCTCCACCCACCACCCCTCCACCCACCACCCCTCCGCCGGGTGAGACCTGCCCCACGAAGCCCAAGCCGCCGGGCAAGGTTCTGCAGGGATACTGGGAGAACTGGGACGGCGCCGCGAACGGCGTCCACCCCGGCATGGGCTGGGTCCCCATCACGGACAGCCGGATCGCGGCGCACGGCTACAACGTCATCAACGCCGCCTTCCCGGTGATCCTCTCGGACGGCACCGTCCTGTGGCAGGACGGCATGGACGTGACCGTCAAGGTCTCGACCCCGGCCGAGATGTGCCGGGCCAAGGCGGCCGGGGCGACGATCCTGATGTCGATCGGCGGTGCCACCGCGGGCATCGACCTGAGCTCCAGTACGGTCGCCGACCGCTTCGTGGCCACCGTCGTCCCGATCCTCAAGAAGTACAACTTCGACGGAATCGACATCGACATCGAGACCGGCCTGTCCGGAAGCGGCAACATCAACACGCTGTCCGCCTCGCAGGCCAACCTGGTGCGCATCATCGACGGCGTGCTGGCCCAGATGCCCGCGGGCTTCGGCCTGACGATGGCCCCCGAGACCGCGTACGTCACCGGCGGAAGCGTCACCTACGGGTCGATCTGGGGCTCCTACCTGCCGATCATCAAGAAGTACGCCGACAACGGCCGGCTGTGGTGGCTGAACATGCAGTACTACAACGGCAGCATGTACGGCTGCTCCGGCGACTCCTACCAGGCCGGTACCGTGCAGGGCTTCACCGCGCAGACCACGTGCCTGAACAACGGCCTGACCATCCAGGGCACCACGATCAAGGTGCCCTACGACAAGCAGGTACCCGGCCTGCCGGCCCAGCCCGGCGCCGGTGGCGGCCACATGACGCCGGCCCTGGTCAGCCAGTCGTGGAACGCGTTCGGCGGTTCGCTGAAGGGACTCATGACGTGGTCGATCAACTGGGACGGCTCGAAGGGCTGGACCTTCGGCGACAACGTCAAGTCCCTCCAAGGCCGTTGATCACCCGCTGACGCCCCGCCCCGGTGCACCGCTTCGACCCGGAGCCGTCGACCGACCGGCCCCCCCGGTCGGCCGAGCCCGGGGCGCGGGCTACCACCGGGGCATGAGCGGGCGTGGCCCCGCGGAAGTTCGGCCCGAGTGAAGTCGGCTGCCGCGGAAAGTCACCCTCGAGCGACTACCGGCTCACCATCGAGCTCTCACGGGACGTCCAGCTCAGGAACGCCAGTAGCGTCCACGTCGTTCACGGCGGCACCGGCGTCAGCATCAGGTACAGCGGCGGGACCGGAAGCAGGGACTACCAGCTGCACGGACGCTCGACCTGACCCGGTCCGTGCTGGCGGCAATCCCGGGCCCGCCGGATCCGTCGGAGAGGCGCGATGTTGGCACGGAGGAGGCCGACTCGGCTCTCCGGGCGCGGACCTGACGCGGTGACAGGGAGCCATAGGATGCGTGCATGCCTGCATCCGCCCGTCGTTCCGGCGCCGTCCTCACCGCGCTGTTGGCCCTCCTCGCAGGACTCTCGGGGTGCACCGCAGATCAGCGCGATCCAGCGAAGGCCGGGCCCGCCGCCTCGGACCGGGCCGTGGAAACGCCGGATGCAAAGCCCCGCTCCCCCAAGACGGACGGCAGCCCGGGCGACATCCTCGTGGCCGGCCGCCCCATCACGGGCTCGAAGGCGACGGGACACCCGGTAGCCCCGTTCCAACGCACGTACACCGAGGCAGAGTTGTACTCCTCGATCACGGGCTACTGGTCGATGGCCTTTGGCAAGACCGGCCTCGACATGGTGATGGAGGACGAGATCAAAGCCGGCAAGGACGTGCCGACGACCATCGATCCCGGCATGCAGCGAGCTGCTTTCGACGGCCTGCGGGGCCTGCAGGGTGCGGCCGTCGTCCTTGATACGCAGACCGGGGCCGTCCTCGGCCAAGTAAGCGCGCCGTCCTTCGATCCAGGCACCTTCAGCGGCAACTCCGCAGCTGATGCGCGGGCCTGGGCATCGATCAAGGATCTCAGCGATGGCCCTCTGCGGAATCGCACCCTGCGGGAGGTAGCGAATCCAGGGTCGGCCATCCACGTCCTCGTGGCAGCCGCGGCCCTGGAGAAGGGGCTTCTTGCCTCTGTGGACACCCCGACGCACAACCCGGCCGCATACATCGTCCCGGGCAGCACCGCACAGTTCTCCGGCGACCCGGCCCACTGCACCGACGCCACACTCCGGGCGGCGCTGCGGTACTCGTGCAAGAACGTCTTCGCCCACATCGCCTCCGACCTCGGAGCCGACGCACTGGCATCCACGGCCGAGGCGGCCGGGTTCAACCACGACACGTTGGACACACCAGTACGCGCCTTCGAAAGCACCTGGCCGCGCAAGCCGGAGAACACCACCCAGCTCGCCCTCGCCGCGGGCGGTCTCTCCGAAGTCAGGGCCACCCCCCTGCACATGGCGATGGTGATGGCCTTGCTGTCCAACGGCGGCACCCGCGTCCACCCTCACGTGGTGACCGACACGAAGACATCCATCGCCCCCCACCGTGCGCTCTCCCAGCGCACCGCGGACCAGCTGCGATCAGCCCTCGGCGACTCGTTCAGCGCATGGGTCCCTTCCGCATCTGCCTCCTGGGCTCTCGCAGCCACGCGTACCCCCGCCGGCCGTTCCGTCGCCATCGCGGTCTACATCTCTTCCCCCACCGATGCCACGGTGCAGGCGGGCCAGGTCGCCCAGCGGATCGCCGCCCGCCGCTGAGCGGCGGGAACGGGTCGGCCGGCTCTGAGGTGCCGAGCTTCGAGGTGGTTGGCGTCCTGGCCGACTGCTCGGCGTCGGCCGCCGCCTTCTCGGCCGCGGTGGCGTCCACGCACATCACGTTTGTCATCAGCAGCCAGTGAAGTGGCACTGATCGTGCAACAGGTACTTGACGGCGCGAAACTGGCGATCAGGCGCAGTGGGTACGTGCTCTTCGTCGGCGACTGATCCTCCGGCCCCGGTCCTGGCCGCGTCATGTTCGATGCGGATCGGCCCCGCGCGGCGGAAGCAGCTGCGTGTGGGACCTGAAAGAGCTGTGCACGCCGACTCCTCGCCCCGAATGGCGTAGCTCAGAAGGATGCCGAAACCTACATGGGTGGGCCGAGGTGACAGGCCGGCGAGGGCCCGGATCCCTCGTGTCGGCACTTCTGAGCATCCGAGGTGGCGAAGCGGCTTCACCCCCATCGGGCTCCCGACCGCCCCCCAGACGGGACACACGCGGCGCCCTGCGGCAGCTGGCGGCCTGCGCTAAGTCCTCAGCGGCAGGTGAGCGCGGAGCAGGCGTAGCGGCCGGGCGTGGTGCCCACGATTCGCTTGAAGTGCCGGGTGAAGTGGGACTGGTCGTGGAATCCCGTGTCGACCGCGACCTCGGCGGCCGGGCGGCCATCGAGGAGCAGTCGGCGGGCCAGGGCGATCCGGCGCGAGATGAGGTACTGGTGCGGGGCGATGCCGAAGGCGGCGCTGAACGAGCGGACGAGATGGGCGGGGTGGACCCCAATGAGACCGGCGGCTTCCGGCAGGCTGATGCCCGCGACCGCCCTCTCGTCGAGGAGTTCGCGCAGGCTCCGCGCGATGCCGCGACGGGTGCCGGCGCCGAGCGGCGCGGTGTGCCCGTCGGGGAGTGCGAGGCGTGGCTGGAGCAGCGCGCGCAGCCGTTCGCTGATCAGGGCCAGCCGGCTCTCCGCCTCGAATTCGTCACCCGGAGAGGCCAGGGCCCGGTGGAGCTGGCCGACGCGCCGGCGCAGGACCGAGTCAGCGAGGTCCGGTCCGTCCACGGCGGCGTCGATGAAGCGCTCGTCCAGCACCGTCGTGTCGAGGTAGACGACGCGCTTGCGGAACCCGTGCGAGGTGGCGGCGGAGCCGTTGTGCGGAACCCGGGGCGGGAGCAGGCTCACGGTGTCGCCCGGTGTGCCGCGCCGGTGGCGGTCCAGGTCGTAGCGGACGGCACCGTCGTCGACGATCAGCAGGGTCCACTCGTCGTGGACGTGCATCGGGTACGCGTGCGCGGTGAAACGGGCGTGGAAGACCTCGACGACACCCGCGACGCGGGGGCGCCAGGCCGAGACTTCCTGCTGGAGCTGCACGCAAAGAACGTACAAGACCACGCGAGGGCGCGCCCGGCAGTCTCGGGCCATGAGCGACGAGACGAAGTACGAGAACACCGAGCAGAGCGAACAGAGCGAACAGAGCGAACAGAGCGGACAGAGCGGACAGAGCGCCGCGGACGCTCCCGTGCGCTTCGACACCAAGATCGCGGTGCTGCTGCGCGACGACCTGGAGACGTGGCAGCGGCTGAATGTCACCGCGTTCCTCGTCAGCGGGCTCGGAACGGCTCTCCCGGAGGTGGTCGGCGAGCCGTACCAGGACGCCGACGGTACCGCCTACCTGCCGATGTTCCGCCAGCCCGTTCTGGTCTTCGAGGGCGGGAAGGAAGCCGTGACGGCGGCGCACGAGCGGGCAGTGCGGCGCGGACTGCCGACCGCGGTGTTCACCACGGACCTGTTCGGCACGGGCCACGACCGGGCGAACCGGGCGGCGGTGGCGGCGGTGGGCAAGGACCGGCTCGATCTGGTCGGGATCGCCGTTCACGGGCCGCGCAACTCCGTGGACAAGGTCCTCAAGGGCGCCCGCATGCATAGGTAAGGGGCGCCCTGGCCTGCGAAAACGCGCGGCGGAAAGCGCCTTTGGGGTCGTCGGGGCCGCCGGGTGTGCCGAGGCCGGCGTTGGCCATCGCGCTGCGTACGAGCGATCAGCCGCCCCCCCCCGGCGAAGTCGGACGTTGAGGCGGCACGTGACGTGGTCGGGAGGGCGTCGGACGACGAGACGGACGCTACTCGTGAGCTGTGTCGACGGCGCCTCCCGTCGGGTAATCGTGCGCGAACCGTTGACAGGATGGTCACCTGATAGAAATGTATCACTCTGACAACGCAAAATATTGACTGAAACGCTCAAAGAAGCTTGCTGGTGCCGCCCTCGCTTCGTGTTGGGACGTGGTCGGCGCTTGGCAAGGGGTCTGTCGACGTTCACCTGGTGCTGCCGATCCGGCCGCCCGCCCCTGCCGCTCATCGGTGCTGTGCGCTGGCGGACAGGGTCGCGCCCGCTACCGGCCGCCGCAGATGAGGAATCAAGAGGATTTCATGCGATCCGGACAACTGGGACGGCGATTGATCGTCGGCTCGATGGCGGCGGGGCTGATAGGCGCGAGCCTGCTCCCCACGCCCGCCCATGCCGTGGAAGGACCCAACAAGGCCCAGGGCAAGCCCGCGAGCGCGGGCGGCACGAACGCCAGCTACGTCGCCAACAACGTGACGGACGGAAGCCAGGCGTCGTACTGGGAGGGCCCCAACGGGGTGCTTCCGCAGTGGGTGCAGGTCGACCTGGGGGCCAGCACCGGAGTGGACCGGGTGGCGCTGAAACTGCCCGCTTCCTGGGGCTCCCGCGTCCAGACGCTGAGCGTGCTGGGCAGCACGGACGGAACCTCGTTCGCCACGCTCTCCGGGTCGGGTGCGCGCACCTTCGACCCGGCCCGGGCCAACACCGTCAGCATCCCCGTCACCGCGACCACGGCCCGCTTCGTTCGCGTACAGGTGGCGTCGAACACCGGGTGGAACGCAGCCCAGCTCTCCGAGCTGGAGATCTTCGGCGAGGCGGGCGGCGGCCCGCCCGATCCGGAACCGAGCGGCACCAACCTGGCGCGCAACAAGCCGATCGAGGCCTCGTCGGTGACGCAGTCGTACGTGGCCGCCAACGCCAACGACGACAGCGACGCCACCTACTGGGAATCGGCCGGCTTCCCCGCGACCCTGACGGCGAAGCTCGGCGCCAACGCCGAGCTCCAGGCGGTCAAGGTCCGGCTCAACCCGGACCAGGCATGGGGTCCGCGTACGCAGGCCATCGAGGTGCTGGGGCGCGAGCAGGCGGCCACCGGATTCACGTCGCTCAAGGCGCGCGCCGACTACCAGTTCAGCCCGTCATCGGGCGGGAACACCATCACCATTCCGGTCACCGGCCGGTACGCCGATGTCCAGCTGAAGGTCTTCAGTAACAGCGGCGCCCCCGGCGCGCAGGCCGCCGAGTTCCAGGTGGTCGGCACCGCCGCCCCGAACCCGGACCTCACGATCACCGACCTCGTATGGACCCCCGCCTCGCCCTCGGAGACCGACCCCGTCGAGGTCAGCGCGACCGTCCGCAACGCCGGTACCGCCGCCTCGCCGGCGACATCGGTCAACGTGAGCCTCGAGGGCGCTGTGGCCGGTACCGCGCAGGTCGGCGCGCTCGCTGCCGGTGCCTCCACGACGGTCAAGGCTGCTGTCGGCAGGAAGGCGATGGGCAGCTACACCGTGTCCGCCGTCGTCGACCCGGCGGGAACCGTCGTCGAGCAGGACGACACCAACAACAGCCGGACCGGCTCGTCCAAGCTGGTCGTCGGCCAAGCCCCCGGCCCGGACCTCACGGTCACCGCGATCACGCCGAACCCGGCCGCGCCGGCCGTCGGCGCGCAGGTCTCCTTCACCGCGACGGTCCAGAACCGGGGCACCACCGGTGTCGCCGCCGGAACCGTCACGCGGCTGACCGCCGGAACCACCACGCTGGGCGGGACGACCCCCGCGGTCGCCGCCGGCCAGTCGGTCACCGTGCCGCTCTCCGGCACGTGGACCGCCGCGAGCGGGGGAGTCACCCTCACCGCGACGGCCGACGCCACCGCGACCGTCGCCGAGACGAACGAGAACAACAACGTCTTCAGCCGCTCGCTGGTCGTGGGACGCGGGGCCGCCGTCCCGTATACGGAGTACGAGGCGGAGGACGCCCGCTACCGGGGCACCCTGCTGACCGCCGACCAGAAGCGGACCTTCGGGCACACCAACTTCGCCACCGAGTCCTCGGGCCGCAAGTCCGTCCGCCTCAACTCCACCGGTGATCACGTCGAGTTCACCTCCACCAACGCGTCCAACTCCATCGTGGTGCGCAACTCCATCCCGGACGCCTCCTCCGGTGGCGGCGCCGAGGCCACGATCAGTCTCTACGCGAACGACGTCTTCGTCCGCAAGCTGAACCTGACGTCCAAGCACAGCTGGCTGTACGGGACGACCGACGACCCGGAGGGTCTGACGAACACGCCGGGTGCCGATGCGCGCCGGCTGTTCGACGAGTCCCACGCCCTGCTGGCACAGAGCTACCCGGCGGGGACCACGTTCCGGCTGCAGCGCGACGCGGGCGACACCGCCTCCTTCTACATCATCGACCTGATCGACCTGGAGCAGGTCGCGGCCCCGGCCGCACAACCGGCGGGCTGTGTGTCGATCACGAACTACGGAGCGGTGCCCAACGACGGTCTCGACGACACCGACGCGATCCAGCGCGCCGTGACGGCGGATCAGAAGGGCGAGATCTCCTGCGTGTGGATCCCGGCGGGACAGTGGCGCCAAGAGCAGAAGATACTGACCGACGACCCGCTGAACCGGGGAATGTACAACACCGTCGGCATCCGGGACGTGACGATCCGCGGGGCGGGCATGTGGCACTCGCAGCTGTACACCCTCACCCCGCCGCATCAGGCCGGTGGGATCAACCACCCCCACGAGGGCAATTTCGGCTTCGACATCGACCACAACACGCAGATCTCCGACATCGCCATCTTCGGCTCCGGCACCATCCGCGGCAACAACGGCACCGAAGAGGGCGGCGTCGGCCTGAACGGCCGCTTCGGGAAGAACACCAAGATCAGCAACGTGTGGATCGAGCATGCCAACGTCGGTGTCTGGGCCGGCCGCGACTACACGAACATTCCCGAGCTGTGGGGCCCCGGTGACGGCGTCGAGTTCAGCGGGATGAGGGTCCGGAACACGTACGCCGACGGCATCAACTTCGCCAACGGCACGCGCAACTCCACCGTCTACAACTCGTCCTTCCGCAACAACGGCGATGACGCGCTGGCCGTCTGGGCCAGCAAGTACGTCAAGGACACCTCGGTGGACATCGGCTCCAACAACCACTTCAAGAACAACACCATCCAGCTGCCCTGGCGTGCCAACGGCATCGCCGTCTACGGCGGATCCGGCAACACCATCGAGAACAACATCATCTCCGACACCATGAACTACCCGGGGATCATGCTGGCGACGGACCACGATCCTCTGCCCTTCTCCGGACAGACGCTGATCGCCAACAACGCCCTGTACCGCACGGGCGGCGCGTTCTGGAACGAGGACCAGGAGTTCGGTGCCATCACCCTGTTCGCACAGGGACAGCCGATTCCCGGCGTCACCATCCGTGACACCGACATCATCGACTCGACGTACGACGGCATCCAGTTCAAGACGGGCGGTGGTGAGATGCCGGATGTGAAGATCAGCAACGTCCGCATCGACAAGTCGAACAACGGTTCCGGAATCCTCGCGATGGGCGGCGCCCGCGGCAGCGCCACCCTGTCGAACGTGACGATCACCAACTCGGCCGAGGGCGACGTCCTGGTCGAGCCCGGCTCGCAGTTCGTCATCAACCGCCCGTAGCAGGTTCGACGGCGTAGCCGCGGTCGGCGCAGAGCCGGCGTGAGCGGTGCCGGGGTCGGCTGCGCGGGCCTCGGAGGCGGGCATGGCGTTCGGCGGCGATAGGGGCCGAGCGACGTCATGCCCGCCTTCGATGGTCGGGGAGGCCACGAGTGCCGCGCAGGTCGTCGATCGCGGCGTCACCCGTGTCCGCCGGCTCAGCGGACTACCCGCCCGGCAGCAGCGGCAGAGCGGTGGCCTGCCCGGGCGGTGGGAGAGGCGAGAGGGCGGACGTCGGAAGGGGTGGCGGCAGGAGTGATGCCTCGGGCCGGACGTTCCGCGTGCCGGGTGGCGGGGAGAACGGTGGCGGACCGGTGCGGGGCGGGGAGAACGGTGGCGGATCGGTACGGGGCGGGGAGATGACGGTGTGGACGAAGACGCTTCCCGTCAGGACCAGGACCATCCCGATCAGCAACGTCTTGACTTTGAACCGAAGGAAGGCCCTGCTGGGCCGAGGCGCCTCCACCGACACCGTGGCGCCGCCCTGCGCGGGATCCGAGCCACCCACCGGGCGCAGGGCGTCCTGTAGGGCCAGGGCCAGCTCGGGAAGGTCCCGCAGGAGCGCCGCGGCGGGAGGGCTCGCGCTCACCGTCGGTCGGCGGGCGCCGTCCATGTCGTCGTCGGCACGCAGGGCCGCCAGCCGGACCTCCAGCGGCGGGTGGCTGCCGAGTCCGTCCCCGGAGCCGACGTGCGGTGCCGGGGTTCCCCCGCCGTCGGCGAGCGGCCGGGCCACCGGATCGGCGAGCCGGTCCGCGAAGTCCCGGAACACGCCGTCGGGAAGCGTCAGGCGGGGCAGTGACCCGTCGCCGCGCTTGCCGGCCGCCGATGCCGGTGGGCTCTCCGGCCGGGCCCGGTCCTCCGGCGGGGCCTCGGTTCGGGCCCGGTCCTCCGTGAACTCGTCCCAGGTCGCCGCCAGGGCGTGCACGGTCCTCAGGGCCCGCGCGAACGTGCACGCCCCGGCCGTCCGGGCCGCCGCGGCGTCCGCCTCGAGCTCCTGACCGCGCCGTACGGCCAAGGTCTGCCGCAGGTACACGCCGTTGTAGGCCTTGGTGAGCTTCAGGAGCAGCCGTACCGGCGGTTTGATGCTGGTCTGGTCGGTCTCCAGGACCTCCAGGTGGCGGACGGTGCGTTCCAGTGCGACGCTGCCGCGGTGGCTGACGGCGGCCAGCCGGGTGTGCCGGCCCGCGTAGTGGCCCAGTTCGTGGCAGAGGACGCCGCGCAGCTCGTCCGTGGTGAGCCCGAGAAGCAGGGGCAGGCCCAGGTCCAGGGTACGGGGGCCTCCGATCAGACCGAGAAGCCGGCCGCGTTCGCCGGCGCTGGCGTTCACGGTGTCGGCCAGACGCAGCGTCGTGGGCGGGGCGGTGCCCAGCTCGCCGGCGAGTCGCAGGGTCAGAGCCCACAGTTCGGGCTGCTGTTGCGGGGTCAGCACGACCCGCGGCCCTTCGGCCAGGCCGGCGGACGTCCCCGCCAGCAGCCCGAGGGCCAGGGTGGCGACGGGGAGCACCGTGAGGGAACCCAGCACGGCGATCGGCCAGGCTTCCGTGGTCAGGACGGCTACGACGAGCAGCAGCTGGGTGGCCAGGACGGCGACGGCGAGCAGGTGTACTCCGGCCAGCAGGGCGCAGCCGAGCAGGGCGCGCGACGTGGTCCCCGCCGGCGTCCTCCCCGTCACCCGCGCCCCGTGCCTTTGCGATGCCGCTCGGCAAGGCCGGCCCGGGCCCGCCGCGGTGCCTGTTCGTCCTCCTCGAACGCCGAGCAGAGCCAGGACTCGGTGGCGCTCAGGGCGGCGGCGAGCCGGTCACCAGGCGCCGGACCGCCGGTGCCCACCAGATTCACCTCGCCCAGGGGATCGGTGTCCGGATCGAGCCCGAGCATGCGGCGGAGGTTGTCGCGCCCCTTGCGGAGGTTTCCCCGCGCCGTGGAGGCCGCGATGCCCAGGTCATCGGCGATCTCCTGGTGGGTCATGGCGTAGAGGCCGTACATGACCAGCACCATCCGTTGGCGCGGCGGCAGGGCGGCCATCGCGGTCAGCACCCTGCGAGCCTGCTCCGTCTCCTCCGGCAGTGCCTGACGGGGCTGGGCCACGTTCAGCGCCGCGCGCTTGATCTTGAGGCGCAGACGCAGCGCGCGCCACAGTTTTCTCCGCATCACCAGACTCACCCACGCGTTCGGCTGCTCGTAGAGGCTGATCCGGTCCCAGTTCTCCAACGCCGCGAGGAAGGCGTCCTGGACGGCGTCCTCCGCGTCCTGACGGCTGCCGCACAGCATCACCGCCCGGGCCAGCAAAGCCGGACGATGGGCCGTGAAGAACGCGTCGAAGTCGACAGGAGCGCGTACGTCCTCCGGCGCCTCGCCGCCGCCTTCCGGTACGGGCTCCTGCGCACCGGCCCGGACACTGCCGGTCCCACCGCTCATGGTGTTTCCCCCTCCTGGCCGGTCGAGGCGGCCGGGCCGTCGCCCCGTACGGTGAGGACGCCCCCGTCCGGACGGCGGTCCTCCACATGGACCCTGCGACCCTCCAGCCCCAGCGCGGCGATCACCAGCCGACGCCGTTCACGTTCACGGGCCAGCTCTCGTCGCCAGGCCACCACCTGGAGGGCGATCTTGACCGTAGCGGCCAGTCCCGCGAGCACGACGGTTTCCCACATACCCGACCACATCCCCTGCCGAACACGTAACGTCAACAGATGCCCTGCCGACTGCGACACCGCTGAACACCCGCGGCGAGGCACCGCGTTTACCCGTCGACCGGAATCCGTTTCATCGGCGCGCGCGGAGGTGCTCCCGTGACGCCGCGCAGTCGATCGATGAGTTCCGGGTCGTGCGGAGGTCATAGCCTGCGGGAGCCGCGGCAGACTGACGCGCTCGTATCCGGAGGAGCGACGCATGGCAAAGCTCATCTATTCGATGATCACCTCCCTCGACGGCTACGCCGAAGCGGCGGAAGGGGACCTCGGCACCGGGGCCGCTGACGACCAGGAGGTGCACACCTTCGTCAACGACCTCTTCCGCCCCGTCGGTACGTACCTCTACGGCCGACGGATGTACGAGACGATGGTCTACTGGGAGACGGCGCACGCCGAGCCCGACCAGCCGCCGCACTGCCGCCTGACCCGCGGCTGCTCTCCGGTCAGCGCCGCACCGCGGACATGCGGCCGTGCCCGCGCCGACGGCCTTCACGTCGTCCGGCGCTGGTCCCGACCGGCACCGGACGACGTGAACAGCACCGCACAGCGCCACCCCGCATGGACCTGCCGGGACCAACGAAAGTGGATGAGCACCCGGCGGAGGCCGGCGTTGCCGGACCGGCAGTCGGGGCGGCGGCCGGCGTCATCCAAAGAGGCCGCGGCCACGATCTCGTTGCTTCGAGCGCACTGGGCCTCGTACGACGCACACGCGCGGCCGGGAGTGCGCCCCTTCGCTTCGAGGGAACCGGATGCGCACCACCGGACGTCGTTCAGGCCCGGGTGTAGCCGCCGTCGGCGAAGAGTTCGGCGCCGGTGACGAACGACGAGGCGTCCGAAGCCAGGAAGAGGGCGGCCTCGGCGATTTCCTCGGCGTCGGCCAGCCGCCCCAGTGGCACGACGGCCTCGGCGAACCGGTCGACGTCCGGCCCCGCGGCGCGCAGCAGGGCAGGGGTCCGCGTGGGTCCCGGGCTGAGGACGTTGACCCGGAATCGACGCTCTCGCGATTGCCGGGCCCAGTTGTGCACGAGGTTGCTCAACGCCGCCTTCGAGGCGCTGTAGACCTCGAGGTGCTCGTTGGGGCGCACGCTGTTGCTTGAGCCGATGACCAGGATGGAGGCGTTCTCCGCCAGCAGCGGAAGCGCCTTCTGGACGGTGAACAGTGGGCCCTTGACGTTGACGGCGAGTGTCAGGTCGACGTTCGCCTCGGTGTGGGCGCCGAGCGCGGCGTCCGCGACGATTCCCGCGTTGGCCACCAGCACGTCGATGCGTCCGGCCTCCTCGCGGACTCGCTTGTAGAGCGCGTCCAGGTCGGCCAGGACCGAGACGTCGGATCGTACGCCGGTGGCCGCAGGACCAATCTCCTTGACTGCCGCTTCGAGGCGGTCGATGTCCCGGCCGGTCACGAAGACCCGTGCGCCCTCCCGGACGAAGCGGTGTGCGATGGCCAGCCCGATCCCGCTGGTCCCTCCGGTGATCACGGCCACCTTCTCCTGCAGTACGCCTGGCACGTCGAACCCCTTCAGTTGTGGAATGGATCGTCCATAACGTAGGCAGTAATGGACGGTCGAGTCAAGAATGGATAGACTGAGACCATGGCGAGACCACGCGCATTCGACGAACGCCACGTCCTGGAGCGGGCCCGGGAACAGTTCTGGGCGACCGGCTATGCAGGAACCCGGATGGACGACATCGCCCAGGCGACCGGCCTGGGCAAGGGCAGTCTGTACGGTGCATTCGGCGACAAGGGCAAGCTGTTCCACCGGGTCTTCGGTGACTGGTGCACCGCAGTCGTTGAGGTGGCCGAAGGGCGGCTGGCAGACGGCCCGGACGCGGAGGCCTGGGTCAGGCTGTCGGGATACGTGCACCTAATGGCGGAGAACACCGCCTCCGACACCGAGCGCCGCGGGTGCCTGTTGGCCAAGGGCGCGGCGGAACTGGCCCAGCACGATCCGACGGTCGCCGGACGGTCGGCCGAGACCATGACGGCACTGCTGACCCTACTGCGGACGGAGATCAGCGCAGCCCAGCGCCACGGCGACATCGACAGCGCTGCGGATCCGGAACGGTTGGCGGCACTGCTGCTGACGGTGGTCCGCGGTATCGAGGCGGTAGGCAAGGCCGGCCTGGCCCCGGAGACGCTGCGGAACATCGCAGATACCGCACTGGCAGTCCTCCCCATGCCCGAGGGGAAGAAACGCTCCGCAACCGGGCGCGGTCCGGCCCGCGAAAACCAACGTGGTGCCGTCACGGCCACATGATCCGCCGGACAGTGCCCAGGCCGGGGGAGGAGTGACCAGCCGTGTAGCACTGGGGTTGACACGAGCAGCCGAGGCGAGGGTCGGTAGATCTGGGTCCCGGCTTGCTGTCCACGGCCGCGATGGCGCGGGCGAAAGCGCGTGGGATGACGATGGTGCTCTCGTGAACCTGTCCACGTCCTGCTCGAAGCCGATCAGATCCTTCGCGCTGTGCCCGGAGGAATGCGGGACGTGCGGACGGCACCGGGTCGGCGCGTCCAGGAAGACGCCTGCCGTCGGGTACCTCAGCAGCCCGTGAATCCCGGGGCCACCAGGCCGGACTCGTACGCGATGACCACCGCGTGGGTCCGGTTTTGCGCGCCGAGCTTCGTCAGGACGTTCCCGACGTGCGTCTTGACCGTCTCCAGGCTCACCGTGAGGCACTCCGCGATCTCCGGGTTGGACTGGCCGGTGGCCATCAGCCGCAGGACTTGCTCCTCCCGCCCCGTCAACGCCGCCTTCGGCAGGGCTTCGGTGGAGCCCAGCGGACGGGCGGCGACCATCCGGCGCAGGGTGGCCGGAAAGAGGATCGCCTCTCCCGCCGCCACCACCCGTACCGCCTCCGCGATCTGCCGGACCGGAAGCCGCTTGAGCACGAAGCCGCTGGCCCCGGCGCTGAGCGCGGCGGTCACGTAGTCGTCGTTCTCGAAGGTGGTGATCACCACGACCTTCGGCGCTCCGGCAGCCCCGTTCGAGTCGGTCCGCCCGGTCCGCCCGGCCCGTCGGCCCGACGCACCCGATCCGCCCGGCTCGGCGAGGAGCTGCCGGGTGGCCTCGATCCCGTTGCGGCGCGGCATCCGTACGTCCATCAGGACCACGTCCGGACGCAGCAGCCGCGCCTGCTCGACCGCCTCGACCCCGTCGGCGGCCTCTCCGACCACCGTGAGCCCGGGCTGTGCCGCGAGCAGCGTACGCAATCCGCTACGGGTCACCTCGTCGTCGTCCGCGATCAAAAGCGTGACGGGTGTGCTGCTGCCGGGATCGGTCATGGCGACCACCGTACGGGCAGCCTGACGGCCAGCCGCCAGTGCCGCGGGCCGTCCGGGCCGGCGTCGAACTCGCCGTGCAGCAGCCGGACGCGCTCGGCGAGGCCGGGCAGACCGTGACCGGACGACGGAAAGGCACGCCCGCGGCCGTGGCCCGAACCCGCACCCGTACCTTCACCCGTACCCGTACCCATCGTGTTGACCACACCGAGTTCCAGTCCTTCCGGAGCGGCCGTCACGCGGACCTCGATCGGGCCGCCCGCTCCGTGCCGCATCGCGTTCGTCAGCCC
This sequence comes from Streptomyces antarcticus, assembly GCF_026627255.1. Lineage (GTDB taxonomy): Bacteria > Actinomycetota > Actinomycetes > Streptomycetales > Streptomycetaceae > Streptomyces > Streptomyces antarcticus. The sequence goes on along the minus strand of NZ_JAPNLM010000011.1, from coordinate 160,232 downwards.
CTCCTGGAGGATCCGGTACGCGGCCCGCGAGAGCGTCCCCTGCACCCGCGTCAGGTCCCCGGTCAGCTGCCACTCCACCGCGGTGCCCGTGTGCCGCACGCGGTCGCGCAGTTCGGGCAGATCGGCCAGGGTACGGGTCGGAGCCGTCTCGGTATCCCTCTCGCGCAGGACGCCGAGTACGTAGTCCAGGTCCTCCAGGGCGGCTCGGGCCGATTCCTCGATGCTGCGCAGGGCGGCCCGCGCCGCCACCGGGTCGGCGGAGAGCACCTCGCCGGCCACCGCCGCCTGGATCGTGGTGGTCGTCAGCGTGTGCCCGATCGAGTCGTGCAACTCGTGTGCCAGCCGGTTGCGTTCGGCCAGACGCAGTTCCCGTTCGGCCGCCAGCGCGAGCCGCTCGGCCGCGGACGGCCCGAGCAGCCTGGGCGCCGACCACCGCAGAGCGTTCGTCACCAGCACGCACACGGCGGCCGCGAGGACCAGGCAGCCGAGCCCGACCGCCCAGCTCTGCCAGCCGCCCTCCACCCGTACCGACCGGCCGAACAGGCTCAGTCCCAACTCGGCGTCGAGCCAGCCCCCGGGCAGGGTCAGGCCGACGAAGAGCAGCAGACCGCTCGTCAGCGCGCCCGTCCACCCGACTGCCACGTGCAGCAGCAGCCAGAGCGGAGTGCGCCAGCGGTCGGCGCGCGACGCTGCCGGAGCGGACATCGAGGGGACCGGGCCACCGGGTGGGTTCGTGGACGTCCGTACGGCGACTGGCTCGGGCAACGACACCCGCAGCAGCCGCCGGGCGGACGCGGTCAGCACCCGTCGCGTGGTGCGGGCGAGACCGACCAGACCGATCAACGCGCCCCAGACGAGGAGGACCACGACGACCTGCACGCCTTCGGGAGCGGATCGCCACGCCAGCACCGGCAGCAGGGCGAAGGACAGCAGGGGAAGGCTCGCGAGTGCGGCGCCATAGGCGAACAGCGCACCCGCGTAGGTGGAGCGGCGCAGCAGTAGTCTGATTCCCTTGATCATGATCGCCCAGTATGTACGGGCGGCTCGCCCGGCTACCTCCCCCGATCGGGGGAGACCGTTCTCCCGCCTTCACGCGATGCGCGCCGGACCCCAGTGAACCCATGATCGTGCCCTGCCCGGTCGACGGGCGGCAGGAACAGCCGGCAGGACCCCACGATTCCCACGGAGTTGAATCATGCGCGAGCAGACACAGCACTGGTCCCCTTCCACCGAGCGGCGGAGCGGCGGGCGCCGCGGAGCGCTGGCGGCCGCGGCCGCGGTGGCCGCCGCCATCGTGACCGCCGGCGTCCTGGCACCGACCACGGCGTCCGCCGCCGCGCGGCCAGACAGCGTGCAGCAAGGCCTGAACGCGCTGGTACGGGACGGCCAGCCCGCAGCACTGGCGACCGTCAGGGGCGGCGACGGCCGCACTCAGACGTACACGGCGGGCGTCGGCGACCTGGCAACCGGCGCGAAGGTGCCCAGGGACGGCCAGGTGCGGATCGGCAGCAACACCAAGACGTTCGTCGCGGTGGTCCTGCTGCAACTGGTCGGCGAGGGGAAGATAGGCCTCGACGACTGGGTCGACACCCATCTCCCGGGGCTCGTACGCGGGGAGGGCATCGACGGACGCCACATCACCGTCCGGCAGCTCCTCCAGCACACGAGCGGACTGCCCGAGTACGGGGTGCACATCAGCGACGACGAGATCGCCCACCGGTACTTCGAGCCCCGGGACCTCGTCGACATCGCCCTGAAGCACAAGGCCGAGTTCTCTCCCGGGGAGAGGTGGAGCTACAGCAACACGAACTACGTGCTCGCCGGCCTGATCATCCAGAAGGTCACCGGCCGGCCCCTCGCGGAGGAGATCGACCGGCGTGTCATCCGGCGCATCGGGCTGCGCCACACCTACTTCCCCGCCCCGGGAGACAAAACCATCCGGGAACCCCACCCGAAGGGCTACCGCGCGATGCCGGACGGGGAACTGCGCGACTCCACGGAGGTCGACCCGTCGGCGGGCGGGGCGGCGGGCCAGATGATCTCCACCAACTCCGACGTCAACCGCTTCTTCACGGCGCTCCTGCGCGGCGACCTCCTGGAGGACGCCCAGCTCGCCCAGATGCGCACCACCGTCCCGGTCGGGGACACCGGCGCCCACTACGGCCTGGGGCTCATGAGCAGGAAGCTGTCCTGCGGCGGCGTCTACTGGGGCCACGGTGGCGACATCGTGGGGTACGAGACCCGGGGCGGAATCACCGACGACGGCCGCCGCGCCGCCAACATCGCGGTGACCAGTATTCCGGCCGACATCTCGGGCACGAGGCGCGTGGAGGCAGTCGTGGACACGGCGCTGTGCCAACGCTAGCGCCCACCGGTTCCACAGCCCTTCGCGGGAGTCCGACACCCGCGCCCGCACTCCGGCCCCGCCCCCGCCCCCGCGTCGCGCCGGCCGCCGCACGGCGGTGGTCGATCACCCCTGACACCCCGACCGCACTCCGCTTACGCGACTCGCCCGTTCTCGTCCTGTCACCAGACGTCCTTCACCACCCCGTCCTGCCGGCTTCGGCGAGCGGGCGGCCCACGCTCGCCACCCCTCCGTGCGTCGCGGATCCGTGGCGTGCCGGTTCCACGGAGGAACGGGGTGCGGGTGCGAGCACGCCAGGGTCCCGGGATACCCTGCGGGTGCCCGTGGGGCTCTACCCGTGTCTCAGGGGCGTCCCCGACCGGTCTCCCCGAAAGTGCAGCAGCCATGTCCGCCATCCTCCCGTCGCGGCCGCCTTCGCCGGCCCGCGGAGTGGTGCGCGGCCTGCGCGCCGGCGTCCTCGCGGCACTGTGCGTACTGCTTCCACTGGTGGGCCACCTCCTCTCGCAGGGGCACACGCCGCGCTGGGCCGTGCTCCTCGGGATGGCCGCGACCGCGGCGCCCGGTGCGGTGCTGCTGACTCGGCACAAACTCTCCGACGGCCAGCTCATGGCGGCGCTGGCCGGTGCCCAACTGGCCTACCACGCGGCGTACGCGCTGCCAGGTGCCTGCGCGGCCGTGACCGGGTCGCAGTCGCCGACGGGTCCGGTCGAGCATGCCTCGGCGGCCGGAGTTCCGCCGGAGGTCTTCCTCGCCGGACACCTGGTCATGCTGGTGCTCGCCGCACGGCTGTTCGGGCTGACCGAACGGCTCTTGTGGCGCGGCAGGCCTGCCCTGGAGGCGCTGCGCGCCCTGCTCCTGTTCGTCTGGCCGCACCTGCACGCCGGCAGTGGACCGAAGACGGCCCTGCGCGACCTGGAGACCAGCGCGATGCCACCGTCCGCGCTCGTGGTCCGCCTACACCCCGGTCGAGCACCACCCAGGTCCGGGCGCGCTGTCATGTGGCGTGCCCCTCTCTCGACGGCCGGGCTGTCGCCCGCCGGTGGTCTCTGCCTGTCCTGACGGCCAGGTGAAGGGGCCGTCCGCGGGCGTCGGCGTTCCCCGCTCCGGCTGGTCCGGGGAGCACCACGCCGTCCGCCCCACCTGGGCCGGCTGTTCGTGAGGATGCGGGCTGGTGGGAGGCCGCGGGACGCACCTGGGGTCCGTCCCTCACCGAGGACCAGTACAACGGCGGGACCGATCGCCCGGGCCGCCGGCGACATCCCCGTCCTGATCACCACGATCATCCCCGCCCGCGACCGCCGACTGGCCGCGACCGACTGGCCGCGACCGCCAGACGCGAGGACAGCCCGGCCGACAACCACACCACACAGAGGAATCATGACGAAGCTCCGGAAGAACCTGTTGGCACTCGCCGCCGTCTTCGCGGTGCTGGCTGCCGCTTTCGGCACGTTCCTGCTGATCAAACCGGACGACCCGGCTGCGGCAGCTCCGGCCCCTCCCGCGCCGGGCGACGCACAGGCCGTACGCGCGGACAGTCACAGGCTGTCCAGCCCGCAGCGCAGCGACATGACCCTGGTCGAGTTCCTCGACTTCGAGTGCGAATCCTGCGGAGCCGTTCATCCGACCGTCGAACGGCTCCGCCAGGCGTACGGCGACCGAGTCACCTTCGTCGTCCGCTACTTCCCCCTGCCCGGCCACCGCAACAGCCGTACCGCGGCCGTCGCCGTCGAGGCCGCCGCCCAGCAGGGCAGGTTCGAGGACATGTACAAGAAGATGTTCGCCACCCAGAAGGAGTGGGGCGAGGCACAGGACTCCCGAGCGGACGTGTTCCGGGGCTACGCCGAGCAACTCGGCCTCGACATCCAGAAGTACGATTCGGCGGTCAAGGACCCGGCCACCGAGGAGAGGGTCAAGGCCGATCAACGAGACGGCATGAACTTGAACGTGCAGGGCACTCCCACCTTCTTCCTCGACGGCCGGCGGATCCAGACGCCACGCACCTACGAGGCGTTCAAAGCGCTCATCGACGAACGGCTCGCCGAATGACCGAAACGAAGGGCGGGCCGGAAGGGGCCCGGCTGGTCGACGAGGCAGGCCCGAAGGTACCCGGAGCGCGCGGCCGCGCTGGGAACCGGACTCCGCGAGCCGGGCAGTCGGCATTCGGCAGACGGCAGACACCCCCGGGTGATGGTCGTCGCCTGTTCCGACGCCCGCCCGACGCCCGCCCGACGCCCGCCCGACGCCCGCCCGGTGCCCGCCCGGTGCCCGCGCCGGTGACCGGAAGCCGGCCGGGCGAGGTGCTGGAACTGCGCACGCACGGCGGCCTTCCGCCGGCACCTTCCCGCCCCTGTGACCACGCCCGGCCACCGGCACCCCCCTCCCGCACGAGCGAGGACCTGCTCCCATGACCACACCCGTACCGCTCGCCTACGACGAGCGGCTCACCGCTCCCCGCACCTGGTGGCTGATCGCTGTCGCGGTCGGCTCCGCCATGGCGCTCATCGTCCTGCCGTACGGGGGGCTCGCCGCCCTCGGCGGATTCGCCGCCGGCACCCTGGTCACCTGCATGTGGATCAGCGCCCAGGGCTCCTCCCGTATCCGCGTCACCAGCGGCCTGCTGGTCGCCGATGACGCGCGGATCCCTCTGAGCGCACTGGGCGAGGTCCACGTCCTGGAGGGCGAGGAAGCGCGGGCCTGGCGAACGTACAAGGCGGACATGCGGGCCCACATGACGATGCGCAGCTACATCACCGGTGCGGTGCGCATCGAGAACACCGATGCCGCCGACCCGACGCCGTACGTGTACCTGTCGACCCGCTCCCCGAAGGCTCTCGCGGACGCCCTGGAAGCCGCCCGGAAGATGTAGATCACGGCCCAGCCTCGACGCTCTTGCGTCGCTCCTCACCAGGATCCGCTCACCCTGACGATCACACCGCGGCTTCGGACGCCCGCGCGCGAAGCAGGACTCTCCGGTCACGCGGTCGGCCGTTGCCACGGTGGCGGACACGGCGTCCTCACTCACCGACCGGCGCGATACGGTCCTGCCATGTCCCGATCAGTCGATACTGCCCTCTCCCAGCCCCCCGTCACCGCGGATGACCTCGACCTCGCCGTGCAACTCGCCGTGGCAGTCCTTCGAGAGGCGCCCCCAGCCGCGTGGGAGGGCAAGGCCGGTTCGCTGGAATGGGACTGCTGGGAAACCGTCGAACACCTCAGCGACGACCTCTTCGCCTATGCCGCGCAACTGGGCCCCAGAACACCGCCCTTGGACGGCGAGGTGCCCTTCGTATGGGAGAGCCGACGTCCCGGCGGCCCGGCGAACGCCATTCACGCAGACCGTACGGCGGGGCCCGCCGGCCTGCTGCAGGTCCTGGAAGCGAGCGGCGCGCTGCTGGTCGCCATGGTGCGCACGACGTCTCCGCGCACCCGCGCTCACCACGTCTTCGGCGTCTCGGACCCCGAGGGCTTCGCCGCGATGGGGATCGTGGAGACCCTGGTGCACACGCACGACCTGACACGAGGGCTCGGTCTCGCATGGGGCCCGCCCGCCGATCTGTGCTCCAGGGTGCTCGCTCGGCTGTTTCCCGACGCACCGTCGTCCACGGAGCCCTGGCTCACCCTCTTGTGGGCCACCGGACGCGCCGAACTACCCGGACACCCCCGTCTCTCCACATGGCGCTGGGACGGCACGCCCCGGGCATAGGCGCGGGCGTTCTCTGCCGCGCTGGAGAGGTCCGGTCGGGGTTGCCGGGTCGGGGCGCTGCTGGTCAGTCCGCCCGGGGACCTGCCGGGCAGGCGGACGCGGAAGCGTCCGTGGACGGTGGCCCGGGGCCCGAACCCCGCCGGCATCTGCCGCCACCGGGCACTGACCGGCAGACGTACGCCCGCCCCGCCGGTCCGGTGGGGATCGGCGGGGCGGGCGGTTCACCGGCTTGCGGACGGCGGGGGAGTTCATCCGCGTAGGCCGGGGGTGTCAGCGGACTCCCGCGGTCTCCGGCTCGGGGTCTGCGGCCGGTTCGGCGGTGGGCGGTTGCTTCTTGAGGGCCAGGGCGAGCAGGCCGCCGAGGATCAGCAGCACACCGCCGGCGATGCCCGCCATGCGCAGCCCGGAGACCACGTCCTCCTTGGCGGCGTCGATGTAGGTGCCGGTGAAGGTGGAGTTGGCGACGGCCACCAGGGCGGCGAGGCCGACCGCGCCGCCTACCTGCTGGGCGGTGGAGGCCATGGCCCCGGCCACGCCCTGCTCGGTGAGGTCCACGCCGGATCCGGCGGAGGCGAAGACGGATACGAAGACGAGTCCGCCGCCCAGGCCCCAGAGCACGGAGCCGGGGAGCATCGCGTAGAAGGAGCCCCCGGTGGTCATGACGGCGGCGGTGAGGGCGATGCCCGCGCCGTTGACGATCATGCCGGTGGACAGGGTGCCGCGCATGCCGAAGCGCTCCATGAACTTCGGGGCCAGCTTGCCGGCTCCGATCATGGAGACCAGGGTCAGCGGGAGGAAGGCGAGTCCGGCCTGCAGCGGCGTGTAGCCGAGGACGGGCTGGATGTAGGTGGTGAAGACGTAGTACCCGCCGGACAGGCCGGTCTGGAAGATGAAGACGACGGCCATCGCGACGACCAGCGGCCGGTTCTTCAGCAGCCGCAGCGCCATCAGCGGATCGCGCGTCTTGGCCTCGGTGACGAAGAAGGCGACGAGTAGCAGCGCACCCGCGATCAGCGAGGTCAGCGGGGTCAGCGGGGTGGGGTGGGTCCAGCCGTCCTCGGGGCCGGTGACCAGGCCGAAGACGATGGCGGAGATGCCGACGGTGGCGAGCACCGCGCCGGGCAGGTCGAAGCCGCCGGAGGCGCCGGTCTTCGGGTCGGGGCGCAGCACCTTCGGGGCGGGGATCAGGACGATCAGCGCGAAGGGGATGTTGATGAAGAACACCCAGCGCCAGGAGGCCAGATCGGTCAGGACGCCGCCGAAGAACGCGCCTGCGGCGAGGCCGAGGGAGCCGGCCATGCCCCACATGCCGAACGCCCTGATGCGGGCCTTGCCCTCGAAGGAGGTGGCGATGAGGGCGAGGACGGCCGGGAAGAGGAAGGCTCCGCCGATGCCCTGCACCAGGCGGGCGGCGATCAGGACGCCCTGGCTGGTGGCGGCCCTCCCGGCGGACCAGCCGGCCCGGCGCGTGCGGGCTGTGTGCGACACCTTCCGGACCTGGTCGATCGGGAACCCGGCTGCCTTCCGGCTCATCTACGGCGACGGCCTGCCCGGCTTCACCCCGCCCGAGGAAGTCTCCAAAGCCGCCCGACGGGGGTGTATGACCGTGCTGGACGTGGTCGGCGGTGCCTGGGACCACGTACCGGCCGAGACCCGCGAGGACAAGACCGGCTGGGAGGACTTCCAGGCCTCCCTCGCCGAGCCCGCGCGGGCCCAGTTCCCCCATCTGCCGCCCCAGGCGCTCTCGCTCAGCCTGCGGATCTGGGGCCGGATGTACGGGGCGGTCGCGCTGGAGGTCTTCGGCTACCTCGCGGGGCAGGTCAACGACCCGGCGGAGCTCTACCGCCGCGAGGTCGACGCCATCGTCTCCCTGCTCGGACTGTCCGGGGAGTGACCCGCCCCCTGCGGTGATCTGCGGCGCGGGCGGGACCAGGCCCGCATCGCCGGCTTCTCCACGCACGTGTACAGCACCCAGACCAGCACGAGGCTCACGGCGAGGTGCAGCAGCACGATCCCCGCGCCTTGCAGGACCGGGAACTCCCGCTCCATTCCCAGCAGTTGTTTCACGTACGTGATCACCGTGCCGTGCACCATGTAGAAGGCGAAGGAGACCTCGCCCAGCCACATCAGCGCAGGGTGGTGCAGGCGGGACGGCGTGCCCTGGACGTCCCGTACGGCGATGGCGCCGATCAGCAGCGCGAGCGGCAGCGCGGTGGCCGCGCTGTGCGAGTACAGCCACGGCACGTTCATGGCCAGCACCCAGCCGGCGGCGGTGAGCGCGGCGGCGGTGCGCACCCGGATGCCGGTCCACCGCCCGGACAGCACGATCAGCGCCAGCACGATGCCGAGGGCGAACTCCAGCGTCCGCACCGGCGGGCAGGCGAAGCGGCCCGCACACCGATGTCGCCCGCACGCCGATGTCGCGCGGGGTCGGTTCGCTCGTACAGCGTGCGGAACGAGTTCGGCTACGGGACTGCGGGCAGGGTTTCCTCCTCGGCATCGCTGCTGGACGCACCCGTCAGAATCGCGCTGGAGACGACATCGAAGAGGCGATCGGAACGTGGCGCGAGCGCTGGTTGATCGCCGAGCCAGGCCAGCATGGCCACCAGCGCGAACAAGTCCGCGCCGTCGATATCGCGCCGTGCCACGCCGGCGGCCTGGGCGCGGGTGAGGAGCCGGGTACCGGCTGCGCGCAAGGTGACGCAGGAAGCGTGGAGTGCGGATTCGGTGTCCTCGATGGCGGCCGCCATCAGCACGGTCACGCCCCGGTACTCAGTTGTCCACGCGACGCAGCCGCGCAGCCACGAGACGAGGGCGTCTTCGGCGGAGCTCGACGTCTCGAGTTCGCCTGCCCTTGCCGTCAGTTCGTCGAAGCTCGTACGGAGCAGGGCATCGAGCAGCGCCTCGCGTGTCGGGAAGTGCCGAAGGAGCGTTGCGAGCCCGACACCGGCCTTGCGCGCGACGTCGCGCAGTGACACGTCCACGCCCTGCTCGGCGATGGCGGTGCCCGCTACTGCGAGCAGGTGGTCGCGGTTCTTCCTGGCGTCGGCCCGCATCTGCCCCTCTTGACTATCCGGATCAGTGGTCCATATATTCGGATCAGTGGTCCACTTATGTGGATCGCTGATCCGAATAAGCCTATCGCGCTGCGCGCGCAGGAGAGAACGATGGCGACACACACGATGAGAGCGGTCCGGCTCCATGAGCACGGCGGCCCTGAAGTTCTGCGTTACGAGGAGGTGCCGGTCCCCACGCCGGGGCCGGGCGAGGTGCTCGTCCGCGCACGCGGCCGGCATCAATCCCCCTGACTGGTACCTGCGCGACGGGATGTCCAACCTGCCTCCGAAAACGAGGCCGAAGTTCAGCCTGCCCGTGATCCCGGGGACGGACCTGTCTGGCGTCATCGAGGCCATCGCCGCGAACGTGGAGGACTTCTCCGTCGGCGATGAAGTCTTCGGGCTCCTTCGCTTCCCCGGCTTCGAGGGCAGCACCTATGCCGAGTACGTGGCCGCGCCCGCCTCGGACCTCGCACTCAAGCCGGCTGGCATCGATCACGTCCACGCCGCCGGGGCCCCCATGGCCGGGCTCACCGCGTGGCAGTTCCTGATCGCGCTCGGACACGATCACCCCTCGCCCTTCCAGGAGGCACGGCACCGCCCGGTGCCGCTCGACGCGAACGTGACGGTGCTCATCAACGGCGCCGCGGGCGGCGTGGGGCACTTCGCGCTACAGCTGGCGAGATGGAAGGGCGCGCGTGTCATCGCGGTGGCATCGGGCGCGCACGAGGCGTTCCTGCGCGAGCTCGGCGCCGACGAGTTCATCGACTACACCAAGAGCCGCCCCGAGGAACTCGTGCGCGGTGTGGACCTCGTTCTCGACACCGTCGGCGGCCCCGACAGCAAGCGCTTCCTGCGCACGCTCAAGCGCGGCGGTTCCCATTTCCCTGTGTTCTTCGGCGAGTTCGACGAGGAAGAGACCTCGACCCTCGGCGTCACGGTCACGGGCACCCAGGTCCGCTCGAACGGCGCGCAGCTCGGCGAACTGGGGCGCCTGCTCGACGCGGGCACGGTCCGCGTCGCGATCGACAGCACGTTCGCGCTCACGGACGCCCGGGCCGCGCACGAACGCGCTGCCCGAGGGCACATCCAGGGCAAGATCGTGCTCACAGTGGATTAGGGATGGCCCGCGGGGGCGGCATCCCAAGCACGCACTCGTCGCCGCCATCGCCGCCGTCGACGCCTTCGGCACCTGGTCCGGCGACTGAAGGTCCGCGAGGGTTTGCGTTGCTGCCGGGCAGCTCCCGGGAACCTTCCTTTTCGTCCTCTTGACGATATGAGCAAGTCCTATTATCGTCGCATTGACGAAATCAAGGGGGTTCGCCATGGCCGACATCACCCGGCGCTTCGGCTGGCGTCATCTGCGCTCCGCGCCCACCGTCCACATCCGCCACCACAAGCGCGGCCGACTCGTCCATGACGGACGGGGGCTCAGTTTCTGGTACCGGTCGCTGTCGGCGGCGCTTTCCGAAGTGCCGGTCGACGACCGGGAGCTGGCCATGGCGTTCCACGCCCGTACCTCCGACTTCCAGGACGTCGCCGTACAGGCCACCGTCACCTACCGGATCAGCGACCCGGCCGAGGCCGCGGACCGGCTCGACTTCTCCGTCGACCCGGACACCGGGAGCTGGCGCGGCGCACCCCTGGACCAGATCGCCACTCTCCTCACCGAGACCGCACAGCAGCACACGCTGGACGTACTGGCCCGGACCCCCCTGGCCGTCGCCTTGGTGGACGGCGTCGCCTCCGTGCGGGAGCGGGTCGCCGCCGGTCTCACCGCCGAGCCCAGGCTTCCTGCCACCGGCATCGACGTGGTGACCGTACGGGTCGTGGCGATCCGCCCCGAGGTCGAGGTGGAGCGCGCCCTGCGCACCCCGGCCCGCGAGCAGATCCAGCAGGAGGCGGACCGGGCCACCTATGAACGGCGGGCCGTCGCCGTCGAGCGCGAGCGTGCCATCGCCGAGAACGAGCTGGCCAGTCAGATCGAACTGGCCCGGCGCGAGGAGCAGTTGGTTGAGCAGCGCGGCATCAACGCCCGCCGCGAGGCCGAGGAGAAGGCGACGGCGGACGGTGTGAGGACCGAGGCCGAGGCGGCCCGTAAGGTCCGCCTGGCCCGCGCGGACGCCGAGGCGGCGCGCGAGACGGGCGCGGCGCGCGCCGAGGTGCAGGCAGCCTGGCTGCGCGTGCACGACGAGGCCGGCCCGGGCACGCTGCACGCCCTGGCGGCGACCCGGCTGGCGGAGAACCTGCCGCGGATCGAGAGCATCACGCTCTCTCCCGACGTCCTCACCGGGCTCCTGAGCAGGCTCGGACGTCCGGAAGGCGGCGCGGGCGCGTGAGCCTGGCCCCGCGGGCGGTGCTCGTGCACCGCAGGACCGAGTACGAGGAGCTGCTCGCCCGGCACGGGACGCACGGGCAGGCCGCGTTCTTCCTTTCCAGCCGGGGCCGGTCGATCGACGAGGTGGTCCGCCGCCACGACCGCACGCGGCAGGCGCTGCGGGAGGTGGCGGCGGCGGTGCCGCTCACCTGGCGCAGCTCCCGGGTGGAGCGGGCGGACCTGGACCGCTTCCTGTTCGCCCCGGAGGACGTGGTGGTCGTGGTCGGCCAGGACGGCCTGGTCGCCAACACCGCGAAGTATCTCCGCGGCCAGCCGGTGGTGGGCATCGACACCGACCCGGGGCGCAACCCGGGGGTCCTGGTCCGTCACCGCTGCGCCGACACGGCCGCACTGCTGCGTGCGGCGACCGCCGCCGGGGGCCGGGCAGAAGAGTTGACCATGGTCGAGGCCGTCGCCGACGACACCCAGCGCCTTCTCGCGCTGAACGAGATCTACCTGGGCTCGCCCGGTCACCAGACGGCCCGCTACCGCCTGGGCACCGACGCCGAGAAGGGCCCGGGCGAGGCCCAGGCCTCCTCCGGGGTGCTGGTGGGCACCGGTACGGGCGCCACCGGCTGGCTGCGTTCCCTGTGGCTGGAGCGCGGCAGCTCCGCGGGTCTGCCCGCACCCTGCGACCGGCGGCTCCTGTGGTTCGTGCGCGAGGCCTGGCCCTCCCCGACGACCGGTACGACGAAGGTCGCCGGTGAGCTGGGGCGGGGGCAGGGGCTGCAGCTGACCGTGGAGTCGGACCGGATCGTGGTCTTCGGCGACGGGATGGAGACCGACTCCCTGGAGCTGACCTGGGGCCAGAGCATACGGCTGGGCATCGCGGAAACGGCGCTGCACCTGGTGACGTGAGCGCCCCGCCCGACCGGCCGTCGCCACTGCGGTCTCACGGGAGGACGATGGACTGCGGTTCCCGCGGCAACTGGGCCCGGTAGGCGCCAGGCTGCCTCTTCAGCGGCCCCGACCACTACCCAGCGCTCGGTGCCACGGCCAATGCGTCGGCCTCGGCCCGGAAGTCTGGGCGAACCAGGCCGGCGACCCTCACCAAGGAGCAGGCGGGCGGCTTTTCCGCCTCCCGGTATTCGTCGTCCTCTTGGCCGACCGCATTGCCGTCGCCGTCCACGGGAACCTGACCCGAGACGGCGACCATCGCTCCGGTGGAGTCGACCGCGTGACCGTAGCCGTTGACGGGCGGTGAACCGTCGGGGCGTACGGAGTGCTCCATGGCGCCGGTCATGACCCGACCGGAAACCGGCTCCCTGCTGTCGTCTCGGCCGGTGACCCAACCGCCAAGGGAACACGCCCTGATCGGGTTAAAGAAGCAGGATACATAAAAGGATAAGCACTGCTGCATCTGAGGAAGAGCTGTTCGCTTCGGTCGACGCACTGTTGGAGGAGGAGCCGCAGCTCCCGCCCCCGGCGGAGCGGGCCCGGCTGCGGGAGTCCGCCGGTGTTACCCAGGCCCGTCTCGCGGTCGCGTTGAAAACGTCGACACAGAGCATCAAGAACTGGGAGAACGGCCGCTCCGAGCCGAAGCCGCCGCGCCTGGACGCCTACCAGCGGCTGTTGAAGGGCTGGGCGGCGAAGCACTCCGCCCCCGGAGCTCACGCCGCCCCGTCCCAGTCCCCGTTCCCGTCGCCTGCGCCCGTGCCGCTGCCGGTTCCGGCCGCGTTCACCGGCCCCGCTTCCCCCGAGGCTCCCGAGGCTCCCGCCCCCGGCGTTCCCACGCCGGCGAAGACCACCGTGGCGCCCGCCAGTCCGGCCGCACCGGAGCGTCCGGCCGGCCGCCCGGCGACGTCAGCGCGCCCGGCCCGGAGGCGGGTCAGTCCGAACATCGCCGCCGCGCCGTACCAGTACGGCCCCCTCGCGGTCCTGGACGGCGACGGCCAGGCGTACGGCGTCGAGGGCATCGTGCTGGACTGCCCGGCCACCACGATCCCCGAACTGGTCGAGTGGACCCTCAAGGAATCCCACCTCGGCGCCGCGAAGCTGCACCGCAACGGCAAGGACTCCGACCCGCTGATCGTCCTCACCGCCGCGGCCGCCGTGAAGCTCGGGCTGCCCGAGCACCTTCAGGGCCGCGAACAGCGCCGCTCCCTGCGCCTGCCCGAGGACCACCCCGTGGTCAAGCAGATCACCAAGGCGAAGTGGCAGCTCACCCGCCGCGGCTTCGGCCCGTGGGCGCGGATCTACCGCACAGCCCAGGGCCGCGAACGGCTGTGCGTACAGCTGGCGATCCTGTCGTGGGACGCCCTGGACGCCCGGTCCTGGCCCGGTGTCACGGACATGGAGCCGGCCGACATCGCCCGCGTGCTGGGCATCTACGCCCAGCGCGTCATCACCCCGCGCGGCAGCACGGCCGTCTCCGGCCTGGAGCTGATGACCGCGCTGCGCCCGCCGACGAAGGCGGTGCAGGGCCGGGAGACCGGGAACTGGGTGTCCGGCCACAACCCCGGCTCGCTGGGCACGGAACCGATGGACCCGGCGCCTCCGGAGGCCACCCCCGAACACCCCGTCGTCGTGAACTCCGGCTGGACGGGCGGGTTCCTCAACGAGGAGTCCTACCAATGGGTGCGGTCGGTGGACTCGCTCAGCGATGAGGAGTGCACGCTGCCCTTCGCGGTCGGCCTGGACCTCAACACCGCCTTCCTCGCGGCCGCGGCCCGCCTGGTCGTCGGGCTCTCCGGGCCGGAGCACTTCACCGGCCCGAAGTTCAACCCGAAGATCCCCGGCTCCTGGCTGGCCGACCTCTCCCACATCAGCCTCAACCCGCTCCTCCCCAGCCCGTTCACGCCGGACGGGACCCGGCCGACGGGGCCGGCCTGGTACCAGACGCACACCTTGGCCTACGCCCAGGAGCTCGGCCACGACGTCCACCCCCTCGAGGCGTACCTGCGCCGCGAGACCGGCGCGTACCTGGATCCGTGGCACGACCGCCTCAAGACCGCGTACGTGGACACCCTCGCCGACCTCGGCATCACCAAGGACCTGTCCGACACCGGGTTCCTCGCCGCGATGGAACGGTACAAGCAGACCGACCCGGCCCTGGCCGCCGTCCTCGCCGCCGTCAAGGCGACCGTGAAGGGCGGCATCGGCAAGCTCCGCGAGCGCCCGCAGGGCAAGGACTACACCGCCGGCGAGCGGTGGCCCGCCCTTCAGCGGCCGACGTGGCGCCCCGACATCCGTGCCGCCGTCATCAGCAAGAGCCGGGTCAACATGCACCGCAAGCTGTCCAACATGGTGAACCTGACGGGCCTGTACCCGCTCGCCGTCCTGTCCGACTGCGTCGTCTACCCCTCGCCGGGGGAGAGCCCGCTGAGCTTCCTGCCGTACGCGGCGTCCGGCAAGCCGCAGCCGGGCGGGTTCCGCCTCGGCCCGATGCCGGGCCTGGCCAAGCTGGAAGGCGTCTAGTCGATGCTGTGGGCGGTCGGCCTCATGGAACAGGGCCTCAATCCGGCCCGCCACATCAAGGGCGGCGACACCGTCCTGGACGAAGGGGAGTAGGGCCGTGGGGGACATCGACGACGCTTTGGAACACGCGGAACGTGACACGTTCACCCGCCAGCCGCCCAAATCCCTCAAGGCCCGGCTGAACTACCTGATGAGCCAGCTGAAGAGCACCAAGGCCATCGCCCAGGAGATCGGGGTGAGCCAGCGCTCGGTGGAGCGCTACCGCAAGGGCGACCGGAAGACCCCGCCCAAGGAGATCACCAGCCGCATCGACGCGGCCGTCCGCTCCCGCTGGCAGCCCCAGGTCCGCGAACGCCGCCGCCGGCACGCCGCCACCAGCACCGGCCTCACCGTGGAAATGCGAGCCCGGTTCGGATACACCGCGCCCGTCGGCACCACCGACGACGGCCGCTTCCGCCGACTGACGGTCCGCCTGCCCCCCCGCCTACGCACAACGCCTCCTCGACGCCCGCGGCCAGGGCGCCAGCGATCGCGAAATGCGCGCAATCGTCGCCGAAGCACTCAAGGACGTGTACTTCCAAGACGGCGGCGCCCGGGCAAACGACCTCACCAGAGTCCAGATCACCGACCTCGACTACATCGACATCGCCTTCGGCAAAGACCACTGACGTGCCGTCCAACGGCGCCGAACGCACCGCCAACCTGGCGGCCGCCAACGAATGGCAATGCCTGAAAGAGCGCGCGGCACCGTGGGGTAAGAACTGCCACGCGGCGGCCGCAGCGGTACGCCCCGCCGACCCACCCTGGAGCCTGACGCGGCAGAGCCCCTCTGGCCGAATCCCCGGGCAACGCCCGCATAGACGGCAAATGCTGCCAGTGCCAGTGCCAGTGCCAGTGCCAGTGCCAGGTCCGGAGCGCCGGTAGGAGGGTCATCCCCGAGTGATCTCACCCCGCCCTTCGAGCCGATGCTCGCCCGGGCCGCCGAGCACGTCCCCGGCTCCGGCGTCCTGGCGGGCGTCTTGGCGGCGGAGCAGAAGTTCGAGCCACCGCACGATCCTCTTCACCCCCACCGGCCCCGTCGGCGGCCTGCTCGTGCAGACCCGGTGCGGCTGCCTTGTCCAGGACCGATGCCCCGATCCGGTCGCGGCCGCCGAACAGCTGCCCGGGGGCCCGGTCCTCGGCGGCGAGCTCGTCGTCCGGGACACCGCAGCCGGGCGGGCGGTTGTCCTTCGAAGCCCTCCAGCGCCGGGCCGCCGCCCGCGGCCGCACCGCCACCGCGCTCGCCGGAAAGACCCCGGCGTTCTTCATCGCCTTCGACGCCCTCCGGGCCGACGGCACCGAGCTGCTGACCCTGCCCCACGCCGAGCGCCGCCGAAGGCTCGAGGTCTTGTTCGCGACTCGACAGAAGAGGCATATGTTCGGCCGAGCCGGATTCCCGCTTCTCCGGAAACGCGTTGTCGTGGCGTGACGCTAGGGCAGTCGGCTCACACTTTGGTGACGGTGATCCATCAGGTGGCAGGACGGCCCGGTTGCTTCGCGTCGGAGTCGTGGACCAGTTCGCCGAGCTGGATGAGGAAACCGTACGACGCCAGACGATCGTGGAGGCGAAAGAGTACGGCAGACCGCGGGCCGCCGGGCTGGGTGACCAGATGCGCCGCCTGCTCGGACAGACCTACATGGTGTACTTCGCGGACGTGGTGACCGACCCGCAGTACGCGCCCGAGCTACTGCCGGCGCTGGTCGCCGAGCACGCGGCGCACTCGTACAGGGACGACTCCACGCTGATGTTCCACCTCAGGGAGCCGGCGACGACGTGGTGTCGCTGGCCTACGCGACGCTGGAGCAGGTACGCAACGGCACCTACCGGTACACGGCGGCCGGACCGTTCGGGGAAGCGGTCGAACGGGCACGGGAGCTGGCGCGGTGGGGCAACACCGACGGGGCATGGCGAACGCTGATGGACGCCCTGCCGGTGTGGCAGCCGCTGGGACCCGACCACCTGGCGCCGCTGGGGTGGGTGGCCGACCCCCTTCTCGGGCCCCTGCTGACCCCGGAACGGGGCCGCGAGCTGCTGTCCACCCCCAGGGGCGGGCAGGCCGGTGAGGCACCGAGCCCGACGGCCGGCCTCGACCCGAACGACCTGGCGTGGCTCGCGCACCCCGTCCCCGGCGGCAACCGCACGTCCTACCGGTTCGTCCTGGTCGAAGGTGTGAAGCCGGAGGACCTGCCCGGACGCCTCGCGGACGGGAGCGAGGAAGCGCTGGGCGATCCCATGACGTCCGACGAAGCGCGCCACCGATTGCTCCGCGGGCAGACGGAGTTCTCGTCCTACGACGACAAGGCCCTCATGGCGGTCGGCCGGGCCGGCACCCGTTGGAGCTTCGCCTTCGACAGCGCCCCTGCGCATTTCGACCCGCAGCGGTTCATCTCCCCGGCCGCGGCCGCAAGCGCGGGCACCCGTGCGGTGGTCGTGTGGAGCGGCCTGAGGACCTGGCGCGGGACGCCGTTCTTCCACCTTTCCGTAGCGCAAAACGGTGCCGAGCAGTACGCCTTCACCTACGCGGACGGAGCGACACGCCGAACCGGGGACATACCGCGGGCACTGGACCCGGAACGGTTCTTCGGCTCCCGGGAGGAGGGCACCGAGGCGGAACGGTCACTACTGGAGGCCGTGACCGGCGAGTTCGGTGTCCAACTGCCGCGCCATGCGATCACGAACGGACGGCTGCACGCGTTCACCACCCGCTCATGGACGCGGCCGCCGGGAAACGGGGAGGCGTACGCCGTGGTCAGCATCAACTGAGATGCCCGCGCTGACGGATCGCGTGGAGGCGAGCCGGCCGCCCGCACTGGCGCACGGCGGACCGGGCCACACCGCAGGTCATCCTGAGGGGAGTTCTCGGCCAGGCCACCCCCCGGTCGCTCGCTGGCGAGCTGCCGGCCGCGGGCCGATGCCGCTCAGGGCGCTTCGATCAGCGGGGGTTCCCCCATGGGGGCGGACAATGCCTTGCGCAGGGCGCCGACGGCCTCGGCGCCGATGCGTTCCTCCAGGACGCCCTCGATGACGGTGAGCGTGTCCTGGGCGCGTCGATGCACACGGGAGCCCTCTGCGGTGGGGCGGATCAGTCGGCTACGGGCGGAGGCGGGATCGGGCGCCTGCTCCAGCAGCCCCATGCCGATGAGGGCGTGCACCGCCTGGTGGGCGGTCTGCCGGGTGACGCCCATCCGGCGGGCCAGCCCCGAGACCGTGGTGCCCTCTTCGTCGAGGGCGGCGAAGACGGCCGCCTGCCCTACGGTGACCGGCTGTTCGCCGCCTGCCCGCATGCTGGCCAGCAACGCGTCGTCGAACCAGCGCTTGGCCTCGGTGAGCAGCAGGGGCAGGTTGGGTGCGGGGGTGGTCATGGCTCCTCGCGGGACGGGGTTTCGAGGATAGCGACCGTACGGGGGCACCACCGGCGATGCATGTCAGGTAGCCTGACATGCGTCGTTCCCGTCGTGCCGGAGGTTCTCATGACCATGGAGTTCGCCCGTCCCAGCCGCCCGCGGTCGCACATCCCGGCCGAGCCCGGGAAGCCGTACTTCATCGAGAAGGGCCTGGGCGACCGCGCCCACCTGTTCACCGACCTGGTCACCGTCTACACGGGCGGCGAGCAGACCGAGAACGTCTTCAACTTCTTCACCGTCGAGGGCCCCAGGGGGGACGTGATCCCGGCCCACGTCCACCGCGACACGTACGAGGTCTTCTACATCACCGACGGCGCGGTGCGGCTGTTCGTCGAGGACCTGGAGGGCGAGCAGGACGAAAGGCTGCTCACCGCCGGCGACTTCGGCTTCGTACCGAAGAACTGCCCGCACGCCTACCGCATCGAGCGCCACCACAGCCGGGTGGTCGGCGTGGCCGCGGGACCCGGCGGCACCTTCGAGCGGTTCTTCGAGGACCTCGGCGTCCCGACCGGGGAACTCGGCCTGCCGGCCGAGCCGTACGTACCGGGACCGCACCAGTTCGCCACCGTGCCGGAGCGCTACGACGTGCACTTCCTGCCCGGACACCAGTGGCGCACCGGGAGCTGATCCCGTGCCGCTGACGCCCGGCCTCGCCTCGTTCCTGGCGCTGCCCGCGCCCGGCTCTGGAGCAGCAACTCGAGGCCTCCTCCCGCTCGTGACCACGTCGGCGGGGCCGACCCGGAGCCTCCCGACGCGCCTGCTCGGCCCCGCCGATGCGGGCTGAAACAGATGAAGGAGCGGTACTGACCACAGGGTCGGTACCGCTCCCTCGCCTCACGGCACGGTGCCGGTCAGGCGTAGTGGCGGTAGACGGCCGAAGCGCGGCACTTCACCACGCACCAGACATGGCACCTGCTGGGGTTCCTCCTGCAACGCTCCGCTTTCCCAGTCGACATCGTCCACGGCGAAGACCTCTCGCCACCGATGACTGGGGCTACGGACCGCAGCAATACCTGACCCCGGACCGGGTGCTGCTGGCCGCCGACATCCTGCGGCAGACGACGTATGACCAGCTCATCCGGGATGTCGACCCCTCCGAACTCACCAAGTCCGAGGTCTATCCCCACATCTGGGACTCGCCTGCCTCGCTGGAGTGGGCCCGCGACCTGTTCACGCCCCTTACGGAGTTCTTCCGGGGTGCCGCATCCACCGATCACGCGATGCTCATCTGGCTCGACTGATCCACCCCGGAGCGGCCGGGACGTTGAACGACTGCTGGGCAACCTGGTGCTCTGCGTGTTCCAGATCGTCTTCGTGGTCGCCGTGATCACACAGTTCCAAACTGTATGGCGATGGCTGGTTGTCCCGATGGGCCTCTGGGCGTTGCTGTGCGATGGCCGGGGCGTGGCCTTGGCGGTGCAAGACCTTCGGCGGCGCGCCGCCGCCCCGGTGCCAGAGTGAGACGGGCTTGCGCCTGCTGACCGCCTCCGCCACGGCCACGGCCAGTATTACGAGCTCGATCCGGTGTACCGCCGACCGAAGAGGAACGTCACGGCCCGGATATCGGCCGGAACACCACACTCCCGGCAGTACCGCCGGGCCAGTCACGGGACGCCACAAGCCCCACCGTCCAGCCGTACGGACGCCCTGACCAGAGAGCTCAAACACACACCGAACGTGTTCCTTGACGTTCGTCCGTCTGCGATGGGTGCTCAGATGCCTCGTGAGTCGCGAACTCCTCAGGTGTGCCCACGAAGGCGGGACCACCACAGCCGAACGGCAGGCGTTCCACGACCATCGCGATGGCTTGTTGGGGTGTATCCGCCGACCCTACAGACTCACTGCTCGATGGACGATCCGAGCGCGGCAACATGACCTGCCGCATCCTTACACCGCGGGCTCAGGCTCCGTCCGCAGGTAACGACCCCAGACCTGGGCCTTGCGATAGGGACCGTCCCCGCTGCTGTCGTACTGCGGCGCGTCGAAGGTGACCCAGTACAGGAGCTCGCCGCTGAGCGCCTGGGCATGTTCGTTGGGCACGGGTGAACCCATGGCATCGATCGTTCCGGGAAACTCGACCTGCCAAGGCCCGTCCCAGCCCGGGTCCCGAACGACCGTGACCCGGGTGCCCGGTGCCAATGCACCCGCCGGCCATGTCTGATTCAAGGGACGATCGAGGAGGTGCTCTATGGCCTGGCGATCCTCTACATCCGCGGGAACAGAGTCGGAACTGTCTGTCATGCCGCCCACCCTGCCCGCACCACTTCAGAAGCGCCAGAAGATAGAGAACAAGCCAAGGTTTCCAGCAGTCGGGGGTCGTGGAGACCAGCAGCAGGGCCGCGTTGTAGGAGTCGAGGGCGGATTCGAGCTGTTCTACGGCCTGTAGGCCGCGGTGGGTGGTGGGTTCGTCCAGCACCGGCAGGTTCGAAGTCCTTCGTGAGGCTGACGGGGGTCTCGGTGTCGTACAGGGCGCCGTAGAGGCCGGTGATCTCGTTGGCCGTCCACCAACTGGTACCGGGCCGGCGCCTCGGCGATGTCCCACAGCTCGGCGGGCTGCGTCACCATGTTGGCCTGCCGGTCGAGCAGGTCGGGGACGTGGATCCGGCTGCCGAGAACGGCGGACACGACCTCCTGTGCACGCTCCGACAGGGTCTTGCCCGTGGAGGAGCGGGTGTTCGCGGCCGGCCTGGGCTTGCCGACTGGTGTCAGTTCCAGGGGTATACGACTGCTGCGTCTGCTCGTTTGCGTATGAGGCATGAGGCATGAGGCGAAGGCCATCGCCCAGCTCAGGGGAATCAGGATCAGGTCGCCGTTCGTGACGGCCTGGGTGGCCGCCATGGCGGTTGGGGGTCGGACTCCGAGCCGACGACGCGGAAGCGTACCGCTGTGAGGGGGGCCGTCCCGGTCTCGTCGGTGGCAGGGCTCCCCTCCGCAGATTCGAACGGTGCGCTGAGCGCCGCTACACGGCTGTCGGAGAAGACGACCAGCCGGCCCTCGGGCACTGTCACCTCGAAGTCGTCCAAGCCACCGCTCACGACGGCGTGATCGGTGTACGACCTCCTGGAAGCGACGATGCCAGTCGGCCTGGTGCGCGACGCGATCCTGGCCTCCCCGGCGTGGCCGGGCTCCCGGACAGCCGGCCCCGGCCGACGCCGCGATCCCCGCCCACCGCCGGCAGGCTGCCCCGGCCAAGGGCGCGAGGCGTACGCGGTGACGGCTGGAACTCCCCCCGGGCGTGGACAGCGGGGTATCCGGGCGCGGGCGGGCCACCTCGGTCTGGTGCAGGCGGACTTCACCCTGTCGGTGCTGGGCGGCACGGCCGCCGTGGCCACCTTGTACCGGCCGCCCATGTACCGGCCGCAGCCTGCCCCGTCTCCGGCGGGGCCGCTGGTGGCGCCCTCGGAGGAAGTCCAGCGGCACGCCGTCCGCGAGGCGGGTACCGGGCCCGGCGCCTGACCGGAGAGAACTGGGAGGAAGGGGGACGCGGATGGTGACGACGGGCAGGTAACGGCGGGCAGGTGGCTGCCCGCTGGCGGGGACGGTGCTGGCCGCGATCGGCTGGTGGGTGCAGTGGTCCGGGTACGAGGTCGTGGGCCTGGTTTCGACCCTGCTGGCCGCCGCCGTGGTGTTGGGCCGTGCGTGGCGCTCCGGCGCCCTGCACCTTCCGCAGGCCGCCGAACCGGCGCCGGGCATCCCCGCGCCGGGCCCCGTCCCTCGGCGCGGGCCAAGGCGACCAGGAACGGTCGATGCGGCTTCTGGAGGCGATCCGAAGCCGCCGGCGACGGGCTGCCGGGGGAGCTGTCAGAGTCGAGCGGATCGTCCTCTACGGCGTCGCCGAACTCCCCGGCCGCCCGTACCCGCCCCCGGGCCCCGCGTACCAGTGCCCGTGACCGTGACCGTACGCCGGTCCGCGCCGGCTGTCGGGGCACCCGGCACGTCCGCCGCTCCATGACGCCGCCGACTTCCGGGAGCCCGCTCCCCATGCTGCCGCCCGGCGGCGGCTGCCTGTGCTCCACGGGGCTCGATTACCTCTCCGCCTACCGCACGAAAACCTGTGACGGCCGGAGTAGACATTGGGCGGTGGTGTGGCTATGGTTTCTCTCGTAGCCCAGAGAGGCCGAAGGGCCTGGCAGAGACGAACTGCCGGGCAGGCAGTATCCGCAGTACAGGTAGTACCCATATGACGGTGCGGTGGTGGAGTGTCGAAGCCAGGGTTGTCGTAGGACGGCGACGGTACTGATCACCGGACCGGGTGGCCCGCAGTCATCAGGGGCCACCACAGGCAGTACCAGCAGTACCCAGCAGTGAAGCCAGTGGAGTAGTACCTCGGTGAAGGCGTCGGCTGCGGGCGCGCGCACCGGGAAGTTTGGCAGTGGGGTTCCAAGCCAGAGCAGACGCAGGACGGGCGACGGGGCTGGCTGCCGAAAGCGTGGCGCTTGATCAGGCCACGCGCAGTACAAGCAGTTCGCATCACCAGCAGTACCAGCATCACCAGCAGTTCTGAGTGGAGCAGTACCCGCAGTATCGGCAGTAACAGCAGTTCCCAGTGGTAGGTAGTTGATCATCCGAGGGATGAACGGAGGGATTGGGCGCCATCAGGATCGCCCGGACGCCACGCGAGTCCGGGTACCGCAGGACATCGTGAGTGAGGTGGTCTCCGGTCGAGCAACCGCGATCCCCGCAGCCCCGGCAGCATTCCGGTCGGGCACGCGGATAAGTAGGCCGGCGCAGTACCAGGGCCGGCAGATGGTGTAGCAGTTCCTTCGGGGCCCTGGTGCCATAGGCACCAGGGCCCCTCCGCATGTTCCACAGAGAGGTGAAATGACCGCAGACGACTCCTTCGGCCGTCTCGACGACGATGATTTCCCCGCCTACACGATGGGCCGGGCCGCCGACATGCTCGGCACCACCCAGAGCTTCCTGCGCGCGATCGGCGAGGCCCGCCTGATCACCCCGCTCCGCTCCGCCGGCGGCCACCGCCGCTACTCCCGCTACCAGCTCCGCATCGCCGCCCGCGCCCGCGAGCTCGTCGACCAGGGCATGCCCATCGAAGCGGCCTGCCGGATCGTCATCCTCGAAGACCAGCTGCAGGAAGCCCAGCGCATCAACGCCGAGCACCGCCGCTCCTCCGGATCGGCGAACCCACCGGCAGCGGCCTGAGGAGGGGGCGAGCTGATGCGCCGCCTCGACACAGCGGTCCCGCGGAAGCCGGGCGTGATCCGACCGCCTCGCCGGGCCACCCGCACGGTGGTCGTCGCGGGCCGTTACGGGCTCCTCCACCTCACCGGCGAACTCGACGTGGAATCCGCACCGGCCGTCCGCGACGCGGTGCGCAGATCCCTCCACGGCCACCCCGCCCTGCTGCGCATCGACATCAGCGGGGTGTCGTTCTGTGACTGTTCCGGCCTGCGCGCCCTGCTGTGGGCGAAGGCCGAAGCGGCCCGCGCCGGAACAGGCTTCCACCTCAGCGGCCCGCTCCATCCCGCCGTCGCCCGCGTCCTGGACGCCACCGGCACAGCCGTCCACCTCGGCCTTGCGCCGCAACCGGCCGGCCGGAGGAACGGGCGGCGGGAAGAACGCGGGCGCGCAGCGGACTCCGATACCGCCCGGCAGCCCCAGACCGGAGCAACCAGCCGGGTGGTTGCGCGTTGAACAGAAGATGACCATGACGGTGCGGCTGGTCCAGGTGAGCCCTGGGCAGCGGAGAGGGTCCCCGCTTCGCACTGGCGCTGATCTACGCGGCTCTCGTCGCGGAGTGGCAGGCCGCTCCCGGGGCGACCAGGCCGCACCAGCACACGCGCGGGGCCCCTTGGTGCGGGTACCCGCCACACCGGCGAGGCGCCGCCCGCCACTCGTATGCCAGCAGACACGGACAATCCGCGGGCAGAGAGGTGCCGGACCCGAAGCGATACAGCGACAGCGAGGGTCGTACGGAGTTTGCCACCGCCCGCAGTCTGGTGCGTCCGTGATGGGCATGGCGGGGGGTGGCTTGTGAGCCGTTGGGGTGGTCTCGGGCTGGAGTCCGCGTCCAGGCGCGTGCCTGTCCCGCATCGGGCACGGTGCGGGCCGCCAGTGTGGGGAGGGCTCGTCACGTCACGCTTCTGTGAAAGGTGAACATGCGTACTCGCAGCACTGCCATCGCTCTCGCCGTTGTCCTCGCGACCGCCTGCGGGACCCCCGCGCTGGCGGCGTCGGACACGGACACCCCGCCGGAAACCTTGCCGGCCATGGCACACAACGACCTGCGGGCGGTCGGGCTGACCGGAGGCGGCCAGCGGCTGGTGGAGTTCGACGTCGACCAGCCCTCCAAGACCTTCCCGATCGGCAGGGTGGCCGGCCTGTCGGGTGACACCAGGCTGGTGGGCATCGACTTCCGCGTGCAGAACGAGAGGCTCTACGGCGTAGGGGACCGGGGCGGCATCTACACCCTGAACACCGGCAACGCCCGCGCGGTGAAGGTCTCCCAGCTCACCGTCGCCTTGGCGGGGACCCGGTTCGGCGTCGACTTCAACCCGGCCGCCAACCGGCTGCGGGTCATCTCCGACACCGGGCAGAACCTGCGCCACAACATCGACGACGCCGCCGCGGCGCTGGGCACGACCGTCGACGGCACGCTGACCAACCCCACCACCCCGCCGTCCACCGCGCTGGGGGTGACCGGCGCCGCCTACACGAACAACGACCTGAACGCGGCGACCGCGACGACGCTCTTCGACCTCGACACGCTGGCCGACCGGATCTCCCTGCAGTCCCCGGCCAACGCGGGCACCCTCGCCCCCACCGGCAACCTCGGCGTCAACGCCGCCCTCGACGCCGGCTTCGACATCTACTACTCGCCCAAGACCGGCACCAACAAGGGCTTCGCCACCCTCAGCACCGGCACCAACGGTATCTACCGCCTGTACGAGGTCAACATCCTCACCGGCAAGGCGACCAGCCGCGGGACGTTCCCCCGCCAGCAGCAGGTCACCGACATCGCCCTCCCCCTCAACCAGGAGCGATAGCCCTGCCGAACAGCCGGTGGGACCGCTCGGTGGCGGTCCCACCGGCCCTTCCGGGAACCGACGTCGCAGGCCGACGGACATCCCGCACCCCCAAGGCCACCGCCGACCCCCGAATGTCCGGGACGTCCATGGCGGACTCCTCGGTGCTCGAAATGGTGCTGCCGCATTCCGGCCGCCTGGAGCCGGCCGCTCCGGTGTCCGTGCCGCTACTGCAGAAGAGCCGGGATTGATGTCCTGATTATGGGGAACTGGCCCGGTATGACACGAAATTCTTCTTCCATGGGGAGCGGGAATCGTCGGGACGGCCGACGGTCTGCTCGCGGTGTATCCGCCGCGTCTCTGCTCGGGTTCACCGCGATCGTTCTTCTCTTCGCGACTCTCTCCCTCCTTGCGTACGGATTCGTGGTGCTTCTGGGGGATCCCGGGGTCTGACATCTCGGCCACCCCGGTACGCAACGCCGCACGAGCCGCGCCTTTACGTTGCCGCGGCGCACCCCTACCGATGCAGCCTCCACCCGCCGGCGGGCGTCGCCCCCACGATTGCCGTCGTGAATCTGGGCTCCCCGGGGTGGGGCGGTCGGGCCGCGGCGCCGGCGATGCCGGGACGGGCGGGGCTCCGGATGCGAGGGACGGGGGTGTGGGCGACGGTGGAAGCTCCGTCGTCGAATCACGAGGAGTGCCATGATCGTCAAGTTTCTGCACGAAAAGGGCCTGCGGAGCGAGCACGCGTACACCGTCGCCTGCCTGACCATCGGGTTGTCGGTCGCCTCATGGGTGACGTCGATGAAGGTGGAGCCGATGGGCGTCGACCGGGCCGACCGGTGGGGAATCTTCGTCGCCACATGGCCGGCGACCTGGTTCGGCCTCGGCCAGGCCCTGGCCCAGTACGAACACGCCGACGAACGGTTCGGCGACGACGCGTAGGACTCTGCCTGCCGCAAGACCTCCCACCCCGCCTCAGACAGGCCCTGCCGTCCTGTCTGAGGCGACGTGGCGTGACAGAGCCCGGCCGGGTCACTACGAGCCCGGCCGGACTCTGCGTGCGTGGGATACCGCTTCGGCTCAGACTGCGTCGTCGCGCAGGTGGCGCTCGTCGCGAACGTCTTCCTCGCGGCGACGCCCCGACTCCTCCGGGCGCTGACCGCCACGCGACGGCGTGGAGGGCTGGGGGTGGACCGGGTCCTGCCCGGGCCGCTGCGGGCGCTGCTGCTCTTCGCGGCCCTTGCCCGGTTCCTGGCGCTTGTCCTGCTTACCACCCATGACGGCGACTCCTTGATGTGTGGGGTACGGATTCCTCCCGTTCAAGCTGACACGAGGCATCACTTTTCGCATTTCCTCGGCTACGCGATGTGGCGGGAGGGGGTGGTGCCGGGCCCGGGGACAGATGCGCCGGCATGCGGGCCGTGGTTCCGGTGCGGAGGATGGGCGCGAAACCCGTCCATCCCTCGCCCGTCCATCCCGCGCCCGGCAGGAGCCGATCGCCATGCTGGAGCGCACGCCGCGCAAGGACCGCACCGAGGTCACCTTCGTCCTTCCCGCCGACACCCCGGCCGGCACGCTCAGCGTGGTCGGCGACTTCAACGACTGGCAGCCCGGCGTCCACACCCTCACACCGCGCAAGGACGGCAATCGGGCCGTCACGGTCGCCCTGTCGGCCGAGAGCGCGCACTCCTTCCGGTACCTGGCGGCCGGGGACTACTGGTTCAACGACGAAAACGCCGAGGCACAGGACCCCGCCGCCGTGGCCCCCGGACAGCCGACCTGGCCGAAGCCGCCGTCGCCGCCCCCTGAGCGGGGTCGTTGCTCCGACCACCGTCTCCCGTGCCCACCGGCCCGCCCGCGCCCGCCCGCGCCCGTACGCGGTCGGGTGTGGGAGCCGCGAGGCGGGTACTGGGCCCGGCGCCTGACCGGGCGGACGGTTGGGGGACCCGAGGGAAGCCGTGACTTTTGAGCATGTTCAAATAAGGGTGTGGGGCCGCGGGGCTGGATGTGCAACCTTTGGGGAGAGGTCTGTGACCGTGAGTGGTGTGAACGTGCGTGGTGGGGCTGTGGTGGCCAGAGGGACGGGTCGACGGTGGCTTGTCGCCGCCCTGGCGGCTCCTGCGGTACTCATTTCCGGGTGCATGGCGCCGGTCGACCCCGCTGAGTTGCCCGGTGTGTATCGCAACGACAAGACGGGCGGCGAGATCACGCTCGATTCCGGCGGGACGTTCTCGGCCACCGACGTGTCGACTGACGGGTTCTCCGGCCCCGCCGACTTCAGTGGCCGATGGGAGTTCCTCGACAACGAAGCCGCCAGCGACTTCGTCTACCTGTCGGTCGGTGACGGTGGACTCGGCAGGATTGCCGGGATCCAGCTCTACGCGGAGGGACAGGGGACGGTGTACTTCCGTCACGATCCGGACGGGCCGCCGACCCTGGTGCTCAAGAGGGTGGCCGCGCCGTAGATGGTGGGTGTGCCGCGTCCGGCGGCAACGCACGGATCGAACTGGAATCGGGCCTCTTCAACTGGGCGCACTGAGCCGTGTGGAACCCGCTGTCCACGCCCGGTCGCTGACAACTGACTGTTGGCGGCGGGCTGATGACGTCGGCCGAGGTTCAGTCGCCCCCGCAGCCCGACCCGCAACTGGAGCCGCAGCCGCCCCCGTTGTGACGGTTGCCGGAGTCGCTCCCGCGCCCCCGGGTCGACGAGCCGCGAGGTGGGTTCCTGCGGCGCTCCTCCGCCTCGCGCTGCGCCTCCCGGTGGCGTTCCTTCCTCTCCCGGTCCTCGCGGAGCCGCTCACGCTGCCGGGCTGGGCCGTCCGCGGGTTCCCACGGGCCCAGCCCGTGGCGGCGGTCCGGGCGGAGCGGGGCAGTGGTCACGGTCGCGTACATCCGCCCCATCTCCTGGTGGCGGTGGTATTCGGCACAGGCGTACTCGAGGACGACTTCGTCGCCCTCCGCGAGGGTGCCGTACAGGACCGCTTCGAAGGGCTCGTGCTCAGGGTCGATGTCGTGGTGCCCGTTCCCCACTCCGTACGCCGAGCCGCTGCCCAGAAGCCGCGTCCTGGCGCGGGTGTCGCTCTTGCGGGGAACGTACGCGATCAGGGGCGCTGCCGAGCGGGTGCGGGCGTCCGCGCACACCCAGTGGCGCCCGTCCGCCCCGGCGCGCACGCCGACGATCAGGGCCGGCTGTGGCTCCCCGTGCAAGCGCCGGGCCGCCCGGTGGGCGAGCTGGCCCCGGCCGTAGAAGGTCGTACCGGCCACAAGGAGCACCAGGCCGATGCCCTGTTGCCCGACGGCGTCGTAGGCAAGGCCGGACGCGGTCGGTTCCCCGAACAGGCCGTCGGTGAGGATGACTGCGGCGACCAGGCAGAGCGCCAGCCCGAGGTAGACCTGCTGGTGTCCGCGGTGGTCGTCCGATTCCGGGGTGCCCTGGGGCAACGGGAAGCGGCGCTTGTTCGCAGCGGCGAGGGCCAGGGCCCGTTGTCGGCGTCGGGCCCGCAGCCGCAGACAGCCTCCTGTGAACGCGACGGCGCAGGCGGCGAGGATGACCAGCCACCCGGCCCTCGCCGGATGGTCCACGTCGCCGGACCGGGCCAGAGTCAGAGCTGCTTCCACAGCGACGAACACAGCCGCCGGTATGGCCGCGACCGGCACGTACCGGTACCAGAGCGGCAGGGCTGTCAGCAGGATCAGACCCGGATACCTCAGCCAGTCCGTCCCGTTCCCGGGCCCGCTGTGCCAGGCCGCGGACGCGGACGAGAGCCCGAACAGCAGGACGCACGCCGCGGCCACCAGGACGGCCAGGACCCAGCCGCCCACGACCGGGGCGAGAACGGTCGGGACCGCCGCCTTCCGCCACTGTTCGGCGTCGGCCACAGCCCAGGTGGCGACGCCGCCTCCGGACACGGACCGGGAGGCGACACCCTCCCGGGTCACGGACCAGGTGCCGACACCGTCTTCGGGCAGCGTCCCGGTCGGCAGATGCTTGATGTGATACGCCGTCACCAGACCACCGCCACGCGCCCCCGTGTGCCCATCCCGTACGCCCCTGCGCGCGCTCCCCCATGCATTCCCTGAGTCTGCCCGCCACGGTCCTCCGCACCACCTCGAGCCTGCTTTCCAGCCAAATGTTCCGGTCCGGTAAGGCGGCCCGCGCGCCCGGTCAGACCGGCGGCAGCCCAACGAGGGCGAGGGCTGCCACGCCCCGCTGTAACCGGCCGGCGCCGGCGGGTCAGCGCAGAGCGAGGCCGACCCGGCCGTGGGGGAAGGGGCGGTGAGGTAGTGCTCTCGATGGCATGCCGGCAGGCGGGCCAGGCCAGCCGCCCCGGGCAGCGGCCGCGGGCGTGCAGCCGGGCGCGGCAGACGCCGCCACCGCGTCCCGGTCTCCTGGAGCCGGGCTGCCAGGCGCCTGGTCAGGAGCCGCAAGGTACGGCTGGACAGATCAATCGAGGAAGGAGAGACAAGCACACGAAGCTCCTGGCGGGCGCGGGCGCGGGCGCGGGTGATCTTGGTCGAGAACCCGTCTACCAGGAGCTTCGTTATGCGCAGGACTGTCCAACGTGCGCTCAGCCTCGATCCACCGCGTGATCAAAGATCACGCGGTGGATCGAGGCTGAGAGCCGGGCCGGCGGCCGTGGATACACGACTGCCGACCCGGGCTCTCTCAAAAGACTCGAAAGGCTCAGAAACCTCCGGAGATCTTCATGTCGCTGACCCCCTGGTGGCACGACCAGCGGAACACCCCCGGCTTCTGGAGGCGAGCCGTCTCCCCGGGCCCGGCTCCCCGCACGCTCAGGTGATGGCCCGTACTGAACACCATCCGCAGGGACCCGTTCTTGAACGCGACCGCCGACCGGACCGTGGCACCGACGAGCCGGTCCGACTCCTCGACGGACAGCGCGGCCGCCCCCGGCGCGAACGCCGGGCCGTCGGTCAGGAGCACTGGTCCGGAGACCGTGAGCACCACGCCGTCGGCGAGCGTCACGGTGAGGTCCGGCCCATCCTGCCCGTGCCCCGGCCGGTCGACGGCCACCACGGGGGTGCCCGTCAGCCCGAGGAGCCAGCGGTCGGCGAGTTCCTCGATCACGGCCGGTCCGGCAGGTGCTCGAAGATGTTCCCGATGATGTCCCCCGGACGGCCGTCGGGCATCTGCGGATGGACGTCCCCCGTCCTGGGGTCGACGAGCATGTCCGGGTTTCTGTTGCCGCCGATCCCGCGCCACCCGCCCTGAGCCTTCACCTTGTGGATCGCATCCTTGATCTGCTTGACAGAGTAGCCGGTCGCCTTCGCGATGGCCCCCGGCCTGCTGCACAGTCCGTTGGAATTGTGCACTAGGACGGGAGTGGCGCCCGCGAGCACGTAGTAGGTGTGGAGGTCGTTGACCGTCAGGTTGTAGGCGCCCCGGAGTTCCTTCCAATGGGCGACCTTCTCGATCTCGACGGTGGCGCCGTCCGGCGTGCGCAGGGTGTCGCCGGAGTTGAGATCAGCCGCGTCCGTCCACTGCTTGCGGTTCTCCGACCAGAACGGGTGGTGGTCGGTGGCGGTGAGGGTGCCCCGGCCGGCGTCGGCACTGAGGGTGATGCCGGTGAAGTCACGGTCGTCGGGCGTGTAGATCGTCCCCTCGACCGGACGGGGGCCGGTGACGCCCGACTCGGGGTCGGTGGCGAGGACGGTGTCGCCGGGCTCGATCTGCTCGATGGGGCGGGTCGCCCCGTCGGCCATCAGCACCGGCGTACCGGCGGGGAAGCTGTCGAAGCACCCGGCGACCCTGTCGCCCTTGCGGGCAGCGCGGATGGCGTCGGCGGTGAGCGTCCCGCCGGTCCGGACCCAGCGCAGCACGACGAGCGCGCCCAGGGCCCGGTCAGTGACGCTCAGCTCCTCACCGGTGGCCAGGTCCTTGCCGCGGAGGGCCTCCACGACGCCCTTGCCGTCGCCGATGCCGGGGAGCAGGTTGAGTAGCGAGCCCATCTTGCGGTCCTGGGCGGCGAGCACCTCCGGCGGCGTCTGGTTCGCGCCGACCTTCTCGTTGATGTGTGAGAAATCGAACTTGATGTCCGGTACCGAGAGGATCTTGTCCGCGGTCTTGTTGAACCCGCGCACGGCGGTGTTCATCTGACCCAGGCCCTCGTTCATCTCGCGGACGCCCTCATTGAGCTTGTCCATGCCCCGGTTGGCCTGCTCCAGGCCTTTGTTGATCCCGTCGATGCTCTCGTTGACCTGGACCATCGTGGCGTTCATCTCATCGAGGGCCTCGTTCATCTGGTCGAGGCCGGCGATGATCTGGTCGATGTCCTTGCCGATGCCCTTGAGCTCGTCGAGCGCGTCGAAGATGCTCGGGCCGTCGGGTACGGGCTCGACCGGCTTCCGCTCGGGGAAGTAGTCCCCCAGGTAGACGGAGAGGAGGGTGGTGAACTCGGCGGACGGCTCGCCGATCGCGTCTGCCAGCTCCGAAGCCTGGAACAGCTGGGTGCGGAACTTGTCAAGGTGCGGCCTGGCCGCCTTGTACGTCTTGGCGAGCTGCTTGAATATCTCCTTCCTCCGCTCGGGGTCCGCCTCCTGGTTCGCATGGGTCAGGAGGGGCCGGAGCTGACCGGCAAGTGTCCCCATCTCCTTGTTGACCTCGGCGAAGGCCGCGCCCTCGTCCTTCATCGCCGGTTGGGAGATGTGGAGGTACGTGCCCACGGCGAGGCTGAGCTTGAGGGACTTGAGGGCGAACTCCTTGGCGCACTGAGGTCGCTCGCGCAGCGGCAGCGACCTGCAGTTGGCGTACTTCGAGACCTTGGCCGCCATCTCCAGGAGAGTGGGCTGACGCTCGGCCGGCTCGGCGGCCACGGCCGTACCGGCGCCCGCGGTGAGGCACAGGACGGTGAGGAGTACGACGATCTTCTGTTTTACGTGCTGAAACATGCGTTCCTTACGACGCAGCCCGACGGACCGCGCCTCCCCTCGGCGGCGACAGCCGCCGTTGTTGCCCGCGCGTAGCGCGTGTGGTCGCAACCGACCGTAAGGCGTTACCCCAGGTTATGATTACTTTGGTCAAGTCCCTTACGTTGGGCGGATGGTGACGGAAACAGACCGGCGGCGCACGGCGGCGCTCTGGCTGTTCCCGCTCGCCGCCCTCGTGAGTTGGACCGACTTGATCCTGGTCGTGCCAGGGTGGGTGCTGCCGCACTGGGTGGTCGGCGGGGCCCTGCTGTTGGCCGCCGCCACGGTCCGGGTCTTCCGGCGACGCCCGGCGCCCGCCCGTAGGGGGTGGCAGTGGGCGGCGCTCGCGCTGCCCGCCCTGGTGGCCGCCGTCGGCGCCGCGATCGGCGGGCTCGGGGACCTGTGGGCCGAGTACCGCGTGCTCGACCCGGCGAGGCCGGACGGCTGCCGGGCTCGCTTCGTCACCCCGGACAAAAAGGGTTCATGACTGCTCAGCCTGTAGGATCTACACCGCCGGCCCGGCTCTCAGTGCCTGTAAACAGACTGATCCAAAGCTCTCGGCTGGGCGGGCCGGTTCGCTGATATTGAGCCGAAACTGATGGGTTTCCTACTGGATTGTGTAGCGGACGTGTCGGGCGGCGAAGTACCCGCAGACGATGCGGGGCTGGTGCTGTCTGCGGTGCAGGAAGCGCCGGGTCTCACGGGCGAGGTCGTCAGCGGAGGTAGCGCGGGCGGCGTGGACGTGGTGTTTCAAGTCGGCGTTCAGCAGCTCGTCGGGGTTGAGTTCCGGGCTGTAGCCGGGCATCAGGTGCAGTTCGATGCGCTCGGCGTTGTCGGCGAGCCAGGCCCGGACGGCTTTGCTGCGGTGGACCGGGTGCCGGTCGACGATCACGTGGACCTTCCGCCCGGCCTGGCGGGCGAGGCGGTCGAGGAACGCGCACATCACCTTCGCGTTGAACTTGCCGGGGAAGACGGTGAACCACAGCGCGCCACGGGAGGCGACCGCCGACATGATGTTGACGCGGAACCGGCGGCCATTCACCCGGACCAGCGGGGTCTGCCCGGCCGGCGCCCACGAGCGGCCGGGCGGGGCGGTGTCCGATCGCAGTCCGCACTGATCGGCCCAGACCAGCTCGGCCTTCTCCCCACTCGCCCTGGCCCGGATCGCCGGATACTCCTCCTCAAGCCACCGCTGGACCTGCTCGTCCCGCTGCCGGTAGGAGCGGCGGGCGGGCCGCTGCGGGGTGAAGCCGTGCCGGCGCAGCCACTTGCCCACGCCCTGCTCGGTCATCACCACCCCGCACACCAACTTGATCAACGCCCTGACCGAGGCGCGGGTCCACAGCACGCCGCTGTGCCCGATGTCGGCCGGGGTGTAGTCACGCATCGCCGCCAGGACCGCCCCGCGAGCGGACACGTCGATCAACTCGCCTTTGCCCGCCCGGGGTTCTCGAACTACCGCGAGCAGCGCGCTTCGGCCACCCGCGCGGCTGGCTCGCCACCACGTCCCCACCGACCGCGTGGAGACCCCGAACACCTCCGCCGCCTGCCCATACGTCCGAACCCGCCCCGACTCCAGCGCCGCCACCACCCGCAACCGCAGATCCTCCTGCGCAGCCGGCGACAACCGCCTCATGTCTCCACCGTCGATCACACACCATCAACGAGCAGGCAACCCATCAGTTTCGGCTCAATAGCTGGCCGGAGCATTACTCTCAAGCCACCGTTCGATCTGCTTCCATACGCTGTTGACAGTCATGCAGACATCCTCGGGTGACGTGCTCCTACCCCGCAAGAGAGGGGGCGGGAGAGCGCCGATGGCGATGAAGGACTATTCGGACGAGTTCAAGGCCGATGCCGTAGCCCTGTACGAGTCCACACCCGGGGCGACCTACAAAAGCGTCGCGGCCTGGGGCAGGTGGCCGGCCGCGTTCACGGCGCGCCAGGCGTCGGTGCCGGCGTCCAGCGCGGTCAGCAGCCCCGGCAGGGCCCGTCCGTCTCCCAGATGGGCCGGCGCCAGGACGGCATGCTGGTGGTCGCGCCGCAGCACCGGGTGCGGGCTCGCCCGCGCATCTGGTCCGTGTGCGGTGCGGTGGGCGGTTGCGTAGGCGGCGACGGCTTCCCGGGCCGGTTCGGCAAGGCCGGCCGAGCACCCCGGCGCCTCGGCCGCGGCGCCGACGTCGACGTGTAGGAGTCGGGCGGCAGCAGACAGCCCGCGGTGAGGCGCACGGCAGCGTCGGCCTCGACGACGGCGGTCGCGTACACCTCGACGCCGAGCTGTTGCCCGTCGATCTCCCCGTGCTGGACGTCGTCGCGCTTGTTCCGCCCCACGAGCGCCCGACCGTGCCGCTCCGACAGCGGGTGCGTCTTGCCGATCTCGGTCTGACCTACAGCAAGGCCGAGCGGGGCGCCCTTCCGCACCTGCGGGCGTGCGCTTCCTTGATCCCGGCGAAGTTCTCGCCGTACGCGGCGGGGGAGCGCGGGTGCTGTCCACACGGCAGCGGCGAGCCCTACAAGGCGAGCGCCCCTCCGGTAGGAGGGGCGCTCTGATGGGAGTACGGGTACGGGCAGGGGGGTCAGCTGCGCTGCACCAGGTGGTCGATCGAGAAGAGGAGATGGTCCTCGCCGTACTGGAAACGGCTGCTGAGGGTCTCGTACCGGGCGTACCGCTCCTCGGTGAGCGGCAGTTGCAGGACTTCCAGTGTCCGCAGGAACAGGCGGAACCCGAGGTCGGGGTCGACCCGTGTGACGACCTGTTCCAGTGCTCCCATCACCGCGGTGCCCTCCAGGGGACGGAATGCAGGGCTGATCGCCTTGCCCGCGGCGAGGGGCGCCATGTCCCGGATTTCGCGGAGGACCGCGTCACCGGTATCGGTGTGAACGGCCGGGGCCACCGGGAAGTGGGCGGGAGCGACCGCGGCCAGGTGCTCCTCGCACACTTCCACGACCTGCTCCAGCCACTCCCGGCCGCCGACGCCGCACTCGTCGATGCTGTAGCCCCGGTTTGTCGCCGCCAGCCACAGCACGGTGATGGTGTCGTCGGACAGCCCCGAGTCGAGCATCCGGCGCGTGTCCTCCCACACGATGGCCGCCTCGGAGCCCGGAGGCCGCTCGTACCCGTCGTATGTCACGGCGTTCTCGACGGCCGCGCGGGGAGTGCGGTAGTGCCACCCCGCCGTGAACAGCCTGGCGAGCTGGGAGAGTCCGAAGTCCCCGGAGACGCCCTGCCTGGTGGCGCTGACCTGCGGCCAGACGATGTGCAGGCCGTCGTGGACGGCGCCTGCGGGGAAGCCGAACTCCCGGCCAAGTGCCAACAGGCGGCGGTATCGCTCATGCGGGACGGGCACGGCGTGGACCTTGAGCGCGCGGAGGAACAGCCGCATGCCGAGGTCACCGTCGCCACCGGTCACCACCCGTTCGAGGGCGTCGACGAGGTCCGGCAGCGCCGACGCGCCGGCAAGGGCCGGGGCGGTGGCACGGAGTTCCGCCACGACCGCCTGGCACAGTCCCGCGTCCCGCACCGGCCGCACCGGTGGCGGAGCGTAGGAGCGCTTGTTCTGCCGGAGCCGTGCCGTGGACACCTCCGAGATCCGCTCCAGCCATCCACGGCAGGTCATACCGTGGTCGGCCGGGTCGAAGGCGTTGCCTGTGGAGGCGAGCCACACCGTGCGGAGGATTCGTTCCGGCAGCTCGGAAGCCAGCAGCCGGCGAGCGTCCTCACCCAGTTCGACGGCCTCCTCGCCCTCGGACCCGTCGGCGAGCTCTTCCGCGCACTTCAGGGCGGCGGCCGGGCCGGTGTCGGCGCCGGGAAGGCCGAGGCGTTCGGTCAGGGCGGTCAGGGCGGTCAGGCCGAAATCCGTTCCGTAGCCGAGCTCGTAGTACGCCGGACGTTCCTGGGTCATGGAGTTCCCGTCGGGAAGGCGGTCATGATGGCGAAGCCACCACGCCCTTGGCCGCTGTGGCCCGACACCTTCATCAGTTTCAGCGAGACGCTGTTACCGGCTGTGGTCACCGTGACGCCGTCCGGGTGGTACGCCTTCCCCAGGGAAGGATAGGCATTCCAAGTCCCTGTGATGTCCAGGACCACCTCGCCTTCCCTCGCTCCGGCGACCCTCTGTTCGAACCTCTTCCACTTGACCTTGTCCAGTACCCTCTGGCCGCCCTTCACGGTGGTGAAGTAGTCCGCGACGATGCGGTCGATGGCCTGCTGGGCGATTTCCTGGCTGGTGAACACCGAGTTCGGCACGCCCTTCCTCCGGGCCAGAGCGAACGCCTGGGCCGGGGTCGGGGTCACGTGCTCCGCGAGCGCGTGCATCTCGCCCGAGTCCTTGTACTTCCTCAGACTCGGCAGGAGTTCGTCGCCGAGGTTGATGCAGTTGTGGACGAGCACGTCCGACGCTTGTGATCCTTCAGCGCGGACGTAGAAGGTGTGCAGGCCGCTGACCGTGAGGTCGTAGACCTGCTGGGATGCCGCGTCGGTTTCGCCACCCACGCCTGCCACCGTGATCAGCTCCCCGCTGGGGCGGAGCAGCCGGTCTCCCGTACGCAGTTCCGAGGCGAGAATCCATCCGCGCTTCTCGGCGTAGATCTTGTGTCCGGGTGTGGTCTCCAGGCTGCTGCCGTCGGAAAGGCTGATGGTGACCAGACCGTCGGCCGCGTGCTGGAAGGTGTCGGTGACCGGCTCGGAGCGGACCGACCCGGTGGCCGGGTCGCCGGCCAGTACCGCGTCACCCACCCGAAGCGAGCTGATCGGGCGGTGTGACCCGTCTGCCATGAGCACACGTGTGGCGGCCGGGAAACTGTTGATCTTGCACGAGGTAAGGGCCGCTTCGGCCATGTTGGCCTCGAACTCGATGGCTGCCAGAGCCTGCGGATTGATCCTCAGCCCCTTCAGCCCCCGCAGGGCGTCGGCGATGCCGATTCCGGTACGCATGGCGGCGTCGAGAGCGGTGATGCCGTCGGCGATGGGCCTGAGGATCTTCCCGGAGAACAGCAGGGCGACGTCCACGGCTGCCCAGGCACATCCGCCCAGGCTTCCGCTCTCACCGCCGGGCCACATCTGACCGCACTTGATCCAGTGCCCGAAGAGGATGTCCACCGGGTCGACGTTCGACTGGTACTCGCCCATCGTGATGGTGTGCGTGAACTCCTGGGTCAGCTCGTCCGTCGCGTACTCGCCCAGATACACCGTCTCGCTCGCGGGACACGTGCCCTTCGACGGGTCCAGGACGTCCGCGGTGCACAGGTACAGATCGAGGTAGTCCTTGTAGCGGATCTGCACGGTCATCGTGCAGTCGCCCTTATAGAAGAGCGCGTCGATCCAGCCTTCGCAGCCGGCCGTCTTCCTCAGGGTCTGGGGTTCTCCGATCTGCTCGGTGCGGTCCTTCAGGTAGAACATGTTGCCGATGGACCCACCGGCCAGGTCGGGGACCGTTCCGGTCTGAATCTGCTTCGCCTTCGCGGCCTTCTCGGCCCTGTCAGCGGCTTCCTGGGCCTCCTTGGCGTACTTGTCCGCGTCCTTCGCGGCCTGCTCGGCCTCGGTCGCGGCGATGGCGGCGCGGTCGGCGGCCGCCCGGGCGCTCTTCGCGTCCTCTTCGGCTCGGGTCGCCGCCGCGCGGGCCGCGGCGGCGTCGAGGGCCGCCTGGTCGGCGGAGTCCCGGGCCGCCTTGGCGTAGCCCTCGGAGCGTCCGGCTGCCTGGTCCGCGGCCACGGCGTCCGCCGCGGCCTGACTGGCGAATGCGGTGCTGCGAGCCAGCGACGCGGCGGCCAGTGATGCCGACTTCGCGGCGTCGGCCGAGTAGCCGAGAGCCTCCTTGGCGTAGGTACGGGCGTCCGAGGCATGCTTGGCGGCCGTCGCCGCGTGCGCGTACGCGGCCTTCGCGTCGCCCTGCGCCTGGTCGGCGAGGACCTTGGCCGAGGCAGCCTCCTCCTGAGCGTTCTTGGCGTGGGCGTCGGCGATGGCCCTCTGCTGTTCGGCGATGGTCTTCGACGCCTGCCCGGTCAGCACGACCAGGCCGGCGGCCGAGTCGGTGGTGACGTAGGGCGAGCCGAGCTGGATGGCGTCGTTCGCGGGCTTGGCGACCTGTGCGGCTGCCTTGCCCGCGTCCACCGCGGCCTGAGCGGTCACGTAGGCGTAACCCGCCGCCTTGGCCGCTGCGGCCCGGGCCTTGCCGGCCTCCACGCTCGCCTTGTCCGCCTGGGTCTTGGCCGTCTTGGACTGTGCTTCCGCCTCGTTGGCCTGTGAGACGGCAGCCCGCGCGGAGAACGCGGCGCGCTCGGAAGCGGCAATCGCATCGGCCGTGGCGCTGGTCGCGGTCCTCACCGCGGCATCCGCCTTCAACTTCTCGGCCTGCGCGGCGTCGGCGTCGGCACGCGAGCGCTTGGCCGCCGCTTCGGCGCGGGTGGCGGCCGCATCGGCGTCGGATGCGGCCTTCGTCGCCGCGTCGGCCTCGCCCCGCGCCCTGCCGGCTGCCGTCTCCGCGTCAGTGGCGTACTTGTTCGCCTGGTCGGCGGCCGCGCGTGCGGCGGTGGCCTCCGGGCCGGCCTCGACGGCAGCGGCGTAGGCGGCCTTGGCGTCCGCCTTGGCGCGTGCGGCGTCGGACTTCTGTTCCGCTTCCCAGGCGTCGTCGCGCTTGGCCTTGGCGGTGTCGCGGGCCTTGACGGCGCCGTCCTTGTGCTTGACCGCGGACGCCTCGGCGGCTTCGGCCTTGGTCCTGGCGTTGCCGGCCTTGGTCGCCTCCGCTTCCGCGTTCTTCTTGTGCTGGGCGGCTTCGCCCTGCTTGACGGCCGCGGTTTCCTTCTCCTTCTTCGCCGTGGCCTCCTCGGCCTCGGCCGAGAGCCGCTTGGCGTGGGCGTTGGCGGCCGCCGCCTTGGCGTCGGCCTCCGCCTTCAGCGCCTCGCCGAGCTTCGCCTTGGCGGTATCCGCTTCCTTCTTGGCGTTGTCCCGGTGCGTCTTGGCGGAATCCGCGGCGGCCTTCGCCTGGAGCTCGGCCGTGTGCGCGGCCCCCCGGCGGAACTCCGCCTTCGACTGCGCGGCCTGGGCCAGAGCGCGCTGCGCGATGGTGTCGCTGTCCGCGCCGGAGGCACGGGTGGCCGCCTCCGCGGTCTCACCCGCCTTCACCATCGCGTCCAGTGCCGCCACCGAACCCTTGGTGACCTGGGCCTTCTGCTGACCGACCAGCAGACCGCGGCCCCGCGGCGCACCGGCCGAGTCCGCGACGGCGTAGGCGGCCTGCTCGGCGGTGTCACTGGCCGTGGCGGCCTTCCTCGCCGCCGCGGCCTGCGCCTTCAGGACGTCGACCTGCTTCTTCGCGCCCGCCTGGGCGTCCGCGACGGCCTTCTTGGCCTTGTCGAACTCCGCCTTGGGCGGCACGGAGCCGGTGTTGCCGGACGGCATCACGTCGAACTGCTGCGGGCCTGCCGCGTTGCAGTCCCACAGCCGTGCGTCCTTGCTGTTGTCGTACGTCGGCAGATCAACGCACTTGCCGGTGCCGACGCTCTTCAGGGCGGTGGTGGCGCGCAGGTTGAAGTCCCACGTCTGCGCCGGCGAGCTGTTGCACGTCGCGATCTGGATCTTGGTGCCGTTGGCCGCTTTGTTCGCCGCCACTTCGAGGCACTTGAAGGACTTGGTGTTCCGCAGGTGCAGCCCGTGGTCGTCGCCGAAGAGCTGCCACGTCTGGGCCCCGGAGCCCGTGCACGTGTACACCTGCACGGGCGTGCCGTCGGCCGTGCCGCCGCCCTGCACGTCGAGGCACTTGCCGGCGGCGCCGTGCACCTTGATCGTCGTCGGGCTGTCGCCGACCGCCCCGACGCCGCCGGGGGACCAGTAGTCCTGGAAGCGGGCGGCGTGGTCGGCCACCCACGAGTGACCCAGCAGTTCACCCAGAGCCTTGGCGCCCGTGGTCAGGGACGTGGTGGCGTTCTTGTTCGCGGCCAGGATCTGGTTCCGCTGCGTCTGCTGGGAGGCGATCTCCTGCTGCCACTCGCCGGCGGCGGCGGTGGTGACCCCGCGCAGCACCTTGGCCGGGTCC
Source organism: Streptomyces antarcticus (assembly GCF_026627255.1). Taxonomy (GTDB): domain Bacteria; phylum Actinomycetota; class Actinomycetes; order Streptomycetales; family Streptomycetaceae; genus Streptomyces; species Streptomyces antarcticus. The sequence goes on along the minus strand of NZ_JAPNLM010000011.1, from coordinate 119,927 downwards.
ATCGGATCACGCCAGGCACAGGAGGCGAACCGGGTCTTGAGGTCCTCGACCGCGATGCGGTACTCCGCCGTGCCCGCCTCCGGCGCCGTGCGGGGGAACCCGCCGGAAGCGAGGAAGATACGGGCGTTGTCCGCCCCCGTGGGCTCCAGCGACCAGTCGGTGAGGTGCTTGTACGCGTCGCGTTCCGCGATCGCGCGGATCCAGGCGTCTCCGGTGACCTGCTGAGGGTCGGGGTCCTTGCCGTAGAGCGGTGCGCCCAAGGACTTCACGGCCGTGACGGCGGGCCCGGATGCCTTGGGCGTGGGGTCGTCGTAGAAGTCACTCTCGGATGCCCAGAACCGGTCGGCGGTCCACTTGCTGAGCCCGGTCTGGGCGTAGAAGTCCTGCTTGCCGTCGCCGGGAGAGCCCGGAGGCCAGTGGAAATCGGCGTTATTGATGCCGCCCGGGGTGGTCAGCCCCTCCAGGGGCTTCTTCCACGTGTCCCGGAGGGAGCTCAGCGCCGTCATGGCGCTGCTCGCCGCGTCCCGGTCCTTCTGGTACGCGGTCGCGAGCGGGGTCTGCTCCCAGTGCTGGCGGTCGGCCAGGACGTGGAGCTTGTCCTGCGGCTGGTTCAGGCCGTCCTGGGCGACCTGCGCCATGGCCGGACCGCCCAGGCGCAGGACATCGGCCATCAGGCACTGGTCCTGCCGCCACTGCTCGGCGGCCGTGTCGTCGAGCCAGTCCTCAGAGCTGCCGGCCGCGGCGGCGCGCAGTGCGTTGGCGCGATCGAGCAGTGCGGGCTGGACGGCCAGGCTGCTCAGGACGGCCAGGGTGACGACGGATGCGGCGGCCGGAGGCAGGAGTGCGGGCCTTCTCGGTCTGCGGGAGAAAAAACGTGTTGTTGGGCTCAAGAGACCATGCCTTCGTGGTGAATGAAGGCGGCAGGGGTACCCGTCCGAGAAGGCAGAGGCGGCGCAGCCCGAATCAAACCACTGTCCCTGTGCCAGGACAGTGGGAAGCGGAGGCTGTGGACCTATGCGGTGGGTCTGGTGAGCCGATGTCGCGGCATGCCGAAACCACCCCTCCCCCGTGGCGGCATTGTTCCCCCGACCGCCAGCTGGTGTGCGCGGCAGGCTTGTTGGTCATGTCCGCCGGTCGCGCGGCGCTCACTATAGACACAGGTCGAGGCGCGGGAGCAAGGAAGTTGAGCCGCACTCCGAGGCGGCATGGTGGCCAAGTGCCGTTCGTAACCTGGGCCATGGTTGCGGCCCCACGCCTCGTGGGAGGTGTCGCTGCCGAGGGTGGGCATGCCGTCGGCCCGCGTCAGCGTGCGGTGATGGTGGCGATGCAGGCGACGAGGAGGGCGGCGCCGGCGAGTGTGGCGCCCATCGCGGGGACGGTGCGCGGGTGTCGGCATGCGAGGTAGCCGAGTGCACTGAGGAACAGCACGGAGACGAGGACCAGCACCAGGACCAGGAGGACCAGGAGGGTGAGCGCGGACACGACGGACGTTCCCGCCATCCCGGGTTCGACGGCCACCTCGCCCCAGGCAAGTGGTCCTCCAGTGGCCCATGGCCAAGTGGTGGCGGCTTCCTCCGCCCGGTCAGGGGGCGCTCAGGCGATGCATGCCGACCTGGAGTCGATGCGGCAGCGCGTGCCGGTACTGGACACCGGCATCGACACCACGCACCGGGAGTTCGAAGGCCGTGCCACGTGGTTGGGGAATGTCACCGGGGACGGAAACAAGCGGGACTGCAACGGCCGGGGCACCCATCTGTCGGGCACGGTGGGCGCCGAAAGCCACGGGGTGGCGAAGAAGACCAGCCTGCGGGCGGTAAAAGTCGCCGACTGCGACGGCACCGCCACCCCAGAGGACCTACGCGATAGTCTCCCCGGAAGGGGGCGAGCCCAGCCCGAGGCCCGATCTGGAACACCACGTACTTTCAGCGCGGAACCAATCCGGAGCCGTGACCGGAAGTGTGCCCCCCGAACCGAAGACCGCCCGTTCGCCGAGTTCAGCGCCCTTGGCCGTGCGCTTACGGGGAATGACGCCCCTTCGACGCCGGTCGCCGCGGGCGTCGGCTTTTCGTACTCCGAAGGCGGCTGCCGGTCACGCTGCTTGGCCGGCACGACGCGGAGAGAGGGTCTGCACGGTAGAGGTTCTCGGCCGTCCGGGTGGCGGCTGTGGTGCGGTCGGCGTAGCGCGGGCTGACGACGGCTCCGAGCGGGCAGGGATCGCCGAGACGTTTTCCCGAGCTCGTGAAGGAGAGTTCTTCGTGTCTGAGATGTGGAGCTACAACCCGGAGTCGCACTACACGCCCGGTACCAGTCTGGCCGGCTTCAAGGTGGAGGCGACGGACGGGCACATCGGCAAGGTGGACGAGGAGACCGAAGAGGTCGGATCGTCCTTCATCGTGGTCGACACCGGTCCGTGGATCTTCGGCAAGCACGTCCTGCTCCCGGCCGGCACGGTCGTGCGCGTGGACGTGAAGGAGAAGGAGGTCCACGTGAACCTCACGAAGGACCAGATCAAGGACTCCCCGGAGTACGACAAGGACAAGCACCGGGGCGACGCCGGATACCGCGACCAGGTGGCAAGTACTACGGCCGCGGCAGCATCTGACCGGCCCTCACGACCGGGCTCCACCCGGCTGACCAGCCGGGTGGAGCCGCACGGCGCTGTCGGGCCCGGACCGTCGGGGGCTCGCGTGCCGGGCGCCGGCCCGCCGGACCCGTACGCCAGGATGGGGCGCCCTCGGGCGCCCGGAGCCCGGAGCCGGAGCCCGGAGCCGGAGCCCGGAGCCGGAGCCCGGAGGCGTCGGGAGGAGACCCCGCTTTTGATCACCACGAACATCCAGAACTGCGGCACCTCGGTGCTGCTGAGCGCCGACGGCCACCTCGGCGACGATGCGGACACCGTCCTCCAGCGAGCTCTCGACCGCGTCACCGCCGACGACCGGACCCTCATGATCGACATCCACGGCGTGGCCTCCATGGACCCCGCGGGACTACTTCACCTCCTGGACCTGCACCGGAGAGCCCAGTGCCTGGGACTGCGGGTCATGGTCGTGGGCTGGCAACCCCAACCCCAGCAGCTGATGGCCGAGGTCGCCGGCATTCGCGGCCCCGGCTCCGCCACCGGAGAGCGTCACGCCCTGGACGGCTTCCGCCGCCTGATCACCCGACGCGCGCAACAGGCCCAGGACAGCACGACCACCGCGGCTCGGAGCGCCGAAGGCCACTGGTAGCGAGCCGTCCGCCGGGCGGGGCGGGCGCGGAGCCCCGCGCGTCCGCTCACCGCGTCCGCTCACCGCGTCCGCTCACCGCGTCCGCTCACCGCGTCCGTCGGTCAGGCGTGTTGCGGCGCGCGGTGGGCAGGGCGCACGGGGCCCGAGGCGGGCGGGTCCCCGGCGAAGAGGGCGAGCAGGCCCCGCGATGTCGCGTCCGGCCTCGGCGGGGTGCCGGAAGGTGGCTCCGTTGGTGATCCGGTAGTGGTTGCGCCGGCCTTCGCGTACCCGGGTGAGGTAGCCCTCCTGTTTCAGGTCGGCGGCGATCGACTGCACGGTCCGCTCGGTCCGTACGCACGCCGAGGCCCGCGTGGTCATGGAGGGTCAGGCCACCAACTGGGGGCCCGATCACCCGCACAGCGTTCCGCCGCGCTTCGTCGAACCGGTCCGCTCCCGCAGTATCGGTCCGTGGGAGGACCCGTCCTACCAGTGAGCGCCGCCCCTCCTGCCAGTGCCGGGCCGGCCGGGCATGGCGATCGGCCACCGCGGGATACAGCCCCGTAGCTGCGGGTACGGGTACGTACCCGTACCCTGGGGGGAAGGAGAGGAGCACGACGATGTCGGATGCCAACGTGAGAATCCCCGAGGAAGCCAAGGACCGGCTTGCCGCGATCGCGGCCGCGGAGGGCCTGTCCCTGCGCGCCTATCTGGCGCGCCTGGCCGAGACGATGCTGACGCCCGCCGAACGCGCCGAGCGTGCCGAGAAGGCGCAGGCCGCGCTGAGGGCCTGGAACGGGTACGCCCCGACAGCGGCGGAACAAGGTGTCCTCGACGATGAGCTCGACCGTCGTCTTGCGCAGGTGCAGCGCCCGTGAGGGAAGCGATGCACATCGTCCTCGACGAGACGGCCATGGCCGCGGCCGGGCAGGGCAATGTCCTGGCCTCCCGGCTGATTCACCGCGCCCACGCCGAGACCGGATGGTTCCTGTACGCACCGTCCTGCGCGCTCGTCGAAGCCGACCGGGCCCGCCCCGGCACCGCGGAGCACCTCGCTGCCCTGCCGGGCATCACCGTCCTGGACCTGGACCTGCCCGCGGCGCTCGCCGTCGCGCAGCAGGAGACCTGGGCCGCCGCCCACAGCCAGCACGCTGCGCAGCCGACGGCCGACCGGCCCGACGGTGCGATCATTGCCACGACTTTGCCGAAGCGCTGGGAAGGGCAGGCGGTCCGCGTCCTGGACCTCACCCCGTAGCCGGGGCCGGTCCTCCGATGCGATGCGGCCTCGAACCAGAGCACTGGTTCGGGGCCGCAGTACGTCCGCGATCAGAGGCTGGGGCGGATCGGTTCCTGCCGGGCCTGGACCAGACCGCGCGATCCCCGCGGGCTCCTTCGCCGTCGATCCGCCTCCCTGCCGTGGTGGAGGTCAGATGCGGTCGCGGCCGTAGTACTGACCGAGCTGGTCACGGTAGGCGGCGTCGCCGCGGTGCTTGTCCTTGTCGTACTCGGGGGAGTCCTTGATCTGGTCCTTGGTGAGGTTGACCTGGATCTCCTTCTCCTTCACGTCGACGCGCACGACGGTGCCGGCGGGCAGGAGGACTTCCTTGCCGAAGATCCACGGGCCGGTGTCGACCACGATGTAGGAGGAGCCGACCTCCTCGGTCGCCTCGTCGACCTTGCCGATGTGCCCGTCGCTGGCTTCGACCTTGAAGCCGACCAGGCTGGTGCCGGGGGTGTAGTGCGCCTCGGGGTTGTAGCTCCACATGTCAGCCATGGGTCTCTCCTTCACAGGGGTACGGGGATGTTCTTGGGATGCCTGCCCTCCGTAGCGTGATCGCCAGCCTGTGACTGCGCTTGCCACCCGGACAGCCCAGGCCGAACCTCGCGCGGACGGCGGTGCGGTGTCGGCGAAGCCGTTACCTCTGGTTCAGGGGCAGGGCGACGTCGAAGACCTGCCGGTCCGCGGGGAAGGCGCCGGCGTCGCGGGCCGCCCCGGTGAGCGGGTTGACCTTGTAGAAGCGGTAGGAGCCGCCGACCGAGAGCGCGGCGTAGCCCTGGTTGGTGCCGTCCCGGGGCGAGAAGTAGATGTCGAAGCCCGCGCTGGGTCCCGCGTCGACGCCGAGGCTGCCGGTGGGGGCGAGGGTGCCGGAGTTGGCCGGGGACTGCAGCACCACGCGGTCGCCCGCGGTGTCGATGTCGAACAGGCTGGTGGCCGTCGCCGCGTCCAGGTCGTTGTTCGTGTACGCGGCGCCGGTCACGCCGAGGGCGGGGGCGGTGGCGGGCGGGGTGGTGAGCGTGATGTCGGCGACGGTTCCGCCGGTGGCGACGTTCACGTTGTGGCGCAGGTTCTGCCCGGTGTCGCTGATGATCCGCAGCCGGTCGGCGGCCGGGTTGAAGTCCACCCCGAAAGTGGTGCCCTGAAGGGCGATGCTCAGCTGGGACACCTTCGTCGCGGCGGCGTTCGCGCTGTCGAGGGTATACACGCCGCCGGCGTTGCCCACGCCGTAGAGCAGACCGTCCTGGACGCGGTAGTCGATCCCGACCAACGCCGTGTCACCCGCCAGACCGGTGACGGTCCCGGCCGAGGACACCCGGTCGGGGTCGCCGGCGCGGAACGACAGCAGACGCTGGTCGTCGGTCAGGCCGGTCACCTTCAGACCGCCCCGGCCGTGGTCGTGCGGGTCACTGTCCGCGGCCACCGCCGGTCCGGCCACGGACAGGGCGGCGGCGAGCGCCATCACGAGGACTGCCTTGTGCATGAGTTCTCCACTGAGTCGAACCGCCCGCACAGCCGGGCGTTACCCGGCAGACACAACCAGTCACGCCCCGGTCCGGCGCGTCGAGCGCAGCCAGATGGAGGTCTCTTTGGCGATGGACCCTGTGTCATGCGATGGACCCGGTGTTCATGCGGTGGGGCAGGCCGTACGGTCGGAGCATCAGGGATTCGGCGGATGAACGTGACGGGCTGAAGGTCTATGGAGCTGCCGAAGGTAGCGGTGAAGCCCGAAGCGGATGGTGCGGTCGTCATCGTCCGCACAGGGGACTTTGACCTGGACACTGCTGGCGTCCCGGCGGCGGCGTGCGACCGGGACGCGGCCGGGGCGAAGCTGCTCGTGCTCGATGTCGCCCGGGTGGCGTTCGCGGACTCGTCGTTCCTGAACCGTTGATACGGCTGCGCAGCACCGGGCCGGTGGTGCTGGCCGGGCCAGTCCCTACCCGGCTTCAGCGGTTGCTGGAGATGACAGGTGCGCTGGAGCTGTTCGAGCTCCGCGACAGCGCCGCTGATCCCGCCGCCTGCCCCCCGGAAGGCTGACCTCCCGGAAGGCTGCGCCACCGGCGAGCGGGTGTCGCCGGTCACGGCCCGGTGCCAACGACCCCGATCCCCATACGGTCACGCTCCCGGGGCGGTTGCCGGTGCATGACCGCGCGGCGTTGAGGGCCATCGTTTAGGTGCTGTGCAAGGGCGCGAGCTGGCGGGACGTTCCCGTCGAGCTGGTCGGATGCAGCGGTGTTACGGCCTGCCGCGTCCTCGGGACTGGACCGAGGCCGGGGTGTGGCCCCGTCCGCACGAGGCCCTCCTGGCGGACCTGCGGGCGGCTGGGATGCTGGACATGGATGACGTGGCGATCGACGCATCGCACGTCAGGGCCCTCAAAGGAGGGCTCACACCGGCCAGATGGCCGCGTCCCCGCACCGCGACGGGGGCCGGTACCTGCGGTTCGCAGGCTCACCTCACCGGGGCGACGGCCGCGCCGGCACCCGCCAGGTACGGGTCCCCAGTAGCTGAGACCGGGCGCTTCCGGCCGGCCTCAGCTCGCGAGCTGGCGCGGCCTGGCGATGAGCTGGCACGCGAGGTCCTTGAGGTTCCCGTCATCGAGACAGACCCTGACGTACGCGGCACCGCCGGGCTTGTCCGCGGGGACGAAGAAGTCGTAGGGCTTGATGGTGCCGCAGGCGATCGGGGAGCCGCCGCCCATGCCGATCACGGCACGGTCCCCTTGGAGGGTGTAAGCCCACGTGGTCCGGCACGTGACCGGACTGTCCCCCACCGCGGACCTGTGCTGCCCGACGACTCGGACCGACCGGTTGTACCAAGTGACGGTTCCCCTGGTCCACGTGGCGCCGAATTCGATGTTGAAGGGGCTGGTGGGATAGGCGGTCGCGGTCGCGGTCTGCGCGCCGGCGGCGGGAGCGCCCAGCAAGGTGCCCGCGGTCAGCACGACGGAACCGAGGGCGGCGGCGAGATGAGTCTTCATGTGATCTCCAGGATGGGATGAGCCGGTTGAGGCTTCACATCCTGGGCCGTCGGCCAACTGCGGCCCACCTTTTAAGTCACAGCTTAAAGGGGGCGGGACGGCGGGCGCGGCGCCTTGCGCACCTCGGCACGAGTGCCCGGGGGCGCCGGGGCGCCCAAGTAGGGCGGCGCTGCGCTCACCGGTCAGACGCCGCGGTGCCCTCGGGCCTCACGGTTCCGTCAGGGCACACCTGTCCCCAGAAGGGCCAGCCCGAGGGGGGAGATGAGGTGCAGCACAGATCCGCCTCGGCGGCTGGTGGTGATGAGGCCCGTGTTCCGCAGTACGGTCGCGTGCTGACTGGCCGCTGCGGCCGTGACGTTGAGGCGCCGGGCCAGTTCGCTCGTTGTGCAGCCTTCTGCTGTCACATGCAGGGCGGCAGCTCGCGTGCGGCCGAGCAGAGACTCCAGGTTCCGCCCGGCGGAGCCGTCCGCTTCTGCCGGTCCGGTACCGATCAGCGGCCGACGGAGAGCCGGCACGGTCAGCCGGGGTGGTCGGGCGGCATCGAGCGGGTCCCACAGAAAGCTCACCGCGTCCTTCGAGAAGACCGTGGGCGTGATGATCAGCCCCCTTCCCTGGAGACGTACCTCAACCCGGCGCGGGTAGGGAGCTTCGAGCACCGGCGGACGCCAGCGGACCAGTGGGGCGCAGACCGAACGCAGCAGCAGATCGATGCCTCCCTCCAACACCAGATTCGCGCAACGGGTGGACAGCGCGACCAGTTCGGACCGCCCTCGATGCCAGTAGGGCTCCACCGTCAGCCGATGGCAGGCGCGCAAGGCCTCGGCGAGCTCCCGCCGCGCGTCGCGGTCGCCCTCAGACACCCGCCTGGCCCACGGCAGGTGCCCGGGGTGGAAAGCGAGTCCCTCGAACTCGCGTCGCAGCCGGGACACCGGGGCGTGCAGCAGGTTGTCCACGGCGTGGTTCAAAGAGGGCACATCGCCCATCAGGGCCAGCAGATCAAGCCCGGGACCGCGCACGGGAACCAGGGACGTCAAGGGGCGCGTGTCCGCTCCCATCCGGCCTGCGACCGCTGACCGCCACGAGCGGAAGTGAGGAAGCTCCCGGTTCTCTCTCAGCAGCTCCAGGCTGTAGTAGACCTCGGCTGCGACGCCGATTGTTGCGGCCACCCGTGTCCGGGCGAGGTCTTCCGCCGTGAAGTGAATGCGTAACACCGACCGGCCTCCTGCTACCGAAGTAGAGCGCGAGAGCGCATCCCCAGCATGCCCCAACCCGCCGCGCCCGTGAGGGCGTTCAGGCGTATGCCGCGCCCGCATCACCAAGGCATGGGCCGACACCGGCTACCGGGCCAAAGCCATCGGCCATGGCGCCCGCCTCGGCTTTGATGGGGAAGTCACCCGCCGCGGCCCTGCCCGGAAAGGGTGCAGGGTGATTTCACGGCGCTGGGTCGGCGAGCGGACTTTCGGCCGGCTCACGCACCACTGCCGCCCGGCCCGCGACTACGAAACCCACCCCCCCCAGGACGTCCCGAAGCAGTCCGCCAACGACAACGGCATGTTCTGAATGCGTGCTTTGAACGCTGGTCGGGCAATGACGATCACGGATCCGGGCCGGTACAGGCCCGGTCCCCGACGCGCGCCCTGTCCCGACCCAAGCTCCCTCCGACGCCCTGCACGTTGGACCACGGGTGCTACACGGTCTCGTCCTTCATCCAGCCGGGTGTGCGAAACGCCCCGCCGTACATCGGGAGCTGCACCGACTCCCCGTACCGGGCGAGCTGGCTCCAGGGCCGGTTGATTCCGGCGGAGCCGTAGCTGCGGACCCGGGTGACGGTGTCGAGGTCGAGGACGTCGACGAGGATCTCCTCGCCGGGTCCGGCCTGCTGGCGGACGATGCCCTCGGGGTCGACGATGGTGCTGGTTCCGACGCCGGCGGGGTCGCAGGCGTTGACGTTGACGACGTAGACCTGGTTGGTCCAGGCGTTGGCGCGGGCGCAGACGAGCTCCATCTCCCGGTCTCGGGTCGAGGTGAGGGTGGGCTGGATGATGATCTCCGCTCCCAGCCAGGCGAGCTGGCGGACCGTTTCCGGGAAGGAGCCGTCGTAGCAGATGGCCAGGCCCGCCCGGCCGGCGCCGGGGATGTCGAAGACGGTGAACTCGCTTCCTGGCGTGGTCTTTTCGTAGGGTTGCCAGGGGAAGACCTTGCGGTAGCGGGCGACGATCTCACCCTCGGGTGAGACGGCCAGGGCGGTGTTGTAGACGTTGCCGTCCTCGGCGCGCTCGTAGACGCTCCCCGGGATGAGCCACAGGCCGGTCTCCGCGGCGAGGGCGCAGATCCGGTCGGTGAGCGGGCCCGGGATCGGGACGGCGATGCTGTAAGCGGGGGCGACGGACGACAGACCGAGGGTGACGGCGGCGAGCAGGCCCACCGACCCACCGCGCAGCCCCTTGCCGGCCGGGGCGGACACGGGCCCGGTTCTGGCCTCGGCGTCAGTCGGGTGGGTCATGATGCCTCCGTAAGCCTGCGGTTAGTTAAACGCAGATTTAAGACCTGCCTCACTGGTCCGTCAATAGGTGGCGGGCTATTGTTAAATCTGCGTACAACAGAACCTGCGGAGTGAAAGGGGCCAGCGTGGCGGCCAGGAAGGGCAGCAGCAAGGAGGCCCGGCGGGCCGAGCTGTGCAAGGCGGTGGAGCGCGCACTGCTGGTGCGCGGCCTCGAGGGTCTGCGCCTGCGCGACATCGCGGACGAGGCGGGTGTCACGCCCGCCGCGGTGCTCTACTACGGCGACCTGGACGCCCTGGTCCACGCGGCTTACCAGCAGGCCATCGAGCGCTACAGCCAGGAGCGTGAGCAGGCAGCGAACCACTTCACCGACGCCCGCGACCAGCTGTGGGCCTGCATCGACAAGGGCGTCGCCAGTGGCCCCGACGACGCGCTGACCCGGCTGCTCTTCGAGTACTGGCCCCGCTGTCTGCGCGACGCCAGAGCCGCGGCACTCGACAGCGCACTGACGGAACGCCAGATCGCCGTGTATTCGGCCATCCTGGTCCTGGGCCAAGCCCAAGGGCACTTCGCCCTGAAGGACCCGCCCCGCCTGCTCGCCGCCAGCTTCGTCGCCATGGAGGACGGCTATCAGATGGAGGTCCTCGCCAGCCGCCGCACCCGCACCGAAGTAGTCACCGCCCTGTGGGCCTACGCCCGCGCCGTCACCGGCCACGACCTGGCTGGCCACGTCTGACGAGGGCCGGAAGTGCAGCTCACCGATGTGCACCGGTGCCCCTTGTGCTGGTGCCCCTTGTGCTGGTGCGCCGACCGCTCCAGCGACGCCGTGCGCGCCTGACCCACGTTCGCGTCCCCGCAGCTCTCGGCCGTCGCTTCGGCCACCTGCCGTACCCGCTCCGTCCGGTCCCCCGCGTCCAAGGCGAGATGGCGCGAGCCTTCGTCGCCCAGCACATCGACCAGCCGGTGCACGTCTGCGAGCGGCGCTCGAGGTAGCTCAGCCGCTCATCGGAGGAGAGGGAGGGGCCGCTCGGTGGTGCAGGGCGGGGGCCCTCGGCATCGGTGGGCGGTCAGGGATGCGCAACCAGGAGCGCGGTGTCGTCGACGGCCCGTCCTCGACGGCCCGGCCAGAGCGTTGTTGCCCTGGCGCAGCCGTCAGCTCTGGCTGCGGTTCGTGTCGGAACTCGGGTAGAGCAGAACGATGTTCTCCCAGTACTGCTCAAGATGCGCATCGGTCGCCCTCAGCGCTCGGTCGTCCGTCCGGTCGAGGAAGGCGGCGTGCAGACTGGCCACCCGCTCGTGTCCGGCGCCGGCACCGGCGGGAGAGGGTGCTGTCCGGCGCCACGGGGCGCGGGCGGCGCTGGCGCCGTGTCCGGCGTTGCGAAGCGCCCGGGTGAACCACCAACGCCCTGCGAGGACACCGGCGGTAACAGCTGCGGCGGCCAGGGCGGGCAGACCACCGTGGTACACGGCCATGGCTTCCTCCTGGAAAGGAGCGTTGTCGAACAGGGGTGATGGTCGGGCGGTGCCGGCCGACTCGGGGTCGTGTCCGGCACCGCGGCGGGTCAGCCCGGCCAGGTGCCCGTCAGACGCCGTACGGCCACGGCACCCGAGCGGTCGACCGAGGCTTTGACCACGGCGAAGATGGCGCCCTGAATGGCGGCGGCGAGCAGGATCTGCTGCCATGGGCGGTCCTCGTCGGTGGCGTCGGGGGCGTCGCCTTCACCTTCGATGATCTTCCACGCCTGCTTGAAGGCGGCGCCCGCGATCACGCCGCTGAGGGCGCCCAGGGCCAGCCCGACCGGCTTGTAGGCGATTTTGGACGCTTTCATCGGCGGCGTCCGCGGCTGCGGCGCACCAGCAGGAAGACGACCAGGGCAGCGCCGACCGCCAGGAGGGGGGTGCGGTTGGCGCGTGCGGCCGTCGCTGCCTGCCCGGCCTTCTCCAGGAGGGGGTCGGGCGTCTTGTCCGCCGCGTAGTGGCCCGCCTTGGTCGCGCTCTGGCGCACCTGGGCTGCGGCCTGCGCGGTCTTCTCCAGGAGGGGATCGGGTGTCTTGTCCTTCACCATGTGTGCGGCCTGCTCCGCCTTCTCGCGGATCTGGTCGGAGACCAGGGCGGCCTTCTCGGCGGCCTGCCCCTTGACCGCGGCCGCCTTCTCCTTCGCTCGGGCCTTGATGTCGGCCTTCGAGGCGAGGGCTTCGACGGTCTGTCCGAGCTCGTCGCGGGTGCGCGCGACCTGCTCGCGCAGTTCCTCGGTGGCGGGGGTGCTGGGGGTGGGGGTGCCGATGCTGGTTCGGGGGTCGTCGTTCATCGGTGTGCTTTCTCCTTGATCTCGGCCAGGTCGGCCTTGACGCTGTCGATGGTCTGTTCGGGGGCGGGGGTGCCGGCCTTGGCGAGCTGCTTCTTCCCGGCCAGCCCGGTCACGGCAGCGACGATCCCCAGGACCGCGGTGATGATGAGGGCTGCCGCCCACACCGGCAGGACCAACGCGAGAGCGGCTATGCAGGTTGCGGCCAGGGCCTGGAGTGCCAGGATGCCGATGATCCCTGCGGTGCCGACGAGGCCGCCGCCCTTCCCGAAACGCTTGCCCTTCTGGGTCATCTCCGACCGCGCCAGCTGCATCTCCTCGCGGACCAGCTCCGAGATCTGCTGTGAAGCGCGTGAGACCAGGACGCCCACCGAGTCGTCGGTGGCGGGGGCCTGTCGCTCTACCGTGCCCATGATGAGGTCACCTTGCCTTCCCTCCATCTGTCGGAACGTGCGACACGTCGGTCAGCTGCTCGACCCGGCGTTGTCCGTGGTGTCCTGGACGGGGGCGTCGGCATTGCGCTTGACCGAGTCGATGCCGTTCAGGCAGGAGCGGTGGGTCTCGTAGTGCTGACTGGTAGCGATCACCTGGCCGTTGGTGGCGATCAGCACGAAGTGATAGCCCTGGGCGGGCTGGTGCCGGACCTCGAAGCGAGCCGCCATAGCGGAACCTCCTTGTTGAGATGTGCATGCCGTCGTTACGGCGCGACTACCCCGCAACGGCGCCGACACCCGCCCGAAAGGCCCCTGCCGTACGGAAGACGGCGCGACAGCAGGCCGAGGACCGACCGGACGAGGCCGACGCTGGCCAGGCCGATCGCGGCCCCCGCGGCGACGTCCGAGGGATAGTGCGCGCCGCTGTGGACCCGTCCGACCGCCACCATGAGGGCGGGCACGGCGCAGGCGGCACCGGCTGCGGGCCAGGCGGGGGCTACGGCGGCGGCGAAGGCGAGGGCGGCGGCGGTGTGCCCGGAGGGGAAGGAGGAGCTGTCGGGCCGGTCCTCGACACCGTCGTGGGGGATCCATTCCTTCGGTGGGCGCCGCCGCTCGACGAGTTTCTTGGCGACTTGGTCGGACAGCAGTTCCGCCAGAGCCATGGCCGCGATTCCGGTCGCCGCGGCGCGGCGTCCTCTCGGGCCGCCGACGGCGGCCATGGCGACTGCGGCCGCCCACCAGAGCTTGGTGTGCTCGGCCGCGTCCTCGACCGGCGGCAGCAGGAGACGCGCCCACGGAGAGTCCCAGGCCGCGATGCGGCGGGTCAGCCGGTGATCGTGATCGCGTAGTGCCGCCAGGGCTCTCATTGCGTACGGTTTCCCCGTCGAGTGCAGTTCACGCCCGGTCACTGTTCCGTACGGCGGCGGTCCCCTTCGCTCCACGCGCGGGTGTCGCGGGGCTCGACGTAGGGCTCCTCGTCCTTGGGCAGTCCGCCGGCGATCGCACGCTGGCGGACCATCTCCGCGTCGAACTCCAGTCCGAGGAGGATCGCCAGATTGGTGATCCACAGCCAGACCAGGAAGATGATCACGCCGGCGAGGGTGCCGTAGGTCTTGTTGTAGGAGGCGAAGTTCGCGACGTAGAACGCGAAGCCGGCCGAGGCGGCCATCCAGATCAGCAGGGCCAGGAAACTGCCCGGGGTCACCCACTTGAATCCGCGGCCCTTGGCGTTCGGGGCGGCCCAGTACAGGATCGCGATCATGGTGGTGACGAGGAGGATCAGGACCGGCCACTTCGCGATCGACCACACGGTCAGGGCGGTGTCCCCGATCCCCAGGGCGGTACCCGCCTGCCGCGCCAGACTGCCGGAGAAGACCACGATGAGCGCGCTGGTGCAGGCCAGGACCATCAGCGTGACGGTCAGGGCCAGGCGCAGCGGCAGGACCTTCCACACCGGACGGCCTTCAGGCATGTCGTAGACGGCGTTGGAGGTGCGGATGAACGCGGCGATGTAGCCGGACGCCGACCACACCGCGACGAGCAGGCCCACGATCGCCAGCAGCGATCCGACGCCGGAGTTGCCCTGGAGCTGCTGCACGGCGTTGCTGATCACGTCCCGCGCCGAGCCGGGTGTCAGTTTCTGCAGGTTGTCCAGGACCTGCTTCGTCGCGGACTCCCCGGCGATGCCCAGCAGCGAGACCAGCACCAGGAGGGCGGGGAAGAGCGCCAGCACCCCGTAGTAGGTCAGCGCGGCGGCTCGGTCGGCGAGCTCGTCGTCCTTGAACTCTTTCATGGTGCCGCGCAGCACGGCCTTCCAGGACCTCTTGGGCAGTTCGGTGAGGTGATCAGGTGCCTGCTCCTCCACCTGCGGATCGGGGCCCGCCGTGCCCTCGCGGCCGGGTTTCCCATGCTCGTGTTCGCTGTCGGGGTCTTGCTTCGGTGTGCGTGTCATACCCTGCGGCTTTCCACCTCGGCGGTACTCATGTCAGCGAGGACGGCCGGGAACCGGGGTTCTCCCGGGGAAGGCGGCTGGCCTGCTCTTAAGCTCGGCGGCTCCGCCACCGTGCCCTGCCCTCGGCGGTACAACCGCCAGGACAAGGGGTTCGCGGCGAGCGCAGGTGGAACTTCTACAGCCGGGGATCGCGAAGAGCGCCGCCCACGCGGGGATGCGGCGCATGTCGTCGTTCTGCCAGGTGCCCACCCGGGCCTGCTGCGCGTCGAGGACCGAGTCCGGCAGCTCGTCCAGGGTCCCCACCTCGATGTCCGTGCGGTGCACGTGATCGGTGACGTCACGGAGTACGGAGCGATCTCCAGCCGATGGTCCTCCCCGCCGGGGCCGCTCAGGAGGCCTTGGACCACCGGGACGAGCGGCTGCACGGCGTCGCGTAACTCGCGTACCTCCCGCTTGAGGGAGTGGATGCCCTCGGTGTGGTCAACGCGCGAGGTCGAGAACACCTCGTCTTCGTGTCGGTTGAGCGCGGCGCGCACCCTGCGGGCCGCGTCGCTCTAGGCGTCGACGGCGACGTCCAGCACGGCATGCAGGACAGCTCAGGGGCCCAAGCGCAGCATGTCCGGGTTTCCGGGTTGGCGTCGAGCCGGCGGGCCGCCCCGGCGCAGGGGGCGACGACTAGGTGGCGCACCGTGAGCACGCTGCGGGGTCCGCGACGAAGAGCATCATCTCGCCGGTCTCCACCGCCGTGTCTTCCTACACGTACCAGAGGGTCTTCAGCGCGACGGCGAGGACATCGACATCCCCGAACCGCTCCCGTTGCGGGCGCTGTTGCGCATGGACCGCGTCCTCGACGGCCGGCGGGTGCAGCCCCAGCTCCTCGGCCGGCTGAACAAGTTCATCCGCAGAGGGATCTGCCAGCCTGACCCAGGTGAACTCGCCGTCATCCAACCCCCGCAGCCGTTTGAGGACCATCTGACATGTGCCGTCCGGCACCTCGACTCCACGAGCTCCGACCGGCCCGAGCCCGGTCGTGAAGGACGCATTCCAGGCGGGAGACACCGGACCGCCCTGTGTAGGAGCGCAGACGCGGGTAGAAGGGGCCATATGAGCTTGTCAAGGGAACTGGTGTCCGAGTTCGGGGTGCGGGAGATGATCGGGTGGCTCGTGCACGTCATCGAGGCGGGCGGTGCGCTGATCATCTTCGTGGGCGCCGTCTGGGCCTTCGCCCGGTTCGCCACGACCGGCCTCCGCAGGCGATCGCTCATCAGTGAGTTCAACAAGATCCGCCTCAGTCTGGGGCGCTTCCTCGTGCTGGGACTGGAATTCCAGCTGGCGGGCGACGTCCTGCGCACGGCGGTTGCCCCCAGCTTCACCGAGATCGGCCAGCTGGCGGCCATCGCCGCCATCCGTACCATCCTCAACTACTTCCTCACCCGGGAAATCGCCCAGGAACGTGCCGAGATCGGGCATGACCAGAAAGAGCCTGTGCCACTTGCCGCGACTTCCTGAACTGGTCCGACTACCAGCCCCGGTCCTGACCGTCTCCACCGACCCCGGCGGATCGGCCAACCTGGCCAGTGCGCCGAGAGTCTCTGCTTCCTATCAGCCGACACGCTGCGTCTCGGCTCCCGCTTGGGCGGGCACTGCGGGCAGCGGGACGGCGCAGGAGGCGCAGCGGCGCGCTTGGGCGGGGACGGGGGTAAGGCATTCGGGGCAGTCGCGCTTGGGTGCCTGCACGTCCTGGTGCGGGGCGAGCCGCTCGTGAAGTTTGTTGATGGGCAGGACCACCAGGAAGTACAGAGCAGTGGCGAGGAGCAGGAAGCTGATCGCCGCGTTGATGAAGGCTCCGTAGGGGAACTGGGTGGCGCCGATCGTGAACGCCTTCTTGCTCATGTCGCCGGTCACTCCCGTGGCGAGCCCGACCAGGGGGGTCAGGAACGCTCCGACGAAGCCGGTGACGACGGCAGTGAATGCGGCACCGATGACGATGCCGACGGCCAGGTCGACGACGTTGCCGCGAAGGATGAAGCTGCGAAAGCCCTTCACCTGGTGACTCTCCTCTGTATGCCTCTCGAGGGCGTGGGCGTGGGCGTGGGCGTGGGCGCGGAGCGGCCCCGGTGGCCTTCCGCTTCTTCCCGGATGCCCCGTCTCCGGTCGTCGATGCGGTCTACCGGCGGGCGTGGCGAGCGCGCGGCCGCCGGTGCAGCGGAGCGGATCGGGGGGTGAGAAGGAGTTCCTCGTACCGGCCGAGGGCGAGCACGGTGGCGAGTAATGCCCCGGGCAGCGCCAGTGCGAGGAGGGCGGTGACGGGGGCTGCCGGATCCGGCATCACGTGGCGGGTACGCCGGCGAGGACACCGGGAAGAACCTCGGTCAGGGGAAGAGCGAGGGCATGGGCGAGTTCGCGCAGTTCCTGCTCGGTGGGGTGTACGGGGCCGCCGGCACCGTCCTCGACAAAGACTCTGACGCGGGGGGTGCGAATACCGGTGAGGTTCGCGAGCCTCTCCACACTCAGATGCCGACGGCGCATGCCTGCTTGAAGAACTTCTGACAGATCGGCCATTGCCCGCTCCTGCCCTCACCCACGGTGCCCATGCACGCGCTCGCCGAAGCCCCCCGAATGCCGTGCGGGGCCCGCCGAGAGGTGCAGACGAAACCGGACAAGATCATTTCATATGGCCTCCGGGCCTGGGCCTGTGCCTGCCCCCGGAACTGATCACACAGGTCGCCGACGAGATTGCCGGCCTTCGGGATACGGTCGAAAGCCGGACACCAGTTCTCCTACGCCCACGGCTCGAAGCGGTGACCCAGGGCGCCCTTATGGGCTTCGGCCACGACAACGCGTGAGGTCTGCCCGCTACGCCTCCCTATGCTTCGCCCGCATCGATCTCCCAAGGAACCCTGCCGGATGGGGGCTGGGTGTCCGGAGGTCACCGGTTCGGCCGAGTCGCCGTAACCGATGGGCCGATCACGCCGTTGGGTGGGAGTCCATGCCGTACTCCCTACGGCGGATCCGCTTTCCAAGGAGATCTTGATGTCGCGTATCGCGAAGGCAGTAGCCCTCACCGCCGCAGTAGGTGCCGTCCTCGCCGGTGGCGCCGGTATGGCCGCCGCGGATGCCACGGCCGAGGGTGCTGCCATCGGCTCTCCCGGCGTCCTGTCCGGCAACGTCGTCCAGGTACCGGTCCACGTCCCGATCAACATCTGCGGGAACACCGTCAACGTCATCGGCCTCCTCAACCCGGCCTTCGGCAACACCTGCATCAACGGCGACTTCAAGGACAGCCACCACAAGACCGACCAGCACGACAAGCACTGAGACCTCCAGGCCGCTGAACCCTCAGCAGCCGCGAGCGTCGTAGC
Organism: Streptomyces antarcticus; assembly: GCF_026627255.1. Taxonomy (GTDB): domain Bacteria; phylum Actinomycetota; class Actinomycetes; order Streptomycetales; family Streptomycetaceae; genus Streptomyces; species Streptomyces antarcticus. The sequence goes on along the minus strand of NZ_JAPNLM010000011.1, from coordinate 101,915 downwards.
CGGCAGATCATGTCCTCCTGTGAACCGGCCATAGGGCATACGCCCTGAACAGGTCCGGCCTCCCCTCGACCTACGAGGGGAGGCCGGACCTGACGGGACCGCCACAGTCACACGACAACGTCGCAGATCGAAGGCTCGGGAGAGGTGACCCCCGGAGTGTGGACACAGGTGTTCATGCTGCGAGTTGGAGTTCAGCTGTCTTGTGGTGCTGTTGTTCGAATTCCATGGGAGAGAGGTAGCCCAGCGCGCTGTGGCGTCGGCGGGCGTTGTCGTAGGTGAGCCACTGGAAGATCTCCAGCCTCGCCTGTTGCATCGTGGAGAACAGCTTCCCGTGCATCGTCTCTCGCTTCAGGCCCTGCCAGAGGCTCTCGGCGAGGGCGCTGTCACAGCTTGAGCCGACTCTGCCCATGCTCCCGCGGATGCCGTACCGGTCACACAGCTGCGGGAACGCGGCCGACGCATATCGCGATCCGCGGTCCGTATCTGGTGCTTGCGCATCAGCCGTGCGACCCGCTTGCGGTTCACCGTGTGGCCGAAGCCGCGTAGTTCGGCATGGACGCGAAGCGCGCCGTAGTTGCCGTGGTGTTCGGCTTGGATATCGCGGATCTCAGCGACCAGGGCGTCCTCGTCCGCCTGCCGGGCAGCCCGCACCTCCGCGCCGGCGGTCCACCGGTAGTAGCCCGAGCGGGAGACCCCCAGCGCCCGGCACATCCGCTTGATGCCGAAGATCCCGGCGTGGGCGGAGACGAAGTCCCACGCGGCGTTCTTCACTCATCTCCCGGGCGAAACAGGCGGCTGCCCGGCGCAGGATCCCCAGCTCGACCTGCCATTCCTTCTCCGACCTGGCCAGCCGCGCCTTCTCCGCCCGCAGCCGGGCCAGCTCGGCTTCGGTGTTCTGCGTCGCGCCGGCTGCGGCCGGACGGCCGTCAGCGTCACGCACCCAGGTCCGCAGCGTCTCGGGGTTGGCATTCAGATCGGCCGCACCATCCCGGAACGTCCGACTGCCGGCCGAAGCCCGCCACAACGCAACCGCGTCGGACCGACCGCTGGACGGCCCGGGTGTGAACCTGAGGGGTGGCCACCCGTGAAACCCAACGCCGAAGTTGATTGCCCCTCACGAGGCGGGAGACACGCGCCCCTCGATTCTGGAGAGGAGCTCCCGGTGCCGGACGTCGTCGAGGGTGAGGGCGTCGAGCGGACGCAGAAAGGGGAGGTTGTCGCGGATCGGGTAGCCACGCCGTAGGCGGGGGTTGTACAGGAGTTCCTCTTCGGGGACGTGGACGAGCGGGCCCTTGTCCACGGGGCAGGCGAGGAGGGGGAGGAGGCGAGGGTCGGGCTCATTGGGTTGTTGCATGGCGGGGTTCTCCTTGGTGGGCCGGTACGGGTGACGGTTCGTCGTGGCGCGGGAGGGTGAGCAGGACGAGGACGGCGAGTGCGGTGCCGCCGAGGCGGAGCGCCAGCCGGAGCGGTTCGGTGGGGAGGTGTTCGTCGAAGACCACGGTGCCCGCGATGACCGTGAAGATGCTGGACACGGTGGTGGTGACCGGGACGATCACGGAGGCGCGGCAGCGTTGGAGCGCCGTCTGGGACAGGGCGAGACCGGCTGCTCCGGTGGCGATGAGCAGCCAGGGGTGGGGTCCGCGCAGGAGCTCGGGCAGGGCTGCCGTCACCGATCGGTCGGCGAACGCGGCCGAGGTGCCCTTGATGGCGAGTGAGCTCACCCCGTACAGCAGCCCGAGGGCGACGCCGTACGGCACGCCGGAGCTGCTGCGGCGGTGCCGACGGCCGGCTCGGCGCAGCGAGGCGAGGAAAAGCAGGAGTCCGAAGGCGAGGCAGGGGAGGCAGACGGCGAGCAGGGGCAGGACGGGTGCCGCCGCTCCCACCCGGTTGCCATCGGCGTCGCCGCCGCCGAGCGAGCCGATGACGGCGAGCAGGGCGAGCAGGATGACGCCGGTGGCGAGGAGTTCTCGGCGGCCGGGGCGCTCGCCCAGTGCGACGGCGGAGAGGGCGATCAGGAGCACCGTCCCGGAGAGGAACACCCCCTGGGCGACGGCGATCGGGAGCAGTTGGTAGACCTTCAGCTGGGCGCCGAAGCCCAGGCCCAGCACGGTGAAGCCCAGCAGCCAGCCGGGACTGGAGGCCAGCGCCCGGAGGAGGTGCAGCGGGCGGCGTGGGTCCAGCGCGGGGAGGGCGGCCAGCGCGCGCTTCTCGAGGACGAAGCCCGCGCTGTAGAGGGCGTTGGCGAGCAGGGCGACCGCGACGCCGAGGATCATCGGCGTCGTCCTTCCTGCGCCAGTGCGTCAAGGGTCTCGGCGCAGCGCCGGGCGAGCTCGGCGGCGGCGGGTTGGCCGAGCAGCTGGTGGCAGTGGCGCACGGCGAGGTGGAGGCGGCCGTCGAGGGTGAGGGCGCTGACCGAGAGTCCGCGGGGCATCCGTACGGGTGCCGAGAACCACAACGCGTCGGGCTGGCCGGCGGGGCCGAAGTCGAGCGGGTGGGTGACCTGGCCGAGGTTGCTGACCAGAGCGGTGGACGTCCAGGGGGCGGCGACGCGGCGCAGCGTCCGGGTCAGCGGGGCCTTGGCGCCGACGGGCAGCCAGGGGGTGCTGACCAGGCCGGCGATGAGGCCGCCACCGGTGACGGGGGCGGCCTTGGCGGCGCGGGTCTGCGCGCTGATCCGGCCCAGCAGCGTGGCGGCACCGGCACCGGCGCCGGGGGCGGGCGTACCGGCTCGGATGGTTGCCAGGTGGTTGTGGTTGCCCATGGGGGCGCCGGGGGCGAGTGGCCCGTACGGGCGGTCGTCGATCGGCATCGACAGGTGGATCGGGCCGGTGGGGTGGTCGTGCCGGTGGTTCCACTCGGCCAGGGTCAGCTGAACCGCCGTCAAGAGCAGGTCGTTGACGGTCGGGCGGGGCTTGCTGGCGCCGGTCCGGGGGAGTGGGAGCACGCTGAGGTGAACACCGGTGCCGGGAGACGGGCTTGCGGCGGGCGCGATGCGCATCGGGCGGCCGCCCCGGGCGGACGACGCCCGGGCCGTTGCGGAGGCGTCGGCCGGGCCGACGGAGCGCTGCCCGGATGTACCGACGGAGCGCTGCCCGGTTGCACCGACGGAGCGCTCCCCGGCCGAACCCACCGGACGCTCCCCCACCGGGGTGCCGGAGTAGTGGTCGGCGAGGTCGCAGAGCAGCCGAAGGCAGGTGCCGGCGTCCGCGAGGGTGTGAGCTGCCGTCAGGAGCAGGGCGGTGCCGCCGCCGGGTGCGGGTGCGGTCTCCAGCCGGAGTGGTGGGCCGGCCGCCAGCGGGGGCGGTTCGGTGAGGGCGCGGTGGCGGGTGTGGCCCAGGTCGGCGCTGGCGGCCACGGCGGTGGGGCCGATCGGTGCCGGCTCCCAGTGGTAACGGCGGTGCCACCAGCGGGAGTCGGACTGCCGTACCTGGAGCGTCGGGTGGCCGGCCAGGGTCCGGGTGAAGGCGGCCCGGAGCCGCTCGACGTCGACGGTGCCGGGGAGGTGGGCCTCCAGGTGGACGGTGTCCGCGTCCAGGTGCTCCTGGAGCAGGTGGCGTGAGTACTCGTCCATCGCGGGGAAGGGGACGCGCCCCTGCCGCCCGGACGGGGTCCGGGCGGCAGGGGCGGCGAAGGACGGGCGGATCACGGAGCCTCGGCCCGGTGCCGGAGCACGGTGGCCTGGCCGCCCGCCGTGACCAGCGTGGCGGCGAGTGCCAGCAGCGCGAGCACCTGGGCGGCCGGGCCGAACGCCCCGCTCGGGGGTGCGAGGACCGCCAGCAGGCCGGCGCCGGCCATGGCCGCCCCGGCGACGTACGGCAGCAGGTTCGGCCACCGGAACGCGATCAGGATCAGCGGCAGCGCCAGCAGCGCGAGCGGACCGCCGACGACGCCGAGGACCAGCAGGGGGAAGACCACGCCCAGCAGCCACCGGGGCGCGTCGGCCGCGTCCCAGTCCTGCGCGCCGGGGATGTCAGGCCGGCCGCTCCGACGCCGCAGCGCCGGCACCACGACCAGCCCGGCGAGCACCAGGAGGGCGAGGCCGCCGAGGACGAGCCCGAGGTCGTACGTGGTGGCGGGGGCATAGGAGAGCAGTACGGTTCCGCCGGTGCCCGCCGGGACCACGTAGCCCTGCTGCCAGCCGTCGAGCCGGACGGACTGCAGTGGCTTGCCGTTCAGGGTCGCGCGCCAGCCGGAGTTGGCGTTCTCGTGCACCTGGAGGTAGGAGGCATCGCCCACGCCGATCCGAACGCTGCGCTCGTCCCCGGACCAGGACAGGACTTCCACCGTCCGCCGCGAGCCGGGACCGGCGGCCGGGCCGGCGGCGCGGGCCGAGAGGGTGAGGTCGGTGACGGCCAGTGCGCCGTCGTCGGAGGAGGACACCCGGTGCTTGCCCTGGCCGAGCGTCAGGGTGGGCTCGGTGGCCGGGCACAGGTTCACGGTGACGGGTTGCCGGTTCCGCAGGGACGCGACCGTGCCGGACACGGAGGTCTGGTGGGCGACTTCGTCCACGGTGACGACCGGGCCCTTGCCGCAGGGCAGAGTGAAGCCGGCGCCCTGGGTGTCCGGGGAGTCCTGGCGGATCATCAGGTCGGTCAGGGCCGGGATGTGCACCTCGCTCAGGCCCGCCGGCAGCTGGAGGTTCTGCCCGGCGAGCGGGTTGTGGACGAGGACGGGGGCGGTCGCGGTGACCGTGATCGTCAGCTGGTCGGTGGTCAGCGGGGCGAACCGGACCAGACCGTTGGCGTCCACCCCCGCGCTGACGGCGTCGGTCGGGGTGCTGAGCTGCACCTGAGTCGGCCGGGAGGAGAGACCACCGGCGGTACCGAGCACCAGCTGGTCGATGCTGCGGCTGCCCTGCCAGGCGAGCCGGACGCTGGGCTTGCCGCCCGCGATCCAGGCGGTGGTGAGGTCGCCGTCGAGCAGATTGCGCGGGCTGCCGGAGGTGGTGGAGTCGGCCTCGACGCCGATCCGCCCGGTGGCCCGGCCGGGGGTGACCTGGTCCAGCAGGGCGTCCAGAGCCGGGCCGGGGAGGCCGACGGCGCTGCCGGTGACCGTGAAGGCCCCCGCGCCGGTGCTGAGTTGACGGTTGAGCCCGGTCTCGACGGTGCCCGACTGGGAGCCGCCGAGGTCGAGGGTGCGGTGCAGCGAGTAGGTGTCGGCCGTAGCGGCCGGGAGGGACAGCACACGGGTGGCCTTGACGCCGGGGATCGAGATCTCCGAGAACCCGGCCCCGCCCACGCCGGTGTTGGCGGTGACGGCGCCCTCGATGGTGATCTTGACCCAGGCGGCTTGCCCCGCCGGGGCTTTGACGGTCTGCGCGACGGCCTGCGGCTGCAGCACGCTCACCCGCGAGCCCCGGTCCGTCGTGATCCGCACCTTGGTGATGGTGGGCCGCAGGGAACCCCCGGCCAGCGGGGTGACCGTGAGGGTGGCGGGGAGGTCCACCGACCCGTTGAAGTCGATCCGCAGCCACTGACCCACCGGGTCCGCGCTGCTGCCCTCCGCCCAGGCCGTGCCGGAGTTCCCGTCGAAGGCCCCGACCGGGTCGTACTGCGGCAGGGCGAACAGCCAGGAGCCGTACGAGGAGGCGGTGACCGACTTGGCGCCCTCGATCACCGAGGTGGTCTGCTCGGCGGCGGAACCGGCCGGGCCCGAGGGCAGGATCTGCCGCGGTGCGCCACCCGGGTCCTGGCCGGCGTCCGAGGGGTTGGTCTCGGTGGCCGTGTAGGTGTACGAGTTGTTGCCGTTGACCAAGCCGAAGAGCGTGTCGCCCCGGCGCTGCCCGTCCGCGGTGGCCCGCAGCGCGGCGCTGGTGCCGGCCGGCAGGGGGTCGCCGGAGAGGATCACCGGACGGTCCGTCACCGTACCGCTCGCGGAGAGCTGGAGCAGCGACTCGGGGCCGCCGCTGACCACCGCGGTGTCGGCGACCGCGCGGGTGGTGACCGGGCCGGGTGGGGCGTCACCACCGGTGGGGGCGAAGATCTCCACCGGGTCGTACTGCCGGTACAGGCCCTGGACCTGGACCGGGGTGTCGGGCGGGAGCTGCGCGGAGGCCATCGGGGAGCCGAAGCCGGTCACCCGCTCGTAGCCGGAGGCCAGCAGGGTGGCGCGTACCGTCTGCGGCGGGATGTAGCCGGCCTGCGCGGGGTCGAGGTCGTTGCGGACCACCAGGTGGTGCACGCCGGACCGCTTCAGGAAGGCCCCGAGCCCCGGCACCTGGGTGCCGGTCGCCAGCGCCTCCTGGATCGCTTCCAGGTAGCGTCGCTCGCCGGCCTGACCGAAGGGCACGAAGTTGTACTGCGCCCATGGCGAGTCTGCCAGCACGTCGAGCGGCTCGTCGATGGTCGAGCCCCAGGTGTAGAGGCCGTGCGCGTCGGCGGGGAGCACCAGGGCCCGGCTGTCGGGCGCTTTGGCGGTCAGGTACGCCGCGGTCTGCTTCCACTGAGAGGGCAGCGCCTTGAAGGAGCCCGGCTGGACGATGTTGCCGTTCAGGTAGGGCAGTGCGAGGCCGGGCAGTACCGCGAGTGCGACCAGCGCCGGGACCAGCCGCAGCCGGGCGGCCACCCGGGGCAGTGGCCGACCGCACAGGTGTGCCAGGCCCAGGGCCAGCGCCAGCGCGAGGCCGGTCTGGAACTTGTAGATGTTGCGCAGCGGCGCCAGCGCACCGTCGAGCAGCTGCTGGACCGCGCCGTGGAAGGGCGCCCCGAGGGAGCCGCCGTACCCGGCGAGGGTGATCAGTGCGACCGTGCCGACCACCAGCAGCAGCCAGCGCCGCTCGGGCAGGTCGCGGCGGGCTAGCCCGGCCAGGCCGAGCGCTGCTGCGAGCGCGGAGCAGGCGATCACCAGCACGTTCGCCGCGACGTCCCAGCCGGCGGGCAGCCAGGCCGAGCCGAAGTGCAGGTAGGCCACCCAGTTCCCGGCCCCGCGCAGCAGCTCGGTGGCGGACATGGTGGCAGTGGTGGTGGACGCCTGCTCGATGTAGCGCAGGAAGTCGGCGCCGTAGGAGTTGAGCAGTACCAGCGGCACGGCCCACCAGGCGGTGGCGAGCAGCACGCCGGGCACCCACCAGGCGATCAGGCGCCACTTGCGGCTGCCCCCGGGCCGGCTGAGCAGGTAGAGCCCGACCGGAAGCAGTGAGGCCGCGACCGAGGTCGCGTTCACGCCGCCCATCAGCGGGATCACCAGTGCGGAGCGGAGTGCGGCGGCGCGCGCCGAGACGAAGCGGGTGAGCGGCAGCAGGACCCAGGGCAGGACTGCGCCGGGCAGCGCGGCGGCGGAGGTGGAGCCCACCACGATGGTGAACACCGGCCACAGCGCGTAGCACGCCGCGCCGAGCAGCCGGCTCGGCCGGGAGCCGTACCCGAGGCGTTCGGCGAGCCGCACCGCGCCCCAGAAAGCGGCGGTCACCACGAGCGACAGCCACAGCCGCTCCGCCAGCCAGACCGGCAGCTGGAGCAGATCGGTGATCAGGTAGTACGGCAGCATCGGGAAGGCGTAGCCGACGTACTGGTTGGACAGACCGCCGAAGCTGTCCTCGCTCTGCCAGAGCGTTCCGAGCGAGCCGAGGAAGCCCACCGGGTCGAGTGCGACGGCGAGTTTGGTGTCGAAGGCGATCCGTCCGGGCGCGGCGGCCAGGAAGGCGGACAGGACCAGCAGCCAGAAGACGGCGAGCCAGCGGCGGCCGGTACGCGGCTCGGGGCTCGGCCTCGAGGGCGGCGCAGCGGGGAGCTGCACAGTGGGGGCGCTCATTCGGAGGTTCTCCGCATCACCAGGAGAAGATTCCAGGACGCGATCTCGCGCAGGCCTGGAATACGGACGAGGGTCTCGGCCAGGAACGGCCAGTAGCGTGATCGTGCGGAAAGGATCTCGACATCGTCGCGCCCGCGTACGTGACGCAGCACCGGGCCGATGTGCACCCGGTGGAGGTTTTCGCCGAGGGTGTGCTTGGCACTGTGCCCGGTGCGCCGCTGGTAGCGGCGCCGGGCCCGGTCGGCGCCGAGCAGGTGCCAGGGCGAGGTCTCGTGGCCACCCCAGGGGGAGAGCCAGTTGGTGAAGGAGACGTACACCAGGCCGCCGGGGCGGGTGACCCGCACCATCTCGCTGATGAAGGTCTCCGGGTCTGGCACGTGCTCCAGCACGTTGGAGGAGAAGCAGACGTCGGCGGCGCCGTCGCTGAGCGGTAGCCAGTACCCGTCCGCGACGACCGCGTGGTCGGGTGTGATACCGCCGCGCGAGTGCAGCTCGGCAAGGTCCGGTTCGAAGAGGAAGGCGTGCGCGCCGCGAGCCCGGAACGCCTCCGTGAAGTGGCCGGCGGCGCCGCCGACGTCGGCCACCACCGCCCCGGCCAGCGGCGTGTACCGCTCGACCTGGTCGGCGGCGTCCTCGGCCAGCAACGCGTAGAACGTCTCCGGGTCGCTCTGCTCGGCGCGGAAGGCGCGGAACAGCGCGAGGGAGCGGCGCAGAGAGGGGTCTTTCACGAGGGCTCCGCCGTGGTCGGGGCCGGGGGCTCGGCCATGGTGCGTCCGGACCCGGCCCGCCCGGAGGAATGCAGGGCCACGGCCTCGGCGGCAGCGGCCTGGAAACGGTCGACGCTGTGCTCCCAGGTGAACTGCTCCGCGTGGCGGCGGGCCGCCGCACCCATCGCGGCGCGGCGTTCGGCGGACAGCGCCAGCGCGCACCAGGCCGCCGCGAACCCGCTCTCCGCCCGGGCGAGCAGGCCGGTGCGGCCGTGGACGACGGAGTCCCGCAGGCCCGGGATCTCGAATCCCACCGCGGGCGTGCCGCGGACGGCGGCCTCGGTGACCACCAGGCCCCACCCCTCCAGCGAGGAGGGGTGCAGCAGCAGCCAGCTCCGGCAGAGCAGCCGGTGCTTCTCGGCTTCGTCGACCCGCCCGGCGAAGACCACGCCGGGCCCGGCCTGCGCCTCCAAGCGGGCCCGCTCCGGGCCGTCGCCGACGATGACCAGCTTGCCGCCGGTGATCGGGCGGACCCGCTCCCACAGGCGCAGCAGCAGGTCGATCCGCTTGTACTCCACCAGCCTGCCGACGGCGGTGAACAGCGGTTCGTCGGATTCGGGGAGCAGCGGCGCGGGGGCCTCGACCCCATTGGGAACGAGTCGGATGCGGTCGGCCGGTACGCCGATCCGCGCCATCGCCTCGGCGGTGGAGGGCGACACCGCGACCATCAGGCTGCGGCGGTGGGTCCGGGTCAGCGCCCGGTGCTCCAGCATCCTGCCGGCCCGGGCGACCGGTCCGGGCAGGCGCTGGTCCCAGAGATCGGTGTGCACGTGGTTGACGAGGCACATCACCGGTCCCCGGTGCCACAGCGGCGCCAGGTACGGGACGCCGTTGCAGACCTCGACCAGCAGGTCGGTCTCGCCGACGCTGCGGCCGAACGCGCCGGGGGTACGCAGGAAGTGGTCGTACGTGCCGCCGGAGGAGACCACGCGGTAGCTGCGGTCGACGGACGGTTCCGGGCCCCCGCAGAGCAGGGTGACCTCGTGCCCGCGATCGGCCAGCCCGGAGGACAGCCGGTCGACGAGCAGTTCCGAACCGCCGGCGGCGGGGTTGGCCAGGTCGCGCCAGGCGAGGACGGTGATCCGGCGTGGGACCTCCGGCGACGGCCTTACTGCCGTGACGGCCGGAGGCGGGTGCGGGGATATCTGATGTGCCATGGGAGCTCCTGGAAGGGGCGGTGCTCAAGGCAGTGAGGGCTGGGGCGGGCAGGGACGGACAAGGACGGACAGGGACGAGCAGGGGCGGGCAGGGACGAGCAGGGCTCAGGGGACCGGGGGTGACCGGTGGGGCAGTCGCACGGGAGGGACCGGGGGATGCGGCTGGCGGCGCGCGGATGGCGCGCGCCGCCAGTCTGGGCTGTTGCTACCGCCCGGTACTACTCACCAAATTGACAAATTCCTGTCGGGTTCACGCGGAATGGATGTTCCCTCTGTCACTTCGGGGAGCGACGGGTGTCATTGCGAGGCGCGGCGGCGCAGCAGCACGCCCGCCGCCAGCAGGCACACGATGCCCGCGGTGCCGGCGGCGACGGGGGCCGTGGTGCCCACCAGTCCGAGCTTGCGGCCGGCGGCCTGCGCGGTCCGCACCTGGCCGTCCCGGCTCTCCGCCGTCATGGTGAGATCCGCCCGCAGCAGGGCCAGCAGGTCAGGACCGTCCGCCGAGGTCCGCAGGGTCACCAGCGGCTGCGTACGGGCGTCCATCACGGTTCCGGTCACCGGGTCCACGACCACGCTGAAGCCGCCGTTCGCGTAGTACCGGTCGGCGACGACCTGGTTGCGGTCGGCCAGTCCGAGCAGCTTGCCGGGGACCTGCTGGGTCCCGACCTTGGTCGCACCGAGCACGGCGCCGTATCGGTAGCCGGTCCGGCCCTTCACGGTCGTGGTGCCCTGGAAGTCGAGAGTGACGGTGCTGCCCAGCGTGGAGTCCCAATAGGCGTACGGACGCTTGGCCAGGCCGAACGGGAACTTCAGGTACGCCTCGCCGGAGAAGACGGGGCTCTCGCTGTGCGAGTGCAGCGGCAGGTTGGTGCTGCGGTCGGTCACCCAGCGTTCCACCGTCCACTGGACGGACTTCCGCGGGTCGTGGAGCCCGAGCGTGGCGGCGGTGTCGATCTGTGTGGAGATGTCCATCACCGCGCGGGTCGGTCCGCTCAGTGCGACGTTGCCCACCACCCGCCGGGTGAGCGTGAGGTCCTGGGCCGGGCTCACGGCGACGGCCTTGGTGTCGAAGACGGTGCCGGTGCCGGTGAAGACGGTGGTGGTGTTGGTGTCGATCGGGGTCTTGCGCAGGTTCGGCAGTGCGTACCAGTGCAGGAGCGGCGCCAGTACCAGGAGGAAGGCCGCGACGCCGGTCAGCGCCAGGCCGGTGCGGGACAGGCGGCGGGGCGCCGGGGCGGGTCCGGGGAGTTCCCCGGCGGACTGGTCGAGGATCTGATCTGTGGGCACGGGCATGATTACGCTCCGTAAGGGGATTGGGTGGACGCAGACCGTGTGGCGGTGAAGGCGGTGGTGCGACGAAAGGTCCCCAACGGCTGCCGATGGTGAGGCAGGCCCCGTGTTACATCCCCTGAGCGCGGAACCGTAGGTCCCCCCTTGACGGATTGTCAACGCCAGGGCAAAACTGTGCGGGCACGGGACCGGGCCGGTGCGAATGGTGTCGCCTGTTGTTCCGCCCCGCTCGCGCGGGGCCCAAGGAAGGGACAATCCGCAGCCATGCGTACCCGACGCCCCGTTCTCGCCGTCATCCTCACCGCCGCGACGGGGGCACTCCTCGCCGTCGCCGCCGTACTCGGCCTGGTCGCCCTCACGACAGCCGCTCCCGCCCAACCCGACGTGCCGCTCGTGTCCTTCACCGGCTGACCCCGACGCACTCCCAGGGAGGCTGCCCGCATGAGCGTACGAACCGATCCCGCTCCGGCCGCCGCACTGCGGTCAGCCTCCGTGTGGAGCACCGTCAGCGCCGCCGACACCGAGCGGTTCATCAGCCTTGCCTCCACCGAGATCCCCACGCTCTCGCTCGAGGTGATGCAGCAGATCCACGCCCAGTTCCCGCAGGTCGTGGAGATCTTCGACGACCACGGCGTCTCAGGGGTCCTCACCCGGATCAGGCTGGCCCTCGGCCCCTTCGTCGAAAGTGTCCGGGCGGCCGGCGGCCCGAAGATCGCGGGGGACGGCGCCGTACGCTTCCGCGAGGCCGCCGCCTCCCTCGACCGGTGCGAGACCCTGCCCGGGCCGGCGCTCGACTTCATGCGCGCGGTCTACCGCTTCGGGGCCCGGGTGTCCTGGCGGCGGCTCACCGAGATCGCGGACGGAGTGGGGATCCCGCCCGCCGCGATGTACGAGCTGGCCGAGGCCGGCTTCGACTACATCGAAGCCCTCGTCGGCGAGGCGACCCGGGACCAGCTCAGCAACGAGTCCCTGGCCGCCGGCGAACGGCTCCGCCGCCAGTGCCGCCTGGTCGGGCTGCTGCTGGCGGACCAGCCCGCCGACCTCGAGGCGACGGCCCAGTACGCCGCCAACATCGGCTGGCGGCTCCCGGAAACCGTCGCGGTCGCTGTCCTCAACCGCAACGAGAACATGCTCCTGCCACCGGCCCTCGGCACCGGCATCCTGCTCGACTGGGAGAGCGAGCAGCCCCGGCTGGTCGTCCCAGGCTCCGCCCAGGCCGGCCGGGCTGACGCGCTGCGCCAGGCGCTCCCGGGCTGGAGCGGCGCGCTGGGGCCGACCGTACCGCTTGCCCAGGCGGCTCGCTCGTTGCACTGGGCGCAGACGGCGGTCGGCCTCATCGCGGCCGGGGCCCTGCCGTCCCGTGGTGTGCTCGACTGCGCTGAGCACACCACGGCGCTGCTCCTGCTGCCCCCCGCCGAACTGATCGACGACCTGGCCGCCGGCTGCCTCGCACCACTGGCCGCCTGCAGGCCGGGCCAGGCGGACCGGCTCGCGGACACGCTGCTGGCCTGGCTCCAGACCCGGGGCGGCGCGGCGGAGGTGGCGGCGCGGATCGGCGTCCACCCCCAGACGGTCCGTTACCGGATGCGCCAGCTCAGGGAACTGTGGGGCGACGCGCTGGACGACCACGATCAGCGCTTCGCCCTGGAGCTGGTGCTCCGTGCCCGAAAGCTGCAGTCGCCTCCCTCGTCGGGCAGGCCGTCGCACGATCTGGTGACGGGTCGTCAGGTGGGAGTCGGGTAGGCCCACAGGGCTGGTAGACGCCGCCGGGGCGTCATCCGACGTGGCCGCGCCCCGGCACGATGCGAGGGGTCCGGCCGTGGAGTCCGCTGGTCACAGGTCCGGGCGTTCTTCGAGGGGCATTCCGTTGAGGTCCTGGGCCAGGTCCACCACATGTGCCCGGCCGCCTGTCTCCTCGGCAACGGCCTTGGCCGCCTTCGCGTCGACATCCACCACGTGTACGAGCGCCCCGGCGGTGGCGAGCGCTGCGGCGCAGGCCCGGCCGATCCCGCTGCCGGCGCCGGTCACCATGGCGGCGCGGCCCGCCAGGTCGACACCTGCTGTCCCGTCGAACGGGGGAGTGATTCCGCTTGTCATGGCCGGAATCATGCGCGACATACGAGCGTCACTCCCATGTGTGCATCCCCCACAGTCGGAACCGGCCATGTGGTGGGAGCCCCGGCAAGAGCGGCGCCGAGCGTCACCGAGCGGACATCGCGGTAGGTAGCGGATACGGAAGAGCAGGACCCCCGATGCGGGGATCCTGCTCCGGATACTGGCTGAACCGGATTGCTACGAGGCGAGACGGCAGCTGGTCAGCAGGCTTTCGGGGGTTGCGGAGCCGGGGCGTGGCAGGGTTCGGCTGGGCGGCGGCTGCTGACCACGGCCGAGCCAGTTCTCCAGTGCGGTGAAGGCGGAGCGATGGCAGGGCACCAACGGCCGGAGCTTGTCGGGGAAGGAGTCGTACAGCGAGTCGACGTGGGTTCCCGCCTCGACGCGGTAGTAGCGGAAGAGGTGGCGGCGGCCCGCGTCGTTCACCATCCCGGCGTAGATGTCCGAGTCCTTGCCGATGGGCAGCAGCACGTCGAGGGTGCCGTGCAGGGTGATCAGGGGTTTGCCGATCCTACCGGTCAGGGCGATCTTCGACACCGCGTGACGAACGCTCTGCGGCCGGGAGCCGTAGTCGTAGTCCGCGTCGCAGGCAGGTGTGCCGGGTGCGCAGAACGGGGTTCCGGCCTCCTGGGCGCCGTCGTAGTCCGGATCCAGCTCTTCGCGGTAGATCCGCTGGGTAACGTCCCAGTAGTACTGGTGGTGGAAGGGCCAGAGGAACTCGGAACCTGCGGGGAAGCCGGCTGCGGTCATCAACTGATGGGCCCGGTCCGCGCCCTCGCCTCCCGCCGCATAGTCGGGATAGGCAGTCAGTGCGGGCGGAAGGAAGGTGAGGAGATTCGGCCCCTCCTCCCTCCAGAGCGTGCCCTCCCAGTCCACGCCGCCGTCGTAGAGCTCGGGATGGTTCTCCAGCTGCCACCGCACGAGGTAACCGCCGTTGGACATGCCCGTGGCGAGTGTGCGGGTGGGGGGACGGAGATAGCGCTGTGTGACCACCGCGCGGGCAGCGCGGGTGAGCTCGGTGACCCGGCTGTTCCATTCGGCGATGGCGTCACCGGGTGCGGCACCGTCTCGGTGGAAGGCGGCACCGGTGTTGCCCTTGTCCGTCGCCGCGAACGCGTATCCGCGCGAGAGGACCCAGTCCCCGATGGCCCGGTCGTTGGCGTACTGCTCGCGAACCCCCGGGGAGCCCGCGATGACGAGTCCGCCGTTCCAGCGGTCGGGCAACCGGATGACGAATTGCGCGTCGTGCTGCCAGCCGTGGTTGGTGTTGGTGGTCGAGGTGTCCGGGAAGTATCCGTCGATCTGGATACCGGGCACGCCGCTCGGCACGGCCAGAGCGGCCGGGGTCAGCCCCGCCCAGTCGGCCTTGTCGGTATGCCCGGAGGCAACGGTCCCGGCCGTGGTGAGCTCGTCCAGGCAGGACTTGTCCTGCCGTTCGGCACCAGGCACTCTCAGCCACGAAATCATCGCGCAGTGCCCTGACCCGGAGGCTTCCGCCTCGCTCCGGTGCGGGGCAGCGGCGGCCGGAACGGCAGCGAGGGTCACGAGCGCCGCTGCCGCCGCGATGGCATGCCGAAGCGTTCTGGTACGGCGCCTGGGCCTCGGCTCTCTCCACTGTGCTGCTGATGTGACGACGGGGGGCACGGGTACCTCCGATGGGTGACGTCTACGGGCAAGCGGGACGCTATTGCGCAGGACACCGCCCGAGTCAGGGGTGCGATCCCCACAGCCGCGGCCCGGTAGGTGGGGCCGAGTACCACGAGCGGCGGGCGAGACCTCCTGTACCGTCCGCCGCCACGGGCTGCCCCAGCGCAGCGGTCAGGGGCAGGTGCCGTCGGCGATGACGTAGTAGCCGGCCGGTGATTCCTTCAGGGTGTGCGTGACGAAGGTGTTGTAGAGGCCCATGTTCTGCTTCGAGCCCTTGGCGTAGGCATGGCTGCCGTCGGTGGTGGCCCGTCCGGCCTGGACCTGCTGGTAGTTGTTCGCGGTCCAGCACTTCGGGGCGGCGCCCGTGGTCGTGACGGTGATGTCCCCCGAGCGGGCTCCCCCGGTGCCGGCCGCGTCACGGGTGGCCACGCTGTACGTGTGGCTGCTTCCCGCGCTCAGAGCCGCGTCGGTGAACGGGGCGGCGGTGGGTGTCGCCACCCGGAAGCCGTCCCGGTACACCGCGTAGGACGTGGCGCCGCTCACGCTGTCCCAGTTCAAGGTGACGGAAGTGTCGTTCGTACCGGTGGCGGCCAGGCCGCTCGGGGCGGGCAGACCTCCGGGGGCCGGGGCGGAGCCGTCCAGGCCGAAGAAGCCGGTGATTCAGTGGCTGGAGCAGATCGAGCGGATGAAGTTCACGGTCCCGGTAGCACCGCATTGCTGGGCGCCGGCGCCTCGCGTCGGGCTGCGGAATCGCGCCCGCAGTGCCCGCCGCCATCTCCTCGGCCGAGCTCGGCGCCGACGATGGTGACGACCTCCACACCTGGCCTCGCGCAGAAGCGCGTTGGTGGTCTGGGTGTTGCCCGGCGGGCGCGAGCAGGGAAGAAGCACCGGCGAACCAGGAGCGGACGAAGCCACCCGCGGCGCCTGACACCGGTGGTGAAGCGGGTCGAGCTCGGAGGGAGCGGACCGCGGCCGCCCGCCCACAGGCCGGTCCCATGGGACGCGGTGCCGGGCGCCGCGGCCCGGCAAGATCCGGAAGAGACGGCCTATGTCATCGCCGGCCCGGCATCGTTCAGCCAGGCCCACTCCGACCACGTGGCGAAGCCGGTCTGCCACTTGTGGTAGACACCGGCGTGACTGGTGGCGAACACCTCGATGCGGCCGTCGGCGTTGTTGCCCGCGGCGATCTCGGTGCCGCCGCCGCCGAAGGTCTCCCACTCCGAGAACGGGGCGTTCGGGCGGGTCTGCCAGGCGTGGCTCGCGGCGTTGGCGTTGATCGCGTACACCTCGACCCGGCCGTCGGCCGACCGCGAGACGGTCAGTTCGGCGTTGGTGATTCCGCCCATGCCCGTCCACTCCGACCACGAGGTCGGGCTGGTCTGCCAGCGGTGGAACACGCCGTTGGCATTGGAGGCGAACACCTCGAGCCTGCCGTCCTGGTTGTAGCCGGCGGACAGGTCGTGCCCTCCGCCGCCGAAGTTCTCCCAGGCGGACCAGCCGCCGTTGACTCCGGTCTGGTAGAGGTGCTCGAAGGTCGAGTCGGAGAGCGCGAAGACCTCGAGGCGCCCGTCGGGCGCGGTTTCGATGGCGAGCCGGGAGTTCGCCGGGCCGCCGGCGGTGCCCTCCCAGTTGGCCCAACCGCCGCTGGGCGCGGTCTGCCACCTGTGGAACACGCCCGTGGCGTTGGAGGCGAACACCTCGATGCGGCCGTCGGCGTTGTTGCCCGCGGCCAGTCGGTGCCCTCCGCCGCCGAAGTTCCCCCAGGCCGACCAGCTCCCGCCGGGCGCGGTCTGCCACATGTGGTCGAAAGTGCTGTCCGACAGCGCGAACAGCTCCAGCCGACCGTCCGCGTTGGACGCCACGGCCAACTGCGCGTTGCGCGGGCCCCCTTCGAAGCGCCACTGCGACCAGCCGCCGTTCACCGCGGTCTGCCACGAGTGGTACACGCCGTCCGCGCCGGCGGCGAAGGCCTCGAGCCGACCGTCCGCGGACCGCCCGGTGGTCACCCGGCCCGAGGCGTACGGGTGCTTGGGGCCGCCTGCGCTCGTACCGGACCACAGGGCGTTGGCGATGAGTACCGCGTCGTCCGCCTCGATGGCGTACAGGCCGCGCAGGTCCTCCCTCGGCCGCTGAACGTGCCAGCACACCTCTCCGATCGCCTCGTTGTTCCACGAGCCGCCCGGATACATCCGTTCCGCCTCGTCGAAGAAGGCGTTGGTGGCATAGGCCGGGTTCAGACGCTCCTCCCGGGTGCCCCACCAGTCCTGCTGCTGGAACAGCCCGAGGCTGGTGTAGTCAACGGCCTGGGCGTAGTTGTTGAGGCTGGACTCCACGATGACCGTGGCGATGGCGATGGCCGCGGCCCTCTGGTTCAGCCCCCGGTCCTTCACCGCCTGCGTCACCATCCGCGCGCAGGACACCTTGTAGGCGTCCATGTATCCGGCCATCTTCGCGCGCAACTGGGGGTTGAGCTGGTCGGCCAGGATGCCGTCGGTGGCCGACGGGCCGGCCGGATCGCACGGCACGGTCGGAATGGCGAAGCCCTGCGGGCCGCTGAAGTACCGCGAGACGCCGGAGCGGTCACCGCCCGGGACCGGAACGGGCGCGTGCGCGGCGGAGGCGACCGAGGCCGTCATACCGATGACCAGCGCCCATATGCCGACCGCGAAGGCCAGTCTGGTGAACATGCGGCACAAGCCGGATATCGCCATGTTGTTCCCTTCTGTCGTGAAGTGAAGTGCGCGGAATCCGCTCGACCTCCGGCTGCCGGCCGCGGCGGCCGACCTGTTCGACGCGCATCGGGCACCGGCCGGAGGAGTCCGGGCACACAGAGTTCACCGGGGACCATCGCCCTTGTCACTCCGGATCGTTCCGGATGCCTCCCACGGCGCACCCACCCCTACCTTGTCGACCGGACCGCATCGGCCGGACCGACCGGCCAGCCTGGAGCCCGGGGAGCAGTGATGCCGACGACTGCCACCGCCTGCCCGCCAACCGCCACCGCCCTCGTGCGCCGGGAGCGCAAGGTGCTCCACGCGATCGGTTGCGGCCTTCGGGACGACGAGATAGCCGCCGCCCTGGCCATGCCCGAGGACGCCGTCGCCGGGCACCTCGCACGGATCCTCGTGAAACTCGGGCTGCGCGACCGGGCCGCCGCCATCGTCCACGCCTTCGACTGCGGCCTGGTCGTGCCCGGCAGCGGCCCTCGTACGCAGGCGGTGAACCCGGTGCCGCGGACCGGCTCAGGCCGTGCGGCCGGCTCGAAGGTGCAGATCTCCCTGCTCGGACCGGTCCACGCACGGCAGGACGGGCGGCCACTGAAACTGGGGCACTTGCGCCAGCAAGCCGTACTGGCCGCGCTGGCGCTGCGCGTGGACCGGACGGTCAGCCGGCAGGAACTGCTCGACGGGGTGTGGGGGATGGAACCGCCGGTCACGAACGTGGTGCCGGTGTACGTCTACCGGCTGCGCAGAACCCTGCACGCCGGGGACGGCCGCCCGGACCCGGTGATCGAGCACGACCGCTGCGGCTACCGGCTGGTCTCCGGCGCAGTCGATGTGGACGTGGCGCGCATGGAGCAACTGGTCGCCCGCGCCGAGGAGGCCGATCGGGCCGGTGGGCCGGACGAACTGGTCCGCCTGTGCGCCCAGGCGCTGGACCTGTTCCGCGGGGAGCCTCTGGCCGGCCTGCCCGGACCCCTCGCCGAGCTGGAGCGGCTACGGCTGTCCGAGCGCGGGATCGCCATCGCGCAGCGGATGGCGCAGGGGCAGCTGCGGCTGGGCCGGCACTCCGAGGCGGTCGCCGGGCTGTTCGCCCTGTCCGCGACCCACCCGCTGCACGAGCCGGTGGCCGCGATGCTCATGGGCGCCTTGTACCGCAGCGGCCGACAGGCCGACGCGCTGACCGTGTTCGAGCGCGCCCGCCGCCGTCTGGAAGACGACCTCGGTGTTCCGCCCAGCCGCATGCTGCGGCGGACGCGCCAGATGATCCTGCGCGGTGACGAGGCCGGCCTCGGCGTCGTCACCGCGCCGCGCTGACCGGGCCGCCGCCGGATCGGGGCGGCCCGGCCGCACACGGTCAGGCGGTGAAGGACCGTTCCAGCCTGGGGATCAGGTCCCGGAGGTCCTCTTCCCAGCACCCGGCGTTGTGGCCGCCGTTGCAGAGGGTCCCCCAACCGGAACCGTCGCCATAGTTGACGTAGTAGTAGGGCATCCCCAAGGCGTCCATGCTGGCCTTGACGTGCTTGGACGCGCTCTCGACCCAGAACTCCAGGTCGGTGACGTCTCCGCGGCCGTTGCCCACGTAGATGGAGACCCCCACTCCCGCGAGCTTGTTCATGTGCGCCGCCGGGTCCACCTCGTTGAACCTCCAGTCGGCGTTGAACACCGGGTAGGGCGAGCCGAACACGGCATCACTGTCCACGCTGGGCTGGTAGCCGACGAGGGAGGCGACGACGGCCATCCGCAGGTTCATGGACTTGACCGAAAGGTCGATGTCCCCCGACAGGGACGCGGTCTGGCTGAACAGGTCGGGGCGGACCTGGGCGTAGTGCAGGGCCCCGAACCCGCCCATGGAGACACCGGCGACGGCCCGGGCCTTCTTGGCGGCGATGGTCCGCAGGTTCGCGTCGATGAACGGGATCACCTGCTTGAGGTGGAAGTTCTCCCAGTTCTGGACACCGGCCGCGGTCCTCTGGTTGAGCCAGTTGGCGTACCAGCCCCGGGCGCCGCCGTCCGGGATCACGGTGATCATCTCGTTGGAGGTGGTGAGCGCCGGATAGTTCTGCTGGATCGGGTCGTCGGGCGAACCGTGCAGGAAGTACAGCACCGGGTAACGCCTGGCCGGGTCGTCGTAGTAGCCGCTCGGCAGGATGATCTTGATGTGGTGCTTGCCTGTGACCTCGGGTGTGGTCACGGTGATGTAGAAGTTGGTGGGACCGCCCACCGTCGAATCGACCTGGGTCAGGCCGAACCCGTCCGTCAGCGTCGGCGGCGCGGTGCCGTCGGCGGCCTGCGCCGAACCTGCCGGCACCGCCATGCCCACCACGGCGGCCATCAAGGCCACCATCATGCGCCACCGGCTTGTTTTCCTCATCACAGCGTGCTCCCTCCAGAGCCTTGTCGTTGCGCGGGTACGGGACCGGTCGGGAGACCGGCCTCAGTTCAGGACCTTGACCTCCAGTGCCGGAGACGCCGCGATCTGCTCCTCGGTGAACCGCTCGGTCACCCACTGGCCCGCCGAGAACAACTTGGTCTGATCGACGTAGTGCGGTGAATTCGGGTTGGCCGACTGGGAGTAGGCCAACACGGAGGAGGCCTGCGGCGGACCCTCGGCGGTGAACCGCACCGCCTGGACGAAACTGGACCCGAAAGTGATGTCCATCTTCCCGTCGACCGAGCCGGGAGTGACCACGTTCAGCACCCCCAGCTCGCTGACCGCCCCGTGGATCGGGATCTGCTCACCGTTGCGCGTGATCTTCTGGACGTCCGACAACGGCGCGTTCAGCGGGATCCCAGCGTTGCGCAGGGCGATCACCGCCCGGCCGAACGCGTCGCGGACCGCGGAGCTCCCGGCGTCCAGCGAGTTGGGCGTGTGCACCGGGTCCTTGGGGTCGAAGGGAACCCGCCACGGCAGCTTCTCGATCGACTGACCACCGAGCAGGGAGTACCAGTAGTTCTCGAACAGCCAGGATCCCCGGCTGTCCGCCGTGAAGTCGTGGCTCTTCCAGGCGGCCAGGATCGGGCAGGCCTCGCTCACGTTGACCAGCTGGCCGTCCACCAGGATCAGTCCGAATGGCAGGCCCCGGCACATCGTCACCGTGGCGTCGAGGGCCAGATCGGCGGCCCGGCTGTTGTCGGCGAACAGCAACTGCCGCATGCTCTCCGGCGTGAACCCCCGGCCCGGCAGGCCGTCGGTGCCGTTGATCCGCTTCTGCGCGGTGAGGATCAACTCCTGGGTGCGCAGCGACCGGGGCGCTGCCGTGTCGCCCATCACCCGGGGAAAGGAGAGCGGTTGCTCGGGGTTGGCCAGCCAGGCGCTGTCGTTGGCGTTGCCCACGAAGTCCTTGCGGATCAGCCGCGGCTGCTTGTGCGGGGCCAGCAGTCCCGGCGCGACCGCGCTCGGGTCGTCGGGCCAGTCGCACGCGCTGCGCTTGCCGTCGAAGATGGAGACCGGCGGTACGTTCGGCAGCCGCAGCACCTGGTTGAACAGTGCCTGGCCGGTCAGAGTCAGGCACGACTGTGCGTGCTCGTCGGTGATGTTCGGGGTGGCCTGGATGTCCGCGTACAGGGCATTGCCCTTGCGGTCGGAGGCGACGGTGTTGAAGAAGGGGACGCCCTGCGTGGTCTCCAGGGTGTTCACCACCTCGTTGACGTCCTTGGCCTGGTCGAGGTGGAACCAGGTGTTCAGCGCCCGCAGATTGCCCATGTTCACGTCGCGCACCGCGTGCGCGCTGACCACCCAGGGCAGTCCCACGGTCAGGACCTGTGTGGTGATCGGCCCGTAACGGGTGGCCCACAAGGTCCTGTTGACCCGACCGATGGAACCGTCCGCGTTCAGCACGTCCACACCGACCTGCTGTGAGGTCATCGCCTGCCAGGTGCCGTCGACCAGATAGTGGGTCGGGTTCAGCGGATCGACCTGTACGTCGAACAGTCCGAAGGGAGCCACCGTGGCCACCGTGTGGCTCCAGGCGACGTCGTCGTTGTGCCCGATGTTCACCGCGGGGAAGCCGAGCAGGCTGGCCCCGGAGACATTGATCCTTCCCGGGATCGTCAGCTGGCTCTGCCACATCCGGTTCTTGCCCTGCCAGGGGAAGTGCGGGTTCGCGAGCAGCATGCTGGTGCCCCCGGACACGCCCTGGGAGCCGACCGCCAGCGCGTTGCTGCCCATGCTCTGCTGACGGCTGACCGCCAGCGCGTCGCGGATCTTCGTCGCGGTCTCCGCGGGCGAGGAGGCCGGCGGAGCGGCAGTGGCGGCCGAAGCACCCAGGGGTGCGGCGTTCACCTGACCGTCGAGCAGCACGTCGGCGCTGCCCATGATGATCTCGGCGTGCGCGTGCCGGTAGACGTCCAGCTCCGTGATCGGCCGTACCCAGGCCTTGCCGCGGCAGGCCGGGTCGGTGATGTTGTTCACGCCCGTCTCGGCCAGGTACCTGTTGTAGCCCTGGACGTAGCCGCGAATGGCCTCCTTCACCTCCGGCTCCGGCCCGTTGGGCGCGGGCAGGTCGATCTGCCGCTCCACCACCCGGTTGTCGTTCATCCGTTGGAAGTAGATGTCGCTGTTGAGATTGGTGGTGGTGTTCTGGTGCTCGCCGGGACTCGCCTTGCCGTCGGGCCCCAGATGGCGGGACCGCTGGGCGTTGACCATCAGATAGGTGTCGGCCAGGGTGCAGATGTTGTCCTTGGCCGCGGCGTACCCGTAGCCCGTGCCCAGCCCCTTCCAGTCCGATGCGATGATGTGCGGGATCCCGTACTCGGTGTAGCGGATCGTCGGCTTGTCCGGCGCCTGCGCCTGTGTCGGGGGCTGCGACCCGGTCGCCGCCAACGTGCTCATCACCGCCACCGCGGCCGTGGCCGCCATCGGCAGCCTCGCTCTGAATCTCCACCGTGCCATCGATCCGTCCTCCCCTGTGGTCCAGGCCTGTGTCCGAACGCGGCCACGCTAGGGAAGGACGATGAAATCCCGATGACACCCGCGGCCGCCGGAGCCTGCGCCGCGCCCCCCGCGGCGCAGTCGGCCGGTGCCTAGCCGACGCGTGGTCGGCTGTCAGTCCGGAAACTTCCGGGGTCTGCGGGCCCGCGGACCGTTGCTACCGTCCAGACCGTCCGGGCGGCCCGGTCCCTCCAGAGGGACGGCACGGTACGAAGTGGCGCGACGGTGGGAGTCCGCCGCGCCCGGACGCCTCGACAGGCTCGCGACCAGGAGGACACATTGAGCGCGAAGAACCCCACCCGCAGGAGCATCCTCAAGACGGCCGGCGGCTTCTCGGCCGCCATGGCCATGGGCGGTGCGGGAGTCCTCGCCGCCGCGTCGAACGCCTCCGCCGTCGGAGACGGGTTCGGCCTGCGCGTGGTCGAGCGCGGCGAGGCCGACCCCCGCATGCGGTACTACCGGTTCCAGACCAGTGCGATCGGCTGGAACCCCGCCGTCAACGTGCTCCTCCCCGACGACTACCACTGGAGCGGACGCACCTACCCGGTCCTCTACCTTTTTCACGGAGGCGGCACGGACCAGGACTTCATCACCTTCGACCGCGAGGGCGTCCGCCAGTGGACCGCGGGCAAGCCGATCATCGTCGTGATGCCCGACGGCGGCCACGCCGGCTGGTACTCCAACCCCGTGAGCTCCAACGTCGGCCCGCGGAACTGGGAGCACTTCCACATCTCGCAGCTGATCCCGTGGATCGACGCGAACTTCCGCACCTTCGCCGAGTACGACGGCCGCGCCGTGTCCGGGTTCTCGATGGGCGGCTTCGGTGCGCTGAAGTACGCCGCCAAGTACTGGGGACACTTCGCCTCGGTGAGCGCCCACTCCGGCCCGGCCAGCCTGCGCCGGGACAACGGCCTCGTGGTCCACTGGGCGAACGCCTCCGCCGCGGCCCTGGACCTGAACGGCGGCACGATCTACGGGGCGCCGTTCTGGGACGAGGCCCGGGTCAACGCGGACAACCCGGTCCAGCGGATCGAGAGCTACCGCAACAAGCGGGTCTTCCTGGTCGCCGGCACCAGCCCCGACCCGATCAACTGGTTCGACACCCTCAACGAGACCCAAGTGCTCGCGGGACAGCGTGAGTTCCGCTCCCTGCTCGGCAACGCCGGGATCCCGCACGAGTGGCACGAGCGGCCCGGCGGGCACTTCATCCGCCGGGACCTGATGGAGCACGACATCAACGGCATCATCGACCGGCTCCGCAGGGCGTGAGCGTCTCCGCCCCCACGCCACATCCGTCCCACTCACCCCGCGACCACTCAGGGGAGGAACGTCTCGTGCTTTCCGGACTTTCCCGACGCGCACGGTACTGCGCTCTCGCGGCGACGGCTCTCCTGCTGTCGTCGTTCGTGGCCACGGTGCCCGCCGAGGCCCGTACCGCCGATCTCACCGCAGCCTGCCCGACCACCGGCTTCGTGTCCCAGCACTTCCACAGCGGCCACAACGGCGTCGACATCGCCAACGCCGTCGGTACGCCGATCTACGCCGTGGGCGACGGCGAGGTGACCATTTCCGGATACACAGGCGACTACGGCCAGTGGATCCGCGTCCTGCACCCCGACGGGAGGATCTCCGAGTACGGGCACATGTCGCGGCGCGACGTCTCCGTCGGCGACCACGTCGTGGCCGGCCAGCAGATCGCCCTGATGGGCGCCGAGGGCACCAACGTCGACGGCTCCCACCTCCACTTGCGGATCTGGGGGGACCAGTCCACGTCGTACGGCGTCGATCCCGAGGCCTACCTCGCGGAGCGCGGCGTCGTACTGCCCTGCACCCCGGGCAGCGGTCCGCGGCCCAAGCCGCCCGTCTACCCGGCGGAGTCGGGCCGGGTCGTGTCGGCGCGGTCGGCGGACGGACGCCTCGAGGTGTTCGCGGCCGGGGCCGACGGAGTGCACCACGCCTGGCAGCAGGAGGCGAACGGCAACTGGTCCGCTTGGGAACCGCTCGGCGGACCGGGCAACGCCGAGCTGGCGATCGCGCCCAACGCCGACGGGCGGCTCGAGATGTTCGCCCTGAACGGCAGCACCTTCCAACACCGCTGGCAGCTTTCTGCCTCCGGAGGCTGGTCGAACTGGGAGACCTTCGGAGGCGGCGGGCGCGACACCGCGGCCGGTGTGAACGCGGACGGCCGCATCGAGGTCTATGCCTCCGGTCCGGTCGGCCTCTTCCACCGGTACCAAGACGCCCCCAATGGCGGCTGGTCGGAGTGGGAGCCCGCCGGAGGCGGTCCCGCCGACAGCCGCGTGGAGATGGAGAAGTCGCCTGACGGACGCCTTGAGGTGTTCGCCCTGGGCGCGGACACCTTCCAGCACAAGTACCAGACGGCGCCCAACGGCGGTTGGTCGAACTGGGACACCTTCGGCGGCGGCGGCCGTGACCTCACCGTCGACCACAATGCCGACGGCCGCCTGGAGGTGTTCGCCTCCGGACCGGTCGGCGTGTTCCACAAGTACCAGACCAGCGGCTCCGGTTGGTCGAACTGGGAAGGGGTCGGCGGCCCCGCGGACTCGCAGCTCTCCAGCGAGCGCACGCCGGACGGCCGGGTCGAGGTCTTCGCCATGAACGGCAGCACGGCCATGCACATGTGGCAGAGCGCCGTCAACGCGCCGTACGGCGAGTGGGCGGCCTTCGGAGGCGGCGGCACCGAGGTCACGGCGGTCACCAATGCCGACGGGCGGATGGAGGTCTTCGGCACCAGCCGCGTCGGTACGTTCCACAAATGGCAGACCGGCTTCTCCACTTGGTCCGAATGGGCCTGGATCGGCAACACCCCCGGTCCCGCCCTCGACTGACCTGCCCGTGACCCGCCCCACACCCGGCCCGTGGTCGGCCGTGCCCGACGGCACGGCCGACCACGCGGCCTCCCAGGAGAGACTCATGCTTCCGATCAGCAGACGGAACCTGTTGCGGGGCGCTGCAGGGGCGGGCGCGCTCCCGTTCCTGGGCGCCGGCCGGGCCGCGGCCTCGCCGGCGGACGCCCTGCCGCCGCCCCGGTGGGTCGGCGCCGGCCCCTTCTCGTACGTCTTCGACCCGTCCACCCCGAGCGGCCCGCGTTACCTCAACGACCACACGCTGATCAAGGCCCAGGGCCGCTGGCACCTGTTCAGCATCGTCGGGGACAGCGCGCCGCGCGGCGAATCCCCGGACAGCACGGGGGAGACCTCCTTCGCCCACGCCTCCGCGCCGAGCCCGACCGGGCCGTGGACCGCC
The DNA here is from genome assembly GCF_026627255.1 of Streptomyces antarcticus. Classification (GTDB taxonomy): domain Bacteria; phylum Actinomycetota; class Actinomycetes; order Streptomycetales; family Streptomycetaceae; genus Streptomyces; species Streptomyces antarcticus. The sequence continues at coordinate 76,273 of NZ_JAPNLM010000011.1, read as the reverse complement.
CACGCCGACGCGCTCACCCTCGACCGGTCCTACTTCGGCGAGGAGCACCTGTGGGCGCCCCACGTCGTCGCGGCGGGGGGCAGGTTCTGGATGTTCTACGCGGCCGGCGGCGAGAGCGGTGCCGCGATCAGCCTCGCCACGTCGGCCGACCTGTTCACCTGGACGCGCGAACCGTCCGGCCCGCTGTTCCGGGGGATCGCGGCCCGCGATCCGATGGTGCTGCGGGTCGGCGGCGAGTGGGTCATGTACTACACGGAACTCTCGGGCCCCGGCGGCCGCCACGTCGTGGCCCACCGGCGGTCCGCCGACCTGGTGCACTGGAGCGAGCCGGGCATCGCGTTCACCGACGCGACCACGGACGCGACCGTCTCGGTCACCGAGTCGCCGTACGTCGTCGAACGGGAAGGCTGGTACTACCTGTTCATCGGGCCGCGGGGCGGCTACGAGGGTACGGACGTCCTGGCGTCCCAGGACCCCTTCCACTTCGACCTCGCCGGCTACGCGGGCCACGTGGCCGGTCACGCCGTGGAGGTCGTCGCCGACGGGGAGGCATGGTACGCCAGCGCCGCGGGCTGGTTTCGGAACGGGCTGCATGTGGCGCCCCTCCAGTGGCGGGACACGCCACCGCCGTGGCAGAGCACGGACAACCCGGTGGCTTGCCTCGACGCCGCCAGCCGCCTCACGGTGTTCGCGCTCGACGCCTCCGACCGCTCGATGCTGCGGCGCGTCCAGCTCGACCCGGACGCCGACACCTGGTCGCAGTGGGAGGAGTTCGGCGGGCCGGCGGGTGCGGCCCCCACACTCGGCCGCAACGCCGACGGCGGTCTCGAGGTGTTCTCGCTCGCCCCGGAGGGTGCCAACCTGCACCACCGGGCCCAACGGCCGGACGGCGGCTGGAGCGACTGGGAGGAGTTCGGCGGCCCGGCCGGAGCCGCCCCCGCCGTGGCCCGCGATGCCCACGGCCGGCTGGAGGTGTTCGCCCTGAGCCCCGGCGGCGCCTCCGTGGCCCGGCGGCGGCAAGGGGCACCGGGATCCCCGGCATGGGACCCGTGGGAGACCGGCTTCGGCGGGGCCGCGGGCGCGCCACCGGTCGTCGCGGTGAACGCCGATGGCCGGCTGGAGGTGTTCGCCCTCTCACCCGGCGGCGCCGGGATCTTCCACCGGTGGCAGGAGACCCCGGGCGGCGCCTGGACCGCCGCGTGGCAGCGGTTCGGCACCGCGTCCGGCGCTGCGCCGCGGGTGGCCAGGGACGGCAGCGGCCGGCTCACCGTGGCCGCGATCGGACCGTCGGGCGTGGGAACCTTCAGCCGGCGCCAGTCCGTGCCGAACGGAGGCTGGGACGAGTGGCTGCCGATGTTCGGCTGGAGCGCCGCCGCCCCGGCGTTCGCCGCCAACACCGACGGCCGCCTCGAGGCGTTCTCGCTGACGCCCGGTGGCGCCCGGCTCGACCACCGCTGGCAGACCGCCCCCGGCGGAAGCTGGGATCCCGGCAGGGAGTTCGGTGAGCCCGGCATCAGGCTCGCCGCCCCGCCCGCGGCCGCGCTCGACGCCACCGGACGCACGCACGTCTTCGCCGTCACCACCGAAGGCCGGATGCGCACCCGCGTCCAGGCCCAGCCGAGCGGCGGCTGGCGGCCGTGGACGGCCTTCGGCGACCGCAGGGTCGCACCCGTCGTATCGGGCAGGCCCGCGCTCTGAGCCCGGAGTGCGGATCGCGCCAAGCGAAAGGGGCAAAAGGGCGGTTCCGCGGTGCCGCGACCCCCGGGGGCACGGTGACCTTCCCCACCCCGGCAGGTCCCGGACCGGACGTCCCCGACCGGGGCTTGAGGGCGGATCCCGCGCGGCCGCCCACGGCGCCGATACGCCGTCCTCGCCCGCCGCGGCACGGAACCTTCCCCCGATTCACTCGGCAGAGAGTCGAAAACGACCCCAAACCGCCACCTCCGCCACAGAGTCGGGGTGACCCGGGACACAGCGGCGCCGGCTGCGCGGAGGGGGCCGGCGAGCCTCCCGCCCGAGGGCCCCCGGAGCCTCCCGGGGCAGCCGGTGCGGGCCGTCCGACCCGGCGGGCCGCCCCGGCCGAAGTGGCTGAAGTGCGCCGATGAACTCCCTCGAGAGATGAGTATTGTTCCACTCGTCGGTCCAGCACGACGCGTGGAACGGGGGGAGCGATGAGCGGCGTAGTCGTCCATCTGCCGCAAGGGTGTAGTGGCGCCGACGGCGGCGAGCCGTACGGCGACGCCGTGACGTTACGCCTCGGACCGGGCGAGGTCGCCCGCTTCGGACGCGGCTCCGCGACGATCCCCGTAGAGCTGCGGCTCGCCGACGTGGCGATCTCCCGGCTCGCCGGAGAGATCCGTGTGACCGATGACCACTGGCAGTTGACGAACCACAGCACCACCCACAGCTACCTCGTGGAGAACCCGGAGGGCGCCGGGGAGTACCTGCGGGTCCCGCCCCGCCGGGTAGGGGCGCCGGTCCCGTTCGAGTTCGCACGCGTCGTGCTGCCCACGCGCAGCGACGTCCCCGTCTCCTTCCAGGTGTTCGCACCCGACCACATCTACCTGGACCCGGAAGCCATGGGCGCCCCCTGGGGCCGCCTCACGGTCACCGCGTACTCGCTGGACGAAACGGCCACGTACTTCCTCGTCCTCGTCGCGCTCTGCGAACCGCGCCTGCGCGACCAGTCCCGCGTCGCGGTTCCCACGACCCCCCAGATCGTCGAACGGCTCCAGGGCCACGCCGCCTGCGCCACCCTGACCGCGCGTGCGGTCAGCTCGCACATCGACTACCTCGCCGAGGAGAAACTGCGCATCGGCGCCTCGGACCCGCGCGAACCCGGCAAGGGCGACCGCCGCAACGGCAAGCGAGAGGAGATCGTCGGGCTCGCGCTGCGGTTCGGGCTCGTGCGCGAGGAGCACCTGACGCTGCTGCCACCCCTGACGGGGGCCGGCGGGCGGGAGCGGCAGACCGCGCGATGACTACGCCCCACGCCCTGCGCGACATCACGGAACGCGACGGCACGGACCTGCTCCTGCCCGGCCACCGGGTGCAGGGCTGGATGATCACCAACCTGATCGGGGCCGGAGGCTGGTCCACGGTCTACGCCGCACGGCCCGCCAACAAGTACCCGGACCGGACCGGCCGGCCCCCCGCGCACCCGGCCGCGGCACCAGCAGACGTCGCGCTCAAAATCATGCCGACCGCCGGGTACGCTCCGCGCCAGACGCGCAGGATCGTGGAGTCCGCCCGCCGGGAGGTCGAACTGGGACGCAGGGCCGGGCACGCACGGCTGATCCGCCTCCTGGACTCCTTCGTCCTTGAGGCACCGGACCGCCCTGCCCTGGACGGCGCGATCGTGCTGGTCATGGAGCGGGCCGCGGGCAGCCTGCGGGAACTCCTCGACGCGGGGGTCGCCGAGGCCGACCGCGCCCGGCTGATCGCGGGGATCTGCGAGGGACTCGCCCACCTCCACCGGTCGGGCTGGGTCCACGCCGATCTCAAGCCGGAGAACGTCCTGCTGGACGGCGACCGCTCCGTGAAGCTCTCGGACTTCGGGCTCGCCACCGAGATGACGGGAACGTACGGGTACGCGCCCCCCATGGGCACCTTGGACTACCTTCCGCCCGAGCGATGGCGCGCACCCCTCGGGGAACTGGGCGTGAAGGTCCGGCCCAGTGCTGACATCTGGGCCCTGGGCATCATCATCCACGAGGTGTTCGGCTCCGGCGCCTCCCCGTTCTCCGGCGCCACGCCCATGGCACGGGGCGCCGCCGTCCAGGAGTACGGAGAGGGGCGTGCGCCACTGCGCATGGACCAGGCCGTGCCGCCGTTCTGGCGCGCACTGGCCGCCGACTGCCTCGCCCCGACCCACGCTGCGCGTGCCCGGCACACTGCGGAGAGCCTGCTCGCCCGCATCACGGCCGAACTGGAGGCGCGCGGGAGGGGCACGGGACGGTTGTGGGGCCGGGCCCGCGCCGCGATCCTCACCACCGCGCTCTGCGGGATCGCCGGTACGACCCTGTGGTCGGACGCGGCACGGGCGAACTCCTCCGCACTGGACGGCCTGCAGGGCGCGACGGCCGGCACGATCCGGGTGTTCAACGCGGAGAAGGGGTGCCAGGAGCGGGCCGACCGGGACCCGCAGTGCAGTCTGGGCCTGGCGATCGACCCGACGCGGCAGTACACCGCGGACAACGTCGTACCGTCCCGGGTGTGGCACGGCGACGTCCTCGCCGTCGACTGCCAGGTGCCCGACGGCCGGGCCATCATCGACGAGGCGGACCTGCAGTCCACCCGCTGGTTCCACGTCCGCCTCCCTCCTGGCTCCACACCCCCCACCGCGTGGCTCCCCGCCGTCCGCACGAAGGACCGCCCGGCGCTGCGGGGGTGCCCCCACCCCGCGACCGGGCGCTGACGCCCCCGGCCGGGACCGTCGCGCAAGCCTGAGACGTTTTCGGGACGGGCCCCTTCGCGGCTCGCCGCGTACGACGAAGCTGCCGTGATCGCCGCAGACACCATGCGCCCCGTGATGCCCACCGGCCCGATCGCGTGGGAGGACATGTGAGCACCGAGCCGGGCGGTCGCGATCCCGATCCCGGCCGCGAGCTGGGCGTAGGTGTCACCGCACCGCAGGTGGGCCGGGGCCGGCAGGGCCTGGCGACCGGCCGGCAGACGCCGCCACCGCGTCCCGGTCTTCTGCCGCCGGGCTGCCGGGTGCCTGGTCAGGAGCCGAAAGCACCGCGCGCCCGTCGCCAAAGCGGCCGGCATCCGTTTCCTGACCGCCGCGGGCGCGGGCTCGTACACACGTCTGGAGGGCTGGGAGGAACTGACCGCCGAGCCCTGGGCGACGGCCGGCCACGTCCTGGTCCAGCCGGGCGCCGGGATCAAGACCGACGAGGCCGACTACAGCTGCCGCGTCGCCGCCGTCGTCTTCACCGCTGACTCCCCCGAGGAAGCGCAGGAACGCTGGAGGGAGATCGGCGAGCGCGTCCGCATGCTCGGCGCCTGAGCCACGCACAGCCCGGCGCCCCGAAAGCCCGGCACCACCCGCACCACCCGCACCACCACGCGCGCACGGCGCCGGACCCGCACATGCGCAGCTCTGCCCGCAACGGAAGGAAGAAGCACGAGATCGACGGGGCATCCATCCGCACGGCGGGTAGCCGTGCCCCGTCTCATGCAAGCCGGCAGACATCAAGTAGCCGTTCTCGGAGCGGACGGCAGGTGCGTCGCCTGCACGCTACCCGCACCCGCTACCCGCTGCCGCTTGGAGCCGCCCCGACCGCACCCGAGGTCACGTTCACGATCCTGCTCGGCGAACCGGCCGTCAGCGTGGGCAGCAGCAGTTCGGTCAGCAGGTACGGCGAAAGGTGGTTGACGACAAACGAGGCCTCGACACCACCCAGCTCGCGCCGGTCGGGGAACATCGCCCCGACGTTGTTGACCAGCACTGCCAACGAATCCCCTGAGGCCTCGTGCTCGGCTGCCATCCGCTCGGCCAGCACGCGTACCTGGTCGAGCGAGGAGAGGTCGGCGGCCAGGAACCGGCCCGGGTGTGCCGGGCCCATGGCGTTGATCCGGTCCACTGCCTGGGCACCCCGGTCGGTACTCCGTCCGACCACCGTGACCGCGAACCCGGCGACGGCAAGCCCCAGCGCCGTCTCCAGACCTGTGCCTTCCCGCATACGCCGCGTCAGCGCAGACCGTCTCAGTCAGCCCGGCGGCTGATCTTGCCGACGGGTCGCCCTGCGAAGCGCACGGCGCCCTCCTGCCGGACCCGAACGACCCGACCATCTTCTTCCACTGCGCGTGGGGGGTGGCGTACATGAAGAAGTGTCCGGACCCGCTTCACTTCAACCCGGTCCTGGCGGTCTGCGACTGGCCCGAGAACGCCGACAATCCGGTGGCTCGCACCAGGTCTGACGTCAGCTGACAGCTACGTGGCTCCGCCGGCCGCCAGCAGGACCGCGCTGGCGGCCGGGGCTTCTGAACCTCCACGGCTCCGCAAGCCACATCCTGGCCCTGACGGCAGAGGATGAGAGGCACACCATGGCGCTGCGGGACACGCTCGAACAGCGAGGCGTCTTCGGCTCCGTCTTCTGCCCTCCCGCCACCCCACGGACCCGGTCCCTCATTCGGCTCTCCCTCCACGCCGCCCTGACCGACACCCAAGTCGCCCACCTCATCACGACCTGCCTGGACCCCGGCCTGCCCCCCACGGTGGTGCCGAGTTCGATCGGCTACTTCGAAAACGTCCTCGGGGCGTGAGCGCTCCGGCGGCGCTCCGGTGAGGTTTCCCGGGCCGACTTCGACAAGTGACCATCGGGAAGGCCCGCAGATGCTGCCTCAGGGGGCGGCCGGGGGCGGCCGCCAAGACCGAATCGGCCAAAGGCCCAGGTCAGTGCGGCCGGATCGCCTACAGCGCCCGCCGGATCCAGTTGGAACGCTGAGACCACCACTCGCGTCGGCACGATCAGGGACTTCGCCGACCGCTCCAGCCCTTTCTCTTCGTAGGAGCGACGATGGGCAGGGACCGTACAGTCCCTCGAGCGCCCGGCGCCTTGCCCTTGCCCTTGCCCCTGCTCGGCCACGGCTTGGCCCTGCGTCGGGATCCGCTGGCGTTCATGATGTCTCTGCCGCGGCCGGCTCACCGCCCTTGGCCCCGAACGCGGCGGGCCGGCCACACGGCGATCACGACGCCGGAGTCCGCGGAACACACACAAGAGATCGTCGTACCGCGGCGGAGGAACCTTTCCCCGGTACGACTGATCCACCCGTGCGGGTGGACCCGGCGCACCACGCCCGGAAGGACCCGGCAGCCACCCCTATAAAGAGGCCCGTCACGTTGATCGACTGATGGGTCCTCACCATGCTGCAGGCCGCTCTGCGAGTGCTCGCCGCCGCCTCCCTCATCTCCGCCGCCGCCGTCTCCCCGGCCGCGGCCGTCTCCCCGGCCCCCGCCGCCGCCACAGTACGAGCCACCGCGGTGGACGACCTCACCACACCGTGCGGCCCGACCGTCGAGTACCGGGCCTGGGACTGGTGGCGCACGACGACCAACACCTCGATCGCCCGCCCCGTCGCCTCAGCCGCCACGTCCGAGCGCTGGCAGTGGCGTACGGACGTCAACACCCTGTGGCGCGGCGACACCCGGGAAACCGTCGAGGAGATCTTCCAGACCGGCTTCACACCTCGTGGCGACCAGATGACGCCGCTCGCCGAGTACATCGTCAAGGGTGGCGGCCAGAACAGCGCGCACCTCAGCACCAGCTGCGAGAAGTGGGTCGCCCAGAAGTTCGCCACCTACGGCAGCGCCAAGACCGGCTGGGTCTACGAGATCTACGCGCCCGGCGGCATCGACGTGAACGCCACCGCCCGCCTCAACGACTACAGCTCGCCGTACCTGTGGAACAAGGAGATCGACTTCCCCGGCGGAGTCAAGGGCCGCTACATCAAGGGCGCCTGCAAATTCCGGCTGACCTACACCGACCCGGAAACCAAGGTGAACACCTTCGAAGAACTCGGCTGCAAGAACAACACCGGCTTCGCCCCCTACGAGACGGAGCCTGCCCTCACCACAGCCACCCGCTGACACCCGCACCACACCGGGCGGGATGGTACAGAAGCCGCTGGCGACCGCCGCGATCTCCACGTACCTGACGAAGTTCGGCATCACCGTCCTGCCGGTCAACGTCGGTATCTGCGCGGGCAGCATCTGCGTCTGACCCTGATCGGCCCGGCATCTCGGCGGGGCGGGGGCCCTCTCTGCCCGCCCCGCCGGGAGGCCGGAGCGGCCCGCCTGCGGCCTTCACAGCTGGACGCGGGGGCAGCAGCACGTACACCGAATTCCGCGACTCGGCCGCAGGACACGGCGGCAGTGGTTCAGCGGTCGAACCAGGCGCGGCCGTCCGCCGAGGCGAAAGCCGCAATGACCGCTACAGCCAACGCAATTCCAGGCGCTGATGTCAGGCCGCCGCCGGAGAAGAGGGTGACCAGCCCACTCCATACGACCAAAACCTCTACCGTGATCACGACGGGGCGCATCCGGGCGTAGCGGTGCAGGGCGAGAATGCCTGAGACGATCAGCACTCACTCCTGCCATGAGGTGATCACCGTGGGAGCCGGCGGCGTCAGCCTCACCCGGCCCGTCCGCAGGTCTGCCCGCACAGCCGTTGGTGCCGGGCACGTGATCCCAAGGCGTGCACCACAGGTGATCGGACTGGGCGGAAAGCTCTCCGGAAGATCCTCCACCACTGGCAGGGGTCAACACCCTCTGCCGTATGCCGGTAGAAGATCAGCCGGCGCGCAGCAGCCCACTCCTGCCGAAAGGACACCCCTGCCTTGAACGGAATCGAAGAGCTCCTTCAGCTCCTCAACGCGCTCCAGCCGCTGGCCCTGATCGCAGCGCAACTCGTGCACCCGTAGACCGGCACCCGGTGTGTCGGCCGGGCGGAGCCAACCGAGGCCGGGGCCTTGGCGCAGGCCGAGGCACGGCGGGGATGTCCGGGTGACTGAGCGCGTGCCCCCGGTGGTCGGCGGGGGGTTCGTGGAGCTGCCGCGGCCGTCCCGGGTGAGGGGCCGGGCCGAGGCTGCCGCGGGGGTGGTCCAGCACGGCCTGGCGTACGTACGCAGGCCCCGGTGACGGCTGCCCGCGGGCGCGGCACGCCAGCAGCGGGACCGTACCCGCCTCCTGATGCGAGCAATCCGGAACAACCGCTTCACCAGGGCCGGAGTAGTACCCGGGCGGAGGCCGCCGCTGCACGGAACTGTCGCAGGCCAGGCCAGGCCAGGCCAGGGGAGAGGAGAGGTCCTGCCCGCCTCTTCGTGATGGCAGCGCCATCGGACGCGGCCCGGGTCCGCGTCACCCCCGTACGGGTGGGGAGCCGATCCGGCAGGAGAGCCGCAACAGCCGGCGAACCCCGGACATGGCCGCCAAGGAAGATCCTCAAGTACGGTCACCAGAACCTGTCGACATAGAGGAGGCCGACCATGGCAACGGATGCGACCATCGAGCCGCAACCAGTGGAGACCGAGATACGCGACGGGGTGATCGTGGTCCGCCCGGCCGGCGAACTCGACGTCGACCAAGCGCCCGCACTGCGCACGGCACTCCTGGGTGCCCTGGCTTACCAGGGCGGGCCGGCCGATGTCGTCGTGGACCTCAGCGGTGTCGACTTCTGCGACTCCTCCGGGCTGAACGTCCTCATCCGCGCCATGCTCGTGGCCCGCGAATCCGGCCGCGGCCTGAGCCTGGCCGCGCCCTGCACCCAGGTCGCCCGCCTGCTGGCCGTCACCGGCGCCGACAAGACCTTCGACATCACCCCCACCGCCCCCTAACCCCAGCTTCCCCCGCCCCGCGGCCGCCCCGCCGCCCCGCCGCCGCGCGGCCGCCCGGGCCGGGGTGGCGCAGTCCGCAGGGCGGCCGGGCCAGTCGTAGGGGTCGGCCGGCGTGTGCGTGCCCGTGGGCGGGAGCGGTTCGTTGGAGAGGTTGGGAGCCAACACCGTCCCGGGGGCCCGCCCGCCCGCCCCGAGCTCTGGGGACGGGTCCCGGGTCCTGATGCCTGACTGCTTCACCCACCGCGGGTCCTCCACCGCCGGGCCTGACGGTGAAGAACCCGCGCGCGGTGGTGCCCGGGTCAGACGTCAGGGCCGCCCCGGGCACGGGGACCCGCAGCTCGTCCGGTCGGATGCCCGTCCCGTATCGATGCAGGCACGGGTGGGCCCGGTCTCCGCTCCGGGGATGGTCCTGTCAGCATGCTCGTCCCGCGCCCTTCACCCGTCGGTGAGGGTGATCGAGGCGGTGTGATGCGTTTCCCGGTGGGTTCGCGCTGGTCGGCGAAGGTGTGGGCGACGGCCACGACGATCGCCAGCCCCTGCCGCCCGATGGGCAGGGGGTCGGGGGGCAGGATCGCGGGCGGGTTCGGGTTGCTGTCCCGCACCGCCACTTCCACACAACCTTCACGGACTTCCAGGCTCAGGCGGCTCGGGCCGGAGCGTACTTGCGCGTGTTGGTGACGAGCTCGCTGACCACGAGCTCCACGACGTCCAGGGTGCGGTCGCCGACCGGCAGGCGGTGAGTCCTGGACGTCGGCCAGAAAACGGCGGGCGAGGCGGCGGGCCTGAGCGGTCGGTTCGCTGCCTGTGTATGACCCCGCCGGACGCGAAATGTCCCGGTCCATGGCCGGGGGGACCGCGCGTGTCCCGATCGGCGGTGCACCCTCTACGCTGTGCGCTGGTCGGCCCCAGGGGGCGGGGAACAGGATGTCCGTAGAACGTCACATAGCGGGGATGCTCCAGCAGATCGCCCGTCAGCAGGACATCGTCGAGATCGCCCCCCAGGGCTCCACGCCGAAGGCGGCCGCCCTGGCGCACGTGGCGGAGCAGTACGGCTACACGTACGGCATGGCGTACAGGACCGGATTCAAGAACTCGCTCGTCCAGGTCCGGATGTACCGGGACCCGCAGCCCGACGCGCGCGTCCGCGAGGCGGCCACCATCACCGCCCATCCGCAGGCGGGCAACGGCGGGATGGTGCCGGGGCTGGAGCAGGGCTCGCTGAAGCCGCTCCCCGAAGCGGTCGGTGCCGTGGCCGTGCTGAAGGACCTCATCACCTTCGACGTCATGGCCCAGTACGTCGCCGACCGGAGCCAGAAGATGAAGGGCTACCTCGCCTGCGCGGTCCTGACCGTCCTCCTGCTCATCGACAGGTCCCCGGTCGAAGCTGTCGTCTCCGGCGGGGCGGTCGCGCTGCTCTTCACCGTGGCGTTCAAGGTGGGCGCGATCCGCCGCGGGAAGATCGCACAGCGGCTGACGGACGCCGGGTTCCTCGCGGTGCGCGACGAACAGGGCGGCCAGCGGTTCCTGCGCCCGGGGCAGCAGTTGCCCGGCCACACCAACCCGTTCGCCGCCTGAGGCCCTGGCTTGCGGCGCAGGCAGGAAGCGGTGGAGGCCGCCGCCTGGCACCGGGCACAGGCCTTCCGCGCGCAGGCGAAAACCGCCGAGCTTGCTGCCGATGACGTACCCGCCCCAGCCCGAGCCGTTCGCCGACGCCCTCGGGGAAGCCGCGCACACGGCTGCGATGCCCTGCCGCCTGATGATGCCCATCACCGACGCCGTCCACCGCGCCACCCAGGAACGCCTCACCGGCCGGAAGGCCGAGCTCGGCAAGGACGCGGAGAGAGATGGCGCCGGGCTGGTCGGCCAACCAGCTGCGCGGCGTCCTGGGCGAGGACGTCCGGGCCGAGCTGATGGCCGGGGCGGACTGGCCGGTGATGGCCCGCCAGCTCGTCGGCCTCCAGCAGGCCGGTGTCGACCTCGGGGTGTTCCTGCCGCTGATGGGCCGGACGACCGCAACAGGCCACCAGGCCGTCGCCGCGAACACCACGCATATGCGGGCGGAGGGCACCGGCCGGTGGGCCGGCCTCTTGAAGTCCACGATGCCCGAGGGCCTTGTGCGCGATGCGATCCTGGCCTCCCCGGCGCGGCCGGACATCGCGGCCGCTGACCGAGCGGTGCCGGTCCTTCCACGCGGTGATCACCGGCTCGATCAGAGCCCACTGCTCATCCGATAAGTCACGCGGGTACGGCTTGCGTTCGCTCACCCCGCCACCCCAACAGACCACCGGCTGCGGACCAGCGGATTCCGCCCGCACCCCACACCATCTGGCGACGACAGAATCACTCAAAGAGTCACGAACCACCCTCTGATGAGCAGTGGTCGGTGTTGGAGTCGTTGCTTCCTGCGGCTGGTGTGATTCGCGGGTCGCCGTCCCGGCGGATGCTGGTGGACGGTGTGCGGTGGCGGGTACGGACCGGTGTCCCGTGGCGGGACCTGCCGTGCGAGTACGGGCCCTGGCAGACCGTTTACGGACTGTTCCGAAGGTGGCAGCGCCAGGGGGTGTGGGCCCGGCTGCTGACGTTGTTGCAGGCACGGGCCGATGTGTCCGGGCTGATCGTGGGAGGTCAACGTCGACTCCACGATCTGCCGGGCTCACCAGCACGCGGCCGGTGCCCGCCGGGACGTCGCCAGGCAGGAGGAATCGCCCGGCGGTGTCGGCTCTGAGCCGGAGGATCACGGACTGAGCCGGTCCCGGGGCGGGTTCACCACGAAGATTCATCTGGCGTGCGAGCAGGGCCAGAAGCCGTTGGCGCTTCTGGTCACGGCAGGTCAGCGGGGTGACAACCCGCAGGCCGCTTTGGCTGTCTACTACCAGCTCCGGACGGCCCGCGACCTGCTGGCCTTCGACGGGGCGAACTTCGAGACTCCCGCATACCGGCAAGTCTTCCAGAGGCAGGCGCGTCTCACCGCGATACCTCCAACCGAAGGGCTCAGCCCTGCGACGCGATGTGGTCAATGACTGCGGTGAAGTCATCTGTCGGTGAGAAATCGACGTATTCGCAGTCCTCAAGCGCCACGGGGGCGTGCCCGGGCGGCCAGTAGAACGCTTGTCCCGCCTCGTAGACCGCCTCTCCGTCCTTCGTGACCATCTTCAGCCGGCCTTTGAGCATGTACCCCCAGTGAGGGCACTGACAGAGATCATCTGTCAGTCCCTTCATAGCCGGCCGCAGGTCCGCGCCCTGGGGCAGCTGGACGAAGGCCACGGACAGCTCTCCGCCGATCTCTCGCGTACGGAGTTCGACGCCTCCGCCCCCGATCGCGACTGGTGTGTCCTTCCGGGTTGTGGCTGTCATGGCGGCCTCGCTTCGTTCGTAGTGCAACGGTGTGCCTACTTACAGGCTCGCCCATGCGGTTGGGACTCGCTAGGCGGGCTTATGAGCTGCCCGCCCGTCTCCCGCATCTGCGCTGGTCATCGTGAGTCGGCGAGATGGATCGGGGGCCGAGGCCTCAAGGGCCGAGATGGTGTGGCTTTGGCAGGATCTGCCGGGTGCTGAACGTGCGGCTCACGAGCGACGGCGCGAGCCGCCCCCGACAGGGTGACCGCAGCTTCCCGTATGGGGTGGATCTTCGGCGGATCGGTCTCCAGCCGTACGCGGGGGCCCCGAGGTATCGCCGCGCCCTCCCCGGCCACCCTGGCGGCGACCGCCGCCTCCGCTCCTGCGGCCGCCTCCCGCTCGGGCTCCGGCCGACGCCTGTGTCCCCGCCCCCGCCCTGGCCACCACCCCGACCTCCAGCTCCGCCCCGCAGCAGGGGCGCCCCCGCCCCTGCTGCGGGGGCACCGGTGCGGGAGGCCGTCGACCCGTGGGCGCCACCCGCCAGCGTGGACGCGAAGCGTTCCTGGGGCCCGCTGACCGAGGGCCTGGGCGGGCCCGGGGCCTGCACCTCGGCGACCGTGCGAAGGCGCTGGAACAGCTCGGCGTCAACCGGCTCGCGCACGCCGCGATCGTCTCAGTCGTCAAGCACGTCCTGCCCGAGGCGCAGGTGGGTCTCTTGATCGGCTCCCGCCAGTGGCCCCTGGTTGTCGGATCCGCTGCAGAAGCGGAGTATCCGGTGCGGCCAACGGTGGGCTGGCCTCTGGTCCGGCTGGCCGCCGGAGGCAGTCACGGTGCCGGCGGCAGGTCTTCTCGACCGCAGTCGAGAGGTTCTGGAGGAGGTGCCAGCGATCTGCCACCTCCAGCGCGTCCGGTGCGGCCTGCCTGACGGCCTTGGTGAATGCCATCAGACGATCTCGGCAGATGATCTCGGCGCCGGGGTGCTCCCGGAGCCAGGTGGCGACCGTGCTGGTCTCTCGATCCGGCAGCACGTCGACCGGTCCGGAGGACTCGACATCAACGAGGACCGTGCCGTAGGTCCGGGGCCAGGCCTTGTTGTCCGTGTCGCCCAGCGCGAAGTGGCGCTAGGAGATCGGGACGGCGAGGAACGCGGTGCGGGCCGCGGTCCGCTTCTCCTCTGTCCGATCGGTGAGGAAGACGTCGACGGCGGCGAGGCAGCGGCCGGTCGAGTCGGGCCGCCCGTTCAGTTGGTCGATGGTGTCGCGGACTTCGGCGACGAGCAGGTCAGGAGTGATCCAGCTTCGGGGGTCGCTGAACTTCCACTCCGCCAGACCGTCCGCGGATGCATCAGCGCCGTCCGGGAGGGTGGTGGCCACCCGGCCGGTCCGGAGCTTCTCTTCGAACTCCTCGACGGTGAACAGGCCCAAGCAGTCGATGAGCCCGTCGGCGTAGATGACGAGGTCGGTGAGGAAGTGATGGCCGGCGTCGTGGCTGAAGACCTGCCGCCAGGTTCCGGGTATGCGGACGCCGTCCGCAGTGCGATGGGTGATCCGGTTGCCGATCACCCCGCGATTGTGCCGCAGCGGTTCACGAGGCAGCACACACCTCTACCGCGTCGGCGACCTCAAGAAGTGGGCCCGCAACCGACCCCGCGCCGCCAGCGGCACCACCGACCTCGCCTGGGTGGCGGGTCGGAAATCCGACCCGCCACCCACCGATCCGGACCTGTCCGCTTGCGCGGAAACAATCGCCCTGGGTACGTGATGCCGACGGCCGTCCGGTCGCCTCCGGCGCGTCGCAGGACACCGAGGCCGAGCTGGCCCGGCTGCGGTCGGAGAACGCCAGGCTGGCCAAGGCGGAGAATGAATGGCAGCTCGAGCGGGAGATCCTACGCCGGGCGGCCGCCTGTTTCGCCCGGGAGATGAAGTGAAGACCGCCTCTTGGGACTTCGTCTCCGCCCACGCCGAGATGTTCGGCGTCCAGCGGATATGCCGGGCGATGGAAGTCTCCCGCTCGGGCCACTACAGGTGGAACGCCGGCGCCCAGGCGCGGGCGGAGCGGCAGGAAGCCGAGGACGCCCTGGTCGCCGGGATCCGCGAGATCCATGCCGAACACCGCGGCAACTACGGTGCGCTTCGCGTTCACGCCGAGCTGCGAGGCTTCGGCGATACGGTCAACCGTAAGCGGGTCGCGCGGCTGATGCGCAAGCAGGGCGTCATCGGCCGCCACCTGCGAAAGAGGAAGCGGACCACGGTCCCGGACCGTCTCGTGCCGCCGGTGCCAGACCTGGTCCAGCGCGACTTCACCGCCGGCACGCTGGACGAGAAGTGGTGCGGCAACATCACATACGTGCAGGTCGGAGCCGTGTGGCACTACCTCGCCTGCGTCATCGACATCCGCTCCCGCCGGGTACTCGGCTGGTCGATGGCACCGCATATGAGGGCCGGGCTCGTCGTCGACGCGCTACAGGCAGCGGTCGCGGCCCGCGGCGGCAACGTCGCCGGAGTGATCTTCCACGCGGACCGCGGCTCGTAGTACACCTCGGCCGCGTTCGCCCAGGTCTGCGACCGGCATGGCATCCGAAGGAGCATGGGCAGGGTCGGCTCGAGTTGCGACAACGCCCTGGCCGAGAGCGTCTGGCAAGGACTGAAGCGAGAAACGATGCACGGAAAGCTGTTCTTGACGATGCGGCGGGCAAGGCTGGAGATCTTCCAGTGGCTCACCTACTACAACGCCCGCCGACGCCACAGCGCACTCTCCTACCTCTCCCCGATCGAGTTCGAACGGCAACACCACAAGACAGCTGAACTCTCACTCGCAGCATGAACCCCTGTGTCCACACTCCGGGGGTTACCTCAGGCCTACGCCGCACTGCGCTAGATCAGCCCCCGCCGCCCCGCACCGGTTACGCCTTCCGCTCGGACGTCCAGCCTTGTCGGCGGAGGGTTTCGAAGCCGTCCAGGAGGAGGTCCAGGGCGAATTCGAACTCGAACTGGTCGTCGCAGCCGCCACCGACCGTGGACCCCCCGTCGTGTGCGGCCGTCGCGGCCAGTTCCGCGATGTGCGGGTAGCGCGCCGCCAGTGCGGGGTCCGGCGGGCCGGAGGGGCCCGAGGTGTCGAACAGTTCCTGGCTGAAGCCGAGCAGGCGGCTGCCCATCGCGTGCATGACGTGGTGCGTGAGGTCGGCGGAGAGGCCGCCTTCCCGGAAGCTCCCGGCCATCGTGTCCAGGTACGCGAGCACCGCCGGGGTGGGGCCGGTCCGCGACTCGATGACCCGGGCCGCCCAGGGGTGGCGCAGCAGGACCCGCCGGGCCGAGAGGATCCGCCCGCGGACCACGCGCCGCCAGTCGGGGCCTGCGGCCGGCGGGTCGATCTCGCCGACGACGGCGTCGGCCATGCCGTCGAGCAGCTCCTCCTTGTTGGCCACGTGCTTGTAGAGGGCCATCGGTACGACGTCCAGCTCCTGCGCGAGCCTGCGCATGCTGAGCGCGTCGATGCCGGTGGCGTCGGCGAGCGCGACGGCGGCGCGCAGGACGCGGTCCCTGTTCAGCGGGATCCGTTGCGTGTGCGTGGCTTCCTGCCGGGTCATTCCGGTTCGGCCCCTTCCCTCGTCGACAGCGCCTCCTTGACGAGTGTACGCCGTACACCTAGAGTCGCTGCCAGGTGTACGGCGTACACCACCATCGAGCGAGGGGTACGAGAAGATGAGTCCGGACCGGAGAACCGCGGTGGCCGCCGGGTCGCTGTTCCTGCTGACCGAGGCCGTCGCGATAGCCGGGGCGGTTCTGTACCGCCCCCTGTTGGGCGCGGCGGACGGCCGGCTCGCGCAGGGCGCCGACACGCGGGCGCTGCTCGGGGCGCTGTGCGAGGTGGTGCTGGTGGTGGCGGTAACCGGGACCGGGGCGGCGCTGTTCCCCGTCCTGCGGCGCCAGGGCGAGGGACTCGCGCTCGGGTACGCCTTCGGGCGGCTGCTGGAGGCGGCCGTCATCGCCATCGGGATCGTCGCCGTCCTGGCGCTCGTCACCCTGCGGCGGGACGCGGGGCCGGCGGACGGCAGCGATGCCGCGCTGGCGGCCGTGCACGACTGGACGTTCCTGCTCGGGCCCAACATCGCCCTCGGCCTGAACACCGTCCTGCTCGCGTACCTGGCGTACCGCGCACGGCTCGTGCCGCGCTTCATCGCCGTGCTCGGGCTGATCGGCGGGCCGCTGATCTGTGCCTCGGCCGTCGCCGTGATGTTCGGGGCCTACGCGCAGCTCTCCGTGGCGGGGGCGGCCGCCGCGCTCCCGGTGTTCGCCTGGGAGCTGGGGCTGGCCGCATGGCTGATCGTCAGGGGGTTCGGGCCCGGATCAGGCGCCGCGTCCCGGGCAGACGGAGAAGTGGCTGATCCGGCCGATGTCCGTCGGTGAGGCCGACCGTTCCCCGCGAGTGACCGCCGAGCTCCGCGAGAAAGGACGGTGCGTCAACGAGAAGCGGGTCGCCCGGATCATGCGGAGGTTCTCCATCACCGGCATTCGCCTGCGCGGACGCGTGCGCACCACCGTCCCGGACCCGGCAGCCTCACCTGTTCCAGACCTGTTCCAGCGGGACTTCACCGCCACCGAGCCGGGCCGGAAATACATGGGCGACATCACGTATCTCCCGCTCGCAGGCGGTAAGTTCCTCCGTCTCACGACCGGGCTGGACTGCTTCAGCCGCAAGGTCGTCGGCTGGTCCATCGCCGGCCACATGCGCACCGGCCTCGTCGCCGACGCGCTGCGGATGGCCGTCTCGACCCGCGGCCGCCTGAGCGGCGCCGTGGTCCGCTCCGACCACGGAGCGCAATACGGTTCCCGGGCCTTCGCCGGCCTCTGCGACCAACTTGGGGTCACCCGGTCGATGGGCGCGGTCGGCATCAGTGCCGGCAACGCGGCCTGCGAAAGCTTCCACGCGTCCCTCAAACGCGAGACCCTGCAGGGCGCCCACGACTACGGTGACGCCGACACCCGCCGCCAGACCGTCTTCGCCTGGCTGACCCGCTACAACACCCGCCGCCGACACTCCGCCAACGGCCACCTCAACCCCAACGCTTACGAACACCGACACCACAACGCTGAACTCACGCCCGCCGCGTGATCAATATCCGCGCGCCCACCTTCACGGGGAAGGGCCCATGCGCCCAGGGCGGCCCCAGGAGTGGGGCCGCCCTGGGCGCATAGCCGGGCCGCTTCCGGTGTGTCGCTGGGTCAGTCGTCCTGCACGTTCATACCGCATCGGCCGCATCCAGCACCTCGCCGCCCGCGAGCTGTTCAGCGCTCGCGACCGCGTCGACCTCTACCTGACCTGCGCGATCAAAACGGGCTGACCCTGGTGAGTTCCCTGGACAGGCCTTGCCCCGCCCCCGAGCGACCTCGGCGGCCCCGCCCCTTGTGGCACGCACCTGGCACGCGGCCGCTCGGCGGTTTGCAGAGCGCGTTTCTACTTGGCGGGTGTTGGACTGGCGCCAGGCGAGGGGACGGACGCACGCATGTATGTCCAAGGAACACCGCAGGGGACGCCGGTCGTGACATCGCCGATGGCCGGGGCCTGGCTGTTGTTCCCCGTGGGTCCGTCCTCGGGGTGGGCCCCGCCGGTCGGGCAGAAGGGCGGGACGCTGTTTCTGAAGCTCGCTTTGGAGTCCACGGCGACGGGGCCGCCGAGGGGCTTGCCTGCCGCGTCGAGTGCCTGGACGTTGACGTCCTGGCGAGTGGTCGCGGGTACCAGCACGGTGAAGAACCGGACGGCTCCCGAGGTGGGGGTGGTCACGGCGGGGGCCTGTGTCACGGAGCCGTCGGCGAGGGTGACCCGCACGGACGCCGCCGACCGTGGTGCGATGCCTACGACGGCGAACTGCTCGTCATCGTACGGCTGGGTCGCGGCCCAGTGGACGCGCCGTACCCCGTCGGCCTCGGTGAAACAGGCGGCGATCTCGCCGAGCAGCACGTTGCGCGAGACGAGGCAGGACTGGCCCTCCTTCCCCGCAACCGAGCCGGCGGTCCAATCGACGCCCCGGTGCGTACCAGCGGCCACCTTGTACACAGTTCCGTCCGGCACCGCGTCGTATCCGGGTAGCGGGGTGCCTGCGTCGATGGCTGCCGGCGGTGCGGCCACGCCGGACGCGCCCGTACCGTCCGGCGCCCGGGCGGGAAGCAGCAACGGGAGGGACACGGCCAGGGCGGCCACGACCGCCCCGGCCCCGGCGGCCGACAGCCGCCTACGGTTGCGGCGTCGCCGTACCCCCTCGGCGACCCTCTGGTATGGGTCGTGGGGCGGGAGGTATGTGGTGGGGAGGTTCCCCACGGCGTCCTTCAGAAGGTCTTCGGTGCTGGGCATCAGGCGGTCGCTCCTAGCGTGGAGGTTGCCGGAACCGGCAGGGCGGAATCGTTGAACAGGGGGAGTTCGCGGAGCCGGGCCAGTCCCCGGGACGCCTGTGATTTGACCGTGCCGGTCGAGCAGCCGAGGATCTCGGCGACCTCCCGCTCCGGCAGGTCCTCGACGTACCGGAGAACCACGATCACGCGTTGCTTCGCCGGGAGCCGGCCGAGCGCCCGACGCAGCAGGTCGCGGTCACCGATGGCGGCGCCGGGGCCCGCCACTGCGTTCTCCGGCAGGTCGGGCACGTACGCGGTGGCCTTCTCACCCCACCACCGGCGGCGGCGGGAGGAGATCGCGAGATTGACGAGAATCCGCCGGGCATAGGCATCGGGCTGTTCCTGGCGCAGCCGTGGCCACACCTTCCACAAACGGACCAGGCTCTCCTGTACCAGGTCCTCGGCCCTGCCCTCGTCCAGCGTGAGGCTGTGGGCGAACCGGATCAGCGGCACCCATCGCCCCCGCACGAAATCGGCGAACTCCTTCTGCGTGGCTGGATCCATGTTTCCTCCGGTAGTTGTCCGTCTCCCTCCTGACAACGCGGTGGAGAGGCAGTCACGTTGACACCGATTCATGCGCCGTTGTCCAACTTCCGCACGCCACACCGCCTGGGCAGGAGCGGCGACCGCATCACGGCGCCGTTCCGTTCAACAGAAGGGCCGCACTTACGTAGACGTCATCTCATTTGGCGAGTCTGCGGTGGCAGATGAGGGTGCAGGCGAGGAAGCGTTCGGCTTTACGGCGCAGGCGCGGCACCGGCGTCGTCGTCCGCAGGCACGCGCACGCCGACCCGACCCACGGCCCCAGCCCCGGCTCCGGCGCCCGCCCCGGTGGTGGTTTCCGAGGACGCGCGCCGTTACTGGGGTCCGCTGACCGAGGGCCTGCCCTCCCGTAACCGCAACCTCGACCTCGGTGTCCGGGACAGGGCTCTGGAGCAGCTCGGTGTCCGCCCGGCGGACCACGCGCGGATCGTTGCGATGGTCAACGGTGTCCCGGGCGAGCGGAACGGCGGCCTGCTGGTGGGATCCCGCCCGTGGCCGCCGCTGGCCACCCGGCCGCAGCAGTTTGGCGAGAGCGAAGGCCCGGCCGGCCGTCGGCGTACACCTGGCCCGACTGAACCGTGACGCCTCCTGGCGCTTGGGCACACCCGGCGAGTTCGCCCGCCGCATGGTCCTGACCACCCACCTGGCCCTCACCACCCCCCTCGACGTAGCCTTGACGACCACGCCGATGGTGTCGCCGGCCGCCCCCGCCGCACTGGCGGTCCCTGCGCACCGGCAGCAGGCCGCGCCGAGACGGAGGGAGGTCGGGCCGGAGCAGGTAACCGCTCCCGCTCCCGTCCCGGATCTGGGAACGCCGGGGTCCGGGGTGATACATCGTTCCCGTATAGGGGAATCGCGTGGTGGAAGGGACAAGTGGGGGGCCCCGGCCACACCTCCCGACGTTCCACCGCCAACCATGCACGAGCTCGTTAGGAGCGCGTTGCCTTCCCGCACTCGTCTACGGGGGACTCGCCTTGCCCGACTGGTGCGCTGCGGTCGTACGGATCGATCTTCGTGCCGGTCTCGTTCGCCTGGCGGTCCGCGCCGAAGGGCGGGGTGAGGTAACCCGTGGGGGTGCCGCAGCCGCCATTGGTCATGTCGTACTTGTACGAGATGATCGAGAAGGTGCCCGGCTCCGTGATCACCTTGTCAGGGTCGTCCCAGCTCAGGACCAGCTCGCGGCGCACAATCGTGCGAACGATCTCGTCCTCGCCGCCCGCGTCCGCGCGGGTGACCGGGTAGACGAAGGTGACGTCGGCGGTCACCTGGAGTGCGCCACGCTCGCCCTCCTGGTAGGTGAGCCTGCCCCGGGTCTTCACGACGTCGCCGACCAGCTGGGAGCGGGAAGTCTGGAAGCGGCTGAACAGGAGGAGGGGATCGTTCTTCTCGCTCGGGGTTCGGAATGCGATGTCCAGAAGCTCTCGGACGTCCCTTTGGTGCGGGTTGATCAGTGCGATCGCCTTCTCGGGGCGCTCGCCCCGCAACACCCCGTGGTCCAGGCTGGACGCGACGAGGAAGTCCCGGCTGCGGGCGAGAGCCCGCTCGACCTGGGCCGCACTCATCCAACCGACCGCCCCGGCATCCGGCACGGTGATCCCCGCCTCTCCGGCCGCCCAGCCCGCCGCCGGTGAGCCGCGGAACGGCTCGTCCATGGTGGGGCGTTGGGCCGCATCCGCCGGGGGTACCCGGGTCGGGCGGGACGTCTCGGCCGTCAGCGGCGCGGAGTCAGGCCCCTCGCCGGCGAACAGGTCCACGATCCGCCCCGGCGCCAGCGCCACCACCAGCAGCACCAGCGAGGCCAGCAGCCCGACCACGTACCAGCCGGGGTGCCGCCTGGGCCGCACGGGCGTATAGCTGCGCCAGCCCTCCGGGCCAACGCCGGGCTCGGCAGGCAGTCGCTTCGCCACGTCGCGGGCCCGCGCCGACGGCTCCTTCGGCGCGTCGGCAGCACCTGCCACTGACTCACGCAGAAACCGCTCCCACTCCTCGTCGGACCTCGACGAACCGTTCGGCTCCATGCCCGCACCCATCCCCAACCCCCTGGCAATCAGCAGACCGCGGCCCACTCCCCTGGGACACGTCCGAATAGTGACACAAGGGACTCACAGCGAGGTCGGCCGGGTGGAGGGTGTGGGCGCACACCCTCCACAACTGGCCAACTGAATGGTTCCGGTTGTTCAGCAGCAACCAGCGCGGCCAGCGAGCCCTCAGCCACGCCCAGAAGCTGACCGAACGCACCAGCCTCATTCATCGGAATCCAGTGGCAGGAACTCGCCGAGGTCCAGGAAGCTCTTGCTGCACCGTTCTCGACCGTACGGGGTAGGCCTCAGAGGACGTCTTCGACGGTCGAACATTGTGATCTTGGAGCTCAAGTCGGCGGCGTTGCGCGGAGACGTCTTGCGGACGTAGAGGCTGCCCCTGTTGGGTAGTTGGCGCATCCGCAGGCCGCTCGTGGGGAGTACCGTCCGGGGGAGGAGTCCAGAACGGAGAGGTGCCCGTCATGACCCAATCCCCGATACCGGCATCGGGGAGCGCGTGCGGCGCGCGGCGGAGCTTGTGAGCTCGGGCCGATGATGACGGCGGTGTCGAGCGTGCCGACCTCGTTGAGGAGTTGGCCCTTGCCGGGGGCGAGCGGTAGTTGCTCTCTTGACGGGTGGAGGCCGCGTACGTGGCCGGCGTGTGCGGCGAACCGCGGTGGGCCGTCACGGAGAGGTCTCCGGAGTCGTGGGACAGGCATCGATCCAGGAGGTGAGTTGCCCGGAGCGATGCGGCGTGATCGGTGTCGGTGAGAGCTGCTGCCGTTCCGGGAGCGCCATCCCCCTTCGTGATGTCGGAGATGAAAGGAGTCGCAGGTGTCAGCAACTGCAGGACGAGCGCCATCCGAGCGGAGCCCTGCGGAACGGCTCGGCTTCAAGCCGGGTCAAGTCGTCCAGAAGATCGGCTGGGACGAGGACACCGACGAGGAGCTGCGCTCGTCGATCGAAGCGGTCACCAATGCGGCGGTGGATTTCGAAGAGGACCAGGACCTGGCTCCAGTACTCGGGAAGGCCGTGGGTGCGCGGATCGGCGGCGAGCTGGTGCCGGCCGGTGCGCAGTTGCTCCTCCACGGCCAGGACCTCTCGTACGTACGGCCAGTTGTCGCCCTCCGGCATGGACGGGAAGGCCCATGCGGCGGGCTCGTAAGAGGCCGGGTCGGCGAGGACTTCCAGGGCCCGGGCGTGGTCGGGGTCGTAGAGGTGGAGGGAGCCGACCTGGTGGACGTACGAGCCGAGGGGGACGCCGAGTTCGCGGGCGAGCATCCCCTGAAGGAAGGTGAAGGAGAAGACGTCGCTGGTCATGCCGCGGTAGACGTCGTTGGCCCGCATGAACCCGACCCCGTGCAGTGCGCCTTCGCACAGCAGGAACTGCAGGCCGAGGGTGCAGGACACGTCCGGGTTGCCGGGGACTTGGAGTTCCTCGCCGCGGAAGATCTGGATGACGGCCCGCTTGGAGTCCGGATCCACGCGGAGGGTCTCCACGACAGCCGGCCACTGGTCGGGGCGACCCGCGGAGGCCCCGAAGAGGGCGCGGCCATAGGTGGTGCCGGTCAGGCGGTGTCCGTCGCCGGAGTACTTGCGGATGCTGGGGGCGTAGTACGCGACGTGATCCTGGCCTCCCCGGCCTGGCCGGACATGGCGGCCGCGATGGGCCGGCTCGACGCCTGCGGTATCGACGGCGCCCGGTTCCTCCTCGGCGCGCACGCGGCCGAAGCAGGCGTGACCAGGCCGTCGCTGCCGTCATCACCGCGGCCGCCGCACCCGCGGCCGGCCCGGTGGCGACCGCCGCCCCCGCTCCGGGGACCGCAGGCGCCGCCCGCGAGTGCGGACGCGGGGCGTTCCTGGGGTCCGCTGACCGAGGTGTTGAGCGTGCCCCGGGACCTGGACCTCGGCGACCGGGCGAAGGCGCTGGAACAGCTCGGCGTCAACCGGCGCTCCAGGGACGGAAACGGTGGAACGGGGCCCGTGAGGCCCGCCTCGCGGCCTTCCGATGGGCGACCCGCTACAACACCCGCCGCCGGCACTCCCGCCTCGGCCAGATCAGCCCGATCGCCTACGAGCAGCGATCAACTACGCTGGCCACCGCCACATAGCCACCGGTGTCCACGATCAAGGGGAAGCCCCCGACAGCAGTCGCGGTAAGCAGTGCTGCGGCTCGCTTGCGCATCATGAATTCCACTTGTGTCTCCAGTTCCAGCACGGCCGCTTGACCGTGTGCGCCGACGGCTGGGGCGCCGCACGCGTGCGGTCGGCACCCGCAGCCCGGGCTTGCTGTGCCCCGGCTACGGTGCCGCGCCGCCCGGCCGGCGTGGGGGCGGCCCCGCCTTGCTATGCCGCCGGTGCCGCCCGGGCTGATCGCGGTTCCCATGATTCCCGGCGCCGTCATAGCGCCCCGGGACGCGCCGGGTCTGCAGGAGCAGCCGGCCGCCGGGGCCGGCTGGGGTGAAGAGGATCGCGCGGTGGCCGTCGAACTTCTGCTCCTCCGCGAGGCCGCTCGTTGCTCCGCGCGCGGGACGCGGCGCCCCGTCACCGGACCGTCGGCGGGCCGGCGGGGGCCGGATGGGGCAGCGTGGGCCCATGGCTTCCGGAACGCGTCCTCTCGCCGTGGTGGCCTGCCTCTTCACGGCGGTGCAGCTCCTGCTCGTGGTACCCGGGTCCGGTATCGGATGGGACGAGGCGGTCTACGCCAGCCAAGTCAGCCCGTACGTGCCGGCCGCCTTCTTCAGCGCCCCGCGTGCCCGCGGGATCACCTTCCTGGCCGCCCCCGCCGCCGCGCTCAGCCAGGACCCGATCGCCCTGCGGGTGTGGTTCGCGCTGCTCTCCGGGGGCGCGCTCTTCGGGTCGTTCCGGGTCTGGCTGACGATCCTGCGGCCCGCGGTCGTGGTGACGGCGGCCGGGCTGTTCGCGAGCCTGTGGATCACCCTGCTCTACGGCTCGCAGGCCATGCCCAACCTCTGGGTGGCCTACGGGGCCGTCGTGGCGGTCGCCTGCTTCCTGCTGCCGCCCTCGCGCCGCACGCACACGGGCCTCGCCGCCGCCCTGGCCCTGGTCGCGCTCATGCGCCCCTCCGACGCGTTCTGGCTGGCCCTGCCCCTCGCGGCGGCTGCGCTCGCCGTCCGCACACCGGTCCGGCTGCTCCCGCTCGCCGCCGGGGTCGGGCTGGGCGCGCTGCCGTGGGTGGTGGAGGCGTACCTGCGCTACGGCGGGCTCGCGGCCCGGCTGCACCGGGCAGGGGAGATCCAGGGCGGTTTCAGCGGGCAGTTCGCCTTCGGCGCCCAGCTGCGGGCCATGTCCGGCCGTACGCTGTGCCGCCCGTGCAGCGACGTGGCGTGGGGCCGTCCCGAGCTCGCCCTGTGGTGGTTCGCGCTGCCGGTGGCCGTCGCGGCCGGGATCGCCGTCGCACGCGGCCGCCGCCGGCCGCTGGTGCTGGCCACCGCGGCGGCCGTCTCCGTATCGGTGCCGTACCTGTTCCTCATCGGGTACGCGGCGCCCCGCTTCCTGCTGCCGGCGTACGCGCTGCTCGCCCTGCCCGCGGCGCAGGTCCTCGTGCACGCCACCCGGACGTGGCCCCGGCCCGCCGCGGCCGCTCTCGCCGTCGCCCTGGCCGGGCACCTCGCCGTCCAGTACGCGGTGCTCCACCGGGCAGCGGACCGCTACCGGGACGTGCGCACGGCGTACGCGCGCACCGCCGCGGAACTGCACCGGCACGGCGTACGCCCGCCCTGCACGGTCAGCGGCCACGAGGCGGTCCGCGTGGCGTACGCGCTGGGCTGCTCCTCGCGGCAGGTCGCCGGCCACGACGGGAGCATCGACGCCGACGGACTCCGGGCGATGGCCTGCGGCCGGCCGGTGGTGCTGCTGATGTCCGGCGGCGCACCGCCTCCGGCGTTCGCCCGCGCTTGGCGTCCCCATGGCCTGAGCCCGCTCCCGGGAACCCGCTCCCTGCACGCCTACCTGCCCCCGGCCTGCGCCGGCCCGGGCGACCGGGGCGACCCGGCCCTGATCCGCCAGGACGAGCCTTAGCTACTACTGATCCTTTCGTAAGTTCGGTGGGTGTGGTGGGTGGATGGTCAGGCCAGCGTGGGTGAGGAAGGACCAGGGCAGTTGGGGGTTGTTGTTGATGCGGCGGATGCCTTGTTCGGTCGCGTCGGCGACATCGGCGAGGTGGTCGCCGGCGAGGTTGGCGAGTTCACGCTTCTTGAGCGAGGACCACAGCAGTTCCACCGGGTTCAGCTCGGGAGCGTAGGCGGGTAATCGTTCCAGGGTGAGCCAGTCCTGCTCGGCGACCCAGGCCCGCATTGCCCTGCACCAGCTGCTTCCCCTGGAGCTGCCCGCCATTCCCGGGCGCGACGCCGCCGGTGTGGTCGACGAGATCGGCGACGG
This sequence comes from Streptomyces antarcticus, assembly GCF_026627255.1. GTDB lineage: Bacteria > Actinomycetota > Actinomycetes > Streptomycetales > Streptomycetaceae > Streptomyces > Streptomyces antarcticus. The sequence goes on along the minus strand of NZ_JAPNLM010000011.1, from coordinate 50,250 downwards.
GGTGCAGGGGGTGAGCATCGGCGACCGCGTCTTCGGGCTGGGCGGCGTCACCGGCGCGACCGCGGAGCTGCTCATCCTCTCGGCCTGGGCGCACACCCCCGCCACGTGGAACGACGAGCAGGCCGCGGGCGCCGGTCTCGCGTCCGTGACCGCGATGCGTGGGCTCGACGCGCTCGGCCCCCTCGCGGGGCGCACCCTCCTCGTCGAGGGCGCCGCCGGAGGCGTGGGCAGCGCGGCAGCCGAGATCGCCGTGGCACTGGGTGTCGGCACCGTGATCGGGACAGCCAGCGAACGCAACCACGAGTTCCTCACCTCTCTCGTCGCCGTTCCCACCACCTACGGCCCCGGCCTCGCACAGCGCCTCACCACCCTCGCTCCGCACGGCGTCGACATCGTGCTCGACACTGCGGCCTCCGCTCCCTGGACGACCTCGTCGCGATCGCGGGCGATCCGAAGCGCGTCGCGACGGTCGCCGACCACGCGGGCGGGCACCGCCTGGGCACGCATGTGGCCGACGCGGTGAACGACTCCACTCTCCTGTCCGCGGCGGCGGAACTGGGCGGGCAAGGCCGCTACACACCCCGTATCGAACAGGCCTACCCCCTGGAGCGGATCGCCGATGCCCACGCGCACGCCGAGCGCGGACGCACCCGGGGAAAGATCGTGATCTGCATCTGAACAGGCCGATCTGTATCTGAACAGGCCCACGAGGTAGGTAACTCGCAACGTGCGGGCCTGCGTGGCGAGCGTGCCCTCGATCGGTGCCGGCGAGCGGGCGGTCCGATGCGGGCCGATCTCCATGGCGCCTCGTCAAGCAGGCCGCCCCCACTCGGGCACCGCACTCCACCACGGTCGGGCGTCTCGTGGACGCGACCCTGCACTCCCTGACGACACCGCCCTCCACCCCGCCCTCCACCCCGGCCGCACCCGCGTCCTGCGTCCGCGTCTCCCCGACGGCGGCCCGCTCCCGCTCCACCACGACACCCGCCGCCGCGGCCCGACCCCAGGCCAGCCGGCCCCGGCGGAAGCCGCCGTCCCCGCCCACCGGCAGCAGGCGGCACCGGCCAGGGGCACGGGGCGTACCCGCTGACGGCGTCACCGGCACCCGGCCGCTGACGCCGCGAGCGGGGTGTCCGGGCGCGGACCGGGCCCGCGTCACCTACGGGCGGAACCCCGGGCATGGCCTTTCCGCCCCTCGTCAGGGGAAGCGGCCGCCCGCGCCGGCCGCCCGCGCCGGCCGCCCGCGAAGGGCCGGCGCTGAGGCGGTGTCCAGGGCGTTGGGCCGGGTGCAGCAAGGCGCCCCGGCCGGCTCGCCGCGCAGCCCGTGTCCATCCCGGCGGTGGATCCTCCTGTGTGGTTGAAAGTGACCAGTGAGTGGAATGGCGTAAAGCGCGACTGCGGGGCGTTCGGGTTCGTGACTCAGGTTTCTACAGTGTTGTAGATTTTCTTTCGAGTCGACGGGCCGGTCGAAAGCCGTCCCGCGGACAATGTGAAAGGGATGTCGCATGGGTGTGAGTCTGTCCAAGGGTGGCAATGTTTCGCTGAGCAAGGAGGCCCCGGGCCTGACGGCCGTACTGGTCGGCCTGGGCTGGGATATTCGGACGACGACCGGGGTCGACTTCGACCTCGACGCCAGCGCCCTGCTGGTGAACGCGTCCGGGAAGGTCCCCTCCGACCAGCACTTCGTCTTCTACAACAACCTCAAGAGCCCCGACGGCTCCGTCGAGCACACCGGAGACAACCTCACGGGTGAGGGCGAGGGGGACGACGAGGTCGTCAAGGTCGACCTCGCCACCGTGCCCGCAGACGTCGACAAGATCGTCTTCCCGGTTTCCATCCACGACGCCGAAACCCGCAACCAGAGCTTCGGCCAGGTGAGGGGCGCGTTCATCCGCGTCGTCAACCAGGCCGGCGGGGCGGAAATCGCCCGCTACGACCTCTCCGAGGACGCCTCTACCGAGACCGCGATGGTCTTCGGTGAGCTCTACCGCAGCGGCGCCGAGTGGAAGTTCCGCGCGGTTGGCCAGGGCTACGCCTCGGGCCTCTCAGGGATTGCCGCCGACTTCGGCGTCGGCGTCTGACCGATCAGAGAACGCCTGTGGGCGGGCCCTGCCGTGGCCTGCCCACAGGACGTGACGATGCCCCATTCACTCATCCGGTGGTCTTCATGAAGGCACCGGTCCCTCTCGGCAATATGAGCCGGTACTGCGGACTCGCAGCGATCCGCGCACCGCAGGTTCCGGACAATCATGCGGGCCCCCGGTCCGGGGGGCCGACGTCCCTCACGAGTGCCCTCTGCCATCAGATTCTACAGTGCTGTAGATTCGGCTTGGGTGAGCCAACGCGGTACCGGGCCGAAGCGTTTCGGCCCCGAGAACCAGGAGGACACCAGTGGGAATCAATCTCAGCAAGGGCCAGCAGATCAGCCTGGAGAAGTCCGGCGGCGGCACACTCAGCGTGGTCCGGATGGGGCTGGGATGGCAGGCCGCCCCACGCAAGGGCTTCATCGCCCGCATGACCGCCCGGGAGATCGACCTGGACGCCTCCGCGGTGCTCTTCGCAGGCCAGGAGCCGGTGGACGTGGTCTTCTTCCAGCAGCTGGTCAGCAAGGACGGGTCGGTGCGTCACACCGGCGACAACCTCGTGGGCGGCGCCGGACAGGGTGGGGACGACGAGTCGATCCTCGTGGACCTGGCGCGGGTACCGGTGCACGTCGACCAGATCGTCTTCACCGTCAACTCCTTCACCGGGCAGACCTTCGCCGAGGTGGAGAACGCATTCTGCCGCCTCATCGACGAGAGCAACGGTCAGGAGCTGGCCCGCTACACGCTCTCCGGCGGCGGCAAGTACACCGCGCAGGTGATGGCCAAGGTGCACCGCTCCGGTGCGGGGTGGAGCATGTCCGCGATCGGGGAGCCGGCCTCCGGTCGCACCTTCAAGGACCTCCTGCCCGCCATCGCCTCCCACCTCTGACCACACTCCCGGCGCAGGCCGAGGCAAGGCTGTCCGCCGCTGCCGCCGGATTGGGCGACGGCCCGTCGCGTCCCTCTTCCGGAGGGAAGGACCTCATGTTCGGCATCGGGGCGAAGAGGCTTCCCGAACTCGCACGTTCCATGGGCATGGGCCGGTGGTCGTATTCACGGGTCAGGCGCCGGTGCAGCATCAGCGTGCCGTTCGTCTGCTCGACCACCCACCGCTTCGGCTGCGGGACAAACCCTTTGCCCTGGTCAGCGGGGTTGCGGCGGACGATCTCGACGTCGATGTCCAGCAGGGCGCCGTGGATGCTGACTTCATCCCTGAAGCCCTGGTCCACCAGGGCCTTCTCCAGGCGCATCCCGCACCGCTCGGCGGCCTGGTCGAGCAGGGCGGTGCCGGCGGCGTTGTCGTGCTCGCGGAGGCGGCCATGACGACGACGCCGATGATCAGCCCCAGAACGTCGACGGCCAGTCCCCGCTTGCGCCCCGAGACCTTCTTGTTCGCGTCCAGCCCCGTCGTGGTCTTCGGGACACCCGCCGCGGCGCGGACGGACTGGGTGTCGATGATCACGAGGGACGGGTCCTCTAATCGACCGGGCCTCTCCCGAACCTGGCAGCGCGGGAGTTCCTGGATCCGCTGGTCAAGCCCGTCCTCACGCCGCAGCCTGAAGTAGTAGAAGACCGCCGACCAGGCCGGGAAGTCATGCGGCAGGAAGCGCCACTGACAGCCCGTCCGGTTCTGATAGCAGATCGCGTTCACGACCTCACGGAGGTCGCAGGACCCGGGATCCCCAGTCGCCGACCGTGCCACCCTGTCCTGCTTCCAGGCCGTGATCATCGGCTCGATCAACGCTCACTGCCCGTCCGACACGTCGCTGAGATACGGCTCTCTCTTCCCGCCCGCATTTCGACATGTACATGCCCACCGGACGGCCCGAACGGCGATCAGTCCCACGATCGAGCGACCACGAACCGAGGAAGACCGGACTTAAGGCCCACTGATGTCGCGTCATAACAATGCGCCGCATCGAATCGGCCTCCGGTCCGGGGCCACTGTCGTTGTGCGCCGATTCTGTCGGAGACCTTGACCCGCCGGGTGTGAGCGTTAACAATCTGCTAACACCGTGGCAACGTGGCCTCGATTGTCGTTGTGCTCCAGCACGTCGGGTCGCGTTCCATGTGTATCCGCCGCGAGCGTTCTCGGGCTACCCCGTCGTCCGGCCGGTGCGCCCAGCAGTGCCGGCCTGCGCGGAACGCCGCCGCCCTGAAGGGACAACCGTGACCCGCTATTCCCCCCGTTCCCGCTCCCCCCGCCCCGGCGCTTGGCTCGCTTTGACGCTCGCGCTCCTAGGACTGCTGTCCACCGCTCTCACGGCCGGCGGTATCGCCGCGGCGGCCCCGCAGGCCGCAGTTACGACGTTCACCAACCCGGTGAAGACGCAGAAGGGTGCCGACCCGTGGATCGAGTACCACGACGGTAACTACTACCTGGCCGCCAGCTCGTTCACCGGTGAGCTGACCATGCGCAAGTCACCGACGCTGGCCGGGCTGTCGAGCGCGCCGAGCGTGCAGTTGTGGGCCGACAGCACGCCCTCGCGCGGCACCAACATGTGGGCCCCCGAGATGCACTTCGTGGACGGCCGCTGGTACCTGTACTACTCCGCCGGAAAGACCGGTGACCCGTGCTGCGACTCCCAGCGCACCCACGTGCTCCAGAGCGCCGGCAGCGACCCCTTGGGCCCGTACACCCACAAGAACACCCTGACCGGCCCCGGACTGGACCCCGGGGGGTGGCTGATCGACGCGAGTCTGCTGCGCGTGGGCGGCCGCCTCTACCTGCTCGGCAGCGGGTTCATGAACGGCAGCCGGCAGAGCCTGGTCATCGCCCCGCTCAGCAGCCCCTACACCCTCAGCGGCGGCTTCCGGATCATCTCCTCTCCCACCCACGGCTGGGAGACGCAGAGCGGCAACCACGTCAACGAGGGTCCCGCGCCGCTGTACCGGGGCGGCCGGACCTTCCTCACCTTCTCGGCCTCCGGATGCCAGACCCCCGACTACAAGCTGGGTCTGCTGGAACTGACCGGGAGCGACCCGCTGAGCGCGTCATCGTGGACGAAGAAGCCGACGCCGGTCTTCCAGCGCAATGACGCGGCAGGCGTGTTCGGGCCCGGCCACAACGGCTTCTTCACCTCGCCGGACGGCACCGAGAGCTGGATCGTCTACCACGCCAACGACAGCGCCGCGGGCGGCTGCGACAACCGCCGTACCACCCGCGCGCAGAAGTTCACGTGGAACGCGGACGGTACGCCCAATTTCGGCACCCCGGTGGCCACCGGCACCCGGCTCCCCGCCCCCTCCGGTGAGTCCGGGACGGCGTCCGACTCCTTCACCCTGGTCAACCGCGACAGCGGCAAGTGCCTGGACCTCGCCAACGGGTCGGCAGCCGACGGGGCCAACGTACGCCAGTGGGCCTGCAACGGCGCCACCGCGCAGAAGTGGCGCATTGAGGACCAGGCCGACGACACGAGCCGACTGGTCAGCGTGGCGACCGGCAAGGTCCTCGACGTCGCGGACTGCTCCACCGCCGACGGCGCCGACCTGCGCCAGTGGCAGTGGCTGAACAACGCCTGCCAGCGGTTCCGTCTGATCGCCGGCGACAGCGGCTGGATCCGCCTCGCCAACGCCCACACCGGCAACGTCGCCGACGTCGCCAACTGCTCGAAGGAGGACGGCGCAGACGTACGGCTGTGGAAGTGGCTGGGCAATGCCTGCCAGCAGTGGCAGCTCCGGGCCGGCTGACCCCGCCCGCCCCGCAACTCCGTCAGAGAAGAGGAAGAACCATGCACATACCGCGCACACTCCCGGGTGTCCTTACCGCCGGTGTCGCCCTCATGGCCGGTTTCCTGCTCCCGCTGCCTGCCCAGGCCGCCGCCCCCGCCGCTCCGGCCGTCTCGTACACCAACCCACTGGCCAACCAGCGCGCCGACGGACAAATCCACAAACACACCGACGGCTACTACTACTTCACCGCGACCGCCCCCGAGTACGACCGCATCATCCTGCGCCGGGCCACCACCATCCAGGGCCTGTCCACCGCCCCCGAGGCCGTCATCTGGACCAAGCACGCGGCCGGCGAGATGGGCGCGCACATCTGGGCACCGGAGATCCACTTCATCGACGGCAAGTGGTACGTGTACTTCGCCGCCGGCCGGGCCGACGACATCTGGAAGATCCGGATGTACGCCCTGGAAAGCTCCGCCGCCAACCCGATGACGGGCAGCTGGGCCGAGAAGGGCAGGATCGCCACCCCGATGGACAGCTTCGCGCTGGATGCCACCACCTTCACAGTGGGCGGCACCCGGTACCTCAGCTGGGCCCAGCACGACCCGGCCATCGCGACCAACTCCAACGTCTACATCGCCAAGATGGCAAGCCCCACGACGATCTCCGGCACACCGGTCCGGCTGACGGTCCCCACGTACAGCTGGGAGACGGTCGGCTTCAAGGTCAACGAGGGCCCGGCTTTCATCCGGCGCGGCGACAAGGTCTTCCTCAGCTACTCCGCGTCCGCGACCGACAGCAACTACTGCCTCGGCCTGCTCTCCGCGTCCGCCTCCGCCAACCTGCTGGACCCGGCGGCCTGGACGAAGAGCCCGACCCCGGTGTTCAAAAGCAACGAGGCCACCGGCCAGTACGGGCCGGGACACAACTTCTTCACCAAGTCCGAGGACGGCCGGAGCGACATCCTCGTCTACCACGACCGCGGCTACAAGGACATCAGCGGCGACCCGCTCAACGACCCCAACCGCCGTACCCGCGTGCAGAAGCTGTACTGGAACGCCGACGGCACGCCCAACTTCGGTCTCCCGGTCGCCGACGGTGTCACCCCCACACGGCTGGCCTCGCACAACTACCCCGACCGCTACATCCGTCACTGGGAGTTCCGGGGCAAGCTGGAGCCGAACGTCACCAACCTCGCCGACTCGCAGTTCCGGACGGTGCCGGGCCTGTCCGGTAGCGGCGCCGTCTCGCTGGAGTCCGCGAACTACCCCGGCCACTTCCTCCGCGACAAGAACGGCGAGGTGTGGGTCGAGAAGAACGACGGCAGCGCGGCCTTCAAGGAAAGCGCCACCTTCCACCAGCGGCCCGGCCTGGCCGACTCCGCAGGCGTTTCCTACGAGTCCTACAGTCGGACGGGGCACTTCGTGCGCCACCTCGACTTCCGGCTCTACGTCCAGCCGGTCGGCTCCACGCTCGCCCGAGCGGACGCCACCTTCCACCTGCAGTGACCGCCGGGCCGCGTCCCCGAACCCGGAGCGCGGCCCTCGGCTTCATGTCAGGTCGACATCCAGGTCAAGGTCGCCGAAATCGAGCTCCACGCCTTCGAGCAACTGCTCGGTCCAGATGGTCTTTCCCGTCCCGGTGTAACGGCTGCCCCAGCGGTGAGTCACCTGCGCCACCAGGAACAGGCCCCGCCCGCCCTCGTCGGTGAGCTGGGCACGCCGCAGATGCGGCTGGGTCTGGCTGGGATCGGACACCTCGCAGATAAGCCGGCTGTCCTTGATCAGGCGCAGCCCCACCGGAGCCCCGGAACGTACCGCGCCCGAAAGGACCTGACCGTCGATCTCACGGCCGGCGCCCACACCCTCACCCTTGCCAGGGACACCGGCGAGGCCACCCTCGACCGTATCGACCTGGCCGAACACCTCACCGCCGTCACCACCTACGAGGCTACGCTCGCCGACATCAGCGGCCGTCCCGCCTTCGACTACACCAGGACGGGCGCCAACGGCACCGGCACGCTGACACTCCGTGGGGGCGACCGCGCGGTCTTCGACGTGTACGCGCCGCGCGACGGCTACGACACGGTGCGGCCGAGCGCCGGCCGGGCGGTCGACCTTTCGCTGCACGGGGCGTCGGTGACCGTCAGCCACAACATCTCCGCGCGGCTGTTCCTCATCCAGGGCAACAACCGGATCGCCGTGACCGCGGCTGCCGAGGTAGAGGTTCCGCTGCGCTCCCTGGACGTGTCGGGGACCGGAGACACGGACGGTGTCGCCGTCCACGAGGGAGCGAGCGCCGCGCTGACTGGCGCGGCCAGGCTGGTGAACTCCCGCACGCCAGCGAGGGCAGCTACGTCGGCTGGCTGGGCAACGGGGCCGGTAACACCGCGACCTTCACCGTCCGCGCCGCCGAGGCGGGCCGCCACCTGCTGACCCCGCACTACTCCAACAACGAGCGGCGCGACAACGGCCACGCGTACAACACCGACATCATGTCCCGCACGGCCGACCTCACCGTCGGCGGCGGCTCGGCCCGGAGATGGCTCGCGAGAACGGCGGCGGCCCCTTCGGAGGAGGGGAGCGTCGCCTTTCTCGGAGCGAGGGACAGGGTCAGGAGCCGATCTTGCGCTTGTTGTAGACGTCGAAGCCGACCGCCGCGAGGAGCACCAGGCCCTTGATGACCTGCTGGAAGTCGGTGCCGATGCCGACCAGCGACATGCCGTTGTTCAGCACACCGAGCACCAGACCGCCGATGATCGCGCCGAATACGGTGCCCACGCCCCCGGAGGCCGAGGCGCCCCCGATGAAGGCCGCCGCGATCGCCTCCAGTTCGAAGTTGATACCGGCCTGCGGTGTGCCCGCGTTGAGCCGGGCGGCGAATACCAGACCGGCCAGCGCGGCCAGGACACCCATGTTGACGAAGGCCAGGAAGACGACCCGCTTGCTCTTGACGCCCGACAGCCGGGCCGCGCCGGCGTTCCCGCCGACCGCGTAGGTGTGCCGGCCGAGGATGGAGTTGCGCATGACGTAGCCGAAGGCGACCAGCAGGCCGCCGAGGATGAGCAGCACGATCGGGAAACCGTGGTAGCTCGCCAGCAGCAGCGTGAAGACCGTCACGGCTGCCGCTATCGCGGCGAGCTTGACGACAAAGAGGCCCCTGGGCAGCAGCTCCAGCCCGAACTTCGCGGCCTGCCGACGGCCCCGGAACTCCTGGAAGACGGCCACGGCGAGCACGGCGGCGCCCAGCAGCAGCGTCAGATTGTGGTAGTTCGTCTCAGGTTCGGCCTCGGGCAGGAAGCCGCTGCTGAGCTGCCGGAATCCCTTGGGGAACGGTGCCACCGACTGGCCCTGCAGCAGAATCTGGGTGCCACCGCGGAAGAGCAGCATGCCGGCCAGCGTCACGATGAACGAGGGGATGCCGACGTACGCGATCCAAAAGCCCTGCCACGCCCCCGCCGCCGCCCCGATGAGCAGCGCGACCGCGAGCGCCATGGGCCAGGAGATGCCGTGCTGCACCATCATCACCGCCCCGGCCGCGCCCACGAAGGCGGCCAGCGAACCGACCGACAGGTCGATGTGGCCCGATATGATGACGATCATCATGCCGATGGCCAGGATGAGGATGTAGCCGTTCTGCTGGATCAGGTTGGTGACGTTGAGCGGCTTGAGCAGCGTCCCGTCGGTCCATACCTGGAACAGCACGATGATCAGTCCCAGCGCGACGAGCATGCCGTACTGCCGTATGTTGCTGCGCATCGCATCGGCCAGCATCCGGCCCAGGCGGCCGCCGGCGCCGCCGCCGTATCCGGGCTTCTTCTCAGGGCGGTGCCCGTCTCGGCATGGGAAGTCTGGGTCTGGGCCATGCGTCACACCTGCTCGTTGTCGGTTGCCGCGCTCACGGTCATGAGGCGCATGAGGGATTCCTGGGTGGCGTCCACACGGCTCGCCATGGACCTGTTCCAGCAGGACTCCTATGGAGTGGTGGAGCAACTCGTAGTGGTATGCGATAAGTTGGGCGTAAACATCCCTAGCGAGCCCTCGTCTGCGCGGGCACGGAGGCGCCTGGGGCCACTGGCCTCGCGGGGGACGGGTTCGTGCTGGACGCGCCGGACACTTCGGCCAACCGGGCCGCGTTCGCGGGTCAGAATGGGTCAATGGGACCTGGCTCGGGTCCAGTTCGTCAAGGTCCTCAAGCATGCGTGGCGAGTGTGCTCCGCCAAGGCGCGGGCAGCCCGACGAGGGCCAAGAAGTTCCCTGGCCGTGCTGGCGGCGAAGGTGCGTCGGAAGCCCGACCGCGGCGCGCCAGGTACCTGCATGACGCGATCCACTACGACCGGCCGTCGGCCGCGCCGCCTTTCCGTAGCGGCATGAGGCCCACGTGCCGCGAGCCACGCCCTAACGTCGCAGGTCCTACGCTGACGCTGGCCAGGATCGCAGTCGATCGGCGATGTCGTACGCGTTCAGGCGCAGCGCCCGGATGTTGATGATCAACAACTCGTATGTGGTGTCGATTCGCCGGAGGCTTCCAGGTACGCGACGGCAACACCGTAGCCGTACGCCTCGTTGCGGGTGGGGAGGCGGAGCAGCAGTACGCACTCTTCCAGGAACACGGTACCCGTCAGACGAGGTCCGAATCGGCCTGGTCCAGGCGGGGGTGTTCACCCGGTGCCGGGCCGCCATGCCCACGAGGACGGAGAGATCGTTGACGGTGAGGTCGGCGCGCAGGATGTCTTCCTGGCGGGCCAGGCGATGATCGAGCGGGCGGCGATGAAGGACGGGCGGCCGGTCTCGGCCTTGGCTGCCTGGAGCGCGGCGAACAGTGCCTTCGGGTCGAGGTCGCCGTTCTCCTGCTGCTCGACGCGCTGCACGTGCCAGCCGTACGCCTCGTAACGCTTGAGGGTGTCCTCGGAGACGGCCGTCTCGGTGTCGCCCTCGATGGAGATGTGGTTGTCGTCCCACAGCAGCACCAGGTTGCCGAGCTTCTGGTGGCCGGCCAGCGCGGACGCCTCGTGGGAGAGGCCCTCCTGGAGGCAGCCGTCGCCCGCGACCGCGTAGATCATGTGGTCGAACGGGGAGGAGCCCTGCGGGGCTTGCGGGTCGAACAGGCCGCGCTCGTAGCGGGCGGCCATGGCCATGCCCACCGCGTTGGCGATGCCCTGGCCCAGCGGGCCGGTGGTGGTCTCGACGCCCTTGGTGTGCCCGTACTCCGGGTGGCCGGGGGTCTTGGAGCCCCAGGTGCGGAACGCCTCGAGGTCCTCCAGCTCCAGCCCGAACCCGCCGAGGTACAGCTGGGTGTACAGGGTGAGGGACGAGTGCCCCGCGGAGAGCACGAAGCGGTCGCGGCCGACCCACTCGGGGTCCGACGGGTCGTGCCGCATCACCTTCTGGAAGAGGGTGTACGCGGCGGGGGCCAGGCTCATCGCCGTACCGGGGTGTCCGTTCCCGACCTTCTGGACCGCGTCAGCGGCCAGGATCCGGGCGGTGTCGACAGCACGCTGGGCGGCAGTCCCTGTGGGACCGCCGCCCAGTCGTTTCCGCGCCGTCCATCCGGCATGAGCGCAGCACTGTGTGAATCCTGATCAGAACCCTCGAGCAAGCCGGTAATACGCCTGGTTCCAGCGCAGGCGGTCGTCGAAGTCTTCCGGGCTGGTGCGATCGCCGATCGTCACGAGTTCGGTGCCGGTCATGCGTGCGAAGTCGCGCAGAGCTCCCGTTCCGGCCGTCGTGAGGACCGTGTGATGAGGGCCTCCGGCGATCAGCCAGCACTCCGCCGAGGCCGAAAGCGACGGTCGCGGCTGCCAGACCGCCCGTGCGACAGGGAGATGCGGAAGCGGCTCGTCGGGCACCACGACATCGATCTCGTTGGCCACCAGGCGGAACCGATCGCCGAGGTCCGCCAGTCCGATGACCGTCGCCGGCCCCGCAGCGGCGTCGAAGACGAGCCGTACGGGGTCCTCGCGGCCGCCGATGGACAGGGGATGGATCTCGCACGAGGGGCGGTCTGCGGCTATGGAGGGGCAGACCTCCAGCATGTGCGCGCCGAGGACCTTCGCCTCGCCGGGGCCGAAGTGGTAGGTGTAGTCCTCCATGAAGGACGACCGGGGGTTGATCGCCTTGACCGCGGCGAGCAGGGCGGCGGTCTTCCAGTCCCCCTCGCCGCCGAAACCGTATCCGTCCGCCATGAGGCGCTGGACGGCCAGTCCGGGCAGCTGGCGCAATCCGCCCAGGTCCTGGAAGTTGGTGGTGAAGGCCCCGAATCCGTTGGCGTCGAGGAACTGGCGCAAGCCGGCTTCGATACGGGCGGCGTAGCGGAGGGATGCGTGGCGGGCGCCTCCGTGGGCCAGTTCGGGTGTCAGGTGATAGATGTCGGCGTACTCGACGACGAGCTGGTCCACGTCCTTGTCCGACACGGCATCGACGACTTCGACCAGGTCGTTGACGCCGTAGGTGTTGACGCTGACCCCGAAGCGCAGCTCGGCTTCGACCTTGTCGCCCTCGGTCACCGCGACCTCGCGCATGTTGTCACCGAAGCGGGCCAGCCGCAGGTGGCGCATGCGGTGGTGGCCCATCGCCGCTCGGGCCCAGTCATCGATCCGCTGGACCACGGCGGGGTCGGACACGTGCCCTACGACTGTTTTCCGGGCGAGGCCCATGCGGGTCTGTATGTAGCCGAACTCCCTGTCCCCATGGGCTGCTTGATTGAGGTTCATGAAGTCCATGTCGATGGACGACCACGGGAGTTCCCGGTTGAGTTGGGTGTGCAGGTGCAGCAGGGGCTTGCGCAGCGAATCCAGACCCGTGATCCACATCTTGGCGGGGGAGAACGTGTGCATCCAGGCGATCACCCCCACGCACGCGGGATCCGTATTGGCCGCTTCCAGGGTCTGACGGATGGCCGAGGTGTCCGTCAGTACCGGTTGGCGCACGATGTCCGCACTGATACGGCCTGAGTCGGCGAGCATCTGCTGGATCTTGTGGGACTGGTCCGCCACCTGCGCCAGTGTCTGTGGACCGTAGAGATGTTGACTTCCCGTCAGGAACCAGATCTGCGACCTGGTGGTGGGAGTGGAAGCCGTGGAAGTCATGGATGTCCCCCCTCGTGGGCTCACTGCCCGTAGACGTTCTGGTAGCGCTCGTAGAGCCGGTCCACTGCGGAAGCCTCGATCGAGGACGGCGGGGTCCCGAGCTGGTGGGCGAAGTGGACGGTGCGGGCGACGTCCTCGACCATCACCGCGGCCTTCACGGCCGAGCGGGCGTCACGGCCGACGGTGAACGGGCCGTGGTTGCGCATGAGGACGGCCGGCGAGCGGCTGGTGCGCAAGGTTTCGACGATGCCCCGGCCGATGGAATCGTCGCCTATGAGAGCGAAGGGGCCGACGGGTATCTCACCGCCGAACTCGTCCGCGATCATGGTGAGGACACAGGGAATGGGTTCGCCCTTGGCGGCCCACGCCGTGGCGTAGGGGGAGTGGGTGTGCACCACTCCGCCCACTTCGGGCATGTGCCGGTACACGTAGGCGTGGGCGGCGGTGTCGGAGGACGGGGCGAGGTCTCCCTCGACGAGTTCGCCGTGGAGATCGGTGACCACCATCGACTCTGGTCCCAGGTCGTCGTAGGAGACCCCCGAAGGCTTGATGACCATGAGGTCTTCTCCGGGAACCCGTGCGGAGACGTTGCCCGCGGTCCAGATCACCAGTTCGTAGCGCGTGAGTTCGCGGTGCAGATCGGCCACGGTGCGCCGGAGCCGCGCGACCGTCTCGCTGAGCGCCATCTACTTGTCCTTTCTGTCGGAGGCGATGCGGCGCATCGCGCGAAGACGGTGCATGACGTTCGTGCCGCCTCGGCCGAAGTGGTCGTGAAGTGCCGAGTACTCGGCGAACAGGAGGTCGTACGCCTCCACGCCGCGAGGGTCCGGTCGGTACACGGCGCGATCGACGGAGCCCATCGCCGCGGCCGCGGCACGGATGTCTTCGTACGCCCCGGCCGCGACCGCCGCGTGCAGTGCCGATCCCAGCGCCGGGCCCTGCCGGGAACCGATCACGGACAGCGGCAGGTTCAGGACGTCCGCGTAGATCTGCATCAGCAGCGGATTGCGCATCAGGCCGCCGGCGATGATCAGTTCGGTGACGGGAACACCAGCTGTGGTGAACGCGTCCACGATGACGCGGGTGCCGAAGGCGGTGGCCTCCAGCAGTGCGCGGTAGACGTCTTCAGCGCGGGTCGACAACGTCTGGCCCACGACCAGGCCGGACAGCTCGTGGTCGACGAGGACCGACCGGTTGCCGCTGTGCCAGTCCAGTGCGACCAGACCGTGTTCGCCGACAGCCTGGGCGGAAGCCAGATCGGTCAGCAGCTCGTGGACGGACAGACCGCGTTCACGAGCGCGTTCGTGGTAGGCGGGCGGGACCTGGTTGTCGACGTACCAGGCGAAGATGTCACCGACTCCGCTCTGGCCGGCCTCGTAGCCCCACAGTCCCGGCACGATGCCCCCGTCGACCACCCCGCACATGCCGGGCACCTCGCGCAGCTCGTCACTGCTCATCACGTGGCAGGTCGAGGTGCCCATGATGGCCACCATCTGGCCCGGCTCGACGGCGCCTGCCGCAGGCGCCGTCACGTGGGCGTCCACGTTGCCGACCGAGACGGCTATTCCCTCGGGAAGCCCGGTCCAGGCCGCGGCCTCGGCGCTCAAGGTGCCGGCCTTGTCGCCCAGGGCGCCGATGGGCTGATCGAGCTTGGTCGCCACGAAGTCGGCGAACGCCGGGTTGAGCTCCGCCAGGAAGTCTTCCGCGGGGTAGCCGCCCTGCTGGTGGATGCCCTTGTAGCCGGCGCTGCAGGCGTTGCGTACGTACTGACCGGTGAGCTGCCAGACGATCCAGTCCGCCGCCTCGACCCATCGGTCCATGGCGGCGTACACATCGGGTGCTTCCTCCAGCATGTGCAGGGCCTTCGCGAACTCCCATTCCGAGGAGATCAGGCCTCCGTAGCGCCGCAGCCACTTCTCGCCGCGACGGCGCGCCAACTCGTTGATCCGGTCAGCCTGTGGCTGGGCCGCGTGGTGTCGCCAGAGCTTCGCGTAGGCGTGAGGGGCATCGGCGAACGCGGGAAGCGCGCAGAGAGGGGTGCCTTCGTCCGTCGTCGGCACCATGGTGCAGGCGGTGAAGTCCGTGCCGATCCCGATCACACGTGCCGGATCCACGCCCGCGTCCGCGATCGCCGCCGGTACCGCGGTGCGCAGTGCGTCGATGTAGTCCTGGGGTACCTGCAGAGCCCAGTCCGGCGGGAGGGGAGCGCCGGTCGTCGGCAGTACCCGGTCGAGTACGCCGTGCTCGTAGGCGTGCGTTCCCGTCCCCAACTCCGCACCGTCACGCACGCGCACCACGATGGCGCGGCCGGAGAGGGTGCCGAAGTCCACGCCGACGACGAGCGCCTCTGATTCGTCTTGCATTGGGCTCCACCTCTTGAGATCAGCGCTCCGGTGACCGTCTAAGTGAGCGCTAACAATCCAGATTATGCTTGACCTAACTCTGTTCCTGGTTAAGCCAGTGCGAGCGTGAACAATTTCGGATCCACATCCAGCCGGGGGTCCCGTCCGGGACCTCAGTTCGCCGGGGGTGCCACGCTCTGCCTCTGAATGAGGGTCGGTGTGAGGATCCGCTGCGCGGGGTCCGTGTCGCCCGTCGAGATGCGGGAGAGCAGCAGGCTCAGCGTTTCGGTGGCCACGGCGTCGAAGTCGGGGCGCACGGTGGTCAGTGGGGTCGAGAAGTAGGCGGATTCGGGAACGTCGTCGAAGCCGACGAGGCTCACCTCGTGCGGGACCGACCGGCCGCGTTCCGTCATGGCGCGCAGGATGCCGAGGGCGAGATGGTCGTTCGCCGCGAAGATTGCTGTCACATCGGGCATCCGGGACAGCATCTGCCCCGCGCGGTATCCCGAAGCGGCGCTCCAGTCGGCCGGGCTGACCGGGGGCACTTCGGCATCGGCCTCCTGCAGGGCCTTCTGCCACCCGCGGATTCGCCCGGCCGCATCGAACCAGTCGACCGGGCCGGAGACGTGCCACACGGTGTCGTGCCCGGCGTCGAGCAGGTGGCGGGTGGCGGCGAAGGCGCCGGCTTCCTGGTCCACCGTCACCAGTGCGCCGCCCCGCTTCGGGTCGCCGTCCACGGTGACCAGAGGAAGGTCGGCCGGCACCTCGGCGAGTGCTTCGTCGGCGGATGCGGTGGGAGCGATGACGACGATGCCGGCCACGCGCTGGTCCCGGTGGTGCTCCACCGCCGCCGCGATCGACGACCGGTCCAGCACGCGCACGCGGCGCACGCTCACCGTGAAGCCCTGTGCCGCAGCCGCCAGTTCGAAGGCGGCGAGCAGCGATGTGGGTCCGTAAAGCGTGGAGTTCTGCGCCACCACGCCGATCAGCTGTGAGCGTCCGGTCACGAGCGCCCGGGCAGCGCGGTTGGGCCGGTAGCCGAGCTCCTCGATGGCGGCGCGCACGCGCAGCCGTGTCTGCTCCCGAACGTTCGGGTGTCCGTTGAGGACGCGGGAGACCGTTTGATGGGACACGCCGGCGAGGCGAGCGACGTCCGTCATCGCCGGATCGCGCGTCGCACCGACGGTCGCTGAGGTGTCCTCCACCCGCATCTCCTTGACTTCGTATGGCGGCCTGTCTCGTCACCTGCCGGTGATCACCAGGCTGGGTCGGTAGACGATATCCAGGCTACGCGGCGAACGGACGAGGTGACCCCGGGTGGCAGGTGTGCAGCCCGGGAATCGGGCGGGTCAATCCTGGTGGGCGGGGTTGATATTAGCGCTAACATAGCTCACTTCCTCTGGCGCCACAACGGTACTAAATCACTGTGTTCCAAGGGTTGACGGGCATGTTGTTAGCGCTCACTCTGAACGCCCAGTAGGACCTGTCACGCGACCTCGCCGCACCGAGCGGGCGCAGTTGACCACCGGAGGAGTACCAGTGCTCAAGAAGATCACCACGACCGCCACCGCGCTCCTGCTGGCCACCTTGACCGCGTGTGGTTCGGCGGATTCGGGAGCGTCGGGAGACGCCGGAGGCAAGACGGACAAGATCACGATGGGCTTCGCGCAGGTGGGCGCCGAGAGTGGCTGGCGGACCGCCAACACCACGTCCGTCCAGCGGTCGGCGGCGACCGCGGGCGTAGAGCTGAAGTTCTCCGATGCTCAGCAGAAGCAGGAGAACCAGATCAAGGCCATCCGCTCGTACATCCAGCAGAAGGTCGACGTCATCGCCTTCAGCCCCGTGGTGGAGACCGGCTGGGACGCGGTCCTCCTGGAAGCCAAGCGCGCCAAGATCCCCGTGATCCTGACCGACCGCGCCGTCGACTCCAAGGACGACTCGCTCTACGAGACCTTCCTCGGATCCGACTTCGTCCTGGAGGGCGAGAAGGCCGGCAAGTGGCTCACGGAGAACAGCCAGGGCCCGGTCAACGTCGTCGAACTGCAGGGCACGACCGGCGCGGCGCCCGCCATCGACAGGAAGAAGGGGTTCGAGAAGGCGGTGGCCGCCCGGCAGGACATCAAGATCGTGGCCACCCAGAGCGGAGACTTCACGCGCGCGGGCGGCAAGCAGGTCATGGAGGCCTTGCTCCGCTCCACGGCCGACGTCGATGTCGTCTACGCACACAACGACGACATGGGACTCGGCGCCATAGAAGCGATCAAGGCCGCCGGTAAGACGCCCGGCAAGGACATCAAGATCATCACCGTCGACGCGGTCAAGGCCGGCATGGAGGCCCTCGCCGTGGGCGAGATCAACTACATCGTCGAGTGCAACCCGCTGCTCGGCGACCAGCTGATGGACTTGGCGAAGAAGGTCATCGCGGGCGAAGAGGTGCCGAAGCGCGTCGTCACCGAGGAGACCACCTTCACGCCCGAGCAGGCGAAGGCCGCCCTGCCCACGCGTCAGTACTGATCCGTACTGACGCGAGCCGCACCCCCCGCCCCGTCCGTCTTGCGACCCCTCCGGGGCGGGGGTTGTACCTCCACCGACGAAAGCACTGGTCATGACCGATCCCACAGCGTGCCACAGCAGCCCAGTGGTACAGATGCGCGGCATCAGCGTCGAATTCCCTGGTGTCAAAGCGCTTTCCGATGTCGACTTCCGCCTCCTGCCCGGCGAAGTCCACGCACTCATGGGCGAGAACGGCGCGGGTAAGTCCACGCTCATCAAGGCTCTCACCGGCGTTCACTCCCCGACCACGGGCGTCATCCACCTGAGCGGCGAACGCGTGACCTTCACGGCTCCCGGGCAGGCCCAAGCGGCAGGCATCAGCACCGTCTACCAAGAAGTGAACCTCTGCACCAATCTCTCCGTGGCGGAAAACATCATGCTGGGCCGCGAGCCGCGCCGCCTGGGCGGGATCGACGGCCGCGCCACCCGCGCCGAGGCTGCCGGACTGCTCGCCCGCATCGGCCTGACCATCGACCCCGCCTCGATCCTCGCCAGCCACCCGATCGCCGTCCAGCAGCTGGTCGCGATCGCCCGCGCCCTCGCGGTGGAAGCGCAGGTCCTGGTTCTGGACGAGCCGACCTCCAGCCTCGACGCAGAGGAGGTCGAGGAACTCTTCAGGATCATGCGCGTGCTCCGCGCCGAGGGCGTCGCCATCCTGTTCGTGTCCCACTTCCTCGACCAGGTCTACGAGATCGCCGACCGCATGACCGTGCTGCGCAACGGCGCTCTCATCGGCGAGTACCTGCCCGCCGAGCTTTCCCGGATCGAGCTCGTCTCCGCCATGCTGGGCCGCGAACTCGGCACCCTGCACGAAGTCCAGCGCCGGTCCGACGCACGTCACCCCCGTGCGGAACCCGTCCTGGTGGCCAGCGGCCTGGGCCGCACCGGAGCCATCGAACCCTTCGATCTGGACATACGGGCCGGCGAGGTCGTGGGTCTGGCCGGACTGCTCGGTTCGGGACGCACGGAACTCGCGCGCCTGCTGTTCGGGGCAGACCGAGCCGACACCGGAACCCTCACCGTCAACGGTCAATCCGGCCGCCCCCGAGGACCGCGGTCGGCGATCGCCCAGGGAATCGCCTTCTGTTCCGAGGACCGCAAGGCCGAGGGAGTGGTCGCCGACCTGACCGTGCGAGACAACCTGGTGCTGGCCATGCAGGCCGCGCGGGGCTGGGCACGCCCCGTTCCGCGGCGCACGGCCGAGGCGGTGGTCGCCGAGTACATCGAGAAGCTCGACATCCGCCCCGCCGACCCGGAGGCGATCATGAGCACCCTGTCCGGCGGCAACCAGCAGAAGGTGCTGCTCGCACGGTGGCTGATCACGCGCCCCCGGCTGCTCATCCTCGACGAGCCCACCCGCGGCATCGACGTCGGAGCCAAGGCGCAGATCCAGAAAGTGGTGGCCGATCTGGCCGCCGAAGGCATGGCGGTGCTGTTCATCTCCGCCGAACTGGAGGAGGTGGTGCGCGTGTCCGACCGGGTCGTCGTCCTGCGCGACCGGCGCAAGGTGGCAGAACTCACCGGTGACGACGTGTCCGTCGATCACGTGATGTCCGTCTTCGCCGCCCCCCACGCCCACACCGGCGCGGTGGCCTCATGATGCGCTCACGCCTGCTCTGGCCCCTGGTCGCGCTGGCCGCCCTCCTCGTACTGAACGTCGCCGTCACCCCCTCGTTCCTGGAACTGCGCATCCAGGACGGGCACCTCTTCGGCAGCACCGTCGACATCCTCCGCAACGGAGCACCGACGGTACTCATCGCCGTCGGCATGACCCTGGTCGTCGCCACCCGCGGCATCGACCTGTCGGTGGGAGCCGTGGCCGCGATCGCAGGCTCCATCGCGTGCACCTACATCGCGGGCGGCGGCAGCGCCGTCACCGCGGTCCTGCTGGCCCTGAGCGTGTGCGTCCTCCTCGGCCTGTGGAACGGATTCCTCGTCTCCGTCCTCGGCATCCAGCCGATCATCGCGACCCTGGTGCTGATGACGGCCGGCCGCGGCGGCGCCATGCTCCTGACCGAGGGCCAGATCATCACCGTCAAGAGCTCGCTGTACCGCGAGATCGGCGCCGGCTTCCTGATCCTGCCCATCGCCATTCTGATCAGCCTCGCCGTTCTGGTCGCAGTCGCGCTGCTGACCCGCCGCACCGCCCTCGGCATGCTCATCGAGGCGGTGGGCGTGAACCCCATGGCGAGCAGGCTCGCCGGCGTGCACTCCCGCACCATCATCTGGACGGTGTACGTCTTCGCCGCCCTGTGCGCCGGCGTGGCCGGCCTGATGATCAGTTCCAACGTCAGCGCCGCCGACGCGAACAACGCCGGCCTGTGGATCGAGATGGACGCGATCCTCGCGGTGGTCATTGGCGGAACGTCACTGGCCGGGGGACGCTACTCCCTGGCGGGAACTCTCCTCGGAGCGCTGGTGATCCAGACGCTGACCACCACCGTATACACCATCGGAGTTCCGGCCAACGTCACTCTGGTGTTCAAGGCGCTCGTAGTGATCGCCGTATGCCTGCTCCAGTCACCTCGGACAGCGCAACTCCTTCAGAAGCGGCGCAAGTCCCCCCGTTCCACGTCCCGTTCCCCGGAGGTGGCCGCCGGATGAGCACCTTGGCTCTTTCGCCCACACGTCTTCCCCAGCGGTTCCTTCCCGTGATGGCCACCTTCGTGGTCTTCGTGATCACTTTCGGAGTCGGTTCGTTCCGCTACGAGGGCTTCGCATCCGGGCAGGTCGTCGCGAACCTCTTCGTCGACAACTCGTTCCTGATCGTCCTCGCGGTCGGAATGACCTTCGTGATCCTCACGGGGGGCATCGATCTGTCCGTGGGCGCCGTGGCCGCACTGTCGACGATGATCGCGGCAGCCGCTCTGGACGCCGGATGGCCGCCCTTGCTCGCAGTCCTCGCGGTGCTGGCCACCGGCACCGGCCTCGGCCTGCTCATGGGCCTGGTCATCCACCACTTCGACGTCCAGCCCTTCATCGTCACGCTGGCCGGCATGTTCCTGGCCCGCGGACTGTGCTTCCTCATCAGCGTGGAGTCGGTGTCGATCGACGATCCCTCCTTCCGCGACCTCGCGACCGGAACCATCGCGCTGCCCGGCGGCGTCACCCTCACCTACAGCGTGCTCATCGCCCTGGCCGTCGTACTGGCGGCCGTGTACGTCCTCCACCTGACCCGCTTCGGCCGAACGGTCTACGCGATCGGCGGCAGCGAGTCCTCGGCGCGTCTGATGGGCCTGGCCACGACCAGGGCCAAGGTGGGCGTCTACATGGTCAGCGGCTTCTGCTCCGCGCTGGGCGGCTTGCTGTTCAGCCTGTACATGCTCTCCGGCTACGGCCTGCACGGCGTCGGCATGGAACTGGACGTCATCGCTGCCGTCGTGATCGGCGGAACCCTCCTCGCAGGGGGATCCGGCTACGTTGCCGGCTCGGTCGCCGGAGTACTCGTCCTCGGCACGGTGCAGACGCTCATCTCCTTCGAGGGCACGCTCAGCTCGTGGTGGACCAAGATCGTCATCGGTGTGCTCCTGCTCGCCTTCATCGCGCTCCAGCGACTCGTCGTACGACGACGGCCATGAGCCGCCAACCGCTCCCCGTCCGAGAGGCGCGCCGATCCCGAGAGCCTGCCTCCCGAGCGCCTGCCTCCTGACCGCCTGCCTCCCGAGTGCCCGCCTCCC
Source organism: Streptomyces antarcticus (assembly GCF_026627255.1). Taxonomy (GTDB): domain Bacteria; phylum Actinomycetota; class Actinomycetes; order Streptomycetales; family Streptomycetaceae; genus Streptomyces; species Streptomyces antarcticus. The sequence continues at coordinate 28,835 of NZ_JAPNLM010000011.1, read as the reverse complement.
GATGGCCGGCCTGCTCCTCGCCCGAGGAGCGGGCCGGGGCCGGATAGTGGCATTCGGGCCAACCCCAACCGCGAGTGTCGCCGCCGTCGACGAAGACGCCCCCGCGGCCCGCGGGCCTCCTCGTCATGCCTTCGGTAGGAGAAGACACAGTGACTCCCCGCATGCAACCGGCGCCCGTGGCGGACGACGCTCCCCGCGCCACCCCCCGCTCGGAGCCCTTCGGCACCCTGCCCGACGGCACCGTGGTAGACCGCTGGACGCTGTCATCGGGTGGAATGCCGGATCCGCACGGCGTCCTCGGCCGCGGCCCGGTGCAGGGCGCGGTACGCCGTGGCCGTGGGCCCCTGCCAGCCCGCCGCGATGCTGTCGACCACCCGGTCCATGTCCCGGATCTGCCGCTCCAGATGACCCTGCATCTGGTCCAGATCGTCAGCGATCTTGGTGAGGCCGTCCTCTGAGACCTCGAGATCGCCGTCCCACATGTCCACCCCTCTTCGGCGCTGTCGCATTAAATACGTACGTGGGCCTAAGAGTTTCGCAGGTCAGCAAGGAGGTCACATGCGTACGCGCACTCATGTTCCAGCTCTTCCCTCGGAGTGCACTGGATCCATGATCCCGGACCCCGCCCGCAGCCCCGGCGCGTTCGTCGCGCCGCTCGTCTCCGCCTTATTGACGTTGCCGGCCGTCGCGTTCTCCTTCGTCGGACTGTCCCCGATGACCTGCGACTCCTGAGGGGACACGGCGAGCGACCGGTTCAACGCCTCCTACGACCTCGCCTTCCCGGTGCGCGCATGCACCGCTTCGTGGCGCCGTGGCTGCCCCACGACCGCACGCCGCGCGAAATACAGCAGGCCTACTACGCGATCGCCTCGATGATCGCGGCCCAGCCCCGACCCACGCCGGGCAGCCGGACCGCCGGCGACGAGGACGATGATGCGACGGGAGAAGGTGTCGACGACGAAGGCGACGTACACGGTGCCGGCCCAAGCAGCCACGTGCGTGAAGTCGGCCCTCCAGGTCCGGTTCGGCGCCGGGGCGACGAAGTCGCGGTCGAGGCGGTCCGGAGCCCGTGCCACGGACGGATCCGGGATCGTGGTGATCACCTTCTTGCCGCGGACGGCGCCGGTGATGCCGGTCTCGCGGATGAGGCGTTCGATGGTGCAGCGGGCCACCTCATGGCCTTGCCGGTTCAGCGCCCGCCAGATCTTCCTCGCCCCGTAGACGCGGTAGTTGTCCTTGAACACCTGGTGGATCAGAGGCTTGAGTTCCTCGTCGCGCACGGCCTGAGTCGACCTGGTCCTGCCAGACCCACTTGTGCAGCGTCTCGGTCGAGCCGATGCCGAGCTTCTCGGCCACGCCTCTGATCGCGGCCGACTCGTTCGGATAGTCACTGCGGAGCTCGGCGACCATGCGGATCGCTCGTTTACGCAGCTCAGGGGATAGGGGGAAGGGCGAGCCATAACTCGATCCTTTCACTGAATCGAGTCTCCAACGAACCCGGAACGGTTCAGCCACCCGTCCTCCCGACCCTCGTGTCACTCGGTCCCCGAAGGGGCAGAACCCCTCTCCACACCAGGTCGTCGGCTGAGCGGCCCACCATGATCTGGTAGGTCCCGGGCTCCGTGATCCAGGCCTTCTCGGCTTCGGACCAGTACCGCAGCGCGTGCGCCGGGACCTCCACGACGGCGGTCACCGAAGCGCCGGGTTCCGCGTGTACCGCGGCGTAGCCGGCGAACCAGCGGACGGGCCGCTCGATGGTGGATTCCGGACGGGCGAGGTACACCTGCACGACCTCACGGCCGGGCCGGCTGCCCGTGTTGCGTACCTGTACGCGGACCGTGAACGGGGAGCCTTCCACCGCTTCGTCCGGGGCCTGGACCGTCTCGTACTCCCAGCTGGTGTAGCCGAGGCCGTGGCCGAACCAGTAGGCGGGTTCCTTTCCGGTGAGGAGCCAGCCCCGGTGCCCGATGTGGATGCCATCGTCGTAGGTGAGCCGGCCGCCGACAGGCTGTGCGTGGGTGACGGGTGCGTCGGCCAAGGCGGCTGCCCAGGTGGTGGGGAGGCGGCCGCCGGGCTCGGCATCTCCGAACAGGACGTCGGCGAGCCCGGATCCGGCCTCCTGTCCGGGGAACCAGGTGAGCAGTACCGCGCCCACCTCCTCGCGCCAGGGCAGCTCGACCGGGCCGCCGCTGTTGACCACGGCGATCGTCCGCCGGTTGACAGCTGCCACGGCGCGGACCAGCGCGTCCTGGTGGCCGCCCAGGGAGAGGTCGATGCGGTCGTGGCCCTCGGCCTCGGTGTGCTCGGTGGTACCGACGACCACGATCACGGCGTCCGCGTCGCGGGCGGCCCGTACCGCTTCCGCGAGCGCGGCCCCCGCCTCGGGCTCCGGCGGCGCCGCCGCGACGATCGTGGCGCGCCCGGCTCCGGGGACCAGCTCACGCCGAGCCGTCAGAAGAACGGGCTCCGTCGTGTCAACCGTCGCCCGCACCGTGTGGCGGGGCGGGTTCACATGGACGATGGCCGGGTCGTCCGTGGTGCACGGGAACTCGCCGTCCCACACGGTCCGGTCGCCGAGGGTGAGGCTCATGCGGCCGAAGCCGGCGATGGCGAAGGTCCATTCCCCTGTCGTCGGCGGCCGCATGAGCGCGCTGATCTCCACGGTCCGTGCGGAGGGACCCACGGGCGGCTCAAGCTGTGTCCCCGACAGCCGGTGCTCCGCGTGGAGTTCCTGGCCCGCCTCGTCCAGCAAGCGCAGCAGCACACCCGGCTCCCCTGACCGCGGGTCGCTGCACCAGCGGGTGCCGAGAGGCGCAGGGGGAATGCCCAGTCCCGGACCCGGTACGTGCACGACCTGGGCCAGGCCGTTCAGCCGGGCGCGGATCCCTTCGAGGGGGGTGACCACGCGCGAGGGGAAGACGCCCGCGCTGCCGCCGCCCTGCACCCGGGGGGAGTGGGCGTGCACGCCGATGACGGCGACCTTGGACAAGGAGGACGGGGCGAGCGGGAGCACCTCGTGGTTGCTCAGCAGTACGGATCCTGCGGCCACGGTGCGGCGCAGTAGCGTCCGCGTCTCCTCCGGCCTGACCGCCGGGATCCGCGGGCCCGGGTTCGATCCGAGTGCCCCCACGCGTCCGGCCAGCCGGAGCAGGCGCCGCACCTTCTCGTCGATGCCCGACTCGGGGACGTGGCCGTCCTTCACGGCTTGGACGAGGGACTCTCCCCACGGGCCCTGCGGTCCCGGCATCGCCAGGTCGAGTGCGGCGAGCGCCGGTTCCCGGGTCGAACGCAGGGCGCCCCAGTCGGACACCACCACCCCGTCGAAGCCCCAATCACCTGTGAGCGGTTCGGCGAGCAGTGGGTTGGCGGTCATGGTCGTGCCGTTCACGCCGTTGTAGCCGGCCATCACCAGCCACACGCCCGCCTCGACAGCGGCCTCGAACGGTGCCAGGTAGACCTCCCGCAGCACCCGCTCGGAAGCTCGCACGTCCACGTGCATTCGCCCCGTCTCGGAGTCGTTGGCCACGTAGTGCTTGGCCGTGGCCGCTACCCCCGCCGCCTGAATGCCCCGGATCAGCGCAGCGCCCGTACGGCCCGTCAGTACGGGGTCCTCCGAGAAGCATTCGAAGTGCCGGCCGCCCAGGGGAGTGCGATGCAGGTTGAGCGTGGGCGCCAGGACGACGTCCACGCCCTTGCGGACCGCTTCGGAAGCGAGCAGACCCCCCAGCTCCTCGGTCAAGTCCTCGTCCCACAGCGCGCCGATCGCGGAGGCGGAGGGAAGCAGCGCCGAGGTGTGCCGCTCATCCCAGGCCTCGCCTCGCACCCCGGCTGGCCCGTCGGAGGTCACCATCTCGCCTAGGCCGATGGCCGGTTCGCCGGCCGTCCGCCACGTCGTGGCTCCGGACAGCAGTCGTACCTTCCGTACGAGATCGATCTTCTCCAGCAGTCGATCGAGCATGTCCTCGCCCATCCCCGCCCCCTTCACGTCATCCGCTCCTCACATACGGGAGAGCGCTCTCCCTAGCTTTGGTGTGTGCCGTCCCCAGCGTCAAGCCCCCCTGAGGGCGCGTCTTCGACCAAGAGAGAAGGCCCCGCCCGCCCCGTTGTTCAGACGGGGCGGGCCGGGCCGGTACGGAGGGCCGACTGGGTCAGGGCAGCCGGTACTCCGCGTTCAGTACCGCGCCGCGGTCGGGGTGGTTCTGGTCGTAGCCGCGCGGGTCGCATTGCAAGCCGCCCACGATGCAGTGGTCGACCATGGCCTTGAGAGTGCGTTCTTCCCAGGCGTTGAAGAAGTCGTAGTGGAAGGAGTAGCCGCGGCCGCTGGCGAGGCGGACCTGGCTCATGTCGCCGTTGACGGGGAAGGCCATCTTGAACTCGACCATCGGCAGGGCGACGGGATGGGAGGCCGGGCACATGTTGTCGTTGGTGCCGGGTTTGACGACCGGGTAGGCCATGTGGCTCTGGTGGTCGGGGGTGTCGAGGTACTTGCCGTCCCAGCAACTGGGAGCCTGAAACCGGATGTTGAGCTGGACGTCAGGTCGGCTGGGGCAGCTCGTCGGGATGTCGCTGTTGAAGAAGCTGTCGCCGCATTCCCAGCCCTCGACGAAGCCCTTGTGGTTGCGGAACTGCTGGGCGGTCTGCAGCGGGTTGCCGACCACGAACCGCAGACCCTTGGGGAAGGGACGCACGCTGGTGTAGTCGGTGACGCCGGCCTTGTAGTAGATCACCTGCGGTCCGATGGGCAGGATCTTCTGGTCGCCCTTGTACAGCGAGGGCATCCAGTACGCGGAGGCGTCGGCGGGCGCCTTGCACGCGGTCGCGCCTCCGTACAGCGAATCGGTGGTGCTGTTCGCGTTGGTGGAGGCGTTGCCCATGAACGTGTGATCGTGGGACCGGCCGGGCTGGCCCGGGTAGACGATCGGGTCGTCCGGCGCGGTGTGCGTGACCGAACAGTTGGCCTGGAACTCGTGGAAGTAGGCGGGCGGCGGTGTCCTGTCGGACGGGGTGACGCCGGTGACCTGCGGGACTGCGGGGATGTAGCCGTCCCCGTCGGCGTCGTCACCCGACGCCTGGGTGGATGCGGCCATGGAATGACCGGTGTGGATGCTCGCGGCCGACGAGGGGGAGGTGCTGCCCGGATCCGCCGCCGTGGCGATCGCGCCGACGCCCAGGACGCTGGTGACGAGGGCGGAGCCGATGAGAAGCCCGCTGAGCCGTTTGGAAGTCAGTCTCATGAAGATCTCCTGCCGGATGGGAGAAGAGGAGTGGCGGGAGGGGCTCCCTCCCGCCACCCATGCGACCGGCCGCTCGGCGCGGCCGGCGCAGCACCGCGGTGGCACGCCCGCCGCGGTCAGCGGACCGGTCTCGGTCACGCCGTCATGGGGTGGTGGATCAGCTGTAGATCCCGAACTCGTGGAGGGAGTAGCCCCAGCCGGTGCCTCGGGCGGTCAGGTTCAGCCGTACGTGCCGGGCCGTCGCCGACACGGCGACCGTGTCGATGTCACCGTTGCCGGTCGTCGTGGTGTGAACCGTGCGCCAACTGGTGCCGTCATCGGAGACCTGCACTGCGTAGGACTTGGCGTAGGCGGGGTCCCAGACCAGCTGCAGCTTGCGGATCGCGGTGGGAGCACCGAGGTCGACGCTGATCCACTGGGGGTCGCTCCAGTCGCTGGCCCAGCGGGTGCCGGTGTTGCCGTCGGTGGCGTTGCTTGCGGGGCAGGGGCAGTCGCCGTAGGACGCCTGCGAGGAGGAGGCGGTGGCGGGCTTGTTCAGGGCGATGTTGGTGCCGCTCACGGGCGGGGCGACGACCTTGACGGACTTGGTCTCGATGCCCGCGTTGCCACGGCCGTCCTCAGCCTGGATGTACACCTTCCAGACGCCGAGCTTCTCGGGAGCGGTGACCGCGAAGGTCCCGTTGCCCGTGGAGCGCCACTGCGCCTCGACCAGGCGCTTGTCGCCGTTGGCGTAGTTGCCGCTGAGGAAGATCTTGTACGTCAGCGGGTCGTTCTGCGGGTCGCTGACGTTGGCGCTGACGGTGAACTCGCCGCCGGCCGGAGCCTGCGAGGCCTGGTTGACGACCATGTTGCTGATGACCGGCGGAGTGTTGTCGCCCGCCGTCGATCCGGCGTAGGCCTTCTTCACCGCGTAGTACGACAGTCGCTTGAGGCCGTCGGGCAGCAGGTTGAACCAGATGCCGCCGAAGTCGTGCTCGATGCCGTAGTGGAACATGGTGGCACCCAGGGCCACGCCCTGGTGGCCGGTGATGCAGTTCCACGCCGTGGTGTAGCCCTCGGCGGTCTGGACGTCGGTCTTCTGCTCGGGGATGCCGTTGGCGTCGTTCGGCACCTCCCACTCGCCGGCCGGTCCCGTCTCGGTGATGATGTAGGGCTTGTTGTAACCGCCGTCGACCCAGTCCTGGCGCACGCCGCAGATGTCGCCGTAGGCGTTCATCGAGTACAGGTCGAGGTCCGGGGCGTTGCGCTTGTAATACGGCCACGCGCCCGTCCAGGCGTCGGTCGAGGTGACCGGGTGGTCCGGGTCGATGGTGTGGATCCGCTTGGCGACGTCGTTCACGAATGTGGTGTAGGCGTTGCGCTGTGCTTCCAGTTCGGTGCCGCTGTAGCAGTTCTGCAGGCCGAGGACGGATTCGTTGCCGACGTTCCACATGAGCGTGGCCGGGTGCGACTTGTAGGTGTCCACCCACTTCGCGAACTCCGTGAGCATGGTGCTCTTGTACGCGGTGTCGGTCACGTAGTTGACGCAGCCGCCGGAGCCGGGGCCGCCGCCGGGCTGCAGCCAGAACCCGTTGATGACCCGTACGCCGTTCGCCGCGGCCGTGTCGAGCAGGGACTTGCTCGAGGCGTCCGTGCCCCAGGTGCGGATGGTGTTGACGCCCATGGACTTCACGTCGGGCATGTACTTCGGGGCGTCGGCGAAGGACGGGCCCCAGGTCAGTCCCTTGACGGTGTACGGCTGTCCGCCGACGGTCAGCTGCCAGTTGCCCTGGGATCCGGCCACGCGCACGGCGCCGCCGGGGCCCGGGGGTTCGTCCTGGGCCGATCCGTAGACCTGGAACTCCCACAGCGAGTAGCCGTAGCCGCCGGAGCGGACCAGGCCGTTCATCCGCACGTGACGGCCGCTGCCGGAGATGGCGATCTCATCGGTGCCGCCGTCGCTTCCGGTGACGGATTTGGCGGTGCGCCAGTTCGTTCCGTCGTCCGAGACCTGGATCTCGTAGTTCTTGCCGAACGCGCCCTCCCAGGTGAGGACGACGCGGCTGAGGTTGCGGACGGCTCCGAGGTCGACCTGTATCCACTCGGCGTCGCGCCACTGGCTGGCCCAGCGGGTGCCGGTGAGGTTCCCGTCGACCGCGGCGGACGCGGCGTAGGCCTCACCCTCGCTCGAGGAGGCGGTGGCCGGCTTCCCCTGGGAGAGCAGGGACTCCGCGGCGACCGCGGTGGGTGCACCGGCCAGCGCGAGCGAAGACGCGAGCAGCGCTCCGAGCGTGAGGAGGGCCGCCGCGCCGCGTGTGCGGCGGGGTGGGGTGCTGGTGGAGGGGGGATGGAACATTGCGGCTCCTGGTGTCAATGACGGTGGGATGACCGGCCGTCCCGCGGGGGCGACTTCCCCGCGGGACGGCTCGGGCCTCGTTCGGGCCGGGGAGGCGGCCTGGTCGCGAGGTGTTGGTGGCCCCCGGGCGCGGCGGCAGGGCGGAAACCGGGCCCGGGGGAGTCGGGGCCGGCTCCGATGGGTGAGCGGAGCCGGTGGGGAGGGGGTGGACTCAGGGGAAGGAGACCACGGTGGACGGAACGGTCGAGGTGCCGGCCGGGACGGTGGACGGCCCGGTGTCGTTGATGACGTGGGCGTAGTGACCGTTGCCGCCGAGTGAGACGGTGAGCAGGCTGTGGAACTTCACTCCCGGCTTGACCGGGGCTCGGAATCCGTGGTCCTGGATGATCGTCGGATCGACGTTGTAGTTGCTGTAGGAACCCAGGCCCCAGGCTTCGTGGATGTTGACGGAGTCGTCCACCCGGTAGGCGGCGTATCCGCGGGTGCTGCCGTTCTGGATGGCTGCCTGGTTGGGGGCGTCGTACGCCTTCTCGTTCTGGTAGAAGACCGTGCGGCCGCGCTCGCCGTACCAGTCGACGTCGTACTTGTTGAAGTGCTCGACGAACAAGCCGGTGGCCAGGACGTCGTCGCCGTTGACGCGGACGCCGTAGTCGGCTCGGTTGGTCTCCCAGCCCACTCCCTCACCGTGGTCGGCGCGCCAGACCCAGGTGTGGTCGATGACGGTGTCGTCGCTGTTCACGACCATGCTGGTGGTGGCCTTGCCCGCGCCGGCGCCACCGACGCGGATGTAGACGTCCTGCACGGTGGTGGGGTTGGCGGCGTGGTCGGCGGAGGAGTTCTGCGGTCCGAGCTCCAGCAGGGTCGGGGAGTTGACCGGTCCGGCGTCGATCAGGAAGCCGGCGAGGCGGACGCCGTCGACGTCCGCGACCTTCATTGCGGTGACGCCGTTGTCCGGGATGATCGTGGCGAGGCCGAGGCCGAGCACGATGGTGTTCGCGCGGTTCACGTTGATGGTCTGGTCGACGTGGTAAACGCCGGGCGTGAACAGCAGGTGCAGGCCCTGAGCCAGCGCCTGGTTGATCGTGGCGGCGGTGGTGCCGGGCTTGACCACGTAGAACTGGCTGAGCGGGACGGACTCGCCCTGCGGGGTGCCGTTGGCCCAGCTGGTGCCGCGGGCGTTCACGCGCTTGGCCGGCGCGAACACCTTGTACTGGGTGCCGTCGATATAGAGATAGGGCTTCTCGCGGGAGATGGGCGTGGTGTCGAGCGTGGTGTAACGGGGCTCGGGGAAAGCGTTGGCCGGAGCGCCCTCGACGCCCGAGAAGGTCTGGTTCCACACGCTGTTGGACCAGCCGCCGATGGAGCTGTCCCGGGTGTACCACTGCTGCTGCGAGTAGTTGCCGACCTGGCCGTCGACCTTGGAGTCGGCGATATAGCCACCGCTGGCCCAGCCGTAGCCGTTCGGCGCCAGGTTGAGCCCGCCCTTGACGTGCATGCGGCGGAAGGAGGACGCCTGCGAGACCGCCCACCGGTTGGTGCCGCTGACTGGGTTGACGGTCAGACCCTCCGCACCGCGCCAGAAGTTCTGGGTCGCGTTGCCGTTGAACCAGCCCGCGTCGACCGTCACGTCACCGTTGATGGTGGTGTCGCCCGGGCGCAGGCCGAGACCGGCGATCTGGGTGTAGAAGCCGACCTGCGCGTTGAGGTTGTCGTACGTACCGGGCTTGAAGAGGAAGGCGTGCCGGCCGGAACCGAACTGCGCCGACTCCTGCTCCCGGAAGACCCGGTCCAGCTCGGCCTGGATGCCGGGGGTGGACGGATCCACGACGTGCACGTTCGGGCCGAGGTCGCCGCCGCCCGGCAGAACGGGGCCCGTGCCTCCGCCGTTGGCGCCGAACACCTGGAATTCCCACAGCGAGTAGCCGTATCCGGTGGCGCGGGTGACGCCCTGCATCCGGACGTAGCGGGCGCTGCCCGTCACGTTCACGGTCTCGGTGCCGCCGGCGCCGGTGGTCGTGGAGTGGGCCGTGGTCCAGTTGGTGCCGTCGGTCGACAGTTCGATCCGGTAGGCCTTGGCGTATGCGGCCTCCCAGCGCAGGACGACCTTGCCGAGTTCGGCCGTGGCTCCGAGGTCGACCTGCAGCCACTGGGCGTCGGAGGCGGCGCTGGCCCACCGGGAGCCGGTGTCGCCGTCCACGGCGTCGGTGGCCGGGGTGCCGTAGTGCTCCTGGCTGGAGGCCGTGACCCCCTTGCCCTGGGAGAGCAGTTCCGGCTCGGCCGGTGCGGCGGGGGCCGGAGGTGCCAGCGCGAGCAGGGTGCCGAAGAGGGCGGTGGTGACGACCCCGGCGATCCCCCTTCGGGTTACGGCCGGACGACGTCTGCGTGGCGATGCATCGACGGATATGCCAGTAGGCATGGGTGCTCCTTAACGAACCTGAAACGGGAGAGCGCTCTCCAGACCTTGCCCGTCAGTCGATCGACCGGTCAAGGACCTCGACACTCTTTTCTTTCATCTTTCATTAAGTTCCGAGGTGGGAGGGGGTGGACACGTGGGACACAGGCAGCGGGCCGCCCGAGGCCCGAGTGGTCCCCGTGTGTGTACCTCTCACGGCCCGTCACCGCCCCTCCACAGAGGGAGAGTTCGGGTCCGGGGTTGGTCCAGCGGAGGACGGCTGGTGATCCCGTACGGCGGACATCCGGTCATCCGGACACGGACACGGACCCGCTCCCGATGCCCGGGGTGGGCTCGGCCGCGGCGTCCCGCGGGGCCGGACCACCGTGACCAGGCGGCGCGTTAGGGTTCTGGGCATGAGCAAACGAGGCCCGACGCTGGAGGACGTGGCGCGCGAGGCGGGTGTGTCCCGGGCGACGGTGTCGCGGGTGGTCAACGGGACCCGCAACGTGGATCCCGACATTCAGGAACTCGTCCGTCACGCGGTCGAGCAGACGGGGTACAGGCCGAACCGGGCCGCCCGGTCCTTGGTGACCCAGCGGACCGAAACGGTTGCGCTGATCATCTCCGGCGCCGGGGACACCTTCGCCTCGCGCGTCTTCGCCGACCCGTTCTTCGGGCGGGTGGTCAGCGGGGCAGTGGGGTACCTGCGGGCGCACGCGATGCACCCGGTCATCCTGGTCGCCGAGTCCGAGGTCGCCAGAGAGCAGGCAGTGGACTACCTGGGTCAGGGTGCCGCAGACGGCGCGCTGGTGGTGTCGATCCAGGCCGGCGATCCCCTGCCCGCGATGCTCGTCGCCGCACGGATTCCCGTGGTGCTCTTCGCCCGTCCTGACCCCGAGCAGGCAGTCAGCTACGTCGATCTCGCCCACGCCGACGGAAGCCGGCTGGCCGCCGAACACCTCCTGGCCCGCGGCTGCCGGCGGATCGCGACGATCTCCGCACCCCAGTCGATCCCGGCCGCCAAGGACCGGCTCGACGGGTTCCGTGCGGCTCTGGCCTCGGCGGGGATTTCCGAGGTTCCGGTGGCCGAGGGAACGTTCACGGTGGACAGCGGCGCGGCGGCCATGACGCAGCTGCTGATCGAGCATCCGGACGTGGACGGAGTGTTCGCCGCGAACGACCTGATGGCCCAGGGCGCTTGCCAGGTCCTGCGCGAACAGGGCAAGCGAGTACCTCAGGACGTTGCTGTCATCGGCTTCGACGACTCGAGCGTCGCTGCGACGTGCCGCCCCGCGTTGACCACGGTTCGCCAGCCCGTCGAGAAGATGGCCGCGGAGATGGCACGCCTCTTGGCGGAACACATTCAGGGCACTCGCACGGAACCCGCCTCGATCGTCTTCGAGGCCGAACTGGTGATACGCGATTCGGCCTGAACCATTTCGCCTGGCCCGACGTCTCCTTACCTGATGTCCTTGAGCCGGGACACGAGTTCCGGCCACGCTTCGTAGTCCGAGTAGTCGCTGCCGCAACGGTGCAGCGAGAGTTCCTCTGCCGTGACGTCGATGCGTCCGCCGTTGGCCTCCCACCCCGCCGACAAACACTCCTGCAGGGCTTCGGGGTCGGCGAACGCATTGAACTCGGCGCACTCCGTGACGTTTCCGCTCCTGATGGATCCACCGGCGATCCACAGGCGGTGCCGCGCCACTCCCGAGGCCCCCAGTCCGCGCAGGGCCCGGGCGATGTTCGTGAGGGGGCCGATACCGAGGACGTCGGAGCCCTCGGACCGGGTCAGGGCTGCGGCGAGCACAGCGGGAGCCGACCCGTCCGCGACATCGGCGTCCCAGAAGCCGTCGTTGTCCGTACGCAGCGCCGCCACGTACGTGGCCGCGGGCAGAGCTGCCACGATCCCGCGCACCTCCTCTCGGACGGGGGTGTGCCACCACAGGGGCTTTTCGCATCCGTGGACGACGTCGACGTCGAGGAGGTGATCACGGGTCAGCGTGCGCGCGTGTTCCGTGGAGATGGCGGCGGTGGTGTTCCCGAACACTGTGGTGATCAGGTGAGGGACGCGTGGCAGGGCGAAGAGGTAGTGGAGCGCTAGGGCGTCGTCGTTGATTCCCAGCGTGTCGGTGTCGACGATCAGATCGCGTTCGGTGTCCTGCTCAGAACTCAACGGGGGCTCCCGAGATCATCCAGTGCCGGAGCGCTTGCGCGTAGCCCCGGCCTTCGTTTTCGAGGAGGGCTACGGCGTCCTGTGGTCGCAGCACGCTGACGGAGGTGACCTGCTCGGCGCCGGCGGGGTTCGTGGGGGGACCGGCGAGCTCCCCTTCGACCGCCCCCCACAGCCAGGCCTTCAAAGGGAAGGGGGCGTGGGGCCTGTAGGGGACGCGGTGGTAGGAGACGCCGCTGTGTGCGGCGAACCAGTGAGGTCGCCCCTTCATGAGGAACCCCGCTTCTTCGACTAGCTCGCGGCTCATGCACTCGTCGACCGACTCGCCTTCCTCCCTGGTTCCACCGGGGAGGAAGGCCGTGCCGTCGGCGAGCCGACAGACCACGACACCGTGCCCCGCAAGGGGGATGGCCCGAACGCTTTGGACCAGTTCGTCCGGTGGCCGTTGGTCGGTGAACCTGACGATGGCCGGGCGGCGAAGAAGGGAACCGTCGGAAAGGTGAACGCCCTCCGCGCCCACCTCCCCTTCGACCCGGTATGGGCTGACCAGATCTTCGAGTACCACCGCTTCGAGCACCCGGACTACAGCCGCCACGAGTCGGCACGCAACAACCCGAAGTGGCGCCCCTGAGCGGGTCAACGGGGCCCCGCGGCGCCCCGGGAAACGGCCGGACGCTCGGCTGGGTGTCCCAGCCGAGCGTTCTGCGTGGGTGGGGACGGCCAACCGTGCCTCGGGGTGAAAACCGGACCGGGTTCGGCCGCCGGTTACGCGTGGAGCTGACGGTGGCTGCGGACGATGTCCGCGTAGCGGCGGCCGCTGGTCTTCACGGTGCGGTGCTGGGTGGCGTAGTCGACGTGGACGAGGCCGAAGCGCTTGTCGTAGCCGTAGGCCCACTCGAAGTTGTCCAGCAGGGACCAGGCGTAGTAGCCGGCCAGCGGTGCGCCCTGGCGGACGGCGCGAGCACAGGCCGCCAGGTGCTGCTCGAGGTAGGCGGTGCGCTCGGGGTCGTCGACCGCGCCGTCGGGGCCGACGGTGTCGGGGAACGCGGAGCCGTTCTCGGTGACGTAGAGCTTGCGCACGCCGTAGTCGTTGGTGAGGCGCAGCAGCAGGGATTCGATGCCGGTGGCGTCGATCTGCCAGTCCAGTCCGGTGCGCGGTACGTCCGGGAGGCGGACTTCGCGGGCGAAGGGGACCGGGCCCGTGGCGTCGTTGGCGACGGTCGCGGGGAAGTAGTAGTTGAGGCCGTGCCAGTCGAGGGGGGCGGCGATAGTGTCCAGGTCGCCGGGGCGCTCGGGCAGTTCCACGCCGTACAGGGCCTGCATGTCGGTGGGGAAGCCGCGTCCGTAGACCGGGTCGAGCCACCAGCGGTTGGTGTGTCCGTCCATGCGGGCGGCGGCGGCAAGATCCTCGGGGTGGTTCGTGGCGGGCACCACCGTGGAGTGGTTGGTGACGAGGCCGATCTGCGCGCCGGGTGCTGCGGCACGGAGGGCCTGGGTGGCCAGGCCGTGGCCCAGCAGGAGGTGGTAGGAGGCGCGGACGGCGGCGGTCAGGTCGGTCAGGCCGGGGGCCATGCGTCCTTCGAGGTGGCCGATCCAGCCCGAGCAGAGCGGTTCGTTGAGGGTGGCCCAATGGGTGACGCGGTCGCCGAGCCGTTCCGCGACGGCGGAGGTGTAGGTGGCGAGGTGTTCGGCGGTCTCGCGGACGGTCCAGCCGCCGCGGTCCTGCAGGGCCTGGGGAAGGTCCCAGTGGTAGAGGGTCACAGAGGGGGTGATGCCGGCTTCCAGGAGCCCGTCGATCACCTTGTCATAGAAGTCGAGGCCGCGGGCGTTGACCGGCCCGGAACCGTCGGGAACGATGCGCGGCCAGGCGATCGACATGCGGTAGGCGTTGGTGCCGAGCTGCTTCATGAGGGCGATGTCCTGCGGCCAGCGGTGGTAGTGGTCGCAGGCTTCGTCACCGGTGTCGCCGTTGTCGACCTTGCCGGGGGTGTGGGAGAACGCGTCCCAGATGGAGGGGCCGCGGCCGTCCTCCTTGACGGCTCCTTCTATCTGGTAAGCGGAGGTGGCCGTGCCCCAGGCGAAGTCCTGGGGGAAGGCGCCGAGGTCGATGGAATCGGACACAGCAAGCCTTTCGAAGATCAATGGGAGGAGGGGGCTACTTGACGGCGCCGGCGGTCAGCCCGGTGACGAGGTAGCGCTGGAGAAGGAGGAAGCCGCCGACGACGGGCAGGCTCACGACGAGCGAGGCGGCCATGACCTGGTTCCAGTACACGTCGTTCTGGGTCGAGTAACCCTGCAGGCCCACGGCGAGGGTGCGGGTCGCGTCGTTGGTCATGACCGAGGCGAACAGCACTTCACCCCAGGCGGTCATGAAGGCGTAGACGGCGACGGCGACGATGCCGGGGATCGCGGCGGGCACGATGACGCGGAACAACGCGCCGATGGGGCCGCAGCCGTCGACCTTGGCAGCCTCGTCGAGGTCCCTGGGGACCGAGTCGAAGTAGCCGATCAGCATCCAGATCGAGAACGGCAGCGAGAACGTCAGGTAGGTGAGGATCAGCCCTGTGCGTGAGCCGAACAGCGCGATCCCGGTGGCGTTGCCGATGTTGACGTAGATGAGGAACAGCGGGAGCAGGAAGAGGATGCCGGGGAACATCTGCGTCGACAGCACCGTGACGGTGAAGAGCCGCTTGCCGCGGAAGGAGTAGCGGCTGACGGCGTAGGCCGCGAAGATCGCGATGACGACGGAGAAGACGGTCGCCGCCCCGGCCACGATCAGCGAGTTCATGAAGTAATCGGCGAGGGGGACGGTCTTCCAGATGTCGAAGTACGGCTGGACGGTCAGGCCCGAGGGGATCCACTGGAACTTCCCTGACACATCCTGCAGCGGCTTCAGCGAACTGGAGATCATGACGTATACCGGCAACAGGACGAAACCGGTGAGCAGGGTCAGGAACACCAGCCGGCTCACGAGGAACGACTTGGGGGGCGCCATCGGCGACCGGGACTGCACCACCTGACTGTGCTTAGGCATCGGTGGCGCTCCTTCCTCGGGAGGTGAACAGGAGGTAGACGCCCGTCACCACGAGCAGGAACAGCAGCAGCAGGACGGACATCGCGGAACCGGTTCCGAAGTTCCAGGTCTGGAACGAGGACTGGTAGATGTGGATGGAGATGAGGTCGGCCGCCGACGGCGCCGATTTTCCGAACAGGACGAACGGCGTGTTGAAGTCGTTGAACGTCCACAGGAACAACACCAGGATCAGGACCTGGTTGACCGGGCGCAGCGAGGGGAGCGTGATGCGGCGGATCTGCTGCCAGACGCCCGCCCCGTCCAGGGCCGCGGCCTCGTAGATCTCGCGGGGGATGTTCTGCAGGCCGGCCATCATGATGAGGAAGGCGAAGGGCCAGCCCTTCCAGACCGAGACGACCAGCAGGGTGATGAAGCTGTTTTCGCCGATGAGCCAGAACGGCGGGCTGTCGGTGAGCCCGAGCTGGTCGTGGATGACGTGGTTCACCAGGCCGTTGTCGCGCTGGAACATGAAGGCCCAGGTGATGACGGCGGCGTAGACGGGCAGCGCGTACGGCACCAGGAAGATGGTGCGCAGGATGCCCCGGCCCTTGAACGTCTCCTGCATGAAGATCGCGGCCGCCGTGCCGATCAGCCAGCACAGGCCCACGGAGAAGAAGGTGAACAGGCACGTGGTGAAGAAGGAGCTCAGCAGTGCCTCGCCGACCGGTGCGTCGAAGTCGACGGTCAGGGAGTAGTTGTCCAGGCCGGCCCAGGGCGCGCTGCCCCAGTCGCGGAGGTAGAACTGGGTGAGCTCCTTGAAGCTGACGACGATGCCGATGATCATCGGGATCAGGTGGACCAGGAGCTCCAGGACGAGTGCGGGGAGCAGGAGCAGGTACGGCAGGGAAATGCGCCGGAGCCGCCCGGAGCGGCGGGTGCGGGGCGCCGCTCCGGGGTGGTTCTTCCGTACCGTCCGCTTGCCCGTACGAGGGGGTGCGGTGGTCGTCATGAGGTATCCGTGCCTACTTCTTGGGCATCTGCTGCTGGGCCTTGTCGAGCTTGGCCTTCACCGACTCGAGCGTCACCGGCCGGCCGGCCGCGGCGTCGGCGAAGAGCTCCTTGACCGCGGTGCCCACCACCGTCTCGAACTGCGACTCCTCGGGGACCTGCGGGAGGGCGGCGGAGCTCTTGGCAAGGGTGTCGCGCAGGACGGCGAGACCGGGGGTGTTGAACGCGGGGTCCGTCTGCGCGGACTTCACGGGCGGGATGGAGCCGTAGGCCTTGTTGAGGATCTTCTGCTCCTCGTCACCGGTCATGAAGTTCACGAACTTCGTGGCACCGTCGATGTTCTTGGTGTTCTTGAAGACGGCCATGTTGATGCCGGCGACCATGGAGTTGGTGGAGGTGCCCTGCCCCGGCGCGCCGGACTGCACGGGCGCGGGGACCACGCCCCACTCGTCCTCCTTCATGCCCTGCGCGGCGAAGGTGGCCGACGCGGTCTGCCAGAGCACCATGGCGGTCTTGCCCTTGGCGAAGTCGCTCAGCGACTGGTTCTGGGAGTACTCGGCGTTGCCCTTGGCGACGATCTGCGCGTCGGCCATCAGGTCGACGTACTGCTTGACGGCCTTGACCGCGCCGTCGGAGGTGAAGTCGGCCTTGCCGTCCGCGGTGAAGAAGTCCGCGCCGTGCTGCTTGCCCAGGACGAAGACCTGGTGGATGTTGTTCGAAAGGTTGGAGCCCTCGACGCCGAACCCGGCCTTGCCGTCCTTGGTCAGCTGCTTGCCGGTGGCGATCAGCTCGTCCCAGGTGGTCGGCGGCTTGGTGACGCCCGCGTCGGCGAACGCCTTCTTGTTGTAGTAGAGCGCGTAGGCCATGGAGTACAGCGGGACGGCCGCCGGGTCCTGGCCCTGGACGCCGGTGGAGCCGAGCGCCGACTCGACGAACCGGTCCTTGCCGCCGATCTTCTCGAAGTTCTTGGCGTCCCACGGGAGCAGCGCGCCGCTGGCCTGCAGTGAGGCGCTCCAGGTGTTTCCGATGTTCAGGACGTCGGGGCCCTGACCGGAGGTGGTCGCGGTCAGGATGCGGTTGAGCAGGTCGCCCCACGGCACGACCTCGAGCTTGACCTTGATGCCCGTCTGCTTCTCGAACTTGTCGAGCTCCGGCTGGAGGACCTGCTTGTCGACCTCCAGGCTCGATCCCTGGTTGGAGGCCCAGTAGGTCAGCGTCTTCGGCTGCTTGTTGGACCCGGCACCGCTGGTGGAGCCGCCACCACAGGCGGCCGCCCCGAGGACGAGGGAGAGGGTGACTGCGCCGACCGCTGCGACTCTGATTCTGCGCATGGCTCCATGGGCCTTTCAGGAAGGAACGGGAAGCCGACTGCGGTGTGGGGGCGGACGTTCCGCGGTTCGCCCCCAAAACCGCATGGCTTAATTTAGGATGTGAGTTAAACCTCAAGCGAAGGCCTCGTCAAGAGCGTTCACGCAGGTATCTTGCAGGTATGGGCATCGAAGACAGGGGACAGAGTGCGAGTACGTAGCGGCCGAACAGTGCGTGACCTGCGGCGCGAGAACCGGACCGCCGTTCTGCAACGGTTGTATTTCGACGGCCCTCTGAGCCGCTTCTCCCTGGGTCCCGCCACGGGACTGAGTTCCGGATCCATCAGCAACGTGGTCGCGGAGCTGGTCACCGACGGCCTGGTGGAGGAAGCCGGGAGCGTCGAGTCGGCCGGCGGGCGCCCCAGGACCCTGCTCCGCGTCAGCCCGACCAGCGGCTACATGATCGGCGTCGACGTCGGAGAGACCCGTATCCGCATCGAGGTCTTCGACCTGACCCTGACCGAACTCGCACGTGTGGAGCGACCCCTGGAGACGGCGGGGCCCCGCCGCGTCGACCGCTACGACGTCGCCGTCGTGGTGCGACACCTCCGCGAGGGCATCACCGAGGTTCTGCACCGGGCCGGAATCGCACCCGAGCGGCTCCTCGGCGTCGGCATCGGCGTTCCCGGCATCGTCGCAAGAACCGAGGACGGAGCCGTCGTCCACGGCCAGACCATCGGCTGGGACGCCGTCCCCCTGGAACGGATGCTGCGCGACTCGCACCTGCTGCCCGAAACCGTCCCGTACTACATCGACAACGGGGCCAAGACCCTCGGCCAGGCCGAAATGTGGTTCGGCGCCGGCCGCGGAGCGCGCAACGCCGTCGTCGTGCTCTTCGGCTCAGGTGTCGGCGCCTGTGTGGTCAGCGAGGACACCCGGACCGGCCGCGCCATCGAGTGGGGCCACCTGACCGTGCGCGTCCGGGGCCGTCGCTGCCGCTGCGGCGCCCAGGGCTGCCTGGAGGCGTACGCGGGGGCCGAGGCCCTCCTGGAACGCTGGGCCGAGGCCGGCGGACGCCCGCCGGCCGACACCGACGAAGAGACCGCCCTGACGGCGATGCTCGCCGCCGCCTACCCGGCACCAGGCCCCGACGGCACCCCCGATGCCGACACGACGGCACTGGCCGTCCTGGAGGAGACCGCCGAGTACCTCGGCGCGGGATTCTCCGACCTGATCAACCTCTTCCAGCCCGAACGCATCCTCGTAGGCGGCTGGGCCGGCCTGCAGCTCGGCACTCGCTTCCTGGACTCCGTACGCTCCTACGCCACCTCCTACGCCCTGTCGTATCCGGCTGCCAACGTCCGCATCGACCTGGGCACCTTCGGCCCGGACGCCGTCACCGTCGGCGCGGGAATCCTGCCTCTCGCCGATTTCTTCGCGCGTGGCGGCCACGGCACGGAACCTGAACGCGAGGAGCCGCTTCCGGCCTGGCGAACCACGCTGCAGGAGCGTGCTGCGCACTGAGCCCCTGGCCCACCCCGCAGCTGCGAGGTGGGCCGGCCGGGACCAGGGCGCTACCTCTCCAGAGGGGCGAGCCCGTACCCGGCCGGAGACACCCGACGCCCCGCATGGTCGAAGACGTTACAACTGCCCAAGATCGACCAATAGCGGGATCTGTGCTCCCACCCTCACCCGGACATGCGGTCCCGTGCGCACCACGAGGTCGCTGCGCACCGCCCCCAGCCGCCGCGGAGCGATACCAGCGTCAGGCCCCTGAGCGGATTCCAGGGTGGATTCCGGGCGCGCGTCCAGGACCGCCACCGACCCCGACAGCCGTTCCACGGCCCGGTCCCTGAGCCGGCCGAAGCCGCTCTGCTGACGCCTGAGGCTGCGCCGGGGAGCGGCCGGGCGCCGCGCCGACTCCAGCTCAGCCCAGCCGCGCCGCCGGTGAGACGGCCACCACCGCGGGGCGTGAGCCGGTGTCCACGTGGACCGGTGCCTCGTGCCCCTGGTACTCCACGTGCTCGACGATGCCCGTCATCGCCACCTCGCCCGGTTGCGCCTGGCTGGGCGGGGCGATCCGGACCGCCTCCGAGCGCACGCCGACGATGACCGGACGTCGCTGCTGGATCCGGAGCAACTGGTTTTCGGTGCTGAGGGGTTGGGGAAGGGCGAGCCGGTGGCGTCCCAGATCGATCCACATAGCCGCGCCCAGCGGCGCGTGGACGACGGCCCGGAGTGGGCTGATGCGGGGGGTCCCGATGAACGCGGCGATGAACGCGTTAGCCGCAGCGCGTAGGTGTCCCGTGGTGAGCTGACCTGCTGCAGGACGCCGCCGCGCATGACCGCCACCCGGTGGCCGAGAGACACGGCCTCCGACTGGTCGTGCGTGACGTAGACCGTGGTGACGCCCAGCTCGGCGGTTGGCCGGGCGATCTCGGCCCGCAGGTGGCCGCGCACCTTCGAGTCCAGGCTGGAGAGCGGCTCGTCCATCAGGAACACCGACGGCCAACGGGAGATGGCCCGGCCCATCGCGACCCGCTGGCGTTCGCCGCCCTTTTGCCGTCCAGCGCCGTGCGAGTGTGCAAGCAGAGTCTCCGCCCGAGCCCAGCAGCCACGACGGGAGCATCTGACGACTTACAGGGGTCTGGTGCCTTCGTGCTGCGCGGAGAGCGCCGGCATGTGGCTGATTCTGGCGACTCCACCAGCACCAGCGCCGACCCGCTCGCCGTCACCGTCTTCAAGAAATCCTGACCCGCTAGACGCCGCAGCTGTGTGCCGACTTACGGGGTCGTCACGCAGCAAGCCCTCCTCCGGGGCTGCACCGGCCCCGGAGGAGGGCTCACCGGTTTCTCATCCCGTACACGGCCCACCGAGCCGGAACGCGATCCGGCCCGACACCTTCTCAAGGAGTTCCCATGCACCGTGTCCTAACGGTGGCCGTCACCGCGGCGACACTCGTCCTCTCCGCGGCAGCCTGCTCCGACGCCTCCGCAGGCGCTCCGGTCACGATCACCTGGTGGGACACCTCCGAAGCGGACAAGGAAGCACCGGCCTTCAAGGCGCTGGTCGAAGAGTTCGAGCACGCGAGCCCCCGCATCAAGGTCACCTACGTCAACGTGCCCTTCGTCGAGGCACAGACGAGATACGAGGAAGCCGAACTCCGGCCATAGCGCTTGGTCAGGTCCTTGGCCTCCAGACTGCCGTCGCTCATGACGCTCCTCTCTCGCCCATCTGCAACGCCGTCGGCTCTCGTCGTCGTTGTACCTGTCACGGTAGGAGGACCACCCCGGCTGCCGGGACGCCCAAACGACGCGACTCCCCACATCGACCGTCGCGATTCAACGCCTGCCGCATACGACTATTGGCGGACGGCCTGCTCCATCGATCGGCGACCATCACGGACTGTCACCGTCTCACGTGGCGAAGAGAAGGCGAGACGTGGAAGAAGACGGCCCAGCTGGCTCCGGCACGCCCGGAGACCTCTTCCTGGCCAGAGTCATGTCGGCTGCCGAGCTATGACCCACTGCTCGGGGCCGACTCACGCGCGCCCGGCTCCCCGCCCGCGACACCTCTCTTTCATGGGCCTCCGCCGGGGGGATTCCGGGGCGGCCGGGCCCGTGGTCGGCGGGGAGCTGGGTGCGTAGGAGCTTGGCGAGGCGGTCGGTGTGGCAGCTACCGGCGACGTCGCCGCCGCGCGACGGGCGTATCTTCTCCAACGGCCCCACCGTCGAGGCAACGACTTCGACTCGCCCAGTGCGCCGAGCCTGGCCACGTCCAGTTTCGCTCGGCACCCTGAGGGAGGTTGATGGTGGCCTTCGTGCCGAGCCTGGCCGTCTCGGGCTGTTCCCTCATCGGCACCCGTGGCGCGTCCAGTACCGCCACGAGCGCGGCTGGGTCGGTTCCGGCTGGCATGGAGTCGGCAGGGTCTATCAATACACGCACCAGCTCGTTACTGTAGAGGTCGTTTCATTTGGTGAGGCGACGGTGACAGATGAGGGCTGCGGCTATGCCGACGAAGGCCAGGAAGTGTTCTGCCTTGCGCTCGTAGCGGCGGTGGAGCCGACGGCAGCCGGCGAGCCAGGACACGGTCCGTTCGACGACCCACCGGTGGCGGCCGAGCCGTTGTGAGGATTCGATGCCCTTGCGGGCGATGCGGTGGCGGATGCCGCGTTTGCGGAGCCATCGACGCAGGTGGTCATAGCCGTAGCCCTTGTCTCCGTGGAGCTTGGCGGGGCGCCGTCGACGGGGTCCTCGCCGGGACCGGATCGGTGGGATGCCCCGCACGAGTGGTTCAAGACCGAGGCTGTCGTGCATGTTCGCGCCGGAAATGCCCAGCGAGAGCGGCAGTCCGTTCCGGTCGGCGATCAGGTGGATTTTCGATCCAGGCTTGCCACGATCGGTCGGATTCGGTCACGTCAGAGGCCCCCTTTTGCAGCCCGCATGCTGACCGAATCGATCGCGCAGCGCGACCAGTCCAGTTCCCCGCGGGCCCCGAGTTCGTCGAGGATGACGCGGTGGAGGCGGGCCCAGACCCGGACCCGGCTCCACTGGGCGAAGCGCCGGTAGACCGTCTGCCAGCTTGGGCCGAACACCGGCGGCAGCTGCCGCCAGGTGCAGCCCGAGGTCGCCACGAAGATGATCGCGGCCAATGCCGCGCGGTCGCCCGCTCGACGCCGGCCGCCACCCCTGCGGACGTATGACCTCCGTCGGCGGTACCACCCGCCGGAACAGCACCCACAACTCCTCCGGCACCAGCCGCTCAACCAGATCCGTCATGCACGGTTCAACGAACGATCACGCCATAAGAAACGACGTCTAAGAGGGCGTTTGATCTAGGCGGATTGCCGATTATGCCCTAGTAGGTTCCTCGCCAGGTTGGTGTGGTTTCGTCCGTTATGCGCTTGGCGAGGTTGTCGATGGAGGCGATGTGGATCATGGCTTCGGAGCTGGTGGTGAGGGTCTCGTAGTCGCGGGCCAGACGGCGGTGCATCATGATCCAGCCGATGCTCCGCTCTACCACCCAGCGTCTTTTCACCACGTGGAAGCCGCGCTTTTCGGGGTTGCGGTTGACGACTTCGACGTCGATTCCGAGGCGGGCGCCGTGCTCGATGACGGTGTTCTTGAAGCCGGTGTCGACCCAGCTTTTCGCAATGGTCGGGTAGGCGGCTTTCGCCTGATCGAGGAGGCGTATCCCCATGGCGTTCTCGGAGAGGCCGGCGCTGGCGACGGTCACGGCGAGAATGAGGCCGATTGTGTCGGTGAGGATGCCGCGTTTTCGTCCGACGATCTTCTTCGCGGCGTCGGCTCCTTGGCTGGTCAGGGGCACGTTGGTGGAGGTTTTGACGCTCTGGTGTCGATGACCGAGGCGGTCGGCTCGGCTTTGCGGCCTTCCTTGACGCGGGCGAGACCGGTGAGGTCGTAGTTGAGTTGAGCGAAGATTCCCTCGTCGCGCCAGGCTGCGTAGTAGGCGTAGACGGTGCCGTGGCTGGGGAAGTCGTGCGGGAGGTATTTCCAGGGGATTCCCGTGCGGTTGATGTAGAGGATCGCGTTGAACACGTCCCGTAACTCGACCCTGGCTGGCTTTCCTGTGGGACGGCGTTCGAGCCGGGCATTTCGCCAGGCCGTCAGCGTAGGCTCGATCAGGGCCCATCGGGCGTCGGACAGGTCGCTGGGGTAGGGCTTGCGCTCGCTCACGGCACAGCGTGTACATGACTGAGTCCGGAGGGTGTGGTTCCGCTGACTGTCCGGCGATTCTGGGGCGTCTTCAAACCAGACGGACTTCGAGACACGGAAGCGAACGAGACGGGCAGGCGGGTTCGTGATCCGGGTGGGGATGCACACCTCCTACCGGGCAAAGGCGATCAAACTGGGGCATGAACAAATCTCGCATACTAGAAAAGTGCTATGTAAACGCCCACTAAGAGGTCGTTTTCATCGGTAAAGCCTGTTTGATACCGATATGCCGCTGTGGCGTGAGATCACTCGAGGGTGTGGAGGAGTTCAAGCGTCTGCCGGAGAGTATGGGAGGCCCGAATTTCCCGTCTCATCCTGCAGAGTCTGTCTCGTTCCAAAAGATGGCGACCGTGGCGCTTCGTGCCGCTCAGACGCAACCAGATCCGAAACGCCGGAGGTTGGAGCGAACCACTGAGGCTCAGGGAGTGACATAAACCAGCAGAAAACGACCTCTAAGTCGCTCGTTGCAGCGGCGGAGCTTGCCGAAGCTGTTCATCCAGGAATTCGTGCGCTGGCCCACTGCGCTTCCCCGGCTGCGCTTCCCCCTCGCCGACGTCCGGGTTCGCCGAGGGCATGCAGCAGCGGCTGACCCGCCGCGGCCACGATGGTGCGTGCCGCTTGGACGGTGGCCGTAACCGGGCGGCTGCTGAATCGTTTATCCATATCGTCGCGTCAGATGCACAACCGCTCCCCCTTGCGGTGCCGCGGCTGACGGCCCCGGGGCACGCCGGAGCTCCAGGGCAGCGTCAGGCCGGCGGTGACGGCGGCGAGATCCCGTTCCGTCTTTTCGCAGAACCCCACTTGGGCCTTCGTCGTGCTGTAGGAGATCGGGGTTCCGGCGCAGATCTTGCTGGAGCGGTTCGAACCCCGCTCGACCGTTGAGGTGCCGTGTGGTCTCAAGACGCGGCGCCTGCCGTGTGATCCGCGTTGAAGGACAGGTCAACGCCTGTTCGCGTGGTCCGTCCGCCTGTGATGCGGGCGACGTCCGCTCCTGGCAGCAGCTGAAGGAACAGCCCGTAAACTCTGGCTTCGGACTCGGTTTGATCTTGGGGGCAGGGAAATGGTAAGCAGACGAAGTCTGTTGGGCGGGGCGGCCATTGCGGGGGCCGGGGCGCTTGTGGGTGTGGCGCGGACCGCGGGGGTGGCCGAGGCTGCGGAGACGCTGACTACTCCCTTCACGCCAGTCTCGGTACCGCATTTGGTGCAGGCCGAGCAGATGGTCCAGTACCAGCGCATGCTGGCCGCCGGATACCTGCCGGCCGGCCTGACGGGTCATTGGCCGCTGGACGGCAACGGCGCAGACCGGTCGGGTTTCGAGCGGTCCGTCGCGCTGGGTTCGGGCGCGAGCTGGACGAAGCTGCGCGCGGGTGGCGAGCTGAGTTTCGACGGCTCCTCCGCGGCGTATGCGTCTACGAACACCGTGCTCGACACCACGGCACCCTTCACCGTCGCCGCGTGGGTGCGACTGTCCGACGATCCCGCGAACCCGGCGCCGCTGGAAGCGAACCCCTACACGGCGGTCAGCCAGGACGGCGTTAAGACCAGCCGCTTCCTGCTGATGTACGACGACATCGCCCGGAAGTGGGCGTTCAAGGTGCGCAGCGAGGACCAGAAGGCCAAGGCAGAGGTGTTCGCGACGACCCCTGTCGTGCCCGGCCAGTGGGTTCACCTGACTGGCGTGTGGGACAAGGGCAACCTCCGGATCCACGTCAATGGCATCCAGGAGAGCAGCGGCACTGACGCGACGATCGCTTGGGCCGCTACCCAGGGGTTCAATATCGGACGGGCCAAGTGGGATGGTGCACCGGCGAACCGGTGGCACGGCAGCATCGATGACGTCCGCGCGTACAACCGGGCGCTGACGGCCGATGAGATATCCGTCATCAGCGGGAAGACGGCCCGGCACAACAACGACTATCTCATCGGCGAAACACCCGAGGTCGTCTGGGGCTCGCCCGCCGATCCCACGACGTGGATCGCCCGCGCCCGGTGTTCGTCGTTCATCACCAGGGTGCTCCGGCAGACGTACCCGGCGTGGGCCGCGACCACCGGAACGTACTTCAAGGACCACTTCGGTGACGCCGGCCCGGAGGCCGCAGACTACCGCGTCGGATTCGATGCCGACCCCGGCCCCCACTTCAAGAAGATCCGCAAGGTGGCCGACCTGCAGCCGGGCGATCTCATCGCGGTGGACTATCAGGGCGCCGTCCCGAACAACACCGGGCACATCGTCATGGTCCGGGAGGTCAAGGGCGTCTTCACAGGGTCGGTGAATCTCCCGAACCAGACGCAGTACGCGGTCGAGGTCATCGACAGCACAGCCGCACCCCATGGTGTCTTCGGCCTGTCCACCTACGAGCCCTACCCCGACTCGAGGATGGTCGACAATCTCGACGAATCCCGGTCGTTGAACTTCAAGGGCGTCGGCATCGGACACATGATGTTCTACGCCTCGAACGCGACCGGCGAGTTCTCAGCGTACCGCTGGAGCGTCAACTCCGGGTCGGACAAGACGTACGCCACCTCGGCCCGCCCGATCTCCGCCGCCCGCGTCGTCTGACCCTTCGCCACCCCCGGGATTTCGAGCGGCTCTCGCACAGAGCGAGCTGCCTAGAACGCCCGGATCATGGCTGCGGGGACCTCCGGGGCAGACACCCGGGGGCCCCGCAGCCGTAGGTCGAAGTCGACCTCTCATGTCCGCCGTGGACATGCACCAGACGCTAAACGTCGACTAGTTCGACGCAGTTTCCCACCGCAATACAGTTGATCAGGCCGCCCTTGCAGGCGAGACGGATGCAACCCCCCGGCGCCACTGGCCGTCGGGGTCGTCATGAACACAGAAGTGTCCGCATCTCGCGGTTTTCTGTGTCTCCACGACAAGCAACGCTGGGCGCCCTGCGCACCTATCAGGCAACGGAATCACATTCCACCATCCTCCTGGGTGCTCTCGGCCGGTAACAGCGAGCTGTCCGCCGCTGGCGCGTACCTGGCACACACAAAGAGAAATCCGGTAACCGTGTCCAAATCTTTGCTGCTCAAAGCCGTCCGGCGGATGCTGACCCTCACCGCTGCCGTCCTACTGACGGCTTTCGGCACGGCCGCGTCCGCGCAGGCCGACATCGTCTCGGGGTCGACTGCTCCCTCCGTGCGGATGCTGACCTACAACGCCTGCGGCGCTGCCTGCGACGACCGTGTCTCGAAGGATCAGTGGGGCGAGACGATCAAGACCTCCATGGACAACTGGTCCGCGGACTCCGTCATGCTCACCGAGATCTGCTACGACCAGTACGAAGCCCTGCGCGACAAGCTCACCGGATACGCGCCCGCTTGGTACGCGACGAGCAACGTCAAGGGGTGCGGCGAGTGGGACACGGACAACCCCGACCTGCGCATCGGGCTGGCGATCTTCGTCAAGACCGCCTCCGTGGAACGGCTGACCTTCGCACTGCCGGCCAACCCGGAGGACGGTAACCCTCGCGGTCTGCTCTGCGCCAAGGGTGCGATCGAGGGACGCACGACGCTGTCCTGCGTGACGCATCTGTCGCATGTCGGCGACGCCGGCCGCCTCGCGCAGGCCAAGGCGGTCCGCGCGAAGGTCGACGAGTGGGCGGGGAACCTGCCCGTGATCCTGGGGGGAGACTTCAACGCAGCCGCCACCAGCGCCGAGATGAGCGAGTTCTACGGATTCCAGGGAGGTACGGGCCGCTACGGGGAGGTCGACGAGAGCGACCAGGACTACTTCACCCCCAACTGCACCGGCATCTACTGCCGCTCCGGAGAGACCACGCACGCCAACGGGAAGCTGGACTACATCTTCGTCTCGGCGGACCACTTCCGGAACGTCCAGGGCGACGCCTTGGGCAAGAGTGCGAACATGTCTGACCACAACCTCCTTCGAGGGGCCGCAGAGTGGGAGTAAAGGGCGCGCCCTAAGCTTGGCGTTTATTGTCGCTCGTCACCCGACCTGCTGATCTGCGGTGTTTCCCGGGACAGCGGAGGCGGCCGTTCTCCACGCTTCGAGATGTCGAGTCACAAAGCATCAGAGAACGGCCGCTGTGTATGAGTCTGTCTGCCGACGTGTCCGGACGCGAGGCGTTGGATGTGTTGTCCCGCTTTCGTGTCGAGTTCTACGACTGCCTGTATGCTCGGGCTGACGCGCTCTTCGAGCTCACCGACGCGGTGCTGTGTGCGGACGGGCCGGTGAACACCCTGGTCGAACTGTCGCTGACGGCCGAGCACCGGCGCGGACACAGCGCCTTGTATTCGGGGCTGGACCGGGGCTGGATCGAACCGACGCGTCTGCGACGCGCTCTGGCCGGCCTACCGCTGCCGAAGACGGCCGACGGGCGGATCGTCCTGGCCGTGGACGTGAGCAACTGGCTCCGCCCCGACGCTCCCACCAGCGACGACCGGCTGTTCTGCCACGTCTACGGACGGGGCGACCGCAAAACGGACCAGTTCATCCCGGGCTGGCCGTACTCCTTCGTCGCCGCCCTGGAAACAGGCCGCACCTCCTGGTGCCGGCTACTGGACGCCCTGCGGCTCGGACCCACGGACGACGCGACACTCGCCACCGCCGCCCAGCTCCGCGAGGTCGTGGAACGCCTGACCGACGCGGCGCACTGGAAGCCGGGTGACCCCGAGATCCTGATCGTGATGGACGCCGGCTACGACGTCACCTACCTCTCCCACTCCCTGCGGGACCTGCCCGTCGTGCTGCTCGGACGACTGAGCTCGGACCGCCTCATGCTCCGCGACCCGGGCCCCGCCCGCTCCGGACCGAAAGGCGGACGGCCCCGCCGGCACGGCGGCGTCCTCACCTTCGCCAAGCCCGACACCTGGCACCAGCCCGACGTCACCACCGCCACGAACACCACCCGCTTACGGCACGGCCAAGACGATGGCCTGGAACCGTGTGCATCCCCGTCTCACCCACCGCGGCCCCTGGCTGGAGCACGCGGAAGAGGAACTACCCGTCCTGCACGGCACATTGATGCGCCTGACGGTGGAGTACCTGCCGGGCGACCGCGACCCGAAACCGGTCTGGCTGTGGTGCTCCGCAACCTCGGCCACATCGGCGGACGTGGACCGGTGGTGGCAGTCGTTCCTCCGCCGCTTCGACCTGGAGCACACCTTCCGGCTGATGAAACAGACCCTCGGATGGACTGCACCGAAGGTCCGCCGCGCCGACACCGCCGATCTGTGGACCTGGTTGATCATCGCCGCACATACCCAGCTCTGTCTCGCCCGGCCTCTCACGGAAGACCTCCGGCGGCCCTGGGAACGACGAACCGAACCTCGTCGCCTCACCCCTGCCCGGGTCAGGCGGGGGTTTCGCAACGTCCGTGCGACCGCGGCCCGTCCGGCAGCCGCACCGAAACCGTCCCGACCCGGCCCCGGACGACCCTCCGGATCGAAGAACAACCAGCGGGCCAGCCATCACAGCGTCGGCAAGACGATCAAACGCGCCGAGTCGATCAAGGAACACCAAGCCCGCAGAGGATAAACGCCAAGCGTACGTCCAGCAGTCCGGGCATCATCGCAGCTCAGAAGGGGTGTGGGTGCTGTAACCGGACGTCAAGCTCAGGATAGCCAGCCGGTGCAAGTCCGGTCCGGGGAGACGCCAGGGTCCCCGGT
>NZ_JAPNLM010000010.1 GCF_026627255.1 Streptomyces antarcticus | reverse complement strand
CCTGCGGCCGCTTCTTCTCGACCGGCTCGACCTCGAACAGCCCATCCCCACCATGCATACCGACATCATTCCGCATGAATGATCACGAACCGAACGTGGGCTGCCCGTTACTGACCCACGCTCCTAGTCACCTCTATTCGCTTTCGCCCCGATCGCCCAGATATGTTCGCTGCTTCCGCAGTGCCCCCTGTCCTCGCAAGGCAGGTCTGTGACTCTAGGGTGATGAAGAGGCGCTGCCGGTTAGGCTGCCTTGACGAATCTGGTGCGATCTTGCCGGTACGCGGGTGCGCACCTCTGACTGGAACGGGGAACCGAAGCTCAGTGGCCACGACGGTGCACGACATCCTCAAGATGATCCGCGACGGCTCGGAGACGAACCGCGATCTCGGAACGCGCTTCGAGCAGCTCATGGTCCAGTACCTGCGTACCGACCCGCAGTACACCGGCCACTTCAGCGACGTGTGGATGTGGACCGACTGGCCGGGCAACGGCACCAAGATCGACACCGGCATCGACCTCGTGGCCCGGGAACGGGACACTGGTGACTTCTGCGCGATCCAGTGCAAGTTCTACGAGCCGGATCACATCCTTCAGAAGGCGGACATCGACTCCTTCTTCACCGCCTCCGGCAAGGCACCCTTCACCAGCCGCATGATCATCTCCACCACCGACAAGTGGGGCAAGAACGCCGAGGACGCGCTCAACAGCCAGCAGATCCCGGTCACCCGGATCGGTCTGGCCGATATCGCGCAGAGCCCCGTCGACTGGGACATCGTCTGGCCCAAGCCCGGCGAGAACCTCCAACTGCACCTTGAGCGTAAGAAGTCGCTGCGCCCGCACCAGGAAGAAGCCGTCGACGCGGTCTTCGAGGGCTTCACCAGTCACAATCGCGGCAAGCTGATCATGGCGTGCGGCACCGGCAAGACGTTCACCTCGCTGAAGATCGCCGAACGGGTCGCAGCGGAGAAGGGCGGCGACGAGCCGACCCGCGTCCTCTTCCTCGTGCCGTCGATCTCGCTGCTGTCACAGACCCTGCGGGAATGGACCGCCCAGAGCCAGACGCCGCTGCACAGCTTCGCGGTCTGCTCAGATGCCAAGGCCAGCAAGCAGACGGTGAACAGCGACAACCAGGACATGAGCAGCCATGACCTGGCCTTCCCCGCCACCACCGATCCCGCCCGGCTGATCCAGCAGATGAAGCGGGCCGAAACCACCCACGGCCTCTCCGTAATCTTCTCCACATACCAGTCGATCACCACCGTCGCCCAGGCACAGAAGACCGGCCTGCCCGACTTCGACCTCATCCTGTGCGACGAAGCCCATCGCACCACCGGCGTCACCCTGGCCGACAAGGTCGGCAAGGACGAGTCGCAGTTCGTCAAGGTTCACGACAACGCCTTCCTCAAGGCCGACCGGCGTCTGTACATGACCGCGACGCCGCGTCTGTTCAACGACGAGACCAAGTCCGACGCCAAACAGAACGACGCTGTCCTGTGCTCCATGGACGATGAGACGCTGTACGGCCCGGAGTTCCACCGACTCGGTTTCGGCAAAGCCGTCAAACAGGGCCTGCTCACCGACTACAAGGTCCTCATCCTCACCGTCGATGAAGAGTACGTCGCCTCCTCCCTCCAGCAGCAGTTCGCCGACCAGAACAGCGAGTTGTCACAGCTCGACGATGCCGTGAAGATCGTCGGCTGCTGGAACGGCCTGGCCAAGCGGTCGGGAAGCTTCGCCGATGGCACCGGCTTCCAGCCAGGCGAGGCCCCGATGAAACGCGCGGTCGCCTTCGCCAAGAACATCGCCGACTCGAAAAAGATCACCGAGCTGTTCGCGGAAGTTGTCAGCGCCTACGACGGCGCCGACGAGGACATCCTGAACTGCGAGGTCAAACACGTCGACGGCACGTTCAACTCCCTGCGCCGCAACGTGCTGCTCGACTGGCTCAAGCAGGACCCGGGCGAGCACCAGGCCCGCATCCTCTCCAACGCCCGCTGCCTCTCCGAGGGCGTGGACGTCCCCGATCTGGACGCGGTCCTCTTCCTTCACCCCCGCAACTCCGTGGTGGATGTCGTCCAGTCCGTCGGCCGTGTCATGCGCCTGGCCGAGGGAAAGCAGTACGGCTACATCATCCTGCCCATCGGTATCCCGGCGGGCATGGCCCCGGAGAAGGCCCTCGCGGACAACGCACGTTTCAAGACCGTCTGGCAGGTCCTCCAGGCCCTTCGCGCCCACGACGACCGCTTCAACGCGACCGTTAACCAGCTGGAACTGAACAAGCAGCGCCCCGACAACATCATGGTCGGCCACGCCGGCCCGGAGGAGGACTCCCTCGGCGATGGCACCGGCGACACGACCGCGGCCCCCAAGTGGGTCCAGGCCGCCTTCGGCGTCGAGGACTGGCGCGAGGCCATCTACGCCAAGATCGTCACCAAAGTCGGCGAGCGCCACTACTGGGAGGACTGGGCCAAGGACATCGCCCAGATCGCCGAGAAGCATGTCGCCCGCATCAAGGCCGCACTCAAACTCCCCGAGAAGAAGGCCGCCTTCGAGGAGTTCGTCCAGGAGCTACGGGCGAACATAAATCCAGGCATCAGCGAGACCGACGCCATCGACATGCTCGCCCAACACCTGGTCACCAAGCCCGTCTTTGACGCCCTCTTCTCCGACTACGCCTTCTCCAACCACAACCCGGTCTCCCAGGCGATGCAGCGCATGCTCGACACCCTGGACGACCAAGCCATCGGCGAAGAAGCCAAGAAGCTCGACAGCTTCTACGAGTCGGTGCGGGAACGCGCGGAGGGCATCGACAACCACGAGGGCCGCCAGCGGGTCATCATCGAGCTGTACGACAAGTTCTTCAAGACGGCCCTGCCCAAGACCGCCAATGCTCTAGGCATCGTCTACACCCCCGTCGAGATCGTCGACTTCATCCTGCGGGCCACCAACCAGGCCCTCGGCAAGCACTTCGGCACCTCGCTCTCGGACACGGGCGTCCAGATCATCGACCCCTTCACCGGCACCGGCACCTTCATCGTCCGGCTGCTCCAGTCCGGCCTCATCAAACCCGACGACCTGCTCCGCAAGTACACCAGCGAGCTGCACGCCAACGAGATCGTGCTGCTGGCGTACTACATCGCCGCCGTCAACATCGAGGCCGCCTTCCACGACCAGCACCAGGGCGACGACTATGTCCCCTTCGAAGGCATCGTTCTCACGGACACCTTCCAGCTGGCCGAAGGCAGCAAGCAGCTGCGCCTGGGCCTGCTCGACGGCAACAGCGACCGGGCGCGCAAGCAGCAAGAGCAGGACATCCGCGTCGTCATCGGCAACCCGCCGTACTCGGCCGGCCAGGACAGCCAGAACGACGACAACCAGAACCAGAAGTACGAGGAGCTGGACCGACGTATCGCGGAAACCTACGCGGTGAAGTCCACGGCCACGAACAAGAACTCGCTGTACGACTCCTACATCCGCGCGATCCGCTGGGCCTCCGACCGCCTCAAGGATGAGGGCGTCATCTGCTACGTCTCCAACGGCGGTTACATCGACGGGAACACTGCGGACGGCCTGCGTAAGTCTCTGGCCGAGGAGTTCGACGCGATCTACTGCTACAACCTGCGGGGCAACCAGCGGACGGCCGGCGAGCAGTCCAGGAAGGAAGGCGGCAAGGTCTTCGGCTCGGGAAGCCGCAGCACCATCGCCATCCTGCTCCTGGTCAAGGGAGGAGCCGGTGCCGGTGGCGGCTGCCGGTTGTTCTACCGGGACATCGGCGACTACCTCAGCCGCGAGCAAAAGCTCGCCACCGTGGCGGGGCACGACCTGGACACAGTGGAGTGGCAGCCGATCACACCCAGCCCGGAGGGTGACTGGATCAACCAGCGGGATGACCGGTTCGGGGAATTCCAGCCCCTCGGAGACAAGTCCGGCAAGAGCGGGCACACCGCACTATTCGGCGTGTACTCGGCAGGGCTCCAGACGAACCGTGATGTCTGGGTCTACAACTACTCTGCTGACCGCGTACGCGAGACTGCTGAGTCGATGATCGACTTCTATAACTCGCAGGTCGAGGACTTCAAGGCATACTGCGAGGAGCACAGGATCACCTCGCCACGCGATCATGTTGATGGCTTCATCGACCTGGACCCTCAGAAGATCAGCTGGTCTCGGAGCCTCAAGGGCTATCTGGCCAAAAAAGAGACGATCGCTTTCGGTGCCGAACGGGTAACAAGCGCAGCCTATCGGCCGTTCATGAAGGAGCTTGTCTACTTCGACCGCCACTTGAACCATGAGCGGTCGCAGATGCCGCGGATCTTCCCCACCCCGCGACACCAGAACATGGGGTTCTACATCACGGGCTTGGGGTCGGACAAGCCTTTCTCGGCACACGCTGTCAACCACATCCCCGACCTGGCCTATTGGGGCTCCAGTAACGGCCAGTTCTACCCCCGCTACACCTACCGCGCTCCGAGTGCTGGCGACGACCTATTCAGCACCGCGGAGGAGGCGGCCGACCACGAACGCATCGACAACATCACCGACGCCGCCCTCCTCGACTACCAGAGCACCTACGGCGACGCCGTCACCAAGGACGACGTCTTCTACTACGTCTATGGCCTGCTGCACTCCACCGCCTACCGGGAGCAGTTCGCGGCCGACCTGAAAAAGTCGCTGCCCCGCATCCCCAAGGTCCGAGACTTCCGTGGCTTCGCCGAGGCTGGCCGCAGGCTCGCGGGCCTGCACATCAACTACGAGTCAGTGAAGCCGTACGCCGCACTCGACGAGACGGTCACCGGTTCCCCGGACACGGACCCGACCGAGCTCTACCGCGTCGTGAAAATGAAGGTCCGCTCCAAGCAAGACAAGTCAACGATCATCTACAACAGCCGAGTCACTCTCTCCAACATCCCGGAGGAGGCGTACCGCTACCAGCTGGGTGCCCGCTCGGCAATCGAGTGGATCATCGACCGCTACCAGGTGAAGCAGGACAAGGCGAGCGGCATCGTCAACGACCCCAACGACTGGTCCGACGACCCGCGTTACATCATCGACCTCCTGAAGAAGATCGTGACGGTCAGTGTGGAGACGGTGCGCATCGTGGATGCCCTACCTGCACTAGACATCTTGAAGTAAGCCGCCTTATGTCGGGGGCCGGCACTCCGGTCCCCGACAGCCCACCCTCTGCCCGGTCGACGTCCGTGTCGCGATCGCCTGCGACATCTTCTCCCCGCACCTGACCACGAACAGCTGCACAGTGGGCACCTGGCAACGGCGAACAACGTCAAGAGCGCCTACACCCCGATAAACTTCTCCGGGCTGAACCGGATCGAAGCCCAGTTCACCGTCCTGCACCTTCACCCTGGACGGCACCGCCCACGCCACCCACAAGGAACGGGGCAGCATGATCCGCCGCTGCATCATCTGGCGAAACCGCCAGGCCGACGACCGCCACCTACGTGTCATCGTCGACAGGGCGAAGGCCGCCTGAGCCGTAGGTCAAAGACAGCTCGCGCCCGAACCAGTCCATCACGCTGCCGTCCTGAGCAGCTCTGCGCTGCACCGGCACGAAGCCCACCGGGAAGCGGTCGCGGATGCCGGATTACCCGGATTAGCCTGATCACCGCCCCGTACGCGGCGGCATGCTGACTGGCCAGCTCCACCGCACGCGTGACCAATCCCCGCCCCCGCCAAGCCGGATAGAGCCCGTAGGAGATGTTGACCTGCCTCGGAGTCAGATACGGCTGGTCGAACTGCACCTCGACCGTGCCGGTCAGTACCGCCGATGCGGCCACCCGAATTCCCAAGGCATGCACTGGGCCGTTGGCTTCCCACTGCACGATGCAGCGGCGCACGTGCGCCTCGACCGTGGCCCGGGTTCCGAGCCCGCCGTCGAGCCAGCAGCTCCTCGTCCTCACCGGCCAGATGCGCGTCGATATCAGCCAGTCCCATGGCCCCCTGCGCTGGCAGTAGATTCCAGGAGCCCTTGCTACATGTGGTTGATGTGAT
The DNA here is from genome assembly GCF_026627255.1 of Streptomyces antarcticus. GTDB lineage: Bacteria > Actinomycetota > Actinomycetes > Streptomycetales > Streptomycetaceae > Streptomyces > Streptomyces antarcticus. The sequence goes on along the minus strand of NZ_JAPNLM010000010.1, from coordinate 247,906 downwards.
CAAGTCGCCACCAGTTTAGGCAGGAGCTCGGCTGGGTCGCAGCCGAGCGTTGCGTGGGTAGCTGCGGTGTTCGTCAGCTCTGGCTTCAGGCTTCCCGTCCCCCGGCTGATGGCGTTCCAGTCCGAGCAGCTTCAGCAGGTCGGCGGTGACCACCCGGTAGGCGTTCCCGAGCCGCAGCACCTTGACCGGGTACTCCCCCTGCTTAGCGAGTCCGTATCCCGTTGATCGGCCGATCATCAGCGCTCGGTTTGAGGTGTCGAGGTCGATCACGGCAGGAAGGGCAAGCAGCTCGTCGCCCGTCAGCCCTCGTGCCTCACGGGACGAATCAGATGCTGCCATGGTGCCCCCCTGGGGAAATCTCGTGTCGCGGTGACGCCGTAGGTGTATCACGAAGTTGCAGCAGCGCCTTTTGACTGCCTAAAGTGTCACCATGACACCTGACCAATGGCCGACAGCATTCACCGGTCGGATCGCACGGCGCCTGCGGGACTCGCGCAAGGCCGCCGGCCTCACGATGGCGGAGGTCGCCCAAGGCTGTGCCGACCGCGGCTTGCCGGAGTTCACCGAGCACTCGATGAAGAATCTGGAGTCGGGGCGCAAGACGAGCATCACCGTCGCGGAGGTCGTCGTACTGGCTGACGTCCTCGGCGTCCCGCCGGTGACCCTCCTCTTCCCACTCGGGTCCTCAGCCACGGTCGAAGCCCTCCCCGGTCGCGAAGTCTCCACCTGGGATGCGGTCGCATGGTTCACCGGCGAGACGCCCTTGGCCGAGCCCGCCCCCGAAGGCTCCGCTCGGGACATCCTCGACCTCTTCCGTCAGCACGGCGACCTGGTGGCTGCCGCGATGTCTTCCCACGCCTTGGCCAGGGAAAGGCGGCGGTCGGCCAGCACCACCCTGGACCGGGCCCGCAGAGCCACCCTCCTGCAGCGCGCCGAGGGCTACGAGGAGCACGCGTTCGAGGACTGCCAGGAACTGCGCACGTTCCGTGGCCGGATGCGCGACCGCGACCTGGCACCTCCATCCCTGCCTGACGAGCTGGCCTTCGTCGACCAGCCCGAAACACCGACCCCCTCGGAGGACAGCGAGTGAAGAACGGCAACCTCATACGACGGTGCCGCTGCACGGACCCGAAGACCAACAAGGAGTACGGCGCTTCCTGCCCCAAGCTCAAGTCTTCGCGCCGACACGGCACCTGGACCGCCGTCCAGGAACTCGAACCCAACCAGAACGGCGACCGCAGGCGGTTTCGTCGTGGCGGCTTCGAGACCTCCACCAAGGCCCAGGAGGAGCTGGACAAGGTCCGTGCCCTCATGGCCATTCCCGAGGAGGACGACGCCTGGGGCAAGACCCAGATCAGCGACCTCCTGGAGAACTGCGTCAAGGACAAGGACCCCGTTCCGGACTACGACGAGACCCGCCGCCGCTTCAAGACAGGGCAGTCCCTGAACTCCAAGGTCACCGTGGCGGAGTGGCTCGACACCTGGCTGGCGGGGCGCAAGCGTCTGCGGCGCGGTGGGGCGACCCGCTATGAGTGCGATATCCGCGTCCACCTGAAGCCGCATCTCGGGCATCTACGCCTCGACAAGCTCCGCGTTCACCACATCGATTCGATGTTCGACGCGATCAATGAGCGCAACATCGAGATCCAGGAACAGAACGCCCAGCGGCGGGTCGTGCGCGACGACCTCAAGGCCACGCCGAACAAGGGTGCAGAGAACCGTGCCCGACGTCATTGGCTGCGCGCTCAGCTCGACGCGATGCCTCCCTTCCGGCGGATCACCGGTCTCAACACGCAGCCGCATATCCGGGACACCCTGCGCGCCGCGCTCAACGTCGCCATCGCCCAGCAGGTGATGCCCACCTTCAACCCGGCGGCGCACGTCGAGTTGCTGCCGGGCACGAAGCCGAAGGCCCTCGTCTGGAGCGACGAGCGCATTGCGCGCTGGAAGGAGACCGGCGAGAAGCCTTCGCCGGTCATGGTCTGGACCCCCGAGCAGACGGCGACGTTCCTCGACTTCGTCGAGCAGGACCGGCTGTACGTGCTCTGGCGGCTCATCGCCTTCCGGGGGACACGACGCGGCGAAGGGTGCGGCGTCCGCTGGGAAGATCACTCGGCCAAGGCTCGCTCCCTCGCCATCGCCACGCAGCTCGTGCAGGACGGCTGGGAGGTCCACGAGGGCGCCCCCAAGACCGACAGCGGCATTCGCCTGATCGCCCTCGACGCGGAGACGAACCAGGACCTCCTGTCTCACAAGGCTCGCCAGCAACGGGAGCGGGAGGCTTGGGGCGAGGGCTGGCAGGACACCGGTCGGATCTTCACCCAGGAGGACGGCTCCCTTCTTCACCCTGGCAAGGTCAGCGACCTTTTCGAGCGTCTGGTGGAAGCCGCTAGTCTTCCTCCGATCCGGCTCCACGATCTTCGCCACGTCGCAGCGACGCTGATGCTCGCTGCCGGGGTCGACATCAAGGTGGTCTCCGAAACGCTCGGCCACTCGGACACGCGGATCACCCGGGACATCTACCAGTCGGTCCTGGACGATCTCGCTCGTGACGCCGCCGAGAAGGTCGTGCAGCTCGTGCCGCACGCCCGGACGCCCTTGGCAGCGGTGAAGGACGGGGAGCCGACGCCCTCTCCCCGCCGGCCGAGGATGACACCTCCGCGCAAGAGCGACGAGGCCAAGGAAGAACGTTCCGCCTGATTCAGGCGTGAAGGAGCCCCGGTCAGCGGATATCTGACCGGGGCTCCGGCATGTGATGAACGTCACCCATCAGTCGCAGCAGACCGCGAGAGATCGCATAGCGTGACTATCTCCCTCCCTATGGACAGCCAACCCAAGCGCGCCGCCGCTTCGAGCGCGGCTCAATCGGCGACCCCCGAGCAGTCTTGAGCGAGCCACTGGCGCATCGACCTCCTGCAGGCCCTGGGGCTCCAGCCACTGCCGACACAGCCGAAGGTGGGGCTGGGTGTTCACGCGGCTGAGCACGAAGAAGAACCCCTAGTAACGACGCGGAGCCGCGCCGCCCGCCTCCTTGGCGCACGACTTCAGGACACCTGGACCCGACCGAAGCCTTCCCAGGCGGCGGTGCTGGACGAAGACTTGTAGGGATAGAACAACAACCAGGCCGCCGCCCGCCCGCCCCCGTCGATGCTTCCGGACACCGCCGCTGCACGCCATTTGCACGTTTGGCCACCGGTCGGCCACCAGGGGCCGCCTGGCGAAGCCTCTGGGCTGACGCGCCGACAGGAGTTAGGTCAAGGAATGGAAAAAGCCCCAGGTCACGGCGAGTGAGTCCTGGGGCTAATCCGAGCCGCCTTCGGGATTCGAACCCGAGACCTACGCATTACGAGTGCGTTGCTCTGGCCAACTGAGCTAAGGCGGCACCGCTGGTCAGACAAGTATTCCCTCGAAGAGGTGCTCTCATCAGCAGCGGCGCCAAGTCTACAGGGTGTCGACGGGTGCCCAGAACCGGGTTGTGCGGGACTGGAACGTAGGTCACATACTGGTGCAGATGCGCCGAATTCGGCGCGCCGTTTCGCCGTGATCCACCCCCCGGAGGGATGAGAGGCCCCGTGCCCCGAGCCGTGCAGCCCGCTGGCCCCGGCGCGGGAGACCGTTCCGCGTACGGGGCCGAGCGGTGGGCGATGCTCGCCGTTCTCTGCGCCAGCCTGCTGCTGGTGGCCATGGACGCCACCATCCTGAACGTCGCACTCCCCTCCCTCATCGACGACCTCCGGCCCAGTGCGATCCAGCAGCTGTGGATCATCGACATCTACGGCCTGGTCCTCGGCGGGCTGCTCGTCACCACCGGCGCGCTCGGTGACCGGGTCGGGCGCAAGAAGCTCTTCCTGATCGGTTTCGTGCTCTTCGGCGTGGCCTCCGTGCTCGCCGCCACCGCCGGGAGTTCGACCCAGCTCATCGCCGGCCGCGTGCTCCTCGGCATCGGCGGAGCCATGGTCATGCCGTCCACGCTCTCGCTGATCCGGAACATCTTCGCCGACCCCCGCGAACGGAACCTCGCCATCGGCATCTGGGCCGCCGTGGCCGGCGCCGGGGCCGCCATCGGGCCGGTCGTCGGCGGGCTGCTCGTCGAACGGTACGGCTGGGCCGCCGCCTTCTGGGTCAACGTCCCCGTGGTGGTCGTGACCGTCGCCGCCGGGCTGTGGCTGCTGCCCGAGTTCAAGGACGCCGGCCACCACGCCCTCGACCGCCTCAGCGCCGTCCTCTCCGTCGCCGGCATCATCTCCCTCGCCTGGGGGATCAAGCACGTGGCCACCGGCCGTCCCGGGGCCGCGGACCTGGCGGTCCTGCTGGCGGGCATCGTGCTGCTCACCTGGTTCGCCCGCCGCCAGCTGCGGCTGGAGGACCCCCTGCTCGACGTACGGCTCTTCCGCAACCGCCCCTTCACCGCCGCGGCCCTGGTCACCCTGATGGCGATGCTGGCCGCGGGCGCCGCGCTGTTCCTGGTGTCCCTGTGGCTCCAGTACGTCCACGGCTACTCCCCCTTCGAAGCCGGCCTGCGCACCCTCCCGACCGCCCTCGCCATGCTGGTCAGCTCCCTGCTCGCGCCGACGCTGATGCACCGGATCGGCGTACGGGCCTGCATGGCGCTCGGCCTGGCCGGGCTGGTCGCCGGGTTCACCCTGCTGGCCCTGGCCCCGCAGCCGACCTCGTACGCGTACGTCGCCGTCTTCCTCACGACCCTCGGCTTCAGCGACGGCCTCGCCGTCACCACCGCCGCCTCCGTGCTGGTCTCGGCGGTCCCCGCGGAGCGGGCCGGGCAGGCCGGCGCCGTGTCCGAGACCTCGTACGAGCTCGGGGTCGGCCTCGGCGTCGCGCTCCTCGGGTCCATCCACGGGGCCGCCTACGCCCGGCACATGGCGGGCACCCCCGCCGTGGCCGCCGAGTCCATCGGCGGAGCCGGGGAGTACGCCGAGACCCTGCCCGCCGCCGAGCGCGCCGGGCTCCTCGAACGGGCCCGGCACTCCTTCGACAGCGCCCTGACCACGACCTCGTACGTCTCCATCGGCATCGCGGCCGCGGTGCTGGTACTCGTGGTGTGGATGGTGCCCGGCTCCTTCAAGACCACCGGGTCCGGCCACTAGCCCCGCGAGACCCGGGGCACACGCGGCGCCCTGGACACGCGCGGCACCCGTCTCACCGGGTCGCGTCGGACGGCTCGCACCTCTTGCCGTCCTCCGGGGCCCTGCCCTCCAGCAGGTACCGGTTGATCGAGGTGTCGATGCAGTCGCTGCCGCGCCCGTACGCCGTGTGCCCGTCGCCCTCGTACGTCAGCAGGGTGCCCGACTCGAGCTGCCCGGCCAAGGCCTGGGCCCACTTGTACGGGGTCGCGGGGTCCCGCGTCGTGCCCACCACCACGATCGGCGGGGCGCCCTTCGCCGTCAGCTTCTTCGCCGTGCCCGTCGCCTTCACCGGCCAGTACGCGCAGTTCAGCGAGGCCCACGCCAGCCCCTCTCCGAAGACCGGCGACGCCTTCCCGAAGGACGCAAGCGCGGCGTCCACCGCCTCCGGTCCGCTGAACGCCGGTGGCTGGTCGATGCAGTTGACGGCGGCGTTGGCGAACATCAGGTTCGCGTACGTGCCGTCCGGTCCGCGCTCGTAGTAGCTGTCGGCGAGGGCCAGCAGGGGCGCCCCGTCACCACTCATGGCCGAGCCGAGCGCCTCGCGCAGCTGCGGCCAGGCGCTCTCGTCGTACAGCGCGGCGATCACCCCGGTCGTCGCGAGGGACTCCCCGAGCGGGCGGCGCGCGTCGCCGGTCGGCACCGGCTGGGCGTCGACCTTCGCGAAGAACTCCTTCAGGCGCGCCGCCACCGCCTTCGGGTCGCCCGTGCCCAGCGGACAGTCGGACTGCTGCGCGCAGTCCTCGGCGAAGGCGTTGAAGGCGGTCTCGAAGCCCGCCGTCTGGTCCCGGTTCAGGTCGAGCGCCGGGCGCGAGGGGTCCATCGCCCCGTCCAGGACGAGACGGCCGACGCGGCCCGGGAAGAGGTCCGCGTACGTCGCCCCGAGGAACGTCCCGTACGAGGCTCCGACGTACGTCAGCTTCTCGTCGCCGAGCACCGCGCGCAGCAGGTCCATGTCCCGGGCGGCGTCCACGGTCGACACGTGCGGCAGGATGCGCTGCGAACGCTCCTTGCAGGCCGCCGCGAACTCCTTGAACGCGGCCACCAGCCGGGTCCGCTCGGCCGCGTCGTCCGGCGTCTGGTCCACCTGCGTGAACTTGTCCATGGCCGGGCCGCTCAGGCACTCGACGGGAGTGCTGCGGTCCACCCCCCGCGGGTCGAAGGACACCATGTCGTACTGGGCGCGGACCGGCGCCGGGTACCCGATGCCCGCGTACGCCTGGAGGTACCCGATGCCGGAGCCGCCGGGACCGCCGGGGTTGACCACCAGCGAGCCGAGCCGCTTGCCCGGCCCGGTGGCCTTGCGGCGGGCCACCGCGATGTCGACGTCCTGCCCGGAGCGGGGGGACGCGTAGTCCAGCGGGGCCTTCATCGTGGAGCACTGGAACCCGGGAACACCGCAGTCGCGCCAGGTCAGCTTCTGATCGTAGTACGGGCGAAGCGCGACCGGATCGGGGGACGGCCGCACCGACGGAGCCGTGTAACCGGCCGACGCGGGGCCGGACCCGGCCTGCGAGGACGACCCGGGGGTCGCCGAGGCCCGCGGCTCCCCCGACCCGCCGGAGGTGCACCCGGAGAGCAGCAGCCCGGCGGCTGCGATCACGGTCCCGGTCGTACGCAGCAGGCGGCTGGTGTCCATTCCCGGAGCCTACGTCCTGCCGGCCGGGGTCCAGGGGCGGTCCTGCCCCGGACGGTCGCGCGCCTTCCGTGGCCCGTGCCGGACCGGCCACGGGACGCGCCCGTCCCTGTCCCGGCGGCGGACCGCCCGTACGGGTGAGCCCGTCAACCGGACGCCCGGAACCGCACCGGCCCGGCGGGCGGTCAGCCCGCGCGCAGCGACATCGTCATCGCCTCGACCGCCAGCAGCGGGGCCACGTTCCGGTCGAGGGCGTCCCGGCAGGCGATGATCGACTCGATCCGGCGCAGCGTCCGCTCCGGGCCCGAGGCGCGGGCGATCCGGTCGAGGTCGGGGCGTATCTCCTCGTTGGCGATGGCCACGGACGACCCGAGCTGCAGGGCCAGTACGTCCCGGTAGAAGCCGGTCAGCTCGGTCAGCGCCAGGTCGAGGCTGTCGCGCTGGGTGCGCGTGCGCCGGCGCTTCTGCCGGTCCTCCAGCTCCTTCATCGCGCCCGCGGTTCCGCGCGGCATCCGGCTTCCGGCGCCCGTTCCGGCGCCGAGCGCGGCGCGCAGGTCCTCGGTCTCCTTGCCGTCGACCTCCTCCGCGACCTGCTTGGCGTCCTCGGCGGCTGCGTCGACCAGTTCCTGCGCGGCCTTGAGGCAGCCGCCCACGTCCTCGACGCGCAGCGGGAGCTTCAGTACGGCGGCCCGGCGGGACCGCGCGGCCGCGTCGGTGGCGAGCCGGCGCGCCCTGCCGATGTGCCCCTGCGTCACACGGGCGGCGGCCGCGGCGGCGGCGGGCTCGATGCCGTCGCGCCGGACCAGGACCTCGGCGACCGCATCGACGGAGGGGGTGCGCAGGGTCAGGTGCCGGCAGCGGGAGCGGATCGTGGGCAGCACGTCCTCCAGCGAGGGAGCACACAGCAGCCACACCGTGCGCGGGGCGGGCTCCTCCACGGCCTTGAGCAGCACGTTGCCCGCGCCTTCCGTGAGCCGGTCGGCGTCCTCCATGACGATGACCTGCCAGCGGCCGACGGCCGGGGAGAGCTGCGCCTTGCGGACCAGGTCGCGGGTCTCCTTCACACCGATGGACAGCAGGTCGGTACGGATGATCTGCACGTCGGAGTGGGTGCCGATTACGGTGGTGTGGCAGCCGTCGCAGAACCCGCAACCCGGTTCGCCGCCGAGTGCGCGGTCGGGGCTGGTGCATTGCAGGGCGGCCGCGAAGGCGCGGGCGGCGGTGGACCGCCCGGAACCGGGCGGGCCGGTGAACAGCCAGGCGTGGGTCATCTTGTTCGCGGCGGGCGGCTCGGTCCCGTCCGTGATGGCCGTGACCAGGGCGTCGGCGTCACGGGCGGCGGCGGCCAGCTGCGTCTGGACACGCTCCTGTCCCACCAGGTCGTCCCATACGGGCATCCCGCCCACCACCTTTCACTCTCCGTACGCCCATTGTGGCGCGCGCCACTGACAATCCCGTCCCGCGGCCGGTCAGCGACGGCGGCGCGGCCCCCTGGTGCCGTCCTCGTCGTCACCGGGCTCGCGGTGGCGTCCCAGCAGTTCGTCCGCCAGCGACGGCAGATCGTCCAGCGGGGTCTCCTCGGCCCAGTCCGAGCGCTGTCGGCGCGGGCTCCCGTCCTCCTCGACGACCGGCAGCTCACGCGTCCGGTCGTTGTCCGAGTCCCGGAAGATGCCCGGCGGCACACGGTCGGCCGGGTTCTCCGGCGGGCGCTGGGCCGTCGGGCGCGACGCGGACCGGGCCGGTCCCTGCGCCGCCCGCGGACCGTCCGCCCGGGAGCCGCGGTCCGGCTGCGCCCGGCCCTCCTGACCGCCGTCCGGCCGTACGCGAGGCAGCACGGCCGTCTCGTCGGTCGCGCGTACGGGAGGCAGCACGGCCGTCTCGTCGGTCGCGCGTACGGGAGGCAGCACCGCCGTCTCCGCCGCATCGGCGGGGGGCGCGGCGGCCGGGTCCACCTTCGGAACCGGGACCGTCTGGGTGACGTCGTCCGGCCGGACGACCCGCTTGATCAGGGGGGTCTCCACGGTCACGGCGTCGTCCGAGTGCCGGGCCGCCGTCCCCTGGCCAGAAGGAGCCGAAGCAGGCGGGGAAGCCGGGGAAGCCGAAGCCGCGGCCCGGGCCGAAGCCGCCTCCGATGCCGCCGCCGCGGCAGCCGCGCTCGCAGCCGCCTCGGCCGCGGCGGCAGCCGCCAGGCGGCGCGCCTCCTCCGCCTTCAGCAGGGACTCCTCCGCCCGGCGCTGCTTCTCCAGCCGCCGTTCCTCGGCCTCGGCCCGCAGCCGGGCCTCCTCCTCGTGCTGTCGGCGCATCCGCTCCGCCTCGGCGGCACGGGCCTTCTCCTCGGCCTCCACGCGCAGCCGCTCGGCCTCGGCCCGGGCCCGGGCCTCCTCCTCGGCGCGCTGGCGCTCCTCCGCCGCCTTGCGGGCGGCCTCCGCCTCGGCCCTGACCCGGGCCTCCTCGGCCTCGCGGGCCAGGCGGGCCTCCTCCTCGGCCTTCAGCCGCGCCTCCTCCGCCTTGCGCGCGGCCTCTTCCTCGGCCTTGCGCCGGGCCTCTTCCTCAGCGAGGCGCCTGGCCTCCGCCTGGGCGGCGACCTCGGCCTCGGAGAGCGGCAGCATCCGGTCCAGCCGGTGGCGTACGACGGTGGTCACCGAGTCCGGGTCCTGGCCCGCGTCGACCACCAGGTAGCGCCCGGGGTCGGACGCGGCCAGCGTCAGGAAACCGGACCGCACCCGCCGGTGGAACTCCGCCGGCTCCGACTCCAGCCGGTCCGGAGCCTCCGTGAAGCGCTCGCGCGCCGCCTCCGGCGACACGTCGAGGAGCACGGTCAGGTTCGGTACGAGTCCGTCGGTCGCCCAGCGCGAGATCCGGGCGATCTCGGTCGGCGACAGGTCACGGCCGGCGCCCTGGTAGGCGACCGAGGAGTCGATGTAGCGGTCCGAGATGACGACCGCCCCGCGCTCCAGCGCCGGCCGCACCACGGTGTCCACGTGTTCCGCCCGGTCGGCGGCGTACAGCAGGGCCTCGGCACGGTTGGACAGGCCGGCCGACGACACGTCCAGCAGGATCGAGCGCAGCCGCTTGCCGACCGGGGTGGCGCCCGGCTCTCGGGTCACGACGACCTCGTGGCCCTTGCCCCGTATCCAGTCGGCCAGCGCCTCCACCTGGGTGGACTTGCCGGCGCCGTCGCCGCCTTCCAGGGCGATGAAGAACCCGGCGTCGGAAGCCGACTCCACCGGCTCACCGCCGCGCAGCGCCTCGCGCAGGTCGCGCCGCAGCGGTACGCCGCTGCGGTCGTCGGCCTTGGCCAGCACCACCACGGCGACCGGCAGCAACAGGGCCCCGACCAGCATCAGCGTGAAGGCGGCGCCGCCGTGGGCGGCGGCCTGGTCGCCGGTCAGCCGGTGGGATCCGATCAAGGCGGCCAGCACGGGGGCCGCCACCGCCCCGACGGCCACGGCCACCCGTACGACCGCCTGGAGGTGCTCGGTGACCCGGGCCCGGCGGAACTCCTCGGTCTCCTGGTCGAGCAGGGTGTGCCCGGCGTTGGCCGCGACGCCCGCGGCGGTGCCGGCGAGCAGCGACAGGAACAGGACGGTCGCCGTGTCCGGAACCAGCCCGGACAGCAGCAGGGCGACCCCGGCCACCGCTATGGCCAGCGCCAGCAGACGGCGGCGGGAGAGGGCGGGGAGCACCTTGCCGGCCTGGTGGGCGCGGATCCCGGCGGCGGTGCCGCCGACCAGCGCGAGGACGAGGAGCGCGAAGGCGGCGGGGCCGCCGCCGAGGTCGCCGGCGTGCAGGACGGCCACGGCGACCGCGCAGGACACCGCGCCGGCGACCGCGGCGCAGGCCAGCACCAGCAGCGGGACCACGCCCGTACGGCCCTTGTCGGGCCGGTCACCCGTCCTGGGGGCCCGCAGGCCCTCCAGCGGCGAACGGGGACGCGGGGTCTTGCCGTCGGGCAGCACCAGCGGGAGCAGCAGCGAGACCGATGCCGCGAAGAGGCCGGAGGCCACGTAGGAGCCGAGAGCGGCCTGGTTCCCGGCGAACCAGTCGATGCCGAGGCCGAGGGCCTTGCCGACCAGGGTCGCTGCGAGCAGCACGGCGGCGGCGACGGGAAGCGCCGCGAAGGCCGTACGCAGGGTCAGCCGGCGCAGGGCGTCCAAGTGGTCCGGGAGCGGCCGTACGGTCGCCCCCTCGGGCGGCGGCGCGGGCAGCAGCGCGGGCGCGGCGCTCTCCTTGGCCAGCGTCCACAGCCGCTCCGCGGCGCCGGACACGAAGACGGTGGCCAGCAGCGCGGTGAGCGCGTGGGCCGGGATCCAGTCGAGCCACAGCGGGGCCACGACGAAGAGGCCGAGGCGGACCCCGTCGGCGCCGATCATCGTCCAGCGGCGGTCGAGCCTGCCCCCGGAGGCGACGAGACCGGCCAGCGGGCCGAGGAGGACCGCGCCGAAGAGGAGGGTCGCGAGGATCCGGACGCCGAATACGGCGGCGACGGCGAGCGCCGCTCCGCGGTAGCCGCCGCCGAAGACCTCTTCGGAGACGGCCGCCTGAAGGGCCAGCAGCACCAGCACCAAGAGGGCGAGGGCGTCGCCGATGCCGCTCACCAGCTGCGCGCTCCACAGTCGGCGCAGCCTGGGGGTGCGCAGGAGTGCGCGCACCGCCCGCTCGCGGGAGTCCGCTGTCAGGGCTTCGTCGTAGGTCGGCTTCGCCGGGGCGGTCACGACCGTTGGCTGCTCGGCTCGCGTCATCCGCCCAGCCTATCCGCTGCGCCTGCGAGGTGCGGAGGGGCTGTGGACAACCCCCGCGGCGACCCTTCGGCGATCCCGCCACGCCCCCGCCCGGAGGCCCGGAAACGGCGAGGGGCTCCGCACGAAACGGCGAGGGGCCCCGCACGCTTCCGCGCGGGGCCCCTCGTACGCACACCGGCCGGTCGGCCGGGACCACCACGGCTCCCGGCCAGCCGGAACCGCCTGCGGCCGGGCAGAGCGGTTACTCGTCCGCCGTGGCCGTCGCCGTGGCCGTCGCCGTCTTCTTCGCCACCGTCTTCTTCGCCGTGGCCTTCTTCGCGGCGGTGGTCTTGGTCGCCGCCGCCGCCTTCTTCGCCGTGGCCTTCTTGGCCGGAGCCTTCTTGGCGGCCGGCGCCTTCTTCGCGGGGGCCTTCTTCGCGACCTTCTTGGCCGGGCCCTTCGCCCGCTTCTCCGCGAGCAGCTCGTAGCCCCGCTCCGGCGTGATCGTCTCGACGTCGTCGTCCCGCCGCAGCGTCGCGTTCGTCTCGCCGTCCGTCACGTACGGCCCGAAGCGGCCGTCCTTGACCACCACCGGCTTCTCGCTCACCGGGTCGGTGCCCAGTTCCTTCAGCGGCGGCTTGGCCGCCGCGCGGCCCCGCTGCTTCGGCTGCGCGTAGATGGCCAGGGCCTCGTCCAGCGTGATCGAGAACAGCTGGTCCTCGGTCTCCAGCGACCGCGAGTCCGTGCCCTTCTTCAGGTACGGGCCGTAGCGGCCGTTCTGGGCCGTGATCTCCACGCCCTCCGCGTCCACTCCGACGACCCGCGGCAGCGACATCAGCTTGAGCGCGTCGTCGAGCGTGACCGTGTCCAGGGACATCGACTGGAAGAGCGAGGCCGTCCGCGGCTTGACCGCGTTCTTGCCCGTCTTCGGCGTGCCCTCGGGCAGGATCTCCGTCACGTACGGGCCGTAGCGGCCGTCCTTGGCGACGATCTCGTTCCCGCTGACCGGGTCCTTGCCGAGCTCGAACTCACCGCTCGGCTTCGCGAACAGCTCCTCCGCGTACGCGACCGTCAGCTCGTCCGGCGCCATGTCCTCCGGTACGTCGGCCCGCTGGTGGCCCTCCGCGTCCTTCTCGCCGCGCTCCACGTACGGCCCGTAGCGGCCGACCCGCAGCACGACCCCGTCGCCGACGGGGAAGGAGGAGATCTCCCGGGCGTCGATCGCGCCCAGGTCCGTGACCAGTTCCTTCAGACCGCCGAGGTGGTCGCCCTGGGCCGGCACGACCTCGGAGGCGTCCTCCGCGCCGAAGTAGAACCGCTTCAGCCACGGCACGGACTGGGCCTCGCCCCGCGCGATGCGGTCGAGGTCGTCCTCCATCTTCGCGGTGAAGTCGTAGTCGACCAGGCGCCCGAAGTGCGTCTCCAGGAGGTTCACCACGGCGAACGACAGGAAGGACGGCACGAGCGCCGTGCCCTTCTTGAAGACGTAGCCGCGGTCGAGGATGGTTCCGATGATCGACGCGTAGGTCGACGGGCGGCCGATCTCGCGCTCTTCGAGCTCCTTGACCAGCGAGGCCTCGGTGTAGCGGGCCGGCGGCTTGGTCGAGTGGCCGTCCGCCGTGATCTCCTCGGCGGCGAGGGCGTCGCCCTCGGCCACCTGCGGCAGCCGCTTCTCGCGGTCGTCGAGCTCGGCGTTCGGGTCGTCCGCGCCCTCGACGTAGGCCTTCATGAAGCCGTGGAAGGTGATCGTCTTGCCGGAGGCCGAGAACTCGGCGTTGCGGCCGTCCGCGGCGCGCCCACCGATCTTCACGGTGACCGAGTTGCCGACCGCGTCCTTCATCTGGGAGGCGACGGTCCGCTTCCAGATGAGTTCGTACAGGCGGAACTGGTCGCCGGTCAGGCCCGTCTCGGCCGGAGTGCGGAAACGATCGCCCGAAGGACGGATCGCCTCGTGCGCCTCCTGCGCGTTCTTGACCTTGCCCGCGTAGACGCGCGGCTTCTCCGGCAGGTAGTCGGCCCCGTAGAGCTGCGTGACCTGGGCGCGGGCCGCCGTGACGGCCGTCTCGGAGAGCGTCGTGGAGTCCGTACGCATATAGGTGATGAAGCCGTTCTCGTACAGCTTCTGGGCCACCTGCATGGTCGCCTTCGCACCGAAGCCCAGCTTGCGCGAGGCCTCCTGCTGGAGCGTCGTCGTACGGAACGGGGCGTACGGGGAACGGCGGTACGGCTTGGACTCGACCGACCGGACGGCGAACGAGGAACCCTCCAGCGCGGCGGCCAGCGCCCGGGCGCCGGCCTCGTCGAGGTGCAGCACCTCGCTCTTGAGCGTCCCGGTCGAGCCGAAGTCGCGGCCCTGGGCGACGCGCTTGCCGTCCACCGTGTTCAGGCGGGCGACCAGCGTCGACGGGTCGGACGCGTCGCCGGCCCGGCCGGTGGAGAACGTACCGGTCAGGTCCCAGTACTCGGCGGTGCGGAAGGCGATGCGCTCGCGTTCCTTCTCGACGACCATGCGCGTGGCCACCGACTGGACGCGGCCCGCCGACAGCTTCGGCATGACCTTCTTCCACAGGACCGGCGAGACCTCGTAGCCGTAGAGGCGGTCGAGGATGCGGCGGGTCTCCTGGGCGTCGACCATGCGCTGGTTGAGCTCGCGCGGGTTGGCGACGGCGTCGCGGATCGCGTCCTTGGTGATCTCGTGGAAGACCATGCGGTGGACGGGGACCTTGGGCTTCAGGACTTCCTGCAGGTGCCACGCGATGGCTTCGCCCTCGCGGTCCTCATCGGTGGCGAGGAAGAGTTCGTCGGACTCGGCCAGCAGCTCCTTGAGCTTCCTGACCTGCGCCTTCTTGTCGGCGTTGACGACGTAGATCGGCGCGAAGTCGTGCTCGACGTCCACGCCGAGCCGGCGGACCTCGCCGGTGTACTTGTCGGGAACCTCGGCCGCGCCGCTGGGGAGGTCGCGGATGTGCCCGACGCTCGCCTCGACGACGTACCCGGGGCCGAGATAGCCCTTGATCGTCTTCGCCTTGGCAGGGGACTCGACGATGACGAGTCGGCGGCCGCCCTTTGCGGTCTCGCTAGTCGGGGACAACTTGGCTCTTCTCTCCGGTCGGCACTCGGTCGCAGTACGGCGACGCTGCGGAGTGTGACGGTACAACCCGCCCCCGTGTCAAACGGCACAAGCCCGCAACGGCCACTCGAACGGTAACCCGACAAGTGCCGTTTCTGCCGCCCGGATGCCGCGCCGGACCGTCCCCGGTCACCGGGCCGGGTGGCCCGGGGGCCGTCTGGCCCCGCCCCCGCACCCCTCCCGACGTCGGCGTTCACCCGGCGGATACACCGCTCCGGGCGCTCCCGTCAGAGCCGGGCGAGGCACCACAGCCCGAGCGCCAGGAACACGCCGCCGGTGAGCAGGGTCACCGGTACGGCGACGACGGGGCGCACGCCCTCGGCCACCGGCGCACGGTGCAGGGCGCGCGCCCCCGTCCAGACCAGCAGAGCGGTCCCGAACAGCAGGAACACGACCGCCGCGAAGACCGCCGGACCGTTTTCCATGCCGCTCCCCCTACCCCCGGGCCGCTCCCGGGATCCCCCCGGACCCCGCTGCGCAGGAGCCTGGCAGGCGCGGGGATACGGCGGGCGAACCCCGGGTTACATCCCGGGTCGGGTACGGCCGGCAACCTGCCCTGCTGCCCGTCCGGCAATCGGTCCGGCAATCGGTCCGGCAGTGGATCCGGTCAGCCCGAGGGGTCCCTCACCGGCTCCAGGAAGCCCTGCTCGACCAGCATCCTGATGGCCTCCGGCGTGCGGTCCCGCAGGACGATCGGGTCCTCCTGGACCAGCTGCGCGATCGCGTCCAGGATCCGGCCCGCGCTCAGTGAGCCGTCACACACTCCCGCGAACCCGGCCCCGACCGTGTCGACCTTGGTTGCGCGCCGCATGCCGAGGTTCTGGCGGAGCACCACGTGCTCGGGATCCTCCGCGCCGGGCGCTCCGACCTGCTCCTGGACCACCTCGGCGGCGAGCAGGAAGTAGCCCTCCAGCAGCGCCGCGTCGTCGTGGTCCCGCAGGTAGTCCTGGCGGGCGAAATGGGCGAGGACGGCCTCCCCGAGGGGCTGCTCGACCGTGTGGGGCCACTCCTCGACCACGATCGACGGCTCGGCCGCGTCCGACCGGCGCAGGGTGATCCAGCCGAAACCGACGGCCTTGGTCTTGCGCGCCTCGAACTCGTCCAGCCATTCCTCGTACCGCCGCGCGTACGCCTCGGGGTCGTCGCGGTGATCGCCCGCGTCGCGCAGCCACAGCTCCGCGTACTGCGTCACGTCCTGTACGTCACGCTGCACGATCCACGCGTCGCAGCCGCGGGGCACCCAGGAGCGCAGCCGGTCGTGCCAGTCCTCGCCCTCCACGTGCTGCCAGTTGCCGAGGAACTGCGCGTAGCCGCCCGGGTTGAGCCGCGCTCCGGCCTCCTGGACCAGGGTCCGGCACAGGTCGTCGCCGCCCATGCCGCCGTCCCGGTACGTGAGGCGCGCGACCGGCGAGATCACGAACGGCGGGTTCGACACGATCAGGTCGTACGTGGCGTCGCCGACCGGCTCGAAGAGCGACCCGGCGAGCAGCTCGGCCGCCGGGGCCCCGGACAGCGCGAGTGTCAGACGGGTGAACTCCAGGGCCCTGGGGTTGACGTCGGTCGCCGTGACCCGGGTCGCGTGCTGGGCGGCGTGCAGGGCCTGGATGCCCGAACCCGTGCCGACGTCGAGTGCGGAGCCGACCGGGATCCGGACGGTGATCCCGGCCAGCGTCGTGGACGCGCCCCCGACGCCGAGGACCACGCCCTCCTCCCGGCTGCCGATCCCGCCGGCCCCGCCGACGGCGCAGCCGAGGTCGGAGACGATGAACCAGTCCTCGCCGTCCGGGCCGCCGTACGGGCGTACGTCGACGGCCGCGCGCACCTCGTCGCCCTCGCGCCGCAGCCAGCCGTCGGCCAGGGCCGCCCCGACGGGCAGCGCGGCCGCGGCGTGCGCGTACGGCACGGGCTGCTGGAGCAGGAACAGCCGGACCAGGCTCGCGAGCGGACCGTCGCCGCCGCGCCGGGTGGCGCGCAGGGCGGGAACCGTCTCGCTGCGCGCCAGCGCGGCGTAGGCGGGGGCGCCGAGCAGGTCCAGCAGGCCGTCGGCGGTGAAGCCGGCGGCGAGCAGGGCGGTGCGCAGTTCGGCGGCGTGCTCGGACGAGGGGAGGCTGGTGGTACTCACCCGCCCATTGTGTCCGCTGGCGGCGCCGATCCGTGCGCCGCGCGGGCGTCGGCGCGGTCCGCGCGGCGCCGCGGGCCCGCGGCGGCCGAGTGCGGAGCACCGTCCGGGCGGGCGACAGGGCGGCCGCGGCCCCTCCTGGAACCCCGGCCGCCCTGTCGGCGCGCCGCGCGGGAGGACCTGCGGCGTCCCACCGCGGCGCGGCGGACGACACCGGCCCGTCCGGCTACTTGGGCGATGCCGACGGCGCCGTGACCTGGCAGCCCTTCTGGCTGTTCATGGCCTTGTCCAGACCGCCCGCGTTGAGCTGGGTGACGGCGTCCCGGCCCCCCTTGGTCGCGTTCTCCAGGCCGCCCGCGAGCGTCTTGAGACCCTCGGCGAACTTCGTCTGGTCATTGACGTCCAGCGCGTCCATCTGGGTCTTCAGATCGGAGTAGCCCTTCGAGGTCTCCTCGAAGCCCTTGACCGCCGCGGTCTGGGTCGACTGGCCGTCCTTGACCGGCGGGATTCCCGCCTCCTGCAGGGCGGTTCCCATCGTCTTGTACGACTCGGACATGGTCGCGAAGGCAGCCGAGTCGGTCTTCTGCACTTCGTCTGGCTTGCTGCTCTCCGTCGCCACGCGCTTGATCTCGGCGTTGGCCGTCTCGATCTTCTTGAGTTGGGGCTGCCACTGGTCGCAGACCTTCTTGGCCCAGGCGTCGGCCTTCTTGTCGCCGTCGTCGTCCCCGCCGCAGCCGGACAGGACGAGCATCAGCACCGCACCGCCCGACAGGGCGGCCGCAAGCTTCTTGTTCACCGGATTGGTCCCTTCGAAGGCTCTCGGCCCGGAAGATACACGCCCGCCATCAGGGGATGCACAAAGGCGGACAGGCGGCGCGTCGGTACGCCCCGCCTGTCCGCCGTTCGGGCGTACGGCCTGCCCTGCCCGGCCCCGCCCGTTCCGCTGCCCCGGCTCGGATCAGGAAACCGTTGCCGTTCCGGGCGACTGGGCCACCCGCTCGGCGGCTCCGTCCCCGGCCTCGTCCCCGACGGCGATGCCGCGGCGCTTGGAGACGTACACCGCGCCGATGATGACGCCGATCGCGAGGATCGCGACGACCGCCCGTACGGCCGGGCTGGCGTCGTCGCCGTAGCTGAACTGCACGATGGCGGGCGCGATCAGCAACGCCACCAGGTTCATGACCTTGAGCAGCGGGTTGATCGCGGGACCGGCGGTGTCCTTGAACGGGTCGCCGACCGTGTCGCCGATGACGACCGCGGCGTGCGCCTCGCTGCCCTTGCCGCCGTGGTGGCCGTCCTCGACCAGCTTCTTCGCGTTGTCCCACGCGCCACCGGAGTTGGCGAGGAAGACCGCCATCAGCGTGCCCGTGCCGATGGCGCCGGCGAGGAAGGAGCCGAGGGCCCCGACACCGAGGGAGAAGCCCACGGCGATCGGGGTGAGCACGGCGAGCAGCCCGGGCGTGGCGAGCTCGCGCAGCGCGTCCTTGGTGCAGATGTCGACGACGCGCCCGTACTCGGGCTTCTCGGTGTAGTCCATGATCCCGGGGTGCTCGCGGAACTGGCGGCGCACCTCGTAGACCACGGCGCCCGCGGAGCGGGAGACCGCGTTGATGGCCAGGCCCGAGAACAGGAACACGACCGCGGCGCCCAGGATCAGCCCGACCAGGTTGTTGGGCTGGCCGATGTCCAGGCTGAGGTTCATCTCCCCGGCCTTGGCCCCGACCTCCTTCACGGCGGTAGCGATCGCGTCGTTGTACGAACCGAAGAGCGCGGCCGCGGCGAGCACGGCCGTGGCGATCGCGATCCCCTTGGTGATGGCCTTGGTGGTGTTGCCCACGGCGTCCAGGTCGGTGAGGACCTGCGCGCCGGCGCCCTCGACGTCGCCGGACATCTCGGCGATGCCCTGGGCGTTGTCGGAGACCGGCCCGAAGGTGTCCATGGCGACGATGACGCCGACGGTGGTGAGCAGGCCCGTGCCGGCCAGGGCCACCGCGAAGAGCGCGAGCATGATCGACGTGCCGCCGAGCAGGAACGCGCCGTAGACACCGAGGCCGATGAGGAGCGCCGTGTAGACGGCGGACTCCAGACCCACGGAGATTCCGGCGAGGACGACGGTGGCCGCGCCGGTGAGGGAGGACTTTCCGATGTCCCGGACGGGCCGCCGGCTGGTCTCGGTGAAGTAGCCCGTGAGCTGCTGGATCAGGGCCGCGAGCACGATGCCGATGGCGACGGCGACGACGGCCAGCACGCGCGGGTCGCCCGAGTGGGCGGCGATCGCGGCGTCCTCGACGCCGACGAGCTCCTTGTAGGTGGCGGGCAAGTAGGCGTAGACGGCGATGGCGACCAGCACGAGCGAGATCACGGCGGAGATGAAGAAGCCCCGGTTGATCGCGGTCATGCCGTTGCGGTCGGAGCGGCGCGGGGACACGGCGAAGATGCCGATCATCGCGGTGACGACGCCGATGGCGGGCACGATCAGCGGGAAGGCGAGGCCCAGGTCGCCGAAGGCGACCTTGCCGAGGATGAGCGCGGCCACGAGGGTGACGGCGTACGACTCGAAGAGGTCCGCGGCCATTCCCGCGCAGTCTCCGACGTTGTCGCCCACGTTGTCGGCGATGGTCGCGGCATTGCGCGGGTCGTCCTCCGGAATGCCCTTTTCGACCTTGCCGACCAGGTCGGCGCCGACGTCGGCGGCCTTGGTGAAAATTCCGCCGCCCACGCGCATGAACATCGCGATCAGGGCGGCTCCGAGGCCGAAGCCCTCCAGCACCTTGGGGGCGTCGGCGGCGTAGACCAGGACGACGGACGAGGCACCGAGGAGGCCGAGGCCGACGGTGAACATGCCGACCACGCCGCCCGTCCGGAAGGCGATCTTCATCGCCTTGTGGGAGACCTCGGTGAGGTCCCTGGCGGGCTCCCCGTCGGCCGGGGTGGCCTCGCGCGCGGCCGCGGCGACGCGCACGTTGGCGCGGACAGCGAGACGCATGCCGATGTAGCCGGTGCCCGCCGAGAAGAGGGCGCCGACGAGGAAGAACGCGGACCGTCCCGCCCGCTGCGACCAGTCGTCGGCGGGGAGCAGGAAGAGCAGGAAGAAGACCACGACGGCGAAGACGGCGAGGGTGCGCATCTGCCGTCCGAGGTAGGCGTTGGCGCCTTCCTGCACGGCGGCGGCGATCTCCTTCATGCGGTCGGTTCCCTCGTCGGCGGCGAGGACCTGGCGGACCAGGATCTGCGCGACGACGAGCGCGGCCACGGCCACGGCCGCGATGACGATCACGATGAGCCGATTGCCATCGGTGAGTACTGCGGCTGCCAGATCCGTGACGCGATCCGGCGCGAGAGGGGTGAAGAGCCCCGTCATTCGTCCTCCTTGACGTGATGAGCTCAAGATGTGGACGGATTGTAGGGAGCGCACCCTGATCAAAACAGTGCGCAGGAAACACAATTGGCCTGCACTTGCCCCTCAGCAATGGATCACGTCACTCCATTACCCTCGAAAGTGGTAATGGGGCAAAAGCATTGACGGCTGATCACCGATCAAGGGAAATAGAAAAGGCCCTGCTCAGCAGGGCCTTGATTGAAGATCAGACGATACGACGGAATGTCGTTTCAGTGGATCTAGGGCAGCGCGGACGTCCCCGAAACGGGCCAGCTCATCCGGATGGTCCCGCCCGATTCCCCACTGGTCACCTCGACGTCGTCGACGAGCCCGCTGATGACGGCGAGGCCCATCTCGTCCTCGCCCTCGATGTCCGGGTCCAGGACGACGTCGATGCCCGCCACGCCGTCGACCGACCCGCCGGCCGGCCCGGGAACCTCGTCGCCGACCTCGATGGAGAACACCTTCTCCTCCTCGGTCAGGACGACCCGGACGGGCGCGGTCAGTCCGTTGCCCCGGTGCAGTCCGACGGCGCGCGAGCAGGCCTCGCCCACGGCGAGGCGGACCTCGTCGAGGACGGCTTCCTCGACACCGGCCCTGCGCGCCACGGCGGCCGCGACCAGGCGGGCCGTCCGGACGTGTTCGGGCTGGGCGCTGAAGCGCAGTTCAACGGTGGCCATGCGCGTCCCCCTCGGACTACGGGCGTGCCTTGGCAGGGGCCCGGGCCGACCATGGCCCGGTCCCCCGTTCTCCCAGGCGGCCACTCGCCGCCGGGAGCGGTCAGTCGGTGGCGCTGACGGCGTCTTCCACCGTGGTGTGGATGGGAAACACCTTGGTCAGACCGGTAATACGGAAGATCTTCAGGATGCGCTCCTGGTTGCACACGAGGCGCAGCGAACCCTCGTGCGCACGGACGCGCTTGAGGCCTCCCACGAGCACACCGAGTCCGGTGGAGTCGAGGAAGTCCACTCGCTCCATGTCGACAACCAGGTGGTAGCTGCCGTCGTTCACCAACTCCACCAACTGCTCGCGCAGCTTGGGCGCGGTATACACATCAATCTCGCCACCGACCTCTACGACCGTTCGGTCGCCGACAGTGCGAGTCGACAGGGACAGGTCCACGGATCCTCCAGCACCTTGCTATCGAGCGGCGCCCCCCAGGGGCCTCCCCACCCGGAGGTGGGCGAGGGATTGGCTGCCGCGATGGCATTCAATCACTTACCGGCAGGCGCGCACGACGCCTTGGGACCATTGTCCCGCACGTCGGTGACACACTCGGTTCCAATGGCCAATACTCACCGCCCCGGACGGCCCACGGCACCCGCGGGCCCTCGACCCACTCCCGACACGGTCCTGGACCGCCTGTCGCGGGGGCCTTCCCGAGCTGCGCGCATCACCCATACGGAGCACTTGCCCCCTCGGGAGGGTCGTCATGCGGTCTGGCCCGATCGCATCCGAACGGATGTCGTAGCCGCCATTCAGGCCGCCGGAATCGAACACCCGTGGGAGCATCAGGCCGCGGCCGCCGAGCACGCCCTGGACGGCGAGTCCGTCGTGGTCGCCACGGGCACCGCCTCGGGCAAGTCGCTGGCCTACCTCGCGCCCGTGCTCTCCGCCCTCGCGGACGGCGCCGAGGCCCCCAACGGCAGGGGGGCCACCGCCCTGTACCTGGCCCCCACCAAGGCCCTGGCGGCCGACCAGCGGCGCGCCGTACGCGAACTGGCCGCTCCGCTGGGGAACGCCGTACGCCCCGCCGTCTACGACGGGGACACCCCCGTCGAGGAGCGCGAGTGGGTGCGGCAGTACGCCAACTACGTCCTCACCAATCCCGACATGCTGCACCGGGGCATCCTGCCCGCCCACCCCCGCTGGTCCTCCTTCCTGCGGGCCCTGCGCTACGTCGTGATCGACGAGTGCCACACCTACCGCGGGGTGTTCGGCTCCCACGTGGCCCAGGTCCTGCGCCGGCTGCGGCGGCTGTGCGCCCGCTACGGCTCCGATCCCGTCTTCCTGCTGGCCTCCGCCACCTCCAGCGATCCGGCCACGGCAGCCTCCCGGCTGACCGGAACCCGAGTGATCGAGATCACCGACGACGCCTCCCCGCGCGGCGAGCTCGTCTTCGCCCTGTGGGAGCCCCCGCTGCTCACCGAGCTGCGGGGCGAGAAGGGCGCGCCCGTCCGCCGTACGGCCACGGCCGAGACCGCCGATCTGCTGACCGACCTGGTCGTCCAGGGCGTCCGTACGGTCGCCTTCGTCCGCTCCCGGCGCGGTGCGGAGCTGATCGCCGTGATCGCCCAGGAGCGCCTCGCGGGGGTGGACCGTTCGCTGGTCGGGCGGGTGGCCGCCTACCGCGGCGGCTACCTGCCCGAGGAGCGCCGTGCCCTGGAGCGGGCCCTGCACTCCGGCGAGCTGCTGGGACTGGCCGCCACGACGGCCCTGGAGCTCGGTGTGGACGTCTCCGGCCTGGACGCCGTCCTGATCACCGGGTACCCCGGTACGCGGGCCTCCCTGTGGCAGCAGGCCGGCCGGGCGGGCCGCTCGGGGCAGGGCGCCCTGGCCGTGCTGATCGCCCGGGACGACCCGCTGGACACCTACCTGGTCCACCACCCGGAGGCGCTGTTCCGGCAGCCGGTGGAAGCCACGGTCCTGGACCCCGACAACCCGTACGTCCTGGCCCCCCACCTGTGCGCGGCGGCCGCCGAGCTACCGCTGACCGACGCCGACCTGGAACTCTTCGGGCCGGCCACCCACGACCTCCTCCCCCAGCTCGAAGCGGCGAAGCTGCTGCGGCGCCGGGCGACGGCCTGGCACTGGACCCGCCGGGAGCGGGCCTGCGACCTGACCGACATCCGGGGCGGCGGCGGCCGCCCGGTGCAGATCGTCGAGGCCTCGACCGGCCGGCTGCTGGGCACGGTCGACGAGGAAGCCGCCCACACGGCCGTCCACGAGGGCGCCGTCCACCTCCACCAGGGCCGCACCTACCTGGTCAGGCACCTGGACCTCGAGGACTCGGCCGCCCTCGTCGAGGAGGCGAACCCGCCCTTCTCGACCACCGCCCGCGACACCACCTCCATCTCCGTCCTGGAGACCGAGACCGAGATCCCCTGGGGCTCGGCCCGGCTCTGCTTCGGATCCGTCGAGGTCACCAACCAGGTCGTCTCCTACCTGCGCCGCAAGCTGATCACCGGCGAGGTCCTGGGCGAGACCAAGCTCGACCTGCCGCCCCGCACCCTGCACACCCGGGCCGTGTGGTGGACGGTCACCGAGGACCAGCTCGACGAGGCCCGGATCACCCCGGAGATCCTCGGCGGAGCCCTGCACGCCGCCGAGCACGCCTCCATCGGCCTGCTCCCGCTGTTCGCCACCTGCGACCGCTGGGACATCGGCGGCGTCTCCGTGCCGCTGCACCCCGACACCCTTCTCCCCACCGTCTTCGTCTACGACGGCCACCCCGGCGGCGCCGGATTCGCCGAGCGGGCCTTCCACACGGCCCGCGCCTGGCTGACCGCGACCCGCGACGCCATCGCCGCCTGCGAGTGCGAGGCCGGCTGCCCTTCCTGCATCCAGTCCCCCAAGTGCGGCAACGGCAACGACCCCCTCCACAAGCGCGGCGCCGTCCGGCTCCTCACCCGCCTCCTGGCCGAGTCCCCGGCCCCCCCGACGGCCCCCCGCCCCGAAGCCACCCCCGAGCCCTCCCGCCCGTAGCCCCGGCCCCGGGGGCCATCCGGGTGCGCTCACCCGGCACCGACCCCCGGCGCGGCCGCAGCACGCCACCCGACGGGCCCGACGGGCGCGGCCCGGGGACTCCGCTCAGCGGACCCGACCAGCGCCGCCGGGGTACGCCGCCCGGCGAACCCATCCGGCGCCGCCGGGACGCCCCGCTCGTCGGACCCGGCCGTGGATGCAGGGAGGCTTCGTTCGGCGGGCCCATCCGGCGCAGCCCGGGTAGGCCGATCGGCGGGCCCGACCGGCGCCGCCGGGGTACGCCGCTCGGCGGGCCCGACCCGCGCGACCGGGGGTCTTCGCTCGGCGGGCGGGCCCGCGCGGGCCCGGATCCTCGGGGTGAAGGTGCCGGTGGCGGGGTGGGCCGTCACCTCGGCCACCTCGCCCAGGACTCGGCAGGAGCTCAGCGCCGCGTCCTGCGCCCGGGCCACCCGCAGGGCCGCGGCGCAGGCGCCCTCCGGTCCGTGGGCCCAGGTCGCGGCCGCGGCGAGGGCCGCCAGGTCGGCGGCCGCCGCCGCCCGGTGGCGGGCCACGACGGCCTGCCCCAGCAGCAGCACGCCCCCGAACACGGCGCAGAGCACTGTCGTCACCAGCGCCGCCCACACCGTGGCCGACCCCCGGTCCCGGCTCACGGCGGCGGCCCCACGCTGTCCTCCGCCAGGGCCACCGCCCCGGCGCCGAGCCGGACCGGCAGGCCGCCCGGCCCCGGCGCCGGCGCCGCCACCCGAACCCGCCACAGGTCGCCCGTCCGTTCCAGCTCCACCTCCGCCCCCGGCGGGGCGGCCGCGCGCGCCGCCGCCACCGCCACGTCCACCGGCTCCGACCGGGCCGCCGCCCGGGCTCCGGCCCGGGCCGCGTCCACGCACCGGATCTGCGCGGCCGCCGCCATCAGGGCCCACACCAGCAGCGCCGCGAACAACACCAGCGCCGGGATCACCAGCGCGGCCTCCGCCGTCACATATCCCCGGTCCGCGTTTTTCCGACGCGCCGCGGAGTTCTCCTCAGAACGGCACATCGAGCGCCTTCCCGATGGTCGACTGAAGGGCCGTGGAGACCACTTCACTCGTCACCACCTTGTACAACACGGCGGCGAACGCACAGGCCGCGATCGTGCCCATGGCGTATTCCGAAGTGGACATCCCGTGGTCGGTTCCGCGACCACTCCACGCCGTCCGCACGCGACACCAGATGATCCTCATGGCAACTCCCTTTGATTTTCGTTGTCGATTTCCGTGATCAATGTGTTCTCAGGTGCCGGAGAGAAGTCCGGAAGCCATTCCGATCACCACCGGAGCCACCCCGATCGCGAGAAATGCGGGGAGGAAGCACAGCCCCACCGGCGCGGTGACGAGAACCGCCGCCCGCTGAGCCCGGGCGCCCGCACACCTCGCCCGGTCCTCGCGGAGTCCCGAGGCGATACGGGACACCGGTTCGGCCGCGGGAGCACCCGTCCGGGCCGCCCGCTCCAGGCATTCCGCGAGCGGCCGGGCACCCGGTATCCCCGCCAACCTCCCCCACGCGGAGCCGGGTTCGCCGCCGAGGCGCAGCTCGGCCCCGGACCGCGCCAGAGCCTCGCCCACCGGTCCGCCGAGCGACTCCCCCACCACCTCGGCCGCCTCCACCGGTCCCGCCCCGGCCGCCAGGCATGCGGCCAGCAGATCGGCCGCCATGGGTAACTGACGCTCCGCCACCCCCGGCTCGCGCCCCACCGGCGCCTGCGCCCTGGCCTGCCAGCGCCACACGCCGACCGCCACCAGAACCCCCGCCGCCGGGCCCCAGATCCCGCCGATCAGCACCCAGGCCGCCAGGAGCGCCCCGGCCGGACCGGCCCACGCCGCCCCCAGGCCCCGCAGCCGTGAGCGCGACACCGGCGTCCTGCGGGTCGGTTCCGCGCCCAGCAGGGCCGCCATCCTGCGGCGCACCGCCCGAGCGCGGACCCGCGCCGTCAGCGCCGACACCACGCACACCGCCACCGGCACGAGGCACAGCGCCGTCCCCAGCCTGTGGACCGCGGCGGCGGCCATCACCGCTCCCCCGTCCGCACGATCCGCCGGCACCACAGGATCCCCAGCCCCTCCAGCACCCCGCCCGCCAGCAGGCAGCCCCAGCCCATCGGGGTGTGCAGCAGGACCCGCAGCGGATCCGCCCCCAGTCCGGTACCGATCAGCAAGCCCACCAAGGGCAGCAGCGCGAGCACCACCGCCGTCGACCTGGCCCCCGCCAACTGGGCCCGCAGCGACTCCTGCCGGTCCCGGTCGGCCCTCAGTGCCCCTTCCAGCCGGTCCAGCCCGGCGGCCAGTCCGGCTCCGCCGTCGACAGAGACCCGCCAGCAGGCCGCCATCCCCGCCAGCCCCTCCGCCCCCGGCTCCAGCGCCGCGTGGCGCAGCGCCCCCGGTACGTCCCCGCCGAAGGCCGCGGCGGCCAGCACCCCCGCCTCCGCCGCGCCCGGACCGCCCGGGCCGGCCGCGGAACGCCGCATCGCCGCCGTGAGCGCCTGCCCCGGCTGGGCCCCCGCCCGCAACTCGCCCACCGCCGCGCCGCACAGCGCCACCACTTCGGCGGCCCGCGCCGCCCGGGCACGCTCCCGCGCCCGGATCCGCAGCCACCGGCGCACCAGCGGCACCGCGGCCGCCCCCGCGGCCAGCGGGATCACCGACCCGCCGGCCACCGCGACCAGCAGTCCGGCACCGAAACAGGCCCACTCAGGCCAGCGGGCCGCGACACGCACCCGTACGGCGGCTGTCAGCCGGTCCCGGAGGGAGGGCCCGCGCACCTCCGCCGGGCCGATCCCGGCGAGCACCACCCGGGTCCGCCGGGACACCCGGTCTCCCCCGGCGAGCAGCCAGGCGGCAGCCCCGGCACACAGCACCCCCGAGAACACCGGCACCGACAGCACCGCCCCCGCGTTCACCGGACACCCCTCAGCAGTGGGCGCAGCCGCTCCCAGCCCCGCTCCCGTACGAAGCCGCGCGCACCCCAGCGCAGCGCCGGCACGGTGACCACCAGTCCGGCGGCGTCCCGCTCCAGCACGTGCACCTCGGCCACCCGGCGGCGTCCTTCGCGGTCCCGGACCAGATGGACCACCAGCGTCAGCGCGGCCGCCAACTGGCTGTGCAGGGCGGCCCGGTCGAGTCCGGCGGCCGTACCGAGGGCCTCCAGGCGGGCCGGAACATGGGTGGCGGCATTCGCGTGAACCGTTCCACAGCCACCCTCGTGCCCGGTGTTCAGGGCGGCGAGCAGGTCCGCCACCTCGGCGCCCCTCACCTCGCCGACCACCAGCCGGTCGGGCCTCATCCGCAGCGCCTGCCGGACGAGGTCCGCCAGGGTGACCAGGCCCGCCCCCTCCTGGTTGGCCGGCCGGGTCTCCAGCCGCACCACATGCGGATGGTCGGGCCGCAGCTCCGCCGAGTCCTCGGCGAGGACGATCCGCTCACCGGGCCCGACCAGTCCCAACAGGGCACTGAGCAGCGTGGTCTTACCGGTGCCCGTACCTCCGGAGACCAGGAACGACAGCCGGGCCTCGACCATCTCCCGGAGCAGTCGGTGCCCGCCGGGCGGCAGCGTTCCGGCCTCGACGAGTTCCTCCAGGGTGAAGGCCTTCGGCCGGACCACCCGCAGGGACAGGCAGGCGGACCCGACGGCCACCGGAGGCAGCACGGCGTGCAGCCGGGTGCCGTCCGGCATCCGCGCGTCCACCCAGGGCCGCGCGTCGTCCAGCCGCCGCCCCGCCACGGCGGCCAGCCGCTGGGCGAGCCGCCGCACGTCATCGGTGCCGGTGAAGGTCACCCCGGTCAGCTCCAGGCCACCGCCCCGGTCCACCCACACCCGGTCGGGAGCCGCCACCAGCACGTCGGTGACCTCCGGGTCGGTGAGCAGCGCCTCCAGCGGGCCCGCGCCGACCAGCTCGGAGCGTAACTCCGCCGCCACGCCCAGCACTTCCGCGTCGCCCAGCAGCCGGCCCTGGGCCCGCAGGGCCGCCGCGACCCTGGCCGGGGTCGGTTCCGCCCCGCTCTCGGCGAGCCGCCGGCGCACCGCGTCCAGCAGGACGGCGCTCATGCCGGCACCCCCTGGGCGGGGCCCAGCGCCCGCTGCCAGAAGCCGTCGCAGAAGCGGGCCAGCGCACCGCGCCCCTGGGCCCCCGGCGGTTCGCCCTCGGCCACCCGCCCGGGCAGCCCCACCTCGACCGGTACCTCACCGGCCAGCGGCGCCCCCAACAGCCTGGCCACGTCCTCCGGATCGAGTCCCGCCGGACAGCGGCCCCGTACGACCACGCGCACGTCCCGCGCCGCCATCCGCACCCCTGCCGCCACCCGTCCCGCGGCGGCCACAGCGCGCAGCTCCCCCGGTACGACGATCAGCACCAGGTCCAGCTGGGCCAGCACCTCGGCCACCGCCTCGTCCACACGCCGGGGCAGGTCGACCACGACGACCCCGCCCCGGCGGCGGGCGGCGGCGACCACCGACCGCGTCGCGGCGGGCGGCACCGCCACCCGGTCCCCGCGATCCCAGCTGAGCACCCGAAGGGCGTGCAGTTCGGGCAGGGACTCCTCCAGCGCTCCGGCGCCGACGCGTCCCCGCGAGCCCGCGAAGTCCGGCCAGCGCAGCCCCTGTACGGATTCGCCGCCGAGCAGGACGTCGATGCCCCCGCCGAGCGGGTCACCGTCGATGAGGATGGTCCGCTCCCCGGCCCGGGCCGCTCGTACGGCCAACGCGCAGGCCAGGGTGGAGGCCCCCGCGCCACCGCTGCCGCCGATCACCCCGACGGCGAGGGCCGGCCGCCCCGCGCCCTCCACCACATCGGCGATGCGGTCGACGAGGCGGCTTTCGGCGTCGGGGAGCCGGAGCACCTCCTCGGCGCCGATCTCCAGCGCCCGCTGCCACACCAGGGGATCGTCCAGGTCCCGGCCGACGAGGAACACCCCGTCCCGGCGCGGGGCTCCGCGCACCCGCCGGGCCGCGTCGTCCCCGACCAGGACCAGCGGTGCGGACTCCCAGCCGACGCTCCCGCCGCCTTCGGCGCCCCCGGCGCCGTCCGCCTCCCGGGCTCCGTCTCGCGCACCGGTCCGCTCCGGAACCGCGTGGTGCACGTGCGGCTCGGCCCCCGCGGCGGCGCACAGCCGCAGCAGATCGTCGAGCAGCAGGGGGTCCTCCGTGATGATCAGCGGTCGCCCGCCCGCGGGCCCTGCCACCGGACCGCGCTCCACACGGCCCACCGGACGGGTTTTCGGGCCGGCCCCCGAGCCGGTCCGCTTCCCCGGCACCGCGATTTCCGGAACTTCACACGACTTCGATCGAGCCACGATCTCCGCCCCCTTCGCACTGCGAATCCGAGCGCCGCGGACTTCGCGGCCCTCATCACGGTGCAGCCATCGGGAAAAAGAAGTGGATCTTGCTCGAAAACTGTGGACAACGGTCCGATTGTGAATATCCCGGTCACCCGCACAGGTGAGTTCCAGAGCGCTGCGGAACCACTACGCAACGTCACGGGTTCGAGGGGGTGAGGGCCTTCGCCACGCGGGCCCATTCACGAGGGAAAGGCCTGGAACATGGTCACTTGGGGCCGAAGGCAGGGACGCGAACCGCGTCCGGACATGCGACGACCCCCGCCGGGGGGGAGAGCGGGGGTCGTCCCCACGGTCCGACTCGGGGGGGGAGGAGCCAGACCGGGTTAGCACGGTCGCGAACGATCCGTGACTTCCATGGTGTACCCGAGAGCCTTCTCAGGCAAACCCACGCGCCACACCTTACGCCGAATGGTGGGCGCATATGCTCTGGGCGTGGAAAATCAGCCCTTGCCGCACTCCTCGCCTCGCACCGCAGCCTTCTTCGACCTGGACAAGACTGTCATTGCGAAGTCGAGCACCCTGACGTTCAGCAAGTCCTTCTACCAGGGCGGCCTGATCAACCGGCGAGCCGTGCTGCGCACCGCGTACACGCAGTTCATCTTCTTGGCCGGCGGCGCCGACCACGACCAGATGGAACGGATGCGGGAGTACCTGTCCGCCCTCTGCAAGGGGTGGAACGTGCAGCAGGTGCGGGAGATCGTCGCGGAAGCCCTGCACGACCTCATCGACCCGATCATCTACGACGAAGCGGCGTCCCTCATCGAGGCCCACCACACGGCGGGCCGCGACGTGGTGATCGTCTCGACCTCCGGGGCTGAAGTCGTCGAACCCATCGGGGAGATGCTCGGCGCCGACCGGGTCGTCGCCACCCGCATGGTCGTGGGCGACGACGGATGCTTCACCGGCGAGATCGAGTACTACGCCTACGGGCCCACCAA
The DNA here is from genome assembly GCF_026627255.1 of Streptomyces antarcticus. Classification (GTDB taxonomy): domain Bacteria; phylum Actinomycetota; class Actinomycetes; order Streptomycetales; family Streptomycetaceae; genus Streptomyces; species Streptomyces antarcticus. The sequence goes on along the minus strand of NZ_JAPNLM010000010.1, from coordinate 217,774 downwards.
GGCGGAGGCCGTTCGCGAACTCGCGGAGTCCGAGGGCTACGACCTCTCCCGGTGCTACGCCTACAGCGACTCCGCCACCGACATCCCGATGCTGGAGGCGGTCGGGCACCCGCACGCGGTCAACCCCGACCGGGCACTGCGCCGGGAGGCCGTGGCCCGGGAATGGCCCGTCCTGGTCTTCAACCGCCCCGTACGGCTGAAGCAGCGGCTGCCCGGGCTGTCGATGCCGCCGCGGCCCGCACTCGTCGCCGCGGCGGCCGTAGGAGCGGCGGCAGCGGCGGGGCTCGTCTGGTACGCGAGCCGGCGCCGGGCCGCGGCCGCCGCCGGCTGACCCCGGCGGCCCGAACCCCGACATCCGGCAGCCCGCCGCCCGACGCCCGGCCCCGGCCCCAGCGGTGCCCGTCACCCCACCGACCAGCCACCCCGCCACCCCGCCGCCCGGAATGTCCCGACCCGCCCGAACACGGGCGTCCCATTCGTCCTCGCTCGTCCCGGAAAGTAAAGAAGTGCGGCCAGGGGTTCCGGTTATCTCCATAGCGGAGTACAAAGGAAGCAACGGCCCGCGAGACCAAAGAACATCCGAGAGGATCATCTTTAAAACGCAGTAAGGCCCACGGACCGAAGCATGAACGCCGAGTACCCACGCGACGTCGACCCGTCGATTACGGGCCAGCCGCACCAGGTGACGGGCAAAGTCCCGACCTGATGGGCATATTTCGAGGACGCTTGGTAACTGGGCGCGCATGCCGGCGGCGACACCACAGCACGACGGTGTCGCCGCAACCCATGTCCGGGGGCAGATCTCAGGCCGCGCCCCGCTGGAGGGCCTCACAGACCGCCGTCGACTCGCGCACACCGAGCTCGACGGCACGGCCGCAGTGCGCGATCCAGGCGGCCATCCCCTCCCCGGTCCCCGAGACGTAACCCTCGAAGGCGGCCAGGTACGCCCCGTTCCCCTGCTCCGCGTGTCCGGCCTCCGCCGGGCAGATCGCCTTCGGGTCCAGTCCGCTGTTGATCAGGACGATGCGCTCGGCCGCCCGCGCGACCAGGCCGTTGTACGAGGCGAAGGGCCGTAGCGCCAGAAGTTCGCCGTGCACCACGGCCGCCGTGATCAGCGCGGGGGCGGGGCCGCCGGCGATGATCAGCCGGGACAGCCCGTCCAGGCGCCCCGCGACCTCCTCCGCGCTCGGCAGCGGGAGGTCCACCAGGGGTTCACGGACCGGTTCGCCCGCGAGCCTGGGCCGGCCCACCGCATCCCCGTCGGCCGTCGACCCCGACGCCACCAGGTGCAGGCGCGCCAGGACCCGGAGCGGCGACTGGCGCCAGATGCTCAGGAGCTGGCCGGCCTCCGCCGTCAGCCGCAGCGCCGCGCCGACCGTCAGTGCCTCCGGCTCCGTCCCGAAGTCGGTGCGGCGGCGCACCTCCTCCAGCGCCCAGTCCGCGCCGGACAGTGCCGCGCTCCCGCGGGCGCCGCGCAGTGCGGCTTCCGAGGTGATCTCCGCGCTGCGCCGGCGCATCACCCGGTGCCCGTAGACCCGGTCCACGGCCTTGCGTACGGAATCGACGGAACCGGCGACACCCGGAAGACCGGCCAGCGGGGCCAGCGGGTCAGCAGCGCTACTCATAAGTAGGGAGCCTACGCACTGCGCACCCCCAGCACCGACCCCTCCTTGGAGTGGTCTTCTTCACTCACCTCGACCACGCGCCGCTACAGGTCCACTACGCTTGGTGAACATGAAGATCGCTTTCGTGGGAAAGGGCGGCAGCGGCAAGACGACGCTGTCCTCCCTCTTCATCCGCCACCTCGCCGCCAATGAAGCCCCCGTCGTCGCGGTGGACGCCGACATCAACCAACACCTGGGCACCGCGCTCGGCCTCGGCGACGCCGAGGCGGCCGAACTGCCCGCGCTGGGCGCGCACCTGCCCCTGATCAAGGAGTACCTGCGGGGGTCGAACCCACGGATCGCGTCCGCCGAATCCATGATCAAGACCACCCCGCCGGGCAGGGGTTCGCGCCTCCTGCGCGTCACGGGGGACAACCCGGTGTACGAGGCGTGCGCGCGCACGCTGCTGCTCGACGGCGACCCCGTACGGCTCATGGCCACCGGGCCGTTCACCGAGGCCGACCTGGGGGTGGCCTGCTACCACTCGAAGGTCGGCGCGGTCGAGCTCTGCCTCAACCACCTCGTCGACGGCCCCGACGAGTACGTGGTCGTCGACATGACGGCCGGGTCCGACTCCTTCGCGTCGGGCATGTTCACCCGCTTCGACGTGACCTTCCTCGTGGCCGAGCCGACGCGCAAGGGCGTCTCGGTCTACCGCCAGTACAAGGAGTACGCGCGGGATTTCGGGGTGACGCTCGCGGTCGTGGGGAACAAGGTGCAGGGCCCCGAGGACATCGAGTTCCTCCAGGACGAGGTGGGCGAGGACCTGCTGGTCACCGTCGGACACTCCGACTGGGTACGGGCCATGGAGAAGGGCCGCCCTGCTGCCTTCGAGCTGCTGGAGGCGACCAACCGGCTCGCCCTCCAGGCGCTCCAGGACGCGGCCGACGACTCGTACGCGCAGCGCGACTGGGACCGGTACACCGAGCAGATGGTCCGGTTCCACCTGAAGAACGCCGAGAGCTGGGGCAACGCCAAGACCGGGGTCGACCTGGCGGACCAGGTCGACCCCGACTTCGTGCTCCACGAGGGGGTGGAGCGCGGCGCGGACGCCGAGGCCCTGGTCAGCCCTCGTCCGCAGCCGCTTCAGCCTGCTCCGCAGCCGGCTTGACGTCCGCGGGGGCGGCCGGCTTCGCCGGCGGCCCCGCGGTCAGGAACGTGGCCCAGCCCTGCTTCGGCGTCTCGCCGACGTCGAGGGTGCGCATCCACTCCAGGGCCTTCGGGTCCTGCGCGTCCAGCCAGTCCGCCAGCTCGCGGAACGGCACGCAGCGGACCTCGGGCTTGGTGCACATGCCCTTGATCGACTCCTCGATGGCACGCATGTAGGTGCCGCCGTTCCAGGACTCGAAGTGGTTGCCGATGATCAGCGGCGCGCGGTTGCCCTGATAGACCCGGTCGAAGGCCTGCCGCAGGCCGTCGCGCATCTGGTCGCCCCAGTACCGGTGCTGCGAGGGGTCGCCCTGCGAGGTCGTCCCGGACTGGTTGACCATGTAGTTGTAGTCCATGCTCAGGGTGTCGAAGGCCCGGCCCGGCATGGGGACCAGCTGCAGCGGAAGGTCCCAGAGGCCGTCGGTCTTCTTGGGCCAGATCTGCTTGCTGATACCGCTGGAGTCGTAGCGGAAGCCCATGTCCTTCGCCGCCAGCATGAAGTTCTTCTGGCCTTCGAGGCAGGGGGTGCGGGCCCCGATGAGCTCCTTGTCGTAGTCGAAGGGGAGCGCTTCCATCCCCTTCAGGCCCGCGTTCGTCTTCCAGTTCTTGACGAAGGACTTGGCCTGGTTGATCTCGCTCTTCCACTCCTCCACGGACCAGGTGCCCACGCCGCCGTCGGGACCGCAGAAGTGCCCGTTGAAGTGGGTGCCGATCTCGTTGCCCTCCAGCCAGGCTCCGCGCACCTGGGTGGCGGTGTCCTTGATGCCCTGGAGGTCGCCGAAGCCGATGTCCGAGCGGCCCGCCGAATGCTGCGGGGCGGTGTAGAGGGATCGTTTCTCCTCCGGGAGCATGTACACGCCGCTGAGGAAGTAGGTCATCCGGGCGTTGTACTGCTTGCCGACCTCGCGGAAGTGGGAAAAGAGCTTCTGGCTGTCCTCGCCCGCGCCGTCCCACGAGAACACCACGAACTGCGGCGGCTTCTCGCCCGGCTTCAGCTTCTGCGGCTTCTGTACGTTCGGCTGCGTTCCGGTGTACGCGGTCGAGCCGTCACCGATCAGCCGGTTGACGCTGCCCGGGGCCTCGGGGGCGGCCGCGCCCTTCCTGGCGTTCTGGCCCCCGGGGGCAGGGGGCTTGGCGGGCTCCGAGGAGCCGCACCCGGCGACCCCCAGCACAAGCGCCGTGGCGGCCAGGCCGCCGGCGATCTTCTTCGTGGCGGCGATCATCCGCCCCACCTCTCCCTCGCAGTTCCATCGCAGGACTTCCGCGCCGCAACGTCCCATGTGGTCCACCACGAGGAAGGTATGACAAGCCGGACAAAATGCTTAATCACCCTTGAGTGCTAATTCGTAGACCATTTGCCCCAATTATTCACCACGCCTCTTTACTCTCCATTACCATCCATTTACTGAGTGTTGAGACTCCCGCCGCTTCACCCCTCCCCCGAGGAGACGGGACCTTATGACTGCCATCTCCCCCGCCCCCATGCGCAAAGGGACCCGCGAAGAGAGCCGCAAGGACCTCTCCGCGGACCTCTCCGCCTCCATCGCCGTCTTCCTGATCGCCCTGCCGCTCTCCCTCGGCATCGCCCTGGCCACCGGCGCTCCGCTCCAGGCCGGACTGGTCGCCGCGGCGGTCGGTGGAATCGTCGCCGGCCGGCTCGGCGGCGCTCCGCTCCAGGTGAGCGGGCCCGCGGCCGGACTCACCGTCGTCACCGCCGAGTTGATCCAGCACTACGGGTGGCGCACCACCTGTGCGATCACCGTGCTCGCGGGCTGCTGCCAGTTCGGGCTCGCCGCGCTGCGCACCGCCCGGTCGGCGCTCATGGTCAGCCCGGCCATCGTGCACGGCATGCTCGCGGGCATCGGCGTGACCATCGCGCTCGCCCAACTGCACATCGTGCTCGGCGGCACCCCGCAGAGCTCCGCCGTGGCCAACGTCCAGGGGCTTCCGGGCCAACTGGCCGACCTGCACCCGGCCGCGCTCGGCATCAGCGCGCTGACCGTGCTGATCCTGCTCGGCTGGCCGCGGCTGCCCGGGCGGGCCGGCCGCGCCCTGCGCAAGGTGCCGGCCGCGCTCGCCGCCGTCGCCACGGCCACCGCCTTCGCCGCCCTGGCAGGGCTCACCCTCCCCCGGGTGGACCTGCCGTCCTGGCGCAGCCACGCCCTGCCCGAACTTCCAGAGGGTCCGGTCCTCGGCCTCATCGCCGCCGTCCTGACCATCACCCTGGTCGGCAGTGTGGAGTCCCTCCTGTCGGCGGTCGCCACCGACAAGCTGATCGCCTCCGAGCGGGGTACGGCCAACCGCCCGCCGCGCGCCGACCTCAACCGGGAACTGCGCGGCCAAGGCGCCGCGAACATCGTCTCCGGCGCCCTGGGAGGGCTGCCCATCACGGGGGTGGCCGTCCGCAGCGTGGCCAACGTCAAGTCCGGTGCGGCCAGCCGGAAGTCCTCCATGATGCACGGCTTCTGGGTCCTCCTGGCGGCCGGGCTCCTGGTCCCCGTCCTCGACCTGATCCCGCTCGCCGCGCTGGCCGCCCTGGTCATGGCCGTCGGCGTACAGATGGTCAGCATCACGCACCTGCGCAGTGTCACCCGGCACCGGGAGATCCTGGTCTACGGGACGACCATCGCGGCCGTGGTCCTCGGCGGAGTGCTGGAGGGCGTGGCCATCGGCATCGCGGTGGCCGTGGCGCTGGCCCTCCACCGCCTGGCCCGGACCCGGATCACGGTGGAGCAGCTGGACGGCGGGGCCCACCGGGTCTGCGCGCGCGGCCAGTTGACCTTCCTCGCCGTGCCCCGGCTGAGCCGGGTGCTGAACCAGATCCCGCACGACCGGCACGCGGTCCTCGAGCTGGACGGCTCGTTCATGGACCACGCGGCCTACGAGACCCTCCAGGACTGGCAGGACTCCCACCTCGCGCACGGGGGCACACTGGAGGTCAGCGGACGCTCCGGGGCCTCGGCGCACGCCTCCGAGGACGACCGGTCCGACCGGGCCGGCCTCCTCGCCGGCACCGGCATCGGCTCCGAGGGCCCCGACGGCGTGGGCGGACCCGGCGGCCGTACCGACCGCTCGGACCGGGCGGGTCTCGCCGACCTCGTCCAGCGGGCCGATCGCTCCCGGCGCTCGCCCCAGCGAGGGGGGCACCAGTGCTGCCGGCCCTGGACCCCGTGGCAGAACCACTGCGACCACCGGGCCGCGGAAAGCCGTACGGCCGCGACCGCCGCGGAGGCGGCAGCGGCAGCGGCGGAGACGGCAGAGCCGTCGGACATCCCCGCCGCGGCGCCCCGCCGCCGCGGCGCCGGCCAGCTGGCCAGCGGTATCGGCGCCTTCCAGCGCGATACCGCGCCGCACGTACGGGACGAGCTGGCCCGGCTGGCCCGGGAGGGACAGAGGCCCTCCCAGCTCTTCCTCACCTGCGCCGACTCCCGCCTGGTGACGAGCATGATCACGGCGAGCGGTCCGGGCGACCTGTTCACCGTCCGCAACGTCGGCAACCTCGTCCCGCTGCCGGGCGCCGAGTCCGGGGACGACTCGGTCGCGGCGGCCATCGAGTACGCCGTGGACGTGCTCCAGGTGGACAGCATCACGGTGTGCGGGCACTCGGGGTGCGGGGCGATGCAGGCGCTGCTCAGCTCTTCGCCCTCGACGCCGATGACCCCGCTGCGCCGCTGGCTGCGGCACGGCTTGCCCAGTCTGGAGCGGATGGCAAGCCGCCACCACGCCTGGGCACGGATCTCGGGCCGGCTCCCGGCGGATGCCGTGGAGCAGCTGTGCCTGACCAACGTGGTGCAGCAGCTGGAGCACCTGAAGGCCCACGAAGCGGTGGCCCGCAGGCTCGCCGAGGGCACGCTGGAGCTGCACGGGATGTACTTCCACGTGGGTGAGGCCCAGGCCTACCTGCTGTCCGAGGGCCAGGACTTCTACGACTGCCGGGTCTTCGACAGCGTCGGTCAGGTCGGGCAGCACGCCTGAACCGATACCCTCCCGTGTCCGTGCAACCGTTCGACCCCTTCCCGCATCCTGCCGCGGGGAGGGGCCCTTCGTGCGCCGGACGCCGCGTGCCGGACACCGTTGGTGCGGCCCCAGACGTGCTATAGGTCTAAACCAATTGACGGTTACCCCTTGTCACCTGGGCCTGCGACTGATGAGCTATGCCCGGGGACACAACGGACACCCTGGGAAAGGGAGATGTCGTGAGCAATGAAAGCCTGGCCAATCTGCTCAAGGAGGAGCGGCGGTTCGCACCGCCTGCCGATCTGGCCACCGCCGCCAACGTGACAGAGGCTGCGTACGCACAGGCCGACGCGGACCGGCTGGGCTTCTGGGCCGAGCAGGCCCGGCGGCTGAACTGGGCCGTCGAGCCGACGGAGACGCTCGACTGGACCAATCCGCCCTTCGCGAAGTGGTTCGCGGACGGCAAGCTGAACGTCGCGTACAACTGCGTGGACCGCCACGTCGAGGCCGGCAACGGCGACCGCGTCGCCATCCACTTCGAGGGCGAGCCCGGCGACAGCCGCGCGATCACCTACGCCGAGCTCAAGGACGAGGTCTCCCGCGCCGCGAACGCCCTGACCGAGCTGGGCGTGCGGGCCGGCGACCGCGTCGCCGTGTACCTGCCGATGATCCCCGAGGCGGTCGTCGCGATGCTCGCGTGCGCCCGTGTCGGCGCCGCGCACTCCGTGGTCTTCGGCGGCTTCTCCGCCGACGCCGTCGCCTCCCGCATCCAGGACGCCGACGCCAAGCTGGTGATCACCTCCGACGGCGGTTACCGCCGCGGCAAGCCGAGCGCGCTCAAGCCCGCCATCGACGCCGCCGTCGCCAAGTGCCCGCAGGTCGAGCACGTGCTCGTCGTACGCCGCACCGGCCAGGACACCGCCTTCACCGAGGGCCGCGACGTCTGGTGGCACGACGTGGTCGGCCGCCAGTCCGCCGAGCACACCCCGCAGGCCTTCGACGCCGAGCACCCGCTGTTCATCCTGTACACCTCGGGAACCACGGGCAAGCCGAAGGGCATCCTGCACACCTCGGGCGGCTACCTCACGCAGGCGGCCTACACCCACCACGCCGTCTTCGACCTCAAGCCGGAGACCGACGTCTACTGGTGCACCGCCGACATCGGCTGGGTGACCGGGCACTCGTACATCGTCTACGGGCCGCTCGCCAACGGCGCCACCCAGGTGATCTACGAGGGCACGCCGGACACTCCGCACCAGGGCCGGTTCTGGGAGGTCGTGCAGAAGTACGGCGTCACCATCCTGTACACGGCGCCCACGGCCATCCGCACGTTCATGAAGTGGGGCGACGACATCCCCGCGAAGTTCGACCTGTCGAGCCTGCGCGTACTGGGCTCGGTCGGCGAGCCGATCAACCCCGAGGCCTGGATCTGGTACCGCAAGCACATCGGCGGCGACCGCTGTCCGATCGTGGACACCTGGTGGCAGACCGAGACCGGCGCGATGATGATCTCCCCGCTGCCGGGCGTCACCGAGACCAAGCCTGGCTCGGCACAGCGCGCGCTGCCCGGGATCTCCGCCACCGTCGTGGACGACGAGGCCAACGAGGTCCCGAACGGCGGAGGCGGCTACCTCGTCCTCACCGAGCCGTGGCCCTCCATGCTGCGCACCATCTGGGGCGACGACCAGCGGTTCATCGACACCTACTGGGCGCGCTTCGAGGGCAAGTACTTCGCGGGCGACGGCGCCAAGAAGGACGACGACGGCGACATCTGGCTCCTCGGCCGGGTGGACGACGTGATGCTGGTCTCCGGCCACAACATCTCCACCACCGAGGTCGAGTCGGCGCTCGTCTCACACCCCTCGGTCGCCGAGGCGGCCGTGGTCGGCGCCAACGACGAGACCACGGGCCAGGCCATCGTGGCCTTCGTCATCCTGCGCGGCAGCGCCTCCGAGACCGACACCCTGGTCGCGGAGCTGCGCAACCACGTGGGTGCCACGCTCGGCCCCATCGCCAAGCCCAAGCGCATCCTGCCGGTGCAGGAGCTGCCCAAGACCCGCTCGGGCAAGATCATGCGCCGCCTGCTGCGCGACGTGGCGGAGAACCGCGCGGTCGGTGACGTCACCACGCTGGCCGACTCCTCGGTCATGGACCTGATCCAGTCCAGGCTTCCGGCCGCCGGCAGCGACGACTGACGCCGGGCGGGTCCACGGGCCCCGGGAGGGCGTCCGGCGCGTCACGCGCCGGACGCCCTCCGTCCGTTTAAGGTGAAGATCATCCGATACGGCTGCGCGACCCTGTAAAGTCGAAGAGCTGTCAATACGTGGCGTCCGAAGAGACGCCGGAACAACACAGGGTGCGCCGGGAAGTCTGGTCGGCAACTGCATGAGCCATGCCGTCGACCAACCGGAGGTGCCCCACCGTGGACACGCCCACGCCCACACCCACCCGCAAGGCCTTCGGCCGGCTCTCGCTGCCCGAGCGCCGCTTCGTCGCCGACGCGCTGCGCACCGAGACCGTCGGCGGCGTACTGCTGCTCCTGGCCGCCGTCACCGCCCTGATCTGGGCGAACGTCCCCGCCATCTCGGACAGCTACGACAGCGTCGGGTCCTTCCACATCGGCCCCGAGTCTCTCGGCCTGAACCTCTCGATCCAGCACTGGGCGGCCGACGGCCTGCTCGCGATCTTCTTCTTCGTCGCCGGAATCGAGCTCAAGCGCGAGCTCGTCGCAGGCGATCTGAGCGAGGCCAAGGCCGCCGCCCTCCCCGTGATCGCGGCCCTCTGCGGCATGGCCGTACCCGCGCTGGTGTACGTACTGGTCAACACCCTCGGCAGCGGCTCGATGGACGGATGGGCGGTCCCCACCGCCACCGACATCGCCTTCGCCCTCGCCGTCCTCGCCGTCATCGGCACCTCGCTGCCGTCCGCCCTGCGCGCCTTCCTGCTGACCCTCGCCGTCGTCGACGACCTCTTCGCCATCATGATCATCGCGGTGTTCTTCACCAGCGACATCAACTTCGTGGCGCTCGGCGGCGCCCTCGCGGGCCTGGCCCTCTTCTGGTTCCTCCTCCGCAAGAACGTCCACGGCTGGTACCTGTACGTCCCGCTCGCCCTGGTCATCTGGGGCCTGATGTACAACAGCGGCGTCCACTCCACCATCGCCGGCGTCGCCATGGGCCTGATGCTCCGCTGCTCCCGCAGGGAGGGGGAGTCCGAGTCCCCCGGCGAGCGCATCGAGCACCTGGTCCGGCCCCTGTCCGCAGGACTGGCCGTACCCCTCTTCGCCCTGTTCGCCGCCGGGGTCTCTCTCTCCGGCGAGGCCATCGCCCAGGTCTTCACCCGCCCCGAGACCCTCGGCGTGGTCCTCGGCCTGGTCGTCGGCAAGACGTTCGGCATCTTCGGCGGCACCTGGCTGGCCGCCCGCTTCACCAAGGCCGAACTGAACGAGGACCTGGCCTGGCCCGACGTACTCGCCGTGGCCTCGCTCGCCGGCATCGGCTTCACCGTCTCCCTGCTCATCGGCGAACTCGCCTTCGCCGACGACCCGGTCCTCACCTCCGAGATCAAGGCCGCCGTCCTCATCGGCTCGCTCATCGCCGCCGTGATCGCGAGCGTCCTGCTCAAGCTCCGGAACCGCAAGTACCGGGCGCTCACCGAGGCCGAGGAGCGGGACGAGGACCACGACGGCATCCCGGACATCTACGAGGAGGACAAGCCCGAGTACCACCTCCGGATGGCGAAGATCTACGAGGAGAGGGCCGCCGAGCACCGCCGCAAGGCCGCCGCGGCGACGTCCGCCACGTCCGAAGCGGCATCCGGGTCCAGCGCCGGGGCCGACCGTCCGGCATGATCTGACAGACGACGCAGGACAGCCGCCGGCAGCAGACGACAGAGGGAGAGAGCGATGAGCGCAGTGGACCAAGGGGCGCGGGGAGCCGAGCGCACACTCGGCCAGCTGGTCGCCTCGGCCACCGCCGAGATGTCCGCCCTGGTGCACGACGAGATCGCCCTCGCGAAGGTGGAGATCAAGCAGGACGTCAAGCGGGCGGGCATCGGCAGCGGTGCCGCGATCGTCGCGGGCGTGCTCCTCCTGTTCTCCCTCCCCGTACTGAGTTTCGCCGCGGCGTACGGCATTCACTCGACCGGGCTGGGCCTGGTCTGGTGCTTCCTCATCGTCGGCGGGGCGTTCTGGCTGATCGCGGCCCTGGTCGGGCTGCTCGCGGTGGCGAAGTTCAAGAAGGTCAAGCCGCCGGTGAGGACCATCGAGTCCGTCAAGCAGACCGCGGCGATCGTGGGGACCGTCAAGCCGCACCCGCGGCCGGTGAGTGACCAGGCTGTGGGTGTGGCACGCTCGTCCTCATGACAGCCCCCACGCCGGACCCCAGCACTCCCCCCACAGCTGCCACGGCGGTACGGCTCGACATCCCCGGCGGCCGGAAGGTCACCCACCGGGACGTCGCGGCCAACGGGGCCCGCTTCCACGTCGCCGAACTCGGCGACGGGCCGCTGGTGCTGCTCCTGCACGGCTTCCCGCAGTTCTGGTGGACCTGGCGCCACCAGCTGACGGCGCTCGCCGACGCCGGGTACCGGGCCGTCGCGATGGACCTGCGCGGGGTGGGCGGCAGCGACCGTACTCCGCGCGGCTACGACCCCGCCAACCTCGCGCTCGACATCACCGGGGTCGTACGGTCCCTCGGCGAGCCGGACGCCGCCCTGGTCGGGCACGACCTGGGCGGGTACCTCGCCTGGACGGCCGCCGTGATGCGGCCCAAGCTGGTGCGCCGGCTCGTGGTCTCCTCCATGCCGCACCCCCGCCGCTGGCGCTCCGCGATGCTCTCGGACTTCGGCCAGACCAGGGCCAGTTCGCACATCTGGGGCTTCCAGCGGCCGTTCGTCCCCGAGCGGCAGCTCGTCGCCGACGACGGGGCGCTCGTGGGCGAGCTGATCCGGGACTGGTCGGGACCGCTCCTCCCCGAGGACGCGGACCTCGAGGTGTACCGCAGGGCGATGTGCATCCCCTCCACCGCGCACTGCTCCGTGGAGCCGTACCGCTGGATGATGCGGTCGATGGCGCGGCCCGACGGGCTCCAGTTCAACCGGCGGATGAAGCGCCCGGTCCGGGTGCCGACCCTGCACCTGCACGGCTCGCTCGACCCGGTGATGCGGACGCGGAGCGCGGCCGGATCCGGTGAGTACGTCGAAGCCCCTTACCGGTGGCGGCTGTTCGACGGGCTCGGGCACTTCCCGCACGAGGAGGACCCGGCGGCGTTCTCCACCGAGCTGGTGAACTGGCTGAAGGACCCCGAGCCGGACCGCTGAACCGCCCGGGCCGCGCGCCGGCGGGCCACTGGGGCGGCGTCCGGGCGGTCCTGACGCACCGGCACGTCGCGGCCCTCCCGTATGACAAGCATTCAATTGCCCGGCGCATAGGCCAATTGGCCGCCCCGGACGGGATTACCGACCTTGGGGCACGGGCACAGCTCGGAGTATGGGCTGGACGCACGACTACGGTGACACCGCACACGAACGACGCTCGGCCACCGCGCCGGGCACCCACGAGAGGCCTGGCCGGCACGGCCACGACCTCCGGCTCGGAATTCCGCGCATCCTGCGCCGCCGCGCCCGCTGGGTCTCGGCACGGCTCCGCCATCCCCGGACGTAGAGACCGGCACACACACGGACGGACCGGCACACGGACGCGGCCCCGGAGCCGTACGGACCACCCTGAGCCGTACGGAGCTCCGTGCCCGTACGGAGCTCCGTGCCCGTACGGCTCAGAGTGCGCAGCTCTGGCTGTCGACCCGGCGCGTGGCCGTGGCGCCGAGCCGGATGTCGTCGCGGATCTCGTCCGCCGTCAGCGCGTAACCGGTGTTCGGGTCGTCGAGGGACTTCGCGAAGACGACCCCGTACACCCTGCCGTCGGGCGTGAGCAGCGGGCCGCCGGAGTTGCCCTGGCGGACCGTCGCGTACAGCGAGTACACGTCACGGCGGACGGTGCCCCGGTGGTAGATGTCCGGGCCGTTGGCGTTGATCCGGCCGCGGACGCGGGCCGCGCGCACGTCGTACGCGCCGTTCTCCGGGAAGCCGGCGACGATGGCGTCACTGCCGCTTGCGGCGTCCTTGTCGGTGAACTCCAGCGGCGGGGCCTTGAGCTTCGGCACGTCCAGGACGGCGATGTCGCGCGCCCAGTCGTAGAGCACGACCTTGCCGTCGTACAGCTTGCCCTCGCCGCCGATCTGCACGGTCGGCTCGGTGACCCCGCCCACGACGTGGGCGTTGGTCATGACCTTGCCGGGCGCGAAGACGAAGCCGGTGCCCTCCAGCACCTTGCTGCAACTGGGCGCGGTCCCGACGACCTTCACGATCGAGCGCTTGGCCTGGTCGGTGACGGGGCTGCCGGCGAGCGCCGGGTCGGGCGCCCTCACCTCGGTGATGGGCTCGTTGGAGAACGGGCTGAACACCTGGGGGAAGCCGTTGCGCGCGAGGGTGGAGCCGAAGTCCGTGAACCAGGTGTCCGCCTGGTCGGGCAGGGCCCGCGACACGCCCGACAGCACCTTGGAGTTGCGGACCTCCCTGCCCACCGTGGTGGGCAGGGAGGTGACGGCGACCAGCGAGCCGATCAGCCACGCGACCAGCAGCATCGCGACCACGTTCACCAGGGCGCCGCCGGTCGCGTCGAGCGCGCGCGCCGGCGACCAGGTGATGTGGCGCCGAAGACGGCTGCCCAGATGGGTCGTCAGGGCCTGGCCGATCGAGGCGCAGACGATGATCGCGACGACGGCGATGACCACGACCGTGGTGGACACCTGGGTGCCGTTGTCGGTCACCCGGTCCCAGATCAGCGGGAGCAGGGACACGGCGATGAGACCACCGCCGAGGAAGCCGATCACCGACAGGATGCCGACGACGAACCCCTGGCGGTAGCCCACGATCGCGAACCACACGGCGGCGACCAGCAACAGGATGTCCAGCACGTTCACATGGGCCACCGTCTCATGAGCGCCAGTCGAGCGGTACGTGCCGAGAGCGGTCCCACGGAAGCTCCCAGCCCGCGAAATGCAGGATCCGGTCGATCACTCCGGCCGTAAAACCCCAGACCAGCGCCGATTCGACGGTGAACGCGGGGCCTTGGTGCCCGCTCGGGTGGACGACGGTGACCCGGTGGCCGGGGTCCGTGAGATCCGCCACGGGAACCGTGAACACCCGCGCCGTCTCGGCCGGGTCCACGGCGTCGATCGGGCTCGGGGTGCGCCACCAGCCCAGGACCGGGGTCACGACGAACTCGCTGACCGGGATGTAGAGGCGGGGCAGCACCCCGAAGAGCTGGACGCCGGCGGGGTCGAGGCCGGTCTCCTCCTCGGCCTCGCGCAGGGCAGCGCGCAGCGGCCCCGTGGTGCGCGGGTCCCCGTCCTCGGGGTCGAGGGCGCCGCCGGGGAAGGAGGGCTGGCCGGGGTGGGAGCGGAGGCTGCTGGCGCGCTCCATGAGGAGCAGCTCGGGGCCGCGGGGGCCCTCGCCGAACAGGATCAGCACCGCGGACTGGCGGCCCCGGCCGTCCTCGGGCGGCAGGAAGCGGCTCAGCTGGGCCGGGCGGACCGTCCGGGCGGCCGCCACGACCGGGTCGAGCCAGCCGGGCAGCCCCTCGGCGGTGACGTCGGTGCTGCCCCGCCCGGTGGCGGGCGGGAAGGCGCCGTACGGGGCCTGCGGGGCGTACGGGGCCTGCGGGGCAGCCGGGGGCGGCGGGGGCGGCGGGGGCGCGTCCGGGGGGCCCACCGCGCCGCGGGCCGCCGCCCTCTGTGCTCCGGCGTCGGCCGGGCGGTTCTGCGTAGCCCCAGTCATAGGCACCCCTGTCCGTGTTCTCCCACACCGCCAAACGCGGTCCGGGTACCGATTGGTTCCTGAGGCCGCGCCGCCCGCACCGCCGCTACGGCTGCGCCGCCCGCTCCGCCCTACGGCCGCGCCGCCCGCGCGGCCGCCGGCGGGGCCGGGAGGCCGGGGTAGTCCGGGGGCGGGGTCAGCCGCTGGCCCGGCTGGCCGCCCTTCTCGTACTTGAGCAGCTTCTTCGCCTTCTCCGGGTCCGTCTCGCCCTCCCCGTACGCGGGGCACAGCGGGGCGATCGGGCACGCGCCGCAGGCCGGCTTGCGGGAGTGGCAGATCCGGCGGCCGTGGAAGACGACCCGGTGCGAGAGCATCGTCCACTCGCTCTTGGGGAAGATCGCGCAGATCTCCGCCTCGACCTTCTCCGGGTCCTCCTGCCCGGTCCACTTCCAGCGGCGCACCAGTCGGCCGAAGTGGGTGTCGACCGTGATCCCCGGGACGCCGAAGGCGTTGCCGAGGACCACGTTCGCGGTCTTGCGGCCGACCCCCGGCAGCTTCACCAGGTCCTCGATCCGGCCCGGCACCTCCCCGCCGAAGTCGTCCCGCAGGGCCTGCGAGAGGCCGAGCAGCGAGCGGGACTTCGCCCGGAAGAACCCGGTCGGCCGGATCAGCTCCTCCAGATCCTCGGGGGCGGCCGCGGCCATGTCCTCGGGGGTCGGGTAGGCGGCGAACAGGGCCGGGGTCGTCTGGTTCACCCGCAGGTCGGTGGTCTGTGCGGACAGCACCGTCGCGACGAGGAGCTCGAAGGGGTTGCGGAAGTCCAGCTCCGGATGGGCGTACGGGTAGATCTCGGCCAGCTCGCGGTTGATGCGGCGGGCCCTGCGCACCATGGCCAGGTGCGATTCACCCCGGGCCGGCTTCGGTTTCTTGACCGAATTTTTACCCTCGGGTGCGGGCGGGGCCTTCGCGGACGCCTCCACAGGGGCATGTTCGCCCACGGCTGAATCGGGGGCGGCCGTCACTCCCGCGGACCCCTTGGCCTGTGCTCTCACCGGCTTGTTGGACACCCGGCCAGCCTAAGGCCGGCCGCTGACACCCGCCCGGACCTCTGGTAACACCACCCCGATTGGCCGCTCGCCGCACAGCACACCCGTCCGTCCGGCATCCTTGTGATTGATCGCACTGTTTGAGCCGTCCGGCAAAATGGGGAGCGGTTCCCTGAGCTGGTCGACATAGGAGAGAGACTCGTGGACGACGTACTGCGGCGTGCCCCGCTCTTCGCGGCGCTCGATGACGAGCAGGCCGCGGAGCTCCGCGCCTCCATGGGCGAGGTGACCCTCGCGCGCGGTGACGCCCTGTTCCACGAGGGCGACCCCGGTGACCGGCTGTATGTCGTGACCGAGGGCAAGGTGAAGCTCCACCGCACCTCCCCCGACGGCCGCGAGAACATGCTGGCCGTCCTCGGCCCCGGCGAGCTGATCGGCGAACTGTCGCTGTTCGACCCGGGCCCGCGCACCGCCACCGCCACCGCGCTGACCGAGGTCAAGCTGCTCGGCCTCGGCCACGGCGACCTCCAGCCCTGGCTCAACGCCCGGCCCGAGGTCGCCACCGCGCTGCTGCGCGCCGTCGCCCGGCGCCTGCGCAAGACCAACGACCAGATGTCCGACCTGGTCTTCTCCGACGTTCCCGGCCGTGTCGCGCGGGCGCTCCTCGACCTGTCGCGCCGGTTCGGCGTGCAGTCGGAGGAGGGCATCCACGTCGTGCACGACCTGACGCAGGAGGAGCTCGCCCAGCTCGTCGGTGCCTCCCGCGAGACCGTGAACAAGGCCTTGGCCGACTTCGCGGGCCGCGGCTGGCTGCGCCTGGAGGCCCGCGCCGTGATCCTGCTGGACGTGGAGCGCCTCGCGAAGCGGTCCCGCTGACACCCGTCGCACCCTGAAGGGGTCCTGCCCGTACGCCGGGCAGGGCCCCTTCACGCGTCCCGGGAGAGGGTCCGGCGCCCCTCCACGCGTCCCGCGACCCCGTCGGGCCGCCCCGCCGGCCGACGGTGCACAGTGGAGTCATGGAACACAAGGGCCTGGACGCGTACGGGTACTTCGAGCGCGAGGGGGCCCTCGGCCGGGTGCCCGCCGCCTTCGCCGGCGTCGTCGCGGCCGCGCGGGAGCGGACCGCAGAGGCGTACGGGCAGCGCCTGCACAGCGCGTACCTGTACGGGTCCGTGCCGCGCGGGACCGCCCGGCCCGGCCGGTCCGACCTGGACCTGCTGCTCGCCCTGCGCCACGAGCCCGCCGCCGAGGACCGGGACACCGCCGAGGTGCTGGCGCGCGGGCTGGACGAGGACTTCCCCGTGATCGACGGGGTCGGGATCCTGCTCTACGGCGAGGACACCCTGCTGAGCGAGGCCGAGCGGTACGACCTCGGCTGGTTCCTCGCCTGCCTGTCCACCCCGCTCCTCGGCCCGGACCTGGCCGAGCACCTGCCGCGCTACCGCCCGGACGGCCTGCTCGCCCGGGAGACCAACGGCGACCTTGCCGCCATGCTGCCGGGGTGGCGGGACCGCGCCGGTGCCGCCTCGACCCCGGAGGAGCTGCGCCGGCTGACCCGGGGGTTCTCGCGGCACCTCGTGCGCACCGGGTTCACGCTGGTGATGCCGCGCTGGGGCGGCTGGACCAGCGACCTCGCCGAGTCCGCGGAGGTGTTCGGCCGGTACTACCCGGGCCGCGCGGCCCAGATGCGGGCGGCGGCCGCGGTGGCCCTGGACCCGGTCGCCGACCCGGCCGTGCTCCGCGCGTACGTGGACGACCTCGGCCCGTGGCTCGCGGACGAGTACGCGGCCCGGCACGGCACCAAGACCCCCCGCAAGTCCCCGGAGGGCTCCTGAGCGGCCCTACAGGGTGACTTCCAGGGCCTCGACGGCCGACTTCGCCTCCACCAGGCCCGCGCCCGTGGCGGCGCGGTAGGCCTTGATCGCCTCGATCCGGCGGCCGTCGCGGAGCAGGGCCCGTACCCCGTCCAGACCCGCCGGCTCCGGCTCGACGATGCCGAGGTGGTCCAGGATCAGGCCGAGGCGGCGCTCCGCCCGGTCCGCCCTGTGCTCGAGGCGCTGCATGCGCAGGGTCACCGTCGAGGTGATCCAGGCGGCCGTCGCGAGCAGCATCAGCAGCAGGAACAGGTCGTTCACTCGGGCCCTCCCGGGATCAGTCCGTGATCTTGAAGGTACTCGAGCTGCGCCCGGACGGACCATTCCGCGGCCGGCCACAGCGAGCGGTCGACGTCCGCGTAGACCCGGGCGACGACCGCTTCGGGGGTGGCGAAACCGTTCTCCACGGCGGTCTCCACCTGGGCGAGGCGGTGGGCCCGGTGGGCCAGGTAGAACTCCACGGCCCCCTGGGCGTCCTCCAGGACCGGCCCGTGCCCCGGCAGGACGGTGTGGACCCCGTCGTCGACGGTGAGCGAGCGCAGCCGGCGCAGGGAGTCCAGGTAGTCGCCGAGGCGGCCGTCGGGGTGGGCCACGACGGTGGTGCCGCGCCCGAGGATCGTGTCGCCGGTCAGCACGGCCCGGTCGGCGGGCAGGTGGAAGCAGAGCGAGTCGCTGGTGTGCCCCGGGGTCGGGACCACCCGCAGCTCCAGTTCGCCGGTCCGGATCACGTCCCCGGCGGCCAGGCCCTCGTCGCCGAGGCGCAGGGCCGGGTCCAGGGCGCGCACCTTGGTGCCGGTGAGCTCGGCGAAGCGGCCGGCGCCCCCGGCGTGGTCCGGGTGGCCGTGCGTGAGGAGGGTGAGCGCGATCCGCTTGCCCGCCCGCTCGGCGGTGGCGACGACCGCGCGCAGGTGTGCCTCGTCCAGCGGGCCGGGGTCGACGACGACGGCCAGGTCGGAGCCGGGCTCGGACAGGAGCCAGGTGTTGGTGCCGTCCAGGGTCATCGCGGAGGCGTTGGGGGCCAGGACGTTGACCGCGCGGGCGGTCGCCGGCCCGGAGACGACCGTCCCGCGGGGCTGCCCGGGAAGTGCGGCGGCGTCGGTCATGCGGGGCCTCCCGGGCGCACGCGCTTCGTGAACTCGTCGTGGCCCGGCCAGCTGAGCACCAGCTGCCCATCCTCCAGCGAGGCTCGGGCCAGGACCGGCGCGAGGTCCTGCGCCGCGGCCGCGCCGAGCGCCTCGGCGGCGCTCCCGTACGGCTCCAGGGAGCGCAGGGTGGAGATCGTCGGCGGCATCATCAGCAGCTCGCCCTTGTCGTACCCGGCGGCCGCGTCGGCGGGGCGGATCCAGACGGTGCGGTCCGCCTCGGTGGAGGCGTTGCGGGTGCGCTGGCCCACGGGGAGGGCGGCGACGAAGAACCAGGTGTCGTAGCGGCGCGGCTCGAACTCCGGGGTGATCCAGCGCGCCCACGCCCCCAGCAGGTCGGAGCGCAGCCGCAGACCGCGGCGGTCCAGGAACGCGGCGAAGGACAGCTCGCGGGCGACCAGGGCCGCCCGGTCGGCCTCCCAGTCGTCGCCGGTGGTGTCGCCCACGACGGTGTCCGGGGTCTCGCCGGCGAGCAGGACGCCCGCCTCCTCGAAGGTCTCGCGCACCGCCCCGCAGACGATCGCCTGGGCGGTGGCCGGATCGGTGCCCAGCCGGGCGGCCCAGTCGCTCCGGGAGGGCCCGGCCCAGCCGACCTGGTGCTCCTCGTCGCGGGGGTCGACCCCGCCCCCGGGATAGGCGTACGCGCCCCCGGCGAAGGCCATGGAGGCCCGCCTGCGGAGCATGTGCACGGCGGGCCCGGCGGGGGTGTCGCGCAGCAGCATCACGGTGGCGGCGCGCCGCGGGTCGACCGGGGTGATCGAGCCGTCCGCGAGCGCGCGGATGCGGTCGGGCCACTCCGGCGGGTACCACTGGCCTCCGGCGGGGGGCTGCTGCTGACCGTACTGACCATTCGGCATGGCGGGATGCTACGGCCATCCGGCCCGATGTTCGAGGGGCACCTTGCGGCGCCCCGCCGTCCGGCCGCCCGGAACCCGGAAGCGGGCGGCGGCCCGGCCCGTACGGGGTACCGACGGAGACGGGCCGGGCCGGGCCACGGCCCGCTCGACCCGGCCCGTCTCCGAATGGACGAACAGGCGGACGGACAAACCGACGGACAGAACGACGCACGACACGAGCCAGCGCACGAACCGGCCCGTCGCACGAACCGGCCCGTCGCACGAACCGACGGACCGGCGAGCGCCGACCGGCCGCGTCAGGCGGAGGGCTCGACCTCGACCTGGATCTCGACCTCGACGGGCGCGTCCAGCGGGAGGACCGCCACGCCGACCGCGCTGCGGGCGTGGACGCCCTTCTCGCCGAGCACCTCGCCCAGCAGCTCGCTCGCGCCGTTCAGCACGCCTGGCTGGCCCGTGAAGTCGGGGGCCGAGGCGATGAAGCCGACGACCTTCACGACGCGCACGATCTTGTCGAGGTCACCGATGACCGACTTGACGGCGGCCAGGGCGTTCAGCGCGCAGACGGCGGTGAGTTCCTTGGCCTGCTCCGCCGAGACCTCGGCGCCGACCTTGCCGGTGACCGGCATGCTGCCCTTGACCATCGGGAGCTGGCCCGCCGTGTACACGTACACGCCGGACCGCACGGCCGGCTGGTACGCGGCCAGCGGCGGGACGACCTCCGGCAGGGTCAGGCCGAGCTCGGCCAGCCGCGCCTCGACGACTCCGCTCATGCCTTCTCCCGCTTGAGGTAGGCCACCAGCTGCTCGGGGTTGTTCGGCCCGGGCACGACCTGGACGAGCTCCCAGCCGTCCTCGCCCCAGGTGTCCAGGATCTGCTTGGTGGCATGGACCAGCAGCGGGACGGTCGCGTATTCGAACTTCTTGGTCATGGGAGCGAGGGTAGTGCCTGTGATGCGGGGCTCATGCGCGGCCCGTGAGCCGAGTGGTTAGGCTCGGACGCTGTGAGCAGGCTCCAGGTGGTCAGCGGCAAGGGCGGCACCGGCAAGACCACGGTCGCCGCCGCACTCGCGCTCGCCCTCGCACGCGAGGGCAGGCGGACTCTACTGGTGGAGGTGGAGGGCAGGCAGGGGCTCGCGCAGCTCTTCGGCGCCGAGGCGCTCCCCTACGAGGAGCGGAAGATCGCGGTCGCTCCCGGGGGCGGTGAGGTCTTCGCGCTCGCCATCGACGCCGAGCGGGCGCTGCTGGACTACCTCCAGATGTTCTACAAGCTCGGCTCGGCGGGCCGCGCCCTGAAGAAGCTCGGCGCGATCGACTTCGCGACGACCATCGCCCCCGGGCTGCGGGACGTCCTGCTGACCGGCAAGGCGTGCGAGGCGGTCCGGCGCAAGGACAAGACCGGCCGGTTCGTCTACGACCACGTGATCATGGACGCGCCGCCGACCGGCCGGATCACCCGCTTCCTGAACGTGAACGACGAGGTCGCGGGCCTGGCCCGGTTCGGCCCGATCCACAACCAGGCGCAGGCCGTCATGAAGGTGCTCAAGTCCCCCGAGACGGCCGTGCACCTGGTCACCCTGCTGGAGGAGATGCCCGTGCAGGAGACCGCGGACGGCATCGCGGAACTCCGGGAGGCCGGGCTGCCGGTGGGCCGGGTCGTCGTGAACATGGTGCGGCCGCACCACCTGGACGAGGACACCCTGCGCGCGGCGGCCGGCGACCACCGCGCCGGCGTGGCGCAGGCGCTGTCCCGGGCGGGGCTCGGCGGGTCGCGCCGCGGCGGGCTGGCCGAGCGGCTGGTGGACCCGCTGGTCGCGCAGGCGGCCGAGCACGCGGGCCGGGTGGAGCTGGAGCGCACGCAGCGGGCCGTGCTGAACGGGCTGGACGTGCCCGCGTACGAACTCCCCCTGCTGGGCACGGGGATGGATCTGGCGGGGCTGTACGCGCTCGCCAAGGACCTGCGGAAGCAGACGGTGGCCGAATGAGCGAGGGGGTGGACACCGTGGGCCTGGACACTCCGCCGCGGCTGGCGGTCGACCGGCTGCTGGACGACCCGGAGACCCGGATCATCGTGTGCTGCGGTTCGGGCGGGGTCGGGAAGACCACCACGGCCGCGGCACTGGGCGTACGGGCGGCCGGGCGCGGGCGCAAGGCGGTGGTGCTGACCATCGACCCGGCGCGGCGGCTCGCCCAGTCGATGGGCATCGACTCGCTGGACAACACGCCGCGCAAGGTGGATTCCGTGGGCGCTGACGGCGGCGAACTGCACGCCATGATGCTGGACATGAAGCGGACCTTCGACGAGATCGTCGAGGCGCACGCGGACGGCGAGCGGGCCCAGGCCATCCTGGCCAACCCGTTCTACCAGTCCCTGTCGGCCGGCTTCGCGGGCACGCAGGAGTACATGGCGATGGAGAAGCTGGGGCAGCTGCGGGCCCGGGACGACTGGGACCTGATCATCGTGGACACCCCGCCGAGCCGTTCGGCGCTGGACTTCCTCGACGCCCCCAAACGCCTCGGGTCCTTCCTGGACGGGAAGTTCATCCGGGTGCTGATGGCTCCGGCGAAGGTGGGCGGCCGGGCCGGGATGAAGTTCCTGAATGTCGGGATGTCGATGATGACGGGCACCCTGAGCAAGCTGATGGGTGCCTCGCTGCTGAAAGACGTACAGACCTTCGTGGCCGCGATGGACACGATGTTCGGCGGATTCCGCACCCGCGCGGACGCCACCTTCCGGCTGCTCCAGGCTCCCGGTACGGCCTTCCTCGTGGTCGCGGCCCCGGAGCCGGACGCGCTGCGCGAGGCCGCGTACTTCGTCGAGCGGCTGGCCGCGGAGAGCATGCCGCTGGCCGGGCTGGTACTGAACCGGGTGCACGGCAGCGGCGCCGACCAGCTGTCCGCGGAGCGGGCGTTGGCCGCCGCAGAGAATCTTGAGGAAGGGTGCATTGTCGATCAGGAGTCCGGGAAAGCTGGACTTCGTGACGCGGCCGCGGAGGCCGCCGGCACTTCCGCGGAGACTCCCGAGACCGGCTCCCCCACCGCCGCACGCGACACCGCGGAAGTCGACACGTACGACGAGGACGGCGCGCACCAAGCCGATGGCACCGACACGGCTGACGACGCGATCACGGTGGACGTGATCACGGCGGGGCTGCTGCGCCTGCACGCCGAGAGGATGCAGGTGATCGCGCGTGAACGGCGCACACGCGACCGCTTCACCTCGCTGCACCCCGAAGTGGCGGTGGCCGAAGTGGCCGCCCTGCCCGGCGATGTGCACGACCTCGCCGGGCTGCGGGCCATCGGAGAGCGACTCGCGGCCGGGGTTCCGGCCGGAGCGTAGGCGTCCGTACGACGTGGTGCCCGGGCGGTTACCCGGCTGCCGCGTACGTCTCGTACGGAACGTCGATCTCCGTGTCGTCATCCATGGTGAGGATGCCGGTGCTGCGCTCGTACTCCGTACGAGCCGTTTCGAGCAGCCGTCGCCACGAGGTGACGGTGGGACGCCGGCGCAGCAGCGCACGTCGTTCCCGCTCGGTCATTCCGCCCCACACGCCGAACTCGACGCGATTGTCGAGGGCGTCGGCCAGGCATTCGGTCCGCACCGGACATCCGGTGCACACCGCCTTGGCCCTGTTCTGTGCCGCTCCTTGAACGAACAGTTCATCCGGATCGGTAGTGCGGCAGGCTGCCTGCGCACTCCAGTCGGTAACCCAGCCCATCCCGGCGCCGTCCTCTCCCGAATCGAGGCTCCCCCACGGCGGCAGAGGCATATTCACCGCTGCCAGTTGAGGACGTTACGGAAGGTGGGCACCGCGCAACACCCCCGACGGGCCCAATCTTGAATGGTCCGAACGGACTATGGGTAAGCGGCAGATCACCCGACGGAGTGATCCGGCGACATGCCCGGCCATTCCGGCGATTCGGGTGAAATCGGGATACCACCGGCGGGGCTCAGATGGCACAGGGGGCGGGATTCGGACATGCGTCCACCCCATTCGGGAAGGGTGAAAAACAAGCCGAGGGGTTGATGTCGTACCGCACTGCTGTGACAGTTGGGGACAGCTTAGGCCAAGGCATTCGCGCGTGTCCGGTGAATCAGAACGTAGGCTGCCCTCCATGGGAAAGAAGCGCTCGGGCGGCGGGCTCACGGGGAGCCAGCAGGCCGCCAAGTTCCTCGGAGTGTCCGTTCTCTCCGGAGTTGTACTGGCAGGCATGGCCATCCCGGCGGCAGGCGCACTGGGCATCGCGGCCAAGGGCACCGTCGAGGGATTCGACGAGATCCCGGCCAATCTCAAGACTCCGCCGCTGAGCCAGCGGACCACGATTCTGGACTCCGAAGGTGGCTTGATCGCCACCGTCTATTCGCGCGACCGGCAGGTGGTCCCGCTCACGGCGGTCTCCCCGTACATGCAGAAGGCGATCGTCGCGATCGAGGACTCCCGTTTCTACGAACACGGAGCGGTCGACCTCAAGGGCATCCTGCGCGCGGTCAACCGCAACGCGCAGGAAGGCGGCGCCGCGCAGGGCGCCTCCACCCTCACCCAGCAGTACGTGAAGAACGTCTTCGTCGAAGAGGCAGGCGACGACGAGACGAAGGTCCGCGAGGCGCAGGAGAAGAGCCTCGGGCGCAAGATCCGCGAGTTGAAGTACTCGATCCAGGTCGAGGAGGAACTCGGGAAGAAGAAGATCCTCGAGAACTACCTCAACATCACGTACTTCGGCCAGCAGGCGTACGGAATCGAATCCGCCGCCCAGCGCTACTTCAGCAAGCCGGCCAAGGACCTGGCCCTGGAGGAGTCGGCGCTGCTGGCGGGCGTCGTGCAGTCGCCGAGCCGGTACGACCCGGTGAACGACGCGCAGGAGGCGATGAAGCGGCGCAACATCGTCCTCCAGCGGATGGCCGACATGAAGGACGTCTCGCAGGCGGAGGCGGACGCGGCGAAGGCCAAGCCCGTCACGCTGAAGGTGACGAAGCCGCGCAACGGCTGCATCACCGCGGTCAAGGGCGCCGGATTCTTCTGCGACTACGTCCGCAACACCTTCCTGACCGACACGGTCTTCGGCAAGACGCGCGAGGAGCGGGCCAAGGTCTGGAACCAGGGCGGCCTGACCGTACGGACGACCCTGGACCCGCAGTCGCAGGACGCGGCCAACGAGTCGATCAAGGACCACGTCTACCAGGAGGACTCGATCGCGACGGCGGTCACCCTGGTCCAGCCGGGCACCGGGCGGGTCCTGGCGATGGGTCAGTCCAAGCCGTACGGCTTCGGCAAGAACGAGACCCAGATCAACTACTCCGTGGACAAGCGGATGGGCGGCTCGAACTTCGGCTTCCAGGTCGGCTCGACCTTCAAGCCCTTCATCGCGGCCGCCGCGCTGGAGCGGGGCCTGCCGCCGACGAAGGTGTACCAGGCGCCGAACAAGCTCGACTACCCGAGCCCGATCTCCCGCTGTGACGGCTCGCAGTACGTCAACGTCACCAAGGAGACGGCGGAGAACGAGACCGAGGACGAGATCGGCCCCTATGCGCTGCGGACGGCCATGGAGAAGTCGATCAACACCTACTTCGTCGAGATGATCTCCGAGATCGGCCTGTGCCCGGTGTCCGAGATGACGAAGAAGCTCGGTGTCGTCCCGGCGAGCGGCGCGAAGCTGGCCGACGGCCCGGCCATCGCGCTCGGCTCGGAGGAGATGTCCCCGCTGACGATGGCCAACGCGTACGCGGCCTTCGCCAACCGCGGCGTCTACTGCACGCCGGTCGCCATCGAGTCGATCACCGACTCGCACGGCAAGGCCCTCGCGGTGCCGAAGTCCAAGTGCGACCGGGCGATGTCACAGGACACCGCAGACACCATCAACACGCTGCTGCGCGGGGTGGTGGACTCCGGAACCGGTGAGCGGGCCGGCCTGAGCGAGCGCGACAGCGCGGGCAAGACCGGTACGACGGACAACCGCTACAACGCCTGGTTCGTCGGCTACACGCCGAACGTCTCCGGCGCGGTGTGGGTCGGCTCCGGCGGTGCGAAGAAGATCACGATGGAGGACATCGTGATCGGCGGCCGGTCCTACGACAAGGTCTTCGGCGGCGGGCTGCCCGGTCCGATCTGGAAGGACGCGGTCTCGGGCGCGCTGTCCGGGCGCGAGGCCCCCGGCTTCACCACGGTCAGCATCCCGGAGCCGAACGTCCCGGCGGGCGGCCCGCGCGGCAACAAGCCTCCGACGACGAACCCGAGCAAGCCCGGAAAGCCGGGCAAGCCGGGCGGAGACAACAGGCCCGGCGGCCGCCCCGGCGGGCAGACCGTCGCGGGAGCCGCCAACGCCGGAGCCGCCAACACGGGCGGCGGCAACGGAGGCGGCGGCGACCAGGAGGACCCCTTCCCGGGGATCTCCCTGGACCCGGGCCTCATCGGCGGCCGCGACGACCAGTAGGCACGCGGCCCGCACGAGGAGGTGCGCGGCCGGCACGCCCGGCCGCGCGGCCCGCGCGAGGCGGCGGAACGGGTGAGGGCCCCAGCCGGATCACCGGCTGGGGCCCTCACCCGTTCGACGGGGTCCGGTCAGGACAGCTGCCGCTTGACGACGGCGGCGACGCGCCCGCCCTCCGCCAGCCCGGCGACCTTCGGGTTCACGATCTTCATGACGGCGCCCATCGCCCGCGGCCCCTCGGCTCCCGCCGCCCTGGCCTCCTCGACGGCCTGCGTCACGATCGCGACGAGCTCGTCGTCGGAGAGCTGCCGGGGCAGGTACGTGTCGAGGAACTCGCCCTCCGCGGTCTCCCGGGCGGCCTGCTCGGGACGGCCGCCCTGGGCGAAGGCGTCCGCGGCCTCGCGGCGCTTCTTCGCCTCCTTCGCGATCACCTTGAGGACTTCCTCGTCGGAGAGCACTCGGGCTTCCTTGCCGGCGACCTCCTCCTTGGTGATGGCGCTGAGGGTCAGGCGCAGCGTGGACGAGTGCAGCTCGTCGCGCGCCCTGATGGCGGTCGTGAGGTCTTCCTGGAGCTTGGCCTTGAGCGTGGTCATGGACATGAGTCTGCCAGGTACGGGGGTGATGGCGCCCGCGCGTTTTCCCGGTCTGCGACGATGGGTCCATGCGCGCGCGTTACGGAGTACCTCTGAAGGCTGCTGCCGGGATCGCGGCGGTGGGGGCCGCTGGTGTGGCCTACGCCGCCGGATTCGAGGCGCGGTCGTTCCGCCTTCGCCGGGTCACGGTGCCCGTCCTGCCTCCGGGGATGCGCCCGTTGCGCGTACTCCAGGTGTCGGACATCCACATGGTCGGCGGGCAGCGCAAGAAGCGCGCCTGGCTGCAGTCGCTCGCCGGCCTGCGCCCCGACCTCGTCGTGAACACCGGCGACAACCTCTCGGACACCGAGGGCGTGCCGGAGGTGCTGGACGCCCTCGGCCCCCTGATGAACTTCCCCGGCGTGTACGTCTTCGGGTCGAACGACTACTACGGGCCCCGGCTGCGCAACCCCGGCCGCTACCTGATCGAGCGGACGCAGGGCCGGCACGGGCTGAACGGCAACAAGCCGGTCGTCGGCGCCGTCCACAACCCGTGGGAGGACCTGCGGGACGCCTTCGACGCGGCGGGCTGGCTGAACCTCACCAACACCCGGGGCCGGATGAAGCTGGACGGCCTGGAGCTGGCCTTCACCGGCCTGGACGACCCGCACATCAAGCGGGACCGCTACGAGCGGGTGGCGGGCGGCCCGGACACGGACGCGGACTTCTCGATGGCCGTCGTGCACGCCCCGTACCTGCGCGTCCTGGAGTCCTTCACCGCCGACCGGTACCCGCTGATCCTCGCCGGGCACACGCACGGCGGGCAGCTGTGCATCCCCTTCTACGGGGCGCTCGTCACCAACTGCGACCTGGACACGAAGCGGGTGAAGGGGCTCTCCACGCACGAGGCGGAGGGCCACCGCGCGTACCTCCACGTCTCGGCGGGCTGCGGCACGAACCGGTACACCCCGGTCCGCTTCGCGTGCCCTCCGGAGGCGACGCTCCTGACGCTGACGCCGGGGGCCGGAGAACTCCCGAGGCCGGCGCCCGTACGTTGACGGCATGACCCCGCCGCCGCCCCGTCCCTTCGCCCGCGCCGCCGCCACGGGCTTCCGCGCCGTGATCGCGGCGGCGGCCGCGACGGGGATCGTCATCGAGTGCGTCCAGGGCAGCGTGCCCCTGGTGCTGAGCTTCTTCACCATCTGGACGAACATCCTGGTCGCGGCCGTCTTCGGGCTCTCCGCGGCCCGCACCTGGCAGCGGCGGCCGGACGTCGCCCCGCTGTGGCGGGGCGGCGTACTCCTCTTCATCCTGGTCACGGGCCTGGTCTTCCACCTGGTCCTGGCCAACCCGTCGAGCCCCTTCAACGTGGTTGCGGAGCTCTCCGAGCTCTCCGGCGCCAAGGCCGTCGCGAACCAGCTCCTCCACACGGTCACCCCGATCGGCGCCGTCCTGGACTTCCTCCTCCTGACGGCCCCGCGCACCCTGCGCCCCCGCCACGCCCTCCAGTGGCTGGCCTACCCCCTGGCGTACGTGACCTTCGCCCTGGTCCGCGGCGCCCTGCTGGCCCCCGGCACCAAGGGCCGCTACCCGTACCCGTTCGTCGACGTGGCCCAGTACGGCTACGCCCGCGTCGCGCTGAACGCCGCCGTACTGGGCCTCGCCTTCTACGCTCTCGGGCTCGCGCTGGTGGCGGCGGACCGCTTCCGCCGGGCATCACCGCTGACTCCGGACGCGGGCCCCGTAAACCGGATTTCGTCTCCGGCCGGAGGTCCGCTAAAGTAATCGATGTCGCCAGGACAGCACACGCTGCCAAGGCGACGATCGGGGTGTAGCGCAGCTTGGCAGCGCGCTTCGTTCGGGACGAAGAGGTCGTGGGTTCAAATCCCGCCACCCCGACTTCGTAAGACCAGGTCAGGGGCCTGATCCACTCAGTGGATCAGGCCCCTGTTTGGCGTTTGCCCCTGTCTTGGGAGCCATCGGGGAGCCGACCTCCGAATCCGGCTCCCCTCATCGAGGCCTGAGTGTCGGTACCTGCCGCTACCGTCGCTGAAGACAGTTCCCTCTCGACCGTGAGTGGTGAGCAAGACATGGCAGACCGAGTGGGCGAGGACGGCACAGATCCTCGCAAGGTGTTCGTGATCCACGGACGAAACGAGCTCGCTCGCAAGGGGCTCTTCGAGTTCCTGCGCGCCATCGGCCTCGATCCAATCGAGTGGTCCGAGGCCATTCAGATGACCGGCAAGGGCTCCCCGTACATCGGCGAGGTCCTCGACACGGCGTTCAGCAGTGCACAAGCAGTGGTCGTCCTGCAGACGCCCGATGACGTCACCTACCTCCACGAGAGTCTGACGTACGCCGGCGATCCCGAGTGCAACCCACAGATGCAGCCCCGGCCGAATGTCCTGTTCGAGGCAGGGATGGCCATGGGCCGCGACGAGAACCGCACCGTGATCGTGGAACTCGGGCAGGTGAAGGTCTTCAGTGACATTCACGGCAGACACGTGATCCGCCTCGACGGCTCCGTGCGCAAGCGGCAGGATCTCGCGATGCGCCTACAGACTGCCGGGTGTGCCGTGCGACTGACCGGTACAGATTGGCACGACGCGGGCGACCTCACCCCTCCTGTCACCCCGGGCGGCGGGCTCCCCCTGGGCCGGAAGCTACCGTCGTCACAGGCAGCGGGTATGCCCCGGCTCAGCGCTCGGTACGTCGACAATGGCCCCAAGAAGATGGGGGCCGTACAGATCACCAATCACGGCCCCGGCGACGTCTACGACCTGGACGTACGGGCTGACGCAGGGGAGGAGCTCATCACTCGCAGCCAGGCCGACTTCCCGGTCCCCAAGCTGCCGGCTGGGAAGTCCGTTCGGTTGCTCACCTCTCGCTCCCTGGGGTGGTCCGGAGCAAGCTCGTACTTCAACGTTGTCCTGTCGGGCAAGACCGTCGACGGTGTGCCGATCGAGGTCGAAGAGTTCGTGGATGGGGCGTGACGTGGAGATCCCAATGAGTCTGCCTCTCGACAACGACGGCTTTTTGCGCCGGGAATGCCCGCACTGCGTTGATCAGTTCAAGTGGCACCACGGGCCGGCGAATGCGGAGGCCGAGCAGCAGCCGTCGCCAACTACCTACTACTGCCCTCTGTGCGGGCAGCCAGCGGGGCCGGACTCCTGGTGGACGCGGGAACAGATCGACTATGCCGGGGGCCTGATGGCTCCAGTCGCAGCACGGATGGTGGAGCAGGAGCTGAAGGCCACCCTCAAGCAGGCACGCAGCAAGTACGTGAAGGTCGATCTCAGGGGCAGTGTGGATACCCCGGAGACGCCTTCGCCACTCATCGAGCCCGACGACATGGTCATCGTGGCCTCCCCTTGCCACTCGTACGAGCCGGTGAAGGTACCCGATGACACGTCGGGCCCGTATCACTGCCTCGTATGCGGTCAAGCCTTCGCCGTCTGATCCCAGACGGTACAAACAGAAGTTACGGTAGGCGTCGGCGCCCCATCCCGCGGTGATCTCGTGCGGTGGGGGCACCGGCATCGCCCACGACCCGACTTAGAAGTCGGCCCTACCCCGTCCGTGATCTACCGGAAGCAGCTGCCCCGGGGCACGGTCCGCACGTAGGCTCGGCGCGAGAGCGCCTGGACGGCGGACTGGGGCAGGGGGACAGCGTGGATCATCTCTTCACCGTCGAAGGGGCCTTGGCCGTACCCATAGCACCGACCGCGCTCGCAGCGGAGGGGCTCCTCGAACGACAGCACCTCCAGGAGTGGGTGATCGCGCACCCTCAGGTTCTCGGAGAGTCGGTGCTCGTGATCACCTCCGAGTTCGATCGGTGGGCCGACACGGACGGGGTGCCGGCGCGCGACCGCTTGGACGTCCTGGGCCTGGATGCCACCGGGCGGCTCGTGGTGGTCGAGCTGAAGCGGGGTACCGCCGACCGCGACGTCCACCTCCAGGCGATCACCTATGCCGCCCTGGTGTCCCGGTTCGACCTCGACACACTGGCCCAAGCGCACCGCGACTTCCGGAAGGTGCGGGGCGAGAGCCTCGAACTCGACACGTGCCGCCAGCGCCTCCTGGACCACGTGGACGGGGACTGGAGCCCTGAACTGCTCCAGCGCCCCAGGCAGGTGATCATCGCCGGCGACTTCCCCAAGCAGGTCACCCACACCGTGGTGTGGCTGTCGGAGATGAACCTCGACATCGACCTCATCCAGGTGGGCCTGTGGAAGGTGAAGGACGAGCTCGTCGCCAGCTTCACCAAGGTCTATCCCACCCCGGAGGTGGAGGAGTTCACTCTCGCTCCGGCCAGGATCGAGGCCAAGGCCGCGGCCCAGAAGCTGGAGGAACGTTCGCGGGCCCAGAACGCCGTGCACGTTATCGTCGGCGCCGGGCTGATCCCGGATGGGGCCCTGCTCCGGCTGACGCCGAGGCACGGAGTGACCGAAGGCATCCGCGAGGACATCCTGGCCTGGGTCGGTGAGGACAGCAGCCGAGCGAGTGTCACGTGGAACAACAACACTGCCAAGCCGCTGACGTGGAAGAGCGACGGCAAGCCGTACACCCCGACCGGACTGGCCAACCACATCTTCACCAGCGTGACCGGCCGCAAAGCCGACGGCATACAGGGAACCACCTGGTGGGACATCGACACCGCCCACGTCCCGGACACCGTCGACCCCGACGAATGGGCAGCACTGGCCGGCACCAACCTCGCTGGCCTGGCCAAGCAGTTCAACGGCACCAGCAAGGACTGGACGGGCCTGCACACCCTCCTGAACGCCGTCCCCGCCGGACGGTGGACGACCTACGGGGACGTGGCGGCCGTGATCAGCAGCCACGCCGTCCCGGTCGGCACCCACCTGGCAACCTGCGGCCAGTGCCCCAATGCCTGGCGGGTCCTCAACGCGGCGGGCCGCGTCAGCCCCGGCTTCCGCTGGAGCGACCCCACCCGCACAGACTCCCCCGCCGACATCCTGGCGGCCGAGGGCGTCCGTTTCGATGCAGGGGCAGCGGATCCGACTGCGCGCCTGTCCGTGGAAGCCCTGAAGACCCTCCCTGGCGACTGACCTCGAACTGCCGTAGAGGCCGGCCGGGAACCAGCCCCCGGAAAGCCCACCGCACAGCTTGTGCCCACCGGATCGCTGACGGTACGACGATCACATGCACCGTTGGACACCGCTCAACGATCGCCAACTTGCCCTCCTCACACGCATCGGGGAGGGAAGCGACCCGGTCACGTCAGAATTCCCGGAGCTCGCCCTTACTGCGCGTGCCCTGAAGGAACGGGGCCTCATCGCCATGCCGAAGGAGGGCGGACGGTGGCAGGCGGAGATCTCCGATGCTGGGCGCTTCTACCTCCAGCACGGCCATCACCCGGACCGGCCTGCACCCGCACCTCGAAGGTCCCGCACGACAGCGGCCGCCACCGCGGCGACCCAGGAGCCTGAGCCTCCCGAGCCCAAGAACCCAGCCGAACCGAAACCTCGTGTTCAGCGTGCGCCCAAGGTTCCACAGCCCTCCCCCGCCGATATCGGGGCGGCCTTGATCGCGGAAGTGCAGCAGGCTGGGCGTTTCCTGCGCATCCCGGATCCGGGTGAGGCGGAGCGGGCCCGGTACCGACGGGCCTTCGATGCGGCAAGGCAGTATCCCCCGGCCGGATACCACCTGAAGTACACCGGGCGGGCCAAGGGAGACATCAGCTTCGGGCTGCTCCGGTTGAACGGCGAGGACGACACCGAGTGGAACCGCATCAGGCTCGCACGCAGCAGGACGCTGACCGACGTCGACGATGTGATCGCGGCGGTCGAGAAGGACCACAGCGCCTTCGAAGTCTCGGAGGAGGTACTCCCCCGGGTTCTGTCTCTGCTCCGGCTGTTCGCCGAGCGCGCCTTCGCCCTCCATGGCGAGATCACTGTCTCCAGGAAGCGCAAGCAGCCGAGGCCACTGCTCACCGTCCATGGCATCACGTGCGAGATCAGCTTCCGTGAGCGACAGAGGCAGGTCCCGTACGTACCCAAGCAGCCGGGCCGGCGCACCTATGACTGGCAGCGGGTGACGCCGGCGCACCGGTTCGAGCCTTCCGGGGAGCTCGAGTTGCGCCTGGGCATCAAAAGGGAGTGGGCCGACGCCAACGAGAGGCCGCTGGAAGACCAGATCGATGAGGTCTTCAAGGTACTGAAGACACGTGGGCAGGAGCAGGAGCGGGCCAGGCTGAAGTACGAGGCGGAGCAGCGCCGCCTGCGGGAGGAGCGCGACGCGGAACAGCATCGGCTGCAGGAGGAGCGTGCGAGGCAGGAGGCCGACCGCCAACGGGTGGAAGCGGAGAAGCAGCAGCGGACACAGGAGAAGTGGGAGACCGCGGTCAGCGTGGCTTCGATCAAGGCGGTCGACGCGGCGCGGGCCGAGCAGTTCGGGACGGCTCTGGACCAGTGGCGAGCGGTCGGCGAGATCCGGGCGTTCTGCGACGTACTGGACGAGGCCGCTTCCCAGGCGGATGACCCTGCAGAGGCAGAGAGCCTTCGGGAGTGGTCGGCCTGGGGACGGTCAGAGGCAGCCCGGCTCGATCCCATCCTGAGCCGCAAGGGGCTACGCGGGCGGAACTTCCACGCGGAGCCGACGGGTGACCAGCTTCGTCCGTTCCTAGACGGCTGGCACCCGCACCGTCCCAAGAAGGAGAAGCCGCCGTCGCCGCCCGCTCCGGCCCAGCCCGAGGCACGGCCGGAGTCGGAGCGCTCACGCGCGTTCAGCGACGAACGTCTGGACCAAGGCTGGAGATATGGACGCCCAGGTCGCGCTCAATGGTGGAGGCGATGACACCGTGGCCCCGGTCGCGGAGCGCCTTCACGGCCCGCTCGACCAGTTCCCCGAGTCGCAGCACCTCCGACCTCAGGGCCACCAGTTCGTCGTGGCGCTCTGCCTTCTCCTGTCCGCACCACTCCCGCACCGTGCGCAGGGCTTCCTTCTCCGCGTCCAGCCTTCGGTCGTCCCGACGCTGGTGGCCGTACCAGGAAGATCGGTCGCGCTCCTCTTCTATGGCTCGCTGCCGCCGGTCGACCTCGGGCAGGATCTCCTCGGCCAGCCGCTGGGCGACCTGGCGTGCTATCCGCTCGGTGATCGGCCAGCCCACAAGGGAGCAGCCTTTGCGGTCCTCGTGGACCATGGGGTCATCACGTAGTCGGGCAGCCTCCATGCCGACGAGGGGCGCGGTCTCGTCGAGATGCCCGAGCTCCAAGACGCCCGCGTCGGCCACCGCCTTCCGCAGACGTAGCCGGCCCTTGGGCCGGACGAAGCCCAGGATCATCCGGGCCGCCTCGAATTCAGCGCTCCCCCGCACTGCCCTCGATGCCTCGGCCAGGGCCAGTTCCGCCGCGTCGTCCGCCCGGAAGAGTTCGACGTCAGGCCAGAGGGCGACCAGGCAGCTGGGGCTCACCCACTCCTGCAGGCCGGCTGCGTCACCTTCCAGGAACCGCACGTGGACGCTCCCGGACCTGCCTGAGCCGCCCACCCTGACGATCTCCACCGGGCGGAGTGCACCGCCCAGTTCCTTGGGCCTTGGTCGATAGGCCCAATGCTCCCCGATCTCCATTCCTCCATTGAGCCAGGTCACCGGCGGCGCCGGATGCCGAACGCCGGATCGGGTGCCTGTCCGGTTTCCGCCGTTCGATCGGAAGCGGTCTGGGAGAAGATCGTTGTCAGCGTTCTACCGAAGGGGACTACCGCACATGACCGACCACCAGGACCGGACCTGCGGGCGACCTACCCGCTCGGGGAGTCCGTGCAAGATCCGGATATCGGGTTCGGACGTGGCGTGCGGCACGCACGCCACGGAGCAGGACAAAGCCGTGGCCGAGGCACATCGGCGCGGGTGGAGCGAGGGCTACAGGTCGGGCAGCGAGAGCAGCACGAGCTTCTCCAAGTCCCGGGTCGAACGGCTGGAACATCGCGTCAAGGAACTTGAGGAGCAACTGGACGCCACGAGGCGCGTCTACCAGGTCGACGGCCACCAGGTCGTAGAGGTCGGCAGGTACAGCTACCGCTGGCGTGGGAGCGAGCCGCTCGAAGTCGGCGATCGGGTGCTGCTGCCAGAGAACTACGTGAGCCGTATGAAGGACGGCCCGGGCCCTACCGCAGGCGTGGTGAGCAAGCTCGGCACCACCTACCGTGGCCAGCTGTCCGACATCGTCAGGCGCGCTCCGGCGACGGGCAAGTAGATCGGGATTCGGCTTCGACTGTAGAGGCCCTCGCCGATGGGCAGACCCGGCCTCCCTCGGGAGGGCCGGGCCTGCATATTCGCAGCGGTAGACCTGTCAGCGACTACACGTCGTTCACAGAAGCCGGTCGAGAGCAGCGACAGGGGATCTCGGGCCCATCTCACGGCGGGCGGCGAGCGCTGTCTCCCACTGTTGGGTGAGGCCGGCCATGAGGCGCCGCCGCATGCCGGGCGTGACGTGGGCGTAGCGGGCGGAGACCGAGCCGTCGATGTGGCCCATGCGCTCGTCCATGAGGACCTTCTCCGTGCCGAGGTCCTCCATGTGGGTGCGGTGGGAATGGCGCAGGCCGTGCGGGGTGAGGCCCCTGGCGATGGCCGTCCAGCAAGCGTCGGCGCGACCCTGGGCGTTGCGACCCCGGACCGGTATGCCCGGGAACGGGTCTCCGAGGAGCGGAACGGGACGGGACTCCTGCGGCGCCTTCTTCGGGTACCAGCCCGTCGTCGCCGGGTGGAAGAGCCAGGTGGCGAAGCCGTTGCGGCGCCAGTGGGCGGCGTGTTCCGTGGGTGCGCCGCCGCGTACGAAGCCCAGCTCGGTGATGGCGAGTTCGACCCGGGTGCGAGTGGCCTCGCGCACGCGGTCGGGGTGGTTCAGGACGTTGGACACCGTGCCCGTGGAGACGCCAGCGCGGCGGGCTACGTCGACCAGCTTCGCGCCCTGGTGTCCTCCGGTACGGGCGGTGCCCTGGCCTTGGAAGACGTACGTCCTGCCATGGCACGGGCACGGCTTGGGCTTGGTACGGGCGACGTGGTCGGCCACGAGGGCCGAGAGCCAGTCGGGGGCGTCGATGGTGCGGTAGCTGTCGTCCTTGGGCGGGCAGCGGACCATCACACCCGAGTCGAGCTCGTACAGCTGCCACTCGACTCGGACCGAGCCCCGCCGGGCGAACTCGGTTTCCAGGCCGACGACTTCGCCCCAGCGCATGCCGGTGTACGCCTTGAGGATCACCGCGACGAACTCGTCGTCCCGGCCGGACAGCAGGGCAGCCCGCTCCGCGATCAGGAGGGCGCCGAGCGCGTCCGTGACGACCTTCTCCGGACCGCGGTCGGCGGAGCGGCCGGCCCGCTTGCCCCTCCCCCGGCGCTTGGCGGCGGGGTTCGCGTCGATGAGCCCCTCGTCCACGGCGTCGGCGAGGATGAGGTGGAGCGTGGCCCGCCAGGTCTTGACGCTGGAGGCGGCGTAGGAGGCACGTTCCTTCTTCTCCCACAGCGCGACGTCGGTACGGAGAATGCCGGCGAGGGCCTTGTCCTCGAAGTCGGGGAGCAGGTGCTCCTCGATGTGGCGGCGG
The DNA here is from genome assembly GCF_026627255.1 of Streptomyces antarcticus. GTDB lineage: Bacteria > Actinomycetota > Actinomycetes > Streptomycetales > Streptomycetaceae > Streptomyces > Streptomyces antarcticus. Next base: position 181,715 of record NZ_JAPNLM010000010.1, on the reverse strand, counting down.
TAGTTCTGCATGGTGGACGCGGCCAGGTCCTGGGCGTCGTACCAGCGGCTCGCGTACTCGCCGAACGTCTCCTGGCCCAGTGACGGGTCACGTACGTCGCCGCGCCGGAAGCCGATCTCCGCCTCGTCGGCGGCCCGCTTGGCCTCTCTCTTGGTGGCGAACTTGATGGTCGCTCCGGTCGAGTCGACGACCGTGTTGTGCTTTCCGGGCGCCGCCTTGTAACGACCGCGCCAGTAGTTGCTGCGCTTCTCCGCGAAGCCCACTGTTTCCTCCCCTCTTGGTTGCTCGTCAGCTACGCGGTGGTGTCGAAGTCGTCCTGGCGCGCACGGCGGGGTCGACGGGCGCGGAGGCGGGCGGATGGGGCTGCCGTGCGCGACGGCACCGTACGGACGGAGGGTGCGACTGGTTCGGGTGCGATCGCCGGCCGCACTTCGTACAGGCGGATGATCTCCGCGAGGTGTTCAGCGGTGAAGCGGTACGAACGTCCGACCCGGGTGAACGGGATGCGTCCCCGGCTGGCCCGGTCCTTGACCCACCAGGCGGAACAGCCGAGGGCATCGGCTATCTCCTCGGGGCGGAACAGTCGGGGGAGGGCGGAGGAGTCGGAGCAGGCTGCGGCCATGGGCGATTGACGCAAGAAGGATCCTCATCAGGTACGGCGGAGTAGGCCGAGGGTTCGACCGCGGTTCTGGAGTGGACAAATGGCCTGTGCGGAGTGGCCGGCGGCGACACTGGCACGCCGCAGGCCGGGCTCGTGCGGCTACGCGGCGGGCTGGAGCAGCACGAGCGGGGAGACGCCGAGGGCGGCGGCGATCGCGACGAGGTCGTCGACGTCGCAGCGGCGGCGTCGGCGTTCGATGCGGGAAATCGTCGTGACGGTCATGGGGTGGCCCAGCGCGGTGGCACGGGCTGCCAGCTGGCGCTGGGCGACACCGCGGGCGGTGCGGGCTCGCTCGATGGCACGGGCGACCCGATTCCCGGCCGGACCGATTTCCAGAGGTGTTGGGGGCATGCATATTTTGTAACTTGGGATCCCCGGTTTGGGTAACCGGGGATCTGCTGCTACATTCCGCCGCTTTGTTGTCAGGTTCCCTACCCTGCCGCCGAAAAATTGCGAAACATAGCAGCGGATCCCCGGTTGACCAAATAATGGCCCGTCAGGTCCGTCGACTGGAGAGCAGCCCGCAGGCTGCACCCTTCCAACCTGCACAGATGGAGCACCAGGAGGTAACGGCGAGGGTGCGCGGAGACATTGCCGAAGCGTCGCGACTTGCCCTATTCGTCCCGCCGATTTCCCGAGCTATTTGGTCAACCGGGGATTCGGGTCTACCGTTTTTACACACCCACAGGGACATGTTCGCCGTGAGCTGTTTGCTTTCTCGGCGGAATGCTGGACTTGCGCGAACCAATGTGGCTGTCTTGTCCATGCACCCCGAACGCTGATCCCGGGGGACACGGCAAGCCCCGGCACTCCAAGGCCAGGCAGCGAAGCTGCCAGCACCAACGCCCGCAGGCCGCAACCGTCACACCGCACCCTCCCCTCCCCCACCCGAAGCGGGTTACCCCCTGCCCGCCCACACCAAGGAGCCGCCACCCGATGAGTCACGACGCCCGCGCATGGGTGTGGGACCACAGCCGCAGCAAGGGCACCGCCCGCATGATCCTCGTGCTGATCGCCGACCGATGCGTCGATGGCCGCTGCATCGCGTACGCCTCGGTCTCCGCCCTCATGAAGCGGGCCAACGCGTCCCGCAGCGCCGTGCGGGACGCCCTCGACAAGCTGATCGCCAGCGGCGAGCTGGCGTGGATCGAGGATCGCAAGGGCCCTCGCGGCGAGAGGTACTACCACCTCCCCGACGCGGCTCGGTTCCTCGCCGAGCAGGCCACCGCGAGGGACCGGGATCCGGCCCCCACCGGGCCGGAATCCAGCCCGTCGAAGCCACTTGCAGAGGGGCCGGAATCCGGCCCCGGGGACCGGAATCCAACCCCTGGGGGGGACCGGATTCCAGCCCGGCTGGGGGCCGGAATCCGACCCCCAGAACAGTAGAGAACTAAAGATGAACGGTAGTAAGAGCAGCAGCTCCCCGCTCATCCCCGCCGCCCAGTGGCACATCGACGACGCCACCGAGACGTGGCTGCGGCAACAGGGCCACCTCGGCCGGCTCGGCGAGCACGCCCTGCGAGCGGCTGACGAGAAGTGGCGGAACTACCGGGCGGTCTGGGGACCGCGCAACGCCGCTGCCTGGTCCGCCGACTGGCGCGAGTGGATCACCCGCGAACACACTCCTGCTCCTGGCCGCCCGCACCTGCGCTCCCTGCCAGGCGGCGCCTCCTCCGGTCCTGCGACCGGAAGGACCCGCGCCGAACAGCACACCAGCGCCCTGCTCGATGCCCTCACCGAGCTCGAAGCCCATGACACCCCTACCGGAACGGAATAACTACCCTGGACCTCCGAGAGATCGCCCTCCTGCTCGCCTACGTCGGACGCCTCGACACCCGCACCGCCCACACCGACAGCGGCACTGCCCGTGACCAGATCGCCCAGTGGCACGAGATCCTGGCCGACGTTCCCTTCACCGCCCACGGCTGGGACGTCCGCGAAGCGGTAACGGCACACACCCGCACCTCCGGATTTCGGATCCTGCCGGTGGACATCGCCCGCCAGTGGGACGCCTACCGCCGCGACCGCCTGGCACGGCACACCGATCCCCTCCCGGTCGCGGATCCGGACGACGTGACCGCATACCTATCCGAACTGCGCGGAAACCGGCGCGCCGTCGCGGTCGGCGAGACAGCACCGTCCACCCTCCACGAGCTCACCGTCGGCCCGCACCCCGACGTCGAGGCCCGCCTGCGCTCCGTCGGATCCGTAATCCCTCCAGCGGTACGCGCCCAGCTCGCGCCCTACCGGTCCGGTCGTGCGGGCCGCGAAGCCGTCACCGCCACGCCTCCCACCCGGCAGTCGGCCCCACCACGCCCGACCACCGGCGTGGCGGGCGGCATCGGCACTCCCTCTTCGGGTCCCGCTCGCTCCACCAGACGCTGAGCCGCCCCCCACTCGTGCCGGTCCGGCCTCTGGGTCGGCCACCCACCGTGCTCCTGGTCTCGTCGCGACGGCCTCGCCCGCCTCCGGCGCAGCCTCCCCGCCTCATCGCCATCACCACACCGCCCGCCCGCGCCCCTGCATGGCGCGGGCGAGTCTCCGGAGACCCCTGCATGACACCACTCGCCCTGCCCGCACTCGGGCACTGGAACGCCACGTCCCTCACTCTCATCGCCCTCGCACTGACCTGCTCCGCGCTGCTGATCAAGCGGCTGGCGCAGCAACGCGCACGTCGAAACGGCGGCATCCGCAAGCCTGCGTCGCCCGCCGTCACCATCGCCGCGCTGGCCGCGGTCGGCTGCACCGCGTACAGCGCCGACACCAGCTGGCGGTTCGCCGCCGACTACCTGGACATGAGCGGCACGGCCGAACGCGCCGCCATGTTCGCCGCCGCGGAGTTCGCCCTGTTCGCCACGGCGCTGCTGGCACGGCAGAACCTCCACGGCCCCAAGCAGGCACCCGGCTTGCCGGGCACCCTAACCTGGGTGATCACCACCGTGCAGGTGATCCCCGCGTACGCCGAGTCCGGCCTGGTCGGCGGCACCGTGCGAGCCTTCGTGGGCCCGGTCCTCGCCGCACTGCTCTGGCACCAGGCCATGGGCATCGAGCTACGCCTCCACAAGCCGGAAGCCTCCTCCCACAGCATCCTCGCCCGGACCGGCCGCGAGATACGTGAACGCCTGCTCTCCCGCCTGGGCATCGCCGAACGCGATCGCGACGCGGCACAGATCACCCGCGACCGCGCCACCCGAAAGGCCGTTGCCCTGGCCGCACGCCTCGCCGAGCGCACCCCCAAGCAGCGCAGCGGGTGGCGCGGCCGGCGCATTGCACGGCGGTTGTCACGGGCCGTCGCCCAAGCCGCGGTAGGCATCGACGATCGCCAGCTCCGCGACCTGCTCCAGCAGCTCGCGGCCCGGCGCCACGCAGTAGCGCTGGCGACCATCGAGCTGCCTTCGCCCTGGACCGAGTCCAGCCCTGACCGGAACGTCGCGCCCTCCTGCGAGCCGAGGAGTTCACCCAGCCGATCGGGCATCGACAACAGCACGGAAGAAGAGGAAGCCAGGAAACACCCCGATCCCGACGCTCACCCCGAAGGCTCGCCGCCTACATCTGTGCAGCCCCACCTGCCCCTGCACGAAACGATCCCTGCCCCCGACGGCATGGAGCCGTCCACTGAGAAGGGCGGTCCTACGACGCAACGCTACGGTCGCCCTCCCGGCGCCGAAATGGACGAGTTGCTCGTCATCGGCCGCCAGGCCATAGCAGTGCACGGAAAGCCCACTCGAGCTGTCTTGCGGGACGCCGTGCACGCTGCCGGGCTCCCCATCGCCGAGCACCGGCTCACCGAGCTCAGGGCACTGCTGCTCATGGAACAGGGCAGCGGTACCAGCGCTACCAGCGACTGACCGGATCTCCGGTCAGTCGCGAAACACCGGAACGGGGACTACGGATCAGCGGCTCCAGCTGGTCCGTAGTCGTTCTACTCGCCCGACCGCGCAAGCAGTGGCCCGGCCCGCCTTCCCTCCTCCCGAACGCCGCGAGGCGAGGCCGCCGCCAAACTGCTCGCCCACCTCACCCAATCCACCTCCACACAAGGAGCTTCTTCCATCCACGATCAGCCCGCCATAGCCACCCACCACGCACAGCAGCAATCAGCCCCCACCCCAGCCACCGACCGGGGAGCCAGTAGTACCCCGAGTCCGACTCACGGCCGGTCTTCGGGGATCTCCGCCCCGGGGGTGGCGGAGACGGCCCAGCGCCAGGGGGCGCCGGACCGTGAGGTCGGGTCCGAGGGCGGCCCCGACCAGGGCACGCTCCACGCTGTCCAGCGCGACATCCTCCACGCCGAACGCAACGCCGAGCTCACCGCCGGCGGAGAGCCGACGGTTAAGAGCGCCCAGCCCACGATCCGCCGCTTCACCGGCAACAAGCGCGGCGACCGCGTCGGCCCCCTGCGCTTCACCGACGACGAACGCCCCCGCCTCCAGGAAGCAGCAGCCGAGCACGGCTACAAAGGCGAATCCGGCTTCGCCGCCGACATCGTCCTCGCCTTCATCAACGGCCGGTTCACCGCCAACCTGCCACTGTCCGAGGACCGGCGCCGCACGCACGTCTTCCGCGCCCAGGTCCTACGCCAGTGCAACCGCATCGGCGTCAACATCAACCAGATCGCCCGCGCCCTGAACAGCGATCTCACCCCGCCCGACATACGCCAGCGCCTCGACGAACTCCACGACCTGCTCACCCTGATCGCCGAGACCCTGCGCCAGCCCGCCAACCCGCAGGAGGTCCGACAGCCGTGATCGCAGCCATCAAGCCTTCCGGCGCCAACACCCGCGGACTGCTCGCCTACCTCTACGGCCCCGGCCGACACGACGAGCACACCGACCCGCACATCGTGGCCGGCTTTGCCATGCTCGCCATGCCCGACCCCGGCCGCGACGAGAACGCCACCCTCACCCAGCTCGCCCGCTACCTCGACGAACCCATCCGGCTCCGCAACAGCGAGTTCGGCAAGAAGATCACCGACCACGTCTGGCACTGCCCCGTCCGCGCAGCCCCCGAAGACCGCCACCTCTCCGACGCCGAGTGGGGCGAGATCGCCCAGCGCATCGTCGCCGCAGCAGGCATCGCCCCCGAAGGCGACGACCTGGCCTGCCGCTGGATCGCCGTACGGCATGCCGACGACCACATCCACATCCTCGCCACCACCGTCCGCGAGGACGGCCGCCGCCCCAAGCTCCACGACAGCGGCATCCGCGTCGGCGACGCATGCCGCCAGATCGAGAAGGACTACGGCCTGCGCCGCCTGAAGAAGGGCGACCGCACCGGCACCCGCGCCCCCACCCCGGCCGAGATGCACAAGGCCGAACGCCTCGGCTGGGAGCAGACCAGCCGCGAATGGCTCCAGGACCGCATCCGCGCCGCCATCCCCCACGCCCGCACCGCCGAGGAACTCCTCGCCTACCTCGAAGCCGACGGCATCGCGGTCAAGGCCCGGCGCGGCCCCTCCGGAGACCTCCTCGGCTACGCCGCAGGCCGCCCCGGTGACCTCAACAAGGACGGCGAACAGGTCTTCCACCCCGGCGGGAAGATCGCCCCCGACCTCACCCTCCCCAAACTCCGCGACCGCCTCGAAGGCGGCCAGCCCGAAGAACACCCCACCGCCCGCCGCCACCAGCCCGCCACAGCCTGGCACCAGGCCACCGAAGCCCTCGATACCTTCCGCACCGACCTCACCGACGACACCCACGCCCAGGCCCACATCACTGCCCTCGGCGAACTCCTTGAAGCCACCGCCCAGAACGTCCCCACCCACCTACGCGCCGAACTCCAGGCGGCATCGAGGGCGTTCGCACGCGCCCAGCGCTCCCAGATCCGGGCGGAAGACCGCGCCGCCCACGCCATCCGCAACGCGGCCCGCGACATCGTCCACACCGCCACAGGCCCCGACGGCAGCGCCCTCGCCGCCCTAATCGCCGCTCTCCTGTGGGCCGGGATCATCGCCGGCCGCTGGCACGAGACCAAGGGCCACGCCCACCAGGCCGATGCCGCCCGCCAAGCCCTCCACCACCTGCAGGCAGCCGCCGAGCAAGCCCTCACACCGACGCTCGTCGTACTCGAACAGCGTCAGCCGAGGGAGGAAGCCCGCCGGACCCTCGCCCGCGACGTACGCGCCGCTGTCCCCGACCAGGCCGACCGCATCCTGATCGACCCCAGCTGGCCCGCCCTCGCCGCCCTCCTGGCCGACGCGGAGGCCCGAGGCCACCAACCCCAGCAACTGCTGAAGGAAGCCGCAGCCCAGCGAGAACTCGGCACAGCCCGCCAACCCGCCCGCGTCCTGATCACCCGCCTTCAGCACACCGGTCGCAACCCCAGCCCCAGCCCCCGCGCCGAAGCCGCCCGCCGACGCACAACGGCATCGTGGATCGGCCAGCCGGGACACGGCACGCAGCCGCCCGCCGCGCCCGCGACCCCGCCGAACCGTCCCCGACGCTGAGCTCCAAGCGCCCTGCTCGGAGCCCCGTTCTCCACCCTCCGCCAGCCGGGGCTCTCCATACAGGACAGCCGACCAGCCAACGTGGTGGACCGCTACCAGGGCGATAGCCGGGACGAGGCGCACATGCGAAGCCGCTCGTGCGCGCACGACGACAGGGCTGACAGATATAGCCGACGATCCCCGGTCAGCCAAACCGGGGATTCTCCAGACCATGGATACACCTACCCACCCCCTTCCTTAGGAAGCACCTCCATGCCCGCAGTCACCCCTCGCCCTCACGTCATGGCCCTGCTGTTCGACACAGACTTCAAGCGCCCGGCGGATTCCCTCGTCTTCCGCCGCCTCGACGGACGCCTCTTCACCGAGGAGGAGCAGGCCATCGTCCGCAACGCCACCATCGAAGAACTCCAGGCCGCAGGCGTCCACGTCGACAACCCCGAAGCCCAAGCGGAGGCAGAGGCAGCCGCGACCACACTGGCAGAGCTCCTGCTCGAGTACGCCGTCAAGCACCACCGAACCCTCGCCGCTCTCATGACCGACGAAGACCTCATCGAGTACGACCGATTGGGCGTCATCGTCGCTGCGGGAGCCGACAGGTTCCTCCCGCACGACTGAGCACAAGGGCAGGACACCCAAACAGGGGCCTCGGACGGCGGCTGGGAGAACCTCCCGGCCGCCGTCCGCACTGCTCAGTGCAGCCCGAGCATGTTGCGACATCGGCGCCTGCGCCCCAGGCATCTCCTCGCGACCGCACCTGTCCGACAAGCGCACTGTGCCTCCGGTGTTCCATCCGGCGGTAGCCGAGGTACGGAAGAGAGATTCGGGAAGGACGAGGGAGGAGCCGTCCTGCTGCTGGCACTGTTCGAGGAGTGCGGTCGATGGGCAGGCTGGAGTCGTTGAGGGTGGCGACGAGCTAGCCGTCAGCCCTCCGTACCTACGCCTCCCGCAAGCCAGCAACACCAACACCACCGATAGCCACGGTCGTAGCCGTCGGGAGCGGCTTCACAGTGCACTCCGGCGGTTCGCGGAGGCACAGCCAATCAGAGTGAGCACCCGATCGGCTTTGACCGAACCCCAGTAGTCGAGCGACCAACGCGCGCAAGTCTTGTCATTGGGCGAAAGGGAACAGGCTCTTCCCCTGCTGCCCCATCCTCCGCGGTTACGGTGCCGCCCATGCGCGAGGTCGAATACAAGAGCCACGGCGTCCCACTCGAGGACTACCAGCTGACGCGACGTGACCACCAATGGCAGAAGGAGCTGGAGGGGATCTGCGACCTTGCCAGTCGACGCGTCGATGAACACATGGCCGAGGTGCGAGCGAACCCCGAAATGGCGGAGCGCCAGCGGGAGCACTTGGAGGAGGTCTGCAGGCTGATGCTGTCCTTCAAGACACCGGAATTCATGATCATACGGTGGCGGGTTCGGCTCTACTGCGGGCACATCGCCGAGACCTCGCGTCACAGCGAGAACGCCAAACCCAGCCGCAAGATTCGCTGCCCGGAATGCGGGAAGAATCCCTCGACGATCGTGGCCTTCGAGCCTCTAGGACTCGCCGGCGAACCACCCACCCCATCGAAGGCAGAACTGCCTGCGCCGGCAAGACGCACTCGGGCTGATCTAGAACGCCGCGTGGCTGCGCTGGAGAAGGAGAATCAACTCCTGCGGACGGAACGAGGTAGGGGCTGACAGGCCTCCGGTCACCCGATCACGGCGTCGAGGTGCTGTTGCACCGGCTCGAAGATTCCGTACGGGACGTAGCGCGGGATCTCCGCGAGGGTTGCCCAGGCGACCTCGGCTATCTCGTCAGCGTCCGCAACGTGCGCCGTTCCTCCCACCACCGCGCACGCTGTGTATGACATCAGCCGACCGGTGACGGGGTGGACGCGCTCACCTAGCAGCGTCACCGCGGTTACATCCAGGCCGGTCTCCTCCTTCGTCTCCCGCACAGCGGCAGCTTGCCCCGTTTCACCAGCCTCGACCTTGCCTGCCGGGAACTGCCAGGAGAGTCGTCCCTCCGCCACGCGGCGTCGCACCAGCAGCACCTGCCCTTCGTGGACGACCACGGCAGCGGCGACGGCTTGCTGCTGGACTTCGTCCGGGGAGAGGACTGGTCGCTGCTCACTCACCCTGGCTCCGTAGGTGGGACAAGACGTCGGTGAGCTCTAGGTCGTATCGGTCCTTGTCTCCTTCCCAGCGCGACATCACCGCCACCGCGGCCTCGGCCATGTCTGCTGGTAGACCCGCCGCGCGGAGGGTCTCAGCGATGTCCTCCATCTCCGGTGCCCACCGCCAGGCTCGTGCGGCCACGCTGGGCAAGTATCCGGGGTCAGCGAGGATGTTGGACGCCATCACCTGCGCTTCGGCTGTGAGCTCGTCGCCGACGCCATGAACATCTGCCAGCGCGTGGGCCACGCCAGCGAGGGTTCGGGCGGCCTTCTGGTAGCTGGCGAACGCCATCTTCAGTGCGGAGGCGGAGCCGACGCCGCCGCTCGCGCGGCGGACGTGCAACGCGGTGTCCTTGAACACAGGCTGCACCGTGTCCACGGCCTCGGCTTCGCCGGCGAGGTAGAGGCGAGCAGTCCGCTGGCCACCGGGCGGCGGTCCAAAGATCGCCCCGTCGAGGACCGTGGCGCCCGGCCTGATCTCCTCCGCGATTCGCTGCATGCGCTGGGGGTTGATCGCGTTGGCGTCTACGTACACGCCGGCGAAGGCGTAGCCGGCGACGGTGGTCGCCACGTCTTCGGCGGCCTGCGGCGGACAGATCGACAGGACGATCTCGCTGCGTTCCAGCGCCTCGCCCAGCGAGTCACACGCGGTGGCCCCGGCTTCCTTCGCGCGCCGGTGGGTTGCGTCGCTGCGGACTTCCGGCACCCACAGCACCTCGTGGCCTGCCTTGACGGCCTGGGCGGCGACGGCCGCGCCCATGGCGCCGGGGTGCAAGAGGGTCACGGTCGTCACTGGCTGCCTCCTGGCGGGAGCTGAGCGGGAATGCGTTCCTGATGAGCAATGATCACCTCACGAAGGCCGATCGCGGCAGGTGATCCGGCCCCAGGGTGCAGCGCGAGCTGACGGCTGAAGTGGCCGATGCGGCGGTCGACGCTCTCGGTGCGACGCCGAGCACTGACCCCGAGGACAGCGTGGATCTGCGTCGCGGCCCCGTCGATATCCCCTCGGCCCAGCCGAGCCATCGCGAGGTCCATGCAGGCCAGGGACATCTCGCCGAGGCGCTGCTGCTCCGGCGGTGCGGACTGGAACATCTCCACCGCTTCGTCGGCGCGGGCCTCGGCGTCGCTGAGGTGCTGGGTGCCGGCCAGCCACAGGTGCGTGCTGCTGGAGTAGAACAGCTGTTTCTCGACAGGGAAGGCCATCATCCCGCCGGGCAGTTCGTCGCCTTCGACGAGACGCTCACGCAAGCGGTCGGCGGCACTCAGGGAGGCCAGGGCATCGCTGCCCCGGTTGAGCTGGCCGTAGGCGCGTGCCTTGATGCTCTCCAGCCGGATCTGCGCCGTGCCGGATTCGGGGGTGAACGCGCTTCCGGAGTCGGCGAGGCGTACGGCATCTACCGGACGTCCGTCCCAGTACGCGATGAGTGCCTGGAGGCCGCGTACCCAGGAGCGCAGTCCGTTGTGGCCGGCGAGCTCGCCGAACAGGAAGGCGGTGCGTGCCTGTGTCTCGGCCGCGTCGTAGCGGCCCAGGTCAAAGCTGGCGTTCGCCAGTACGCCGCACAGGACACCGGCGCCCACGTAGAGGTCGGAGGTGTACCGCGGTGGCTGACGACCTTCGAGGAGTTCGAACGCGCGGTCGCGCAGGGCGCGAACCTCGCGGAACAGGGGCCCGACGGGCCGGTTGGGGTACGTAATGACGAGGCGGCGGATGTCAGCATCCAGCTGCTCCAGCGTGTGCGGTCCCACGTTGCTGCTCTCTGCCCTGGCCGCGAACTGCGCCGACTCATTCGCCGCCGCCATGACCACGTCTTCAAGGCCGTACTCGGATGGATCCACTGCGTTGCGGTCGTCAGCCGCTAGGTGGTGAGGCGAGGCCACCGGCTTGGGCTCCGCAGGTCCGAGGAGTCGGGCGGCCGGGATGCCCGGGAACATGAACTCGAGGACGCGGCGGGCGACGGTCTGCGGGGTCCGGACCTCACCGTGCGCGTACCGGAAGAACTGCCGCTTCTCGATCGTCGCGGTCGCGATCGAGGGTGGCCCCTCCAGCTCGGCTAACTGCTTGGCCGCCTGCTCGTAGCGCCGCTTGAAGACCTGATAGTCCTGCCAGCCCCGCTGGTTGATCAGGGTCTGGAAGAGGGTCGGTCCTGATGGCTCCACAGCCGCTCCCTCATGCCGGGGTCCTTGTCCGGTCTCCACGCTAGACATCAACAGCCGTCGATCGCAGATCTGTTGTCCAGAAATTCCAGACGGACAGCGAATAGACATCGGTTAGGCACGAAAGGGCGGCGTTCGGCGTTGCTCAGGGGCTCGTTCAGGCGGGAGCCGCCGGGAACACTTCGTCTTCGCCCCGGCAAGACGGCGGCCCTGCGAGGCCGAGTATCCGCCGTGGTTACGCAAGTCAGGCAGCCCAGGAGGCCCGCTCATGGCAGCGCACCACCAGCTCGCGTTCACCGTCGCTCACTCGCCAGCCGCCGCGCAGGAGGCACGACACCGCGTCGTCGCCGGCATCCGTTCCTGGGGCATACGGCTCGACGAGGAGGCACTGGACGGAATCGAGCTGGCGGCCGGCGAACTGATCACCAACGCCGTGCGCCACACCAGGTCGGGGCCTGTCACCGTCAGCGTCTACCAGGAGGGGCCGGTGCTCATGGTCGAGGTGCACGACGCCGCAAAGGTCCTGCCGCGGCCCGAGCCCTTGAGCGAGTGCGCCGAGTCCGGGCGCGGTCTGCATCTTGTATCAGTGATCGCCGACCGTCACGGTGCCGATCTGACGGCGACGGGCAAGCGCTGCTGGGCGGAGTTCAATCTGCCCAGCAGCGTGGGTGATCAAAGGGCGGATCAGGGCAGCCGTCGTGATCGGCGTCTCCCCTCTGGCCATGCTCGCGAAATGGCTGATCGGGCGGCAACGAGGGTTCGCGTACCGGTAGCGGGCTCGCCATCGCACACCCGAACGAGGGCCCGGCGTCGGACCGTATCTCGAGCCGCGAGCAGGCCCATTGCGGGCCGACCCATCGACTGAATAACGCCGATCCGAAGGCAAGTTGGGGGCCTAGACTCGTGGGCTTCCCTGCGGCACCGACCGGTCACAGTCGGCCCGGGGATAAGCAGTCCCCGAGCCTCTCCCTGGCCGGGCCCACGAATCAGCATCTGTACCAAGTGGAGGTTTCGCTATGCCCAAGAAGGTCACGAAGGAAAAGGTCCTCGTCTACATCGTGCGCGACGGGCGCCTGCTGGTGTTCCGCCACACCGACTACTCCTACGAGGAGGTCGGCATCCAGGTCCCCGCGGGCAGCATCCGCCCCGGTGAGACCCCGGACGCCGCCGCCCTGCGCGAGGCCCGCGAGGAGACCGGACTGTCGGACTTCAAGCTCGTCCGCAAGCTCGGCGAGACCGAGTACGACATCAGCCCGTACCGGTTCGAGATCCAGCACCGGCACGTCTTCCACCTGGAGCTCACCGAGCCGACCCCGGAGCGGTGGATGAGCCAGGAGGACCACGACGGCGAGCAGGAGCCGACTCACTTCGAGTGCTTCTGGATCCCGCTGGAGGCCGCGCACATTCTCCAGTCCGGCCAGGGCGCCCTGCTGGGGCGTTTGTCCGACTAGCCATTCATCCGGTCACGGCAGCATAGGAGGGGGCAGCCGATGAACCTCAGCACAGAACAGCGCCACACGATCGACGGGCTCTACCGGAGCCTGGACGCCGATGACACCGGCACCGCGGTGTCGGTCATCGTCAAGACGCGCGGCGAGACGTGCGACATCGACTGCCTCTACTGCTACGAGAAGCGCAAGGAGGCCCCGGGGGGTGCCAGGGTCAGCGCCGACCAGATCAGGCGCCTGGCCAGCATCTTCAAGGGCCGCAAGCTCGCCGTCGAACTCCACGGCGGCGAGCCCCTGACGGCCGGGCGAGAGCACATCGGCGAGATCCTGGCGGAGCTGTCCGGCCTGCCGCAGGTCGTCCGCGTCAGCCTGCAGACCAACGGTGTCCTGCTCGACGCCGACTGGCTCGACATGTTCGACACCCTCTGCCCGGACCTCCGGATCGGCATCTCCCTCGACGGTGATGCCCAGGGCAACGCCTGGCGCGTCGGCTACGACGGCAAGCCCGTGTATCCGCGCGTCGCCGCTGCCCTGAACCTGCTCGCGGAGCGGGGCCGGAGCGTCGGTGTGATCGCCGCGGTGACCCCGGCGGTGCTGGACCGCGCCGAAGAGGTGCTGGACCACCTCGCCGGCTTCGGTTCGGTCAACGCGATCAGCTTCGTACCCTGCTTCGACTCCACGATCCGCCGCTCCACGGCCCTGCCGAGCAGGCGCAAGTCGGCCAGCCGACTGCTTCAGCAGGCTGCCGTGAACGCAGCCGATGGCCCGGCCTGGGCCATCCATCCCGACGAGTACACCCAGTTCGTCCTCGCCGCCACCGCTCACTGGATCACCGCCGGACACTTCGCCCGCATCAAGCTGGAACCGGCCGTCTCCACGATCCGGCGATTACGGGGGCTGACGACAGGGTTCTGCCACTTCTCCGACCTCAAGTGCGACCACGTCTTCACCCTCTACCCCGATGGCCGCCTCGGGAGCTGCGACGAACTTCCTTGGCCCCAGGCCCGCCTCACCCAGCTGGAGTCCACGGCCGACGAGCACGAGGTGGCCCGCGCCCAGCAGAACTCTCTCCTCCTGGACCAGGGCAAAGCCCTGATGGACAAGTGCACGACCTGCGACTACCGCACCACCTGCGGCGGAGGATGCATCGCCACCCGCTGGCGCCAGGACCCGTCCGCCGATCACGACGCGTACTGCGACTACCGCATGCGGATGATCGACGGCGTCGCCGCACTGCTTGCCCAGCCCGGTCATCCCGCCGGCGCCTGGTGCCAGAGCCTGCGGTGGCGCCCGCGCACCCCGAACAGCATGCGCGACGCGAACGCCTTCCTGACCAGCTGGGACACTCCCGACCTCGTCGGCAGCGAAGTCAGGCTGCACACCAGTGAGCACGGCAACATCAACACCATGGGCCTCGCCGGTATACACGAGGCCGACGATCTGACCCCAGGCCACCCGATGTGGCGGGCGGCCATCGAACCCGGCGTCTGGCCGTTAGTCGACACAGTCACCCGAGCCTGGGGGCTCGTCACGTACGACAGCTGCCAGGGCCACCAGTACACCGGCGCGGACCTGGCCCCAACAGGTCTACGCATCGGGCTCCTCCCCCGCGACCGCCAGGAGTACGCCCGCGCTGCTGCGGCGCTGTGCCGGGCCGCCACCTTCGCAAGCGCCCTCCTGCCCGCGGGCATCGAGGTCAACATCGGCCGCTCGGAGCTCACCTGCGAGAGCACGGGCACCACCACCCCGGTCCTCGACCTGAGCCTGGACCCCGGCGCCGGTCAGGGGTGGGACGGCTACTTCGCCCGCCTGAACGAGGCCACCGCTGTGTTGGCCGCAGCCCTCGACGCCGAGCGCCCCAAGGCCGAATCCGTGTGCGCCTGCCCGCTGCCGGTGTCGCCGCAAGCCCCCGAGGAGGTGCTGCGATGAAGCCCGGCGACGCGGTCACCATCCACCAGCTCCTGGGACGCATCGCCTACTTCCACACCCTGTTCATCGAACCCGCCCTCACCTCCAGCAAGCAGCCCCGAGCGGGCGAGGCCTGCTGCTACCACAAGGACACCTCGGGATTCGGACAGCCAAACATCGGTACCGTGCTGGCCAGTACCGCTTGGGCAGTCCTCGACGAGATCGCGACCACCCTCGGCAAGCACCTTCGCCTCTGCCCGGACTCCGACCACCGGTGCTGCGCGGCCTGCCGCATCGCAGCCTCCGGCGCCGGCATCGCCCAGGCATGGGCAGTCACCGAACACCGCTCGTACGGCCTGCCGCTACCCGCGGACCCTCTCCTGCGGGCCTGCCGTATCGCGGCCGCATCCCGTCTCGCCCTCGTCTTCGCCCAGCAGCACAGGACCTCGTGCCGCGCCCTGGCCCAGGCCGAGACACCTGGTGCTGGCCTGCTGCCCGACAGCGCCACCTTGCCGTTGACCGGAGAACTCCTCGCCCTGTGGCAGGACCCGCTGGCCGCCACCCGCAGCCCGGTCGTCAGCTGGCTCAACCACTGCACGGACCTGAACGACATCCACCACGTGCTCCAGCAAGGGGGAACCACGAAGTGATCCACATAGCCGAGACCGTCGGCGTCGGAAGCATCGAGAACTTCCTCAGCGACGCTGAGCGTGCCCGCCTCGCCGACCTGATGAACGACGTCCTGACCAGCGGCGGCACCAGCCGCTTCGGTGACGAGCGCCGGACCTCCATCCACGAAATCCCCGGCCACAGCCCCGACGAGGCCATGGCCGTCTACGAGCCGGCCGGACGCGTCGAGATCCCCTCGATCCCCGAAGTCGCCGAGAAGCTCCTGGGTGACGCCTTCGAACGCGCTCGCCCGGCCCTCTCCCGCGTCATGCCCTCGATCACCCTCTGCCGCCCGTGGACGTACGTCGAGTACGGCGTGGGCCAGCACATCACCAGCCACCTCGACGGCATCGCCCCCGACCCGCTCGCCTGGCCCCGCCAGATCGCCGGCATCAGCGTCGTGATCACCCAGGCCGACGCCGGAGGCGACTTCTACGTCGAGACCGCCTCCAACGACCGGCTGTGGAACGGCAAGGCCCCCGATGCCGCCTCGAACGGCTACGCGGAGGGCATGTGGCTGGCCCACGACGGAGCCGACAACTCCGCGACCTGGTTCCAGCAGATGCCCCGCACCCGCTGGAGCGTCGCCCCGACCCCCGGAACGGCCCTGCTGTACGGCTCCCAGCTCGCGCACGGGACCCTCCCGGTCACCGCCGGCCGGGTCGCCAAGTTCATCAGCTGGCTCATCGCCGAGCCCACCGCGGCCGGGTGAGCGCGTGCTCCTGGCCTTGGAAGGCATAGCCGGCGCCGGAAAGAGCACCCTGCGCGACCGGCTCCTGGCCACCGCCCACGCCGAGGACATCCCCCTCAGCCACATCGGCCAGTTCTCCTGGCTCTCCCACTCGGCCACTCGCACGTTGATCCACCTGCGGGCCGGGCACGGGGGCGACGAGCGGGAGGCCATCGAGGCCGCCGCCCAGGACCTGGCTCTGCACTCCCGCTTCAACATCGCCGTCGCCCTCACCGAGGGCCCGGTCCTCGCCGACCGGCTCACCCTCTCCACCGCCTGCCTGCTCGCCCTGCTCCACCGGCAGCCCGCCGACGCGTACGTCGAGCGCCTCGCCGAGCAGACCCAGGTCCGTCCGCAGCTGACCGTTCTGCTGACCACCGCGCCCGACATCTGCCACGACCGCATCACTCGACGTGCGACAGAGCGCCGCTTCACCGAACAGCCCGAGGCCGCCGCCCGGCTGGCCGACCTCTACAACGAGGCCGCCGACGCCTGGACCAATGCCACCGGCCTGCCAGTGCTGAAGCACCCCTGCACGACCCATGCCGACCTCGAAGCCTTGGTTGATGCCTGCATGGAGGACCTCCGCTCGGCCGACAGCCCGACGGCCCCGAACAAGGAAGCGAGCCGATGAACCTGCACCCGATGCATCCCGCAGCCTGGGTCCTCGATCAGCTCCGCACGGACGGCTGGCACATCAGCGACCTCCTCGCGTTCACGCGGGCCAGCACCCTGGTCAGAGCAAGCCGCTTCGGCCAGGAGGACGTCGTAGTCAAGGCGGGATTCGGCAGCAACCACGTCCTGGCCGAGCTTGACCCAAGCGAGAGGCTCGCCGCGTACGGCTTCTACTGGTACGCGCAGATGACGGAGACCGAACGCGCCCTCACCCGCGAAGACTTTCGCCACGAGGCGGAGCTGACCGCCGCCGCCGGAGGAACCGATCACATCGTCCCGCTGCTGGAACAGGGCAGCTCGGAGCGGTTCGACTGGTACACCATGCCGCACTGCGACGGCGGGAACTTCCGGGCCTTCATGGCCACGTCCAAGGACACCGCCAAGGGCCTCAGCATCCTCGCCGACGTCGCCGGTGGCCTGGGCAACCTGCACCAGCGTGGAATCGTCCACCGCGACGTCTACCAGGAGAACATCCTCATCGACCAAGGTCGGGGCCTGATCACCGACCTCGGAGCCGCCCGCCGCCTGTCCACCCCCCGCGGGCCTGAACACCGCGGCCCCGAGGTCCACTGGCCGCCGGAGTACCTCACCGGCTACCACGAGGCCACCCCGGCAGCCGACGTGTTCAGCCTCGCCGTCCTCATCTACCGGTACCTGTGCGCGGACATCCCCCGCCTCGCCGGCCGTACGAAACTCCCCCTCATCCTCGAGCCGCTGCGCAGCATCGTCACCGCCGCGCTCTCCGACGACGCGGGTGACCGCCCCGCCATGGACGACCTACACACCGCGCTCCGCACAGCGGCCGACCTCCACCACCGCTGATCACCGCGAGGGAGCCCCTCATGCCCAGGGCGAGAGCACCGCCGCGTACCCGGCACCACCGCAGAGCAAGCGGAACAAGCCGAAGCCAACGAGACCGAAAGGCGGAACACCTCATGAACCAGGACCGCATCGCCGACTTCCTCGCCAACGTCGAGGACCTGCGCGGCGAGGACGAGACCGTCCGTACCACCGCCCACACCTCCAGCGTCTCGGCCGAGGGCTGGCCGGCGGCCGAGGCGGAGACCACCACCGCCTGAACCACAGCCGCCCGGCACGCTGAACGCAGCCGGTGAACACACCTGGGGCCGGGCCGTCAGCACCTGCGGCCCGGCCCCAGGCCCACCACCGAACAGGAGAGCCGCCACATGCACATCCTCGCCGACCTCTTCGACCTCCCGCCGATCGGCCGTCTCCACCACGAGCGGACGCAGCGCATCCACGCGGTCATCCGCCCCGGATCCCAGGCGCCTCAGTCCAGCACCAGTACGGCGGCCGATTACTGCCTGGCTCACCACGCCCTCGAAGGGGCCGAAGCCGCCGCCCGCGCCGGCGATGCCGCGACCTTCGACTGGTATGTCGCCCACCCCGACGCGGGGGCCACCACCAACTCCGTTCCCACCGCGGTCGGCGCCTGCGTGGTCGTCGCGCCCACACTCGCCGACCTGCCCCGATCCGCGATCTCCGAGACCCCCTACTACGTCCTGGGCCCCGGCACCGAACCCGCCCAGCCTCACCTGCGTGTCCTCGCGGCCGACGCGTACGCCAGCGCCGCACGAGCGGGGTTCGGCGATCTGCTCGCCGCGCACGCCGTCGTCCTGTGCCTTCTGCGGACGAAGAACCTCGGCGAGACCCTCGACAGCTGGACCATCAGCCGCCTGCCGGGCACGGTCTTCATGGATCACGTCGACGACCCGATCGTCCTGGCCCGCGACCTCATCCACGAGGCAGGGCACAACTGGCTGAACGACGCCCTCGCGGCAACGGGATGCAAGATCAGCGACGCCGCGCACTTCCACTCCCCGTGGAAGCAGACGATGCGGCCGGCGTTCGGCTTCCTCCACGCCTGCTGGGCGTTCCCGCTCACCATGCTGTTCACCGCGCACGCGCTGAACAGCGCCACGGGAGATCTGCACGGGTTCCTGACCGCCTACCTCGACCAACAGCGAAGCCTCCTCGCCGGCACCACGCCCGATCACGCCCTCGCTCTGGAGCTGATCAGCGACGACGGCCTCCGTGACCGCCTCGCTGCCGCCCACCGCCAGGCCCTCGCCCTGTGAACGCGGCCCACGACGAGGAGCCCGGCCTGACCCTGCTGGTCCACCGGCCAGGCGAACAGCCCACTCTTCTGCACACCGGTCTGGCCAGCCTCGAACACAGACTGCCCATCGGACCGGACACCACCTTCAACGTCGGCTCGGTCGCGAAGCAGATCACCGCCCACCTGATCCTGCTCGCCGCGCATGACGATCTCCTGCGCCTGGACCAGAAGACCGCGGACCTGCTGCCCCGACTCAAGATCAGCGATGTCACCGTCGCGGACCTCGTCACCCATCGATCGGGCATACGCGACGCCGAGTCCCTGCTCTCACTCGCCGGCTTCCGGGACCTCGACCACTACACGGCCGACGACCTGCGAACCCTCGCCTACCGCCAGGACCAGCGCGCCGTCCCCGAAGGCCGCTTCCTCTACAGCAACACCAACTACCTCCTCCTGGCAGAGATCCTCGAAACAGTCCACCACACCACGCTGTCCGACCTCGCCCGGCACCGCGTTTTCGGCCCGCTCGGCATGCACTCCACCCACTTCAAAGCGGACCCGCGCCAGGTCATCCCCGGAGCCGCATCCGCCTACCAGGCCACCCACCACGGCTGGCAGCACACAGAAGTGCCGGTCACCCTGCCCGGCCCCGGAACCCTATGGACCGCAGTCGGCGATCTCGACCGCTGGCTCACCTACCTCCACCAGCGCTGGCAGCACCCCCACCAGCTCCCCTGGCAGGAAACTGTGGACTACGAGCCCAGCGACCACGAGCCCTATCTCTACGGCCCCGGGCTCTACGCCGACGCCCGCCCCGACCACACCGCTGTCTTCCACTACGGCCACGAACAGGGCTTCTCCGCCGCTACCCACCTAGAGGCATCGGGGCTGCGCGTGATCGTCCTGTCCAACAACGCCAGGCTCTCGGCCGACCGCGTCACCGCCGCCATCCTCCGGGACCTCCACCGGCAGCCGACGCTGGCCCAGAAGGAGGCCCTCGTCCGCGCAGCAGCCCGGGAGCGAGCCTCAAGCACTGGCATACAAGATCAGCCCACACCCGACCACGTCGGCCAGCACACAGAGCTCGGCACCTTCGCCTGCGACCAGGCCCCCGGCAGCCTTCGCCTCACCCGCAGGGCCGACGCTCTCCACCTGTGGCGCCGAGGGACATGCGACCAGCTCATCCCCACGGGCTCGGGCATCTACGCCGGCAACGGCTACACCCTCACCGTGCCCAGCAGCACGGACCAGGTCGACCGCTTCACCCTCGACCTCGACCGCGCCCCCGGACTCACGTACATCCGCCAGTAGTCACCGCCGCAAGGCGCCATCCGACTTCCCCACCCACAACCGGTGAAGACGCGAACCGAACTGGAGACTCCTGATGCTCAACCACCTGGTGATTCCCGGGATCGCGGCGTACGTCCACGAAGGTCTGCCCACGCCCGCCCAAACCGATGACTCGAACGCGTGGGTCGACGGTGTCTGCTGGCTGTACTGCGGCCAACGCCGGACACGCGTCTTATGGATAGGGCCAGCGAGCGTCGCGGGCATGCAGGCACCGATGTTCGCCTGTGACCCCTGCATCTCCGAACTCCACGAGCGGGTATGGCAGTCCATCCGCCTCATAGACGAGCCGCACCGAAGCAGCACCCACACGCGAATCGAGGTGGACGACCACCCCCGAACCCGCGGAGGCCGTCACCGAGCCCGCAGCAGCTCCCTGCGTGCATGAACCACAAGACCTGCCTGAATAGCGATGGGAGAGTCCGGCGTGCTCGTACGCGTTGAACGGGTCCAATCCGAAGCCGTTGGACAACAGGGCGACCCGATCACCAGCAGCCCGCGCCGCACTGGCAAGGGCCGCCATCCGACGAGCCGCTGGCACCCCCGCCCCTTCAGGTTCACCGGGTCCACGTGCGCGCCCAGCAGAACGGCAGTGCCCTCGTGCCATTCAACCTGCCTTATCTCCCCGACCTCCAGCGCCGCGTACAGACGCCGACCCTCCGGGTCGTCGTTGAGGGTGCTGCGCCACTCCTCCGGGGCCATCCCTTCGGATACGCACCACGCACGGTGGGCAGCGAGCGGGCCGCCGAGCCACTCCTGCCCATAGGTGGTCTCACTGCTGTGCGACATCCAGTGACAAGAACCCCGCCGAGGCGGGGCCGCTCGACCTCGGCCACACCCGGTGAGCCCCTGCTGCCCCGCCGCCAGGCCGGCGGTGGGGCAGCGGTGCGTCTACCCCTGGCTCAGGGGGTGAGGCGGTTCGGGCCGCGGAACAGGAACGCGGCCTCGCGGATCGAGTCCAGGCCGAGCATGACCATCAGGATCCGGCCCAGGCCGGCGCCGAGGCCGCCGTGGGGCGGGCACCCGAAGCGGAAGATGTTCATGTAGTCCTGCATCGGCTCGGTGTCCATGCTCTTCTCCTCCGCCTGCTTGAGCAGCACGTCGGAGCGGTGCTCACGCTGGGCCCCGGTGGTGATCTCCAGGCCCTTCCAGAGCAGGTCGAAGCTGAGTGTCAGGTCAGGCTGGTCCGCCGGACGCATGTGGTAGAAGGGCCTGATGCTGGCCGGGTAGTGCGTGATGAACACGAACTCGTGGCCCGTGAGCTCCTTCATGTGGGCGGCGATGGTGCGCTCACCTTCCGGGTCCAGGTCCTCCTTGACGCCTTCGGGGTCCCAGCCGCCGGCCCGCAGGATCTCCTGCGCCTCGGCCATCGTGATCCTGGGGAACGGAGCCTCCGGCACGACGACCTCGATCCCGAAGACCTCCCGGATCGCCTCACCGTGGACCTCTGCGACCTTTGCGATGGCGTGGGCGAGCATCCGCTCCTCGAACGCCATCACGTCCTCGACGTCGTCGATCCACGACAGCTCGACGTCCACGCCGGTGAACTCGGTCGCATGTCGGGAGGTATACGACGGCTCGGCCCGGAAGACAGGCCCGATCTCGAAGACCCTGTCGATGCCCGCGGCCACGGCCATCTGCTTGTAGAACTGCGGCGACTGCGCCAGGTACGCCGAGCGGTCGAAGTACCCGAGCTTGAACACCTCCGCGCCGGACTCCGAGGCAGTGCCCATCAGCTTCGGCGTGTGCATCTCCGTGCAGCCGTTCTGCATGGCGTACTCGCGCAGCCCCTGCTCCAGGGTCGTCTGCGCGGCGAACACCATCTGCGCGGTGGCCCGCTTGCGTACGTCAAGGAACCGCCAGTCGAGCCGGTGCTCGGGGCCGGTGTGCTCGTCGATCGGCAGCGGCGTCTCCGCCCGGTTCAGCACCTCGATCGTCTCGGGGACGATCTCCAGCCCGCCCAGGTTGACCTGGGCCGCCTCTACGACACGTCCGGTGATCCGGACGGCGGACTCGGGGGTCAGCGACTCGATGACGGCTTCGAGCGTGCCGCCGTCGCGCTTGTGGGTCACCTGCGCCATGCCGGAGTGGTCCCGCAGGATGACGAACTGCATCTTGCGCTGCAGCCGGAATGCGTTCACCCAGCCGGAGACGGTGACGGTCTGGTCGAGGTGTGCGCGTAGGTCAGAAACCAGTACGCGGCTAGTGCTGTGGATCATCGCAGCCCTCCAGGGGCGTCGTCATGATCCCTTGGAAGCGTGGGCGAGAAGGGTACTCGCGGTGCCACCACGCCTTTGCCACCGCCAGACAGCGGCGGCCTCATTCAGCCCGATGACGGGGGCAAACCGGCGGGGCATTGGGCCCGAGGGCCTTTCCTCCCCGCGCTCGGGAGGGTCTTCACTACGGGTGCGAGTCCGCCTTCACAGCTACCGGCGGCTCTCTCTGCTCGCATGATCCGTGGCTACTCATCTCCGTCGACGCGTTGGTCACGAGGATAGGGATCCCACAAGCCCCTCGCAACGGATTCACGGCGGCGGCGCGCCAGGTGACCGGATGCTGCCCCTGCCGGGGCCAAATCGGACGCCCCTTCGTCCATCGCTACCGTGCAAGGCCACCACGAGTACGCGGCAACTACGATCGGGCCGCGAAGCCGTCCGGGCCGCTCGCGGCCCTGGACTCCCGACCAGGAGGGGACCGCCGCACATGGGTAGGACTGAGTACTACAACGACCCCACCGCGCCGAAGGCCAACACCCTCATCCCTGCGAGCAACCTGCTCGTCATGGACGACAACGGCGCCATCCTGCTCCAGCGTCGCCGGGACACCGGCCAGTGGGCGCTGCCCGGCGGCGCCCAGGACATCGGCGAGACCGCCGCCGAATGCGCGGTCCGCGAATGCCTGGAGGAAACCGGCATCGTCGCCGAGATCACCGGCTTCCTCGGCGTCTACACCAACCCCCACCACATCGTGGCCTACACCGACGGCGAGATCCGCCAGCAGTACGAGAACACCTACATCGGCCGCCCCCTCGGCGGCGATCCCACCATCAACGACGAGGCTGACGGCGTCCGCTTCATCCAGCCCACCGAGCTCGACCAGTACGACATCCACCCCAGCATGCGCCAGCAGATCGGCGACTACCTCGCCGGCACATACCCCTACCTCGGCTGAGCCACCAGCTTTATCTCCTGCAATCGAAAGGCTCCTGCTTTGACGCCCGCGCCACAGAGCTTCCCGGTCGGCTCGATCGTCCGGTACCTGGGGAACCGTGCCAATGTCACGGGCCACGCGGCCGACGGCAACATCGAGATACGAATGCTCAGCACCGGAAGCGAGCTATCCGTCCCTCCGGACAGACTGACCTCTCAGACGACGCCTGCTGGTGCGGGGCCGCCGCTCTCCCGGGCCTGCCTGTTCGCCGGCCTCGGACTCGTAGCCGTCGTCGCCTTGGCATTCCTGCTCGACCTCGATGACAGTGACGTGAACGGGACCACCTCGGCGCCCTCTCACGTGTCGGCAGCACCCATCGCACCGATGAGCCCCTCGGCGGTTTCACCATCGACTGCGCCGACGCCGCAGGCCCCTGACACACCCACCCCCCGCGTGGCTCCCAGCTTCGGGGCCGGAGTCCCCGCATGGGTGAAGCGTGTCCAGGACGTGGAGGCGGCCTACATCCTGCCCGGCAATCCTGATGAAGAAGACCCAGCCGACCGCAGGGACTCGGTCGTGATCAAGTACACCAGCGGCGACGCCGGGCAGCGGTGCACCGCGATGCGGGCCCTGGCCGGGTCCGAGCACGGCGTCATCGCTTACACCCCCTCTGGGATGGCGATGGACTCGAACGACTGCCTCAACGTGAAGCTTGGTGCTCGCCGAGGCTCAGCAGCCATCGCCGCAGTGCGGCAACGGCGCACTGCAGCTCTTGGTCCCGATAGTGCGGCGGCAAACCCTATTCACGAAGCTCGTCTGGAACGTAGCCACGATCACCAGGTCGAGACGAACAGGTCGCGGTTCCGTATGTGGGGGCGGTATTACGGAACTCGGTGAAGCCGCCCCCTGCGAGCCCTAGTACTTCTACTCCTCGGTTCCCTCGGCAGTAGCGTCCTCGATACCGAGTTCCGGGTTCAGCTTCTCCTCAGGCGCGGCCGTGCGTCGGTACTGCGGGTGGTCGAGGTCCATCTGCTTCGCGGCGTGCAGGGGGAGCGGGAAACGGGAGCGGCCGTCCCAGAACTGGCTCTGGTGACAGAGCTTCGCCGTGGTGATGGCGAGGGCTTCCTCGGAGACTCCGGCAGCGCAGGCGAGCGGGTAGATTTCGCTGGCCGTCATGGAGTACCAGTTCTGCGGCATCTCTCCCTTGCGGCGGTCCTCCTTCTTATCGGAGAAGACGGATGCCTTGGCATCCCAACGCGTGTATTTCGAGCCCAACCGGCCCGCTCCGTCCCCGTCGAAGGCTCGCGGGACGTTGCAAAGGATCCATGCAGGTGCGCCAAAGTCCGTGGTGACCTGGTAGAGCGTGGTCGCCGTGTCCTGCTCCACCGGCTCGCTGTCCTTGGCCTTGACAAAACGGGTGGTGCTCACCGGCTGCGGCACTTCATCGCTGTCGATGTTGATGCGGACGACGGCCTGCGGCCTGTCATCGCGGCTCAGCGTGGTGCCGGGGAGCCAGTAGCGGCTGTTGCCGTCACCGGGCGAGCCTCCCTGCCGCATGTTCTGCAGCCCGTCCCACATTCGTCGGGAGGCCAACTCGTCCACGGTGACGACGTACGGCGTACCGTCGAGTTCGTCGGCGAGATCGGCGAGGGCGCGTTCGACGGTCTCGGCCGCGTCGTCCCAGCGCTGCCGGTAGGTCTTCTTATCGCCCGTTCCCTCTGGGTAGGCGCTGGCGTGGAAGGCCGGCTGGGCGAGGTGGTAGGGCTGCCATTCGGGCCGGGTAGAGCTCCACCCGAGCATGGTCCAGGTACCGCCGGTGGCTTGCGGAGGCACGAGGGCGGACGCGGTGATGACGACCTTGGGCTGGCCGAACTCCCCCTTTCGTCGGTTCTGTTGCCGTACGTGGATACCCACGTGTGCGATGCGGTCGACCGGGTAACCCGCCTTCTCCGGACGTAGGGCGTCCGCAATGCGGCCGTCGACGATGCCGAGCGACCGGTAGAGATCGAGAAGGGCCATCTCGGCGGGGTGGTCCTTGGCCTTGGGCTTGAAAACGACACCCTTCTCGTCTTGGCCACGGAGGTACTGGCTGGGGACGCCGAGGTCTCCGAAGATGTTCCTGGTCTGCGGCTTGGCGTCGAGATCGTCCAAACTGACCCCCGCATACTCCTCTGCCACTACCGACGTGGGAATCTCGGTCTCGCACCATGCTGCGACAAGCACCCCGTTCTGGGAGCGGATCGGTGCGCCGGTGGCCGCCAGTGCGTCCCTGCGTTCGCCGGAGGGGCCGGGCTTGAGGAAGGCGGGGGCGTAGTGGAATTCTGCGACGATCTGGTCGCCGTGCAGCCGGAGTTCCTGGCCGTTCTCCCGGTCGAGCCCTTCGGGGTTGAGGTCGAAGCTCTTGCAGAAGGTGTCAAGCATCCGGAGCCGGGTGTCGTCCTGGTACCAGAGGCAGACGATGCGCAGCTTCTTGAAGCCGGCGGCCTCGACTGAGGCGGAGATGGATTCTGGGGTCGGGAAAAGGGTGCCGCGCTTACGGATCGGACCCAGTGTCTTGGGCTCCGGATGTGCCTCGCGCTCTGCCTTGCGGCGGAGGTATTCCATCTTCGAGATGTTCTCGGGGTCTGTCGGCCGGTGCGGCAGGCTCATCCGTACTTCACGTGCCTCCAGCGGCACGGCGTCGGTGTCGAAGACCTTGGTGAAGTGCTGGTACAGGAGCCGCAGGTGCTGCATGCCGGTACCGGTGCCGACGGGGAAGGAGAAATTCTTCGGCAGGATGGGCCACACCTTGCCGGGGTGCCCGCTGGCGAAGCGGGGCGGCTCCTTCCCCTCGGCTTTCGCCTTTGCCACCTCGGCGAGCAGCTTCTGCTCCGCCTGCGACCGCTCATCGATAGCACGCAGGATGGAGTAATCCATCTCCAGGCGGCCGAGAGCCTGCAGCGCAAGGCGGTTGATGGTGCGAGCACCTCCGCGGCCGTTGAGGGTGACCTCAAGGAGCGGGTGGTTCCTGCCGGGCTGCTCGGCGAGGGCGGTGTTGGAGAAGACCAGGGAGGAGGAGATCCGGGTTACCCGTGATGTCAGCAGCAGCACGGGATTGGAGACGTTGGGCAGCGTCTTCAGGTTGAGAGCTGTTCGGGAGAGGGCGTAGCGACCGCCCTGCTCGTTCGTCCAGGGGTCGTCGAAGGCGACCAGGCCGCCGGTGGTGTCGGGCCGCAGCTTGACGGTCCGGCTGTCGGAGATGGCCCAGGGCTCGGTGGCGAGCTGCTGGGAGAGCTGCCAGGCAACTGTGCGGTAGAGCCAGTTGGGGGCCGTGGGCTGAGCGTTCTTCGTGGTCTGGAGGTAGGTGGCTAGCGAGTACGTGTGTTCAGGGGTGTCAGCGAACCTCTTGGCGAGCTCAGGAGGAGCGGTGAGGTCGATGGTGCTGACGTCCTGCCCCAGGGCGAGGTGATAGGCGAGGGTGAACACACGGCGAAGCAGCTTGTCGTCGAGGGGTTGGAGGGAGGCGAGGAACGGGGCGCGGCGGTCGGGATCGAAGTACACGTAGCCGCCGCTGGTCATGTTGAGGACCGTGGTGGCGATGGAGTAGGGGGCCTGGGCCGAGTCGTTCCTGAACTTCTTCTTGCAGAGCCTGTCGAAGTCGTCCCAGAGCTTCCAGGTCGCCTCGTCGAAGTGGCGCACGTGGACTGCGGCGTCGCCGACCAGCTCCGGGGTACAGCGGAAGGCGAGGGTGTTCAGGTACTTGCCGGGTTCACGGTCCTGCTGGGTCACGTGTCCTCTTCCGTCTCTGCTCGCTCAGTTGCCCGGGAGGCCGGTGTCGTGGGGTTCGATGCCGGCGTAGGAGAGGAAGGCGTTGAGTGCCTCCCCATACAGGTCGTTCATGCGCTGCTTCACCTCCGGCGCCCATTGGGAATGAATGCGCTTGAGGACGGTTTCCAGGTCGGCGCTCCAGGTGTCCTCGTGGAAGGCGTAGTCGACCATGTGCAGCACGGCTTCGGTGCCGCCGCGGCGGGCGCGGCCAGCAAGCTGGATGAGGTCGACAATCATGCCAGCGACGACTTCCTCCTGGAGGGATTTGTGCATTGCCGTGAACTGTGGAGCGGTACGTAGTAGAAGTGCGAGACGGTCCCAGGCGGCATCCCTGGCCTTAGTCAGGGCCTGTGAGGGAAGCGGGCTGCCGCCCGTCGGCAGGGCTCGCAGTCCGGCGGCGTTGATGCTTCCGTACATCTCGGCGGGGTCGTTGAGCAGGGCGAGGGGGCGCACGCACAGGTAGACGGAGCGGACCGCTGAGCGGGTGCCCTTGACGATGTTGAGTCCTCGGGCGATCAGCGACAACGGCACGACCAGGATCTTCCCGTGCCGAGGGAAGTCCTCGAACTCCTCGGCGGTCAGCCGTACGGCCACGTTCTCTCGGGGTAGCTCGGGGTTGGGGCTGTGGAGGTCTTCGGCCCTGACCGCCAGGCAGAGCCCTCCGTCGTAGCGCCCGGCCCGGGCGATGCCGCGGGCGAGCCAGGCGCACTGCTCGTAGGAGTTGGCGACGACCAGGACGTGTGCCCGGTCCGGGTCCTTGACGGCGGTGCGTTCGAGCTCGCGGTGGATGTACTGGTCGTACAGGTTGCTGCCCAGCTCGATGAGAGCGTCCTTCTTACGGCTGGGGTGGGTGCCGGAGACCTTGATGGGGTCACCGAAGAGAGGGTGGCCCTCGCCGTAGTCGATCCGGTGCTTCCGGGCCCGGATGGACTTAGCCTGGGCGTCGGTCATCCACCAGCGCACCGGGGCATGCAGGTGTTCACGTACCGCTTGGGGGAAGTATGCGGTGGCCGACAGCCCGATCACCGGCCGCTCGACGCCGGCCAGGATAAGCGAAACGATGCCGCCCAGTTCGGCGGTGAAGGTGTGCGGGTCGCCGGCGATGGTCTGGGCGACCAGGGAGGCGTTCTTCTCTTTATCGTCCAGACCGGTGACACGGTAGCCGGTGATCGCTCGACCCAGCATGCCGAGTGGCAGAACGGAGGCGACGGCGCCGGACTGCAGATCCTTGGACATCCTCTGGGCCGAGCGCAGACCGGAGGAGCGGTAGTCGTGGGCCTTCTCCTGGAGGGCCGAGAGCGCCTCGTCCAGCTCGATCATGGCGGTTCTGGTGACCAGCAGGTTGATCGCTTGTGTCCGCTGGTGAGGGTCCTTGACGGCGTCCCCGAGGAGTCGGTGGAGTTCGAGCTTGACTGCATCCAGAAGGTGTTCGCCACGGGGCGCCACCAGCGCGCTGAGCTCGCTCCTGACCTCGTGCCAGTCGGGTTCGAGCAGGCTCGGCTGCCCGCTGAGCGGGTCGAGGCGCTGGTAGCGGGCAGGCATGAGCGCGTTGAGCCGCTGGAAGTACTCGACAGGGATGTCTGCCCTGTCCTCCGCTGCGGTTTCCGGCCACAGCAGTCGCAGGAGGGTGCGGTCCCGTCCGCGGGCTAGGTGCCAGCGAGTGCTGGTCTGGTCGGGGATGCGTGCCTGGGCGCGGTCGTCCTCGGTGGCGTGCAGGCTGAGAGCGTTCTTGCAGATGCTCAGCAGCAAGAACTCGGCCATGAGGCGGACATGGCTGACGGCAGGCAGCAGGCTGTGCTCGTCGTCGATGCGCAGTCGCTTGGCGTCGGTGTCCATCTCCTGGGGCGCTGCCGACCAGTGCCGGCGTGAGTGCAAGACGATCTCACTGGCACACTTGTCCACGGCTCGGGACTGGAATTGGTCGACCTCGTCGATCGCCACCGCGTGGCAGGTCCGCAAGGCGAACTCGGCTGCGGTCATGCTGCGAACGGGTCGACCGTCCAGATTGACGCCGATCTTCAGGTGGCCTTGCATGAAGACGTAGTGGTTCATGATGACGACGTTGGCGGTGGCCGCCTCGTAGACGGGGGTGTACTTCCCGCAGGTGGGGATCCAGGGGCAGGCTGCCGACCCGACGCCCTGTCGGTGCAGTGACAGGCACGGTTCGCGTCCGGGCGGGTAGTCGCCGGTGGATTCGAGGAACGTCCTCTGGGCACATCCGTATGCCAGGGGATCGATGTCACGTTCGGCTCGTTCGCCCCACTCGCCCGGCGCGTCCACAGACTCGTTGATCAGCGAGGCGAGCTTGAGAGCGCGGTCGTGCATCCCGGAGGACGACATCAGGTGCGCGCACGTGCGCTTCTGCTTGATACTCCCGGAACGGTGCAGGTGATCCAGGTCTTCGCGCACATTCCAGGTCATGGCCAGACACGCCTTGATATCCGGCAAGACGATAGCGATGCGCCGGTCAGTGGCAGCGAACCAGGCAGCCATCACGCGGACCAGGACACTCTTGCCGGTACCGGTGGGTGCATTGAAGATCTCCATGCCGCCGGCAGCCAGGGACAGGGCCTCCTCGGGGGACACCGTGTCCGAGGTCTTCAGGACCTTGAACAGCTGCCCGAGAGTGCTGTGCAGGTAGCGCTTGCTCTCCGGGAAGCGCAGGTCGATCTCTTCTGCCAAGCGCAGCAGTTCCGGCGTGGGGATGCGCAAGTCGGCCTGGTACGGCACGGTCGAGACGCTGGGCAGACTGTCGTGGCCGAGCGCCTCCGTGAACTGGGGGTAGGTGGGGATCTGCAGCCGGCCGTGGACCTGGCCCACGTTCTTGACGAAGATCTCCCGGGTAAGCCACGTCCCCGGTCCTGCGAACTCCGGAGGCTTGCTGCGGGCGCTGGGGCGTCGGAACCGGCTGGTCATACGGTCGACGTAGCCCAGAGGATCACCGCCGAGCCTGGGGAACGCGGAATTCGCAGTGAAGGGGTCGGTGCCCACGAGCTCGAAGGGGCCCATCACCGGGACGCTGCTGGTTCCGTCCGCGGTGAGCGGTGACAACAGGGTGCGCGCCGCTACCGAGAATGTGCGGACGTCGGCGAGTTCGCCGGGAGCGATGGAGCAGACCATGGCGATGCGCTGCCTCTCGTCGTGAGGCAGTTCCTTCCACCGGTCCCAAGCCCGGTACTTCCCCGAGACCAGGGATGCCGCCTCGGCGAACGGGGCCGCAGTGCGGGAGTCCCCGTCGACAGACGTAGGAAAGTAGTGGGCCGCGAGGGCCAGCGCCGTGTAGACGGCGGTCTCTGCGATCGGCACATCACTCATGTCCAGCTCACCCCAGCCTTCTCGCAGACCATCTCGCCGAACTCGGAGGCCGCAGCCACCCGCATGCCGTACTTCTCGCACACCCCCGACAGCAGCGGGACCTGGCGGGCACGGTAGTCAGGCACCACCAGCCACTCGGCGCCACCGCGGTCGCCATCCTGGGCGTGGATCAGCTTGGCCAGCGTCGCCGCCGAGGTGTAGTCCTTCACGTCAACCTTGAACGGCACCTTCTTGCCCCGCTTGGGCCCGGCCTCGACCAGCAGGTCGTAAGCATCGAGCCCTGGCCACAGCTTCACCTTGAGGCCGCGATCAACCAACCGGTCGTACAGGGACAGCTCAGGAAGTCCAGGAACGGTCGTGTACCGCCAAATCCCCCGGCTGACGGCCTTGTGCCCAGCGACGGGCACAGCCAGCGGGATGTCCCCGAGGTCCGGATACAGGACTGCCTCACGGCCACTCGGCCGGGCCGGCGACGGTTCGGGTAGCAACTCGGGGGCACTGGGATTCGTGGTCGGCCGAAACAGGTAGGAGGCCCCCATGTCCGCGTGCGGAGCATGCCAGCAACGGACTGCTCCTACCAGAGCGCCGCTGTTCTTCCGTAGGACGATCCGCATCGGCCACCGGCATACAGGGCACGGGAACCACCAGCCCTCGAACTGTGAGTTGTAGGGAATCTCCCGGTAGAAGTCCGCGACCAACGGGGGCAGCCGTAGCTCGCAGAGCTCGTCCACGGCACCAGCAGGAGAACGGATCAGGTCTGACCGTCCGGCTTCGTAGACGGCCTGGTCACCCTGCTTGTGCAGCAGTGTGAACGCGGTCTCCTGGTCGATCTCCGACTGGAGCTCCCTGTCGCTCACCGCTCCTGCGGTCGTGTCGAGCTTCCGCAGCGTGTGCAGCAGCATCTGCTGTTCAAGATCGAGATCGAAGGCGTCCTCCGTCACCTGTCCATCCCGGTCGACGACCAGCATCCCTTCCAGGTCGAGCGGGTCCACACTGTCGGGCAGCAGGGCCGCCAGATTCCCTCCGAGCGCGCGGCGGAACTCCCCGAACGGCAGAAGAATTCCCGGGCCACGCGCCGCATGCAGCGTTCCGTGGCACTCCATCAGGGTTGCCAGCCGCTGCTGCGGCTCAAGTCCGGGCTCGGTCATCGCCTTTGCCGCACGCAGAGCGGCCCGGGTTACCAGGTAGCGAACACGGACATCGCCAAGTTCTTGCGCGCCGTTCTCCGTTGAACTCGTCACAGCCATGGAGCGTAAGCGGCGCCTCTGACAATCGGGCCGCCCAAGGAGGAAAGGCGCGGACTATGGCGAGTCACCCGCGATTTCTTCGAGTCCTGTGGTATTGACTCCCGGATAGAGGTCTCGGTAGACGTGCAGGTACTCCGCTACATGGCGTAGGCCGAGCTGGGTCAGCCGCCAGCGGTACTCCGAGACGTGTGTCCCTCCCGATGCCATGACTGGGACGGAGTCCACGAAGCCACGGCTCGGCTGTGCTCCGGATCTGCCCCGGTAGCCCACTCCGATGAAGAACAATGAGCGGCCGGCTAGTTGGTCGTCCTCCAGGCCAGCAGGCTCTGCGGAAGCAACACGGGCAACGACGCCCCATAGCCACTCCGAAAGCAGGTGGGGCGCAGGATCCGGCTCACGCGGTTCGCCAAGCCCCGCACGGGCGGCAGCCCGGCCACGCCCGGTGATCTCCACCAGCACCCGTCCAACCTCCCCAACAGCAGGGTGGTCAACGGAATCCTCACTGACCACCAACAGCCCTCGACGCTCTAGAGCGTGCACCGTCGAACCCGCGCCGGGATCGTGAACGCCACGCTGGCGAAGCCGCTCCTGCAACCGGGTGTATCCGACAACGGACGGAGCGGCCCGCAGGGCTAGAGGCAGTCGGCGCCACTCAGCGGCCTTAGGCACGGGCAGCCGCTGAAGCCGCCGCATCCACATCTCGGTCGCGGTCATCCGGTCGTCCCGCATGACCTCACCCAGGTAGACCTGCTGACGCTCATTCAACGAATCCCATGTTGCCAGAGCCGCCCTCGAAGGTGCCTGCTTGGCTTTGTCCGACAGCACAGGAGCGGGGTCTTCCGGCCTGGTGCGCAGCCATGCGTCAAGGACCATGCGCACCGGAACTCCGTACGCCCTGGCCAGGGGACCGATTAGGCGCCCCGTCGCCTTGGGGTCCTGCCAGTGCCGCCCAGTGACCTGTCCCCCGCTCTCCAGCACGGAGACCTTCGGCGCGGACACGCGCAGCTCCCTCCCCGCAGGCGTGGTCTTGAGCAGTTCGGCGACGCGCTCCAAGGTCAGCCCGGCGGCATACCTGAGATCGACTAACGTCTCCTGACCACGTGGGACACCGGTGAGCGCCTCTACTTTGCATCTGAGCGCGGTCGCCAACTGCTCCAGGCGCTGCGAGGTGGGGGTGTGACGACCTTCCTCGTAAAAGAAGATCATCCGAGTCGAAACTCCAGCTTGGGCAGCTAGGGCGGCGCGGGAGAGTCCCAGCTCGACGCGTCGAGCCCTCAGACGTACCGGATCGACTGTGCGCAACGGCGATGGCATGCCTTCTATGGAAGTCGCATGAAGACTTCATTGCAATGGTGCCGCTCCAACCACAGCGACGGCGTCCGCCTTGGTCCGGACGGCACCACCGGGTACGCCCTCGGCCTTCACTCCTCCGGCATGATGACGCTGCAGGGCGTGAGCGCGATCATCCTGACCGTCGCAGCCGCCTCGTCTGCGGCCCGGACTCGATCTCCTCGGCGGTGCGAGCAGCCAGCAGGCTTTGGTACATCTCGGCTGACGTCGGCCAGATCGGGTCCCGTGGGCGTGCCTATCCTGGTCTCATTCCTGGTCTCATTCGCCCCTGTCCGGACCCGTCCGGGCGGGGCCACCCTGAGCACTCAGACGCAGGTCAGAACCCCCCTGATCGTCGCCGTACGCCCGGGCGAACATTTGGAAAGTGTGTTGGGGGCAACCCTTCACGAGTTCGAATCTCGCACCCTCCGCCAGTGCCTCACCGGCCACGATGTCGGAGGGCCCACCATTCGCAATGGGGCCCTTCGACGTCGCGAATGCTCTGGGCAAGATCCCGCAGGAAACGCAACCGGCCGTGGTCAGGGCATCCGATCATCTGCCACACGCTCAGCCAGTCAGCCTGGTCCCGCCGCAATCAGCGGTTCGCCATACTGGCGCTACGAGGGGCTGGCGCCCGTGTCAACGGTCATAGGATTAGCAGAAATCGGTGTGCAAAGTCTGACTCAATTCCCCAATCGGCCGACAACGAGAATGACTTCGCTCCGCCAGAGCTCCAGCTGGCTCGCGGTAGGGCCGATTTCGTAGTGGTGGTAGTGGCAGCCCAGGCAGAGAAGCTTCCATACGGCCTTGGCCCGTCGGGCAGTCTCGGCTTCGGTGCAGCAGCGCAGGCAGAGGAGCTTCGCTCGCGTGGACCTGGCCCGGACTGCGGGCGTCGCGGCCAGCAGCGCGTCGGAGACCGCGATCTCCACTGCGGTCCGGAGGGCGAAGGCGGCTCCCCGGTACCTGCCCGCCGCCATCGCGGCGGGCGGGTCGGTGAGGAGCCGGTCGGCGGTCGCGAGCAACAGGGGGATGGTGGCGTTCACGGCGTCGAGTCCTCCGGCTTCCGTACGTTCTCGGCAATGACTGCGATAGCGTCCACGAACCGGTGCGGGGCCGGCATGGAAGCGCCCGCGGGATGCGCACCCTCCTGGCACTGCCTGACGAGTCCCACGGTCTGCGGCCCGCAGCGCCTGCTCAGCTCCCGGTAGATGTCCCCCGCCCTGGACGCGTCACCGAACAGCCCCAGAGCGGCGATCTCCCTCAGCGTGTTCGCGTCGGTGATCGCGGCCTGTGCTTCGTGTTCCGCGATGCCAGCCCTGTGCATACGCAGCCAGGCGGCCTCGGTGAACGCGCGCTCCAGCACGGTCCGGCAGATGCCCGGCAGGACATGAGTCATCGCCACGGCCGGGAGGTCCGTCGTGCTCGCGAGGGCCCGCGCGTCCTTCAGCGCCTGAGCGACCGGATCGGTCTCCCGCTCGACCTTGACGATGGACCGGTCACCCCGCTCGACCTGGAGCACCGTCACGGCGAGCTCCTGGTCGTGGAAGGCACGCTGCAGCCTGGTGTCGTGGGTGAAGACCACGACCTGCCGGCTCTGGCCGAGGTCGTGCAGGACCTTCGCGAGGCCGTGGACCTTCGCCGGATCCATGGACTGCACCGGGTCGTCGATCACCACGAAGCCGAACGGGCTGTCTGGCGCGGCGGCGCGGGGCAGGAAGAGTGACAGCGCGAGGGAGTGCAGCTCCCCCTGGCTCATGACCCCGAGGGCCGACGCCTCCGTACCGTCCACGCACACGTCCATCACGAGCTTGCGCACGGAGGCCTTCTCAGTGCCGTTCAGGCGCACGGACCGCAGGTCGACGTTGCTCTGCTGCCGCAGCTGCTCCCAGATCCTCTGCGCGTGGTCGGCGAAGGGCCGCAGCCGCTCCTCCCGCAGCTCCCCGCCGGCGTCCTTGAGCCACTTGCGGGCCGCCTTCACCTGACGCAGCCGGGGCTTTCCGGCATGGGCGGTACGCGCCCGGTCGAGCCAGCCCGCGAGCCGCGCGACGCACCGGCGCCAGCCCTCGTCCAGCTTCTCCAGTTCCAGGACCGCCTCCTCCCTGAGGACGGCGCAGGCGTCGGCCAGGACGAGGGCGCTGTTCTCGGCCCGCCCGGCGAGCTGCTCGGGATCGGCGATCCCGCGACAGGCCGTCCACTCCTCCCACGGATCGACCAGCGCGGCCGGAAGCCAGTTGGGGGCCTGGGTAACGAGGTACCGGACGGCATCCGCAGAGCGGCGCAGGGCGCTCCGCGCTTCCTCGGCGGCGGCGGCCTCCTGCCGAAGGGCGGCGATCTGGTCGGCCGCACGCTCTACCCAGGCGTCGTCCAGCAGCCGGGCCGAGCCGCAGACGGGACAGGCTTCCTCGCCGGGGTGACGGCGGCTGTGGTCCAGGGCCTTGGCCAGCAGTTCGGCGCGCTGGTGAGCGTCCTCGGCTCCCGATGCGCGCACGTCGCCCAGGACGGCGACGGCCTCGCGCAGACGGTCCACCGCCGGGCCGACCTCGTCGAGGTCGGGTCCGGTCAGGGCAGCGGCGGCGCGCAGCCCGTCGAGGTGGCCGGCGTCGGCGGTGGGCAGGCCCTCCACAAGCACGGTCAGCGCGTCGAAGTCGGAGGCTCCGGTCCGGCCGAGGGCAGCGATCGCCGCATCCGCCCGGGGGTCCTCCAGACCGGAAAGCATCTCGACCAGCCCCGGCAGCTCCGCTTCAGCGCTCTTCAGCGCGGTGTTCAGCTCCTTCTCGAGGAGCTGGAGCAGGTCGTCGGCGCCAGTCAGCTTGCCCAGACCGAGGATCTTGGCGACCGCGTCGTACATCTGACTGGGCTTCCCGCTGATCATCCGGTCGAGGTCGGAGTACGACAGGAACGGGCGGTAGTCGGTCAGCGGCTGCTGCCAGCCCGCCTCGCCGAAGGCGCCGCGCCCGTGCCCGTGCCCGTGCCCCGGACGCTTGAACTCGATGTCGGGCAGCGTGACATCGGCCCCCGCCCAGGTGCAGGTCAGGGTGCTGGGCTTGGTGTCTCCTTCCTCACACAGCTTGACTTCGATCTTCGGCGCGGCACCGTCGTGCAGGTTGCGCCAGTTGCTGCGGTACACGGGGTTGAGCCCGTCCCACCGGGCGCTCTTCCCGGTGAACGCCGTCTCGATGGCCTCGGCGAAGCTGGATTTGCCGGAGCCGTTGCGTCCGACAACAAGGGTGACGCCGGGCTTGGGGGCGAGGGAGAGCCACGCCTTGGGGCCGATGCCCCGGAAGCCGGCGACGGAGACGGAGTCCAGATAGACGCGGCGAGGCGAGGTGGCCGCGGCGGCCCCTTCGACGTCTCCCAGCGCCTCCCAGAGCATCGCCTTCGTCGCGTCGGAGAGCACCGAGGCGGCGAGGCGGGTCTCCAGGAGGCCGGAGAGCGTCTGCGGGTCCTCGGCTTCTGCCGACGGTGCTGATTCTTCAGCGTGAGTGCTCTGCGCGGGGTGTGCCGTCACGGTCAGCTCCTCTGCTCCGGTGTCCGGCCCGCCGCTTCGTGGGGGCTCGGTGTAAAGGAACAGTAGGAAGACTGGATGGCTTCGATCTATTGATTCACCGATAACTCCCGTTATCGCTAACTGGTCGACGTGGAACAGGGTTGAGTTCAGTCGAAGGCCTCAGGGCTCCACCGCCACTTCCGACCAGACGACCTTGCCGATCGGAACACGGGACGTCACACCCCAGCGGGTGGCCAGCACGTCCACGAGAAGCAGGCCGCGCACCGCCTCATCGTCGGGGGACGGCGCAGGCGCAGGGGCCGGGGGCCAGTCCGAGGACGCGTCCCCCGCCTCGATACGGATCAGACGCCGCCGCGCATCAGAGGTCAGGCGAAGCCGGACGTCGAGCCCTGGCACCGCCCGTGGCGTACGGCGTTGGCGGCGAGTTCCACCACCAACAGGGCGACGGTGCAGGAGACGTCCGAGGCAGGCGGATGCCCCCCACTCCTCCAGGACGCGCACTGCGAGCCGCAGAGCGAGATGCGCACCTCGGGGTGTCGAGGTGAACTACGCGGCGAACTCCTCCTGTGCGGACCCGGTTTCCTCCCCTGGCTCGCACGCTTCCTCACCGAACGGCCGCACCACTGCTTGCGTCTCGCGTGCCTTGAGCGCACTTGGCCGGGACGGCGGGCTGCCGCGACGACGGCACCTCCGTTCAACTCGCACGTGCGGGACTGATCGCCGATCTCAGCAGGCGGGCCGGCCGCATGGCGGCCCGCCTGCTGAGGACTACTTGGCGCCGGGTGCCCACTGGGCCGCGAAGGTCTCCATCTGCTTGAGGACCAGGTCGATGGCCTCCAGCTCCTCCTCGGGCGGGTAGTCGAACATGGCCAGGACCCGGCGGATGCGGGTGCGCAGCTTGGCGCGCACCGGCTCGCGGGAGAGCCAGTCGACGGACAGGTTCTTGCGGACGTCCGCAACGAGGGCCCGGGCGATCTGCGCGAGCTTGTCGTCGCCGCCCTCCATCAGCTCGGCCATGTCGCGATGGGCGACCGCGTCGTAGAAGGCCAGCTCGGCGTGGTTGAGCGGTGGGTCGAAGCGCTCACCGCGACGGGCCTCGTCCGACACCTGCCGTGCCAGCGCCGCGAGTTCGGCAATCGCCTGGGCGCTGGTGAGCTGTTGGAGCATGTAGCGCGTCATCAGGTCGTTCAGCCGCTCGGAGAAACTCTCGTGCCGGACGACGTTGTGCTTCGTCACCTCGCGCATCTTCTGCTCGATCATGCGGCGCAACGCCTCGGCGACCAGGTGTGGGGTCTCGGAGTTCTCCAGCTTCCGCAGCTGCGCGTCGTTGAGGCGGGTGATGTCCAGCCGCCCGATCCCGGCCTCTTCGTACAGGTCGGTGATCTCGTCCGCGTCGACGACCGAGGCGGCGAGCGCTTCGAGGTAACGCCGGATCTCAGCGGTCACCGGCTGACCGGTGGCCTCGCGGTCGGCGGCGTCGAGCTTGATCATCCAGGCGCGCACCTCACTGAAGAAGGCGATGTCGCGCCGCCAGTCCTCCAGGTCCTCGCAGCGCTCGGCGATCTCCTTGCTCATCGCGCAGATCCGGTAGAAGCGGTCCAGGCGAGCGGCACTGTCCTTGAAACGGACGGACAGCGGCTTGGTGCCGGGTTCCACCTTGTTGCCCGGGGTCTTCGGGTCGCGCAGGAAGTTGGAGGTCAGGCGCAGGGCTCGCTTGCGCGGCTCGGGGTGGGCGGTGTCTGCGAGCAGTTCCCGCCAACGCGAGCCGGCCAGCAGGCCCCTGATGGTGGCGAGTTCGTTCTTGACCTCGGTGATGGCCCGCTCGATGTCCGCACCGAGCGTCTTGTCCTGCCGGTCCTGGCGGGAGTACTCCTCCAGGGCCTTGGAAAGGTTGTCCGTGAGCGGCGCGTATCCGACGAGAAGACCGTCCTGCTTGCCGCGGAAGCGGCGGTTGACGCGGGCCAGGGCCTGCATCAGGTTGGCACCCCGCATGGGGCGGTCCATGTAGAGAGTGTGGATGGGCGGTGCGTCGTAGCCCGTGAGCAGCATCGAGTGCACGATGAGCAGTTCGAGCGCGTCCTCCGGGTTCTTGGCCCGGGCCTGGATGGTCTTCTGCTGGGACTTGAGCAGGGCGTGCTTGCGCAGGTGTTCGTCGTCGGTGCGGTCACCGTGGAAGACGATCTTCATGACGCCCTGGTCGACCTCGGCGCTCGCCCACTCGGGGCGGCGCTCAGCCAGCGCGTCGTACACCCGGACGCAAATCTCCCGCGTTGCACAGACGATCATCGCCTTGCCAGGGCCGCCGATGTCCGGCTTCATCAGCTCGCGACGCCTCTCCCAGTGGGAGATCAGGTCGTCGGCGAGCGTCGCTATGCGGTCGGGCGCGCCGTAGACCGTGTTCATGGTGGCGGCGTACTGCACGGCGCGGCGGCGCTCGGCGTCGTCCATGCCCTCGGTGAGGGCGTTGGCCTGCTCGTCGATCGCGGACGGGTCGACGTCGGGCGGCAGGGACACGTCGATAACGCGGGGCTCGTGGTAAACGCGGACGGTGGCCTCGTCGTCGACGGCCCGCTTGAGGTCGTAGATGTCGATGTACTCGCCGAACACCGCGCGGGTGTCGGCGTCGGCCTTCGAGATCGGGGTGCCCGTGAAGGCGATGAGCGTGGCGTACGGGAGCGCGTCGCGCAGGTGGCGGGCGTAACCGTCGAGGCTGTCGTAGTGCGAGCGGTGCGCTTCGTCGACGACCACCAGGATGTTGCGGCGCTCGGAGAGGAGAGGGTGGCCCGCGCCCGAGTCCTTCTCCTCCTGGCTGAGACCGAACTTCTGCAGCGTGGTGAAGATGATCCCGCCGACGGTACGGCTCTTCAGCTCGGTGCGGAGCTCTTCGCGGGTGTTGACCTGGCGGGGCTCCTGCCCGAGGAGGGTCTGGCTGTCCCGGAAGGTGTCGTACAGCTGGTCGTCGAGGTCGTTGCGGTCGGTGACGACGACGACGGTGGGGTTGTTCAGAGCGGGATGGCGGGAGACCAGAGCGGAGGTCTCCACCATCTCCTCGGACTTGCCGGCGCCCTGGGTGTGCCAGACGACGCCCGCCTGGCCGTTGCTCTGGGAGGCGGTGACGATCGCCTCGACGGCCTTGGTCACAGCAAAGTACTGGTGCGGCTTCGCGATGCGCTTGCCGGTGGGCGTGAAGTTGACGAAGTTGCGGGTGAGGGAGAGGAAGCGGGACTGGGTGAACAGTCCGTGGAGGGCGAGGTTCAGCGCCTCCAGGCCGTCATAGTCGGGGGCGTTGGTGTCGACGCGGTCGCCGTCGTGGTCGACGTTCCACGGTGCGAAGTGCTCGTACGGGGTGAAGACGGTGCCGTACTTCGCGGTGATGCCGTCGGAGACCAGGCTCAGGACGTTGTAGCGGAACGCGATGGGGAACTCGGCGACGTAGGTCTGGAGCTGGGCGTGCGCGTCCTTGAGGGTGGCGTTCTCGGCGGAGGCACTCTTCAGCTCGATGGCGGCGAGGGGCAGGCCGTTGACGTAGAGGACGACGTCGAAGCGGCGGTGGCGGCCGTCGGTGTCCCGGACGGTGACCTGGTTGACCGCGAGGTAGGTGTTCGCGTCGGGGTCGTTGAAGTCGACGAGACGGACGGTGGGGGTCTGCTCGGCGCCGAACTCGTCGGTGTAGGTGAGCCGGACGCCGGCGGTGAGGTGGGCGTGCGCCTGCTTGTTCTCCGGGTACGGCTCGGTGGAGGCGGGGTCAGTGGCGATGCGGAGCGCCTCGTGGACGGCGGTGGCCGACAGCTCGGGGTTCAGGCGCTCGATGGCCGCCTGGAGCTGGTCGTGCAGGATCAGGTCGTCCCAGTCCTTGCGGTGGCCTGAGCCGGGGGCGATGGCCTTGCCCTCCTTGACCTCCCAGGCGAGCTCGGCGAGCTCGTCCATGGCGAGATGCTCCCAGGTGGACTCGGTCATCTTCCCGTCGAGCTTGACGCCGTCGTTGACGGTCGTCATAGGGCGTCCTCCACGATGCGCTCGGCGTCGCGGACGCGGAGCTTGCCGGACATGAGCTGGGGGAGGAGCGAGTCGCGCAGGGCGGCGAGAGTTCGACTCTCAGCTCCAGCCAGCTCTGCTCGCTCTACCAAGGGGGATGCCACTGCCTCAAACCGGGCGAGAGCCTCGGCATCAGGAAATGGGATCTTAAATTCGGCGAGGTCAGACCACTTGGCGCGAGGCATTCGAGTCCCATCGCTTCGACCTGTCGCATGCTCGATAACCTCGTCACTGGACAGTGCCAGCAAGAGCCAGGCCCGACTATCAGCCTTGCGTGCTCGCACCACAAGGATGTCAGTTGAGCAAATGCCAGCTACCTGCGCAAGCCCCACCTTGCGGAAATATGGACGCAGCTTACCGAAGAGAATATCGCCGGAATCGAAGGAGGTTTTGGTACTGCCAACTTCCGATGCCTGACCCCACGCATGGAGCCAAATAGACTTACGCGGCATGTGCTCAAGTCCGATGTAAGGCTCTACACCGGAGAGACCGTCGGGCTTCACGGTGTCTCGGATTAGATGACCGAGGTCATCGATGCGGACCGTGCGGCTAGCCCGCACACCGAACAGGTCATACCAGGAACGTAGCAAAGCCTCAATGGTGGTCGCGACTGCCTGGTTCGCTTCAATCTTGTCGTCCAACGCCCCGAGCACCCCCGCGATGGCTGCACGCTCCGAATCGGGCGGCATGACGACCGGGATCCTTCGCACATCCCGCAAATTGAGCGTGGCCTGGACCGTTGTGTTCAACCGCGTGTGCATGTATTGCTGCGCGACGTCAGCGCTCAGGCATGTCTTGAGCCATTTTGCCGAAACCTTATGGGATACTCGCAGGACACCAATTGCGCGCGCGACATTCCATCCAGAGAGCGCTTCCGCGGCGACTGCGGTTTCACCCACGGAGCCTACGAGTGAAATCAACACCTCTCCACCTCGGAGGCGCGTGCGTGCATATTTCTCCTCAATCTCCGAACTGACCTGCAGCGGGTCATCCTGAACTACACGGCCACCCTTCAGATCCTTTACGCGAACGATGGGAATCCCATCCGGGTCAGGACTCCCGGGCTGAACGATTCCATAGGAGATACCGCTCGGTTCTAGTAGATCTTCGAGGGCCTCGTAGGACCAGTCTCTAGGAAGACGGGGGAGCTTCGCCACGTCCAAAGAAGCTCGCTCAGCCACCAATCCTCCCCAACTGATCGCGTACCACTACATCCAACTTCGCCGACTCGTCCAGACGCGTGAATAGTTCCTTAGTCAGTCGCGCAACGCGCTCCTCCACGGGCTCGGCATCCGGGTCATCCTCGACCTCCGCCGCGCCCACGTACCTGCCGGGCGTCAGCACATAGTCGTGCTTCTCGATCTCCTCCAGCGTTGCGCTGTAGCAGAAGCCGGACACGTCCTCGTACGCAACCCCCTTGTGCTTCGCCGACTTGGTGCCGCGCCACGCGTGATACGTATCGGAGATCTTCTCCAGGTCCTCGTCCGTGAGGATGCGCTCCGTGCGGTCGATCATCGTGCCCATCGCCCGCGCGTCGATGAACAGCACCCGGCTACGGCGGTCCTCCAGCGCCTTCGTGCCCTGCGGGGACTTGTCCTTCGTGAGGAACCACAGGCACGCCGGGATCGCGGTCGTGCGGAACAGGTTGGCCGGCAGCGCGACCATGCATGCCACCAGGTCGGCCGCGACCAGTGCCGCGCGGATCTCGCCCTCGCCCGACTGCTTCGACGACATGGAGCCGTTCGACAGGACGACGCCCGCGCTGCCCCGGTCCCCCAGCTTGGAGACGATGTGCTGGAGCCAGGCGTAGTTGGCGTTCGACTGGGGCGGGACGCCGTAACGCCAGCGAGGGTCGTCCGACTTCCTTGCCCAGTCGGACATGTTGAACGGCGGGTTGGCCATCACGAAGTCGGCCTTGAGGTCAGGCAGCTTGTCGTCGGCGAACGTGTCCGCCCACCGTTCGCCGACACCCTTCGGGTCCATGCCGTGGATGGCGAGGTTCATCTTCGCCAGACGCCACGTCCGCTCGTTGGCCTCCTGGCCGTATACCGCGATGTCGTGCGTGTGGTCCTTGCCGCGCCGATTCGCGACGAACTTTCCGCTCTGCACGAACATGCCGCCCGAGCCGCAGGCCGGGTCGTACACCCGACCCTCGTACGGCTCCAAGACCTCGACCAGCAGCCGCACCACGCTCGCCGGGGTGTAGAACTCACCGGCGCGCTTGCCTTCCGCCCTGGCGAACTTCTCCAGGAAGTACTCGTACACCTCACCGAGCACGTCCTGCGCCGGGCGGTCGCCGTGGCCCGTGAAACGGGCGTCGCTGATGAGGTCGACCAGCTCCTTCAGGCGCTTCTGGTCGACGTTGTCGCGGTTGAAGATCTTGGGGAGGACGCCGGTGAGGGTCTTGTTCGCCTTCATCACCTCGTCCATGGCCTCGTCCAGGAGCTTGCCGACGCCCCCCTCCACGCTCGACGCGTTCTCCTTGATGTGGTCCCAGCGGGCGGTCGGGGGCACCCAGAAGACGTTCTTCTCGGTGTACTCGTCCTTCTCCTCCAGGAACGCCGCCCGCCGGTGCTCCGGGATGGCCGCCAGCTCCGGGTCGGCGGCCAGCTCCTCGCGGCGCTCGGTGAAGGCGTCGGAGACGTACTTCAGGAAGACCAGGCCGAGCACGAACTCCTTGTACTGCGCGGCGTCCATGGAGCCGCGGAGTTTGTCCGCGGCCTTCCACAAGATGTCCTGGATCTCCTTGGTGCTGGAGACGCCGGGCAGTTCGCCCTGTCCGGCGGCGGCTCGCTTACGCGGGGGCATC
The DNA here is from genome assembly GCF_026627255.1 of Streptomyces antarcticus. Taxonomy (GTDB): domain Bacteria; phylum Actinomycetota; class Actinomycetes; order Streptomycetales; family Streptomycetaceae; genus Streptomyces; species Streptomyces antarcticus. The sequence goes on along the minus strand of NZ_JAPNLM010000010.1, from coordinate 138,236 downwards.
GTTCCTTCTTCCTGCGTGACTGCTCGACGACAGCTCGTCCATGGTCAAGGTATGCATTGCGTACGGTGGTTGGTTCACGTTTCGGTCGAGAGTGAGGGTGCCGTCCGCGAGCCCGGCGACCGTCAGGCTCGTGGCCTCGGCGAGCGCGTCGGCCTGCGCGCGCAACAGCCGCTCCCGGCGCTCGGTCTCGGCCAGCAGGGCGTCGAAACGCTCGACGTCCTCCGGGTCGAGGTCGGGCAGCTGGTAGTCCTCGATGCGGCGGGCGGCCCGCACGGCGCTCGGGCTGCGGCCGGTGTTGCGGGCGACGCCGAGCAAGGCTGCCAGCACGCGCGGGGTCAGCGGGCGTTCGGCGGCGCGGTTGACGCGGAGCACGCGGGCCGGGAAGGCGACCACGCTGAAGCCGTCGTGGTCGACGTACAGGCCGAGTCGCGGCGCCAGGGTGTAGACGACGTCGCCCGGCTCGGTGAGCGCCACGCGGTCGTACGCGGTGGCCAGCACCAGCCGGTCCATGCGCCGCGCCCCGACGGCACCGTGCCCGGTGATCTCTTCGGGGCCGAGCACGGTGTGATGGCCGTCCCGGACGAGATGGTCCTCGTCGATCCGGTGGCCCTTAAGCCTGCTCACCTTACCCTCGGCGATGAGGGCGCCGAGAGTGGTCCGCCGGGGCATCCGGCCGACGCGGCGCAGCACGCGCCCGCGGTACGGGCCGTGCGTGTCCTGGTACGACCCGGCCTCGTCGGCCGCACGCTCCAGGCAGGCCTCGGCCTCGGCGATCAGCGCGGGACGCTCCGTCGTCGTACGCGACCAGATCGCGGAGGCAGGCGGCGCGGGCGGGGTCAGCGGGCCGCCGAAGGAACGGTCCAGGACAGCGACGTCCACCGCGCGTCCGTAGCGGGGGTCGTGGCCGTCGAGTGCGCGGAAGCCTTCGGCGCGCCAGAGGAGTACGTCTTCAGCCAGCCGGGAGCATACGTCTTCGGTCAAGGAGACGGCGCTGATGTCGGCGAGCAAGACCTTGCCGTCCGCTGCCGAAACGGGGTCGCGGGTGAGTACCCAAAGAGCCGGACGGTAGCCAGGACGGTAAGGAAGCACGCCGCCGGGCAGAGCGATGACGGCCTCGACGATATTTCTGCGCAGCAGCTCCGACCGCAGCTGGGACTCCTCCGTGCCCCGCAGAGCGTCGACGAGGGCGTCGGCGGGGCCCAGCACGAGGGCCGTCGAGCCAGAGGCGAGAAGGTCGGCCACGCGCTCTATGCCCTCAAGGGCGGCGAGGGCCGAGCGGTCCTCGCCGGGGCGGTACGGGAGCTGAGTCACGATGAGATCGGGGTCCGCGAGGCGTTCCTCGAGGTCGTTGCCGGTCTGCACGTCGAGTGCGAGCTCGTCGACGCCCGCGAGCAGCAAGCGGCGACGGGCGATGCGGGCCAGGCGCTCGTCCGGCTCGGCGGCCAAGGCGGTGATGTTCTCGCAGTCGTCGGCCTCGCGCAGCAGCGCGGCAAGCAGGTCGCCAGCGCGTGCGTGCGGGTCGGCGAGGGTGATCGATTGGTCGCGTTCCAGGCGGACACGCAGGTCCGCGAGCTGGGTGATCAGGCTCAGAAGCTCGGGGGACACGGCATCTGCGGCGAGAGCGTCCACGCCGAGCCGGGCGCGGGCAGCCAGCAGCCGCTCGTACGCGCCTCGCTCGTTGTAGGCGGCGTCAGCCAGGTCCTCTGCGAACCGGACGAGCGGGGCGGCGGCAGCGTCGACTGAGCGCAGCTCGCGCAGGACGAACTCGTCCTCGGCGTCCATCCGCTCAGCTCGGTGCATCACCGCGGTCCATAGCGTCCGGTCATCGTCGTCAGGACCGGCGTCAGGGCCGGCCAGTGGGCGGCCGTCGAGCTTGCGCAGGCAGAGCAGGCTGCCCAGGACCTCAATGAGCTGCCACCCACTGAATCGGTCCGTCAGTGCCACGATGCCGAAGAGGGCCACATCAGAACGAAGCTCCGCATGGTCGGTGTTTCCCAGGCCCGAGGAAATCAGCCACTCCGCCACTTGCCCGCCGTCGAACAAGGGACGGCCGGCATTTCCCGCGACGGGTGCCGGGAAATGCGAGTACCGTCGCCGCCACGTCGAGACCACGGGACGCTTCACCCGCGCGAGCGTTGCGATCTCGGACATGGAGACGTACGGCACAGCCGCGAAGGGGTGAGATGAGCCCGGCACGGAAACCCTACGGTGAACCACGGTGCCCTCCCCCCCCTTCAAGATCCTGTTCGCAGGACACCCTGACTGCCCCGTCGGCAGTACCGCCTCCCGCGTATCCAAAAACTACGGCCGCTCTTCGATGAAGCCGCCACGGGCTCTCGATAACGGGGGTTATCGAGCGCCCCCAAGCTTAATGGCTCCCAAGATGACATCGGGAGGCTTGGGAGCCAGCTGGGAGCCGGTCTGCTCACCGAGGCCTCTTGAGACTGCCCCAGACCGTTCGAGCCCACGGCGCTGACCAGGGGAAACGTCGTTCGCGCTGGTGGGGATCTTGGGTGGACCTCATTCGGGACGAAGAGGTCGTGGGTTCAAATCCCGCCACCCCGACGCTGTAGTACCAGGTCAGGGGCCTGATCCGCATTGCGGATCAGGCCCCTGTTTGGCGTTCTCCGTACAGCCCTCGGGTGGGAGCGGGTGCGCGCGTTCTCGCGCACCTGCGGGGCCCCGTCCGTCCTCCGTGTTCGTGGGACCGACCTGATGCGTGCCGGGATCGGGTCCCTCGGTCAGAGGGGGAGGGGGAGGGACACCGCGTTGTACGGGGTGCCCGGTTCCGGGGGGAGGGGGAAGCGGGAGTTCGGAAGGTAGATGCGGCCGTTGTGGACGGCGGCCGCGCACGGGGTATCGAAGCGGGGGTCGGCGACGGTCTTGAACAGGTGCGCGCCGAAGCCGGTGGGGTCGAGGTGGAACACCGCGAGGTCGGACTGCCGGGGTGCGTACAGCGTGCGGCCGCGGAGCAGGATGCCGTTGGTGGTGGGCAGGGTCACGCCGCCGAGGTCGACCTTGCGCGCGGTGCCGGTCGCCGGGTCGACCCGGAACAGGCTGCCGCCGCCGGCGTGGATGTTGACCACCAGCAGGGACCTGCCGTCGGGCGTCGTGGAGATGCCCGTCGCGCTGAGGCCGTCCGACGGGCCCTGTACCCATTCACCCGTCAGCGGCAGGGTCACCACCTCGTGCGGGGCGGGCAGGCGGCCGCCCGGACCGAGGGGCAGGCCGAACAGCTGGCCGCTGAAGGAGTCGGTGCACCAGACCATGCGGGGGGTGACGACGAGGTGGTCGACGAAGGTGTCGGCGTTGCCCACCTCGTACGTCCGGATCACCTGGCCGGTGACGCCGTCCATGACGGTGATGGTGCGCCCCCAGCCGCCCGCGACGAACACCCGCTGGCGGTCGTCGACCTGGAGTCCCACGGCGAAGTGGCCTTCGCCGCCGCCCGGGTTGATCACCTTGCCGCGTCCGGTGGCCAGGGCGACGCGGTAGATCGCGCCGCCGAGGAGCGAGCCGAAGTACGCGTACGGGGCGGGGCCGATGCCGATGCCCGCCGGGTGGAAGCCTTCCGGCAGGATCAGTTCGTCCGGCCACGCGCCGCCCGCCGGTACGCGCGGGGTGGCGCGTGCCGTGTATGGGCGACGGAGCCGAGCACCACGGCGCCGCCCAGCGCAGCTCCGGCGCCCAACAGCCGGCGTCGCGTCATCGATGTGCTCTGCATCGTGCCTCCCCTTGTGTGTACGACGGGCGGCATCGTGGCGGCCTCCGCCTGAGGAGCGCTCCAGCATGACTCGAATCCGGCTGGACCCGCGGACGGACCGGCTGCTACCCGCTGAAACAGCACGTTGACACCGGCGGACCCCGTGGTTTAATCAAGATCGTGGCGCGTGACGCCGGCCAAAGAGCAGTGGGCCGGCCGGCAGTCGGGCGACCACCAGCCAGCAGGGGACCCTCATGAGTCCATACCTCACAGGCAACGCCTGACCGAGGCGCGTCCGTACGCGGCACAGCCGCGTGACGCAGCCCCGCACGCCGTACGTCACTCCGCGTTCCGCGATCCCGTCATCACGGGCTTCCGCGTTCTGGAACCTTCCCGGCCGACATCACCGCACTGCGATGCGGTTCTGCGCCCCCATGGAGATTCGAAGCATCATGCCCACATCTTTCAACCAGTCCGTCATCGATGAGTTCCGCGCCAACAAGGGAGTGGTCGGCGGCTACTTCGAGGGCAGTGACCTGCTCCTGCTGACCACCACCGGGGCCAAGTCCGGTGAGGAGCGCACCACGCCCCTCGGATTCGTCCGCCACGGCGAACTGCTGATGGTCATCGGGTCGAACCTCGGTGCCGACAAGCACCCCGACTGGTACCACAACCTGCTGGCGCACCCGCTGGTCCAGGTGGAGATCGGCGCCGAGTCCTTCGAGGCCATCGCGGTCCCCGCCGAAGGGGCCCGGCGCGATGAGCTGTTCACCCACGTGGTGAGCGCGGAGCCGGGTTACGGCGAGTACCAGGAGAACACCCGGCGCGTGCTGCCGGTCGTGGTGCTGGAGTCCGCCGAGGTGGCCGAGGGCGAGGGTCCCGCGGAGGTGAGGAACCTCGCCGACAAGCTCGTGGAGGTCCACGTCTGGCTCCGCGCGCAGCTGGGCCACGTACGGGCCGAGGTGGACGCCCACTTCGCCGCCGTGGCGGCGCACCAGGGTCCGGGCGAGCCGCCGGCCCCGGGGCTCGGGCTCCAGATCAGGCAGCGGTGCCTGGCCTTCTGCCAGTCGCTGGAGTTCCACCACGTCAGCGAGGACGCGCACATGTTCCCGATGCTGGAGGCGCAGAACCCGCACCTCAGCGACGCGTTCGAGCGGCTGCGTGTCGAGCACCGCACGGTGGCCCGTCTCCAGGAGGAGCTCAGCGGGCTGCTGGCCGACATCGCGGGCGCCGACCCGGAGCGGTTCCGTACCGAACTGACGCGGATGTCGGACGAGCTCACCGCGCACCTCGACTACGAGGAGGAGTCGCTCCTCCCGATCCTCGCAGCGATCCCCTTTCCTCCGGGGCCGCCCTCCGAGGCCGAACCGGAGGCGGCCTGACGGCGCCTGGGCGACCGCGACAGCGGCCGCCCCGCGTCGCGCCTCAGGACTCCGGGTTCAGGGCATGGCGCGCGTAGGCGGCCGCGGACGGGCCGAACTGGAGCACCACGTGGCCCGCGGCGGAGTGGATGTCGCGCCACAGCCGCTGGAGCACGGCGCCCTCGTCGTGCCCGGCGGTGCCGGAGGCGCGGAACAGCCGCTCCACCGCGCCCACCAGCAGGTCGGCGGCGAGCGCGCAGTCGCGCTGGCCGCGGGCGGCTTCCAGCGCGGTGACCTCCGCGGCCGCGTCGGCGCGCTCCAGGAGCAGCCGGGCGGCATCGAGCTCCCCTGCCGTACGGGCCAGGGTCTCCTCGTAGAAGGAGGGGCCGGGTGCTCCGGGGGCCTGGGCGCGCAGCCGCTGGACGGCGTACCCGGACCAGTGGGCCAGTGCCCCCTGGGCGGCGCCGAGCACCTCGGGGCTCAGGGAGCGGTCCTGCTCGGCCCGCGCGGCCTCGGCGCCGGCGAGTTCGGCGGCGCCGCGTGCGGCACGCGACAGTCGGGATTCGGCCACGGAGGTGGGGTGCATGGGCTGATCTCCTTCACTCGGGGCCGACCGAGTATGGGAGAGCGCGATCAGAGGTCGACGGGAAATCACTTGGACGTCACTCGAGCCTTAAACCCGGAATGTTCCGCACCGCCCGCACACCCGAAGCCGCTTTATCGAAGCCACTATCACAGCTCCATCCGATGGCACAATGTCGCCATCGATATCAAGGCACCACAGTGCACCTATCAAGCCACTCGAATTTTGCTTGATTTTACTCTGTACAGGTCGTAGCCTGGCGATCATCTCTGGCCGCCGGGAATCTTGCGCTGCCACACGAGAGGTTCTCTCGCACAGAAAGGACGGGCTTGATGTCGGTGGCAGTTGAACGTGTCGTGATGGCCCCTGCCTGCCGTGTCACGCCTGGACGAAGACTTGACGCCCCGGTCGCACTCGACCGCCGATAGGCACACCCGGGGCGAATGCGCCCTGTTCGTCCATTCAAGGACTCCCTTCACCGCCTCCTCAGACGCATTCACACTGTGCGATGCGGATCACATCTCACACCTGGCATCTCCGACCGGCCATCGAAGCCGCATGTCAGCTAATTTCACACTCTTCCACGGGGGAATGAAGTATGAAGGCAGAATCAGCCGGAGCTCCGTATTCGATGTAAATAGACGCGCTCGGCCCGATCTCAATTGAGGTGAACGGCCGGTCGATCGTTCCGACCGCCGGAAAGCAGCGGCAGCTGCTGACGCTCCTGGCGCTGAGGTGCGGCCGGGTGGTGCCTATCGCGACGCTGATGGAAGAGCTCTGGGGGGACTCGATCCCGCGCAGCGGGCTCACCACGCTCCAGACCTAGGGCAGGGCGCTGCTCACGCCGTCGGCGATCATCATCCACATCGGCTGGCCGCCCGTCCCGAAGGCCGAGGCGAGGGCGTAGCCGACCGACGCGTCCGCCGGGCGGAGTTCGGCGTCCTCCTGCCATTCGGCGAGGACCAGCTCGTCGCCGTCGGAGGAGAAGTCGCCGAGGTGCGCGCCGTCGCGGGTCAGCCGGCTGCTGGGCACGGAGTCGGGGACCAGCCGGTAGCGCGCTCCGTCGTACTCCACGTCCACCCGGTACGAGCGCCTGGCCAGGCCGCCCTTGGCGGGCCTCAGCCCGACCTTCCGGCCGTCTATGCGCATCGTGAGGTGCTCGGGGTCCCGGGTGCCGATGGCGGTCTGCGGGTCCGCCTCGGAGCCGGGGTCGCGCTCCAGGGTGACGCGGGGGATCCGCTCGCCCTCGACCTGGAGGGACAGCTGCCCGTCCTGGCGGACGGTGATCTCGCCGAAGCGCGTGTCCTCGATGGGGGTTCGGTCGGGGTCGTTCATGAGTCGAGTCCTTCGGTGCGGTCGGAACCCGCGGTTTCGTCACGGGCGGTACGGCCGTCTCGCGCCGGGCCCTGCCCGCGGCGGACCGCTCGAGCGGGGTCACGCGGCACCTCGTCGACGGACCGGCCCCCTCAGGGTAGGCGGACGAAGTCGACCTCGGACGGGGCCTCTCCGGGCCAGGACAGCCGGGCCGGGGCCGGCGGGTTCTCCGCGAGGACGCGCCCGCGCGCGACGACGTACCGGGGGCGGACCTGGCGGCGGACCGCCTCCAGCGGGGTCGGGGCCGGGAGCAGGACGAAGGAGGCGGGGGCGCCCTCCGCGATGCCGTACTCCGCCTCCGGCAGGCCCAGGACGCGCGCGGCGCGGTCGGTCACCATCGCGAAGGCCTCCGGGATCTCGTCGGCGCCGGTGAGCTGGGCGGCGTACACCCCGACGAGGGCGGTCTGGAGCGGGTTGCCGGTGCCGAGCGCGTTCCACGGGTCCATGACGTCGTCGTGGCCGAAGGCGACGTTGACCCCCGCCGCCAGCATCTCCTTGACCTGGGTGAGGCCGCGGCGCTTGGGGTAGGCGTCGAACCGGCCCTGGAGGTTGAGGTTGGCGAAGGGGTTGGAGACCAGGTTGATCCCCGAACGCGACAGCAGGCGCTGGAGTTTGTAGCTGTACGCGCCGCCGTAGGAGCCCATCGCCGTCGTGTGGGAGGCCGTGGCGCGTCCGCGCAGGCCCGAGCGCAGGGCCAGGGTGGCCAGCACCTCCACGAAGCGGGACTGCTCGTCGTCGATCTCGTCGCAGTGCGCGTCGACGCGCAGCCCGTGTTCCTCGGCGAGCGCGAAGGCGATGCCCAGCGAGGCGACCCCGTCCTCCCGCGTGTCCTCGAAGTGCGGGATCGCGCCGACCACGTCCGCGCCGCGCCGGACCGCCTCGCGCAGCAGCGCCTCGCCGTCCGGGAAGGAGACGATGCCCTCCTGCGGGAAGGCCACGATCTGGAGGGTCATGAAGTCCCGTACGCGGTCGCGCACTTCGAGCAGCGCGTCGAGGGCGGTCAGGGCCGGGTCGGTGGTGTCGCAGTGGGTGCGCACGTGCAGCACGCCCTGCGCCGCCTGCCAGCGCAGCACCTCGGTGGCCCGGCCGACGACGTCGTCGCGGGTCAGGGTCCGCTTGCGCTCGCTCCAGCAGGCGATGCCCTCCCACAGGGTGCCGGAGGCGTTGGGGCGCGGCTCACCGGCGGTCAGGGCCGTGTCGAGGTGGATGTGCGGTTCGACGAAGGGGGCGCTCAGGAGCGACCCGTGGGCCTCGATCAGGACGCCGGTGGCCGGGGGTTCCTTCTGGTCGTCGTGCGGCAGGACGCGCGCGATCCGGCCGTCCTCGCCCACCTCCACGTCCCAGAGGCCGTCCCGGCCCCGCTCGTGGCCTTCGGTGTGCAGCAGCCGGGCGCCCCGGACGATCATCCGCATGCCGCCAGCGTACGCACGCGGCCCGCGGCCCGGCGGGAGGCGGTGGGAAGCGGCGGGCGGGCGGTTCCGGGCGGCGCCCGTCCGGCGGGGTCTTCCGGCGGGGTCGTCGTTCGGGGACCGGGTGTGGCAAGAATGGGAGGCATGAGCAGCGACAGCGATGTGACCGGCAACGACGAGACCGGCAACGACGAGACCGGCGACGGCGTGAACGGCGACGTGAACGGCAGCGGCATGAACGGCGGCGGCGCGCACGGCGCCGGAGCGACCCCCGGCGCCGCCCCCGACACCACCCCCGACGCGGTCCCCGAGTGGGAGAAGCGGTTCCGCGCCCCGCGCGTCGGTCTGCCCGAGTGGGCCGAGGACGCGCCGGACCGCTCCCTCTTCGTCTCCAACGCGACCGGCACCTTCGAGCTCTACGCCTGGGACCGCTCCACCGGCGCCCAGCGGCAGGCCACGGACCGCCCCAACGGCACCACCGACGGCACGCTCTCCCCCGACGGCGAGTGGATCTGGTGGTTCTCCGACACCGACGGCGACGAGTTCGGCACCTGGGTCCGCCAGCCCTTCGCGGGCGGCCCCGACGAGCCGGCCACGCCCGGGCTGGAGCCCTCGTACTCCGCGGGCCTGGCCATCGGGCGGGACGGGACGGCGGTCGTGGGCCGGTCCACCGACGAGGACGGCACGACGATCCACGTGGTGCGGCCGGACGGCAGCGCGCCCGCCGTCGTCTACCGGCACCGCGAGTCCGCCGGGGTGGGCGACCTGTCCCGCGACGGCTCCCTGCTCGTCATCGAGCACACCGAGCACGGCGACGCCATGCACTCGGCGCTGCGCGTCGTCACCCTCGACGGCGCCACGGTCGCGGAGCTCGACGACTCCGAGGGCGGCACCGAGGACCTCGGCCTCGCCGTGCTCGGCTTCGCCCCCGTCGACGGCGACACCCGGCTGCTCGTCGGCCACCAGCGGCGCGGTCGGTGGGAGCCGATGGTGTGGGACGTGTCCACGGGCACGGAGACGGAACTCGGCATCGAGCTGCCTGGCGACGTCAGCGCAGAGTGGTACCCGGACGGGTCGGCGCTGCTGATCGTGCACAGCTTCGAGGCGCGCAGCGAACTGTGGCGCTACGACCTGGCCGAGCGGGCCCTGGTCGCGGTGCGGACCCCGGCCGGGACCGTGTCCGGTGCGACGGCCCGCCCCGACGGGACGGTGGAGTACCAGTGGTCCTCGGCCGCCGAGCCCGCCTCCGTACGGTCCACCGCGGGCGGGGTCGTACTGGACCCGCCCGGCTTCCGGCCGCCGGGCTCGGTGCCGGTCGAGGACATGTGGGTGGAGGGACCCGGCGGGCGGATCCACGCGCTGGCACAGCGGCCCGTCGGCCACGGCGACGGCCCCTTCCCGACCATCTTCGAGATCCACGGCGGCCCGACCTGGCACGACAGCGACGCCTTCCTGGCGACCCCGGCGGCCTGGCTCGACCACGGCTTCGCGGTCGTCCGCGTCAACTACCGCGGCTCGACCGGCTACGGCCGCGAGTGGACCGACGCCCTCAAGCACCGCGTCGGCCTGATCGAGCTGGAGGACATCGAGGCGGTCCGCGCGTGGGCGGTGGAGTCCGGCCTCGCGGACCCGGCGCGGCTGGTGCTCTCGGGCGGGTCCTGGGGCGGGTACCTGACCCTGCTGGGTCTGGGCACCCGGCCGGACGCCTGGGCGGTGGGCCTGGCCGCCGTACCGGTCGCCGACTACGTGACGGCGTACCACGACGAGATGGAGGCGCTGAAGTCCCTGGACCGCACCCTCTTCGGCGGCACCCCGGAGGAGGTCCCGGACCGCTTCGAGGCGTCCTCGCCGCTGACGTACGTGGACGCGGTGACGGCCCCGGTGTACATCGCGGCGGGCGTCAACGACCCGCGCTGCCCGATCCGGCAGATCGACAACTACGTCGACCGGCTGGCGGCGCGCGGCGCGGAGCACGAGGTGTACCGCTTCGACGCGGGCCACGGCTCGCTGGTCGTGGAGGAGCGGATCAAGCAGGTCCGGATGGAGCTGGAGTTCGCCCTGAAGCACCTCCCCCGCTGACCCCGGAGAACCGAGCCCCGGCAGACGGAACCGGTCGCACCCCCCGTACGGTGGTGGGGTGCACCGGTTTCTCCTGACCCCGCGCTGGTGGGGGATCAACGTCTTCGTCGCGCTCGGCGTCCCCTTCTGCCTGTTCATGGGGACCTGGCAGCTCGGCCGGTTCGAGGACCGCGTCGACTCCCACCGCGAGGCGACCGCCGAGCGGCCCGCCGACCGGGCGGCCGCCCCGCTGGCGTCGCTGCTCCCGGTGGACAAGAAGACCTCCGGGCAGCCGGCCGCCGTGTCCGGGGAGTACGCGGAGCAGCTGCTGGTCCCGGAGCGGACGCTCGACGGGAAGCCCGGCTTCTACGTGCTGACGCTGCTGAGGACCGACTCCGGCAAGGCCGTCCCGGTGGTACGGGGCTGGCTGCCGGGGAACGCGGACCCGGCGGCGGCGCCGGCCGCGCCGGCCGGGCGGGTGGACGTCACCGGGGCGCTGCAGCCCCCGGAGAACTCCCGTACGAAGGGGGTCCATTCCGAGGGAGGGCTGCCCGCCGGACAGCTGGGGGTGATCGGCGCCGCGTCGCTGGTCAACATCGTCCCGTACGACCTGTACGACGCGTGGCTGACGGTGCGGACCCCGGCGGACGGCATGCTGCCGGTGCCGCCGCAGGCCCCGAACGACACCGGGCTCGACCTGAAGGCCTTCCAGAACCTCGGCTACACCGGCGAGTGGTTCGTCTTCGCCGCCTTCGTGCTGTTCATGTGGTTCCGGCTCTACCGCCGCGAGATCGAGACCCTCCGCGACGCCGAGGCCGGTCTCCTCCCCGCGGAGGAGACCCCCACCGCCGCTTCCGCCGCCACCGCCGAAGCCGCGCTCCGGCGCGCCTGACGGCCCGGCGCCTCCGCCGCCCCGCGGCGCTCGGGCCACGGCGCCGGCACCGCGCTCTACGGCGCCGGCGCGTCCAGCGGGATCGAGCCCGTCCGGTACAGCGTGCCCCCGCAGGCCTCGGGGATCGTCGTCTGCGTACTCGGCGACCCCGCCACCGGAGTGTGCGCGACCGCGACCCCGGCCGGGTCCGGGGACGGCGGGCCCGTCTGCGGGTCCGGGCCCGCGCCCGCCGTGCCCCCCGTACCGTCCGCACCGCCCGGAGCGGCGCCCGCGCCGTCCGCGGAATCACCCTGCGGCGGCTTGGGACCCGCCGGGGTCGCCGCCGGGCAGGACTCCCCCGAGGGAACCCAGGCGAAGCGCACCTCGTACGCCGTGTTCGGCTGGAGCACCAGCAGCGGCGGCGCCGCCGACGGGTCGGGCAGCAGCCCGCTCGCCGGATCGCCCGCGGTGTGGCCGACGACGGCGGTGCCCGTGCCCGTACCGGGCGCGGCGGCCGCGGCCGTCACCCTGTCCGCGCCGGAGACGATGCAGCCGCGCACCGACACGTTGGTGACCTTGAAGCTGCCGTACACCCTGCCGTCGGCCTCGGGGGCGCGGGCCGAGGCCACCACTCCGAGCTGGTCGGCGCCGCAGCGACCCACCCCCTGCGCGGCGGGCGGCTGGGGTCCGGTGACCGGGAGCTGCCCGCTCTGGCCCAGCGACGAGCCGGACGGCGTGCCGGCGCCCGAGGGTCCGGCGGAGGCTCCGGTCCCGCCGGTCGGCGACCCGGTGGCGGCCTGGTCCGGCTCCCCGGTGGTGCCGCCCGCGTCGGGGGCCGCGCCCGGGGAGCGGGTGGCCCTCGGATGGGCCCCGGCGCCGTTCTGGTGCGGGTCGGAGGAGGCGGTGCCCGCGGTGGCTCCGGACCGCTCGCCGTGCCGGGCCATCGCCGAGCGGTCGGCGGCCGTGTTCCCGCCGCCGCTCAGGTGCACGGCGGCCGGGATCCCCGCGCCGGCCAGCAGCGCGGCCGCGGCGGCGCCCACGACGGCCCGGCGCCTGCGGCTCCGGCGCGCGGGGACCGCGTACCGCAGCCGTTCGAGCGCGCCTTCGGAGGGCTCCAGGCCCTCGACGGCCCCGTGCAGCAGGCCCCGTAGCGCCTGTTCCTCGCCCGCCCCGCACAGCGGGGTGTGGTCGTCCGTCATGACTGCGCAGCCTCCATCGCCACCCGCAGTGCGGCAATCCCTCGCGATCCGTACGCCTTCACCGAACCGATCGATATCCCGAGCGTCTCGGCGACCTGGGCCTCCGTCATGTCCGCGAAGTAGCGCAGCACCAGCACCTCGCGCTGTCGGCGCTGGAGTCCGCGCATCGACTTGATCAGGTCGTCGCGCTCCAGCTGGTCGTAGGCACCTTCTTCGGCGCTGGCCATGTCCGGCATCGGCTTCGACAGCAGCTTGAGGCCGAGGATGCGGCGGCGCAGCGCGGACCGGGAGAGGTTGACGACGGTCTGGCGCAGGTAGGCCAGTGTCTTGTCCCGGTCGCGGACCCGGTTGCGGGCCGAGTGGACGCGGATGAACGCCTCCTGGACGACGTCCTCGCAGGAGGCGGTGTCGTCGAGGAGCAGTGCGGCCAGGCCGAGGAGCGAGCGGTAGTGGGCCTGGTAGGTCGCCGTGAGGTGGTCGACGGTGGTGCCCGCCACCACCGGCGCGGCTTCGGCGGCCGCGCTCCCGGCCACGGCGGCCGTGTCGCCGCCCGCCGCCGTCCCGTCGCCGGCCGCCCCGTCGTCCGCCGCTGTCCCGGCGCCGCCGCGCGGCGCGGGCACGCGCCCGCCCCGGGCCGACGCGGGAGCCCGTACGGACGCCTCGGAAGGCCCCGTCGGCGGGACGGGAACGATCACGGGGAAACCGCCGCCCGGCGCGCGGGATCCCCGGCGCGACGGAACGGTCCCGGTGCGCGCCGGCAGGACGGCCAGGTCGAGAAGTGCCTCTGCCACGCCTGTAGGACGCGCGTCCCCCCGCGAGGGTTGTACGCGCCGGGCAACCTCGCCCGCGATATCCCCATTGCCCTCATGCGTTCCCGATCTTCCCGATTGCCCCGGTCCTATCGAGACGGCAGTCGGGCCATCACTTTGATCAAGGGATCAGCACCGATCCTACAAAGCGAAATACGCAAATTCACCCGCGATCAGTTCCGCGATCTGCGTGGCATTCAGAGCGGCGCCCTTGCGCAGATTGTCGGCGCACACGAAGAACTCCAGCGCGCGCGGGTCGTCGAGCGACACCCGCACCCGCCCCGCCCAGGCCGGATCGGTCCCCGCGGCGTCCGCGGGGGTGGGGAACTCGCCCGCCGCCGGGTCGTCCACGAGCACCACGCCGGGCGCCGCCTCCAGGATCTTCCGGGCGTGCGCGGCGTCCACCGGGTTCTCGAACCGGGCCCGCACGGTCAGCGAATGCCCGGTCACCACCGGCACCTGTACGCAGGTCACCGACACCGGGAGCCGCTCCAGGTCCAGGATCCGGCGCGTCTCGGCCCGTACGGCCAGCTCGTGCGAGGACCAGCCGCCCTCGCACAACTCGCCCGACCAGGGAACGACGTTGAGGGCGAGCGGCGCCGCGAAGGGGCCGGTGTCCTCGCCCACGGCCCGGCGCACGTCGCCGGGGTGCTCCCCCAGGGAGGTGCCGGCGACCAGCGACAGCTGGCGGCGCAGCGCCTCGGAGCCGGCCCGGCCGGCGGCGCCCGCGGCCTGGTACGAGGAGACGGCCAGCTCGGTCAGGCCGTACTCGGCGTGCAGCGCGCCGAGGGCCGCGCTCATCGCGGCGGTCACGCAGTCCGGGCCCGCGACGATCCCGCGCGGCCGGATCCGTACGGCGTGGGCGTTGACCTCGGGCACCACCAGCGGCACCTCGGGGTCCGCGCGGAACGCGGCGGACTGGTCCACGACGACGGCACCGCGCGCGGTGACGACGGGCGCCCACCGGGCCGAGACCGCGGCGGGCGTGAGGAAGACCACGACGTCGCCCGGGCCGAGGCCGTGGAAGGCGTCCTCGGTGAGGGCGAGCACCTCGGTCGCCTCCGCGCGGACGGCCAGCACACGGCCGGCCGAGCGCGCGGAGGCGATCAGGCGGATGTCGCCCCAGACGTCCGCCCGCTGGGACAGGATCTGGAGCAGGACGGTACCGACCGCTCCGGTCGCCCCGACCACGGCGAGAGCCGGGCCGGAGGACCGGGGCGCGGTCATCGTCCGGTGCCTCCGTAGACGACGGCCTCGTCGTTGTCGGAGTCGAGGCCGAAGGCCGTGTGCACGGCGCGGACGGCCTCGTTGACGTCGTCCTGACGGGTCACGACCGAGATGCGGATCTCCGAGGTGGAGATCAGCTCGATGTTCACGCCGGCGTCGGACAGGGCCTGGAAGAAGGAGGCGGTGACGCCGGGGTTCGTCTTCATGCCCGCGCCGACCAGGGAGATCTTGCCGATCTGGTCGTCGTAGCGCAGGGAGTCGAAGCCGATCCGGTCCTTGGCCTTCTCCAGGGCGTCGATGGCCTTGTGGCCCTCGGCCTTGGGGAGCGTGAAGGAGATGTCGGTGAGGCCCGTCGAGGCCGCCGACACGTTCTGCACGATCATGTCGATGTTGATCTCGGCGTCCGCGATGGCGCGGAAGATCGCCGCGGCCTCACCCGGCTTGTCCGGGACGCCGACGACGGTGATCTTGGCTTCGGAGACGTCGTGCGCGACTCCGGAGATGATGGCGTGCTCCACCTGCGCGTCCCCTTGCGGATTCTCGTTGCTGACCCAGGTGCCCGGCAGTCCCGAGAAGGACGAGCGGACGTGGATCGGGATGTCGTAGCGGCGTGCGTACTCGACGCAGCGGTGCAGGAGCACCTTGGAGCCGGAGGCCGCGAGCTCCAGCATGTCCTCGGAGGAGATCCAGTCGATCTTCCGGGCCTTCTTCACGACGCGGGGGTCCGCGGTGAAGACGCCGTCGACGTCGGTGTAGATCTCGCAGACCCCGGCGTCCAGCGCGGCGGCGAGCGCCACGGCGGTGGTGTCCGAGCCGCCGCGGCCGAGGGTGGTGATGTCCTTGGAGTCCGCGGACACGCCCTGGAAGCCGGCGACGATGGCGATGTTGCCCTCGTCCAGCGCGGTGCGGATACGGCCCGGCGTGACATCGATGATGCGCGCTTTGTTGTGGACCGAGTCGGTGATCACGCCTGCCTGGCTGCCGGTGAACGACTGGGCCTCGTGGCCCAGGTTCTTGATCGCCATGGCCAGCAGGGCCATGGAGATCCGCTCTCCGGCGGTCAACAGCATGTCGAACTCCCGCCCGGCAGGCATCGGGGACACCTGCTCGGCGAGATCGATCAGCTCGTCCGTCGTGTCGCCCATCGCGGAAACCACGACGACCACCTGGTGGCCGTTCTTCTTGGCGTCCACGATCCGCTTGGCGACACGCTTGATGCCTTCGGCATCGGCTACGGAGGAACCTCCGTACTTCTGCACGACAAGGCCCACGTGCGCTCCTCGCTCAGTCCGTCTCATTGCTGGTGCAGTCTAACGAGCGGCCGCGATCCGACCGCTTCGTACCACATCATGAGACGAAAAGATCAGCCCAGAAGTTCCCGCGCCGGGACATCCGAACGGGCCGCCACCAGGCCGCCACCAGGCCCCTCACCTGCGGCCGAGGCCCCCGAGCTCCTCCGCCATGACCACCCCGGCCTGCTCGGCCAGGTCGTCCTCGGCCAGATCCTCGTCGGTGTCCAGCCCGTCCAGGGCCGCCAGCGGCTGGTCCAGGCGCACGTGGGCCACCAGGGACTGCAGGGCCCGCAGGGTCGCCGAGGCCGTCGGGCCCCAGTTGGTGAAGTACGAGAACTGCCACCACCACAGCGCCTCGGTGATCCGCCCCGCCTGGTAGTGGATCAGGCCGTGCCGCAGGTCGGCCACCACGTCGGCCACGTCGTCGGAGATCCGGTGCGGGACCGGGGCCTTGCGCGGCTCGTAGGGGTCGAAGACCTCGGAGTAGACGTCGACCGGCTCCAGCATCACGGCGAAGCGCTCGCGCAGGTCGTCCACGTCAGGCTCCGGGCCCAGGTCGGGCTCGTAGCGCTCGTCGGGCAGTACGTCCTGGTACGCGCCCAGCCGGCCGCCCGCGAGCAGCAGCTGCGAGATCTCCAGCAGCAGGAACGGCACGGCGCGGTCCGGATCCTCGCCCTTGGCCACCTCGGTGACCGCGACGATGAACGAACCGATCTGGTCCGCGGTCTGGACGGCGAAGTCGCCCGGTTCCGGGCCCGCTGCGTGCAGGGTTGCGTCAGACATCGAGAAGTCGCCTTCCTTCAAAGGCCCGCCCGAGCGTGACCTCGTCCGCGTACTCCAGATCTCCCCCGACGGGGAGCCCGCTGGCCAGGCGGGTGACCTTGAGGCCCATGGGCTTGAGCATCCGGGCGAGGTAGGTGGCGGTCGCCTCGCCCTCCAGGTTCGGGTCGGTGGCGAGGATCAGCTCGGTCACCACCCCGTCCGCGAGGCGCGCCAGCAGCTCGCGGATGCGCAGGTCGTCCGGTCCGACGCCCTCGATCGGGCTGATCGCACCGCCGAGGACGTGGTACCGGCCCCGGAACTCGCGCGTCCGCTCGACCGCGACGACGTCCTTGGGCTCCTCCACGACACAGATGACCGTGGTGTCGCGGCGCGGATCGCGGCAGATCCCGCACCGCTCCTCCTGCGCCACGTTCCCGCACACCCCGCAGAACCGGACCTTGTCCTTGACCTCCAGCAGCGTGTGCGCGAGGCGGCGGACGTCGGTGGGCTCGGCCTGCAGGATGTGGAAGGCGATCCGCTGCGCGCTCTTGGGCCCGACGCCGGGCAGCCTGCCCAGTTCGTCGATCAGGTCCTGGACCACGCCTTCGTACAACGGACTGCCTTCTTTCGTTTCGGTTTCCCGCCGCGAGGCGGGTGCGGGGGACTAGAAGGGGAGGCCGGGGATGCCGCTGCCGCCGCCCAGGCCCTGGGCCAGGGGGCCCAGCGCCTGCTGCTGGAGCGCCTGGGCGTTCTCGTTGGCGGCCTGGACCGCCGCGACGACCAGGTCGGCGAGGGTCTCGGTGTCCGCCGGGTCCACGGCCTTGGGGTCGATCACCAGCGCGCGCAGCTCACCGGAACCGGTGACCGTCGCCCGGACCAGACCGCCGCCGGCCTGGCCCTCGACCTCGGTGCGCGCGAGTTCTTCCTGAGCCGCGGCGAGGTCCTGCTGCATCTTCTGGGCCTGCTGGAGCAGCTGCTGCATGTCGGGCTGGCCACCACCGGGAATCACAGGTCATTCACTCCGTACCGTCGGGACGCTTGGTCAATCCGAGCCTACGTGCTCCCCGGGCGCAGCGCCCTACGCCGTGAGGACCAACTCTTTCGAGTGAGGGAGCGGGCGTGCGCGTACCTGCTGGAGACCTCCTTGCGGGCGGAAATCCCGGGAATCGTCGTCCGCCGCCCGTCATTCGAAGGTAGGAAGAGCATGCGCACCATTGCGCACACGCGCACCACCAGTCGTCAGCGCAGGCAGAGGGAGTGCCGGGTGAGCCAGCCGGAGATGCAGCCCGAAGGGCCACCCCGGGATCCCCGGGAGGAGGTCGACGGGCCGGTGGCGGCCGGCGACCTGATCGGCCTGCCGTTCCCCCTCGGGGACTGGGGCGAGCCCGCCGAGCGGCTCGACGAGCTGTACCGGCGGGTCGAGGCCGACGCCCTGCGCACCGCCGAGTGGTACCTCGCCGACCGGGCCTGGAAGCGCGGGGGCGCGCGGGTGCTGCGCGGGGCCGCGGCCGTGGGCGCCGTCACGGGCGCCGCGATGCCGCTGCTGGAGCTGACGGGCTCGGTGCCCGGCGCGGCCTCCTACGGGTACCTGGCACTGCTGCTGGGCGCGGCCGCGCTGGCCTGCGACCGGTTCTTCGGGCTGACGTCCGGCTGGATGCGCAACGTGGCGACCGCGCAGGCGGTGCAGCGCCGGCTCCAGACGCTCCAGTTCGACTGGGCCTCGGAGAACGTACGGGAGGTGCTCGGTCCCACCGAGGGCACGGCGAGCGAGGCCGCCGAGCGCTGCCTGACCGTGCTGCGGCGGTTCTCCGAGGACATCACCGAGCTGGTGCGCTCGGAGACGGCGGACTGGATGGTGGAGTTCCGGGCCGGGCCCGCGCCCCTGGTGATGCAGTCCCTGGGCGCCTCGGCGGGCCGGGTGGAGGCGGGCATCCCGCCGGCCCGGTTCCCGCTGCCGCCGGGCACCCGGCCGAACATGCCGCGCCAGCGCCCGCCGGAGCAGCCGAGGTAGCCGCTGCGGCGGGGCGGGCGGGGCGCGGGTCGGGCGGGGCAGGGGCGCGGGTCCGGAGTTTTCCCGTCAGCTGAAGATGATCATCGAGCCCTGGCCGAGGCTGCGGGTCGCGGCCGCGTGCAGCCCGAGCCAGACGTGGCGCTCCCGGGCGAAGGGGCTGTCGTCGTACGGGATCGGCCCCGCGGGCTCCTCCAGCGAGGTCGGACGGCCGGGCGGCGCGGGCGGCGCGGGCGGGTTCCCCGGGTCTATCCCGATCGCCGGAGCCACGAAGAGCAGCTCCCGCAGCAGCCCCTGCGCGGATCCGAGCGGGCCCCCTCCGGCGAGCAGCTCCTCGTTCGCCAGCGGCGCCGCGAAGTCCACCGGGACGTAGGCCCCGGCGTGGTCGTAGTGCCAGACCAGGTGGGACTGCTGGGCGGTCGGCTCGAACATCTCCAGCAGCTGCTCGTAGTCACCGCCCAGCTCGTCCACCGGGGTCACCGGCAGTCCGCAGAGCTGGAGGAGGTAGGCCCGCCGCAGGAAGTGCAGGGCGTCGTAGTCGAAGCCGGCGACCGGGGCGACGTCCCCGCTCAGACCCGGCATGTAGGAGAAGACGGGCACGGACGGCAGCCCGGCCTCGCCCAGCGCCTTGTCGTACGAGGCGATCTCTTCCGCGAAGGGGTTGTCGGGGCTGTGGCACAGCACGTCGACAAGGGGGACCAGCCACAGGTCACAGGCCACGCGGGCTCCGATCAGTCGTTGCCGCCGATCGGCCAAGCGTAGTGCGCCCAACACCCTCCGCGAAGGGGTGCGCAGAACCCGGTCGGCGTACGGCCGGTTCCGTGCCGCGCGGATCGGCGCCCCGCCCCGTCCCCTGCAGCCCGTCCTTACAGCCCGGCGGCCCAGTCCAGGCCGTGGCGGTTGTAGTCGAGCACCAGGCCGCGCACGGTCTCGGCGTCCGCCAGCGTCACCGCGTCCACCAGCTCCCCGTGCCGGTCCCACAGGGCTGCCCGGAGCTGCGGTTCGCGCTGGAGGTGCGGGACGGCGAAGACCCAGCACTGGATCCGGATGCGGTGCAGGAACTCGGAGATGTAGGTGTTGCCGACCAGCCCGCTCAGCTCCCGCCAGAAGCGCAGGTCGTAGCCGATGAGCACTTCGAGCGAGCCGCTCTGCGCGGCGCGCCGCGCCTCCTCGGCCCGGCGGCGCACCGACACCAGCATCTCGCCGGAGCCGGGCACGGTGCCGCGCTCGGCGAGCCGGCGGAATATCCCGTCCACGATCAGCGTGCGGGCCTCGATCATCCCGCGGAAGTCGTCGACGGAGTAGACGCGGACCCGGAACCCCCGGTGCTGGACCAGTTCGAGCAGCCCCTGCGCGGAGAGGTCCACGAGGGCCTCGCGGACCGGGGTCGCCGAGACCTCGTACTGCTCGGCGATCTGCTTGACGGTGAACTCGGTCCCCGGCGGCAGGCGTCCCGCAAGGACCTCGTCCCGCAGCGCGTCCGCGATCTGCTGGCGAAGGGTGTTGCGGGTGACAGCTCCGCTGCCTGGCATAGGGGTCCGTTTCCTCAGTGAGAACTTCGGACACCTTAGGCCAGGCAGCGCGGCCGAAACCGAGCGGTCGGCGATCGTTATGCGGATTTGGTACCCGTTATGCGGACGCCGCCGTGGTGTGCCGGTCGGCCACCGTCAGGGCCTCGTCGAGCAGGGCCAGACCCTCCTTGGCCTCCGCCTCGGAGATGGTGCACGGGGGGACCACGTGCGTGCGGTTCATGTTGACGAAGGGCCACAGGCCCGACGCCTTGCAGGCGGCCGCGAACTCGGCCATGGGCGCGTTGTCGGCCCCGGCCGCGTTGTACGGGACGAGCGGCTCGCGCGTCTCCTTGTCCCGTACGAGCTCCAGGGCCCAGAACGTGCCCAGCCCCCGCACCTCGCCGACCGACGGGTGCCGCTCGGCGATCTCGGCGAGCGCCGGGCCGATCACGTTCTCCCCGAGGTGGGCGGCGTGCGCGACGACGCCCTCCTCCTCCATCGCGTTGATGGTGGCGACGGCGGCGGCGCAGGCCAGCGGATGGCCGGAGTACGTGAGCCCGCCCGGGTAGGGGCGCGTGGCGAAGGTCTCGGCGATGGCGGCGGAGATGGCGACGCCGCCGAGCGGCACGTAACCGCTGTTCACGCCCTTGGCGAAGGTGATCAGGTCGGGGGTGACGCCCCAGTGGTCGGCCGCGAACCACGCGCCGGTCCGGCCGAAACCGGACATGACCTCGTCGAGGATGAAGACGATGCCGTGGCGGTCGCAGAGCTCGCGCACGCCCGCGAGGTACCCGGCGGGCGGGGTCATGATCCCGGCGGTGCCGGGGACGCTCTCCAGGATGATCGCCGCGATGGTCTGCGGCCCCTCGAAGGCGATCGTGTCGGCGAGGTGGGTGAGGGCGCGCGCGCACTCCTCTGCCTCGGTGGTGGCGTGGAAGGCGGAGCGGTAGAGGTACGGGCCCCAGAAGTGCACGACGCCCGCGGCGGCGGTGTCGGAGGGCCAGCGGCGCGGGTCGCCGGTCAGGTTGATCGCGGCGGCGGTGGCCCCGTGGTACGAGCGGTAGGTGGACATCACCTTCTGGCGGCCGGTGTGCAGCCGGGCCATGCGGACGGCGTTCTCGACGGCCTCGGCGCCGCCGTTGGTGAAGAAGATCTTGTCGAGGTCACCGGGGGTCCGCTCCGCGATGAGGCGTGCGGCCTCGGAACGGACGTCCACGGCGAAGCCCGGGGCCAGGGTGCAGAGCCGGGCGGCCTGCTCCTGGACGGCGGCGACGACCTTGGGGTGCTGGTGGCCGATGTTGGTGTTGACCAGTTGGGAGGAGAAGTCGAGGAAGCGCTTGCCCTCGTAGTCCCAGAAGTACGAGCCCTCGGCCCCGGCCACGGCGAGGGGGTCGATGAGGGCCTGGGCGGACCAGGAATGGAAGACGTGCTTCCGGTCGGCGTCCTTCACGGCGGCAAGGGTGTGCGGGGAGGCATGAGGGGTCATGGCGCCACGCTAGAAGTGCCCAGGTGGGGACCGATATCGGCGGACTGTATGGGGGTGGGGGGCAGGCCTCGGCAGTCTGTCTGCGCGGACGGCCCGAAAGGGACCGCGGGGGACTTGCGGAGGGGTACGGGGGGCTTGCGAAGGGGTACCGGGGGGCTCGCGGAGGGCTTTCCGGGGCCTGCGAGGGGGGCCTTGCGGGCCGGATCCGACCGGCTGTGCGATTGACAGCATGCTGCCTTTATGACAGTCTATTGTCATAGCAAGTCGGTGTCGGAAACGAGGCGGACGGAACATCGTGCCTCGCAGTCGCCACCGGAATCGATGTTGGAGGCGAGCACCATGAGCGAGACCCCCCGCAAGCCCGTCCACCTCGCGGTCTACGACACGTACGCGGACTGGGAGACCGGCTACACCACCGCGCACCTGACCCAGCGCGGCCACCAGGTCCGTACGGTCGGCACGGTCGCCGGGGAGCCGGTCACCACCATGGGCGGTGTCCGCATCCAGCCTGACCTGGCGCTGGCGGAACTGCGACCGGAGGACTCCTCGCTGCTGATCCTCACCGGCGCCGAACTGTGGGACTCGGGCGAGGAACTGGCCCCCTTCGCGGCGAAGGCCCGGGAGTTCCTGGCCGCGGGAGTGCCGGTCGCGGCGATCTGCGGGGCCACCGCCGGCCTCGCCCGGGAGGGCCTGCTGGACGGCCGGACCCACACGAGCGCCGTCTCCTTCTACCTGGCGGAGCAGCCGGGCTACGGCGGCGCGGAGCACTACGTCGACGCCGACGCGGTCACGGACGGCGACCTGATCACGGCGGGCCCGACGGACCCGGTGGCCTTCGCGCGCGAGGTGTTCGCACGGCTCGACGTCTACGAGCCGGACGTCCTGGACGCCTGGTACCGCCTGTTCCGCGACTCGGACGCGAGCGCGTACCCGGTCCTGATGGCGGCAGCGGCGGCCGGCAATGCCTGACCTGGCGACGGGGCCTGCCCTGGCGACGGGGGCACCGGCGGAGGCGGCCGAGGGGGCGGGGGCGGCCCCGGAGGCGGGGGCGCCGGCCGCGGGCATACCGGGCCGGGCCGACCGCGCCCGGCAGGACCTGCTGAGCAGCACCGCGCTGGAGGTGTTCCGGCTGAACGGCCAGTTCCTCGCCCTCTCGGAGGAACTGGCCCGGCCGGCCGGGCTGACGGCCGCCTGGTGGCAGGTGCTGGGGGCCGTGCTCCGGGAGCCGCTGCCCGTCTCGGGCATAGCCCGGACCATGGGCATCACCCGGCAGAGCGTCCAGCGCATCGCGGACCTGCTGGCGGACAAGGGGCTCGCGGAGTACGCCCCGAACCCGGCCCACCGCAGGGCGAAACTGCTCCGCCCGACGGAAGCCGGCCGCGCGGCGATCTCCCGCATCGCCCCGGGCCACGCGGCCCTGGCGAACCGGCTGGCGGACGCGATGGGCGACGACGCCTTCGCGGAGACGGTACGCGTCCTGGAACGCCTGACAGCAGCCCTGGACACCCTCCCGGACCCCACCCACCCCTGACGCCCCAGCCCCGCCGCCGTTTGAAGCGCGGGTCCATCCCCGCCGCCGTTTGAGGCGCGCCCCTCCAGCCCCGCCGGCGTTTGAGGCGCGGGTCCGGGCAGAGCCCGGCGGCCCCGGCGCGCAGCCGGTACGGGCCACCCCACCCCCGGAGCCGGAGGCACGGCCCCCCTCCCCGCCGGGGCATGAGGCACGGGTCCGGTCCGGGCAGAGCCCGGCAGCCGGACCACCGCGCAAGGGTGCGGGCGTCAGCCCGCCGGGACCCCGCGTTCCGGCCCCCCGCCCGAGCCCACCCCACTAGGCTCGGATCCACGGCCAGTCCAGGGGGAGGGGCCACCCGGCCATGGAGCAACTGCACCCGCACGACCCGCACCGCATCGGCCCGTACCGCCTACTGTCCCGGCTCGGCGCCGGCGGCATGGGCCAGGTCTACCTGGCCCGGTCCGACCGCGGCCGCACCGTCGCCGTCAAGCTCGTGCACCCCGAGCTCGCCGCCCGCGAGGAGTTCCGGATCCGGTTCCGCCAGGAGGTCGCCGCCGCCCGCCGCGTCGGCGGTGCGTGGACGGCCCCGGTGCTCGACGCCGACACCGAGGCCCCGACCCCCTGGTTCGCCACCGGCTACATCGCCGGGCCCAGCCTCCGCCAGGCCGTCGCCGCCGACTTCGGCCCGCTGCCGGGGCGTTCCGTACGGATCCTCGCCGCGGGCCTCGCGTACGCCCTCCAGGACATCCACCGCGCCGGGCTCATCCACCGCGACCTGAAGCCCTCGAACGTCCTGCTCACCCTCGACGGCCCCCGCGTCATCGACTTCGGCATCGCCCGCGCCCCGGCCGGCCCCGACGCCGGTCTGACCCGGACCGGCGAACTCATTGGCTCCCCCGGGTTCATGGCCCCCGAGCAGATCAACGGCGTTCCGGTCACCGCCGCCTGCGACGTGTTCTGCCTCGGCGCGGTCCTGGCGTACGCCGCCACCGGCCGGCTGCCGTTCGGCGACAGCGAGCGGCCCGGCGGCATGGCCGCGCTGCTGCTCCGCATCACCGGGGCCGAGCCGGACCTGACCGGCGTACCGGCCGGCCTCCTCGACCTCGTGCGGGACTGCCTGCGCCGTAACCCCGCCGAGCGGCCGGGGCCCGCCGAGGTGCTGGCCCGGGTCGGCGCGGGCGACACCGTGGCGGACGGGCGGGCCCTGGAACCGTGGCTTCCGGGCCCGTTGGTGGCCCAGCTCGGGCGGCACGCCGTACAGCTCCTGGACCGCGAGGACGCCGGCCCGGACCGCGCGGAGCCAGAACAGGAGCCCAGGGCCGCGGCCCCGTCCCCGTACGAGCCGCCGTATCAGCCGCCGTATCCGGCCCCGTACGGGCTCCCGTACCCGCCGCCCCACCCGGGCGGCAACGGCGCGGCGCCGCGACCGACGCCTCCGCGGCTCCCGGCGTCCCCGCCACCGCCACCGCCACCGCTGCACCCGTCGACGCTCCCGACCCGTTACGGCGCCCCGACGCTGCCGACCGGCCACCCCGCGTACGGACCGCCCCGGGCGGAACCGGCTCCGCGTCCCCGGACCGCGTCCACCGCCTTCCTCCTCGTGGTGGCCGCGGTCGTCGCGGTCGCGGCGGGCGGCACGGTGTACGCCGTGATGGGCCGCGACCAGGGCGTACGGCCGCCCGGCAGCACTCCCCGTACGCCCGCCGTCGCCGCCCCCTCGGACCCGGCCGCGCCGTCGCCGTCGGCCCCTGCCACCGCGGCGGGCGCGTCCGGGGCCGGGACCTCCGCCGCCGCCGGCCGCCTTCCCGACGCCTACCTCGGCACCTGGCGCGCCACCAACGGCACCCAGACGTGGCAGCTCACCCTCGGTCCCGGCTCGGTCGGCGACACCGTGATGTCCCTCTCCGTCCGGGACCCCGCCTTCGCCTGTTCCTGGGAGGCGCCCCTGCGCAGCGCCTCCGAACCGGTGGAGCTGGACGGCTCCACCGTCACCTCGGGCGACCCGGTGACCTGCGCGCCCGGCGGGTGGAGCCGACTGCGGCTGCTGCCCGGCGGGGGCCTCCAGCGGGAGCTCGTCGGCAGCGACAGTCCGCCGCTGACGTATCGCGAACAGTGAGCATCACCGAATTGTGTCGACGTCAATAAGCTTGCAAGCAGAGCTTGTTACGTATGACGGCGGCGTCGGACACTGCCGCACATGGAGCCGTTGAACGTAGTGGCACAACTGTGGGAGCGGATCGAGGCACGCGACTGGGACGGGGTGGCCAGGCTCATCGCCGAGGACGCGGTCATCGAATGGCCCGTGAGCGGTGAGCGCATCGTGGGGCGTGCCAACTTCATCGCCGTGAACAGCGACGACGGCTATTCGGACGAGAGACCGGTGGAACTGCTGCGCATCCTGGCGGACGAGGACCTCGTCGTCACCGAGGTGGAGATACCTCAGGACCACGTCGTCTACCGGGCCGTCTCCCTGTGGACCGTGCGGAACGGGGAGATCGTGCGCGCGAGGGAGTACTGGACCAGCCCCGGCCAGGACCCTGCACCGCGCTGGCGGGCGGGGTACGTGGAACCCCTGCTGGCGGACTGAGCCGCCCGCTGACGTCAGGCGGCGCCGAGCCGTCAGGCGGCGCCGAGCCGGTCCAGCTCCTCCCCGATCGCGGCGCGCAGGCCGTCGTGGCGGGGGGCCAGGGCGTGTTCCTCGCCGCGCCAGTACGCCTCCCGGTCGTACAGCCAGACCGGCATCCGGACGAGGTCGTCGGGCTCCCAGTCGTAGCGGGGCCAGATGTGGGCGTGGAGGTACGGATCGG
This sequence comes from Streptomyces antarcticus, assembly GCF_026627255.1. Classification (GTDB taxonomy): domain Bacteria; phylum Actinomycetota; class Actinomycetes; order Streptomycetales; family Streptomycetaceae; genus Streptomyces; species Streptomyces antarcticus. Next base: position 112,266 of record NZ_JAPNLM010000010.1, on the reverse strand, counting down.
TGTTGCCCAGGATCTCGATGTTCACGCGGCGGAAGGCCGGGTCGAGCCGGCGGCAGGCCAGTTCGACGGCCTCGGCGAGCCGCTCCATGTCACAGAGGTACGCGGTCCTGCGCGCCCGGGGGAGGTCGGAGAGCCGGGTGACGGCGGGGTCGTCGGTCAGCAGCACCGCGTACCCGGGCAGGAACTGCCGGTCGCCGATCACGGCGAAGCCCGTGTCGAGGCGGCGTAGGACGGTGGGGTTCTCCCCCCGGTGCGCGCTGCCGATGCGGTCGTGGCGCCACGCGGTATCGCTCATGACGAGACCCTAACGAACGGCCGGGCGTCTCAACCGGTCCCAACTCGCCTCTCACGTAACCCCTGTCATACCTGAGAGCCACGTACGAACACGGCTCCGCAGCGGGACGCGAACCACGGGCCTGGATTTCTAACTTCGGAACGGAGAGGGGCGGGGACGGCTCTTCCGGACCGAAGGAACAGACGATGGCGGGGACGACGACCGGGACAACGGGCACGGCGGGCACGGCGACCGGCACGGCGGGCGCGGCGGGCACGGCGACCGGCACGGCGACCGGGACGGCGGGCGCGGCGGGCGTCGCCGGGGCCGTACGGGCTGGTGGGCGGGCCGGAGGGCGGGCGCGGCGCACGGTGCTGGCCGCCCTGGTCGCCTCCGCCGTCGCGATACCCGTCTCCGCCGCCGCCTCCCCCGACGTGCCCGCGCCGCCGCCCGTGGTGTTCGCGGAGGACGCCACGGCAGAGGGGCGGTACGCCGCCAACCTCGCCAACCTCGCCGAGGCGGCCCGTACGGCCCGGAGCGCCGGCCGCACGGGCCGGGCCGCGAAGCTCCGTGCCATGGAGGCGGGCGGTGCGGCCCGGTTCCTCGCGTTCGACGGCCGCGGGAAGGGGCGCGCCGTCGAGGTGTTCGGCGGCCTGGAGGGCGCCGACCGCGTCACCGTGCTCGTGCCCGGGTCGGACACCACGCTCGACACCTACCAGCGGTTCCGCGCCGGGGCCGTCGCCCTTCAGCAGCGCCTCGAGGCCGAGCACCCGCGCTCGGCCGTGGTGGCCTGGCTCGGGTACGACACTCCGGGTACGGTCAGCGTCACCGTCCTCACCGCCGGACGGGCGGACGAGGCCGCCGCCGAACTGCGGCCCTTCCTCGACCGGTTGCGGGGGCTGTCGGGCCCGGGTGCCCGGATCTCCCTGCTGTGCCACTCCTACGGGTCCGTGGTCTGTGCCCGGACCGCCACCGGGCCGGGGGTCACCGACGTGGCCCTGTTCGGCAGCCCGGGCACGGGGGCCGACTCCGCCGGCGACCTGCCGACCGGGGCCCGGGTGTGGGCCGGCCGGGGCACCGGCGACTGGATCGGCGGCGTTCCGCACGTGCGGGTCGCCGGGGTCGGCTTCGGCGCCGACCCGGTCGACCCGGCCTTCGGCGCCCGGCCCTTCGCCGCCGGCTCCGCCGGGCACAGCGACTACCTCAAGCCCGGCACCGAATCCCTCGACAGCCTGGCCGCCATCGTCCTCGGCACCGCCACCGGCACCGGCACCGGCACCGGCACCTCCGCCATCGTCCCTGCTCCGGGGGTGTCCCGTGCGTAGCCTCCGCTCCCGCTGGTCCGTCCTGGCGGACCGCGTCGACGGCGCCACCCCGGCCGGGCGGGACCGCGCCGTGGACGCGCTGCGGGCCTTCGCGATCCTTGGCGTGGTGCTCGGCCACTGGCTGGTCACCGCCGTGACCACCGCCAACGGCGGTCTGAGCGGCGCGAGTCCGCTGGCGTACATGCCCTGGCTGGCCCCGGTGTCCTGGGTGTTCCAGACCCTCGCCGTCTTCTTCCTCGTCGGCGGCCAGGTCGCGGCGGGCGGGTACGCGTCGGCCCGGGCGCGGGGGATCCCGTACGGCACCTGGGTCGGGCAGCGGCTGGGCCGGCTGTTCCGTCCGGTCGCCGCGGTACTGGTCCTGTGGACCGTGGCCGCGGGTGGGATGCTCCTCGGCGGGGTGCCGCTGGACACCGTGCGGACCCTGGTCGCGCTGGTGCTGTCGCCGCTGTGGTTCCTGCTGGTGTTCGCCGCGCTGACCGCCGTGACCCCGCTGGTGGCGCGGCTGAACCCGCTCTGGCCGCTGGCCGTGGTGGCGGGCGTCGACGTGTGGCGGTTCGGCTTCGGCGGGCCCGAGGCGATCGGCTGGGTCAACGTGGCCGCCGGCTGGCTCGTGCCGTACGCCCTGGGCGCCGCGTGGTCCCGGGGGGTGTTCGCCCGGCGTGGGCCGGCGCTGCTCCTGCTCTGCGGCGGGGCCGCCGCCACCGCCTCGCTGGTGCTCTGGGGCGGGTACCCGGCGTCGATGGTGGGCGTTCCCGGCGCCGCGGTGTCGAACCTGAACCCGCCGACGCTCGCCGCCGTGGCCTTCGGCCTGGCCCAGTGCGGGCTGGCGCTGCTGGTCCGCGAGCCGCTGGCCCGGGCCATGTGCCGGCCGCGGGCCTGGGCGAAGGTGGCCCTGGTGAACCTGTCCGCCATGACGGTCTTCCTCTGGCACCAGACCGCCATGATCGCTGTCACCGCCGTCGGGCTGCTGGTCTCGGCAGACCTGCCCGGGCTGCACACGGTGCCCGGCTCGGTGGGCTGGACGGCCGCCCGGCTGTTGTGGCTGCCGGTGTTCGCCGCCGCGCTGGCGGTGTGCTGGGCCGCGTTCCGCGCGTACGAGCGACCCCGGTCACGGCGGTCGCCCCGGACGACCCCGCGGCCGTCCCCGCCCCCGCGGCCACCCGGGTCTGCGCGGCCACCCGGGCCCCCGCAGGCGTCCCGGCCGCCGCGGGCCGCCCGGGTGGCCGGGTCCCGCCCGGCTGCCGCGCGGCGGACGGCCGGTGCTTGTCCGGACCCCGTCAAGGAGGTCACCGGTGCCTAGGGTGACCCCCGTGACTCCGAAGCCCCCGTCCCCGGCCGAACCACCGTTCCGTGCCCCCGTCCTGGGGGACACCACCTGGCGGGCGGTGGGGCGGGAACTGTTCACCCTGCGCCGGGACCCGCTTCCCCGGATGTCGCGGCCGCGCTGGCTGGCCCGGCTGCCGCACGTGATCGTCATGCTCGCGGCCGTGCTCCTCGGCCTCCTCACGGCGACGCAGCTCTTCGACCCGTACCAGGTCAGCGGCGACCTCGCGTTCTTCCTGGCGGTCCTGACCGGTCTGGCCATCGGGCTGGCGCTGTTCCGTCCGATCGCCGCCTGGTGGCTCGGGCTGGTGGCCGCGGCCCTGATCGCCTGGACGATCCCCCTCCCCCTGGGGCCGGGGGCGACCTGGCCCTGGACGCCCGGCGGGCTGTTCGCCTTCGCGCCGCTCATCCTCCTGGCCGCCCTACGGGTACCGCCCAGGGTCACCATCGCGGTCGTCGGCGTCTCGGTCGGCTACACCGCCCTGACCGAGGCGCTCTTCAAACCGGTGAACGGCCAGAGCACCTTCGTGGGCGCCGCGCTCCTCTTCGGCTTCGCCGGACTCCTCGGCTACGCGCTGCGCGCGCTGCGGCTGGCCCGCGGCGAACTCGTCGAGCAGGAGAACCTCACCGGGGAGGAACGCGCCCGGCGCACCCTGCTGGAGGAGCGCAGCCGGATCGCCCGCGAGCTCCATGACGTGGTCGCGCACCACATGTCGGTGATCTCCATCCAGGCCCAGGTCGCCCCGCACCTCGTGGAGAACCCGTCCGAGGAGCTGAAGGAGAATCTGTCCGGCATCCGGGAGAACGCCCTGGAGGCCCTGACCGAGCTGCGCCGGGTACTGGGCGTCCTGCGCTCCGAGGAACCGGAGGATCCCGCGAACCCGCACCATCCGCAGCCGACCCTCGCCGAGCTGGAGGGCCTCGTGGACAACGTGCGGGGGGCCGGACTGGACGTCACCACCGAGATCGCGGGCCGCCGTCGGCCGCTGACCCCGGGCGTCGAGCTCACCGCGTACCGGATCGTGCAGGAGGCCCTGAGCAACTGCCTGCGCCACGCGCCCGGGTCGCAGGTCGAGGTCGGCATCGCCTACGGGCCGCACGAGCTGCACCTGTGCGTCGCCAACACCGCGCCGACGCGCCCCGCCCCGTCCTCTCCGGGCGCGGGACACGGGCTGTTGGGCATGCGGGAACGCGCGGGCATGCTGGGGGGCGAGCTGGCCGCGGGGCCGTGCCCCGGCGGCGGGTACGAGGTGAGCGCCGTGCTCCCGATGGACCCGCGGCAGCCGACCGGTGGATCCGCCCCTGACACGAAGAAGGACTGACCCCCATGACCAGCCCCATCAAGGTGATGATCGCCGACGACCAGATGATGGTCCGGCAGGGGTTCACCGTGCTGCTCAACGCCCAGCCCGACATCGAGGTGGTCGGCCAGGCTGTGGACGGCGCCGATGCCGTGGCCCAGGTCGCCGCGCTGGACCCGGACGTGGTGCTGATGGACATCCGCATGCCGGGCATGGGCGGCATCGAGGCCACGTCCGTCATCACCGCCGTCCCGGGCGCCTCCGTGAAGGTGCTGGTGCTCACCACCTTCGACCTCGACGAGTACGTGTACGAGGCGCTGCGGGCCGGGGCCTCCGGCTTCCTGCTCAAGGACGCCTCGGCGGACCAGCTGGCCGAGGCGGTGCGGGTGGTGGCGGCCGGGGAGGCGCTGCTCTCGCCGAACATCACGAAGCGGCTGATCACGGAGTTCTCCCGGATGGGGGCTCCCCGCGGCCGGTCACGTGCGCGGATCGACGAGCTGACCGAGCGGGAGACGGAGGTGCTGTCGCTGATCGCCCAGGGCCTGTCGAACGCGGAGATCGCCGCGCACCTGGTCCTGGCCGAGCAGACGGTGAAGACCCATGTGGGCCGCATCCTGGTGAAGCTGGGGCTGCGGGACCGGACGCAGGCCGCCGTCTTCGCGTACGAGACGGGTCTGATCCGCCCGACGGGCTACTGACGGACCCGGGTAGTACTTGAGGGGGACCCCCGGATATCCCCATCAGCGGCGACGCGGGCGACGGGGGCGGCGACCTACGGTTGTGTGTATGACCGAGACGACCGCCGGGGGGACAGCCCGGACACCCGAGTTCCGCATGGCAGCGGGGGTACTGGCGACCCTGCGCCAGGACATGATCACCGATGCCTTCGCCTACCGGCCGCTACCGCTGGTGGCGACCCCGGGGCGCTTCATGCGGCGGATGCCCGCGGCGATACGCAGGCACTCGCCGTGGAGCCGGTACGCGGCGGTGACGGCGCTGGCCGTCTTCGCCGCGATCTTCACGGTCGGCTCCCAGCAGACCTTCCTCGGCGATCTGGGGCGGCTCGCCGCAGGGCTCATCGCCGCGATCCCGATCCTGATGACGCTGGTGCGGCCGGTGGGTGCGTGGTGGGCGGCCGTCGCGATGACGCTGGTCCTGGCCGTGCTCGGCGGATCCTGGAACTGGCCCTGGACCCCGGGCAGCTTCTTCTCCTACATCGTCGTCCTGGTCCTGGTGACCCTGCGGACCGGGCCGCGGATCGCGGCCTGGATGTGGGCGCTGACCTTCGCCCTGGGTTTCGTGATCGCGATGGTGTTCGGCAACCGGTCGGGGATGAACCTTCCGGAGATGGCGGTGACCTCGGCCATCGCGCTGGCGATCGCGAGCAGCGTCCAGATACGCCGGCACGCCACGGCGGAGGTGACGGCGCAGCAGGAGGTGACGGCCGTCGAGCGGGACAAGCGGACGCTGCTGGAGGAGCGGACCACGATCGCCCGCGAGCTGCACGACGTGGTGGCGCACCACATGTCGGTGGTGGCGATCCAGGCGGAGGCGGCGCCGTACCGGGTGAAGAATCCGCCGCCGGAGCTGGAGGCCGCGTTCGTCACCATCCGGGAGAACGCGGTGGCGGCCCTGACGGAACTGCGCCGGGTGCTGGGGGTGGTGCGCTCCGCGGACTACGAGGCCCCCGACGCCCCGCAGCCGACGCTGGCCTCGCTGGACGGGCTGCTGGCGAACGTGCGGGAGGCCGGGCTGAGCGTGGACAAGACCGTCACGGGCGCGGTCCGGGAGCTGCCGCAGGGAGTGGAGCTGTCGGCGTACCGGATCATCCAGGAGGCGCTGAGCAACACGCTGCGGCACGCGCCGGGTGCGCAGGCCGCTGTGGAGGTGTCCTACGTGCTCGGCGGCCTGGGGATACGCGTGGTCAACGAGGCGGCGACGGGGGACGTCCGCCCCTCGCCCGGAGCCGGGCACGGGATCACGGGGATGCGGGAGCGCGTGGCCATGCTGGAGGGGGAGATGACGGCCGGCAGCACGGTCGGCGGCGGGTATGAGGTGGCGGTGTTCATCCCGGTGCGCGGCCGTGCCGAGTCGGCGGCCGAGGACGCGTCCGCGCCGGGCTCCGGGGCGGGCTCCGGGGCGGGCTCCGGGGCGGGAACGCCATGACGATCAGGGTATTGATCGTCGACGACCAGATGATGGTCCGCGAGGGCTTCTCGGTCCTGTTGAACGCCATGGACGGCATCGAGGTGGTCGGGGAGGCCGTCGACGGCCGTGAGGCCATCGCGCAGGTGGCGGCGCTGCGGCCGGACGTGGTGCTGATGGACATCCGGATGCCGCTGATGAACGGACTGGAGGCGACGCGGGAGATCGTGGCCGCCGACACCGACGCGAAGGTGCTGGTCCTGACGACCTTCGACCTCGACGAGTACGTGTACCAGGCGCTGCGGGCCGGGGCCTCCGGGTTCCTGCTCAAGGACGCCTCGGCCCGTCAGCTGGCCGACGGGGTGCGGGTGGTGGCGGCCGGCGAGGCGCTGCTGGCACCCTCGGTGACCAAGCGGCTGATCGCGGAGTTCTCCAAGCTCGCCGAGAGCCCGAGGCTCGCCGACCCGGCGGGCGTGGGAGAGCTGACGGAGCGCGAGACCGAGGTGCTCGTGCTGATCGCTCAGGGGCTCTCCAACGCCGAGATAGCCGACCGGCTGGTCGTCGCGGAGTCCACGATCAAGACCCATGTGAGCCGGATCCTGGTCAAGCTGGGTCTCCGGGACCGGACGCAGGCCGCGGTGTTCGCCTACGAGACCCGCTTGGTACGGCCCGGCTAGGGCGCGGGGCGCGAGGCGGCGCGCTGGCGCCCCGGGCCTCCGGGCGGGCGGGGAACCGCTCTGGACGGTACGGGGGTTGTGGGAACAGCCCGTCCGGCGGGTCCGGTTGCCGCGCCGGTGGCGCCGACAACGCGGCGGGGTGCCGCGCCGGGCGCCGCGACACGGGAACCTTTCCGGTCACCCCCTAGGGTGCGGGGATGGGCTTTGATCCGTGGGACCCCGCGTTCGTCGCCGATCCGTACCCGGCCTACCGGGAGTTGCGGGGGCGTGGGCGGGCCGTGTGGTACGAGGCCACCGGTCAGTGGCTGGTGCCGCACTACGCCGATGTGAGCGCGCTGCTGCGGGACCGGCGGCTGGGCCGGACCTACCTGCACCGGTTCTCGCACGAGGAGTTCGGCCGTGCGGCCCCTCCGGCGGAGCACGAGCCGTTCCACGTGCTCAACGGCAACGGCCTGCTGGACCTGGAGGACCCCGCGCACGCGCGGGTGCGCGGGCTGGTGGCGAAGGCCTTCACCCCGCGGACCGTGGAGCGGCTGGTCCCCGCCGTGCGGCGGCTCGCGCGGGAGCTGGTGGGGCAGTTGGTCGCGGACGGCGGCGGGGATCTGCTCACCGCCGTCGCCGAACCGCTGCCGGTGGCGGTGATCGCCGAACTGCTCGGCATCCCGGAGGCGGACCGGGGGCTGCTGCGGCCCTGGTCGGCGGACATCTGCGGCATGTTCGAGCTGCGGCCGGACGAGGAGACGGCGCGGCGCGCGGTGCGGGCGAGCGAGGAGTTCAGCGCGTACCTGCGGGCGCTGATCGCCGAGCGGCGCGCCCGACCCGGGGAGGATCTGATCTCCGGGCTGATCGCCGCCCACGACGAGGCGGGCCGCCTCAGCGAGCAGGAGATGATCTCCACCTGCGTGCTCCTGCTGAACGCCGGGCACGAAGCGACCGTCAACACCACCGCCAACGGCTGGTGGACGCTGCTGCGCCACCCGGAACAGCTCGCGGAGCTCCGGGCCCGTCCGCACCCCGGGGACGCGGCGTCCAAATACTTGTCCACAGCTGTGGATGAACTCCTGCGCTTCGATACACCCCTACAAATGTTCGAACGCTGGGTGCTCGACGACATCGAGGTCGGTGACACCGTCATCCCCCGCGGCGCCGAGGTCGCGCTGCTCTTCGGCTCGGCGAACCGGGACCCGGCGCGGTTCGCCGACCCCGACGTTCTGGACCTCGTACGGGCCGACAATCCGCATCTGACCTTCGGCGCCGGAATCCACTACTGCCTCGGAGCCCCCCTGGCGCGACGGGAGTTGGAGGCGTCCTTCGGGGCGCTGCTGGCGCCCGGGGTCCCGCCGCTGCGACTCGTGAAGGAGCCGCGGTGGCGGGACGGGTACGTCATCAGGGGGCTGGAGGAGCTGATCGTCGCGTTCTGACCTTCGCGTTCTGACTCACCGCGTTCTGACTCACCGCGTTCTGACGTTCGTGCTCCGGCCGCCGCGCTCCGGCGCGAGCGCCCGGCCGCCGCGCTCCGGCGGACGTGTCAGCGGGGCCGGGTGAGTGCCCAGGCCGCAGGGTGCAGGGTCCACGTACGGCGGCGCACCGGGCCCGCCACGGCGACGTCGGCGCGGTAGCGGAAGTCCGCGCCCGACACCGTCACCGTCTTGGCCCGGGCCCGCACCACCGTGCCAGCGCCCGCGCCGCCGGCGCCCCCGGCCGTCCGGACCGTGACCTCCGCGAGGCCGCCGTCGTCCCGCGTGGACAGCGAGACGTCCTCCACCGGGCGGTCCACGTCCACCAGCACCACCCCGTCGGCCTCCACCCGCAGCCGGCGCGGCACCGGTCCCCCGCCGCCCACCGGGCGCACCAGCGACCGCACCAGCGACCGGTACGCGCTCCACACCGACGGCCCGGTCCCCGGCCGCCGGGGGCCCCGGGAGGCGGCGTCCGACCCGGCGCGCAGCGGCGGGATCCACAGCTCTCCCAGCACCACCCCGTCGCTGTCGTCGACCAGCAGGTCGCACATGTGCACCGACCCGTCGAGCACCGCCCGCGCCGCCGTGACGGCCGACTGGGGCACACCGAGCGACCGGGCCAGCCCCAGGTTGGCCGCCTGGCCCACCGGGATCAGCGAAACAGCCCCTCCGGCCAGCCCCCGCTCGCGGTGCAACAGCCCGACGGCACGGACCAGCGCCCGGTCGTCGCCCACGATCACCGGCTGCCGATGACCCCGGCGGGCGAGGGCCCGCGCAAACTCCTCCTGCGAATCCGGAAGGCAGATTTTCGCCGCCGCTCCCGCTGACAACACATCTTTCGCGATCCGCACGGACTCGCCGTCAAGACGGCGGGCGACCGGGTCGACGAGCAGCAGCAGGCCGCCTACCGGCGCGCCCGCATGGCTCATGGTGGGCTCTGGAGCCGACACCTCGGTCCTTCCTCGGGTAGCATCTTTGTGCAAGAGGCCCTTGCGCTATTGCGCCAGGGCCTTCGTCTATTCCGGGGTACCGGTCCGACGGCTCAGCCTGCGGTGTACATCGTCGTACGCCCCCTGACCTTGGACATGCCCCATCCGGAAGAGGTGTACGCCTGTGCCCGCTCTTGTGCTGCTCGGAGCTCAGTGGGGTGACGAGGGCAAGGGAAAGGCCACCGACCTGCTCGGTGGATCCGTTGACTATGTAGTGCGCTACCAGGGTGGCAACAACGCCGGCCACACGGTCGTCGTCGGCGACCAGAAGTACGCGCTGCACCTTCTCCCCTCCGGCATCCTCTCCCCCGGATGCACCCCTGTCATCGGCAACGGCGTCGTCGTCGACCCGGCCGTCCTGCTCTCCGAGCTGCGCGGCCTGAACGAGCGCGGCATCGACACTTCCAAGCTGCTGATCAGCGGTAACGCGCATCTGATCACGCCGTACAACGTCACCCTCGACAAGGTCGGCGAGCGCTTCCTCGGCAAGCGCAAGATCGGTACGACCGGCCGCGGCATCGGCCCGACCTACGCGGACAAGATCAACCGCGTCGGCATCCGTGTCCAGGACCTGTACGACGAGTCGATCCTCATCCAGAAGGTCGAAGCGGCGCTGGAGGGCAAGAACCAGCTCCTCGCCAAGCTGTACAACCGCCGCGCGATCGACGCGGGCGCGATCGTCGAGGAAATGCTCCAGTACGCGGAGCAGATCAAGGGCTACGTCGCCGACACCACCCTGATCCTCAACAACGCGCTGGACGAGGACAAGGTCGTGCTGTTCGAGGGCGGCCAGGGCACCCTGCTCGACGTCGACCACGGCACCTACCCCTTCGTCACCTCCTCGAACCCGACCGCCGGCGGCGCCTGCACCGGCACCGGCGTGGGCCCGACGAAGATCAGCCGCGTCATCGGCATCCTGAAGGCCTACACGACCCGCGTCGGCGCCGGCCCGTTCCCGACCGAGCTGTTCGACAAGGACGGCGAGGACCTGCGCCGCATCGGCGGCGAGCGCGGTGTGACCACCGGCCGTGACCGGCGCTGCGGCTGGTTCGACGCGCCGATCGCCCGCTACGCGACCCGCGTGAACGGCCTGACGGACTTCTTCCTCACCAAGCTGGACGTGCTGACCGGCTGGGAGCAGATCCCGGTGTGCGTCGCGTACGAGATCGACGGCAAGCGCGTCGAGGAGCTGCCCTACTCGCAGACCGACTTCCACCACGCGAAGCCGATCTACGAATACCTCCCCGGCTGGTCCGAGGACATCACGAAGGCCAAGACCTTCGAGGACCTCCCGGCGAACGCCCAGGCGTACGTCAAGGCCCTGGAGGAGATGTCGGGCGCCCCGATCTCCGCGATCGGCGTCGGCCCCGGCCGGACCGAGACGATCGAGATCAACTCCTTCCTCTAGCAGCACCGGGCCGCCGGCTCACAGGCCCACAGGCCCACCCGGAGGGGCGGGACGCGCACCACGCGTCCCGCCCCTCCGTCGTATCCGGGCACAGGGCACCCACCACCCACCAGGCACCAGGCACCAGGCACCAGGCACCGGGCTGACCAGGCGACTCGCCGGGCACGCCGCCCTCTCGCGGCTGTTGCGAAGCGGTGACACGGAACCCATAGTTCCAAGATCACCGGCGCGCGAGGATGGGCCCATCGCAGCGGCCAGGCAGCTCCACAGCCGGCCGGGAGCGACCCTCCGCACCACTCTCCGGGGCCCGCGCTCTGCCGGTACCCGACCCGTTTCGTTCCCCGCCGCTCCGCCCTCGCGCACCTGCCTTCCGTTCGTTCCTCCCGGCTCGCTGCCGTCCCGCAGCACGCCCTCGTTGATTCCTTGGGGGAGTCCACCATGTCCGCTCGCACCGCCCGCCGCCGTCACCTCCGCTCCGCTGCCGCCGGCATCGTCGTCGCAGCCGTGGCCGGTACCGCCCTGCTGCCGCTGACCGCGTACGCGGCACCGGCGGAAGACGGCAAGCCCGTGCTGACGGTGGAGCTCGGCGCCCCGGCCCCGGCCGGTCCGCTGACGCGCGGCGGTGCGGCGCAGACGTTCGAGCTGACCGTGAAGAACTCCTCGGACAAGGCGGCCCCCTTCCACCCGTGGCTGCTCGCCACCCCGGCCGGCGCCAGTCCGCTCCAGAAGGCGGACATCGTCTACGAGGTCGAGCCGGTCGACGCCCCCGCGACCCAGTACCTCGTCGGGCAGCAGGACGGCGGCTGGCAGGGCCTCTTCCACCCGGCGGGCAAGCCCGGCACCGGGTTCGACGTCCCGGCGGGCGGCGCGCTGAAGTGGAAGGTCACCATCGGCCTCGGCAAGGACTACCCGACCAACGACGGCGACCTCGCGCTGACCGCCACCAGCCTCGCCCACGAGGTGGCGAAGCCGGACGCGCACACCTTCAAGGCGAGCCCGTCGATGACCCCCGGGAAGCTGAACACCCGCCTGGAGGAGGCCGGTCCGTGCGAGCCGGGCGCCGGCGCCGATCTCTGCCAGGAGCTGAAGCTCACCTACCGGCAGACCGGTGACGGGGCGTTCGCCTCCGCCCTGGCCACCCGGCTGACCGCGAGCGTCGCGGGCGGGGGCATCTCGAACACCGCCGCCGACCTGCGGATCAGCGCCCAGAGCGGCGGCCGGTGGGAGGAGCTCACGGCCGACGCCGCCGACGGCACCTACCACCTGCCGATGATCGCCAAGGGCTTCGGCTCCGCCTCCGGCGAGCGCGTCGCGCGGCTGCGGGTGACCTTCGGCCCGAAGACCCGGCTGACGCAGATCACCAAGGTCACGCTGAAGGCCTCGACCGGCCTCGCGACGGGCAACGGCTACCCGTTCGCCGACGCCTCGGCCTTCGCCGCCGTCACCCCGGCCAAGCCCGTCCCGACGACGCAGCCCACCGGTCCGGCGGCCACGCCCTCCGCGACCCCGTCGGCCACGCCCGCCGCCACCGCGCCGGCGACGCCTCGGGCCACGCCCCCGGCTTCTTCCGCGGCCACGACGACCACCCCGGTGAACGCCGCCAAAACGGCCGGCGGCGCCCTCGCGCACACCGGCTCGGACGACCGTACGGGCCTGTACGCCGGGCTCGCCGCGGCCCTCGTCGCCCTCGGCTCCGCCGCCGCCTGGCTCGGGGTCCGGCGGCGCCGGAGCATCGGCGCCTGACCCCCTCCCGTACCGCCCGCAGGGCCCGGCGCACCCGTGCGCCGGGCCCTCGCGCGTGGTGCGGCAGGCCGTGGGAAACCCGGTGCGTTTCCGGCCAGGCGAAACGTTAAACTCCGCCTACCCGCAGCCCCTGTACAGATCACGGAGCGCGGGCCTGCTTGAACTGGGGGGTTCATGAGCTTGCTGCCACTGGGCAGAAGAATGTCCAGCAGACGGGGGAGAAGCCGCACCGCGGTCGCCTCGGGCGCCCTGCTGCTGGCGGTCCTGGCCTCGTCCGCCGGCCAGACCGGGTCCGCCCTCGCGGCCCCGTCACCGCCTGCCAGCACCGACACCGCGGTGGCCGCGGCCGCGGCCACCGCGCCGCAGGCACCCACCGGCCCCGGGGCGGCGCCCAAGCCGGACCCGAAGCCGGACCCGAAGGCCGACCACGCGGCGGCCGTACGCGCGCTGCGCGCGAGCGACCCGGCGGGCGCCTGCCCGCCGGCCCTGACGCCGCACACGGTCGTGAACTGCACCGTCCCGGCGAGCACGACGACCGAGTTCACGCTGACCCTGCCGCAGCAGAAGGACCTGGTCCTGATCCAGGCCGTCGCCGCGCAGGGGTCGCTGTGGCCCCGGCTCACGGCGCCGGACGGCTCCGCCGTCACCTGCGAAAACGTCCGCGGCAGCGGCAGCGCCGACGGGGCGCTGCGCTGTCCCACCACCGGGGCGGGCACGTACCGGCTGTCGCTCCTGAACAACAGCGGTACGGAGACCGGCGCCTCGGTCGCGTACGCCCCGCTGCTGTCCACCACCGTCTGCAAGCCGGTCGGCCCCGCCGACCGCAAGCTCGGCGCCCCGACCGTGTTCAAGGGATCGCTGGCCGTCGGCTCGGCCGGCGACTGCTACGCCCCGGCGCTGGCCGCGAACGACGTGCTGCGGACCTACGCCACCTCGTACCGCGTCCTGCACTCCGTCTACGACGCGACGGGCAAGGAGCTCTGCTCCTCCCTGAACCGCGAGGGCGACGCGCTCGACTGCAAGCTCGCGGGCACCGCGCCGTTCCGCGTGTCGGTCCTGCAGAGCGGCGGAGCCGCCGAGGCCTACGACTTCACCGCGGCCCGGCTCTCGAAGCCCGAGGGCTGCCCGGTGATCGAGCCCCAGGCGTACGGGGCCTCCCCGGACCTGGGGTCCACCGCCCGCTGCCGCGTGCTGCGCGTTCCGGCGGCCGCCCGGTACTCCGTCACCCCGGTCTCCGCCGGATCCGTGCCGTACGGCACCCTCTTCACGGCCGCCGGGGCTCCCGCCACCGGCTGCTCCGAGGGCGCCTGCGACCTGACCCCCGGTGACCACACCTGGGTGGTCGACCCGCGGAACACCGACGCCGGCGCGTTCGGCATCGCCTTCCACTCCCCCAAGGAGACCCGGGGCTGCACCGCGACCCACGACAACGGCCTGGTGGCCGGCGCGGTCGCCGGCACTTTCGCCGGTCCCGGGCAGCTGCACTGCCTGACCCTGCCGACCGCCACCGGCAAGGGCGTCTACCTGCTCAACCGGCCGCCCGCCGACGGCACCTACGCGTCCCCGAAGGTCTACGACGCGACGGGCGCCTTGCAGTGCGACGGTTCCCCGGAGAGCATCTGCAAGCTGACCGGCACCGCGCCCTTCCGCGTGGTGCTGACGGGTGACCCCGGCGCGTTCGGGCTGGTCGTCCACCGCACCGGTGAGGCCGCGGGCTGCACGCCGTGGCCGCAGACCTCCTTCGGCGCCTCGTCGGGCGCGCAGGTCCAGCTGCCGGCGGACGTCCGGCAGGCCTGCCTGAGCCTGCCCGCCGACAAGCACTCGGCCGCCGAGATGCTCGACTACACGAACCTCCAGAACAAACTGAACGCCACGGTCCGGGTCGTCGACCCGGCGGGCAACGAGGCGTGCGCGACGGGCTACTCCAGCACCACCACGTCGTGCGCGCTGACCGCGGGCGTCCCGTACACGGCCCTGCTGGTCGGCTGGGGCGGCGAGGACTCGTACACCCTGGTGCGCCGCGACGTCTCTCCGGCGGCGAACTGCACCACCCCGGCCTCGACGAAGGTGGGCGGCCCGTCCACCCCCTTCGACCTGACCTCGGCCCTCGACGCCCGCTGCGTCAAGGTCACCGCGGCCGCCACCGACAAGCTGTGGTTCAGCTCGCGGACCCTCGGATCGCGGTACGAGCCCACCACGACGCTGGTCGTCGTGGACCCCAGCGGCAGGATCGCCTGCTGGCAGCACGGCGTGTCCTGCCAGGTGACCGGCTCGACCTCGTACGTCGCGGTGGTGACCGCCACCGGGTACGAGGACAAGCCGATCCACTCGAACGTGGACACCTGGAAGGTCGCCACGGCGGCCGGCTGGGCCCCCGAGTGCACGGCCAACCAGGTCTCCCCCGAAGGATTCCCGGTCCGCGGCGCGGTGCTCTCCGAAACCTCGACCGCCTACTGCGCCGTGCTCGACATGAAGCCCGGACAGTCCTTCAACGTCTACGGCACCAGCAGCGCCACCAACGGCGAGCACCCCTGGACGGACCTGCTCAGCGCCTCCGAGTGGAGCGCCCAGATCCGCCAGTACACCTGCCTCGGCACGATGGGCCAGTTCGCCACGCGCTGCGGCACCGGCAGCGACGCACCCGCCGGCCAGGCGGTCCTGCTGGTCAGCCCCCGCAAGGCGACGACCCCCGTCGAGTTCTCCATGCAGGGCGTCTGCGACCGCGGTTGCACTCCCCCGCAGAACCAGATCCCGACGGGCATCAGCCCCTCGGCCAGCGCCACCGGCACGAAGTCGCAGGCCGTCGTCAGCGGCACCGGGCTCACCCTCGGCACCAAGCTGCGGCTGGTCCGCGGCAACGGCGTCGAGCGGGCCCTCACCCCGGTCTCCGTGAACCCGGCGGGCACCGCGCTCACCGTCCAGGTCGACGCGGTCGGCCTGGACGCGGGCGTGTACGACCTCGTCCGCGAGGGCGTCGGCTACACGAGCGGAGTGCCCTCCCCGGGCTACCTCCCGAACGCGTACACGGTCACGGCCGCCCCCACCACGGGGAAGTCCCGCTTCGTGCCGCTCACTCCGGCCCGGTTCCTGGACACGCGTGACGGCACCGGCGCGACCAAGCAGCGGGTCGGTCCCGGCGGCGTGGTCACCCTCCAGGTCGCGGGCCTCAAGGGCGTCCCGGCCACCGGCGTCACCGCGGTCGTCATGAACGTGACGGCCGTCGACCCGACGCACGCCGGCCACGTCAAGGTCTACCCGAACGGCCGGCCCGTCCCCGGGGTGTCCAACCTCAACTTCGCCGCCGGCCAGATCGTCCCGAACCTGGTGACGGTGTCGGTCGTGAACGGGAAGGTGGACCTGCGCAACAACGCCGGTTCCGTCGACCTCATCGCCGACGTCACCGGCTACTACACCGACAAGGCCGACACCGGCTCCGCGTACAAGACGATCACCCCGTCCCGGTTCCTGGACACGCGTGACGGCACCGGCGCGAAGCAGCAGCGGGTCGGTCCCGGCGGCATCGTCAGCCTCCAGGTCACGGGCGTCAAGGGCGTCCCGGCCAGCGGGGTCACCGCCGTCGTCATGAACGTGACGGCCGTCGAGCCGACCACCGCGGGCCACGTCACGGTCTACCCGAACGGCCAGACCGTTCCGGGGGTGTCGAACCTCAACTTCACCGCCGGCCAGATCGTCCCGAACCTGGTGATCGTGCCGGTGGTGAACGGCAAGGTGGACCTGCGCAACAACGCCGGTTCCGTCGACCTCATCGCCGACGTCACCGGCTACTACTCCGCGACGGGCTCGACGTACTCGTCGGGCAATCCGGTACGCCTCCTGGACACCCGCGACGGCACCGGCGCCCGCGCCGGGGCCGTGGGCCAGGGCGGGGCCGTCAGCCTCCGGGTGGCCGGGGTAGAGGGAGTGCCGGCGGACGGGGTGACCGCGGTCATCCTGAACGTCACGGTGACCAACCCGACGACGGCGGGACACCTCATCGTCCACCCGTACGGGGTGACGCGCCCCAACGTGTCGAACCTCAACTTCACCGCCGGCCAGACCGTCTCCAACCTGGTCGTGGTCCCGGTGGTGGACGGCAAGGTGACGTTCTACAACCACTCGGGCAGCGTGGACGTGATCGCCGACCTGAGCGGCTACTTCACGGGCTGATCCCCCGGGGTGTGCGTACGAGGGGCCCGTCCGGTCGCCAGATCGGACGGGCCCCTCCGCGTTCCCCCGCCGCCTCTACGGCCGCGCCGCCGCCCACCCGGCGAACACGGCCCAGGCCCCGCCGGCCAGGCGGAGCGTGGGCCCGGGGTTCTTGGAGTCCCGAACGTGGACGGCGCAGCCGTCCCCACAGTCCGCCACCTCGACGCAGTTTCCGCCGCCGCTATCGCTGTAGCTCGACTTCCGCCAGGCGTAGGCCACCTCGATGCAGTTGCCGCCGCCACCGTCGCTGTAGCTCGACTTGCACCACTGCAAGGTGCTGGTGCTCATATCCGTTCTCCCGCCAACCGCTCGATGAGACCCAGGGATTCATCGGGGCTCAGTGCCTGTGCGCGGATCTTCGCATACCGCTGGAACAGCCTGGACGCCTTCGCCCGATTGCTGACTAGGACGCTCTCGTCCTCGATCTCCAGGTAGACCACGTGCTCGTGGTCCTCGGTCTCCACCAGTTTCATCGGACCTCGGTCACCCGCGTAGCTGCCTTTCAGACCTCGGTCCTGGGGCAGTACCTGGACGGTCACGTTGTCGCGCCGAGCGTCGTCCGCAAGCGATGCCAGTTGCCCGCGCATGACCTCCCAGTCCCCGAAGGGCCGGCGCAGGACGGCCTCCTCGACGATCAGCTCGATCATCGCCATCGGGTCGCGGTCGAAGAGCGCCCGCCGGGCCAACCGGGCCTCGACCAGTTCGTCCACCTTGGCACTGGGGAGGGGCGGGTATCCCCCGCCGATCAGCGCCCGCGCGTACGGCCCCGTCTGGAAGAGGCCGTCCACTACCAACGTCTCGTAGGACGAGATCATGTGCGCCGAGGCTTCCAACTTCGAGAAGTTCCGGAAGCGCACGGGGTACTTCTCCATCAGGACGTACTTGCGCGCCGCGTCGAAGATTCCACGCCCGTCCCCGATGGCCGCCTCCAGTCGCTCCAGCATCTGGTCACTGGGCGGCTGCACCCCGGTCTCCATGGCGCTGACCGCCGAGGCGGTGTACTGGATCAACGCCCCCAGCTCCTCCTGGGTCAGGCCCTTCTCCAGCCGGGTCATGCGGGCGATCTCCGCGATGAAGGACGTCGCGTGGCGGACGTCCTCGTCCTGTTCCTTGTCCTTGCTCGCGCCCGCTTTGGGCAATGTGAACACCCCCGAACTCAAACGAACTCAAACGGTCTCAACCGCGGAGCGGCCGTATCCCAGAGTTCTGAACCCTCAAGTCCGGGACATGGAAAACGGTAGACCGGGGGCTCCAGACTCGTCCCATGAACACTGAAAGTGACGCCCCCAACTCCCCTACGCCGGACTGGATTCCGGCCGCCGGAATCGGAATGCGCAAGGCAGGAGTGCTATTTGACGCAGTACGTGTGGACGGTGACCCCGGACGGAGCCTCGCCGATCTCCTCGTCACGCTCACAGGCGGTGACCCCGGGCCGATCGTCACACAATGCAACGGCCGGCGGCCGACCTACTTCCTGATCCCCGTCGGCGGCGCCGCGTACCGGATGTGGCCCGAGGGGTTCACCCGGCTGACCTCCGGGCCGCTGCGCAGCAGCTACGTCCCCGTCCCGGCACTCGACGGCTGCTGGCCGCTCGCCTGGCGGTGTCCCCCGCGTGCCGGCGGCCGCCTCGTGCACGCCCTGTTGCTGCACCGCGCGGCCGGGCTCTACCAGGCCAGTTGCGAGATCTCCTCCAAGACCACCGCGCACGCGTCCGCCGCCGGGTCGATCAGCGGGAAGTGACCGACGCCGTCCAGCAGCGTCAGCCCGACCAGCTCGCCCGCACGGGCCGCCGCGGCCACGTACGACTCCGCCACCCGCTCCGGGACCACGATGTCGTCCCGGCCCTGGACCACCGCCGTGGCGATCCCGGTCGGCAGCAGGGCCGAGGGGTCCGCGTACGGCAGCCGCTCCGCGAAGTACGCCGGCCCGCCCAGCAGTTGCGCGCTCGCGCCCCCGCACACGCCCAGCTCCTCCGCCACCGCGAAGTCCGCGATGGGGGCCAGTGCCACCACGCCGCGCAGCAGCGGCGCGGAAGGCAGCCTCCACGGCGACCCCGGCGGCAGGACGTGCCGGGCCGCGGCCCACAGCGCGAGGTGGCCGCCGGCCGAGTGGCCCGTGACGACCGTACGGCGGACGTCGGCGTCCGGGAGCGCGGTCGCGGCCAGGTCCGGGAGGGCGTCCAGCGCGGCGGCGACGTCGTCGAAGGTCTCGGGCCAGCGTCCCGCGACGGGGCCGTCGGCGTTCTGGTGCGGGACCGGACTGCCGCGCCGGTACTCGACATTGGCCACGGCGAGGCCGCGCCGGGCCAGGAAGCCCGCGAAGGGGGTGACGTGCTGCCGGTCGTACGGGGCCCGCCAGGCCCCGCCGTGCAGCAGGACCACCAGCGGGACGGGGCCACGGGCCGCGCCGCGGGGGGCGTAGAAGTCGACGACCTGGTCGGGGTGGTCCCCGTACGCGGCGGTCGTGTCCGGTGCGACGGGCGGGTGGGCGAAGGCCGAGGCGGCCTCGGCGGCGTCCCGTTCCACTGCGGCGGGGTCCGTCATCGGCTCAACCTCTCGGTAACGCGTGGGGCAGCGGGGACAGATGTTCCGGTGTTCCGGCAGAGCGGGACCGTATCAGTCTGGAACGGCGCCTTCCGTGCGGGGGCGTGGATGTACGACGGCGGGCGGAGCCGTAGCCCCGCCCGCCGCGTGAGGTGACGTTTCGCTACCGGGTCACCCGAAAATGTGACCCAAGGTGCGCGCGGCACGCTCGACATCGGCGAATCCGACGTAGAGCGGGGTGAAGCCGAAGCGCAGGACGTCGGGAGCGCGGAAGTCCCCGACGACGTCGCGGGAGATGAGCTCCGCCATGATCGCGCGGGCGTTCTCGGCGCGCAGGGACACCTGGCTGCCGCGGTGGGCGTGCCGGACCGGGGTGACCGACTCGACGCGGCCGCTCGGGACGTACGCCGCCACGCATTCGAGGAAGAAGTCGCTCAGGGCGAGGGACTTGGCCCGCACCGCCTCGACGGAGACCCCGTCCCAGACGTCGAGCGCCGCTTCCAGGGCCAGCATGGACAGGATGTCCGGGGTGCCGACCCGGCCGCGCCGCGCCCCGCCGGCCGGGACGTAGCCCGGGGTCATGGCGAAGGGGTCGGCGTGCCCGGTCCAGCCGGGGAGCGGGGAGTCGAAGGCCTCCTGGTGCCGCTCGGCGATGTAGAGGTACGCGGGGGAACCAGGGCCCCCGTTGAGGTACTTGTACGTACAGCCGACCGCGAGGTCCGCGCCGTGCGCGTCGAGGCCGACGGGCAGGGCGCCCGCGGAGTGGCACAGGTCCCAGACGACGACCGCCCCGGCGGCACGGGCCGCCGCGGTCAGCGCGCCGAGGTCGTGCAGCCTGCCGGTGCGGTAGTCGACGTGGTTGAGGAGGACGACGGCGGTGTCCGCGTCCATCGCCTCCGCCGCGTGCGTGGGGTCCACCGGGGTGACGGTCAGGCCGGTCATCCGGGCCGCCGAGGCGGCTATGTAGCCGTCGGTGGGGAAGGTGGCGGCGTCGACCAGCATGGTCGTGCGGCCGGGGACGGCGAGGCGGGCCGCGCCGACGAGGGCCTTGAAGAGGTTGACGCTGGTGGAGTCGCCCACCACCACCTGGCCGGGGGCCGCGCCGATGAGCGGGGCGAGCTTGTCGCCGATCCGCTCGGGCGCGGTCCACCAGTCGGATTCGTCCCAGGAGCGGATGAGGAGCTCGCCCCACTGCCGCCGGGCGACGTCCTCCAGGGTGCCGGGCACACCGGACGGCAGGGCTCCGAGGGAGTTGCCGTCCAGGTACACGAGACCGTCGGGAAGGGTGAAGCGGTCGCGGAGCTTGCCCAGCTCGTCGGCGGTGTCCAGCAGCGCGGCGCGCGCCGCCAGGTCCCCCGTGAGGGGGGCCGGAGCGGGTGCGGGTGCGGGTGCGGGAGCGGGTGCGGGAGCGGGTGCGGCCGCGGCGGGGGCCTTGGGGGCCGTCGGCTCAGACATGGCTGCGCGCCGTCCACAGCTCCGGGAAGACGTTCTTCGTCGCGCGCTTCTCCAGCCAGGCCACCCCGGCGGAGCCGCCCGTGCCGGTCTTCGCGCCCATCGCGCGGCGGGTCGCCACCAGGTGGTCGTTGCGCCAGCGCCAGACCAGCTCGGCGACGTCCGTGAGGACCTCGCCGAGGCGGTGCAGGTCCGATTGGGCGTCGGGGTCGGCGTACAGGGCCGTCCAGACGGCCTCGACCTCGGTGGAGGGCTCGTAGCGCTGCGAGAGGTCGCGGTCCAGGACGGCGGACGGGACGGGCAGGCCGCGGCGGGCCAGGAGACGCAGGACCTCGTCGTACAGGCTGGGCTCGTGCAGGGCCTTCTCCAGCTCCGAGTGGACGCGCGGGGCGCCGCGGTGCGGAACCAGCATGGAGGCGGACTTGTCGCCGAGCAGGAACTCCATCCGGCGGTACATCGCCGACTGGAAGCCGGAGCCCTCGCCGAGGGCGGAGCGGTAGGAGTTGAACTGGCCGGGGGTGAGCTGGGCGAGCGGGCGCCAGGAGGCGTTGAGGGCCTCCAGCTCGCGGAGGGATCGTTTCAGCGCGTCCATCGCGACCGGCAGCCGGTCCTCGCGGACGGCCTTCGCGGCGGTCTCCCACTCGTGGACGATGACCGTGAACCACAGCTCCATGACCTGGGTGGTGACCAGGAAGACCATCTCGCCGGGGTCGTCCGAGCGGAGGTGCTGGAGGTGGGTGAGGACGTCCGCCTGGACGTAGTCCTCGTACGGGGTGGTGCCGTCGAAGTCGAGGTTCGGGGTGTCCGAACCGGCTCCGGAGGCATCAAGGGTGTTCGACATCGCTGTCTCCTCGACACGTGCTTCCGGGTAGCGGTCCGCTCCTTCCGTTGGGTGAGTGGAGCCCCGGTCCCCTGCCCGCATCATAGGACGCGCTCGCGGCGGCGCTCCAGCGGGGAGTGACGCAGGTCACACGCTCGTGTCCCGCGCCACCCGCCGACGACCCGCCCCCGCCGACGACCCGCCGCGGGCCGGGCCGCCGCGGCCCGCGGCCGAGCGCCGCCGACCCGCTGTCGGACGCTCAGGCGCCGAGGGCGTCCGCCGCCGTCGGGGAGGAGTCGCGCAGGAAGGTGGAGCAGCGCTCGTACTCCTCCTTCTCGCCGATCGCCCCGGCCGCGCGGGACAGGGCGCCGAGGGCGCGCAGGAAGCCGCGGTTCGGCTCGTGCTCCCACGGGACCGGGCCGTGGCCCTTCCAGCCGGAGCGGCGCAGGGCGTCGAGGCCGCGGTGGTAGCCGGTACGGGCGTAGGCGTACGACTCGACGGTGTGGCCGGCCGCGAACGCCTCGTCGGCCAGAACCGCCCAGGCGAGCGAGGAGGTGGGGTGCGCGGCCGCCACCTCGACGGCGGGGGTCCCGGCGGCGATGGCCTCGCGGCCCGGCTCGTCGGGGAGGTGGGTGGGGGCGGGGCCCCCGAGGAGGTTCTCGTGAATGGACATGCGCACAGTCTGTCGGAACGGGTACGGGGACGTACCGCCGACCGGGTCGGTCAGCGGGGCGGGCAGGAGGCCGGGCCGCGGCGGGCACCCCGCGTACGGCGAGCGGACCCTCGCCGAGGCCCGCCGACTCCGCCCCGGGAGCCACCCGGCGGCCGCCCTCCACGGCGCCTGCCTGCGCGACGCGTTCGAGCACCTGATGCGGAACACCCCCGGCGGCCACGGCGTTCCGGACGGCCCCTGGGTCCTCCGCCTGGACGACGGGACCCAACTCGACGGGCTCGACGGGCTCGACGGGCTCGACGGGCTCGACGGCGTCATCCTCGCCCTCGGCCCCTCAGGCGCCGAAGCCGCGCCGTGCGGCCTCGATGTGGCCGAGGTACCGGTGGGTCCAGTCGCACATCCGGTGGACGGTCTCGCGCAGGGCGCGCCCCGGCTCGGTGAGCGTGTACTCGACCCGTGGCGGCACGGTGGGGTGGACCTTCCGCTCGGCCAGACCGTTGCGCTCCAGCATGCGCAGGTTCTGGGTCAGCATCTTGTGGCTGATGCCCTCGATCTCGTCGCGCACCTCGCTGAAGCGCAGCGTCCGCTCACCCAGCGCATCGATGATCAGGAACGCCCATTTGTTGGCGACGTCCGAGAAGATCTCCCGCGCCAGGGAGTCCGCGCGCGTCAGGTCCGCGTCGTCCGGCGAGCCGCTGAACTGCTTGGTCACCATGAGGTTCCCCCGTCACCAAGAAGTGCGTTCTTCCATGTCAGCGGCCACTCTCTTACGGTTCCTGAGTAACCACAAGTGACCACGACGAGGAGGCGGGCAGCATGGCCATCACCCTGGTGAACCCCGAGGGACTACCGGAAGTCGGCCCGTACCGGCAGGTGGCGATCGCGACCGGTTCGAAGCTGGTCTTCATCGCCGGGCAGGTCGCCTGGGACGCCGACGGCGCCACGGTCGGCGAGGGCGACCTCGCGGCTCAGGTCGAGCGGTGCTACCTCAACATCGGCACCGCCCTGGCCGGTGTCGGAGCCACCTTCGACGACGTGGCGAAGCTGACCGTCTACGTCGTCGACTGGACCCCCGACAAGATGCCCCTCTTCCTGGAGGGGGTGGCCCGCGCGGCCGCGCGGCTGGGCGGTACCCCGGTACCGCCCGGCACGCTGATCGGCGTCGCGGCCCTGGACGTACCCGACCACTTGGTGGAGGTCGAGGCCACCGCGGTCATCGACTGAGCCCCCGGACGCGCGGAGCGGAACCCGGTCGCACGGCTCCGTACCCGGTCGCGCCGAGCGGCGGCGGATGCCCCGAGTGGCAGCGGCTCAGGCGCACCGGGCGCCGGGCGGGCCCATCAGGACGGCCCGGCGCAGGGCTCGTACGGCCGCCGCGGGGCTGCGGCCGCCGTCCGCGTCGAGCGCGGCGGCCAGGGAGTGCAGGTGGCGCAGCGACCAGACGCGCCGCCCGGAACGGCGCAGGGCCGCCAGGTACGGATCGTCCGGCTGCTCCCGGCCGCCCTGCCGGGCGAGGAGCGCCGAGAGTTCGGTGTGCAGCTCACGGTGGCGGCCCAGGACGAGACCGGCCTCCACCCACTGTCCGAGGACGGCGAGCCGGGACTCCTCCAGGAACGCGATGCGGGCGCCCAGCCAGCGACCCGCCTCGACCCCCGCGAAGGCCGGGCCCGTCCACAGGTCCAGCGCTCCGCGCAGCCGGCGGACCGCGGTGTCGAAGTCGCCCCGGGCCATGGCCCGGTAGCCGGCGCCCGCGCCCCGTTCGAACTCGTCGAGGTCGCAGCGGCCGCCGCCGGTGTCGAGAAGATACCCGCCGGGCACCGACGGCAGGACGTCTTCGGCGGTGCGGACCGCGTGCGGACCGGCGTCCAGCGCTGCGGCCAGCCGGTCGCGCAGGACGCGCACCGCGGAGTGCGCCACGGCCCGGGCGTGTTCGGGCGGTACCCGGCCGGCCAGCTCGTCGGCCAGTACGGACACGGGAACCACCTGGTTGGCGTGGGCGGCGAGGACGGCGAGGACGTGCCGGGCCGACGGGGTGGGCGCCACGACGGGCACACCGTTCTCGGTGACGCGGAGCCCTCCGAGTACGTCGATGTCCACAGTTCCCCCCAGAGATGGCCGGACGCGGCGGCGATGGCGACGCCGTTCCGGTAAAAAATAATACCCGGAAGGATTTTTTGGCAACCCGGCTCCGCCCACCGGACCCGAAGCACCCCTGAACCGCCCGTGGAACACCCACCCGCAGTCCGCCCCGAACCACCTCCGGACATGCGGACGCCCCGGACGGAGCACCCCCTCGCGCGGGGTCCCCTCGTCCGGGGCGTCCGCCCGGCCCTCAGGCGCGGGCGCGCACGGCAGGCCGTCAGGCCCGCGCCGCCGGGCCCGTCAGGCTCCGGAGCCGGAGCCGGCTCCGGAGCCGGCCTCCGCGGTCGCCCGCGGGCCGGGTTCCCCTCCCCCCGTCGCGAGGACGGGAACTCCCGAGGCGCATCCGTACGCACAGGGGTGCGTCCCCTGCGGGCCGTAGAGCGCCCGCGCCCCCCGGCCCGGCGCCGTGTCCAGCCGGATCGCCAGCGACGGCACCACGACGTTGGGCATCACGTGCGTGTACAGCGCCGACACCTGCTCGTCCAGGTCCAGGTCCAGCATCTGCGACATCATGTTGAGGCCCGCGTACGACCCGACGATCAGCCGCGACGGAACGACCGGATCGACCGTCGGCATCAGCTCGCCGCGCGCCTTGGCCTGCGTCATCAGGGAAACGTGCATCTCGATCCACGCCGCGTACGGCGAGGCCTGGTCCAGGCTCAGCGTGGTCTGGTCGAGGGTGAGCCGGGCGCTGGCCCGCATCAGCGAATCGTGCCGCAGCCGGTGCGAGAAGATCATCCCGATGTCGACGAACTCCTGCACCTTGTACTCCTGGGGCGCCGCGTTCGGGGCCGAGGCCACCTGGGCGTCGATCACCGCCTGCGCGAGGTGCTCCTTGGAGTCGAAGTGGAAGTAGAGCGCGCCCTTGGTCACCCGGGCGATGTTGACGATGTCGGAGAGCTTCGCCGCCTCGTACCCGCGCTCCTCGAACACCACCGCCGCCGCCTCGAGGATCGCCTGCCGGGTTCGCACCGCGCGGTCCTGCTTGACCTGGGGTCGTTCTGTCCTCATGTGCCGAGCCTCTCCTGCCCCCGTCGGTCATGCCGCTGCGCTCGGAGTTCCCCCGGCAGCCAGCGGGTGAACCGTCTTCACCCGCCATCCCCAGCACCCGGTATCTTTACATGCCCCCGGGTACGTTCCTGTGCGTGCAGTTTCACACCATGACGAAGCCGCCGTCCACAGGCATCGTGACCCCTGTGACGAACGACGCCCTGTCGCTGCACAGCCAGGCGGCCGCCTCGGCGATCTCGGCCGGCTCCGCCGTCCGCGGCTGGGGCGTACCGGCGTGCAGCTGGGCCTCGATCCCGGGCACCGCCGCGAACCACTCCTGGACCACCTCGGTCCGTGTGGTGCCCGGCGCCACCGCGTTGACCCGGATGCCCCGGGCCGCGTACTCGGCCGCGGCCGCCTTGGTGAGGCCGATGACCGCGTGCTTGGCCGCGACGTACGGCGCCGCCACCGGGGTGGCCAGCAGTCCACCGACGCTGCTGTTGTTGACGATCGACCCGCCGCCGGTCTCCAGCATCGCCGCGATCTCCGGGCGCAGGAAGTTCCACACCCCGTCGACGTTGACCCGCATGATCCGCTCGTACAGGTCGTCGTCCATCTCGTGCAGCGGCGTACGTCCGGTCCCCCAACCGGCGTTGTTGAAGGCGCAGTCGAGCCGGCCGAAGGACTCGACCGCCAGCGCCACCGCCGCCTCGGCGTCGGCGCGTACCGTCACGTCCGCCACCGCGTAGCGCGCCTGCGCGCCCTGCTCCGCCAGCTCCGCGACCAGATCCCGGAGCAGCTCCTCGCGCCGCGCGACGAGGACGACGCTCGCGCCCTCCCGCGCGAAGACCCGGGCGGCGGCGGCTCCGATGCCGCTGCTCGCCCCGGTGATCAGCGCGACCTTCCCCTCCAGCAGACCCTGCCGCTGTCCCTGTCCCTGTCCCTGCACCTGCATGCCGCTCCCCTTCACCCGGTCGCCCGTTCGCCCATCTGTGAGTTCACCAGTTCACCGGTTCACCCATATGTCCTCGCACCGTGCACCGTGCTCCGCGCCCGCGACACCCGCCGCGTCCGCCGCGCCCGCCGCCTCCGCGTCCACCGCGCGCAGCAGCTCCTCGTCGATCTCGTCGAGCGAGCCGACCAGGTGGCGCACGCCCGCCTCGCGCATCTGCTGCTCCTGGAAGCCGTGTTCGAAGGGACTCGGGTGCCCGATGAACGACGCCCCCAGGCCGAGCGCCGCCTCGGCGACCCGCGCCACGTCGTCCACGAAGAGCGCCTGCGCGTGGTCGAGGCCGAACGCGTCGACGGCGATCTCGTGCACCCCCGGACGGAAGGAGTCCGTGCTGACGTACCCGGGGCCGTCGAAGAGGTGCGCGAGGTGGCCGAGGTAGTGGTCGAAGTGCCCCTTGTCGAGACCGCCGTAGCAGACGGTCCGCAGCCCGAGCCGGCGCAGCCGGTGCAGCAGTTCCCCGACCCCGGGCAGCACGTGCAGCGGATGCCGCTCCAGGTGGGCGGCCCGCTCCTCGAAGTAGACCTCCAGCACCTTGTCCGCGGGCCAGTCCACTCCGGCCGCGCGGCCCATCGCCAGCGCCGCGACCGCACGGGGCTGGGAGAAGATCCCGCGTTCCACTTCGCCGTCGTAGGACCCGCCGCGGCTCGTGACGAAACCGTGGATGACCGGACTGAAGGTGTCGTTGAGGAGGACGCCGTCGATGTTCAGGGCGGCGAGCCGCAGTTTCCGCAGGGGCTGCATGGCGCTCCGATCGTGCGGGGGAGGCCGGCACGGACTGTTTTCGGGCAGATGCGGCCCGTGCGCCTGGCGGGCCCCCCGAAAAATACCTACCAGTACGCGGACTGCCGCGCGTTGAGAAAGATACCGGATGTCGGTTCCGCCGTACGGTCCGCCAGTTCCCGGATTCTATGGCGTAGACCACATCAGAAACCAGACCTGACCTGGGCAATCTCCACAATTCAGCCAACCTCGCAACCGACCGCGCTGTGGCCTGCGTCACTCTGTACGGACGGGCGGGGGTTCCTCAGGTAATTATCTGAGAGGTAATCAAACCCTGAAGTACGTACTTTGTTGGCAGTGGAAGTTTGTTGTATCCGGCCATGATGACGAGGGACTTCATGATCACGACTCTGGAACCGATGGACTTCACCACCTCAGCCTCGACCGCGAGCTGTGTCTGCCCGGCCAGCTCGGACGACGGCCGGGCGACCACGGTTCCAAGGGCGCTGGTCCACCGTGCGGCCTTCGCCGAGGTCTTCCTGACCGGCATGTGCCGCCCCGCGGAGAACCTCTTCCACATCACCGCCCAGTGGCCGCGCGGGCACTGCTTCTTCACCCCCATCGGGGGCACGCACTACGACCCGATGCTGATCGCCGAGACCATCCGACAGGTCGGCTCGTACCTCGCCCACGAGGCCTTCGGCGTACCGCTCGGACACCAGTTCCTGCTCTGGTCCCTGGAGTACGGCACCGTTCCCGAGAACCTCGTGACCGGCAGGGCCCCGGCCGACCTCGACCTGACGGTCACCTGCCCCGAGATACGCCGCCGCGGCAACCGGCTCACCGCGCTCTGCTACGAGGTGGTGATCCGTCAGCACGGCCGCGTCGTCGCGACGGGCCGCGTCGGCTACACCGTCACCTCGCCGGCCGTCTACCGGCGGCTGCGCGCCGAGCAACTGGCCAAGGAGCCCGTGGCCTCGCTCCCGCCGGCCCCGGTCCTGCCCGCCGCCGTCGGCCGGCTCTCGCCGTTCGACGTGGTGCTCGCCGACGGCACCCGCCCGGGGGTGTGGCGGCTGCGCTACGACACCCGCCACCCGGTGCTCTTCGACCACGTCGGCGACCACCTGCCCGGCATGGTCCTCCTGGAGGCCGCCCGGCAGGCCGCGGTGGTCCTCGGCGGCGGGGGCGACGTACTGCCCGTCTCCGTCATCAGCAGCTACCAGCGCTACGCCGAGTTCGGCAGCCCCCTGTGGATCCACGCGGAGCCCGCCCCGACCGGACTGGGCGACGCCGACACCCGGTCGGTCCGGGTGACGGGCATCCAGGACGGCGAGCAGGTCTTCGACGCCCTGGTGGGCACCGAGCCGGTCGACGCCGTCCCGCCGATGCGCTGACGGACCGGCGCGCCGACGGGGCCGGCGCCCCGGCGGTGCGCACGAGCGGACGGGGCGGCCCGGCCGGCGCGGCGGACGCGCCGCGCGGCCGCGCCCCGTCAACGACCCAAGGGTCTGCCGGTCCGGGGGGACCGGCAGACCCTTGGTACGTCCTGCCTGGTGAAGCGGTCTGCCTGGTGGAGCGGTACCGCTACTTCAGCCGGGTACCGGTGGAGCGCAGGTTCGCGCACGCCTCGGTGACGCGCGCGGCCATGCCCGCCTCGGCGGACTTGCCCCAGGTGCGGGGGTCGTACTTGGACTTCGTGCCGACCTCGCCGTCGACCTTCAGCACCGCGTCGTAGTTGCGGAACATGTGGTCCACGACCGGGCGGGTGAAGGCGTACTGGGTGTCGGTGTCGAGGTTCATCTTCACGACGCCGTTCTCCAGCGCGGTGGCGATCTCCTCGGCCGTGGAGCCCGAACCGCCGTGGAAGACGAAGTCGAACGGCGAGGACTTGCCGTACTTCTCGCCGACGCCGGCCTGGAGGTCCTTGAGGAGCTCCGGACGCAGGACGACGTTGCCCGGCTTGTAGACGCCGTGCACGTTGCCGAACGAGGCGGCCAGCAGGTAGCGGCCCTTCTCGCCCAGACCCAGGGCCTCGGCGGTGCGGAGCGCGTCGTCGACGGTGGTGTACAGCTCGTCGTTGATCTCGTGGCTGACGCCGTCCTCCTCGCCGCCGGTCGGGGTGATCTCGACCTCGAGGATGATCTTCGCGGCGGCGGCCTTGGCGAGCAGCTCCTGGCCGATGGCCAGGTTGTCGGCCAGGGTCTCGGCGGAGCCGTCCCACATGTGCGACTGGAAGAGCGGGTTCAGACCGCGGGCCACGCGCTCGGCGGAGACCTCGATCAGCGGACGCACGTAGCCGTCCAGCTTGTCCTTGGGGCAGTGGTCCGTGTGCAGCCCGACCGTGATGTCGTACTTCGCGGCCACGATGTGCGCGAACTCCGCCAGGGCGACGGCGCCCGTGACCATGTCCTTGTTGTACTGGCCACCCAGGAACTCCGCACCACCGGTGGAGATCTGGATGATGCCGTCGCTCTCGGCCTCCGCGAAGCCGCGCAGTGCGGCGTGCAGGGTCTGGGAGGAGGTCACGTTGATGGCCGGGTAGGCGAACTTGCCTGCCTTCGCCCGGTCGAGCATCTCGTTGTAGACCTCGGGGGTTGCGATGGGCATCTGTCCGCTCCTTGGATGTGCGGGGAGTGTGCTTATTGCGGGCCCTGACCTGGGGGCGACGTCATCGTCGCGCCTATCTTTCCAGACTCCGCGCGACACTCCACCCCGCCGGTCGCACGAGGCGGTCAGAACGTGCCGGGGTGTTTCACGTGAAACACCCCGGCGACACACAAAACAGCAGGTCAGAGACTGCTCAGGAACTTCCGGGGACCTTCGTCACCAGGTGTGACCGCGGTCCCGCAGGCCGGAACCATACGGTCCGGGGCGGTCCGGGCCAGCCCGGGGCGGTCCGGCACCCGGTGCGCTAGGAAAGGCCAAGGTCTCCGAGGCGGTAGCCGGTGAGGTACGGCAGGCCCGCGGCCGCGATGGCGTCGGCCGCCCCGCGGTCGACGATCGTGGCGACGGCGACGACCTCGCCTCCGGCCTCGCGGACCGCCTCGACGGCGGTCAGCGGGGAGCCCCCGGTCGTCGAGGTGTCCTCGACGACCAGGCAGCGCTTGCCCTTCACGTCGGTGCCCTCGATGCGGCGCTGCATGCCGTGCGCCTTCTGCGCCTTGCGGACGACGAAGGCGTCCAGGCGCCCGCCGCGCGCGGCGGAGGCGTGCAGCATCGAGGTCGCGACCGGGTCGGCGCCCAGGGTCAGGCCGCCGACGCAGTCGAAGTCCAGCTCGGCGGTCAGGTCGAGCATGACCTGACCGACCATCGGGGCCGCCTCGCCGTCGAGGGTGATCCGGCGGAGGTCGATGTAGTAGTCGGCCTCACGGCCGGAGGAGAGCGTCACCTTGCCGTGCACGACGGCCTTGTCCTTGATCTGCTGCAGAAGCGCATCGTGTACGTCAGTCATGGCCCTGAGCTTAGACGGCCCCCTCCGGCGTCAGCCGAGCCGCCGCCAGGCCCACGTGGTGGAGATTTCCAGCGGGTCCACGGGGGTGACCAGGCGGGGCAGGCTGTTCAGCCCGTTCGGCGGGCCGGACTGCGGCTCCACGCAGACGGCCTCGGCCTCCTCGTCGTAGACGACCACCCACTCGGCGCGGCTGGTGACCCTCAGCTCCAGCGCGCCGGGCCAGGTGAGGGTGACGTCGACCCCCTCCGGCATCCCGAAGCAGTCGTCCCACGGACCGGGCAGCGGGTCGATCCGGTTGCCGGTGGGAAGGTGGTCCTCGCCCCGCTCCTCCTGCCAGCCGGCGGTGAAGTCGACGCGCACGTCCTCGCCGGTCCCGAGGTCGCGGCGGAACCACGGGTGCCAGCCGGCCTGCGCCGGGAAGGAGTCCCCGTAGGTCTCGATGCCCAGGGTGAGGGTCATCGCGTTCTCGGACAGCTCGACGATCTGGGTGACGCGGCCGGGGTAGGGCCACGGGTCGGCGAGGTCGTACGTGAACACGGCGTCCGAGGGGCCGCCGCCGGCCCGGCGCCAGGCGGCGTCGCGGCCGAAGCCGTGGATGGCGTGCGGCGGGTGGTTGACCGGCAGCTGGTGGACGGTCGCACCGTCCTGGAACCGGCCGTTCTCGGTCCGCCCGCACCACGGGACCATCGGGAAGGCTCCGTAGTGGGCGCCCTGGCGCAGCAGTTCCGTCCCGTCGATGCGCAGGCTGCTGATCCGGCAGCCGTTCTCCTGGTCGACGGTCACCTCGGCGCCACCGGCGCTCAGTTGCGTACTCATGCCGCCGACCCTAGTGCGGGCCGGTCGTCAGCGTCGGCGGCGCAGCGCCCTGCCCAGGACGACGGCCGAGGCCACGGCGAGGGCGGCGGCCGGGGCGAGCCAGCGCAGGCTGTCGCCGGCCGTGCCCGCGGAGGGCGCGGGGACGGGTGCGTAGCGGCCCCTCGGCGGAGCGTGGTCCACCTCCTCGGCGCTGCGGCCGATCATGGTGCGGCGGGCGTGCGCGGCCTCGGCCGGGGGCCGCGGTGCCCCGGCCGGCTCGTCCGGGGCACCGGCGAGGAACGGGTCCGGGGACGGGGTCGGCGCGTCGGTCCCGTACACGGACTCCGTGACCTCGCTGATCTCCTCCCCGGCGGCGTCGGCGTCCTCGCCGGCCTCGCCCTCGGCGACGGGATCGGAATCGTCGGCGCCCGCCCGGGCTGCCTCGGCCGCGTCCGCGGCCGCCTCGGCCGGCTCCGCCGCGACGGCTGCCAGTTGCTCGGCCGTCCGGTCCAGCAGCCGGCGTACGGCGGTGGCGGTGGCCCCCGGGGTGAACGCGGCCGCGCGGCCGTCGGCGGTGCCCTCGGCGGTGAACTCCAGCCGGGTCCCGCCGTCCACCGGGTTCAGCCGCAGCTCCACCGCGACCGTGACGGTGCCGTGGCCCCGCACCTCGGTGCCCTCTCCGTCGGCGGTGAAGCGGCCGGGGGTCCGCTCGGTGACGACCAGGGCGCCCCGGTAGGTCACGGTGTGCCCGCCGACCCGGACCTTCAGCCGGCCCGAGAGCGGCCCCGAAGCGGCGTCGGCGTCCTGCTGGAGTCCGGGGACGCACCGGGCGACCCGGACGGGGTCGCGCAGTACGGCGCGGAGGTCGTCGGGCGGTACCGGAACGAACACCTGATGCTCCATGCGGCCGAGCCTACCGACGAGACCCGCGCCGGGTCACGAATACCGCGGGTGCGGCAGCGTCGACGGCGGAAGTCCGGGCATCCGGGTCCGCTCCGTGTCGCGCGCGGCGTCCTGGAGGGAACGCGTCGACAGCGAGTGGAGCCCCGGCGTGTCGCGGTCCACGCGCAGGACGGGCACCTGGTCGCGGGCGGCGAGGACGAAGCCCCAGTCCTGCGGCGGCGCGGCGCCGAGGATCCGGGGGGTGCGGTCGGGTCCGGCGGCGGAGCCGGAGAGGCGGCCGCCCGCGCTGTAGGGCGCGGTCCGCAGACCGGCGGCGCGCAGGGTGGACTCGACGGTCCAGTACGAGCGCGGCCGCGCGGCCATCGGCCCGGCGTGCACGGCGAGCCGCCCGCCGGGGCGCAGGGCCCGCGCCGCCAGCCCGTAGAACTCCTGCGAGTACAGCTTCGTGCTGGGGGTGATGCCCGGGTCGGGGAGGTCGGAGACGATGACGTCGAACCGGTCCCGGGCGGCCGGCTGGCGCAGCCAGCCGAAGGCGTCCTGGTTCACGACGCCCAGGCGCGGGTCCCCGTACACCCCGGCGTTGAGCGCGGAGAGCATCGGATCGGTGCGGGCGAGGCTGACCACGCCGGGGTCGAGTTCGACGACGGTGACCGAGTCGACGTCGCGGTAGCGCAGCACCTCGCGGGCGGCCAGCCCGTCACCGCCGCCGAGCACCAGGACCCGGCCGTGCGGGCCGGTCATCGCGGGGTGGACGAGTGCCTCGTGGTAGCGGTACTCGTCGTACCCGCTGACCCGCAGCCGCCCGTCGAGGTACAGGTCGAGGGAGCGCGGGGAGCCGGTCGGCGGCCCGGTGAGCACCAGTTCCTGCACCCCGGTCTGGACGGCGACGCGGACCTCCCCGCCGTACACCGCCCGCCGGGCGACCCGTTCGAAGTCGTCGGCGAGCACGGTCGCGCAGCCGAGGACGGCCAGGACGGTCGCGTTGAGGACGATCAGGATCCAGCGGGAGCGCCGGCTCAGGTCGCGGCGGAACAGCCACAGCACGAGCCCGCCGCCCGCGACCACGTTCACGGTGCCGGTGAGCAGGGCGCCGGTGAGCTGGCCGAACAGCGGCAGCAGCAGGAACGGGAAGGCGAGGCCGCCGACCAGGGCCCCGACGTAGTCGGCGGCGAAGAGGTCGGCGACGGCCCCGCCCGCGTCCTGTCTGCGGATCCGCTGGATGAGGACCATCAGCAGCGGGATCTCCGCGCCGATGAGCACCCCGATGGCGAAGGAGAACGCGACGAGCGCGGGGCGGGACTCGCCCAGCCAGGCGAAGCTCGCGTACAGCGCCATGGCCGAGAGCCCGCCGAGCAGGGCGAGCGCGGCCTCGATGGCGCCGAAGCCGAAGGCGGGCCGGTGGCACAGCCGCTTCGCGAGCAGGGAGCCGACACCCATGGCGAAGACCATGACGGACAGGACGACCGACGCCTGGGTGACGGAGTCACCGATGAGGTAGGTCCCGAGGGCGAGCAGCTCCAGTTCGTACACCAGCCCGCAGGCGGCGCAGACGAACACCGTGGCCAGGACGAGGAGTCGGCCGGTCCGGGGCCGTACGGGCAGGGCGGCCTGGACGGTCGCCGCGCCCCGCGGCTCCGGGGCCGGGAGCACCCGGCGCGGGACGGAACGGTCGATCATGAAGCGAACCGTACGTTACGGCCCACCCGCACCCTGTCACCCACATGAATGTAAGTGGCGTACCGATTCGGCCAGTTGACGTAACCGGACCGCACCACCCGCGCCCCGCGAGCGCCGCCCCGCGCCGGGCCGGGACGCGGCGGGACACGCCGGGACGCGCCGGGCCGGCACGCGGCCCGGCCCGGACGCGGCGGCGCTCCCTAGAGCAGCGCCGGGCTGTCCAGCGCGGCGGCTGCGGCGGCCGCCGCAGCCGCCGCACCCATCCGTACGCCCACCCGGGTGCGGGTGGCCACCAGCTGGCCCTCCTGGGGATAGGCGTGCCAGGTCCGCCAGCGCACCTGCCCCTCGCACCGCTGCGCGAGCAGGGCCGTGAAGGCGTGCGGACTGCCCGGGAACGTGCCCGCTAGCCCGTTCGGGTGGTCGGCGACCAGGGCGAGCAGCTCCTGCGCCCGTCCCGCGAAGGATCCGCGGGACAGGGTTTCGACCCGCGCGGCGAACTCGTACTCCCAGTCGCCCACCCGCTTGGCCACGCCGAGCGGCAGCGGCGTGCTGCTGCCCGGCATGCAGGCGACCGTCTCCGAGCAGAGCACCTCACCCTCCTCGAGGAGTACCTGATGGGAGGCCCCCAGCAGGCGCAACTCAACTTTTGCGCCATCCAGTTCGAGATTCAGTACGGCCAGGGCGGGCAGCCGGTCCCGGCCCAGGGCCCAGGCGAGGTCGGCGGCACGCGTGTCGGTGTATGAGGTCTGGAGGGTCGTGAGCATGAGTCGGCTCCGCAAACGCGCGAGGGAGATGGGCCGGAGCCCGCCAGCGGTAGTCAACGGGTGGGGGGACACCGGCACGGGTCCACAGGAAGTCCAGGGAGGTCCGAGGACTGGTCTACTCAACCGAGGGAATCATGAAAGGCACGGCACTCACAGCGGTTTTACCCAACTTGAAGGGGTTTACATCCCCCCGGGGGCTCCACAGTTCACGTGTTCAAAGAGTTGCGTCCCGCGCGTCGCCGTGCAGGCCGGACAGAAAGGCGCCCGAGGGGATCCTGACCCCCTCGGGCGCCTCCGTTCGCGCCCGCGCCGGCGCCTGCGTCCACGCCTCCGTCCACGCCTGCGCCTGCGCGGTCCCCGCTGCCCCGTGTCAGCTGGAACCGCACCCCCCGCCGCCGCAGGAGGACGACGACCCTCCGCAGGACGAGGAGGACCCGCACGAGGACGAGCTGCTCGAACACGAGTGTGACGAGCCGCTTCCGCCTGCCCACCAGCTGCCGCTGCCGCTGCCGCTGCCGCTGCCGCCACCGCTGCTGCCGCTGCCGCTGCCGCTCTTGCCGACGCCGCAAGCGGCGGCCGACGAGACGGCGCGCCTGACGGCCCAGATCGCCAGGGCCACGGCAGCGCCGACGACCATGGCAAGGAAGATCACTCCGAAGACGAACATGGCGCTCGCCCCTCTCTCACGCCCCGGTCTTCCCGGGGGGAACGGGATCCCCGCGTCCCGCGTGACAGGGGGATTCCCTCGGCCCCCGCGCGCCAAAGCGCACTTGAGCAAGTCCAGAGGTTGCCCGCAGGATGGCGCCCATGACCGCACCCGTGAGCAGCAACCGCCCCTTCCTGAACCGCCGTCTGGCGGCCTTCGGGACCACGATCTTCGCGGAGATGTCGGCGCTCGCCGCCCGCACCGGGTCGATCAACCTCGGCCAGGGCTTCCCCGACACCGACGGCCCCGCGCGGATCGCCGAGGCGGCCTCCCGCGCGGTCCTCACCGGCCTCGGCAACCAGTACCCGCCCGGCCCCGGTGTCCCGGAGCTGCGCGCCGCCGTCGCCGCCCACCAACAGCGCTTCTACGGCCTCGGCTACGACCCCGACAGCGAGGTACTGGTCACGGCGGGCGCCACCGAGGCCATCGCCGCCACCCTCCTGGCCCTCCTCGAACCGGGCGACGAGGTCATCGCCCTGGAGCCGTTCTACGACTCGTACGCCGCCTGCATCGCCATGGCCGGCGCGGCGCGCGTCCCCGTCACCCTGCGCCCCCACGCGGGCGCCTTCACACTGGACCTGGACGAGCTGCGCGCGGCGGTGACCCCGCGCACCCGCCTGCTCCTGCTCAACACCCCGCACAACCCGACGGGCACGGTACTCACCCCCGCCGAGCTGACGGCTATCGCCGAACTGGCGGTCGAGCGCGACCTCCTCGTCGTCACGGACGAGGTGTACGAGCACCTGGTCTTCGAGGGCGCCCACGTCCCCCTGGCCGGCCTGCCCGGCATGCGCGAGCGCACGGTCTCGATCTCGTCGGCCGGCAAGACGTTCTCGTTCACCGGCTGGAAGGTCGGCTGGGTCACGGCGCCGCCGGAGCTGGTGGCGGCCGTCCGCTCGGCGAAGCAGTACCTCACGTACGTCGCGTCGGGCCCCTTCCAGTACGCCATCGCCGAGGCCCTCGCCCTCCCGGACGCCTACTACGACGGGTTCCGCGCCGACCTGGCGGCCAAGCGCGACATCCTCGCCGACGGCCTGACGGCGGCCGGGTTCGAGGTCTTCCGCCCGCGGGGCACGTACTTCATCACCACCGACATCACCCCGCTCGGCGAGAAGGACGGCCTGGCCTTCTGCCGCGCCCTCCCCGAACGCTGCGGGGTCGTCGCCATCCCGAACCAGGTCTTCTACGACGACCAGGACGCCGGCCGCACCCAGGTCCGCTGGGCCTTCTGCAAGAAGACCGAGGTGCTCCGGGAGGCGGCGGAGCGCCTGCGCCGCCTCTAGGCCGTCCGGGCGACGCGCCGCCCGGCGGGTATCCGCCGGAGGCTGGTTTCCGGAGGCGCTTGCGGGGTGGGCGGGGCCGGTGTGAAGCTGACGGTTTTGAGGGGGCCCGAAGCTCTCATCAACGGATGAGCGTACGAACGACGAGCCGGAAAGTCGGGACACATGGCAACGGGCCGAGCCGCGGTGTCCGCGTCTCCGTTGGAGATGCGCGCCGTCCGCGCCGTCCGGGCCTCCGCCCCGGCGTCCGTGCTCGCGCTCGGGGTGTTCAGCGCCGTCCGCGGGGCCGGGGTGCTCGTGGCCGGCCTCGGCTCCTGGTGGGCCGGCCGCGACCCGCTCAAGGTGCTCGGCGGGTCCTGGGACTCCGGCTGGTACCTCGGGATAGCCGCCCACGGCTACGGCCGCACCCTGATGTGGCCCGACGCCGTCACCGGCACCGGGTCCGTCCAGAGCGACACCGCCTTCTTCCCGCTCTACCCGGCGCTGATACGGCTCGTCTCGGCCGTCCTGCCCGGCGGGCCCGCACCCGCCGGGCTCCTCGTCGCCTGGGTCGCCGCCGCCGCGGCCGCCGTCGGGGTCTACCGGATCGGGGAACGGCTCCTCGGCGCCCGCGCCGGGCTGCTCCTCGTGGGGCTGTGGGCGGCCCTCCCGCACGCCGTGGTGCTGACCCTCGCCTACACCGAGGCCCTGCTCGCCGCGTTCGCCGCCTGGGCCCTGTACGCCCTCCTGCGCGACCGCTGGCTGTGGGCCGGGGGCCTCGCCGTCCTCGCCGGGCTGACCCGGCCCACGGGGCTCGCCGTCGCGGCCGCCGTGTGCGCCGCCGCGCTGTACGCGGTGGCCGTACGCGGGTCCCGCGCGCCCGCGGTGTGGGCGGCCGGGCTGCTGGCGCCCGCGGGCTGGGCGGCGTACGTCCTCGCCGTGGGGGCCCGGACGGGAGACCCCCTCGGCGGCTACTTCACCGTGCAGCGGCAGTGGGGCTCGCGCTTCGACTTCGGCGCCGGGGCGCTGCGCTCCGCGGAGCGGGTGCTGACCGGCGGGCACGTGACCCTCGCGACCACCGTGACCGTGGTGGTGCTGGCCGCGGCGGGCCTGCTGGCGGTGCTCCTGCTGCTGGACCGCAACCCGCTGCCGCTGCTCGCGTACACCGGGGTGCTGCTGCTGATGGCCTTCGGCGGGGCCGGCTTCTTCGAGTCGAAGCCCCGCTTCCTGCTCCCGGCGTTCCCGCTGCTGCTGCCGGTGGCCGCCGCGATGGCGAGAGCCCGGCCGCGCACCTCGGTCGTGGTGACCGCGGGGCTGGCCGGGCTCTCCTACGGCTACGGGCTGTACCTGCTGCTCGTGGCGCGCGTACCGCTGTGACGGGCGACGGCTAGTTGCCGGCGTCGCCGTTCCTGTCCTCGTCGCCCTCGGCGGAGTCGACGTCCTTCTCCAGGCCGAGCTGCTCGACGAGCCACTTGTCGAACTCGATGGACGCACGGACCCAGCTGACCGTGGAGGACACGAAGTGCTCCAGGTTCACGCCGGTGCCGATCAGCATCTGCGCCTCACCGATCAGACGGACCGAGCCGTCGTCGTGGGTGTGGCTGTAGACCTTCGGCCACAGGGTGCGGCGGTTCCAGTCGTCGATCGACTCGAGCAGCTGCGGCTTCTCGTCGATCTTGTGCGGGCGGTCGTAGAAGGTCCGCACGGAGAAGACCTGCTGCTCGTCCTCGCCGCGGAACATGAAGTACGTGCGGAACTCCTCCCACGGCGCCGCGAGGTCGCCCTCGTCGTCGAGGACGTACTTGAGCTCCATCTGTTCCAGCAGCTGCTTGACCAGATCCTGGTCGGGGACGACGGGGCCCGCCGGTCCTGTGGCCTGCGGATCGGGCTGCTGCCCTCCGAAGTTCGGAATCGAGGCCGGGTCGATGCTCACCGTGATTTTCCCTTCGTGCGGATACCTGCATCCTCCCCCATCGCGCCCACTCCGTGTCCACCCCCGGGGGCCCGATCCGCTCCGGGCGGACACGGGAACCCCAGGGGGGCGGGAGCGGACGAACGTCAGAGGACCTTGCCGACCAGCAGGCCCTCGCCGGCCACGTCGACCCGTACGGTGTCGCCGTCGCGGACCTCGCCGGAGAGGATCTCCTTCGCGAGGCGGTCGCCGATCGCCGTCTGGATCAGGCGGCGCAGCGGCCGGGCTCCGTACGCCGGGTCGTTGCCCTTGTCGGCCAGCCAGGCCAGGGCCTCGGGCGTGACGTCGAGGGTGAGGCGCCGCTCGGCGAGCCGCTTGGCCAGACGGCCGATCTGAAGGCGGGCGATGTGCGCCAGCTCGTCGCCGCTGAGCGCGGAGAAGACCACCAGGTCGTCCAGGCGGTTGAGGAACTCCGGCTTGAAGGAGCTCCTGACCACGGTCAGGACCTGCTGCTTCTTCTGCTCCACCGGGGTGGCCGGGTCCATCAGGAACTGGCTGCCCAGGTTGGAGGTCAGGATCAGGATGGTGTTGCGGAAGTCCACGGTCCGGCCCTGGCCGTCCGTGAGGCGGCCGTCGTCCAGGACCTGGAGCAGGACGTCGAAGACCTCCGGGTGGGCCTTCTCGACCTCGTCCAGCAGCACCACGCTGTACGGGCGGCGGCGGACGGCCTCGGTGAGCTGGCCGCCCTCCTCGTAGCCGACGTAGCCGGGCGGGGCGCCGACGAGGCGGGCCACGCTGTGCTTCTCGCCGTACTCCGACATGTCGATGCGGATCATGGCCCGCTCGTCGTCGAAGAGGAAGTCCGCCAGCGCCTTGGCCAGCTCCGTCTTGCCCACGCCGGTCGGGCCCAGGAAGAGGAACGAGCCGGTCGGGCGGTCCGGGTCGGCGATCCCGGCCCGGGTGCGGCGCACGGCGTCGGAGACGGCCCGTACGGCTTCGCCCTGGCCGATCAGGCGGCGGCCCAGCTCGTCCTCCATGCGGAGCAGCTTCTGCGTCTCGCCCTCCAGCAGGCGGCCGGCCGGGATGCCGGTCCAGGCGCCGACCACGTCGGCGATGTCGTCGGGCCCCACCTCGTCCTTGACCATGCTGTCCTTGGCGGCGCCGGTCTTGGACGCCTCGGCCTCCTCCTCGGTGGCCTCGGCCAGCTCGCGCTCCAGGCCGGGGATCTCCCCGTAGAGCAGCTTGGAGGCGGAGTCGAAGTCGCCGTCGCGCTGGGCGCGCTCGGCCTGGCCGCGCAGGTCGTCCAGGCGCTCCTTGAGCTCGCCGACCCGGTTGAGGGACTGCTTCTCCTTCTCCCAGCGGGCGGTCAGGCCGCGCAGGTCCTCCTCCTTGTCCGCCAGGTCCTTGCGGAGCCGCTCCAGGCGCTCGCGGGAGGCCGGGTCGGACTCGTTCTTCAGCGCCAGCTCCTCCATCCGCAGGCGGTCCACGGAGCGCTGGAGCTCGTCGATCTCCAGCGGGGAGGAGTCGATCTCCATGCGCAGCCGGGACGCGGCCTCGTCGACGAGGTCGATGGCCTTGTCGGGCAGGAAGCGGGAGGTGATGTACCGGTCGGACAGGGTGGCGGCCGCGACCAGGGCGCTGTCGGCGATGACGACCTTGTGGTGGGCCTCGTAGCGGCCCTTGAGCCCGCGCAGGATGGCGATCGTGTCCTCGACGGACGGCTCGGCGACCAGCACCTGCTGGAAGCGCCGCTCCAGCGCCGGGTCCTTCTCGATCCGCTCGCGGTACTCGTCGAGGGTGGTCGCGCCGACCATGCGCAGCTCGCCGCGGGCCAGCATGGGCTTGAGCATGTTGCCCGCGTCCATGGCGGAGTCCCCGCCGGCGCCCGCGCCGACGACGGTGTGCAGCTCGTCGATGAAGGTGATGATCTGGCCGTCGCTCGACTTGATCTCGGCGAGGACGGTCTTGAGCCGCTCCTCGAACTCGCCGCGGTACTTGGCGCCGGCGACCATCGCGCCGAGGTCGAGGGAGACGAGCCGCTTGTTCTTCAGGGACTCGGGGACGTCGCCCTTGACGATGCGCTGGGCCAGGCCCTCGACGACGGCGGTCTTGCCGACGCCGGGCTCGCCGATGAGGACCGGGTTGTTCTTCGTCCGGCGCGAGAGCACCTGGACGACGCGCCGGATCTCCTGGTCCCGGCCGATGACCGGGTCGAGCTTGCCCTCGCGGGCGGCCGCCGTGAAGTCGGTGCCGAACTTCTCCAGGGCCTTGTACTGGCCCTCGGGATCGGGGGTGGTCACCCGCCGTCCTCCTCGTGCGTTCTCGAAGGCGGCCAGCAGCTTCTTCGCGCTCGCGCCCTGGCCGGAAAGTGCCTCACCGGCGGCGCCGCCCTTGGCGGCCGTGCCAATCAGGAGGTGTTCGGTGGAGAGGTAGTCGTCGCCGAGCTTCCCGGCCTGCGCGTCGGCCTCGGCCAGTACGGCGAGCAGCTCGCGGGTGGGCTGCGGCGGCGCGACCGTGGACCCCGTGACGCTGGGCAGGGCGGCGAGCAGCCGCTCGGCCGCGGCCCGTACGGCCGCCTGGTCGGCGTCCGTGGCCACGAGCAGGTCGACGACGTTCTCGTTGTCGTCTCCGGCGAGCAGGGCCAGCAGCAGGTGCGCGGGGGTCAGATCGGCATGGCCGTCCTTGACGGCCCGGCTGGTGGCCGCGTTCAGCGCGTCCCGGCTCTTGTTGGTCAGCTCGGCGTCCACTGCGCTTCTCCTCTCCCTCAAGGGGTAACCATGACAGAGTCGACTATGCAAAGTTGAGTCTAGTTCACTCAAGGTGGAGAACGGTACT
Organism: Streptomyces antarcticus; assembly: GCF_026627255.1. GTDB lineage: Bacteria > Actinomycetota > Actinomycetes > Streptomycetales > Streptomycetaceae > Streptomyces > Streptomyces antarcticus. Next base: position 70,760 of record NZ_JAPNLM010000010.1, on the reverse strand, counting down.
CCTGCGGGCACCCGCACTCCCGCGGGCACCCCGCGGGCGCGTCCGGCCGTGGACGTACTCTTCGGGCCATGTCCCATGACGTACTCAACCCGACGCCCGAGTACCTCGCCTTCTGGCGGGAACGGCACGTCTGCACACTGACCACGCACCGCCCCGACGGCTCCCCCCACGTGGTGCCGGTCGGCGTGACGTACGACCCGGAGGCCGGCCTGGCGCGGGTGATCAGCAACCGGCACAGCAGGAAGGTCCGCAACATCCTGGTGGCCGCCGCGGAGCCGGGCGGGGCGAGGGTCGCGGTCTGCCAGATGGAAGGGCGCCGCTGGGCCACCCTGGAGGGGCGCGCGGTGGTCCGTACGGACGAGGCGTCGGTCGCCGACGCGGTGGCGCGCTACGCGGTGCGCTACGGGCGGGTGCCCTCGCCCAACCCCGACCGCGTGGTCGTGGAGATCACCCTGGAACGGGCCATGGGGCGGGCCTGAGGCCGCACCGCGCCACCAGGGGCGGGACCGGGCCGCACGACTTTCGACTTGTCCGGCCGCGCACTGGATGCGGACATCACAACGGCGCCATCGTGGTCAGGTCCACGATGGCGCCGCTGTGTGGGGGTAGCGCCTGAGCGATCTGCAACGACGGGGGAATCGCTTCAGGCACTGCGGGGGGTGGCGGAGGTGATGTCGGGTTCGAAGAGCTGGTGATCGCGCTGATCAAGATTGACGAAGACCATTCCGTAGCGCACTTCGCAGCGGACGGGCTGCGGTGCGCCCCTCGGACGGCGCAGGCACCGGTAGGCACGTACGTCCTCGTCCTCCTCGCGCACGACGACGATCGGCTGACCGAACAGGGTGACCATCAGCGAGTCCCCGGAGTACGGGATCGCGGTGGCAAGGTCGATGAACTGCCAGCCGGAACGGTAGGCAGAGGCCATTTCGCGGCGGAACCCGCGGTCGTCGGGGGTCATGCGTCCGACGACTTCCCACCCACACCCCAGCCACTGTCGGACTGCGCGCCGGCCGGCCCGCTGCCCCAGCCGCTGTCGTCCTTGGGCGACGACGGTCCCCAACCGCTGTCGGCCCGGACACTTCCCCAGCCGCTGTCGCTCTTGCCGGGTGTTCCCCAGCCGCTGTCATCACTGGTGACACCGGCGCCCCAGCCGCTGTCGGCGGGAGCGCTGCCCCAGCCGCTGTCCGCGAGCGAGATTCCACCGACAGCAGCAGCCGTAGAGAGAGCAATGGCAGCCACCGAGCGAAGCAATTTCTTGTACATGGTCGACGTTGTCCTCACTTGATGGATTCCTCTCCCCCGCATCTCAGACGATGACTGATCGAGCCACGCCATTGCCACCGTGGCGATGCATCATGTTCCTGTACATGCAGGACCCTGGGGGTGGGAGATTTGCCGATTATGCGCATGAACCAGACACATCCCCATGCGGTGACGGACCTGTGCGACCTGGGGGCAGAGCTGTACGCAAGTGCCCTCAGCTCCGGCCGAATCGCCCGCGAGGAGGTCGATCAGGTGCCCTGCCTGCTGGAATTCGCGCTGCTGCACCCTGATCCGGATGACGACAACTGGCTCCGCCCGGTTCCACCGTCGGTCGCACTGGCCCAACGGCTCCACCCGCTGGAACGGGAGATCCTGCACCGCAGGCGCTCCTCCATCGAGCTCGCCGAAGCGTTTGAGCCATTCATGGCCATCAGCGCTCTGACTCCCGCACCCACGCACGCGATCACCGTGCTGGAGGGATTCAACAGGATCAACGCGGCGCTCAACGTCGCCACGGCCGAGTGCCAGGCGGAGATGCTCACCATCCAGCCGGGCGGCGGGCGTTCTGAGAACATACTCAACCAGGCGATCGAGCGCGACCAGCCGCTCATCCGGCGGGGCGTGAGCATGCGCACCCTGTACCAGCACACCGTCCGGCACAGCCGGGGCACCATGGCCTACGTCGACCGGATGGCCAGTGGCAAGGTCGAGATCCGGACACTCGAGGAACTGGTCGAACGGCTGATCATCTGCGACGAATCGGTCGCTTTCATACCGGCCAGCGACGACCAGCAGATCGCCCTGGAACTGCGCCACCCGGCGCTCGTGCGCTACCTGGTCCGCGTCTTCGAACAGCTGTGGCGCCGCGCCACCCCCCTCAACGAGCAGATCCCGTACGACCCGACGCCCTCGGGGATCTCCGGCGTTCAGCGCTCCATCGCCCAGCTCCTCGTCGAGGGACACGTGGACGAGGCCATCGCCCGCCGCCTCGGCATGAACGTCCGCACCTGCCGCGCGCACATCGCCAAGCTGGCCACCGCCCTGGGCAGCGGCAGCCGCGCCCAGCTGGGCTACCTGATCGCCCAGTCGGGCATCCTCGGCCGCGTCTCGGGCCCGGCCGGCCGGCCGCCGCTGTAAGGGGGCGGCCGCCCCGGGCGTACGCGAGGGCCCCGCCCGGAGCGTTCCCGGGCGGGGCCCTCGTACGTACGGCGTGCGTCAGTCCAGCGGACGCTTCGGCGTCGGGCGCCAGACCACCAGGGCGCTGCCCGGCTGCGGGGACTGGTACGGGACCAGGTCGCGCCGGTACGAGGCGTGCACCTGGGCCTCACGGGCCTGCAGCGCGGCGGCCGCGCCGTCCACCGCGGCGGCGAGCTCGGCCACGCGCTGCTGGAGCGCGGTGACCTGGTTCTCCAGCTCGATGATCCGCTTGATGCCCGCCAGGTTGATGCCCTCGTCCTGGGACAGCGCCTGCACCGTGCGGAGCAGCTCGATGTCCCGGGCCGAATAGCGCCGGCCGCGGCCCGCCGTGCGGTCCGGGGAGACCAGGCCGAGCCGGTCGTACTGCCGCAGGGTCTGCGGATGCAGACCCGAGAGCTGGGCGGCCACCGAGATCACGTAGACCGGGGTCTCGTCGGTCAGTTGATAGGGATTCCTCCGGCGGCCGTCCATGTCATGCTCCCTTCGCGGACTCGAACAGCGCGGAGCGCGGGTCCTCCGACCCGGTCGCCTCGCGGTACTTCTCCAGCGCCTCGCGCGCCTCGTCCGACAGCTCCGCGGGGACGGCCACCTCCACCGTCACCAGCAGGTCGCCGCGGGTGCCGTCCTTGCGGACCGCCCCCTTGCCGCGCGCACGCATGGTGCGGCCGCCCGGCGTGCCCGGCGGCAGCTTCAGCGTCACCGAGGGGCCGTTCAAGGTCGGGACCTTGATGTCGGCGCCCAGGGCCGCCTCGGCGAAGGTCACCGGGACGGTCACCGTCAGATTGTCGTCCTTGCGGCCGAACACCGGGTGCGCGTCGACGTGGACGACGACGTAGAGGTCGCCGCCGGGACCACCGCGCTCGCCCGGCGCGCCCTTGCCCCGCAGCCGGATCCGCTGGCCGTCGGAGACGCCCGCCGGGATCCGCACCTGCATGGTCCGGGAGCTGCGGGCGCGCCCGCTGCCCTTGCAGATGTCACAGGGGTGCTCCGCGATCAGGCCGCGGCCCTTGCAGTCCGCGCAGGGGTCGGTCAGGGAGAACCCGCCGCCGCTGCCCCGCGACACCTGGCCGGTGCCGACGCAGGTCGGGCACACCCTGGGGGTGCCGTTCTTGTCGCCGGTGCCCGAACAGGCCTTGCAGGGCGCCTGCGAGGACATCCGGAGCGGGACCGTGGCCCCGTCCACCGCCTCCGTGAAGGAGAGGGTGACCTCCGACTCCACGTCCTGGCCCCGGCGCGGCTGGGTACGGGTGCCCGTACCGGCGCCGGCTCCGCCGCGGTTGAACAGGCCGCCGAAGACGTCGCCCAGACCGCCGCCGAAGCCGCCGCCCGGGCCGCCCTGCTGCGGCTGCTGCCCGCCGAAGAGGTCGCCGAGGTCGAAGTTGAACGAGCCGCCGCCCCCGCCCGGACCCGGGCGACCGCCACGATCGAAGAGGGCGCCGTTGCCGAACAGGGAGCGGGCCTCGTCGTACTCCTTGCGCTTCTTCGGGTCACCGAGGATGTCGTTCGCCTCGGAGATCTCCTTGAAGCGCTCCTCGGCCGAGGCGTCGCCCTTGTTGGCGTCCGGGTGGAACTCGCGGGCGAGCTTCCGGTACGCCTTCTTGATCTCGGCCTCGGTGGCGTCCTTCGGGACACCGAGGACCTTGTAGTAGTCCTTCTCGACGAAGTCCTTCGTGTTCATCCCCGGTGTCCCTCCTCTCGCGCCTCTACGTGTGGTGCATCAGCCCTTGTCGGGGGCATCCGCGTCCTTGTCCGACGGTGCTTCGCCCTCCGCGTCGGCGGAGTCGGAGCCCGCGGACTTGGGGGCCGCGCCCGGCTGGGGCTCGGCCACCGCGACCCGTGCGGGACGGATCGTACGCTCGCCGATCCGGTAGCCCGGCTGCAGGACCGCCACGCAGGTCGTCTCGGTGACGTCCGGCGCGTACGAGTGCATCAGGGCCTCGTGGATCGTCGGGTCGAAGGGCTCGCCCTCCTTGCCGAACTGCTGGAGGCCCATCTTGGCGGCGACCGTCTCGAGCGATTCGGCCACCGACTTGAAACCGCCGACCAGCTCGCCATGCTCCCGCGCCCGGCCGACGTCGTCCAGAGTCGGGAGCAGTTCGGTCAGGAGGGACGCGACCGCGATCTCCTTGACGGTGATCCGGTCCCGGTCCACCCGGCGCCGGTAGTTCTGGTACTCCGCCTGAAGCCGCTGGAGGTCCGCGGTGCGCTCGGAGAGCGCCGTACGGGCCTGGTCCAGCTGCGCCAGCAGCGCCGTCTCCTGGCCGGCGGCCTGCGCGTCGTCCCCGGCCGGGGCCGCCGCCTCCTCCTTGGAGGAGTCGGCGGCCTTCGGCTCGTCGGGCGTGCCGTCGGCGGGGACTTCGGGCTTCTCGTCGAATCCCGGGGTCTCCTCCGACATCAGGCAGCACCACCCTTCGGCTTCTCGTCGTCGACGATCTCGGCGTCGACGACGTCGTCGTCGGCCTTGGCCTGGCCCGCGTCACCGGCGGCTCCGGCCGCACCCTGGGCGCCCTGCGCGTCGGCGTAGATCGCCTGGCCCAGCTTCTGGCTGACCGCGGCGAGCTTCTCCGTCGCGGTGCGGATCGCGGTGGTGTCCTCGCCCTTGAGGGTCTCCTTGAGCTCGGAGACGGCCGTCTCGACCTCGGTCCTGACGTCGGCCGGGACCTTGTCCTCGTTGTCCTTGACGAACTTCTCCGTCTGGTAGACGAGCTGCTCGCCCTGGTTGCGGGACTCGGCGGCCTCCTTGCGGCGCAGGTCCTCGTCCGCGTACTGCTCCGCCTCCTGGCGCATGCGGTCGACCTCGTCCTTGCCGAGCGAAGAGCCGCCGGTGACGGTCATCTTCTGCTCCTTGCCCGTGCCGAGGTCCTTGGCCGTGACGTGCATGATGCCGTTCGCGTCGATGTCGAAGGAGACCTCGATCTGCGGGACGCCACGCGGGGCCGGCGGCAGGCCGGTCAGCTCGAACATGCCGAGCTTCTTGTTGTACGCCGCGATCTCACGCTCGCCCTGGTAGACCTGGATCTGCACGGACGGCTGGTTGTCCTCGGCCGTCGTGAAGATCTCGGACCGCTTGGTCGGGATCGTGGTGTTGCGCTCGATGAGCTTGGTCATGATGCCGCCCTTGGTTTCGATACCGAGGGACAGCGGGGTTACGTCGAGGAGCAGGACGTCCTTGACCTCACCCTTGAGCACGCCCGCCTGGAGGGTCGCGCCGATGGCGACGACCTCGTCCGGGTTGACGCCCTTGTTGGCGTCCTGACCGCCGGTGAGCTCCTTGACGAGCTCGGCGACGGCCGGCATGCGGGTGGAGCCGCCGACCAGGACCACGTGGTCGATCTCGGACAGCTGGATGCCGGCGTCCTTGATGACGTTGTGGAACGGGGTCTTGCAGCGGTCCAGGAGGTCCGAGGTGAGCTGCTGGAACTGGGCGCGCGTGAGCTTCTCGTCCAGGTGCAGCGGGCCCTCGGCGGAGGCCGTGATGTAGGGCAGGTTGATCGAGGTCTCCGTGGAGGAGGACAGCTCGATCTTCGCCTTCTCGGCGGCCTCGCGCAGGCGCTGGAGCGCCATCTTGTCCTTGCCCAGGTCGACGCCGTGGCCGTTCTGGAACTGCTTCACGAGGTAGTCGACGACGCGCTGGTCCCAGTCGTCGCCACCGAGGTGGTTGTCGCCGTTGGTCGCCTTCACCTCGACGACGCCGTCGCCGATCTCGAGGAGCGAGACGTCGAAGGTGCCGCCACCGAGGTCGAAGACCAGAATGGTCTGGTCGTCCTTGTCGAGACCGTAGGCCAGGGCGGCGGCCGTCGGCTCGTTGACGATGCGCAGGACGTTCAGACCCGCGATCTCGCCGGCTTCCTTCGTCGCCTGACGCTCGGAGTCGTTGAAGTAGGCCGGGACGGTGATGACCGCGTCCGTGACCTTCTCACCCAGGTAGGCCTCGGCGTCCCGCTTCAGCTTCTGCAGGATGAAGGCGCTCATCTGCTGCGGGTTGAAGTCCTTGCCATCCAGGTTGATCTTCCAGTCAGTGCCCATGTGGCGCTTGACGGAGCGGATGGTCCGGTCCACGTTCGTGACCGCCTGGCGCTTCGCGACCTCGCCGACGAGCACCTCGCCGTTCTTGGCGAAGGCGACGACGGACGGCGTGGTCCTGGCGCCCTCGGCGTTGGTGATGACGGTGGGCTCGCCGCCTTCCAGAACGCTGACGACGGAGTTAGTGGTGCCCAGGTCGATGCCGACCGCACGTGCCATTTCGATTCCTCCAGCTGACTTGAGTGGAACAGACTCAACCATGCACGATCGTCGCGCCTGCGTCAACAGAGCTGAGTCGAGCCGACTCAATCTTTAGGCCTTCCTTACGCGCAACTACCCGGCCCGGCCCGCTCCTGCCGAAGCGCGCGGCGCGGGGCCGGCGGCGGGCTCCCGGGGCTCGGGAGGCGCGAACGAGCGGGCTTCCGGGCGGGCTTCCTGGCGGGCTTCCGGGGGCACTGGGCAGGCCCCCGGGCACACCCCGCAGACGCCCCGGGGGCACTCGCGGGATGCCGCCGGAGACGCGGTTCCACCCGAACGGCCCAGCGCGGGCACCCGTCCGGCCCTCTTCCGCCGCGCGGCGCGCCGGGCGCGCCACCGCCGTGCGGGACCGTTTCGGCATGCCTCTGACGCTCGCTGCCCTCCCCCTCCCGCGGCCGGTCCGGCCGCCGGCGAAACGGGTGCTCGACCTCATCGGGGCCGCGATCCTGCTGGCCCTGTGCGCGGTGCCGGTCGCGCTGGCCGCCGCCGTGCTCGCGACCGCGCACGGCCGGCGGGTCCTCGTACGGGAGCCCGCCGCGGGGCTCGCCGGGCGCCCGTTCCTGACGTACCGGCTGCGCACGGACGGCGCGGGCCGGGCCGGGGCGGCGGTCGAGCGGTGCGCCCTCGACGGGCTCCCGCAGCTGCTCAACGTGTTCCGCGGTGAGATGTCTCTGGTCGGCCCGCGCCCCGAGCCGCGTACGGACCGGCCCGACCGACTGCTCGTTCGCCCCGGAATGACCGGATTGTGGCAGGTGAGCGCACGCTCTGACCTGCCCTGGGAGGAGATGGCCCTGCTCGACCGGCACTATGTGGAGAGCCATTGGCTGGGGATGGATCTCGCGATCCTCGCTCAGACCCCTCGCGCGGCCTACCGACACAGGTATGCCTGAGCGACACAGATCACCGCACGCTCGCCTACATTGCGGCGCGGAGAATGGGTAACCTCAAGCCTTGACTCAATAAGTTACCGCTTAGTAAGTCCCCGCCCGAGGAGCCCTTCCATGCAACTCGCCGCGATCATCGTGTCGCTGGTCCTGACCGTGGTCGGCGTCGCGCTGCTCGCACGAGCCGTGGCGCAGATCTACCGGTTCGTGAAGATCGGCCAGCCCGTCCCCGCGGGCAGCCGAACGGACGACCCGAAGGCACGAACGCTCACCCTGGCCCGGGAGTTCCTCGGCCACAGCCGGATGAACCGCTGGGGCATCGTCGGCTTCGCGCACTGGTTCGTCGCGATCGGCTTCCTGACGCTGCCGCCGACGCTGGCCCAGGCGTACGGCCAGCTCTTCCAGGCCGACTGGACGCTGCCGGTCATCGGCGGCTTCCTGCCGTTCGAGATGTACATCGAGTTCATCGGCCTGATGACGGTCGTGGGCATCGTCGTCCTGATCGCGATCCGGCTGCTGAACCTGCCGTCGCGGGCCGGCCGCAAGTCGCGCTTCACCGGCTCGAAGGCCTGGCAGGCGTACTTCGTCGAGTACATCATCCTGACGATCGGCCTGGCGATCCTGGCCCTGCGCGGCCTCGAGGGCGCGATCCACCACGTGGACTCGTACGACCCGGCGTACTTCGTGTCGTACCCGCTGGTGCTGGCCTTCGAGGGACTCTCGCTCGGCACCCTGCAGAACGCCATCTACTTCACCGCGATGATCAAGATCGGCACGTCGCTGGTCTGGATGATCGTCGTCTCGCTCAACACCAACATGGGTGTCGCCTGGCACCGCTTCCTCGGCTTCCCGAACATCTGGTTCAAGCGGAACGCCGACGGCGCGGTCGCGCTCGGCGAGCTCAAGCCGATGACGAGCGGCGGCAAGGAGATCGACTTCGAGGACCCGGGCGAGGACGACGTCTTCGGCGTCTCCCAGGTCGAGCAGTTCTCCTGGAAGGGCATCCTCGACTTCTCCACCTGCACCGAGTGCGGCCGCTGCCAGTCGCAGTGCCCCGCCTGGAACACCGGCAAGCCGCTGTCCCCGAAGCTCCTGATCATGTCGCTGCGCGACCACGCGCACGCCAAGGCCCCGTACCTGCTCGCGGGCGGCGGCAAGGACATGGAGGGCAACGAGAAGGCCACGGCGGAGCAGCTGAAGGACGTCCCCGCGGCCGCCCTCGCCGAGGCCGAGCGCCCGCTGATCGGGACGGCCGAGGAGAACGGCGTCATCGACCCGGACGTGCTGTGGTCCTGCACGACCTGCGGCGCGTGCGTGGAGCAGTGCCCGGTCGACATCGAGCACATCGACCACATCGTCGACATGCGGCGCTACCAGGTGATGATCGAGAGCGCGTTCCCGTCGGAGGCGGGCACGATGCTCAAGAACCTGGAGAAGAAGGGCAACCCCTGGGGCCTGGCCAAGAAGCAGCGCGTCGAGTGGACGAAGGAGGTCGACTTCGAGGTCCCGATCATCGGGAAGGACGCGGAGGACCTCTCGGAGTTCGACTACCTGTACTGGGTCGGCTGCGCGGGCGCTCTCGAGGACCGGGCCAAGAAGACGACGAAGGCCTTCGCGGAGCTGCTGAACATCGCGGGCGTCAAGTTCGCGATCATGGGCGGCGACGAGAAGTGCACCGGCGACTCGCCGCGCCGCCTGGGCAACGAGCCGCTGTTCCAGCAGCTGGGCCAGGAGAACGTGGCCATGCTGAACATGGCCTTCGGCGAGGACGACGAGGACCCGACGACGAAGAAGCCGAAGTCGGCGAAGCGGATCGTCTCGACCTGCCCGCACTGCTTCAACACCATCGCGAACGAGTACCCGCAGCTGGGCGGCGAGTACGAGGTCATTCACCACACGCAGCTGCTCCAGCACCTGATCGACGAGGGCCGGCTGACGCCGGTGACGCCGGTCGAGGGCCTGATCACGTACCACGACCCGTGCTACCTGGGCCGGCACAACAAGATCTACACGCCGCCGCGCGAGATCATGTCGGCCGTACCGGGCCTGCGCCAGCAGGAGATGCACCGCCACAAGGAGCGGGGCTTCTGCTGCGGCGCCGGTGGCGCGCGGATGTGGATGGAGGAGCGGATCGGCAAGCGCATCAACAACGAGCGCGTCGACGAGGCCCTGTCCCTGAACCCGGACATCGTCTCCACCGCGTGCCCGTTCTGCCTGGTGATGCTGACGGACTCGGTCAACGGCAAGAAGAACGACGGCCAGGCCAAGGAGTCCGTGCAGGTCGTGGACGTGGCGCAGCTGCTGCTGGAGTCGGTGAGGACCCCGGAGCCGGTGGTGGAGCCGGAGCCGATGGTCGAGCCCGAGCCGGTGGTGGAGCCGGCCGCGACCGCGGCCGAGCCGGCCCCCGCCGCGAAGGCGGAGGCACCTGCGGCTACGGCTACGGCTACGACGGCTGCCGTCAAGGCCGCGCCGAAGGCGGAGCCGGCTGCGGAGCCGGCCCCGGTGGCCAAGGCGGAGCCGGTGGCTCCCGCGGAGCCGGTGGCCACCGAGACCGCGCCGAAGGCGGAGCCCACCCCGGCTCCCGCCGAGGCCGCGCCGAAGGCCGCGCCGAAGGCCGCGCCGAAGGCCGCGCCGAAGGCCGAAGCGGCACCCGCCGCCGAGGCCGAGTCGAAGCCGGAGGCCACGGCCAAGGAGGCCACGGCCAAGGAGCCCGAGGCCAAGGAATCCGAGGCCGAGGAATCCGAGGCCGAGCCCGAGGCCAAGGAATCCGAGGCCGAGCCCGAGGCGGAAGGCAAGCCCCAGACGGCGGAGAGCGGCAAGTAACCGCCCGCAGCCGACCACCGCGACGGCCGGTCCCCCACCCGGGGGACCGGCCGTCGCGCGTTCCGCGGTACGGCCATTTCACTCCACACCGGACGTCACGCCGGGGTGTGGACAACCCCCCGGGGTTCCCCTAGGGGATGTCACAGGTCAGCCGCAAAGGCCGCGTGTTCCGGCCGCCCGGCCACCGGGACCCACGGGACCAGGTACGTTCGATCACGTGGCTGGATTCAGGATCGGACGCGGCCGGGACAACAACCGCACCCCGCAACAACCCCCGCAGCAGCAGCCGTACGGTCAGCAGCAACCGCCGCCGCCGTACGGCCAGCAGCCCTACCCCCCGCAACAGCAGTGGCCCTCGCAGGCCCCGGGAGACCAAGGCGAGCCCGAGTACTTCGACCCGTACGGTCAGCAGCCGCAGGGGCGGCCCCCGTACGGCCACGGAGCCCCCGGCTCACCCGGCGCCCCCGCGCCCGGGCCGGCTTACGGGAACGACAACCCGGGGCACACCCGTGCGTTCTCCATCGGCGAGGACCCGTACGGCCAGGGCGCGACCTACCAGGCCGGCTCGGCCGCGGCGGCGCCGTCCGGCCCGCGGCTGCCGTGGAAGGAACTGCTCCGCGGCATCGTGACCCGCCCCGGGCAGACCTTCCTCCAGATGCGCGACTTCGCCGTCTGGGGCCCGGCGCTGACCATGACCTTCCTCTACGGGATGCTCGCGGTGTTCGGCTTCGACAAGGCCCGCGAGGACGCCATCAAGGCGCCCCTCGGCGCGGCCATCCCGATCGTCCTCAGCACCGGCGTGGCCTTCGTCATCTGCGGGCTGATCCTGGGCGCGGTGACGCACACCCTGGCCCGCCAGATGGGCGGCGACGGCTCCTGGCAGCCCACGGTGGGCCTGTCGATGCTGGTCATGTCCATCACGGACGCGCCGCGCCTGCTGTTCGCCGTGTTCCTCGGCGGCGACAACATGGTGGTGCAGGTCCTCGGCTGGGCCACCTGGGTCGCGGCCGGCGCCCTGTTCACGTCGCTGATCAGCAAGTCCCACGACCTGCCGTGGCCGAAGGCGCTGGGCGCGTCCGCGATCCAGCTCATCGCACTGCTGTCGATCATCAAGCTCGGCACGCTGTAACGGCCGCCCACCACCCCGCCGAACACGACGCAGGTGCGGGTCCGGATCAGGCGTCGAGGACCTGGCCCTCGCGCTTGACCACGGGCGGCTCGACCGACCAGGGGAAGTTGATCCACTCGTCGGTCTTCTTCCACACGTACTCGCACTTCACGAGGGAGTGGGACTTCTCGTAGACGACTGCGGAGCGCACCTCGGCGACGTGCCCCAGGCAGAAGTCGTGCACCAGCTTGAGCGTCTTGCCGGTGTCGGCGACGTCGTCGGCGATCAGGACCTTCTTGTTCGTGAAGTCGATCGCCTCGGGCACGGGCGCCAGCATGACCGGCATCTCCAGGGTGGTCCCGACGCCGGTGTAGAACTCCACGTTCACGAGGTGGATGTTCTTGCAGTCGAGCGCGTACGCCAGCCCGCCGGCGACGAACACCCCGCCGCGGGCGATGCTCAGGATGATGTCGGGCTCGTAGCCGTCGTCGGCGATGGTCTGCGCCAGCTCGCGGACGGCGCGCCCGAACCCCTCGTAGTTGAGGTTCTCGCGTACTTCGCTCATGCCTCGTGCCTCACCTGGGTGCGGTGGAAGTTCTGGAAGGAACGCGAGGCGGTCGGCCCGCGCTGCCCCTGGTACCTGGACCCGTACCGGTCGCTGCCGTACGGGAACTCCGCGGGCGAGCTGAGCTGGAACAGGCACAGCTGCCCGATCTTCATGCCCGGCCAGAGCTTGATCGGCAGGGTGGCGAGGTTCGACAGCTCCAGGGTCACGTGCCCCGAGAAGCCCGGGTCGATGAACCCGGCGGTCGAGTGCGTCACCAGACCGAGGCGGCCCAGGCTGGACTTTCCCTCCAGGCGGGAGGCGATGTCGTCGGGCAGCGAGATGACCTCGTACGTGGAGGCGAGGACGAACTCGCCCGGGTGCAGGATGAACGCCTCGTCGCCCTCGGGCTCGACCAGCCGCGTCAGGTCCGCCTGCTCGACGGCGGGGTCGATGTGGGCGTACCGGTGGTTCTCGAAGACCCGGAAGAACCGGTCGAGCCGTACATCGATGCTGGAGGGCTGCACCATCGACTCGTCGAACGGGTCGATGCGGACCCGTCCGCTGTCGATCTCGGCCCGGATGTCTTTGTCAGAGAGAAGCACGTCCCGAGGATACGCAGAGCGCGCGGGCCACCCCCAATCGGAGCGGCACCCGCGCGCCCGGCCGTACGTCCCGTACGCCTACCGCTTGGCGGCGCCGCCACCCACGGGCACGGACTGCCTCAGCCGCGCACAGCGCGGACACCGCAGCAGCCGCCCCGGCCCGATCCGGCCGGCACCGAGGTGCTGCAGCGGAAACGAGGCGGTACTGAAAACGTGCCCTTCGGCACAACGGACGACGGTGTGCTCCATCGAGTCCCTTTCCCCAACGAGCCGTGCTGCGCACTGCGACGAATCGCCACATTAGGGGATGTTCGCGACCCACTCCAGCCGCCGCTCCGCCCCCACACGGTACGCCCCAACTCCCGCCCCCACACGCCCCCGTGCACGCCACACACGACAGCGACCCCGCGGCAAATTCACCGGGGGTCGACGATGGGGTAGAGTGACGAAAGAGACGGATCCAGGCAACTGGGCCGCTAAGCGGATGTAGTTTAATGGTAGAACATGAGCTTCCCAAGCTTATAGCGCGGGTTCGATTCCCGTCATCCGCTCTTCCAAGAAGGCCCAGGTCAACGACCTGGGCCTTCTTCGTCGTCTAGACCTCTCTGCCCCCGCCGTGCCCTCCGCGTGCCCCAACTCGCAGAAGCGTCCTACTCGGAGGCCCCTGGTGCGCCACTTGCCCCACGACGGAGCGCAGTCGTCTCGAATCGCGAGGCATATTCCATGTGACCCGCACCACAGGGGCGCTCGAATTCGCCCGTTCGCAACCCTGAACGCAGCCGCCCAATCACCCCGCCTACGCAGCCGAGTTGGCGGCAGCGCGACACTCCTCCTACGCCTCCGAATGCCACCCAAGGCGCTCCCTACCGAAGCGCAGGCAGGCTCGCTCGTGCTCCTTGACGGTGTGGGGGGAAGTGCGATCCTCCACCTCGCGCTGGACATCCACGGCCTCGACCGCCGCCGCACCCGCGCCATCGTCCTCGCCGACCTCGGCGGCGTACGCCTGCGCCAAGGCGATGTGGACGGCGCCATGGCCACCTGGCGCGACTTCCTCGACTGCGCCGACGGCATCCGCTCGGTCAAGGTCCAGGCCGCCCTCCAGGACATGCGCGTCCGCCTGCGGCGGTACAACGGCGTCCCGGAAGCCCAGGAACTCCGCGAGCGGGCTGCCCGCGTCACCGGCTGACGAGCTCCATACGCCTCAGACGCGCGAGGGCACAGAGGACGCGTATTCAGGCAGCTTCCGCCTCGACGGGCAGGTCGGCCAGACGCCACTCCAGCATGCCGTCGGTGAGTCGCAGGGCTTTGCGGCCGTGCTGATGGAGCAGGCGTACGGCGTCGTGAGCGAGGACGCAGTAGGCGCCGCGGCAGTACGCGACGACTTCGACGTCGTCCGGTAGTTCGGCGATGCGCTCGGCGAGTTCCTCGACCGGAATGGAGATCGCGCCGGGGATATGGCCCGCGGCGTACTCCTCACCCGGGCGGACGTCGAGGACGACGACTTCGCCCGCTTGCGCGCGGGTCAGCAGTTCCTCACGGTCGACCTCTTGCGCCGCGTCCGTGCCGAGGTATGCGGTGCGCGCCGGTTCGACGGCGGCTTGGTGGGTCCGGGCGACCTGGCGCAGGAGGGCGTAGAGGGCGGCGACGTCGTCACCGGCGAGGCGGTAGTGGATCCGCACGCCCTCGCGACGGGTGGCGACGAGTCCGGCCTGCTTGAGGGTTTGCAGGTGCGCCGAGGCGGTGGTCAGGTTCAGTCCGGCCGCCTTGGCGAGCGCGTCGACCGTGCGTTCGCCCTGCGCCAGCAGGTCGAGCAGTTCCAAGCGCTTCCCGCTGCTCAGTGCCTTGCCCGTGAGGGCGAAAGCGTCGTACAAGGCCGACTTCCGTGCGGCGTCTCCCATGGCATCCTCCATAGATCCATGGAATATTGTATCTATGGATGGGCGCTGGGACCACCGAGCCCCTACCGTGTCATCTGGAGGACCTGATGGGCTTCGCCGACGATCACTTGATACCGCTGGTGGATGAGGGACTGGGCAATAGCGCCTACCTCGTCGACCTCGGCGACGGACGCGCCCTCGCGGTGGATGCGAGCCGGGACCTGCGCGCGCTGCGGGCTGCTGTCGGACGGCGGCGGCTGCGGGTGGCGTACGCGGCCGACACCCACCTGCACGCCGATTTCCTCTCCGGCGCCGTCCAGCTCGCGCACGACGACGATGCGACGGTGCTGGCCTCGGCAGCCGGCCACCGCGCCTTCCCGCATACGCCCCTCGCCGACGGCGACGAGACCGAGCTCGGCGGGCTGACCCTGCGGGCGCTGGCCACCCCAGGCCACACCGACGAGCACCTCTCGTTCCTCCTGCTGGACGGCACCCGCGAGCTGGGTGTCTTCACCGGTGGTTCGCTGATCGTCGGGTCGGCCGCGCGCACCGACCTCCTCGGCGCCGACCGAGCCGAGGAGCTGGCCCGTGCCCAGTACCGCTCGCTGGGACGCCTCGCCGAGCTGCCGGACAGCACGGCCGTCTGGCCCACCCACGGCGCGGGCTCGTTCTGCTCCGCCCCTCCCGGCACCGAGCGGATCAGCACCATCGGTGACCAGCGACGGGCCAACCCGCTGCTCGCGGCACCGGACGAGGACGCCTTCGTGCGGCAGCTGCTGGGGAGCCTCGGTTCCTACCCGGCGTACTTCGACCAGCTGGGTGAGGTGAACCGGCGCGGCCCTGCGGTCCTCGGGTCCGCACCCACCCTCACCCCACTCACGGTGGCAGAGGTCCGAGGCCTCCTCGGCCAGGGTGCTCAGCTCGTCGACGTCCGATCTGTCGCCGATTTCGCCGCGGGCCACCTACCGGGCGCGATCTCGATCCCGCTGCGCGGGCAGTTCGCCACCTGGCTGGGCTGGCTGCTGCCCGACGACAGCCCGCTCGTGTTCGTCGCCTCACCCGGCCAGGACCTCGCAGAGATCACCTGGCAGGCCCTGAAGATCGGATATGAGCGGCTGGCCGGGCACCTCGACGGCGGCATGGATGCCTGGACCGCCATCGGGGGAGAGCGCCAGAGCATCGAACTGCTCACCGCCGACCGTATGGGGAGCCGGCCCGTCCTTGACATCCGCCAGCGGGCGGAACACATGGCGGGGCACATCGCCGACGCGGTCCACATCGAACTTGGCGATCTCGCCGCCCGCTCCGGCGAGGCTCCGGCCGATGCCGTGGTGGCCTGCGGTCACGGCGAGCGCGCCATGACGGCTGCCAGCCTCCTGCAGCGCGCCGGCCAGCGTGATCTCGCCGTCCTCGACGGCGGCCCGGGCGATTGGGCCAAGGCGACCGGCCGCCCCCTCCAGGAGGGGGTGTGAGCATCCACGCAGGCAGCGATACCCGTTCCGGCATACAGCTCGGCCTGCGGGCCAACCTCCCCCAGTTCGCCCTGCTCGTCGCGGTCAACGCGCTCGTCGGCGGGATGCTCGGCCAGGAACGAACCATCCTGCCGCTGCTCGCCGACGACGTCTTCCACCTGTCCGCCTACACCGCCGCCCTCACCTACATCGTGGCGTTCGGCGCGACGAAGGCCGTCACCAACTTCTTCGCCGGCACCTGGTCGGACCGCTTCGGCCGCAAACCGGTCCTGATCGCCGGATGGCTGATCGCCCTGCCCGTCCCCGCAATGCTCGCCTGGGGCCCGTCCTGGGGCTGGATCATCGCCGCGAACATCCTGCTCGGCATCAACCAGGGCCTGACCTGGTCCACCACCGTCATCATGAAGATCGACCTCGCCGGCCCCGAATGCCGGGGACTCGCCATGGGCTTCAACGAAGCCGCCGGATACGGCGCCGTCGCCGCGACCGCCATGGCCACCGGCGCCATCGCCGAGCACGCCGGACTGCGCCCCGCCCCGTTCCTCCTCGGGGCCGCCTACGTCGTCCTGGCTCTGGGCCTGTCCACCCTCGCCGTACGCGAGACCCGCGACCACGCCCGCCTCGAAGCGGCCCGTCACACCATCGCTTCAGGCAACGGGCACGACGGGGGACTGACCACCGGCCAGATCGTCCGTCTGACCAGCCTCCACGACAAGGCTCTCTCGGCCGCCAGCCAGGCCGGGCTCGTCAACAACCTCAACGACGCCCTCGCCTGGGGCATCTTCCCCCTGCTCTTCGCCGCCCACGGCCTGTCCATCGCCCAGATCGGCATCCTCGCCGCCCTCTACCCCGCCGTCTGGGGCGCCGGCCAGATGCTGACCGGCTGGTGGTCCGACCACATCGGCCGCAAGCACCTCATCACCGCAGGCATGCTGCTCCAGGCCGCCGCCATCGCCCTCGTCGCCGCCGGCACCACCTTCGGCGTCTGGGCCGCCGCGCAAATCCTGCTGGGCATCGGCACCGCCCTGGTCTACCCCACCCTGCTCGCCGTCATCGGCGACGTCGCCCACCCCGCCTGGCGCGCCCGCGCCGTCGGCGTCTACCGCCTCTGGCGAGACGGCGGCTTCGCCATCGGCGCACTCCTCGCAGGCATCCTCGCCGACGCCTACGGCCTGACCACCGCCATCTACGCCATCGCCGCCCTCACCGCCGCTTCTGGCCTCCTGGTGGCGGTACGCATGTACGAAACGCATCCCCGTACGCGTACCTGACCACCACACCGTTGAGGTTCCCCAGGCACGCGAGGCGCCGGGGCACCTGCCAGCGTCGCCGCAACCTCCCGGTGACGACGCGCTACGCCGGGGCGCGTGCCACTGCGCCGGTCAAGGCGCTCAGGCCGCGTTCCCCGTAGGGCCGCTCATCCGTTCCTCCATCTGTCCGAAGAACACCTCGGGCGGCGTCACTCCAGCCGTCACCCTGGCGAACTCGTCCTGCGCCGAAGGGCTCTGGGACACCGCAAGGAGCAGCTGTTCCATCTCGGGAGGCGGAGGCTCCAACGTTGCGAACTCCGCCGTAAATTCGTACATGCCCATGACCTGGGCATCCCTCGCCTCCTGGGCCGCCCGCATGGCTTCGTCGAAGGGCTGCCGTCCGTCGAGCGTGTCGCCCAGTGCCCGGGCGCACCGCTCCGCGTCCCGGAAGGCGTCCTGGATGCCCTGGGCGGTAATGGGGTCCTTCAGGTATCCGGCATCGCCGACCAGCGCCCAGCCCGGGCCGTAGGGCTTGCGGAAGTAATTGGGGATGGCCATGCCCAAGAACCGCTCGGCCCGGGTGGCGGCCGAGACCCGATCGGCGAAGGCAGGTGCCAGGGCCACCGTCGCACGGTAATTGCCCTCGACGTCCGCGCGGTTGGCCTCGAAGTCTCGCATCGGCCAGGCGCAGATGAGAAGTGTCAGATCGTCGTTGGTGGGCCAGGCGGCGAAGGCCCGGTCCCCGCGGTCGTACGCCTCGAACGTCCCGCACATCGGCAGCCCGGACCAGTAGGTGTAGTAGTAGGCGTTGATCTTCGGTTTCTCCGCGTAGCCGACGGCGCCCACCGCCTTCGCGACCGACGAGTGGAGTCCGTCCGCGCCCACGACGAACCGGGCGTACTCGGTGACGGTCCTCCCGTCCTTGCCGTGGCCCTTGATACCGGTCACTGTGTCCCCCTCGGCCAAGATCTCCTCGACGGTGAACCCCTGGCGCACCTCGGCACCGGACTCCGCCGCAGCGTCGATGAGGATCTCGTCCAGGACGGTACGTCGTGGTGCGTACGAGGCGTCGAAGCCCTCTCCGGCCGGCGAACCCACGATGGTGAAGGGGCCGAGGTCGAACGCGTAGGTGTCGATGGGCGGGCAACCGGTCTCGACCACCCGATCCAGCAATCCCCAACGCTCCAGCGCGGCGAGGCCCGGCGGGTGGATCAGATGGGTGGAGATCGTGTCACTCGGAAACGTCGCCCGGTCGACCAGGAGGACCTTGTGCCCGAGGCGGGCGAGAAGCATGGCGGTCGGTGCTCCTGCGCAGCGTCCACCGACGACGATCACGTCGTGGTCACGGGTGCCGGTGTCGGTGCCAGTCGCGCTGGCTGTACTGGCCATGGCCACACCTGCCCATCGGGTCGGCACCGCCCTCCCGGCTCCTGTCCGGTCGCCCAGGAGTCGGGCCCACCCGTCGTCGCGATGAGGTTTCCCCCCTTCCACGCTAGACCTGGCTCGACTTCGGGGCCCGCCAGAGCACGGTCGGTACAGAAGCCCGGGGAAGGGCATCCTGGTCAGCCTGCCCGCCCGACGACGTCCAGCCCGAGTGGGATCGTCATGGGCGCGACAGGTCACGCGCCGGACCTGTTCGCGGGCCGGCTGGAGGCCGGCCCGACCGGAGGCGCCTGCTCCCGCGGCACGCGCGTACCTGGAGCCCCGTTGACGGACTCCCCGCACACGTCGGGGTGCTTTCGGCAGCGCCGACCCTGCACTTGCGCTCGCAACGGCGCTCCCTTGCAGGGGGCAGTCCGGCGGAGTGACGACGACCTCGAAGCTCCGTACCGACCGCTGCGTGACCTCTTCACGGCACCGTGCCCTACCCGTGCCCTTCGGAGCGGTGAACAGCGGTCAATATGGGTCGGGGCGGGCACTCGCAACAGACCGCTTGGTTAACTGTTTCCGCAGGCCAGATGCTATATGAATGCCCTGCGTGCCATAGATTCCCAAGCTTATAGCGCGGGTTCGATTCCCGTCATCCGCTCTTCCAAGAAGGCCCAGGTCAACGACCTGGGCCTTCTTTATTGTCCAGGCCTCTCAGGCCATGCCGTGCCCTCCGCGTGCCCCAACTCGTAGGAATGCCTTGCCCTGAAGGCCTTTCGCACACCGCTTGCACCGCTTGGCCCCAGAGGCATCCCGTATCGCGAGACCAGCTGCCGTTCGGAGTGTCCGTGGCTACCGCGTTCCGCGGGTCCGGCGCAGGTAGTAGGCGCGGGTGACCACGGCGAGCAGCGGGCCCCACGCCAGGATCGGGATGTAGCAGGCCCACAGCGCCCAGGCGCCCGGTCCGCTCGTGGGGAACGCCTCGCCGTTGTCGTTCAGCGGCGGGACGAAGTGGAAGAAGTAGTTGAGCGTGGCGTAGGCGGACAGCGCCGTGGCGAGGAAGGCGCCCACCGAGGCGGGCACGACAACGGCGCGCACCGACAGCACGCGTCCGCCGGCGAACGGGACCCAGTCGGGCAGCCGTTCGCCCCACGGCTTGACAAGCCCGAGCGTGAGCAGCGCCAGGCATTCCGCGATCAGCGAGAGCGAAACGACGTACGGGCGCTCGCCCGGCAGCCATTCGTGGCCCGCGTACCAGTCGGGCCATCCCGAGACGAGAGCGATGCGCCACAGCCCCGACGGCAGTGCGCAGAGCGGGATCGCGTGCGCCGCCCACATGATGGCGCGGGACACCTGCGGCACGCGCGCTCCGGCGTCCGCGCCGGCCGTGGCACCCGCCTTGGTCAGAGTCTCGGTCACGCTCATCGTCGTCTTCCTTAGCCGGGGACACCCCGAGAGCCGGAAAGGCCCGGGAGTTGCTGCCGCCTCCCATCCTCCGGCGCCCTTCCGCAGCCCGGCGTCCGTCCCCGGTCCTGACCGTCTCCCCCGTACGGGGGAGAGGCGCCCCTGCCCGAGGCCGACCCGCACACTTCCAGGCCCTGTCCGGTCGATCACGTGGGAAGTGGGAAAGGTGAGGCACCCGTCTTCCGACAAGCACCACCCTCCTGGCCTGCTCCCATGCCGCCCATTCAAGGGCCTCGTGGACGCAGCTGGCGCCATGGGCACCAAGGCGCGGGACCACTTCGAGACGCTCCTCGAGGAACTGGAGAGGGAGGGCTACCACGTCTACAACGCCCACCTCAGCGAACCCCGGGGCCTCGTCCACGGCCTGCACACCGTCGCGGACGTCACCTACCTCACGGTCAGGGACGACGCGGCCTTCGCCACCGAGGTCGTCTCCACCGTCGACCGCCTGGTCCGGCGCGCCACGCAGCGGGAGACGGGTAGCTGATCGGCCTCCGGCGTCCAGTGACCCGCCGGGGGCCGCCGCCCCGAGTTCAGGCAGCATGCACGATCGACTTCGCGGCGGCCGACGACGCACCGGGCACCCGACGGGCGGGGCATCCGGCCAGATACTGCCACGCGCGATAGTATTGCTGGCGATACTATCTCTGAGGGGAGCCTCTGGCGTGCGTCGATTCATCGGGCGAGAGCAGGAGCTGCGGGTTCTGGGTGCTGCCTTCGAGACGGTCCGCGAGGCGGGGGGTTCTCACAAGCCCGGCCAGTGCATCCTGCTGCGCGGGAGACGGCGAGTCGGCAAGTCGAGCCTGGTCGAGGAGTTCCTCAGCCGGGCCGAGGCCCCATATCTCTTCTTCACTGCAGCGGGGGGAACAGCTGAGGACGAGCTGACGGAACTGCTCGACGCCGTCGCTTCCTCCACCTTGCCGGAGCGGTCTCTATTCGCCGAGGAGGCCCCGACGCAATGGAACGCAGCATTCCGACTGCTGGCGGAGATCCTGCCCGACGACAGCCCGAGCGTGGTCGTGATCGACGAAGTCCCGTACCTCATGGACCGGATCGACGCCTTCGAGGGCATGCTGCAGCGGGCGTGGGACCGACTGCTCAGCCGCAAGCCGGTACTACTGCTGCTGGTCGGCTCCGATCTGTCGATGATGGAGGCCGTGAACAGCTACGACCGGCCCTTCCACCAGCGCGGTCGTGAGATGGTCCTCGGGCCGCTCAATCCCGCTGACATCGGCGACATGCTCGGCCTGGAACCGGCGGCCTCGTTCGATGCGGCACTGGTTACCGGCGGACTGCCTCTCATCTGCGCCGAGTGGCAGCAGGGGGCCTCGCTGTGGGAGTTCCTCCGCAGCTCGCTCGACAATCCCATCTCCGCGCTCCTGGTCTCCGCCGAACGATCACTGGCCGCCGAGTTCCCGCCCCAGGCGATGAGCCGGGAAGTGCTGCGGGCGATCGGGAGCGGCGAGCGCACGTTCACCAACATCGCCCGGGCGGCTGGCGGAATCGCCCATACGACCCTCACCCGGGCCACGGACGTCCTGACGGAGAAGCGCGTGGTCGCAGCCGAACTGCCGGTCTCGATCAGGCCGTCCAAGGAGCGCCGCTATCGGGTGGCCGACCCGTACCTGCGCTTCTGGCTTGCGTTTCTCGATCCCCACATGGCGGAGATCGAGCGCATGCGCGGCGACCTGACCCTGAGCCGGATCAAGGAACAATGGACAAGCTGGCGAGGCCGCGCCGTCGAGCCGCTCGTACGCGAATCGCTTGCCCGCCTCCTGCCCGACGACGACCTGCCCGCCGCCCCCGCCATCGGCGGATACTGGACCCGCAGCAACGACGTCGAGATCGACCTGGTTGGCGCAGACCGCCAGCCGGTGGCCAAACAGCTGCTCTTCCTCGGATCCGTCAAATGGCTGGAGAACTCGGCCTTCGATAGCCACGACCTCGCCGCACTGCACAAACACCGGGCAGCAGTCACCGATGATCCCGTGCCACTGATCGCGGTTTCCCGCAGTGGCGTCAACTGCGCCGGGCTCCAGGCCACGTACGGGCCGGAAGAATTGCTCAGCGCATGGCGCGGAATCTGAACAGCCGGACACCAGGCCGACCCAAGCCGTGTCCCCTGGTTCCAGTTCTGGCCGCATTCGTCTGGACGGTGCGTGCCCGTACGTGCCGGTCAGGGAGGTAAACGCGCAGGTTCGATTCCCCACGTGCCTGCGCCACAGTCGCTGTGACGCAGCAAGTTCGGGCCTCAGTGCGGGCCCTGGCAGGACTACGAGTGGCAGGGCTGGTGGGGTGATGAGCCGCCGGTGCACTCCCCGGTGTTCGTCATGACCCACCACCGGCGTCCTTCGTTCACACTGAACCGCAATTGTTCCGGCGGGCCGGAGGCCAGCTCAGGGAGCGGCCGGTGCACGACCGCACTAGCTCGCGAGCACCTTGAACAGGCCGCGGATCTCGTCCTCGTCCGCGATCACCGGCAGGGTGTCGAAGTAGAGCTCCCACTCGCCCTTCGGGCCAATGCGCTCGACGATCCCGAAGGGGATGTCGGTGCCCTTGCGGTCGGTGCCGTTGGGGTCGGTACCGTTGGGGTCGGTGCCGTTGGGGTCGGTCATCGTGCCATGCCACTCGATGTAAGTGGTGGTGCGGCCGAAGGCAACCTGGCCCGCCTTGAACTCGACGTCGGCGTTCTCGAACAGCCGCTGCAGGTAAGCGGTCTTGCCCTCCTGGGTGGTCAGCGACCGGTCCAGGCCGGGCCCGGCCAGCTTGGCGTTGCCGGTACGGACGGCCAGCGCGGCAGCGTCCCCGCTGTTCCAGGCGGCGAGGCGGGCGGGGATTTCCTGGGCGTGGAACCGGTCGGGGGCCGCTCCGCGCGGGCCGGGGCCGGCCGGGTCGGCGATGCCGGCGAAGAGGGGGCGGGGCCGCTGAGACTCGGGCAAGACCTGGAACAGCTCGTAGCGGTCGTAGTAGCGGCGGGCCTGGATGGTCTTGCCATCATCGCCGAGGACGTTGCGGGCGATCTGCGGGTAGCTGACCTTGTGGCCCTTGAGGGTGACCGTGTTCTGCTGACCGAACATCATTACGGCGCCGTCGGCGACCACGTTCGTGCCGCGATAGCGGAGGTCCGGCACAAGGCGGAGCGAGTTGCTGATCGAGGCGCCGATCACTTCGTGACCGCGCTGGGGCTTGCCGCCGGCCTCCCAGAGGCTGGCCTCCTCGTCGAAGATGTCCAGGTAGGTCTGGAGGCTGGGGGCCTCGCCGAAGACGATCTGCCGCTTCATGAAGGCGCAAGCGTTCGGGGTGATCCGCCCTTCGAGCCGGTCTACCTTCTCGCGGACCTCGGCGCACTCGCCGCCCTCGGCGGTGGCGGTGGCCGGCGCGGCACCGATGGTGAGGCCTGCGAGGAGAGTGGCCGCCGCGAACACTCCGGTGCGCGTGTACCGCCGCATGTTCATGTCGTTCCCCGTTCGTGATCGCTTGATCGCTTCGATGGATCAAGCTTCTTCGGGGGCGCCAGAGAAAACGATTACCTCAGGGGTAATGACGGGCAGTTGACAGTGCGGATGACGACCGACCACGGATGACGGGCACTGGCACGGACCAGGTTCTGGTAGGTGCGTCCAGGCCGAGCCGACCCGCCGACCCGCAGCCACCCGCTTGACCAGGAGGGCGGCACTGCTCATCGGTGCCGCCCTCCTGGGCCTTCACTTCGCCGCCGCAGCCTTTTCCCAGATGCCCCTCACACCGATGAAGATCCGGTACTACAACAAGGTCGCCACCTATCTGGAGCCGTGCTCCGCCCAGAACTGGATGCTCTTCGCACCCGACCCGCTGTCGGAGAACAGGGGAATCCTGGCCCGGGCGCAATGCCGGGACGGCTCGGTCACACCGCCATAGCCGTCAAGACGTACACGAGTCTCAGCACCGTGAAGGAACATGTCAGTGCCATCCTGGCCAAGCTCAGGGCGACCAACCGGGTACAGGCTGCCCTGGCGGCCGAGCGCAGCGGACTCCTGGTGAACAACGTGCCGGACCGGGGACACGACGACCTCACCAGCCCGTCCACGCGCTGACGTTGGGAGGATGCCGGCTTCGCCACCCGTCACGGGATGGCAGGCGACTGCCAGGCTGAGTGGGCATCGCATGGCCTGCGCACACGACCGGGTGCCTGAGCGCTTCGACATGTGGATGAGCAGTACCTGGCCAAGTGCCAGCATGCTCAGGCCGAACATCAGGATGTCCAGGGGGACATGTGGCGATGACATGTGTGCGATGCCCAGCGCCACCTGCAGTGAAGCGAGTACGAGGAATCCGGACGCGTACAGGATGGGGCGGGCGAGCCGCCGCCAGGCTTCGCCGAGGTCGCCGAGGTCGCCGAGGTCGTCGGCCTGGCAGGCCGGTCTGGTGCGGCATTTCAAGGAGGCGTGGGAGGCCAGGGACATCGATGCCCTCGTAGACCTCCTCGCCCCCCGACGCCACGATGACCGCCGACGGCGGCGGCCAGGTCGGAACCGTTCTGCGCCCGGTTGGTCGAAGGCGCCAGGAGCACCGCCCAGTACCTGATCCACATCGCCGGCAAAGCCCCTGGGCTGACGCTTCTCGAGCGGACGGTCAACCGCCGGCCCGGCCTGGTCGCCCAGCACGCCGGCGTCGCCGTGACCGTGGCGGCGTTCAGCGTCACTGGCGGCCGCATCACTCGTATCTGGGCGGTCCGCAACCCGGAAAAGCTCCGGCAAGGAGCGACGGGCCTTTGAGGAGAGCGGGCGCACCATCCGCGATCGGCAGGGTGCTTGCCGCCGGTGCCGTCCTCGCGGCCGTGGGTCTGTTGCCGGTTCCCGTGGCGGCCCGCGGTGGTCTCTGGGTCGCCGTGCTGGCTGGGGGCCTCTGCGCACAAGGCGTCGACCGCCACCGCACGGGCCGCGGGCGTGGTGCCTGGTCGTACGGGCAGCTGGCCGCGGAACAAGCTTATAGCGCGGGTTCGATTCCCGTCATCCGCTCCATACGACAGCCCCAGGTCAGCGACCTGGGGCTTCTTCGTTGTCCAGACCTCTCAGAGCCCGCGTGCCATTCGCGTGCCATAAGTCCCTTCACGGGGCGTCAGATTGAGCGTTGGTCCGTCACGCCCCGCGATGGGGTGCCTGCGTCACAGGCTGGGGGCGTCACCTCCTTCGAGACTCCCGCGGCCCTGGCGACAGCCGCGATCCCGCCATGTCCGAGCTGCCGCGCTTCCGCCGCATACAGCAGACGGCACTGCCGCTCGTTGAGATGCGGAGTCACCGCCTCAAACTTCGCCCGCAACGGACTGATCAACTCATCGAAACGACCGATATCACATCAACGAACCCAAGTCCCGGAAGCAACCCATGAATTCACGACGCCTCCGCCCGTGCCTCACTGGGCACTTGAAGGCCCCTACCGGGAAACCGGCCGGGGGCCTTCTGCGTTCTCTGGTTGTAATTATCGAATTACCCTGTACGACACGGGGGCCAAAGCGAATCCAGTTGCTCTGGCCGTGGCAATCTGCTCGCCGGTGCAAGGTTCTTGAACGGAGGTACGCGCCCCGTGGGTGTCACTGCCAATCCCACCATCGGCAGGCGCCGACTGGGGGCGGAGCTGCGTCGGCTCCGGGAGGTCAGCGGTATGACGACGCAGCAGGTGGCGGCGCGCCTGCTGATCTCCCAGCCCAAGATCAGCCTGCTGGAGAACGGCCGCCGACCCATCAAGCCGCGCGATGTGCGAGATCTCTGCGGGCTGTACGGAGTCCGGGATCAGCGGCGCGTCGACGATCTGATGCAAATGGCCGGCGAATCGGGTCAGCCGGGCTGGTGGAACGCCTACGACGACATCCCGTACGGCGCCTACATCGGCCTGGAGGCCGAAGCGGCCGCGATCCGGTTCTACGAGCCCCTGGTGGTCCCCGGCCTGCTGCAGACCCCCGCCTACGCACGAGCGGTCATCGCAGGAACGATCCCTCACGCCACTGCCGAGCAGGCCGCCACCCGCCTCCAGGTGCGGATGCGGCGCCAGGACCGGCTTCGCGCCCCGGGCAACCCACTGCGCCTATGGGCCGTGCTGGACGAATCGGTGCTGTGGCGCGTCGTGGGCAGCCGCGAGGTCATGCGCGAGCAGCTGAAGCATCTGGCCCACCTCAGCGCCCAGCCGCACGTCACCATGCAGGTTCTCCCTCACGATGCAGGTGCGCACCCAGGCGTCTCGGGGCAGTTCTCACTGCTCGAGTTCGCCGACACCACCGATGTGTGCGTGGTGTATCTGGAGAGGTTCACCAGCGACCTCTATCTGGAGAAACGATCCGACGTGGGACGCTACAGCGGCATGCATGCGCACTTGCAGGCCCAGGCGCTGAGCCCGGAAGGCACCCGGCATTTCATCAAGGAAACCATCAGGGCGTACGCCGACCCAGAATCGTGCCGGGATGCCCGCGCGCTGTCCCTGCCGAGCCCGTGAGCGCCACTGAACCCCCGGACGGTGTCTCCAGGGGCTCAGCTGCCGAACGGCGGACCGAACTGCCTATGTGGTTGATCGAGCGTCAGCCTTTCTACGAAGGGCTAGTCCTGTCGGGTTGCTCCACCTCGCCGGGTCCGCCTCATGGCGAAGACGGCCGAGCCTCCGACGAATGCCGGCGCGGCTGCAGTGGCGGCCATGATGCTGACCTCGCTGCTCAAGTCGGTCGCGGTGAGGGCCTGGCGTCGTCTCCTTCGACCGCAGGCCGGTGGCGGCGCTTACAGGGGTGAAGTTGACGTTCTTGGCGGTGTGCCCGGGACCTACGTGGCCCAGAGCATCGTGGAAGCCGCCTGGTAGGAAGTCGGCCGACTAGGGCTTGCCCTGGTCGGAGCCGTCGTGGCCGTGCCCGGGCTTGCCGTGGTCGTGGCCGGGCTTGCCGTGGTCGTGACCGGGCTTGCCGTGGTCGTGACCGTGCTCGCCGTGGTCGTGACCGTGCTCGCCCTCGTCGTCGTGACCGTGGTCGTGATCGCCCGCGTCACCCTTTTCGCCCTTGTCGCCGCGAGGCCCCTTGGGTCCGGCGGGTCCGGCAGGTCCAGCAGGTCCAGCAGGTCCGGCAGGTCCGGCAGGTCCGGCAGGTCCGGCAGGTCCGGGGGCGCCGACGGGGCCGGGGGCGCCGGTCGGGCCGGGGGCGCCAGGGCTGCCGTCAGGGCCGGGAGCACCCGTCGGGCCGGGGGCGCCAGGGCTGCCGTCAGGGCCGGGAGCACCCGTCGGGCCGGGGGCGCCGGTCGGGCCCGTCGGGCCAGGGCTGCCGGTCGGCCCGGGAGGCCCAGGCGGGCCAGGCGGGCCAACGGCGCAGGCCGCCCGCGTGATGGTGTTGGTGTCCAGCGTGACAGCGCCATTACGCGCCAGGGCACGGCCTTCGAGCACGGCGCCCGTGTTCAGCGTGATGGACGTCAGGGCCAGGATGTTGCCCTTGAACTGGGAGGTCGTGTCGATGGTGGCGGAGCTGCCCACCTGCCAGAACACGTTGCAGGCATTTGCCCCGTTGATGAAGGCCACGACACTCGCCGGAGCCGTGATCAGGGTCGAGGGGATCTGGAAGATGAAGACGGCATCGGGGTTGTTCTGGCCGTCGAGAGTGACCGTTCCGGTGATGTTCAGTGTCGACGAGGCCGTGTAGACGCCGGGCGCCAGCGTTTGTCCGCCGATATCGGCCGAAGTGGCGGTGCCGGGTCCCCGGCTTGCCGCGTCGTTGTAGGCGACGACGAGGTCGGACTTCGCCTGAGCGGCGGCGGCGTCGGTGATGTGCTGCGTTCCGTTGACGATGCCGGGCGGAAAGCCGGTTACCGATGTGCCCGGATGGAGCCCCAGATCTCCGTTGATGACGGAGGGGCCCGTGTTGGTGACCGTTGAACCGGCCAGGACCGCGTAATTGGTGGCGGTCCCCAGCCCGACGGGAGCTTCCAGGGCGTGAGCGAGGTTCGGGACCAGGGTTGCCGCCGCCAGGATCGCTGCGGGGAGCAGGACAAGAGCTCCCCGTTTGAACAGATTGCGTCGAGGCCTTCTGTCGGGTGGACCCGACCGGATGACATCCAATGCCACAGCAGGACCTTTCTTGTTGCTTCGGGTCTCAGGTCCTCCCGGAGGAGGTTCCCGAGCGACCGCGACGATGGCTACGCGGGGCCGCAAGCCCCAACCTGCGCCGGGCGCGCAGGCTCCCCCTGAGCGAGGACTGCGAGAGCGGCTCCCTGCCCGAGGTAGTGATATGCCGTTACACGGGAACAGTCACGCATATTCCAATGCAATTGCCCACAAATCAGAAAAAATGGTCTATGTGAGTGACATAACGTCAGGAAGCCGCCTCGGAGACGGGGCCGTCTCCCCCGTCCCTGCGAGCTTCGAGGTCGCGTCGGGCGGGACATGGCAGAGCCCGGCCGGGCTCTGTGCGTAAGGGCGAGTGGTTCTCCGGCCAAAGGGTCTCGTCGTCGCGGGTCCTCTTCACGCAGCAGGCCGTCTTCGCGGCGGCGCGAGGCCGCCGTCTGGCCCTGCTTCTGGACCTGCTTCAATCCCGTCTCATTCAGGTCGGTGCA
The DNA here is from genome assembly GCF_026627255.1 of Streptomyces antarcticus. Taxonomy (GTDB): domain Bacteria; phylum Actinomycetota; class Actinomycetes; order Streptomycetales; family Streptomycetaceae; genus Streptomyces; species Streptomyces antarcticus. Next base: position 42,072 of record NZ_JAPNLM010000010.1, on the reverse strand, counting down.
GCAGCGTTCAGCACCGTCCACGCTGCAGACGGGCGGAGGTGCGGGAACGCTCATGAGCCCAGGTGAACACCCAAGAATATTGGGCTGACCTGCGCCAACAGACTTGCACATGGTGCACGGCCGGCGCTGGCAGGTCTGCTCGTGGCCATCGACACAGCCTGACCGTCCGGCAGTCGGCACGACGATGCATGGCTGGACGCCAGGGCGAGCGGCTCGGAACGCTCCTCGCACGCGGCCCTGCGCTCGTACCTCGCAGATCAGGCCGGCCAAGCACTCTGAGCGGCGCGCGCCATTACGTGCCGGTCAGGGCGGTAAACGCCGGTCGGCAGAGGACGGCCCGGAACCCTTGGAATCAACTTCGAAAGACAGGCGGGGTGAGTGCCTCCGGGCGCGGCAGCTCCACCGCCTGGGGAGTGCTGGGCTCTGCGCCCAAACGCGAACCTCATCGACCTACCGGCCGGCCGCCGCTGTCGTGCCCCATCCGTGCCCTTCGAGGCGGTGAACAGCGGTCAATACGGGTGCGGACGCCCTCGCGTGACAACTTCTCGACCAGCTCGTTTCTGCAGCTCAGGCGCCTTGTCGACACCCCGCGCGCCATAGATTCCCAAGCTCATGGCGCGGGTTCGATTCCCGTCATCCGCTCTTGCAAGAAGGCCCAGGTCACAGACCTGGGCCTTCTTCGTTGTCCAGACCTCTCCCGCCCGGCGTGCCATTCGCGTGCGATAAGTGACCCATTGGAGCGTCGGGTTGGGCGTCGCACGCCTTCCGCTGTCATCTGAGTCCCGCCACAGCGGCTGCCACGACAGGACAGCGCTCACCTCACCAGACGCGTCCTGCCGCCAGAGCACCGTCAGCCTCCGGGAGCATGTCGGCGCTCGCTGCCATCGCCGCCCAGCCGGCGCCACACCTCTGCCTCCAGCGCACTCCGGCAGTCGTCCTCGATGCACCTGGCAGGGGAGCGCGAAACCGCCGGGAGGACCCCCAGGCGGCTGGCCCTATAGTCGCAAAGTGACCAACGAGTAACTTCGAAGGGGCAAACGGGTGTTCGGAGCAAGTCGGCAGGTGAGGGCACCCCAGGCCCTGTGGCTGCTGCTCCCGGCGTGCGCCGCCACCGTCGACATCGCCGTCCAGTTGGAATGGGCGTACGCCGACACGAACGACTCCCGGAAGCTGTTCTGCGCGACGGTGGCCCTGTGCGCGCTGCCCGTGGTCGTGCTGGCCCGGCGTCGCTGGCCGATCGCCACGTTCCTGACGACCCTGCCCGGGATGTACCTGGACAGTTGCATCCCCAGCATGATCGCGCTGTACACGGTGGCGCTCATGACCACCCGTCGCCAAGTGGTCACCGTGTGCACCGTCGTGTTCCTCCTCTGGAGCGGCTACACGCTGAACCCCGAGGAAGCCACGTGGGACAACCCCACCGACTACTTCATCCTGATGGACGCCTTTGCCCAGGCCATCCTGCCGGTCGCGCTGGGCCTGCTCGTCAGCAGCCGCGCGGAACTCACCGCACGCGTCGCCGACCTCGCCGCGGCACGCTCGCGCGAGGACGCACTGTCGGCGGAGCGGCTGCTGGTGGCCGAGCGCACCCGCCTGGCCCGTGAGATGCACGACGTCGTGGCCCATCAGGTGAGCCTGATCAGCGTCGAGGCCGCCGCGCTGCAGATGACCACGTCCGACCCCGCGGTGCGGGATTCCGCCTGCGCCGTGCGCACCATGGCCGCCCGCACTTTGGACGAGCTGCGCCAGGTGGTGGGGGTCCTGCGGGACGGCGGCAACCGCGCTGACACCGGTGCGCCCCAGCCCCGGCTCGCCGACCTTCCACAGCTCATCCGCGAGTGCCAGCTCGAGGTCGAGGCGCGGATCGACCCGCGCCTCCTTCAGCCTGCCACCGGCTCCCCGAGCCGGTGGCCCACCTTGGTCCAGCACGCGGTGTACCGCACGGTCCAGGAAGCTCTGACCAACATCCGCAAGCACGCGCCGGGGGCCGTCGTCAGCGTGCGGCTCCACGAGTCGGACGGACACCTGTGCCTCCGGATTCACAACGGCCCGCCCGGCCTCCCCGACCCGCACCCCGACCCGGACCCGGACCCGCACCCCGACCCGGACCTGCCCTCCGGCGGCTACGGCCTCATCGGGCTGGCGGAACGCGCCCACCTCGTCGGCGGTACCTTCGAGGCCCGCCCCACCGACGACGGCGGGCATCTCGTGACCGCCTCCTTCCCGACCCGGCACCCCGCACAGGCCACGTCCCCCTGAGTCGGCCTGCCCCCCGGCCCCTCCCGCGCATCTCCGCGCCCGCTGAAGCCAGCTGGCGGGTTCGTCCGGCCAAGTGGCCGGTACCGAACGGCCAGACGGTGCCGAAATCATGATCGTCGAGTGGCGCCGGCGTGCTCCCGCACGCCGCTCACCCGAAGTTGTCCGCGCGGCGAACCCAACTTCGAACCGGGCGGGCAGAGATCCACGAGAGAGGCAGTTGAGGAAATGAAGAAGGTACTGGCAGGCATCGGTGTAGCCCTCGGCGGTGCGGCCCTGGTCGTCACCACCCAGGGGTCCGCGCAGGCCGCCACTGCGCAGGAGGTTCCTGCCACGGTCGCTTCCGTCGACGGACCCCAGAACGGCCCGATGGGCTTCGGTTCCTTCGTCGGCAAGGCTGCCGGCAAGTTCGCCGGCAAGGCCTGGGTGCACGCCAAGGCCGCCTGCCCGTCGGTGGCCGATGCCGCCGGACAGTTCACCGGCGGCGTCAGCCCGGCCGACATCCCCGAGGGCACGTCCGTCGAGACGGTCTTCGACAAGTGAGAGATCACCACTTGACCAGGAGGGCGGCACTGCTCATCGGTGCCGCCCTCCTGGGCCTTCACTTCGCCGCCGCAGCCTTCTCCCAGATGCCCCTCACACCGATGAAGATCCGGTACTACAACAAGGTCGCCACCTATCTGGAGCCGTACTCCGCCCAGAACTGGATGCTCTTCGCACCCGACCCGCTGTCGGAGAACAGGGGAATCCTGGCCCGGGCGCAATGCCGGGACGGCTCGGTCACCTCCTTCTACGACGTGACGGCGAAGTACATAGCAGCGGCGCAGAGCAGCAGGTTCTTCCCCTCGCGCATGTCTCGGCTGGTGACCGGGAACATGCAGCAGCTGAGCGGTTCGGACGCCGTGCTGGCCCGGCTGCGGGAGTCCGAGCGGGCGAAGAACAAGACCGAACTGCCCCTCATGCCCCACGAGAAGACCTCCCAGCAGGAAGCCCTGCGCTTCGTTTCCCGCTACTCCCTGACGCAGTTGCCGGCCAATACGTGCGGCGACGGCGCCCCTCCCGAGCAGGTGCAGGTCCGCATGTACATCCAGAAGCTCCCCCCGTGGTCGGAGCGGCACGATCCCGCTGCGGAAGGCCAGGTCGACGCCTACGACATGGAATGGATGAAGGCCGGGGATCTCCTGTGAGCCGTACCCGTACGAACCGGCTCCTCGAGCGGCTGGACGCGGTCGGCAGCCGACCCCTCAGCGTGCTGGGGGTGAGCGGAACCCGCATGCTGCTCGGCTTCGTCGGCTTCATGTACTACGCGAGCCAGTACGGCGACCGGCGGTTCCTCTTCGGTCCGGCCGGGGTGCTGCCCTGGGCGGACTTCACCGCCCAGATCCACGAGAACGGCACCTTCAGCCTCTACACCTTGAGCGACTCCACGCTGTGGTTCGAAATCGTCTTCCACGCGGGGATGCTGGCCGCGCTGGCGGTCACCTGCGGTGTCGGCGGCCGGCTCGGCCTCGCCGTTCACTGGGCCCTCCTGTGGTCCGTCTACCAGCGTCAGCCCGTACTGCTGGACGGCGGGGACAACCTCGCCTATCTCGTCATCCCGATGCTCCTGCTGACGCGCTGCTACGACCGCCTCTCCTACCCCACCGGTCTCGCCCGCGCGCTCGCCCGGCGCGTTCCCCCAGTGCTGCGGTCGCTGTCCACACCGCTGCACAATCTTGGTGTACTCGCCATCGCCGTCCAGATGTGCCTGGTCTACGTCGTCAGCGGGCTGTACAAGGTGCAGGGCCCCATGTGGCAGGACGGAACGGCGCTGTTCTACGTCCTGCGCGTGTCCGAGTTCAACCTCCCCGGCGTGTCCGAGCTGGTGTTCGGCAACGACTATCTCGTCTTCATCGGGACGTACTCCACCACGCTGTTCCTGGTGTACTTCCCCATGGGCATCCTCGTGCCGCGGCTGCGGCCCTGGGCTGCCGTCGTCTCCATCGGTTTCCATGTGTCCATCGGCGCCGTCATGGGCCTGACCGGCTTCGCCCTCACGATGGTGGCGTGCGACCTCGTGTTCCTGAGCGGGGCGCTGGAGACCGCCCTGGACCGGGCCCGCGCGGCCCAGCGCCGCCGCGAGCCCGTCCCGGCCGACGCCGTCCTGGCGTTCGACGGGGACTGCGGCTTCTGTCAGGCCGCCGTGAGTCGGATCACCGCCGGCGCTCGGACCACGGTGCGTGCCGTGCCCTGGCAGTCACTCCCGGACGAGGTCACCGACCCACATGTGGAGCGACTGGACCGGGAGGTACTACTCCTCCTGGACGGGCGTGTCCTGGCCGGCGGGGCGCAGGCGCTGGCGGAATTCGTACGGGACTCGCCCGTACGCGGATACCGGCTGGCAGCGGCCCTGCTGCGCACGCCCGGCATCAGGGCTTGCGCGGCTATCGGTTACCGCGGGGTGGCGAACAATAGGCACCGTATGCCGGGCAGTTCGGAAGCCTGCGCCCTGCCCGGCCCCAGCACCCGCTCGTGAAAGGGGACCCTCCGTGTTCCGGACACCCAGCTGCCTTCTCGGCAGTGGAATCGAACCCCGTGTCACCCACGGCCACAGCATCTCCGGCTACGTCCAGATCGGATCGCTGACCAAGGTCGTCACCGGCACCGCGTTGATGCGCATGGCCGAGGCCGACGTCCTCGGCGTGGACGATCCCATCGAACGCTGGCTCGACACACCGCCCGGCAGCGGCATCACCCTGCGGCACCTGGCGGACCACACGTCCGGGCTGCCCCGCCTGCCCCCGGGCCTGCCGCGCAGGAACCCGTACGGCGGCTTCGACCAGGCCGCCCTGGACGCGCTGCTCGGCGGTCTCGGCGAGATGGCCACGGCTCCGCCCAGCGCGTCCGAGGAGTACTCCAACCTCGGTTACGCGCTGCTCGGTTCAGCCCTGTCCGTGGCGGCCGGGGTCCCGTATGAGGAGGTGGTACGCACCTACGTCCTGGAGCCCCTGGGCATCGACGAGATGACGGCACATCCCCCGGCCGAGCAGCGGCTGCTCGCGACGACCCGCCTGCTGAACCGCCCCCGGACGCCGTGGACCATGGATGGCGCCATCCTGCCCGCGGGTGGCCTCTGGGCCACTCCCCGGGCGGCCGCCCAACTGCTGACCGGGCTGCTCGTCGACAGACTCCTCGGGCCGCCCGCCCCGACCTGGCAGAAGACCGGCGCCGTGACCTGGCACAACGGTGCCACTGACGGAGCGTCCGTCTTCGCGGCAACGCTCCCCGACGGGCGATGGGTACTCCTTCACCGGCTCGGCGGATCCCCCACCGACACGGACCGTCTGGGCGGCCAGGCCCTCGCGGCCTCCCGCCGCTCGGGCCAGTGACGCTTCGGGCACCCGGGCCGCCAGTATGATCTCTGGCGTCATCAGGCCGGGCCGCCGGTGACACCGTGCTGGTATGTGAGCGGAGTGCCTGGTGATCAAGGTCGTAATCGTGGACGACGAAGCACTCATCCGGACCGGGTTCCAACGCATCCTCTCGACGGAGAGTGATATCGATGTCATCGCTCTGACCAGCGGAGCAGGTGCTATCGAGGCCATCGCCGAACGGGCGCCCGACGCGGTACTCCTCGACATCCGGATGCCGGACGTCGACGGGCTCACGGTGTTGCGGCGGATCCGGGAACTCCCGGATCCGCCGGCTGTGTGCATGCTGACCACCTTCGACACCGACGAGCACCTCACCAGCGCCCTCCAGGCCGGTGCGGCGGGCTTCCTGCTCAAGGACACCGACCCCGAACACCTGGCACCGATGGTGCGCTTCATCGCCTCCGGCGGTGTCGCTCTCTCGCCCCGGCCGGGGAACACAGTCATCGACGGCCATCTCGCCCTGCATGGACGCCTGCCGTCGGGCGGACCCCGGCCGCAGCTGACAGAGCGCGAGCACGAAGTCCTAGGGCTGCTCGCCGAGGGGCTGACCAACACCGCCATAGCCGTCAAGACGTACACGAGTCTCAGCACCGTGAAGGAACATGTCAGTGCCATCCTGGCCAAGCTCAGGGCGACCAACCGGGTACAGGCTGCCCTGGCGGCCGAGCGCAGCGGACTCCTGGTGAACAACGCGCCGGACCGGGGACACGACGACCTCACCAGCCCGTCCACGCGCTGACGTTGGGAGGATGCCGGCTTCGCCACCCGTCACGGGATGGCAGGCGACTGCCAGGCTGAGTGGGCATCGCATGGCCTGCGCACACGACCGGGTGCCTGAGCGCTTCGACATGTGGATGAGCAGTACCTGGCCAAGTGCCAGCATGCTCAGGCCGAACATCAGGACGGCCAGGGGGACATGTGGCGATGACATGTGTGCGATGCCCAGCGCCACCTGGAGGCGTTCACGCGCCATAGATTCCCAAGCTCATGGCGCGGGTTCGATTTTCGTCATCCGCTCTTGCAAGAAGGCCCAGGTCAACGACCTGGGCCTTCTTCGTTGTCCAGATCTGCCGCTGAGGGACACCCTCACCGAGATCAGGAACGCGGCGGAGGGGCACGGCATCACGGAGCACTAAGGCTTGATGTTCTGGTTCAGGTGGAACAGGTTTCCTGCGTCGTACTTCCGCTTGACCTCAACGAGGCGGTCGTAGTTGGTCTTGTAATTGGCCCTGATCCGGTTCTGGTCGTCGTCAGCCATGAAGTTGATGTATCCGCCTTCCTCCGAGAGCGGCGCGGTCGCTTCGTAGTAGTCGCGCACCCACGCGATGTTGGCCTCGTTGGCGGATGGGTCGGGCCACATACCGGCGATGACGGTGGCGAACGAGGCATCCCGGTAGGCGAAGGCCGTTGCCTCCGGTGCGACTCGGTGGCAGGCACCGTTGATCGGGTAGATGTGTACCGTCGAGTTCAGGGCCGGCAGCCCTGGCCCGTGCTGTACGTGCGCTGCGATCGCGGCGTCGCTGAGCTCGGTCACGAAGTTGGCCTTCCAGTAATGCTGGAGGCCGGGCGGTACCAGCGCGTCGAAGGCGCTGTTGAGTGCGGGATACGGCATGGGCCCGACGTGCTCGGCGACTACCGGCGCGAAGTCGTGGAAGGCCTGGAGAGCGCGCTGCCCCTCATCCAACGGCCCCGCCCAGCACGCCACGATCAGGACGAAGGGATCGCCGTGCCGGTTCTCCGGGATGAACGGGAGCGGCGGGGCCAGCTGGAAGGCCGGGAAGCCGCCGAGTTCCTCAGGCGCATCGGCGATGTAGCCGCTGAAGGAGCGCAGCACGGTGGCGGCGTCTTCCAGTTCGTAGAGCATCGGCCCGCCGTAGACGTCCTTGAGGGGGCTGAGCCGGAACTCGAAGGAGGTTACCGCGCCGAAGTTGCCACCGCCGCCGCGAAGGGCCCAGAAGAGGTCGTCGTGCTCCTCTTCGCTCGCGATGAGCAGTCGGCCGTCCGCGGTCACCACGTCGGCGGAGATCAGGTTGTCGCAGCTCAGCCCGAGTCCGCGGGAGAGATAGCCGATGCCGCCACCGAGGGTGAGCCCGCCGACACCCGTGGTCGACACGATTCCCCCGGTCGTCGCCAGACCGAAGGCGTGCGTCGCCGCGTCGAAGTCACCCCAAGTCGCGCCGCCTTCGGCACGTGCCGTCTGCCGTATGGGGTCGACACGCACGCCACGCATCCCGGACAGATCGGCCACGACGCCGCCGTCACAGGTACCGAAGCCGGGCACGCTGTGGCCGCCACCACGCACTGCCAGATCGAGCTCGTTCTCCCGTGCGAAGTCGACCGCGGCCATGACATCGCCCGCGTTGACGCAGCGCACGACGACAGTCGGCCTCCTGTCGATCATGGCGTTGTAGACCTTGCGCGCCTCGTCGTAGGCATCGTCGTCAGGGGTGGCGACCGCCCCGCGTACACGTTCACGCAACTGCTCGATCGAGAGCTTGCCCATAGCAATCGCTCCTCGTGCCTGTACCCCGCCGGCTCTGCCAGGAAGGCGCGACGCCTACAGAAGCGGGCACCTGGGCTCTCTGTGGGATGTCACACCCCGCTGCACGCCCTATCACTGCACCGGGTCCTCTCTTACGCTACGCCGATGCCGCGAGGCCTCAACTCGAGATCCGTGAAGCCCTGAGTCCAGCCCCTACAAGCCCCGTGCCCCCGGTGGACACGGAAACGGCTTCCGGGACGCCGCCCGCCCGGGGTTGCCCAAGTTGGTGCCGGGCCCCCTGGAGACCTCGGGAGTAGACGCCTGCGGCGCGGGGTGTCGCGTTGCCCTCGCCTGGCAGAGATCGCCAGACTTGATCGCCGGTGACGTCCGGCATCCGTACACGGCCACCTCACAGGCAGGGGATGTTGTGACAGGACAGGTCCTTCCGCACGACGTATTGGGCAGCGGTTCCGAACGAGCCCTGCTGCTCCACAACTGGTTCGGCGACCGGTCGAGCTTCGACCCGATGCGCGAGCACCTGAACGGGGATGTGTTCAGCTACGCGTTCCTGGACTGCCGCGGGTACGGGAAGGCGATCGACGCGGACGGCGCTTTCACCATGGAAGAGGTCGCCGAGGACGCCCTCGCCGTGGCCGACCACCTCGGCTGGGAGACCTACACGGTCATCGGCCACTCCATGGGCGGCAAGGCGGCCCAGCTGATGCTGCTGGACGCCCCGTCACGCGTCCGCTCCGTCATCGGAATCTCGCCGGTGCCCGCCTCCGGCTTCCCCCTCGAAGGGGAGATGTGGGAGCTGTTCGCCAGCGCCGCGAAGAATCCGGGCAACCGCAGGGCGATCATCGACAACACCACCGGCGGGCAGCGCGACGACACCTGGCTCGACGCCATGGTCGGCCGCTCGGTGGAGCGTTCCTCGGCCACGGCCTTCCGCGCCTATCTGGACTCATGGGCGCGGGTCGACTTCCACGAGCGGGTGAAGGACAACCCGGCCCCCGTACTCCTCCTCGCCGGTGCGAACGACCCGGTGCTGGGAGCCGAGGCCATGCGGGGCACCTGGATGCAGTGGTATCCGAACGCCGAGCTCGAGGTGCTCCCGCACACGGGGCACTATGCACCGGAGGAGTCCCCGGAGACTGTCGCGGCAGCGGTCGAGCGGTTCCTCGGGCGCTGAGGCTTCAGGATCGGACTGCCGGGGCGTCACCGTCTGCGGGTGCGGTGGCGCTGCCGGGCTCGACGGCTTGGTGGATCGCATCCGGGAGGTGCTTCGGAGGGGCGGGAACGGGGGCAACCGCCTCCTCGGCATCACCGGAGCACGGCTACAGCGCGACCTCCACGTACCGGAACAGGACCCGGCCGCCCTCCGCACCTCCCCGGCGGGGCGAAGGGCTGATCACCGTCGACTGGGAACCGGGACCCGGCGCGTGCCCTATCCGTGCCCTATCCGTGCCCTTCGGAGCGGTGAGCAGCGGTCAATACAGGTACGGGCGAACCCTCGCGACAGCCCGTCCGGTGGCCCGTTTTCGCAGGCCAGGCGCCTTACAGATACCCCGCGGGCAGTAGATGCCCAGGCTGATAGCGCGGGTTCGATTCCCGTCATCCGCTCTTGAGAGAGGCCCAGGTCAGCGACCTGGGCCTTTTTCGTTGTGACCGGCACACGCGTTGGTCGCGGCGGTTGCCGTAGTGCGGGGAGGAGACGCATCGCGTTGGCGCCTTGGTGGTCGGCGTCTCCGTGTGGTCGGGGGGCGGGCTCGTGCTCCCGGTGGTGCTCAGGTCGGTGAGTGAGATGCGGGGGCGGGGATCGGGGTGCGTGGGTCGTCTGCGTCGACTGTGACTTCGTGCCCCGAAGTTGAGGTGAAGGTGGCGGTGTTCCGGGACAGCCGGATGTGGTCGAACGGGTTGGACTCCGTGAAGAACATCGCCCAGACGAGGGCATGGTCCGCGGTCAGCCGTGCGATGAAGCCCTCCGACCCGTGCGAACCCTCGCCGCCCCACAGCAGCCCGCTGCCGCCCAGGTCCACCGCGGTCAGTCCGTCGACCGAGGACACCCACGACGGGTCGCGCTGGAGCATGTCCTCCAGGTCGAACGGGGCGCCCACCCGCACGCCGGTCGGCGCGTCGCAGTCGAGGTCGACGGCACAGGAGTGTCCGCCGGCGAAGTGGAGTGCGTCCCTGGCGGGGAGTTGAAGGTCCTTCCACAGGCGTTCGATCGTCGTCATACGGGTACCTGTTCGTCTGGTTCGGTTCGGTTCGGTTCCGTGCAGCGTTCACGGCGCGGTGTCCGTCCGTTGCGGGGTGGGAGTCGTACCGCTTCCGCGCTCCCTGACGTTCCGCCCCGGGGCGCCTAGGATCGCGGGTATGGCCCTGATCATGAGTGACGTCGACCGGTTCGAGGCGGCCAGGCCCCGGCTGGAGGCCATCGCCTACCGGCTGCTCGGCTCCGCGAGCGAGGCGGAGGACGCCGTGCAGGAGACGTTCCTGCGCTGGCAGGCCGCCGACGTCGGACGGATCGGGGTGCCCGAGGCCTGGCTGACGAAGGTTCTCACCAACTGGTGCCTCAACGTGCTCACTTCGGCGCGCGCCCGGCGTGAGACGTACGTGGGGAAGTGGCTGCCGGAGCCGCTGCTCGCCGGAGACCCGATGCTCGGACCGGCCGACACCGCCGAGCAGCGCGACTCGGTGTCGTACGCCGTCCTCGTCCTGCTGGAGCGCCTGACGCCGGGCGAGCGGGCGGTGTACGTGCTGCGCGAGGCCTTCGACTACCCCCACCGGGAGATCGCCGAGGTCCTGGAGATCACCGAGGCCGCAAGTCAGCAGACCTACCACCGGGCCAGGAAGCACATCGCGGACGGCAGGGCACGCACCGAGGTCGACGAGGGCGCCGCCCGGAGGATCGTCGAGGAGTTCCTGGCCGCCGCGACCAGTGGCCGGACCGAACCCCTCCTGCGGCTGCTCACCCAGGACGCCCTCGCGGTGGGCGACGGCGGCGGGAAGGTGCCGGCCCGCGCGAAGGCGTTCGAGGGCGCGCTCGCGGTCGCCACGTTCCTGCGCGGCATGTTCAAGCCCAGTGCCGCCAAGCGGGCCCATGTGGGCGGCGCGGCCGAGGTCTACGCCGCCACCGCCAACGGCGGGCCCGCCATCGTGGCGGTCGTGGACGGCCGGGTCGTCGCGGTCGTCTGCCTGGAGGTCACGGCGGAGGGCGTCGCCGCGGTCCGCAGCCAGGTCAACCCCGACAAGCTCGTCCGCGCGACCGGGCACTGGGCCGCCGCGGACCGCGGGGAGGCACCGCTCCACACCCTCTGAGGGAGGACGTGTGACGCAGGTCACGGACTTCGTCTGTCAGGGAACGGGGGGCTGTCCGGTTCAAGGGGCGGAACCTCGCCGGACCACGGCGGCCCCCGCCCAGACAGGAGCACGGACATGCAGCACCGCATCGTCGTCCTCGGAGCCGGCTACACCGGCGCCATCGTCGCCGGCCGCCTCGCCAGGCGGCTGCGCCGCGAGGACATCGCCCTCACCCTCGTCAACGCCGAGCCCGACTTCGTCGAGCGCGTCCGGCTCCACCAGCTCGCGGCCGGCGGAGACCTCAGGCCCCGGCCGTTCGGCGAGATGTTCGCCGGCACGGGCGTGGAACTGAAGCTCGGAGCGGTCACCGCCGTGGACGTGGACCGCAAGACGGTGACGGTCAGCGTCACGAACGGCCCCCGGACGGGAAAGCTCGGGGCGCTCGAGGAGGTTCGGTACGACACGCTGGTCTACGCCCTCGGCAGCGGCTGGGACGACGGGGGTGTCCCCGGCGCCGCCGCGCACGCGTACGAGGTCTCCGGCCGACCCGGCGCCCTCCGTCTCCGCGAGCGCCTGGCCGCCCTGGACTCCGGCAGGCCCGTGGTCGTGGTCGGCGGGGGCCTCACCGGCCTGGAGGCCGCGACCGAGATCGCGGAGGCCCGCCCGGACCTCGACGTCGCCCTGGCCGCCCGGGGCGCTCTCGGCGACTGGCTCTCGGCGAAGGGCCGGGCCCACCTGCGGAGGGTGGTGGACACGCTCGGCATCACGGTCCACGAGCACACCGCGGTCACCGCCGTCGCGGCGGACGGCGTGACGACAGCCGACGGCCGGACCGTCCCCGCCGAGGTCACGGTCTGGACCACCGGCTTCGCCGTCCACCCGATCGCCCGGGCCACCGGTCTGGAGACCACCGACCGCGGCCGCATCGTCGTCGACACCACGATGCGCTCGGTCTCCCACCCGGACGTGTACGCCGTCGGCGACGCGGCGATGGCGATCGGTCCGGGCGGCGGGCCCCTGCGCATGTCCTGCGCCTCGGGCGTCCCCATGGCCTGGCAGGCCGCCGACGCCCTCGCCGCCCGGCTCGCCGGGACCGAGGTGCCCCGGGTCTCCATCCGCTACGCCCAGCAGTGCGTCTCCCTCGGCCGCAAGGAGGGGCTGATCCAGTTCGTCACCGCCGACGACCGCGCGGTCGACCGGGCCCTGACGGGCCGTGTGGCCGCCCTCTACAAGGAGCTGATCTGCAAGGGCGCCGCCTGGGGCGTCGCCCACCCGACCGTGGGCATGCCGTCCCGGCGCCGGCGTGTCGTACGGCCGGAGGCGCCGAATCCCGTACGGCCGGAGGCGCCGAGTCCCGTACGGGCGGAGGCGCCGGCCGCGCCGACGCCCTGACCTCGCCGGCCCGTTCGGCCGGGCCACGGCCGTCGCCGGGCGTTCGCGAGCGCGGCACCGGCGGTCACGGCCGGGCCGCGGCGCGCCCCGTCGAGCGGGTGGACAGCACCCGGCCCAGATCCAGCACGCTCAGGCCGAACATCAGGATGCCCAGGGGGACATGGAGCGACGGTACGTGCGCGATGCCCAGCACCACCTGCGCCGAAGCCAGGACGAGGAAGCCGGACGCGTAGAGGACGGGTCGGGGCGAGCCGCCGCCCGGCCGCCACGCCAGGACCGCGACGAGTAGGTACAGCATCGAGGCGCCGTACATCACGCGCGAGCCGACGTCGTGCAGGGTCGCGCCGTACGACGAGGACAGCAGCAGTCCGGCGGTGGCCGCCTGGAAGAAGAGGGACGCGGTCTGAAGGACTATCGCGACCTGGAGGAACGTGAGCCGGCCCGGTGCTGCCGTCGTCTGCGTGGCCATGGCGCGGCCCCCTGTTCTGCCTCGCGGCGGTGGTTCGTCACTGTGCATCGTCACTGTCTCGCCGGTCCGACGACGTGGGCCCGCAAAATGTGAGGCGCCGCGTGGACCTCACCATCCGGTGAGGTGTTTCGTCGGAGTACCGAGAGACGAAGCGGACGAGAAGAACCAGGGAGCGGTCGCCACCATGAGCACCCCATCCGAGGCAGGGCACGACCGGTTCGAACCGGGCCTGAGCACGATCGTCGACGAGCGGCGCCAGCTGATCAATCTCGCCTACCGGCTGCTCGGTTCACTGGCCGAGGCCGAGGACGCCGTGCAGGAGACCTATACCCGCTGGTACGCGATGTCGCGGCAGCGGCGGGAGGCCGTCGAGTCGCCCGGCGCCTGGCTGACGACGGTGGCCGGCCGCATCTGCCTGGACGTGCTCGGCTCGGCACGGGCCCGGCGGGAGCGGTACGTCGGCGCGTGGATACCCGAGCCGCTGCCCGACCGCACGGAGTGGATCAGCGGACGGGCCGGCGGCGGCGCGGCCGCATCGACGGACCCCGCCGACCGGATCACCCTGGACGAGTCGGTGAACATGGCCTTCCTCGTCGTGCTGGAGTCGATGACACCGGCCGAACGCGTGGCGTTCGTCCTGCACGACGTCTTCCGCTACCCCTTCGCCGACATCGCACGGATCGTCGGCCGGACCCCCGCGGCCTGCCGGCAACTGGCGTCCTCGGCCCGCCGCCGCGTGCGCGCCGCGCACACCCCGGTGGTTCCGTCGGCCGGACAGGCCGGTGTCGTACGGGACTTCAAGGAGGCGTGGGAGGCCAAGGACATCAAGGCACTCGTCGGCCTCCTCGACCCCGGGGCCACGATGACCGCCGACGGCGGCGGCCTGGTCGGCACCGTCCTGCGGCCGGTCGAAGGCGGCGAGGCCATCGCGCGGTACCTGGTCCACATCGCCGACAAGGCACCCGGGCTGACCCTCCTGGAACGGACGGTCAACGGCCGGCCCGGCCTGGTCGCCCAGCACTCCGGCGTCACCGTGACCGTGGCGGCGTTCAGCCTCAACGGCGGCCGCATCACCCGCATCTGGGCGGTCCGCAACCCGGAGAAGCTCCGTCCGTGGACCGAGGACGGACCGGGCTGACCGGGCTGACCGGGCTGACCGGGCGCTGCCGGGGGCCCGCCGGGGGCGGTGCCTCCACCCGCCCAGGGCCGTCGGCCCACACGTTGACACGGGCTGACAGCCGGCCGGGGGCGCTGTCAGCTGGTCGGCAGCCCCGGGCGGTCAGGTCCTCGAAACGGTGAACGTCCACGTCCTCGGCCCGCACCGCGAGCCGGTAGCCGCCGGACGCGGACTCCACCGCCGCCGGCCCGCGCAGCGCCCGGCGCAGCTGGAACACCAGCGCCTGCAGGGCGTTCGTCGCGGCGGCGGGCGGGTCCTCTCCCCACAGGCCGTCGACGAGCGCGTCGACGGACACCGTCCGGCCCCCTTCGAGGGCGAGCCGGGCGAGGAGCGTCCGCAGCCGGACGCCACCCACCTCCACCGGCGTCGCGTCATTGGCGTACGCCTGAATGGGTCCCAGCAGTTCTACGCGCACCTCGGCGGCCTCCCCCTACGGACCCGGACCGACCGGCCCCTACCGTGTCGCTCATCGTTCCAACGCCGGGTCAGCCTCACCCACCGGCCGCCGCCGGTAAAGGGCCTTGTACGGCGCACGGTTGAGCGGCCTCCTGACGGAAGTCTTACGTCCGCGCGTGGGAACCGCCCTCGCACGGGTGCCGTGCGTACCGTCCCCGGCATGCGCGTACTCGTCACCGGAGGAGCCGGGTTCATCGGCTCCCACATCGTCCACGCCCTCTCGGCACGCGGGCACGAGCCCGTCGTCCTCGACGCCCTGCTGCCCGCCGCCCACCCGGACACGCCGGACCCGCCGGACGCGGAGTTCCTGCGCGCGGACGTACGGGACGCCGGCGCCGTCCGGTCCGCGCTGCGCGGGGTGGACGCGGTGTGCCACCAGGCGGCCATGGTCGGCCTGGGGAAGGACTTCGCGGACGCCCCCGCGTACGTCGGGTGCAACGACCTCGGGACCGCGGTGCTGCTGGCGGAGATGGCGGCCGCCGGGGTGGGGGAGCTGGTGCTCGCCGGGTCGATGGTGGTCTACGGGGAGGGCCGGTACACGTGCGGGCGGCACGGGACGGTGCGCCCCGGGCCGCGCCGGACCGAGGACCTCGCGGCGGGCCGGTTCGAGCCCCGCTGTCCCGACTGCGGGGCCGCGCTCGCGCCGGGCCTGGTCGGCGAGGACGCGCCGACGGATCCGCGGAACGTGTACGCGACGACGAAGC
Organism: Streptomyces antarcticus; assembly: GCF_026627255.1. GTDB lineage: Bacteria > Actinomycetota > Actinomycetes > Streptomycetales > Streptomycetaceae > Streptomyces > Streptomyces antarcticus. The sequence goes on along the minus strand of NZ_JAPNLM010000010.1, from coordinate 26,420 downwards.
TGGCCCAGGAGCACCTCGCCGCGTCCTGGGCCCGCTGCGTGGAGGGTCGCGCGGTGTCGCTGCGCTACCACAACGTGTACGGGCCGGGCATGCCGCGCGACACCCCGTACGCCGGGGTGGCCTCCTACTTCCGGTCCGCACTGGCCCGGGGCGAGGCGCCGCGGGTCTTCGAGGACGGCGCGCAGCGGCGGGACTTCGTCCACGTCGGCGACGTGGCCGCGGCGAACACGGTGGCCCTGGAGGCCGTCGGCGGCCTGGCCCCCGGGGCGCTGACCGCGTTCAACACGGGCAGCGGGGATCCGCACACGGTAGGCGAGATGGCGGCCGCGCTGGCGGCGGCGTACGGCGGGCCGGCCCCGGTGGTCACGGGCGAGTTCCGCCTCGGCGACGTACGGCACGTCACCGCCGACTCCGCCCGGCTGCGCCGCGAGCTGGGCTGGCGTCCGGAGGTGGGGTTCGGTGAGGGGATGGCCGGGTTCGCGCGGGCCGCCCAGCGCACGTCGGCGGGCGCCGCGGGCTGAGCCGGGCAGCGCCGGAGAGCACCGGACAACAGCACCGGACAGCACCGGGCGGTCCCCCGGCCCGGTGGCCGGGCCGGGGGACGCCCCCGGTCAGCGGACGACGTCGAAGACGTTCTTCTGCAGGCCGTTGGCGTACGCCTCGTGCTCGACGAGCCGCAGCTTCTGGGTGTCCTTGTCGGTGGCGCTGAACAGGCGCTTGCCCGCGCCGAGCAGGAGCGGGAAGACGAGCAGGTGGTACCGGTCGATCAGGCCGGCGTCCGAGAGGTTCCGGTTCAGGGCGGCGCTGCCGTGGACGATGATCGGGCCGCCCTCGGTCTCCTTCAGCGCGGCGACGTCGTCGAGCGAGCGCAGGATCGTGGTCTCGCCCCAGCCCGGTACGAGTTCGCCCTCGGTGAGCGTCGTGGAGACGACGTACTTCGGCATCGCCTTGTAGTCGGCGAAGTCCGCCATGTCCGGCCACACGGGGCTGAACGCCTCGTAGCTGGTCCGGCCCAGCAGCATCGCGGTGGCCTCGCTCTGCTCCCGGCCCTTGATGTCGAACGCCTCGGGGAGGAACTCGACGTCCTTGAAGGTCCACCCGGAGTTCCGGTAGCCGGGCTCGCCGCCCGGGGCCTCCATGACGCCGTCGAGGGAGATGAAGGCGGTGCTGATCAGGGTACGCATCGTGGTTCCTCGGTGTCTCGTGCCTGTGTCCCGGCGATCGGTCGGTGCGCGGACGGTGCGCGGACGGGGCCCGCGAGCGGTGCCGCGCCCCCGTCATGTTCTCCGACTTTGGATCACCTGGAAACTCATCGGTCCCGCGGATTCCCGCCGTTCTCGCCCGGTCCCCTGCGGCGGCGTCCGACAGCGTCCGCGTTTCGTAAGGTCTCCGAGCCCCTTTCCCCGCCCTCCGGTTCCTACGGTGTGGAGGGTGACCTCTTCTGCTTGTCGTCCGCCCCGCGCGGACCTCGTACTGCCGTGCCTCGACGAGGCCGAGGCCCTCCCCTGGGTGCTGGCGCGGGTGCCGGCCACCTGGCGGGCCATCGTCGTCGACAACGGCTCCACCGACGGCTCGGCGGACATCGCCCGCCGCCTCGGTGCCACCGTGGTGCACGAGTCCCGGCGCGGTTTCGGGGCCGCCTGCCACGCCGGGCTGCTCGCCGCGCGCGCCGAGCTGGTCTGCTTCTGCGACTGCGACGCCTCCATGGACCCCGGTCTGCTCGCCCCGATGGCCGAGCGGGTCGCGGCCGGGGAGGCGGACCTGCTCCTCGGCCGGCGCCGCCCGCGAGGGCGGGGCGCGTGGCCCGTGCACGCCCGGGCCGGGAACCTCGCCCTGGCGCGCATGCTGCGGCACCGGACCGGGCTGCGGCTGCACGACCTCGGTCCGATGCGGGTCGCGCGCCGCGAGGCGCTGCTCGGCCTGGAGCTGACCGACCGGCGCAGCGGCTATCCGCTCGAAATGGTCGTACGGGCCGCCGACGCGGGCTGGCGGGTCGCCGAGACGGACGTCCCCTACCTGCCCCGCTCCGGGAAGTCCAAGGTCACCGGGACCTGGCGGGGCACCTGGCACGCCGTACGGGACATGCGCCGCGTCCTGGCCGAACCGCCGGGCGCCCCCGTCGCGCCGGCCGGGAGGGCTTCCGCGTGAGCACCCTCCTCGTCATCGCCAAGGCCCCCGTGCCGGGCCGCGTCAAAACCCGCCTGACCACGGTGTTCACCCCGCGGCAGGCCGCCGGTCTGGCCCGTGCCGCGCTGGAGGACACCCTCGCGGCGGTCCTGGCCACCCCGGCCCGGCGCCGTGTCCTGGTCCTGGAGGGGCGGCCGGGGCCGTGGGTCCCGGACGGCATCGAGGTCGTCCCGCAGTGCGCGGGCGGTCTGGACGTCCGGCTGGCGGCGGCCTTCGCCCTGGCGGAGGGACCGGCCCTGCTGATCGGCATGGACACCCCGCAGGTCACGCCCGGGCTCCTCGCGCCCGGGCTCGACTTCACCGGGGCGGACGCCTGGTTCGGGCCCGCCGACGACGGCGGGTTCTGGGCCCTGGGCCTCGCCGCCCCCGACCCGGCGCTGCTGCTGGGCGTCCCGATGTCCGTACCGGAGACGGGCGCGGTGCAGCGGGCGCGGCTGCTGGACGCGGGGCTGGTGGTGCGCGACCTGCCCGAGCTGTGCGACGTGGACACCCCGGCCGACGCGGAACGGGTCGCCGCCGCGGCCCCGCGGACCCGCTTCGCCGCCCTGCACTCCGGCCTGTGCGCGGTGACCCGGTGACGGCCCGGCTCGCCGGTCCGGTCACCCGGACCTGGCAGGCCGACCCGTACGCCGACGCCCTGCGCACCGGGCGGGGGCCCCTGTACCTGCGCCGCCGCGACGGCTGGCTGCTGCCGCTGGAGGTCGAGCGGTGGTGCGCCGCACCCGACGCGGCGGACGGCACCGTCCTGAGCCGCTGCGCCGGCCCGGTCCTCGACATCGGCTGCGGGCCGGGCCGGCTGGTCGCCGCCCTGGCCGGGCTCGGGCACAAGGCCCTCGGCGTGGACGTCACCCCCGAGGCGGTGGCCCGGACCGTGCGGGCGGGCGGCAGCGCGCTGTGCCGGTCGGTGTTCGACCCGCTGCCGCGGGAGGGCCGCTGGGGCACGGTCCTGCTCATCGACGGCAACATCGGCATCGGCGGCGACCCCGGCGCACTGCTGCGCCGTACCTCGGAGCTCACCGCCCCCGGCGGCTCCCTGCTCGTCGAGGTGGCCGAGGCCGACGTCGACGAGCGCGTCGAGGTGTACGTCGACGACGGCAACGGCGGCTACGGGGAGTCCTTCTGGTGGTCCCGGCTCGGGGCCCGGGCCCTGTCCGTCGCGGCGGCGGACGCGGGCTGGGCCCCGTACGGGTCATGGCAGGCGGCGGGGCGGCACTTCGTCCACCTGCGGCGCTGACCTCCCGGCCCGGCGCCGCACGGTCCGCGCTCCCAGGTACAGGAGCGTCAGGACGGCGATGGCCGCCATCGTCAGCAGCCAGTTGCGCAGGTAGTCCAGCGGCAGCGCGGTCGGGTTGGCGGCGGCGCCGGGGCGCAGCAGCGGGGGCAGGGCGATGGCGGTCAGGGATCCCGCGACGATCAGTGCCGCCCGCGGGATCCCGCGCAGGCGCAGGCCCGCCGCCGCGGCCAGGGACCCGACCGCGAACACGAGGGGTGCGACGAGTCCGTCGTGCACGGCGACCGCGCCCGCGAGCCAGAGGGCGATCCGCCACGGTTCCGGCTGCCGGACCAGCAGCCATGCCCCCCAGACCATGAGGAGCAGCCCGCAGGCGCCCGCCGCGCGTCGGAACGTCATCACACGACCTCCAGCCGGCCGACCCACTTGGTCTGAAGCACGCCCGGCCGGTTCGGGGCGATGATCCGCGCCGGGTAGCCGTGGTCCAGGGACAGCGCCTCGCCGTTGAGGCGCAGCGCCAGGAGCGTGAGCGGGTCCTGCGCGTACAGGCGGCCCATGTCCATCACCCGGTAGGCGCCGGCCGCTTCGAGGGCGACCACCCGGGCCCGGGCGCCCGGGCCGCCGCCCGCCCGCTCCAGCAGGTCCCGTACCCGTACCCCGGTCCACCGGGCGGACTTGCTCCAGCCCTCGACGCACGCGATGGGCAGCGTCACCTCGTGCTGCGGCATGGCACGCAGTTCGTCCAGCGTCAGGGCGTACGGCCGGGGCCCGTCCACGGTCAGCCGCCAGCCGGCCAGCGAGGCCCGGGTCACGCGCGCCGCGGCGGCCGTGCGGTTCACGGGCAGGCCCTGCACGCCGTGGGCGGGGCTGCGCGGGGCGAACAGGTCCAGGCGGCCGAGCGCGGTCACCGACTGTCCGACGGTCGTCAGCGTGACCGCTCCCACCGCGGCGGCGACGCCGAAGAGGAGCTGGCGCCGGTTCGGGCCGTCTGCCCCGGGCAGCGCCAGGGTTCCGGGGGACTCCAGGGTGAAGTGGTCCCGGATCTTCGGCCACTGGACGGCGACGTGCAGCAGCAGGGCTCCCGTCACGACCCAGGCGACCGCGTAGTGCACCGGTACGAAGCTGAAGGGCCACGGGTACCACTGGAAGGTGTTCAGCAGGCCGGTGAACAGCTGGAACAGCGCAGCCGCGACCAGCACCGCCACCGACAGCCGCTCCAGCGCGTGCGTCGCCGAGCGCACCGGGGGCCAGGCGAACAGCCGCGGGTAGACCGCCCACAGCTTCGCGAGCAGCAGCGGGACCGCCGCGATCCCGGAGGCCACGTGCAGCCCCTGGGTCAGCCGGTAGCCCCAGTACGGACGGCTCGGCAGCCGGTCCGCCAGCCATCCCGGCGGATGCTGGAGGAAGTGGCTCAGCACACCGGTCGCGAAGCAGACGGCGAAGGCGAGCCCCAGCCAGCGGCCGATCGCGGTCGCGGTGCGGGCGTCGTGCAGCCGCGCGGTGAAGGTGACCGGCGGGCCGGGGGGCAGTGGGAGGCGCATGCCTCCATCACACCCCCGACCAGTGTCCGAGGGGGTCCGCGACACCTTACGAAACGCGGACGGCCCGGGCGTCGGGCCCCTCGGGGGCGCCCCTTGCTGGAACGCTTCCGCAGGTGAACCCGCGCACCGTCCTCGCCTCCGCCGTCCTCGCCGCCCTCACGGCCGCCCTCGTCCTCACCATCCGGTACGACGGCCTCTTCACCGATCCCGGCGGCCTGTTCCGGTGGTACGCGGTGTGCTGGGCGCTGTTCGCGGCGGCCTTGGCGGCACTGCGCCGGGTCCCGGCGCGGTACGTCACGCCGCTGGTCGTGGCCGGGGCCGTCGCCGTCACGGTGACCGGGCTGGTGGCGCCGCCGCGGACCAGCACCGACTCCTACCGCTACGCCTGGGACGGCCGGGTCCAGTCCGCGGGCGTCTCCCCGTACGACCACGCACCGCAGGACCCGGCGGTGGCACGGCTGCGCGACACCTGGCTGTTCCCCACGGGCGCCGTCTGCGCCGGACCGGACCTCGCGCCCGTCCCGGGCACCGGCGGCGCACCCGACTGCACCCGCATCAACAGGCCCGCCGTCCCCACCATCTACCCGCCCGTCGCCGAGGCGTACTTCCTGGCCGTCGACCGGCTGTCCCCCGCCGGCGCCCGGCACAAGCCGCTCCAGGCCGCGGCCGGCCTGGTGTCCCTCGGCGTGACCGGATCGCTCCTGCTGATCCTGCGGCGGCGGGGCGACGACCCGCGCAAGGCCGCGTACTGGGCGTGGTGCCCGGCCGTCGCCGTCGAGGCCGTCAACAACGCGCACGTCGACGTCCTGGGCGTGCTCCTGACGGTCATCGGACTCGGCCTCGTGGCCTCCCGGGCCCTCAGCCGGCGGGCGGCGGGCGGCCTGCTGATCGGCGCCGCCGTCGCCACGAAACTGATGCCCGCCGTCGTCCTCCCCGGCGCCCTGTCCGGAGTCCGCCGCGTCCGCGACGCGGCGGCCGTGCTGCTGCCCGCCGCGGCCTTCGCCGTACTGGCCTACCTCCCGTACGTCCTGCTCTCGCGGGGCTCGGTCTTCGGCTACCTCGGCGGGTACGTGGAGGAGGAGGGCTACGACGACGCCTCGGCCGGGTCGCGCTACTCGCTCCTGCGCCTGGTCCTCCCCGACGCCTGGGCGTTTCCCGTGCTGGTCGCCGTCGTCGCGGGCGTGTGCCTGTACGTGATGTGGCGCGGGGACCCGCGGCGCCCGTGGAGCGGCGCCCTCCTGGTCACCGGCTGGGCCTTCGTCCTTCTGACGCCCGGCTACTCCTGGTACGCCCTGCTGCTGATCGCGCTCGTGGCCCTGGACGGACGCTGGGAATGGCTCGGCGTGGCCCTGGCCGGCGCCGCCGTCTACGTCCTCGGGCCGGCCGTCGGCCACGGGGCGGCGCCCGGCACCCTCGCGTACGGAGCCGCGGCCGCCCTCGTCCTGGTGGCGGCCTGGCTCCGGCGGCGGGCCGCGGCGCGCGGCGCGGGGGCGCCGGCGCCGGTCGACGCCGTGCGGTGACGGCATATGCTTTTGCCCGTGACGCAAGACAACGACGGACCGGGCGGGCTGGACGGGCTGGGCGGACTGGACGGACTGGACGGGCTGGACGGGCTGGTCCGGAAGCGGATCCGGGCCCTGCGCGTGGCGCAGGGCTGGTCCCTGGCGGAACTCGCCTCCCGCGCCCACCTCAGCCAGTCCACGCTCAGCCGCATCGAGAACGGCCAGCGCCGCCTGGCCCTGGACCAGCTCGTCGTACTCGCCCGGGCCCTGGACACCTCCCTGGACCAGCTCGTCGAGACCGCCGCCGACGACGTCGTCACCAACCCGGTGATCGACGCGGCTCACGGGCTGATGCGCTGGTCCATGAAGGCGGAACCCGGCATGAGCGTCGTGCGCCAGCGGATGACGAACCCGCCGCCCGACAACCCCGCGCGCATGCGGGCCCACCCGGGCCGCGAATGGCTCGTCGTCCTGTCCGGCACCGCGGTCCTGCTGCTGGGGAACCGGCGCCTGCGCGTGGAGACGAACCAGGCGGTGGAGTTCCCGACGATGCTGCCGCACGCGATCGGCGCCGAGGGCGGGCCCTGCGAGATCCTGGGCGTCTTCGACCGCGACGCCCGCCGCGGCCACCAGAACGCCGACGGCGCCTGACCCCCGAGCGGCGGCGGAGCCCGACGCCCCGGGCGGTGGCCGGGCCCGGCACCCCGAGCGATGGCGGGCGCCTGCCCCGCCGGCGCGGCCAAGGCCCGCGACCAGGGGCCGACTACCGCCGCCGGGCCGGCGGCCGCCGCATTCGGGGCCGCGCCCGCCGTCTCCGGGGGACCGGTCTTGCGCGTACGGCAGCGCGGCGGGCCTTCGTCTTGCGCGCCTGGGGAACCATGGTGCCGCGACGGCACGGCGCTCCTAGCGTGGCGGCATGACCCACGCCTCTCCCCACGCGGCCCACGGCGGCGCGCACCACCCCGCCCCCCGGCACACCCCCGGCTCCGACGACCAGGCGGAGATCCTCGACCTGGACGCGGACGTACTCGCCGAGCACACCGCCTCCCTCACCGCATGGCTCCCCGTCGCGGCCGGGGGACCGCGCCACATCGTGGACCTCGGGTGCGGGACCGGCGCCGGCACCTTCGCCCTGCTCGCCCGCTTCCCCGAAGCGGAGGTGACCGCCGTCGACGCGTCCGCCGTCCATCTGCGCCGGCTGCGGGAGCGGGCCCTGGAGCTCGGCCTCGCCGACCGGGTGCGCACCGTACAGGCCGATCTCGACGCGGACTGGCCCGACCTCGGCCGGCCCGACCTCGTCTGGGCGTCGGCCTCGCTGCACCACATGGCGGACCCCGGCCGCACCCTGCGCACGGTCCGTGAACTGCTCGCGCCCGGCGGCCTGTTCGCCGTCGTCGAGCTGGCCGGCTTCCCGCGCTTCCTGCCCGGCGACGCCCCGGAGGACCGGCCCGGCCTCGAGGAGCGCTGCCACGCCGCCCTCGCCCGCCACCACGCCGAGCACGTACCGCACCGCGGCGCCGACTGGGGGCCCGGGCTGGTCGCCGCCGGGTTCACCGTCGAGGGCCGGCGCACGATCACCGTGAACGTCGACGGCTCCCGCGTCGAGGCGGTCGGCCGCTACGCCCTCAGCGGCCTGAAGCGCCTGCGCGACAGCGCCGCTCCCGTCCTGGCGGCCGAGGACCTCGCCTCGCTGGACCGGCTGCTCGACACCGGCGGCCCCGGCAGCCTCCTGCGCCGCGACGACCTCGCGGTCCGCACCGAACGCACCGCGTGGACCGCCCGCCGCCCCTGACCCACCCGGCGCGCTGTACGGCGTTCGGCTGGATCGTGCCGTCATTTGACCAAAGAAGCAGAAAGGATGAAGATCACTTTCCGCCGCGTGCCGACGACGGCACGCGGCGCACGAACTCCACCGGGACGGTGGGGTGATCGGGAGGGAACACCACACCCATGCGTGCTCGCACGAACTCGGCGCCAACGCTTGCCCCCCGAAGATGAGCGTCCTTTCCTGTCACGAAGTGACCAAGGGCTTCCGGAAGCACTCCGTGCTGGAAGGGGTCCATCTCAGCCTGGAGGCCGGCGAGATCGTCGGCCTCCTCGGGCTCAACGGCGCCGGCAAGACCACCCTGATGCGGGTGATCACCGGGCTGTCCACCCCCGATTCCGGTGAGGTGCGGCTGTTCGGCGAGGCCCTGCCCATGCGCCCCCGGCAGCTCGACCGGCTCGGAGCCGCGCTCGACGCGCCCGCCTTCCACCGGTGGTCCACCGGCCGCGCCATGCTGCGCACCCTCCTCGACACCGCCGGACTTCCCGACGGCGGCCGCATCGCCCGTACGCTCGAACGCGTCGGGCTGACCGGCGCCGCCGACCGGCGGCTGGGGACGTACTCGCAGGGCATGCGGCAGCGCCTGGCCATCGCCTCCGCGCTGCTCAAGCAGCCGGACCTGCTGATCCTCGACGAGCCCACCAACGGGCTCGACCCCGAGGGACTGCGCATGGTGCGGCGGATCGTGGCCGAGGAGGCCGCGCGCGGGGCCGCCGTCCTCGTCTCCAGCCACCAGCTCGACGAGATCCAGCGCATCTGCCACCGCGTGATCATGCTCGCCCAGGGCCGGGTGGTCGCCGCCGGCACCCTCGACGCGCTCGGCTACGACCCCGAAAGCGGTCCGGCCGCCTTCGAGGACTGGTTCTTCGGACTCGTCGGGAACGGGGCCCGCCCGTGAACCGCCTCGTCCGGGCCGAAACCCGGCGGCTGCTGCGGCACCCGCTCGGCCTCACCCTCGCCGCGCTGTTCGTCCTCGGCTCCCTCTACTGCGCCTGGGTGAGCCAGAGCATGGCCTCGTACAACATCACGCAGGTGCAGGCCAACCTCGACTTCCTCCCCGAGTCGTGCGATTCCCCGCGCAACACCCCGGAGCAGAAGGCCGGGTGCCTCGCCGAAGTGCCCCTGCAGGCCGTCGGGCTGGAGCGGATCCAGGACCGGTTCACCGCCGAAGGAGTCCGTGCCGCGCAGGCCCAGCACCCGGTGGGCTCGCTGCTGTGGACCGTACGGCTGCTGACGTCCGTCCCGGGGCTCGTGCTGCTCGTCATGGTGGCGGCCTTCTCCGTCGCCGGCGAGTGGAGCCGGGGCAGCATCGTGCCGATCCTCCTCTACGAGTCCCGCCTCGGCAGGCTGCTCGCCGCCAAGGCCCTGGCCGTCTGGGCGTGGAGCCTGGTGCTGCTGTGCGTGTCGGCCGCCGCCACAGCCGCGTTCGGCCTGCTCTACGGCCGCGGCGCCTACCCGCTGCCTTCGCCCGGCGCCCTCGGCACCGTCCTCGCCGACACCGCACTCGGCGTACTGGCCGGGGCGGCCGTGCTGGCCGGGGCCGCAGCCGTCGCGGTCGCCCTCGGCGCACTGCTGCGCCAGCCGATGCGCACCTTCCTCGCCGGGATGCTGCTGCTCGTCCTGGTGGTCCGCACCTCCGCCGCCCCGGGGCTGGGCGCCTGGCTCCCCGGCGGCGCGCTGGCCGACCTCGTCGGCTTCGGTGCGGTGGACGGGGTCTGGGACCACTTCTGGATCTCCACCGACCCCTCCACGGCCCCCGTCCTGCTCCGCGTCCTGCCGACCCTGGCCCTCATCGGTCTGCTCTGGCTCGGGCTGGACCGCTTCAACCGGACCCGGGACCGCGCCTGATGGCCGGTACCCGGCGGCGGCCGGCCCGCGGGGAGTGGACCGCCTGGGCCGGCGAGCTGCGCGCCCTGTGGACCGCTCCCGTATGGGGAGCGGCCGCGGCCGTGGTGCTGCTGGCCCTGGCGCTCGCCGTCCGGCTCTGGATGTCGGGAGCCTCGTACGGAGTGCTCGACCCCTCGGTGTCGGCGCTCACCTCGCTCCCGTCGGCGCTGCGAGCGGCGGCATGGCAGTTCGCGACCCTGCTGGGTCTCGTCCTCACGGGAGTGGTCGTCGCCACCGGGCTCGGCCAGACCCTGGAAGGCGGCACCTGGAGCGCCCTGCGCCTGTTCGAGAACCGGGTCGGGGTGCTGTGGGCCCGCAAGGCCGGCGCCGCCCTCGCCCTGTCACTCGCCGGCCAGATCGTCACCGGCGTACTGCTGTGGCTGGCCACCTCGGCGCTCGCCCGGCTGTGGCCGGTACGGCCGCGCGCGGTGGCCCCCGGGTTCGCCGGCGGGGCCGCCCCCACACCCCCTCCCCTGCCCGTCGATCCCCTGCCCGTCGAGTCCGCGACCTGGGGCCAGGCCGCGGGCGCCATCGCCGCCGCCCTCCTCGTCCAGCTCCTCTTCGTCTCCCTGGCCGCCCTCGCGGCGGCCCTGCTGCGCAGCGTCATCGGGACCCTCGCGCTCGGCATCGGTCCCCTGCTGGTGACCGCGCCCCTCGTACTGCTTCCGGCGGCGCCGTTCCTGCCGCACCGCTGGATCGCCGACCTGCTGAACCTGCCCCCCGAGGCCCAGTACCAGCTCTACCTCTGGAATCAGGCCCCGCCCGATCCCGCACCCCTGACCGGCGGCCTCGCCCTCGCCGCCGCCGCCGCCGTGGCCGCCACGGCGGCCTGGGCGGGCCTGCGCTCCGAACGGTCCCTGCGGCCGGTCGACTGACGCCGGGCCGGCTCGTCGCGTTGGGCCGGGCACGTGACGGCCTCTTGGCGGCCGGGCGCGTGACGGTGTCACGGCGTCGTGGCGGCCGGGCGCGTCACGGCGTCGGGCCGCCGCCGTCCAGCAGGGTTTCGAAGCCCGCCGTCAGGTCCTGCTTCAGGTCGTCCAGGCCCTCGAAGCCGACGTGCACCCGGATCAGCGGACCGCGCCCCGCCCAGGTGCCCGGCAGGCGGTGGGAAACCGGGTCGGCCGGGACGACCAGGCTCTCGTAGCCGCCGTAACTGTGGCCCAGGCCGAAGACCCGCAGCCGGTCGAGCATCGCGTCCACGTCCGGCTTGCCGAAGCGCGGCTCCAGTTCCACCCCGAACAGCCCCGCCGCGCCGGTGAAGTCCCGCCGCCACAGGCCGTGGCCGGGGTCCTCGGGCAGTCCCGGGTGCAGTACGGCCGCCACGCCCTCCTGCTTGGCGGTCCAGCGCGCCAGCTCCAGCCCCTGGTCCTGGTGCCAGCTCATCCGTACGCCCAGGGTGCGCAGCCCGCGCAGGCCGAGGTAGACGTCGTCGGCGCTCGCGCACTGGCCGAGCCGGATCGCCGCGCCGCGGATGACCGGGTAGCTCTCCCGCGTGCAGACGATCGCGCCGAGGATGCTGTCCGCGTGGCCCGTCAGGTACTTCGTCGCGGAGTGCACCACCGCGTCCACACCCGCGCCCAGTGCCATCGGGCGGCAGAAGGCGGGCGTGGCCCAGGTGTTGTCCGCGACGGTGGCCACGCCGCGGGCCCGGCAGACGGCTGTGAGCGCCGGGACGTCCTGTACCTCGAAGGTGGTGGAGCCCGGGGACTCCAGGTAGAGCAGCCTGGTCGTGGGGCGGATCAGCTCCTCGATCGCGGCGCCGCCCGCGGCCGGGTCGTAGTACTCGGTCTCCACGCCCAGCACGGCGAGCGAGTCGCAGAACTTCCGGGTCGGCAGGTAGACGGAGTCGCTGACCAGGATGTGGTCGCCGGCCCGGACGTACGCGAGGATCACCGTGGTGATCGCCGCGAGACCGGAGCAGGTGGCCACCGCCGCGTGGCCGCCCTCCAGCTCGGTCAGCGCCTCCTCGAAGGCGCGGCCGGTGGGGGTGCCGAAGCGGCCGTAGACCTGGGGGCCGCGCTTGAGCGGGTCCGCCTGGGAGGCGTCCATCTCGGCGGTGTCCTGGTAGAGGACGGTGGAGGCGCGGTGCACGGGCGGGTTGACGTAACCGCCCTGCCGGCGCGGATCGGAGGCGGCGTGCACGAACCGCGTCTCCCGCGAGGGGGCGGAGTCGGGCACCTCCTCCCGCGACGGGGCCGGCCCGGGCACCTCCTCCCGCGACGGGGCCGGCCCGGGCACCGCCTCCCGCGACGGGTCGGGCTCGTTCACCGGGCCACCGCCGGTTCGGCCGACGACGCCTCGGGCAACGGCGGTCCGGGGGCGGCGGCGGCCCGGCGGCGGCCGCCCAGCAGCAGGGCGAGCAGGGCCGCGCCCGCGCACTGCGCCGCCACCACCAGCCAGAACCCGCCCAGGTCGCCGGCGGCCTCGTAGTGGGCGAAGACGAATCCGCCGACGACGCCCGCGAGGAGTCCGCCGATACCGGCGGTCAGCCGCTGCACGCCGAAGGCGAAGGCGGGACTGTCCGGCACGCGGTCGACGAGTTCCAGGTCGCAGCGCAGGAAGAGGAAGACCTCGCCGAGCGTGAAGAGGGCCGTGCCGCCCAGCAGGGCCGGGGTGCCGCCGAGGGCCATGGCCGCCGTGCCGAGCGCCATCAGGGCGAACGAGACGACCACCAGCCGGCGGTAGCCGGCGCGCGCGATGCGGTCGGCGAGCACCGGCTGCAGCACCACGACCATGGCGCAGTTGAGCAGCATCACCCAGCCGAGGAGCCGGATGTCGGACACCCCGACCGCGTACAGGCCCATGAAGCTCTGGAAGAAGAAGTACAGGTAGAAGGCGAGACCGGTGAAGAGGACCGGGCGCAGCGCGCCGCGCAGCGCCGCCCGCTTCCCGGTCGGCGCCCCGGCGCCGGCCGCCGCCGTCCCCGGGCCGGCCACCGGGGCCGCCGGCCGGCGCGCGACCGGTTTCAAGGTGGCCTGGTGGGCCGCGGTGATCAGCGCGAACAGGGCGGCGAGGCCGATGAGCAGCACGACCGGATCCGCGTCGATCAGCAGCGCGGCAAGCAGCGGGCCCAGCCCCATGCCGGCGTTGAGGGCGGCGCTGCTCACCCCGAGGAAGAGCGGGCGCAGTTCGTCGGAGACGCTGGTGACGATGTACGCCTTGTTCGCCGGGAGGTACAGCGCCGGTCCGGCCGCGACGAGGACGACGGCCGGGTACGCGACCCAGGGCACTTTCACGGCCACCCCGAGGAGGACCAGCCCCGCCGTGCGCAGGGCCAGCGCGCCCACCATGGTCCGCTTGAGCCCGAGCCGGTCCACGACCGCGCCGCCGAGAATGCTGCCGCCGAACTGGATGAAGGTGGCCACGGCCACCAGCACCCCGGCCACCCGGATGTCCATGCCGACGGCCTCGACCATGAGCACCCCGATGAACGGGGTGACCATGTAGCTGCCGAGGGCCACGACGAAGGACAGGCCGATCAGGGCCTTGAGGCCGGCGGGCAGCCCGGTGAAGATCCGCCACTTCGCGGTGAGTCCGGCACCGTGCCGTCCCGCGGTCACGGCGAGCCGCCCCCACCCGCGGCCCCGCCGGCCGCACCACCGCCCGGCGCGACGGGGGTCCCGCCGACGGCCACGCCGGTGACCACCGGGCGGTCCGAGGGCAGGCCCCACTCGCTCCACGAGCCGTCGTACACGGCGAGGTCGCGGTAGCCGGCCAGCGTCGCCCCGAGCGCGAGGACGCAGGCGGTGACCCCGGAGCCGCAGCTGAAGTACAGCCGCTCGCGCTCCCCGGCCGCCGCCTCGAACGCCGTACGCAGCTCCGGCACGGGCCGCATCAGGCCGCCGTCGCGCTGGAGGTCCCCGAACGGGAGGCTGGCGGCGCCGGGCATGTGGCCGCCGCGCAGGCCCTCGCGCGGCTCGGGCGCGGTGCCCGCGTACCGCCCGCCGGTCCGCGCGTCGAGGACGGCGGCGGCCGGGTCGGCGAGGGCGGCGGCGACGGTGTCGGCGTCCACGACCAGGCCCGGCCGGGGCCGGGCGGTGAACGTGCCGCGCGGGCCGTCGTACGCGGCGGGCACCGCTTCGACCGGATGGCCGGCGGCGGTCCAGGCGGGCAGGCCGCCGTCGAGGACGGCGACCCGGTCGAAGCCCATGGCGCGCAGCATCCACCAGGCGCGGGCGCTGGAGTAGACGCCCTGCGCGTCGTAGACGACGACCGTGTCGGTGTCGTGCAGGCCGAGCGCCCGCAGGGCCTCGGTGAACGCCCCGGCGCCGGGCATGGTGTGCGGCACGGCCGAGGTGTGGTCCGACAGCTGCCCGTCGAGGTCGAAGGGCCGGGCCCCGGGGATCCGCGCGGCGGCGCCGCGGTGGGCGCCGACGGAGGCGTCGAAGAGGACCACGCCCTCCCCGAGCCGTTCGGCCAGCCGGCCGGCCCCGACGAGCGCGCCGGCCGGGCCCTCGGTGGCAGTGGTGTCGGGGGGTGTCGTCGCGCTCATGCGGTACCTCCGGAGGAATCGGCGGGCCGCCACCGGGTGTTGTCGGAGAACCAGCCCGCCACGCGTTCGAGATTGGCTGCCACATCCTCCTCCGTGTCCCCGTCGACCACGTAGCCGGCCAGGAACAGGCCGGACTTGACGCCGCCGTGGAACTCCTGGCCGGCCACCCCGGTCAGCGTCACCTCCCGTACGCAGGACGGCAGTTCGGCACTGTCCTCGGCCTCGTCCCGCGCACCCGTCCCGTCCCCGCCCGCCGGCAGCCGCTCCAGCACCCCGCTCCGCGGCGGGATGCACAGGGCCCCGGCCGGCCGGTACGAAAGGGCGCCGAGGGTGGAGGGCAGGCCGCACTCCGCGTACAGCCACTCCTTGTCCAGGTCGATCCCGAACGCGTGCCGGACCATCGCGCTGATCATGCCGCCGCCGGTGCGGCTGGCGATCTCGCAGAACACCAGCCGGTCGTCGGGCGTGATCCAGAACTCGGCGTGGAAGGCGGTCTGCGGCGGCGTCGGCAGCTCGGCGAGCACCGCCCGCGCCGCCTTGACCAGCCGGTCGTACGAGGGGTCCTGCGGGGTGAGCGGGAGGTTGGCCACCCAGTCGTCGTCCCGGAAGGACAGGCAGTCGTTGAGGTAGCGGAAGGGGTGGACGAAGACGACCTCGCCGCCCGCCACCAGCCCGTCCACGTGGTACATCTGACCGGGTACGAACGCCTCGATCTCGCTGGTCCCCCGCCACGGGCCGGCCAGGTACGCGTCCAGGTCCGCCTCGTCGCGGATGACCGCCGCGCCCAGCGAGCCCGACTCCGACACCGGCTTGACCACGACCGGATAGCCGTGTTCGGCGACGAAGGCGAGCGCCGTGTACGCCGAGTCGAGCCGCCGGTAGGCGGGTACGTCGACGGGGCCGCCCGCGAGGTGGTCCTTCATGACCACCTTGTCGCGGAAGGCGACCGCGCTCGCGGTGTGCTGGCCCGGCAGGCCGAGCAGCTCGCGCAGCTGGGCGGCCCGCACGATGTCGGCCTCGGCGCGGGCGAAGACCGCCTCGACCGCGAACTCGCGGGCCAGGCGCAGCGCGGTCTTCTCGACCAGCTGGTTCGTGTCGTAGGCGGGGAAGGCGTGCACGTGCGGGAGGTGGGAGTAGCCCGCCGCGTACTCGGCGGGGGTCACGATGACCGGGACGGTCCCCGAGCCGGCCAGCCACTGGTCGTACGGGGTCTTGGCGTAGGGCGTCTTGGCGAAGACGAGTACGTGGCGCATCGCGGCTGGGTTCCTCTCGGGGTCAGGACGGGGAGTTGACGAGGAGCGGCAGGCGGCGCCGCTCGGGGACGCGGGAGATCAGGCCGAGCTCCTCGGACAGCTCGGTGGCGAAGCAGCCGTCCTTGTAGGTGCCGGCGAGCCGCTTGGCGGTGAACGCCTCGATCTCGTCGTGGTCGAACTCCACGTCGTAGGTGTGGCGCTCGCCCGTCCCGTCCGCGGTGACCGTGCGGACCAGGATCCCCAGGTGCGGTTCGAAGGTGTTGACGCAGCCGACGACGTCGCCGATCTTCTCGCGGCGGCCCTCGGGGCCGTCGGACAGGACCTCCTCCCCCGCCGGGATGGCGGCGAACAGCTGGCGGCCGGCCCGGCACCAGCCGACGTGACCCGGGAACCCCATGGCCTTGATGCCGAAGGTGCCGAAGTCCTCGCTGACGCCGAGCTGGAAGCCGAGCGGGACCGACTCGTGGATCCACTTGAAGTCGCGGTACGCCTGCTCGATCTCCTCGCGGGAGAGACGCAGTTCGGGGTGGCGGCCACCGTGGTCGGTGAAGTTGTTGAACCGGACGGTGGCCACGCCCAGCTTGTTGAAGTAGTGGGCGTAGCGCTCCAGCGAGGTGCGGCCGTGGTTGTGGCGGCCGACGGTGACACCGATGTTGACGCGGAAGGCGTCCTCGGGGTCGACGCCCTCGTTGTACTCGGCGATGCGGCGCAGGACCTCCTCGGTGTCCGCGCCGGAGAAGACGCCCTTGATGGGGTACGTCTTGTGGTCGGTGACCTCGAGGTTCTCGTCGATCACGCCGTGATAGGTGATGGAGATGGTGCCGTAGCCGTTCTTCGCGGCCAGGTCGAGCAGCTCGGTCCAGTTGTCGGCGAGCAGCGGGCGGCCGCTGGTCCAGGCGTCGCCCTTCTCCATCGTCTCGGTGGGCTTGTGGTCGGACTCCTGCCGGAACTCGCGGTTGTTGGCCGGTCCGTAGATCCGCATGAACTCGCCGTCGTAGGCGAAGCTGTCCACGTAGCGGGGGTAGACGTGGTAGCCGTGCGACTGGAGGCCCTCGAGGATCTTCGGGCCTTCCTCCATGGCGAAGGACTTGTCGTAGACCTTCTCGTAGTTGACGAACCAACAGTGGGTGCACTTCTGGCCGCAGGTGTTCTTCCCGACCTTGGTGTCGAGGTCGAGGTAGATGTGGATCTCCTCGGGCTTGATGTCCTTGAAGGGCATCGAGAACGGCGCATCACCGTGGAAATCGTAGGAAATAGGATCGTTCTGGACAGACATGTGTCCCCCGTGTGGTGAAGGTGGCGTCGAAGAGAGCGGAGAGGTCCAAGAGAGCGAGAGCGAGAGCGGGACGTGCCGTGTCGTGTCGTGCGGTGCCGTGTCGTGCTGTGCAGTGCCGTGCGGTGCGGTGCCGTGTCGTGCTGTGCGGTGCGGACGGCCGGAGGCGGAGCGGAGCGGGCCGGGCCGGTGCGGGCCGGTGCCCGGGGCCGTCAGAGGGCCGGGCCGGGGGCGGTGGTGACCACCGGATGGGCGATCAGTTCCGCGACGGCCGCCGCGCAGGCGTCGGTGCCCGCAGCGGTCAGGAC
Source organism: Streptomyces antarcticus (assembly GCF_026627255.1). Classification (GTDB taxonomy): domain Bacteria; phylum Actinomycetota; class Actinomycetes; order Streptomycetales; family Streptomycetaceae; genus Streptomyces; species Streptomyces antarcticus. Next base: position 8,921 of record NZ_JAPNLM010000010.1, on the reverse strand, counting down.
GGCCATGCCGAGGCGGTCCGAGGAGGAGCGCAGCGGGTGGACCGCATCACCGGGGAGGACCGAGAGGTCCCAGGCGTGTACGTCCCCGTGCGCGAGGCGGGGCGGCGGCGCGACGGCCGTGACGCGTCCCGGCGGGGCGGTGAGGAAGACGGTGGCGGCCGCGGCCGCGGCGGCGGGGCCCTTGGTGATCCCCGCGCCGACCGCCCAGCCGAGGGCGGCGCGCCGCCACTCGACCCCGGTGGTGAGCCGGACCAGGTCGGCGATGCCGTCGCCGCCGAGCCGGGTGTGGGTCTCGATGACGACGATCTTGTCGCCGTCGACCATGACCTCGGTGTGGCTGGGCCCGTCGGTCAGGCCGAGGGCGTCGAGCAGCTCGCCGACCGCCCGGGCCACCAGCTCCTGCCGGCGCGGGTCCAGGGAGGGTGGCGGCATCATGTGGCTGACCTCGACGAACCCGTCCGTGGTGCCCTTCTCGGCGATGCCGAGGACCGTGTGGCGACCGCCCGCCGAGAGCGCCTCGACGCTGAACTCGATCCCCTCGGCGAACTGTTCGAGCAGGGTGGCCGCCGTGCGGCGGTCGGCGGTGAGTGCGTCCGCGCCCTCCACCAGGGCGATGGCGGTACTGCCGACGCCGTCGACGGGCTTGGCCACCGCCCGCCCGTAGGCGGCGAACAGCCGCGCCACCGCCTCCGGGTCGTCGCCCGCCGCGAAGGCCGGGTTCAGGTGCGGGGCCCGGCGCTCCAGGACGCGCCGCATCTCCAGCTTGTCGCGGGTGGCCCGTACGACCGCGGGGTCGACGCCGGCGGCGCCGAGCCGGCGGGCGGCCAGCGCGGCCGGCTCCAGGCCGAGTTCGGTGAGGGAGACGACGGCGGTGGGGGCCAGGGGCCGCAGGACCTCGTCGGTGAACGAGCGGAAGGCGGAAGGGTCCAGGAAGTCGGCGGTGAGGACCCGGTCCTCGGGGCCGAGCGCGGGCGCGCCGGGCAGCTGTACGTGGACCACCTCGCCGGGCAGGGTCGCGGCCTCCCAGGCGACGGTCGGATTGGCACCGACGACCACGAGGGTCGTCGTGCTGTCCGTACCCCGCGGGCGGTCCTCCCGCAGGCGGTCCTCTCGCGGTCCGTCAACAGCCCCCACTGCGCCCACTTCGCCTCCCCGGCCCCCTCGCCGACGGCTCGATCGAGCGGCGCGGCGAGCAAAACATCGCAAGGGGATCGGGGACTGTCAATAGCTTTACAAACGGCCGGGATTCAGCCCTCGAACCGGCTCTGACCTGCGTCGGGCCCATGATCTCCAGGCCCGCTCAAGGAATCCGCCGGCCGGGAGACCAGCCGCGCCCGAGCGCCGCGAAGGCAAGTCTTGCCGCGCTGTTCCGGCCAACTTGGCGGCCCCGGCGAGACACTCCGTTCACAAAACCGCAGACCGGCGTACCAGCCAGTAGCGGAGTTTCGGCCAATCGGGCGGCCCGATGGCCCGGACTCCGAAATCCGGCCGGTCGCGGTCTGTCCGGCGCGCGACCGGCCCGATCCGAAACGCCCGGGACGCCCCCTTCGCCCCTCCCGGGACGCCCCCTTCGCCCCCCTGACCGGCGCCGGAGTCGCGCCCGCATGAGTCCGTACGAGTCCGTACGAGCCCGTACGAGCCCGTGCCGGCCCGGGCGTCACGCGCCGACGGCGCCGCCGGCCGCGGCCGGGTCGAGGGTGTCGATGTCCTCCATGAAGCTCAGCATCCGCGCGTTGACGAGGTCCGGGTGGTCGATCTGCGGGCCGTGGCCGGTCGCCGCGACGATCTCGGCGCGCGCTCCGGGGATCAGCCGCGGTACGCGCTCCAGCTGCCGCTTCGGGTGCACGAGCAGACTGCGCTTGCCCATGATCAGGCAGAACGGCGTCCGGATGGAGCCCAGTTCCGCGTCGGACAGCGGCAGCGGGGCCGGCCGCCGGATCCGGAAGGCGCGGACGCCCGCCTGGATCCACGTACGCAGTTCGGGGACGACGAGGACCGGCTGTTCCAGCCACGCGGCGAGGCGCGGGCGCAGCGACTTGGGGGCGTAGGTCGCGAACAGGCTGGCGAAGATCCACACGAAGAAGCGCAGGCCCACCTTCTCCAGCCCGCCGGGGTCCAGCGCCGTGACGGAGGCCAGTCGGCCGGGGCGGCGGTGCACCTGGTTGATGACGAGCCAGCCGCCGTAGGAGGAGCCGACGAGGTGGACCCGGTCGAGGCCGAGGGCGTCGAGGACCTCGTCGAGCCACTGGGCGGCGCGCTCGGGCTGCCACATCGGCTCGCGCTGCACGCTGCGCCCGGGGTCGCCGGGGGTGTCGATGGCGTAGACGGGGCGTTCGGCGCTGAGCGCGCGGGTGTTGGGGTACCACTGGGCGGAGCAGCCGCCGGAGCCGTGGATCAGGACGACCGGTGTGCGGGACTCGGCGGCCGGGTCGGCGGGGCCGTACCGGTAGACGTGCGTGGTGCCGAAGCCGGTCTCGACGTCCGTCTCGGAACGTACGGGCGCGCCCATCGCGTAGAGCGCGTCGCAGGCGGCGAAGTAGCGGTCGCGCAGGGTGTCGTTGACGTAGCGGCCGATGTCGCGTCGCGCTCGGGTCGTGTTCTCGGTCACGAGTCACCTCCGGGAAGATCCGTCTTTCGTGATACGACCGTACCACGGTGTTGATACGGCGGTACCATGAAGAGGTCCGGACCGAACCGGGCGATGCCCCCACGACCCCACCCACCACCGGAGACCCACGGATGCCCAAGCGCGTGGACCACGAGGAACGGCGCGCCCAGATCGCCGAGGCGCTCATCCGGGTCGCCGGACGGCGCGGACTGCACGCCGTCGGCATGCGCGACGTCGCGGCCGAGGCCGGGGTGTCGCTGCGCCTCGTGCAGTACTACTTCCAGAGCAAGGAGAAGCTGCTCTTCTACGGACTCCAGCACCTGACCGACCGCTTCACCGCGCGGGTGGGCGCCCGCCTCGCCGCCGCCGGTCCGGACCCGGGCCCGCGCGCGACGATCGAGGCGCTGCTGCTGGCCTCCCTGCCGACCGACGAGGAGAGCCGCACCTTCCACCTGCTCTACAGCTCCTACGCGATCCTGTCCGTGACCGACGGGGCACTCGCCGCCCAGCCCTTCATCGACAACCCGGACGCCGCCGAGAACGCCCTGACCGGCCTGCTCGAAAGCGCCCAGGCGGCGGGCCTGGCCGACCCCGGCGCCGACGCCCGGATCGAGGCGATCAGCCTGCTCGCCATGGCGGCGACCATGGGCACCGGAATCCTGGTGGGCCAGCGGGGACCGGAGTCGGCCGTCGCCGTCCTCCGGCACCACCTGGACCGTCTCTTCACCACCGCCGAGCGCCCCGCGCCCCCGGCCTGAGACCGGTCAGGAATCGAGAAGCGGCCCGCACCGGGCGGGACTAGCGTGACGGCCATGGACCTCACCATTCACGCGACCTTCCTCCCGCACGACGACCCGGAGGCCGCCCTGGCGTTCTACCGCGACGCCCTCGGCTTCGAAGTCCGCAAGGACGTCGGACAGGGCACGATGCGCTGGATCACCGTCGGCCCCGCCGGGCAGCCCGGCACGTCGATCCTGCTGGCGCCGCCCGCCGCCGACCCCGGGATCACGGACGACGAGCGCCGGACCATCACCGAGATGATGGCCAAGGGCACCTACGGCTGGATCCTGCTGGCCACCCCGGACCTCGACGCCACCTTCGAGAAGGTGCAGGCGGCGGACGCCGAGGTGGTCCAGGAGCCGACCGAGCAGCCGTACGGCATCCGCGACTGCGCCTTCCGTGACCCGGCGGGCAACCTGATCCGCATCCAAGAGCTCCGCTGAGCCGTCCGGCAGCCGCCGCCGAACACCACCGGAGGAGTTCCCCCATGTGCCATCCTGCGTGGATGAGCGCACTGACCGCGGCGCAGCGCCTGAGCGACCTCGCGCGGCTGCGCCGCGTACGCGACCGGATCGACCGGGAGTACGCGCAGCCACTGGACGTCGAAGCCCTCGCCCGGGGCGCGAACATGTCGGCCGGACACCTCAGCCGGCAGTTCCGGCAGGCCTACGGCGAGTCCCCGTACTCCTACCTCATGACGCGGCGCATCGAGCGCGCGATGGCGCTGCTGCGCCGCGGCGACCTCAGCGTCACCGAGGTCTGTTTCGCGGTCGGCTGCTCGTCCCTGGGCACGTTCAGCACCCGCTTCAGCGAGCTCGTCGGCATGCCGCCCAGCGTCTACCGGAGCCGGGCCGCGGACGCGGTGGAGGGAATGCCCTCGTGCGTGGCGAAGCAGGTGACCCGACCGGTCAGGAACCGCGAGGCACCGGCGACGGACCCGCCCCCGCCCGCGCACGGACCGACCCCCACCCCCGTTCCGAAAGGAAGCCCGCGATGACGAACAGGAAGGCGTCCGCCGAGCGCACCGGCGCGGCCGGCGAACAGTACGACGGCTTCACCGAGGAGGAGCGCGACGCGATGAAGGAGCGCGCCAAGGAGCTGAAGGCGGGCGCGCGCCGCGGCCCGCGCGCGGCCAAGGCCGACCCGGAGGGCGAGGTCCTCGCGAAGATCGCCGAGATGCCGGAGGCGGACCGCGTCCTCGCCGAGCGGCTCCACGCCCTCGTCAAGGCGAGCGCGCCCGGCCTCGCGCCGAAGCTCTGGTACGGCATGCCCGCGTACGCCGACCAGGGCAAGGTCGTCTGCTTCTTCCAGAGCGCGCAGAAGTTCAAGACGAGGTACGCCACCCTCGGCTTCAGCGACCTGGCGCGGCTCGACGAGGGCACCCTGTGGCCGACCTCCTACGCCCTCACGGAACTCACCGCCGCCGACGAGGCGCGGATCGGCGCGCTCATCGCGAAAGCGGTGGGCTGAGTCCGGCGAGGGGCCGCCGGCACCGGCCCCTCGCCGGATCGAATGATGTGAAATAGGCTGGATTGTCCGTGGAGGAAGCTCCGGCCCGCCGCTCGACCCCCGGCCGCGGTGCCGGACCGCCGAGCGCGAGGCACGAGGCTGTGATGCGGGTATGAGAGCTCCCCGAGCCGATGCGCACAGCAAGGTCCCCCTGGCGGAGGACGCCCTAGACCCGGACCCGGACCCGGACCCGGCCCCAAACCTTGACCGCACGCCGCGTACGGGCACCCGCACCCGGACCCCGCGCACCACCCCCCGCACCGCCCTGGTGGCACCGTGCGCGGCGCTGCTGGTCGCGCTCTGCGCCCTGCCCCCCGGGGCGAGCGCCGCGGCACTCTCCGACGCGCCGGCCGCGCCCGCGGCGACGGCGGGCACCTCCGCACCCGCCCCCACCCCGCCGTCCCCCGTCCCGCCGTCCCCCGTCCCGTCGGCCCTCAGGCCGATCGATCCGGCCGCCTTCCAGTCCACCATGGAGAAGGCGGCGGAGCAGCTCATGGTTCCCGGCGCGGTGGTCCTGCTCCGTACGCCGCAGGGAACCTCTCGGGCGATCGTCGGCACCACCGAGCGCGGCACGTCCCAACGGCCCACCACCGCTGACCACTTCCGGGTCGCCTCCAACACCAAGACCATGACGGCGGCGCTCGTCACCCTGCTCGCCCAGGACGGCAGGCTCCGGATGGGCGACCCGGTGTCCGCGTACGTCGACGGGGTGCCGGACGGCGACCGGATCACCGTCGCCCAGCTGCTGAAGATGCGCAGCGGGCTCTACAACTACACCAACGCCCCCGAACTCGCGGATGCGTTGGACGCCGATCCCGGGAAGGCCGTGACACCGCGCCAGATGCTGGACATCGCGTTCCGGCACCCGCCGGACTTCGCGCCCGGCACCTCCTACGAGTACAGCAACACCAACTACGTGCTGCTGGGCCTGATCGCCGAGAAGGCCGGCGGCAGCTCCCTGGCCCGCCAGTTCCAGGACCGGCTGTTCGCCCCACTCGCACTAAAGGGGACCTCGCTGCCCGCCGCCGACGAACTGTCCCTGCCCGCCCCGTACTCCCACGGCTACATGTACGGCACGACGTCCTACGCCCTGGTCGACCAGCCCTACCCCGCCACGATGACGGCCCAGGCCCGGTCGGGGCAGCTCGCGCCCGTGGACTACACCCGCCAGAACCCCTCCTACGCCTTCGGCGCCGGCAACGCCGTCTCCACCGCCGACGACATGGCCGCGTGGATCCGGGCCCTGGTGAGGGGCGAGGTCCTGGACGCGGGATCCCAGAAGCAGTGGCTCGACAGCCCGCAGGCCGAGAACCCGGCCGCGCCCGACGGACAGAAGTACGGGTACGGCATCGCCTACCAGCGCTTCACCCCCGACGCCGCGATGTACTACCACGGCGGCGAACTCCCCGGCTTCAACTCGTTCATCGGCCACGACCCGGACAACGACGTCACGCTCGTCATCTGGACGAACCTGACCCTCTCGCCCGACGGGCGGACCACCGCCCAGGCCCTGCTGCCCACCGTCCTGAACCAGATCTACGCGGGCCTCTCCCTCCCCACCGGCCCCGCCCCCACGCCCGCCCCGACCCCCACGCGCGGCCCATAGAGGGGTACTGGCACCCCTGCGATCCCCCGCTCCGCTCGCCCTGCTGGAACCACACCGGAACAGCGGTCGGCACGGAACGGGGCGGGACATGAGTGAGCACGCGAACGGGATCGACACACCACGCCGGGAACTCGGCGGACCGGCGGCCATGGTGCTGCGGGGCGTGGCCCTGACGGGACTGGCGCTCTACGAGGCGCTGCTGCTCCTGTGGCTGTCCCTCGCCGTCTGCCTCTCCTGCGTCGGAGTCGGACTCCCGCTCCTGCCGGGCGCGTTGAACGCGGTCCGCCGACAGGCCCGGACCCAGCGCGCCCTGGCCGGGCGCTGGTCCGGGGTCAGCGTCGAGTCCTCGTACGCCGCCGGGCCGGCGGGCGACCCGGGCCCGGTCTGGAAGCGGGCCACCGGATGCTCGGGGACGCCGCCACCTGGCGGGACCTGCTCTGGATCCTGGTCAACCCGCTGGTCGGACCGCTGCCGGCGCTGCTTCCCGCGGCGGCCGACTTCAGCAGGTAGCCGACCCCTCCCGCCCCGTCGGCCAGGAGTTCCTGCGCGTAGAGCTGCTCGACGTACTGCGAGAGCAGCACCGACGGCTGCCCGGGGCGGCGGCGCCGGGCGTCGAGGACGGCCCGCAGCCCCTCGTCGGGTGGGCGGCATCCGGATGTCGACCAGGGCGACGTCCGGATCGTGCACGGCGAGCGCCTCGATGAGCTCGGGGCCGGTGCCGACCGCGGCGACGACCTCGAACCCGTGCGGCTCCAGGAGCCGGGTCAGCCCCTCGCGCAGCAGGAACTGGTCCTCGGCGAGCACCACACGCATGTCGTATCCCCCACGATCGCCCGTCGTTCCTCCGGGAGTACACACCCCTCGAACGGACGGCCGCAATCGGCTCCACCGGATCCGTCACCTCACCGCGCGTCCCGAACCGGCCGCCCGGAGCGTCAATTCAGGAAGACACGCCGGAGAAAAGCAATCCAGCCGGGCAAGAACTCCGGATGCCCGTCCAGGAGAAAAGCTGTGATGGTCAGAGTAGACATGCCTGCTCATCGGCGTTAGCGTCTCTTGTGTGACCTCTGAGAAGTCCCCGATCGCCGACAGCCTGGACGACGACGACTACCCCGCCTACACGATGGGCCGGGCGGCGGAGATGCTCGGCACCACCCCCGCCTTCCTCCGCTCCATCGGCGAGGCCCGCCTCATCACCCCGCTCCGCTCCTCCGGCGGCCACCGCCGTTACTCCCGCTACCAGTTGCGCATCGCGGCCCGGGCCCGGGAGCTGGTCGACGGCGGCACGCCCGTGGACGCGGCCTGCCGGATCATCGTGCTGGAGGACCAGCTCGAGGAGGCCCTCCGGCTGAACGAGCGGATGCACCGGCGCCCCGGGGTTTCCTGAGTCCGGCGGCGCCGTTCATATGACTTCGGGGCACGGATATCTGTTCTTGCAGATACAGAATTTCGAAGGAGCCCGCGGAATATTCCCCGCCCGGCCGGGCGGGGAGGTGAAATCCTCCCCGCCCACCCGACCCCCCTGTGCTACTGTGATCTCAGTTGCAGTTGTGGTTCCCAAAAACTTACAAGTGCTCTCACCGGATTTTTCCGGCGGGCGCACTTTTTATTTAGCCGGTGTTACTTCCGGTCGGGGCAATCATCGCGGCGACTCCGGCAATCGCACAGTGCGGTTCCGGGAATTGCCCCAAAGGAGAATTCATATGGCATCTGGCACCGTGAAGTGGTTCAACGCGGAAAAGGGCTTCGGCTTCATCGAGCAGGAGGGCGGCGGCGCTGACGTCTTCGCTCACTACTCGAACATCGCCTCCTCTGGCTTCCGTGAGCTTCAGGAAGGCCAGAAGGTTACCTTCGACGTCACGCAGGGCCAGAAGGGCCCGCAGGCCGAGAACATCGTTCCCGCCTGACGCTGACGCGTACACGCAGCTGGGGCCCGCACCTTGGGGTGCGGGCCCCAGCTCGTTGCATTTCCCCTCCCCATGCCCCGCCGGTTCCCACCGGCCCGCATGGGCGGCGGGTGACGGCGTGCCCCCGGCAGCCGGCCCGCTTCTACGTCCGGCCGAGGGGCAGCGTTCACCACGCGCCGCCCCGGCCCCCCTGCCCCGCGCACCGTCCGCCGGTCACCCGGCATCGCGGTGCGCAGCGCGGCACGCACACCACGCAGACCGGCCCGTTCTTCGCGGCACGGCTCTGCCCCGAATTTCATTCGGCTCGTTCTCGCGAATCTCCCTTCCGGGATTCCTCGATACGTGCCGCATCGAGGAAGGTTCTGCATGAACCGCACCATTCGTACCAATGACCGTTCTTCCCGGGGCCGCAGTGGCGGTTCGGGTTCTTCCGGCGGCTCCTACGGCGGCTCGTACGGCGGCTCGTACGGCTCCGGAAGCCCGTCGGGTTCCGGCGGGTCGGGCGGGTCGG